>JBOFVL010000065.1:0-358432 GCA_051653085.1 Afipia sp. | reverse complement strand
TCGCAAGTCCGCACCAAGTTTCCTGCAGCGTATTATGCGGACTTGCGAACCGAAACCACACTGGAATCATATATTTGCTGGTGTCCTTCGAATCTGAAGTTCGCTCCGGACATGCCGCGCGATTCAGCGAACTTCAGATTCGGGACACCAGAACTTGGCCCATTCAGTGCCTCGCGGCAACGGTCATGGTGAATGTTTGATGAGCGGCAGGCTTGACGCATGAACTAAATTGAAATTGCTTTCGACAACAATAAGCCAACAAGAAAGCGGCCGGAACATGCCGCTCGGGGAGACCCTCAATGGGCGTTATGCTCGATACCGTCGGCAAGGTCATCGCCGGCTACCTCCAGAAAGAGGTGCCGGGCTATGAACCCTTTACGCCAAGCGATCCGGAGCGGCTGCGCGGCCTGATCGAGCCCGGCGACGTGCTGCTGGTCGAAGGCAACAACCGCATCTCCGGCATCATCAAGTACCTCACGCAATCGACGTGGTCTCATGCCGCGCTCTATGTCGGCCCGATCGATGGCGCGACGGAGCCCGATGGCGAGCCGCATGTCCTGATCGAAGCGAATATCGGCGAAGGCGTCACCACCGTACCGCTCTCGAAATATTATCCCTATCACACCCGCCTCTGCCGCCCCGTCGGACTGTCCCATGAGGACCGCACCACGGTGTGCCGCTACGCGATCAACCGCATCGGCTTCGGCTACGACACCAAAAATATTCTCGACCTGATGCGCTTCCTCATTCCGTTGCCGATTCCGCAGCGCTGGCGGCGACGGATGATTTCATTGGGATCAGGCGATCCAACCAAGATCATCTGCTCGGCTCTGATCGCGCAGGCGTTCGGCGTGGTGCGCTATCCGATCCTGCCGAAGATCACACAGGCCGCGAGCCGCCAGGCCCGTCGGGAAATTCTGCACATCCGCGATTCATCGCTCTACATGCCGCGCGACTTCGACATCTCTCCCTATTTCGAGATCGTCAAGCCGACCATCGCCCGCGGTTTCGATTACACGGCGCTGCACTGGGCCGACACGACCAAGCCGTCCCCGGAGGTGGCGGACGAAACTGATCCCTTTCCAGGAATCTTCGCAGCGCCAGAAGCAACGCTGGCGCCAACTGGTGAAACGCCTGCGGAAGCGCCGGCAGATGGCAAGCAGGGCCGCGAGCTAGCGGCGTAACGTCTTCGCCTTATATTCGCCCGCCACTTGCCGGAGACCTTCCCCATATTTAACTCTCGATGAGTTTTTTGGAGGAAGGCCCATGCTTGACGCCGTATTCAAGGCGTTGTCCCAGATCCTGTCGCCACCGATGCGCTCCATTCTGTGGAAGTCGGTCGGCCTTGCGCTGGTGTTGATCGTCGTCGCGGCGGTCGCGCTGCAACGGCTCTTGAGCTGGCTCGCCGGAGCGGGTGCGCTCTGGACGGAAGGCATGGTGGGGTCCGACTATCACACCTTCATCAACATCCTCTCGTGGTTCATCTCCATCGCCGCCGGTCTCGGCGTCGTGGTCGGCGCGGTGTTTTTGATGCCCGCCATTACATCTCTCGTCGCAAGTGTGTTCGTTGACGACGTCGCCGATGTCGTCGAACGCGAGCATTATCCCGCCGAGCGCCCAGGCGTCGCGCTGCCGGTCGGCCGCGCCATCGTCGAGGGCTCGAAGACGGCGCTGCTCACGATCCTGGTCTACCTGATCGCGCTGCCATTCGTGTTCATCGCGGGCGCAGGCTTCATCGTGTTCTTCATCGCAACGGCATGGCTGCTCGGCCGCGAGTATTTCGAACTCGCCGCCATGCGCTTCCGCACGCCGGAAGAAGCCAAGACGCTGCGCAAGCAGAACGGCGCCACTGTTTTTACAGCGGGGTTATTTATCGCCGCCTTCGTGTCGATCCCGATCGTGAACCTCGCGACGCCGCTGTTCGGCATGGCCTTCATGGTTCACATGCACAAGCGGCTGTCAGGTCCGCGGCCCGAGCTGATCGAGCCGGCGCGACGGACGAGCGTGCCGACGGCCTAATTCTGCCCGCCATTTCTGATCTATCCGCGTCATGGCCGGGCTCGTCCCGGCCATCCACGTTTTGTTTTAACCGCTGAAGAAAGACGTGGATGCCCGGAACAAGTCCGGGCATGACGAACGATAGAATTGCGCGCTACACCGTCTTTTCCGGCCAGCGGCAGAGATCATTGATGAGGCAGACCTCGCAGCGCGGCTTGCGCGCGACGCAGGTATAGCGCCCGTGCAGGATCAGCCAGTGATGGGCATGGCGCTTGAACTCAGCGGGGATGATTTTTTCCAGACCCAGCTCGACCTCTAACGGCGTTTTTCCCGGCGCCAGACCTGTGCGATTGCCGACACGAAACAGATGGGTGTCGACCGCGATGGTCGACTCACCGAATGCGATGTTGAGCACGACGTTCGCAGTCTTGCGGCCGACACCCGGTAACGCCTCCAGCGCCTCGCGCGAGCGTGGCACCTGGCTGCCGTGCAGCGCGATCAACTGCTCCGACAGCGCAATGACGTTCTTCGCCTTGTTGCGGTAGAGGCCGATGGTCTTGATGTAGTCGCGAACTTTTTCCTCGCCGAGCGCCACCATCTTTTCCGGCGTGTCCGCGACAGGGAACAGATGGCGCGTCGCCTTGTTGACGCCGACGTCGGTCGCCTGCGCCGACAGCGCCACCGCCACCAGCAGCGTATACGGGTTGAGATGTTCGAGTTCGCCTTTCGGCTCGGGATTGGCCTTGCGGAAGCGGCTGAAGGCTTCGACCACTTCGGCATGCGTCCAGGGCTTGAACGCTTTCGCCTTGTTCGGTTTTGAGCTGCTTGCCGACCCCAGCTTGACCGCCCCGGCTGTCTTCGACGCCTTCTTAACGGCACGCGATTTTGGCTTTGGCTTTGAATGAGAAGTGATCGTCTTTTTGGCCATGATTTTGGTATAGTGAACCATCATGGACGACCGCAACGATTTTAATCGCCGTCACGACCCCGACGCCCCGCTGTTCAGCGCGCGCATCACGCCGCACCGCTCGCTCAGCCGCGGCGGTTTTCTGGCGCTGATGGGATTTGTCACCGTCGTCAGCTTCGCGGCGGGCGTGGCGTTCCTGATGATGGGCGCCTGGCCGGTGTTCGGATTTTTCGGGCTCGACGTCCTGATCATCTTTTGGGCGTTCCGCGCGAATTTCCGCAGCGCAGCCGCCACCGAAGACATCCTCGTCACGCCGTACGAAATCCGCGTCCGGCGCGTCAGCCACCGCGGCCATTTGGTCGAATGGGCGCTCAATCCACTCTGGGTTCAGCTTGAGCGGAAAGAAGACGACGAGTTCGGCATCGAAAAGCTTTATCTGGTCTCAAGAGGACGGCGGCTTTCGGTCGGCGGCTTTCTCGGTCCAGAGGAAAAAGCAAGCTTTGCCAAAGCCTTACAAGAGGCGTTGCACGCCGCGAAGCGCGGGCCGACGCTCAATCCCATCACCTTAACCTAGCGAGAATCGAAAACAGGAATCGGGTGGTTGCGGAGAGACATGCGGCCTACATCCAGTGTGGTGGTTCGCAAGTCCGCAATATTTTCTCAGCACGTCCATTTGCGGACTTGCGAACCAGAACCACACTGGAATCATGGTTTCTAGTGTCCTTTTGAATCCGAAGTTCGCTATGGAGCGTGCTGCGGAATGAGGCGAACTTCGGATTCAGGACACTAGATCATGATGGACACCGCTAGAACGAGCGCCGCCATGATGACCACCGCGATGAAATCCATGCTGACCGATCTGCAATTGGCAAAGCCATCCAAGCAGGGCGCAGCGTTGCGCGACTATGATTCCGTTCGCCGCGCCATCGGATTCATTTCGGAGCAGTGGCGCAATCAGCCGACCATCGAGGCGATGGCGGATGCCGCGCATCTCACGCCCGACGAACTGCATCATCTGTTCCGGCGCTGGGCAGGGCTGACGCCGAAAGATTTCATGCAGGCGCTCACGCTTGATCATGCCAAACGGCTCTTGCGCGACTCCGCAAGCGTGCTCGACGCGGCCTATGACTCCGGCCTCTCCGGGCCGGGGCGGTTGCATGATCTGTTCGTGACCCACGAAGCCATGTCGCCGGGCGAATGGAAAAAGGGCGGCGCGGGCATGACGCTGCGCTACGGCTTTCACCCCTCGCAGTTCGGAATGGCCGTGGTGATCGCGAGTGAGCGCGGCCTTGCGGGCCTTGCGTTCGCCGACGAAGGCGAGGAGATGGCGGCGCTGACCGACATGCAGCGCCGCTGGCCGCTGGCGACCTATATCGAATCCTTCGCCGAGACTGCGCCGTTCGCGAAACGCATTTTCGATTCATCGCAGTGGCGAGAAGACCAGCCGCTGCGCGTGGTGTTGATCGGCACCGACTTCGAGGTGCGGGTGTGGGAGACGCTGCTGAAGATTCCGATGGGCCGCGCCACCACCTATTCGGATGTCGCGTGCAAAATCTCGTCGCCGAAGGCGTCGCGCGCAGTCGGCGCTGCGGTCGGCAGGAATCCGATCTCGTTCGTGGTGCCGTGCCATCGTGTGATCGGCAAGAGCGGCGCACTCACCGGCTATCACTGGGGCATCACGCGCAAGCGCGCGATGCTCGGCTGGGAAAGCGGACAGGCGGCGGGGCAGTAAATATGCTTCGTCGTCCCCGCTTTCGCGGGGACGACATCGAATATGGTTTGAGCCTGTCAGGCCAAATCGACGACCGAGGCCACCGTCGCATCGGCATTGAGCCGGTAAACCACCGGCGCGCCGGTGCCGAGTTCGCGCTTGAGAATCTGCTCCGGCGTCAGCTTTTCCAGCACCATGATCAGCGCGCGCAGCGAATTGCCATGCGCCGCCACCAGCGTGCGCTGGCCGCGCAGTACACAGGGGAGAATTTCCTGCACGTAGTAGGGCAGCGTGCGCGCCAGCGTGTCCTTCAGGCTTTCACCACCCGGAGGCGGCACATCGTAGGACCGCCGCCAGACCAGCACCTGCTCCTCGCCCCACTTGGCGCGGGCGTCGTCCTTGTTGAGGCCGGACAGTTCGCCGTAATCGCGCTCGTTAAGCGCGAGGTTTTTTGTGATCGGAATGCCGGTCTGACCCATTTCCTTCAACGCAAGATCGAGCGTGGTTTGTGCACGCGTCAGCGCCGACGTGAAGGCGACATCGAACGACAGGCCTTGTTCCTTGAGCTTGCGGCCGGCGGCGACGGCTTCCTTGACGCCGAGCTCGGTGAGACCGGGATCTTTCCAGCCGGTGAAAAGATTTTTCAGATTCCATTCGCTCTGGCCGTGACGCACGAGCACGAGAAGACGGTCGCTCATTCTTTCAATTCCGATTCTGGGGAGTAGCTCAAGTTGTGCCGATGCCGAGAACGTCGGCCATGGTGTAGAAGCCGGGCTTCTTGCCCTGCGCCCACATCGCTGCCTTCAGCGCGCCGCGCGCAAAGATCATGCGATCCTCCGACTTGTGCGCCAGTTCGATGCGTTCATAGGGACCGGCGAAAATAACCGTGTGATCGCCCGTGGCAGTGCCGCCGCGCAGCGTGGCGAATCCGATGTCGCCCGGATTGCGCGCGCCGGTGTGGCCATCGCGTGCGCGCACCGAGCGCTGTTCGAGATTGACGCCGCGGCCGTCCGCCGCCGCCTGCCCAAGCAGATAGGCGGTGCCCGACGGCGCATCGATTTTCTGCCGGTGATGCATCTCGAGAACCTCGATGTCGAAATCTTCGTCGAGCGACTTCGCCACCTGCTTCACCAGCGCCGCCAGCAGATTGACGCCGAGGCTCATATTGCCTGACTGCACGACGATGGCCTGCGAGGTCACGCTCTTGATCACCGCATTGTCCGACGCCGACAGGCCCGTGGTCCCGATGACATGGACCAGGCCGCGCTGGGCGGCGATGGCGACATTGGCGATGGTTGCGGCGGGAACGGTGAAATCGAGGATGCCGTCGGCATTCTTCGACAGCGCCCACAGATCGGCCGACAGCTCGATGCCGTTGCCGGGCAACCCGGCGAGCAGTCCCGAATCCTGACCCAGCAGTTCGGAACCCGGCGCCTCCAATGCACCGGACAAAACGCACCCCGGAGTCTCGGCGATGGCGCGGATCAGGGTCCGGCCCATCCGGCCTCCGGCTCCAGCAACGATCAGGCGCATATCGGCCATTTTCAGCCCTCAAAATCGGGTTTTCAGTTCGTTCTGGCGGTATAGCGGCGCAGGGCCACGGCGGCAACCGGAGCAACAGGCACTTGCCCGGACACCCTTAACGCAAAGCCGCTCCGCACCGCTCTGGACAGCCCTATGGGCAGTCATGCAAGGGTCACGCGGGCGTCCTACTGCTCAGCCGAAAAGCCCCAAAGGAAAGCCGCCATGCGCCTGCTGCCTGTCGTGTCCGCTGCAATCCTTGCCGCGACCTGGTTCACTCCCGCACCGGCGGCGGAAAGCATCGGCGGCGACAACGCGTTCTCGTTCGTGGCGCTCGGCGACATGCCCTACAACCTTCCCGACGACTACGCGAAGTTCGACCGGCTGATCGCAGCCGTCAACACGCTGAAACCTGCCTTCACCCTGCACATGGGCGACATCAAGTCCGGCGCGCTTCCCTGCAGCGACGAGGTCCTGAAGAAAAGTTACGAACAGATCCAGACCTTTGAAGGCGCGCTGGTCTACACCATCGGCGACAATGAATGGGTCGATTGCCACCGCAAGGCCGCCGGCGAGTACAACCCGCGCGAGCGGCTCGCGAAGGTGCGCGAGATGTTTTTCGCGACACCGTCAAAATCCCTCGGCAAGACCCCGCTCGATGTAGAGAGCCAGGCGCTGCTGATGCCGGAGTTCTCGACCTACGTTGAGAACACCCGCTTCGCCAAAAACGGCGTGATGTTTCTCACTGCGCATGTGCCGGGTTCGAACAACGGCTTCGAGGCGCAGGACCCCGAGGCGGCGACGGAATTCTTCGCCCGCGACAAGGCCAACGTCGCATGGATCGAGGCGAGCTTCGCCAAGGCGAAGGCGGACAACGCCAAGGCCGTGGTTGTGTTCATGCAGGCGGAATTCAATGAGGCGCGGTTTCCGAACGGCGCGATGCCGCGCCAGTCCGGCTTCATCAACACTCTCGATGCGATCGAGGCCGGCGTAAAAAGTTTCGGCAAGCCCGTGCTGCTGATTCACGGCGACGAGCATTATTTTTCAATCGCACCGCTGCGCAACAGCAAGGGCAAGCCTATTCCCGGCGTCAACAAGCTGATGGTCTATGGCGACACGCTGGTGCACGGCGTCCGCGTGATTGTCGATCCGGACAGCAGCAACGTGTTCGGATTCATTCCGCTGATCGTTCCGGAAAACGGGATGGGAAAATAGGGCATGATCCCGAAAAGTGGGTACCAGTTTTCGGACAAGATCATGCCCCAACAAAAGCCTAAGGCTGTTCGCCGTCGTAGCCTTCGATGACGATGATCTCGCCCTTGGAATGCGGCGAGCGCGCTTTCACAAGAGCTTGATACTCCGGCGAGTGATAGCAGGCGAGCGCGGTCGCATAATCCTTGAACTCAATCACGACATTGCGCGAGCGCGCCGGGCCTTCGTGGGCTTCATGGGTGCCGCCGCGCACCAGGAACTTCGCACCGTACTTCTTGAACACCGCACCGTTGTGCGCGACGTAATCCCGCTTGTACGCATCGAGATCATGCACATCGATACGCGCGACCCAGTAACCCTTGGCCATTCTTCTTCTCCCTTTTTAATTAGCCACCGGCCTCGACAATTTCCGCGACGATCGCGTCCGCCGCCGCCTTCGGATCGGAAGCTTCCACGATGGGGCGTCCGACCACGAGATAATCCGCGCCGGCAGCGATAGCGCGACCCGGTGTCATGATGCGCTTCTGGTCGCCCACCGCGCTGCCCACGGGCCGGATACCGGGCGTCACCAGCGCCATCTGCGGGCCGACGATGCCGCGCACGGTGGCGGCCTCCTCACCCGAGCACACCAGCCCGTCGACGCCGAGCGTCTGCGCCTGCAGCGCGCGCGCCTCAACCAGATCCGACACGCCGAGCCGATAGCCTGCCGCATGCAGGTCGTCCTCGTCGTAAGAGGTCAGCACCGTCACCGCGAGAATTTTCAACGACGGCCCGCGCGCTTCCACCGCCGCCTTCATGGTTTGCGGATAGGCGTGCACAGTGGCAAATGTCGCGCCGAGCTTGGCGATGTTCTCGATACCCTTCGCAACGGTGTTGCCGATGTCGTGCAGCTTGAGATCGATGAAAACTTTCTTGCCGCGATCAATCAGCTTCGCCGCGAGCGGCAATCCGCCGGCATAGGCGAGCTGATAGCCGATCTTGTAGAACGTCACGCTGTCGCCGAGCCGCGCGATCAGCGCCTCCGCGGCCTCGGTGCTGGAGAGATCGAGGGCGACGATCAGCCGGTCTCGGGACTCAATATGGGTGGGCTTCATAGGGTCTCACATTGTCTGCTGGGCGGCTTCGATCAACTGGCGCAGGGTTCCGCGCAACATCTCGGCGTCGCTGGAGTCTTTCAGGCGATCCATGTCGTCGAAGGCCTGATCGGCGAAGGACAGCGCCATCTGTTTCGGGATGACGGTTGCGCCGCAGCCCAGCGCCAAAATCTGCCGCAGCGCCATCAGCACGCGAAGCCCGCCGAACTTTTCCTCGGATGCTGCGCCAATCGCGAAAACGCGGTCGCGAAAGACCTGACCGAACATCTCACCGCGGTCGCGTGCGCGCGTTGCCCAGTCGATGGCGTTCTTCAGAAGCGGCGGCACCGACGAATTATATTCCGGGGTGATGATGAAGACGCCGTGATGCGCGCCGATCATGCGCTTGAGATTGAAAGCATTGGCCGGCACGCCGGACTTCGCCTCGATATCGCCGTCGTAGATCGGCAGCGGATAATCGGCCAGCGAGATCAGGGTCACCTGCACATCCAGCAGCGCCAGTTCCTTGGCGGCCACGGCAGCCAACCTCGCATTGAACGAGCCGGTCCGCAGCGAGCCGGGAATGACGAGGATCTTCAGCGCGGCCATGATGTTCCTTCGCCTTCAGGAGCCCGAGACGGCTCAACGGCGAAGGCGCGGAAGGTTTATAGCTTGGCAGATTTTGAGACGCAAAAGCCGGGCCGAAAGCTGTGATCCTATTTTATGGGCATGATCTGGTCCGAAAACCGGTGCCCACTTTTCGGGATCATGCCCTAACCTTTGCGATAAACCCAGACGCGCGCAGGCGGCAGGTTCATCCAGACCCGCCTGGAGGCCTGGGTATGAATTCCCGGCAGCGATTTCGGGATCGGCGGCGCCACCGAATAGGTGAACTGGATGAAGGGCGCGCCTGCTTCCATTTTCAGGAACGCATCACGCATCAGCTTCATGCGGATCATCATCGGCTTGGTGACAAGCGGCAGGCCTGACACCATCGCCGCCGCAGGCTCCTTCATCTCGGACAGCGTCTGGTCGAGATTGTAGGCATCGCCCTGAATGACGGTCGCTTGCGGATAGCGTTCACGCAGCAATGCACAGAAGCCCGGATCGAATTCCACCAGCACCAAGCGCTTCTCGGCAACACCGTGCGCGATCAAGGCATCGGTGATAGCACCGGTGCCGGGACCGAGTTCGATGACCGGTCCATCGAAATGCGGATCGACATAACGCGCAACCGTTCGCGCCAGAACTTTGCTGGAGGGCATCACCGCGCCCATGTGCAGCGGCTTTTCAATCCATGAGCGGAGAAACCGAACTTCGTCATCGAGACGAAGCGGCTTTTTCAACGCGCGCACAGATGAGTGGGGAGCCATGGTACTTCCAGTGAAGCCGCGACAAGCGGAGCCCGGGGCCGGGCGTCAAATTTTCTTCACAAATGGGTACAGGCGCAAGCAAAAAGCGTCAAGGACGGCACCCAGTGTCCCGAATCCGAAGTTCGCTTGATTTTACAGCATGTTCCGCAGCGAATTTCGGATTCAAAGGGACACTGGCGGTTACGATTCGAGTGTGGTTTGGCTCGCAAGTTCGCATACCGAGCATGCCGCACTAATGATGCGAACTTGCGAGCCACCACACTATGGCGTATTGGCGCGGGTTCCGAAGAAGTCCTTGACCATCTTGAAGAATCCGGCCGCTTCAGGCTGCGTTTCGCCTGACGACAGCTTCTCGAACTCCGCCAAAAGCTCTTTCTGCTTCTTGGTCAGGTTCTGCGGGGTCTCGACCACGACCTGCACATACATGTCGCCCATCTGGCGGGAACGCAGCACAGGCATGCCCTTCGCCGCGACGCGGAAGCGGCGGCCGGACTGCGTGCCGGACGGCACCTTCACCTTGGTCTTGCCCTTGTCGATGGTCGGCACTTCGAAGTCGCCGCCCATCGCCGCCGTCACCATGGACACCGGAACGCGGCAGTGAAGATCGGCGCCGTCGCGCTGGAAGAATTTGTGCGAGGCCAGCGACAGGAAAATGTAGAGATCGCCGGCAGGGCCACCCTGCACGCCCGCCTCGCCTTCGCCTGCAAGGCGAATGCGCGTGCCGTCCTCGACGCCCGGCGGAATGTTGACCGACAGCGAGCGATCGCGGGTGACGCGTCCGGAGCCGGAGCAGGAGGCACACGGCGTTTCGATCATCTGGCCGCGGCCCTGACAGCCGGGGCAAGTGCGCTCCAGCGTGAAGAAGCCCTGTGCCTGACGGACGCGGCCCGCGCCGCCGCACATCGAGCAGGTCTTCGGCTTGGTGCCAGCTTTGGCGCCGGTGCCTGAGCACGTCTCGCAGGTCACCGCGACCGGAATGTTGATCTGCGCGGTCTTGCCGGAGAACGCTTCCTCCAGCGTGATTTCCATATTGTAGCGCAGGTCTGCGCCGCGCTCGCGGCCGCCACGTCCGCCGCGCTGTCCGGCCATGCCGAACAGGTCTTCGAAAATATCGGAGAACGAGGACGCAAAGCCCGCGCCGAAGCCAGGTCCATGACCGCCGCCATTGCCCTGCTCAAACGCGGCATGACCGTAGCGATCGTAGGCGGCACGCTTGTTGCCGTCCTTCAGGATCTCATAGGCCTCGGAGATTTCCTTGAACTTGTGCTCGCAGGATGGATCGCCCGGATTCTTGTCCGGATGCCATTTCATAGCAAGCTTGCGGAATGCCGTTTTCAGTCCGGCTTCGTCGATGGAGCGTTCGACTTCCAGCGTCTCGTAATAGCAGGCCTTAGACATGGGTGATCTGGGTCATGCGAGTCTGGATTTCTAAGCGGCTGGTTCACCTCGAAAGACCTTCCCGCAAGGGAAGGTCTTTCAGGTACGGTTACGCAGACTTCTTGTTGGTCTTATCGTCGTCGACTTCAGTAAATTCAGCGTCAACGACATCGTCCTTCGCAGCATCCTTCTTGGCATCCGCCTCGGCCTGCTGCGTATACATCGCTTCGCCGAGCTTCATCGAAGCCTGGGCCAAGGTGTTGGTCTTGGCCTTGATAGCTTCGGAGTCGTCGCCCTTCAAAGCTTCCTTGAGATCGGCCAAGGCATCTTCGATCGCCTTGCGCTCGGGCTCACCGACCTTCGCGCCATGCTCAGCCAGCGCCTTCTCGGTGGAATGCACCAGCGCGTCGGCATGGTTCTTGGCGTCGACGGCCTCGCGCCGCTTCTTGTCCTCGGCCGCATTGGCCTCGGCATCCTTGACCATCTTCTCGATATCGCTGTCAGACAGTCCACCGGACGCCTGAATGCGAATCTGCTGTTCCTTGTTGGTCGCCTTGTCCTTCGCCGACACGTTGACGATACCGTTGGCGTCGATGTCGAACGTGACCTCGATCTGCGGCATGCCGCGCGGCGCCGGCGGAATTCCCATCAGGTCGAACTGACCAAGCAGCTTGTTGTCTGCCGCCATCTCGCGTTCGCCCTGGAACACGCGAATGGTGACTGCGCCCTGGTTGTCCTCGGCGGTCGAGAACACCTGGCTCTTCTTGGTCGGGATCGTGGTGTTGCGCTCGATGATGCGCGTGAACACACCGCCCAGCGTTTCGATGCCAAGCGACAGCGGCGTGACGTCGAGCAGCAGCACGTCCTTGACGTCGCCCTGCAGAACACCAGCCTGGATCGCAGCGCCGATGGCGACCACTTCATCCGGGTTGACGCCCTTGTGCGGCTCTTTACCGAAGAGCTGCTTCACGACTTCCTGCACCTTCGGCATGCGCGACATGCCGCCGACCAGAACAACCTCGTTGATCTCGGCAGCCGAAAGACCTGCGTCCTTCAGCGCCTTGCGGCACGGCTCGACCGTCTTCTGAATGAGATCGTCAACCAGCGCTTCGAACTTCGCGCGGGTCAGCTTCATCGTCAGATGCTTCGGACCCGAAGCGTCTGCGGTGATGAACGGCAGATTGATTTCGGTCTGCGTCGTCGACGACAATTCGATCTTGGCCTTTTCCGCAGCTTCTTTCAGACGCTGCAAGGCAAGCTTGTCGTTGCGCAGGTTGATGCCCTGCTCCTTCTGGAATTCGTCGGCCAGATAGCCCACGAGGCGCATGTCGAAGTCTTCACCGCCGAGGAACGTGTCGCCGTTGGTGGACTTCACTTCGAACACGCCGTCACCGATCTCCAGGATCGACACGTCGAACGTGCCGCCGCCGAGATCGTAAACCGCGATGGTGCCGTTCTTGGTCTTGTCGAGGCCATAGGCGAGCGCTGCAGCCGTCGGCTCGTTGATGATGCGCAGCACTTCAAGGCCGGCGATCTTGCCGGCGTCCTTGGTGGCCTGACGCTGGGCGTCGTTGAAGTAGGCAGGAACGGTGATGACCGCCTGATCGACCTTCTGGCCGAGATGGGCTTCCGCGGTCTCTTTCATCTTTTGCAGGATGAAAGCGGAGACCTGCGAAGGCGAGTAGGTCTGGCCGTCGGCCTCGACCCAGGCGTCGCCGTTGGAAGCCTTTACGATTTTATAGGGGACAAGCTTCTTGTCCTTTTCGACCGTCGGATCGTCGTAACGGCGGCCGATAAGGCGCTTGACGGCGAAAATGGTCTTTTCCGGATTTGTCACTGCCTGGCGCTTGGCCGGCTGACCGACGAGGCGCTCGCCGTCGTCAGTAAAGGCAACGATGGACGGAGTCGTCCGCATGCCCTCGGCATTCTCGATCACTTTCGGCGTTTTGCCGTCCATCACGGCCACGCACGAATTCGTGGTGCCGAGATCGATCCCAATGACCTTTCCCATGGTCCTCTAGTCCTTCTTTTTGCGGCAGGTTGGCTGGGCCCTGACGGCGCACCAATCCAAACCCCCAGTATCAAATATTCGCGACGTCGCGACGCTCCGCCTCATATAGGAGGGGGGCCTAGGCCCGCAAGGACCAGCCCTTGTAAACAGCCACGAAAATGGATTTTCGCACCTCAAGCCCGGGTGCCGCCGGGGAGCATGGCCGAGGGCCAATGCATCAATTTGCAACGATTCGGGGGTTGATCTAACGGCTAGTGTCCTGAATCCGAAGTTCGCCTTATTTTGCGGCACGCTCCATAGCGAACTTCGGATTCACAAGGACACTAGAAACCTATAATTCTAGTGTGGTTTTGGTTCGCAAGTCCGCAAATGGACGTGCCGAGAAAATGTTGCGGACTTGCGAACTACCACACTAGGCGCGGAAACAGTTCGTCCGCCGCCATACGCGGCGAAACGTCCAGTCCCGCTTCACCAAACCGCCTTAATGCGGCATCAGTCAGGTTTCATGAAAACGATCGCCCGCGTCCTTGCCCTCATCGCCCTCGCCGCCGCAAGCAACGCGGCCTTCGCCGCCGATGCGGTGTTCCCGCCAGGGGCTCGCGTCGGGCTGGTGCCCGCGGAAGGGCTCGCCGTGGCCAAGGAATTTCTGGGCTTCGAATCCGAAGACCAGAAGATCAAGGTCGGGGTCGCGGAGATTCCCCCTGCCGCCTTCGAGGCGGTCGAGACGGCGCTGAAAGAAGGCAAAACCGCAGGACCGGGACCCAAGCCCGAAGCTTTCGAGACCGCCGCAGGCAAGGCCTACATCACTTCGGACACCGGCAAGGACAGCGCCACCACGATCAGGATGTACTCGGTGATCGTGTCCGGCAGCGACAAGTTCACCGGCTACGCCATCGTTCAAGTGCGTGACGATGCCGCCAAGCCGCTGTCCGACGAGGCCGTGCGCAAGATGCTTGCCTCGACGGTGCTGCGCAAGGAAGTGCCGGTCGAAGAACAACTCAGCCTGCTGCCTTTCAAGATCGGCGATCTCGGCGAGTTCAAGACGGTGCGCACGCTGGCGCCGCGCTCGTCGATCCTGCTGACCGACGGCAACGAAGACACCACGCTCGACGGCGCGCCCTATATGGTGATCGGTCTGGTCGGAGCGGGCCCGGAAAAGGCCGACGACCGCGGACGCTTCGCGCAACAGGCGGCCGCGACCATTCCCGGCCTGCGCAATGCGCGCATTACGTCGAACGAGCCGCTGCGGATCGAAGGCACGCCCGGATACGAGACGCGAATCGATGCCGTGGCCGGCAAGGACGATACGCCGGTCACTGTGGTGCAGTGGTTGAGGTTCGGCAGCGGAAGTTCGTTGCGGATCATTGCAAGTGCGACCCGCGAGGAATGGCCGAAAGCCTTTCCCCGATTCCGCGCGGTCCGCGACGGCATCGATCCGCGCTAGAAACTATTTAGTCCTTCGCCGAATTCTGCGCGGCTGACGGCCCGTTCTTTGCGCCGCCCTTGGCCACCGCCACCAGCGCCGGCCGCAGCACGCGCTCGCCGATCGTGTAGCCGCCCTGCACCACCTGCACGACGGTACCTGACGGCACCGACGAATCCGGCACCTCGTACATCGCCTGATGGAAATTCGGATCGAATTTTTCGCCGAGCGGATCGAGCTTTTGCACGCCGTTTTTCTCCAGCGTCTTGTGCAGCGAGCGTTCGGTCAATTCGACACCTTCGATCAACGCCTTCAATCCCGGATCGGCGGCCTCGCGTGCCTCCATCGGCACTGCGTCCAGCGCGCGTTGCAGATTGTCGGCAATGTCGAGCACGTCGCGCGCGAATGCCGTAATGCCGTAGGTCCGTGCGTCGGTGACTTCGCGCTGGGTGCGCTTGCGGAGATTTTCCATCTCGGCGAGCGTGCGCAGCATCCGGTCCTTTGCCTCGGCAACTTCCTTGGTGAGCGCTTCGACCGAACCTTCTTCAGGATCGTCGGGCATCACGTAAGGCTTTGAGACCACAGGCTCCTTGTCATTCGCCGGCTCCGGCGCGGACTTGTCCTGCGGTTCCTTTTGCCCATTGGAATTGGCCATTGCTTACCCTTTTCAGCAAATCGTCATAACGAATGTCGGATTGTTAGCCCGCATATCGTGGTTTAGGCGCGGAAAATCAAGCGTTTCGATCAGACGCGGTCATTTCCCGATCAGCTGGCTGACGATCCGTGCAGCGTAATCCACCATCGGAATGACCCGCGCATAGTTCAGCCGGGTCGGGCCGATCACGCCCAGCACACCGACAATCTGGCCGGCGCCATCGCGATAGGGCGCGATGATGGTCGAAGAACCGGACAACGAAAACAGCTTGTTCTCGGAACCGATGAAAATGCGGACGCCGTCGGCGCGCTCGGCGCGGCCGAGCAGATCGATCACGCCCTTCTTCGCTTCGAGATCGTCGAACAACAACCGCACCCGCTCAAGGTCTTCGAGTGCGTGAAGATCTTCCAAAAGGTTAGCGTGGCCGCGCACGATCAGTTGCCGCTCATCACCGCCACCGCCGGACCAGCTCGCGATTCCCGCAGTGATCACTTTCTGCGTGAGTTGATCGAGTTCGGAGCGCGCATCGGTCAGCGCCGCTTCGAGTTCGATGCGGGCTTCGGCCAGCGTGCGTCCGCGAATCCGCGCGTTGAGAAAATTCGAGGCCTCGGTGAGCGCCGAGGTCGGAACGCCCGGCGGCAACGGCAGCACGCGGTTCTCGACCTGTCCGTCTTCGGCGACAAGCACCACCAGCGCCTGTTCCGGCTCCAGCCGCACAAATTCAATATGCTTCAGTCTCACGTTCGATTTCGCCGTGAGCACCACGGCCGCTGCGCGCGTGAGGCCCGACAGCCGCGTCAGGGCTTCGCTCAACGCAGCTTCGACCGAGGTGGCGCCGCCGACGGATTTGAGCTGGGTTTCGATCGACTGCCGTTCGGGCTCGGTCAGATCACCCACCTGCATCAGCGCATCGACAAAGAACCGCAATCCCAGTTCCGTCGGCAGCCGGCCGGCGGAGGTGTGCGGCGCATAGATCAGTCCCAATTGTTCGAGATCCGACATCACGTTGCGCACTGAGGCCGGCGACAGCGGAAGAGTAATCAGGCGCGAGATGTTACGCGAGCCGACCGGCTCGCCGGTCGCAAGATAACTCTCGACGATTTGACGGAAAATATCCCGCGAACGCTCGTTGAGCTGGGCCAGCCCGGCGTTCGGCGTAATCAGGTGACTGATCGGGTCGTGGTGGGCCAAATCGGGCTCCAAACGAGGTTGTTACCGCTACAATTGTCCATCGTGTAGCGACATGACAAGCGGCTTTCTCGGGACATCCTTATCGGCCCTCTATCTTCCCTTGCCGCTGCGACCCCAACCCCCTAAAAGCAGCGCCAAATCAAGGTTTCCCGAATTTCAGGAGGTTTTCCATGCGGCCAAGCCGTCGCGCGCCCGACGAACTGCGCCCCGTCACGCTGGAACGCGGTGTGGTCAAATACGCCGAGGGTTCCTGCATGGTGAAATTCGGCGACACCCATGTGCTGGTAACCGCCACCCTGGAAGACCGCCTGCCGCCGTGGCTTAAGGGTCAGGGCCGTGGCTGGGTCACCGCCGAATACGGCATGCTGCCCCGCGCCACCCATGAGCGCATGCGCCGCGAATCCGCCGCCGGCAAACAAAGCGGCCGCACCGTCGAGATTCAGCGCCTGATCGGGCGCTCGCTGCGCACGACTGTGGACCTCGTTGCACTGGGCGAACGCCAGATCACCGTGGATTGCGACGTCATCCAGGCCGACGGCGGCACGCGCACCGCGTCGATCACCGGCGCGTGGGTTGCGCTGGCGGATTGTCTGCAATGGATGAAGGCGCGCAACATGCTGAAGAACGACAACGTGCTGCGTGACAACGTCGCCGCGATTTCCTGCGGCATCTACAACGGCACGCCGGTGCTCGATCTCGACTATGCGGAAGATTCCGAAGCCGAGACCGATGCCAATTTCGTCATGACCGGCGATGGCCGCATCATCGAAGTGCAGGGCACCGCCGAAAAGACGCCATTCACGCAGGACGAGTTCCTCAACCTGATGGCGCTCGCCAAGAAGGGCATCGCCCGGCTGGTGGACCTGCAAAAAATGGCGGCGGCGTAATTTCCCGCTTCCAACTACGCTGCCTAAGGATAAGCATTGCGCATGAGTGATCATCGCCGAATCACCGGCCGCCTTGTGATCGCGACTCACAATCCCGGCAAGCTCGCCGAGATGCGCGAGCTGCTTGCGCCTCATGGCGTCGAAGCGGTGTCAGCGGCTGAACTCAACCTCGGCGAACCCGACGAGACCGGCACAACGTTTCAGGCCAACGCGCGCATCAAGGCGATGGCCGCTGCGAACGCAACAAATCTTCCGGCCTTCGCCGACGATTCAGGCCTCGCGGTCGATGCGCTGGATGGCCAGCCGGGGATTTATTCCGCGCGCTGGGCAGGAGCGGACAAGAATTTTCTGGTCGCCATGACGCATATCGAACGTCTGCTGCAGGAACGCGGCGCGAAGGAACCTGCGCAGCGAAGTGCACATTTCGTTTCTGCGCTCTGCGTGGCATGGCCCGACGGACATATCGAAGAGATCGAGGCCCGCGTCGACGGCACGCTGGTGTGGCCGCCGCGCGGCACCGCCGGCTTCGGCTACGATCCGGCATTTCTGCCCGACGGCTTTGCGCGCACCTTCGGTGAAATGACCAGCATCGAGAAGCATGGCCTGCCGCCGCTTGGTCTCGGACTATCCCATCGCGCAAAGGCGTTCGTGAAGCTCGCGGAGATGTGCCTCACATGAGCACCGATGCGAAACAAGCTTTTGGCGTTTACGTGCACTGGCCGTTCTGCCTGTCGAAGTGCCCGTATTGCGACTTCAACAGCCACGTGCGTCATGCGCCCATCGATGAATTCCGGTTCGCGCGCGCATTCGAGCGCGAGATCGAAACCACCGCCGCGCGCACGCCCGGCCGCGAAGTGTCGTCGATCTTTCTCGGCGGCGGCACGCCGTCATTGATGCAGCCGCAGACCGTCGGCGCGATTCTCAATTCCATCGCCCGGCACTGGCATGTGGCGAGCGACGTCGAGGTGACGCTGGAAGCAAATCCGACCAGTGTCGAGGCGACGCGCTTTCAGGGCTATCGCTCAGCCGGCGTCAATCGCGTGTCGCTCGGCGTGCAGGCGCTGGACGATGCCTCATTGAAGGCGCTCGGACGGCTGCACACCGCGCGAGAGGCGCTCGATGCGGTTGCCATCGCACGCTCGGCGTTCGACCGCTACTCGTTCGACCTGATCTACGCGCGGCCCGATCAGACGCCGAAAATGTGGGAAGACGAGCTGAAGCTCGCGATCTCGGAAGCCGCCGAGCACCTGTCGCTGTACCAGCTCACCATCGAGCCGGAGACGCCGTTCTTCGGTCTGCATGCCGCTGGCAAGCTCAAGATTCCAGATGAGGACGTCGCACGCGCGCTTTACGATGTGACGCAGGACGTCTGCGCGAAGCTTGGCCTGCCATCCTACGAGATTTCCAATCACGCGCGGCCGGGCGCGGAGTGCAAGCACAATCTGGTTTACTGGCGCGGCCAGGAATATGCCGGCATCGGTCCGGGTGCGCATGGCCGCCTCGACATCGACGGCGTCCGTCACGCCATCGCCACCGAGAAGCGTCCGGAGACCTGGCTGATGCGCGTCGAGGCGCAGGGCCATGGTGCGATCACCGACGAGCTTCTCAACAGCGAGGAGCGCGCCGACGAATATCTGCTGATGGGCTTGCGTCTCGCGGAAGGCATCGATCCCGCGCGCTACAGGTCGTTGTCGGGACGCTCGCTCGATCCGCGGCGAATCCAGATTCTGAGCGACGAAGGCGCGATCACTGTCGATCCCGATGGGCGCGTGCGCGTGACGATGCAGGGCTTTCCGGTACTGGACGCCGTGGTCGCGGATCTCGCGGCGTAAAAACTTAGACTCTGAATTTGATGTTCGTCATGCCCGGCCTTGTGCCGGGCATCCACGTCTTCTTCCAATTCTCACGATTAAGACGTGGATGGCCGGGACGAAGCCCGGCCATGACAGAAACTGAAATCGATTTGACTACGCCCCAAAGCTCTTCGGCGATCCGGCGGCGATTTGACCGCCGCCAGGCGCGACGCGCATCACGGCGAGGCCACGCTCATTGGTGCCGTCGCTGCGGAATCGAAACAGTCCGTCGATGCCCGCGAAACCCGATGGATTGGTCAGAACGTCCGGCGCAAAACGCTGGCCACCCTGTGTCCGCGCCAGCGCCGCGACCAGCGCGACACCGTCATAGGCCAGCGTCGCGGTGCGGACAGGATCGCCACTGTACTTGGCGCGATAGCGGCTCGAAAAACTCCGGAAGCCTGACGGGTCCGGCGCAGCGTAGAGACCGCCGCGCAGATTGGCGTTGGCGAAGACGCGCGGATTGTCCCAGAGGCCAGTGCCCAAGAGTTGCAGACGCTTGAGATCGGCGCCGTTCGCCGCCAGCGCATCCGCGACACCGACCAGCGCATCGCCGTCATCGGCAAGCAACAGCGAATCCGCGCCCGTCAGCGATTGAGCGAATGTGCGCGCCGAAGCCGAGGGATCGCTGCCGTATTTCTCGAATGCGACAATGCGGCCGCCCTTGCGCGCAACCGCCTGCTTGAACGCCGCTTCCACCACATTGCCGTAAGCATTTTCCGGCAGGAACGCGGCGAACGATCGCTTGCCGGTGCCGGCAGCATAATCGACGATACGATTGACGTCGGACTCCGGCAGGAAACTCAGCAGATAGACGCCGCGACCGGCGACGCTTGAATCGGTCGAGAACGCGATCATGGATATGCCGCGGGCCCGCGTGAGCTGTGCCGCGGCCGGGACCGACAGCGCGAACAGCGGCCCGAGAATGATTTCAGCGCCTTCGTCGAGCGCCTGCTGCGCACCTTGCTGCGCGCCTTGCGCGGTGCCGGCATCGTCCTTGATAAGAAGCTGGATGTTCGGATTCTGGAATTCGGCGAGCGCCAACTCTGCCGAGTTACGCATCGACTGCGCGGCGACACCCGCATTGCCCGACGCCGACAACGGCAATAGCAGGCCGACCTTGACCTGACCCGAACCCACCGCCGACGGTTGTTGCTGGGGACCGGCGGGTTGATCGCCACCAGAAAATGGAGACTGCATGCCCGCACAGCCGGCAACAAGCGGCGCACCCAGAATCAGGCCGACAGCGCTCCGGCGGGTCGTGCCGGCCCGTGGGGGCTTTGAATTGAATGACGCAACCATCGTGTCTCTTCCGTCAGGTCCGGTCCGGAGGAGCCCGGGTGTACGTCCTCAGGATCATCTGGAAGGGGATTCAGGCATATTGTCGGCTATAAGTTAACCAAAACAAAAGCATTTCGGCCGCGCCCCGCCAAGGAGCACTATCGCCGTACTGTTTGCACTTGCGAACAAGACGAAGCGATCCATCGGAGATAGATTGTCCGGATGCACGCCAAGAACGTTTCCACCCCATCGCCCGATCGATCGTCCGAGAGTTCCGCCCGTACCTTCACGGTCGCCGGGCAACTCGTGAATGCGCCCAAGGCCGCGCCGGGACTTTATCTCGTCGCAACACCCATCGGCAATCTCGGCGACATCACGCTGCGCGCGCTGGAGACGCTTGCGGGCGTCGACATTGTCGCATGCGAGGATACCCGCATCACGCGGCGGCTGATCGAGCGGTTCTCCATCGCCGCGTCCTTGATGCAATATCACGAGCACAACGCGACCGTGGCGCGGCCGAAGATTCTGGAGAAGCTCGCGCAGGGCGCATCCATCGCACTGGTGTCCGACGCCGGCACGCCGTTGATTTCCGATCCCGGTTTCAAGCTGGTGCGCGAGGTCAGCGCGGCAGGAATTCCAGTGATCGCTCTGCCGGGTCCGTCGTCGGTGCTGGCGGCGCTGTCGGTCGCTGCACTTCCCACCGACCGGTTTTTCTTTGAAGGGTTTTTGCCGTCGAAACAAACGGCGCGGCGCACGCGCCTTGCGGAACTCGCGCGCATCGATGCGACGCTGGTGATGTTTGAGAGCGGCGCGCGGGTGCAGGATTCTCTGCAAGACCTTGCAGGCATCATGGGCGACCGCGAAGCCGCGATCTGCCGCGAAATGACCAAGCTGCACGAGGAGGTGCGCCGCGCGACCGTCTCCGAACTCGCGGCCATAGCGGACGATCTCGAGACGCGCGGCGAATTCGTGCTGGTGATCGGGCCGCCTGCAGCCGATGCCGGTATGAACGACGATGCGCTCGACGATCTGCTGCGGACATCGCTGGCACGCGGCAGCGTGAAGGACGCCGTCGCCCACGCCGTGGAAGTGTCCGGACGGCCGCGGCGTGAAGTCTATGCCCGCGCGCTCGCGCTGTCGAAGGACGACGATGACGCGGGATAGCGATCCGCCCCCGAGGACGCTGAAGACGCGCGGCAAGATCGCGTCGCCCGCGCGCGTTGCGGCATTCCAGACCGGGATTTCCGCCGAGAGCAAAGCAAGCGTCTATTTAATCGCCAAGGGCTACCGCATTCTGGCGCGGCGCTTCCGTACACCTTATGGCGAGATCGACATCGTGGCGCGGCGGCGTGGTCTGCTGGCCTTCGTCGAGGTCAAGGCGCGTGCCAGTCTCGACGATGCAGCCTATTCGGTGACGCCGCAGCAACAACAGCGCATTATCGCGGCGGCCCAAGCCTGGCTGATGGCACATCCCGAACACGCCGATTTCGATATGCGGTTCGATGCTATCCTGATCGCGCCAAAACACCTTCCAAAACATCTGATGGCCGCGTTCGACGCCAGCGCCTGACCGGCAGGGTTGCGTGCAAAACCTCTGGCAACGGAAGCTGAAATCGCACAGATTGCCGCCGCAAGATTCAACAACGGACCCACGAATATGAAGCTGAAAGTCGCCGTCCAGATGGACCCCATCGCGCGAATCAACATTCGCGGCGACTCGACGTTCGCATTGCTGCTGGAAGCGCAAAAGCGCGGCCACTCGCTGTCCTACTACACGCCCGAAACATTATCCCTGAAGGGCGAGCAACTGGTTGCCAGCGTTCAGCCGCTGACGGTGCGCGATCAGGACGGCGACCACTTCACCCTGGGTGACGCCAAGCGCGTCGATCTCGAGTCCTTCGACGTGATCCTGCTGCGGCAGGATCCGCCATTCGATCTCGCCTACATCACCACCACGCATTTCCTCGAACGCATCCATCCGAAAACGCTGGTCGTGAACAATCCGACCAGCGTGCGCGACGCCCCGGAAAAGATTTTCGTGATGGAGTTCGCGGACCTGATGCCGCCGACGCTGATCTCCCGCGACAAGGACGAGATCAACGCGTTCCGCGCCGAGCAGGGCGACGTGGTGATGAAGCCGCTCTATGGTCACGGCGGTGCCGCGGTGTTTCGCATTACGCCGAACGATATGAATTTCGGTTCGCTCTACGACATGTTTTCGGTGACATTCCGCGAGCCTTGGGTGATCCAGCGCTTCCTTCCCGAGGTCAAGCACGGCGACAAGCGCATCATCCTCGTCGACGGCGAATTCGCCGGCGCGGTCAACCGCGTCCCGGCGGCAGATGACCTGCGGTCCAACATGGTGCGCGGCGGCGCTGCGCAATCCACCGACCTCTCGCCGCGCGAACGCGAGATTTGTGAACGGATGAAGCCGGCCCTCCGCGAACGCGGCCTGCTGTTCGTCGGCATCGATGTGATCGACGGTCACCTGACGGAGATCAACGTCACCTCGCCGACCGGCATCCGCGCCATTGCACGCCTTGGCGGTCCGGACGTGGCCGCGAAAATATGGGACGCCATCGCGGCCAAGCGCGCGTAACGCGACGCGTCTGCCCTCCATTTAATCAATTGCTGACCACTTTCTGCCAATTTGGCCTTTGGTACGTACCGCTGATGTATAGGCAGGTCCCACGTACCGGAGCGGGCTGATCCAGGACAATTGAAATTTATGGCGATTGAGGTTTTCAGCGGCACATCGATTCCGCGCGAGCTGGCGACAGCCGCGATGGAATTTCTGTGGGCGAAGTGGAAAACTCTCCATGATACCAATGATTTGACCGTCCAGCGCCTGACGGAAGAATGCAGCTATGAGCTGCGCGCCAATTCCATTCACATGATCAGTGTGGGCGATGACTTCGCTTATACCTACGTTGGCGAAGCCATCCAGGCTGCGTCCCACGAGAAACTTGCCGGCTCCCTGCTCTCGCAACTGACCAATCCCCTCAAGGATGAATTCAGGGACGTGTACCGCCAGGTCAGCAAGCGGATGGCCCCCGCCTTTATCCGCTACACCGGCGGGCGCTCGCAGAGCGGTCAGATCTGGCAGCGTCTGGTTCTTCCAATCAGGATCACCGACGGCGCCGTGATGCTGGTGATCTATTCGGAGCTGATCAGCTATCAGCTCGAAGTTTACGAACATCTGTTCCGCACTGCGCCTGACGCCATGGTTATTGCGTCGCCGATTGCCAACGATGTCGGTCACACCATCGACGGCTGGATCGTCATGATGAACGATCGTGCGCGGCAGCTTCTCAGCTTCGACGGCAGCATCGGCAACCTGCGCCTGACCCGGCTTCCGCAATTCGCCGGTGTCGATATCTGGGGCAGGCTGTACGCGCCGAAATCCGCAGCGGCGGCAACGCCGGTAACCACCGCCGAATTCAACGTCGAGATCATGCGCTTTCCGCATGTGTTCGGACTTCGTCTCTCGCCCAAGACCGGCACGCTCGACGCAAGGGAAGCGACGCTGGTTCCGGACAGCAACGCGAACACAGTCATCCAGCCCGCCTGATTTTTCAGAACATTCCGATTCAAAATATCGCTGGAACCGCTGCAGCGCGCGCACGGCTGCATAGCCTGCTGCACTGCTCCTTGCCAGTTCACGGCAACGGCCCATAATCCCGATCGCGATAACAGA
Organism: Afipia sp.; assembly: GCA_051653085.1. Classification (GTDB taxonomy): domain Bacteria; phylum Pseudomonadota; class Alphaproteobacteria; order Rhizobiales; family Xanthobacteraceae; genus Afipia. Next base: position 334,262 of record JBOFVL010000065.1, on the reverse strand, counting down.
CGACGAACAACAAAAGCCCAACGGAGGAACGCATGACGATCGATGTTTCGCGACGATCTCTCCTTGCTCTTGGTGCAGGACTTGGTGCGACCGTAATGAGCGGTGGCGCCATGGCCCGTGCGCCGAAGCTCGGCACGCAGGCTCCCTACTTTCATCGCTTCAAGCTCGGCGGCGCCGAGGTGACCGTTGTGTCCGATGGTCCGCTTCCGCTCGGCGATCCGTCCGGCACATTCGTCGGTGTGCCGAAGGAAGACGTGCAGAAAATGCTGACAGACAATTTCCTCAGCACCAGCAACGTCATTCTCGAACAGAATGCACCGATCGTGAACTTTGGTGATCGCGTGGTCCTGTTCGATACCGGTATGGGCACCTCGAAACTGTTCGGACCAACGACCGAACGCCTGCAGAAGAGCATCGCTGAAGCCGGACTCAAGCCGGAAGACGTCGATGCCATCGTTTGCTCGCACGCGCATGTCGATCATATCGGCGGCATTGTCGGCGCAGACGACAAGCCGCTGTTCCCGAACGCGCAGGTCTATATCAGCCAGGCCGATCTGGAATTCTGGACTGACGAAAAGAAAATGGATGGCCCGCTCAAGGACTTCATCGCCCATGCCCGCAAGAACCTGATGCCGGTGCGCGACCGCATTGTGTTCTTCAAGGACGGTCAGGAATTCCTGCCGGGCATCACCGCCATTTCAGCGCCGGGGCATACCTTCGGCCACCACATGTTCATGATCCAGTCGGAAGGAAAATCTTTCCTCGGCGACCTGACTCACCATCAGGTGCTGCTGCTGGAGCGGCCGCGGATGGAATTCGCCTACGATTCCGATCCCAAGATGGCTGCCGCAACGCGGGTGAGGATGCTCGACATGCTCGCGGCCAACAAGACGGCCGTGATGTCCTATCATTTCGCATGGCCCGGCTATGGCCATGTGGTGAAGGCCGGTGATGGCTTCCGTTACATCGCCGAGCCGATGGTCATGCAGCTCTAGGCTCATCCAGAATCTGCTAGGCGGCAGCGGCCGAACGTCGCTGTCGCCCATTTTTTGTGGGTTTAGCTCTCAGTGTTCCCTAAATGTTCTTGCGCCCGGAAAAGTTCCTGCTAGGGTTGCAGTGGGGGCGAGGGAGCAATGGTTCAGCGCGTTTCCACGGTGGCGTTTGAAGGGATCGAAGCCCGCGCGGTGGACGTGCAGGTTCAGGTCGCGCCGGGACTCCCTGCCTTCACCATTGTCGGCCTTCCGGACAAGGCGGTTTCCGAAGCGCGGGAACGGGTACGCTCCGCCCTGATCGCGTCGGGACTGGCGCTTCCCGCCCGGCGAATTACGGTCAATCTCGCACCCGCCGATCTGCCCAAAGAAGGCAGTCATTACGATCTCCCCATCGCGCTCGGGCTGATGGCCGCCATCGGCGCGATCCCTCCCGACGCGCTTGCCGGCTTTACCGTGCTCGGCGAGCTCGGCCTCGATGGCTCGATCGCGCCGGTCGCAGGCGTGCTGCCTGCCGCCATCGGCGCCAACGCGCGTGACGAGGGACTGATCTGTCCGGCGGCCTGCGGTGCAGAAGCTGCATGGGCCAGCCCCGAGATCCAGATCGTCGCCGCAGCATCGCTGATTCAGATCGCGAACCACTTTAAAGGCACGCAGGTTTTATCGCGGCCCGAACCGAAGATCGCCGAACGCCAGATCGCATCGCTCGATCTTCGCGACATCAAGGGCCAGGAAAGCGCCAAACGCGCGCTCGAGATCGCCGCGGCGGGCGGACATCATTTGTTGATGATCGGGAGTCCAGGTGCGGGCAAGTCGATGCTCGCAGCACGCCTGCCTTCGATCCTGCCGCCGCTGTCGCCGTCCGAACTGCTCGAGATTTCGATGATCGCGTCCGTCGCGGGCGAAATCGAAGGCGGCGCGCTCACCGCACGGCGTCCGTTCCGCGCGCCACATCACTCCGCAAGCATGGCCGCGCTCACCGGCGGCGGCATGCGCGCGAAGCCCGGCGAGATTTCACTGGCGCACAATGGTGTTCTCTTTCTCGACGAGTTGCCGGAGTTCGATGCGCGGGTGCTGGATTCGCTGCGTCAGCCGCTGGAGAACGGTGAGGTCGCGGTGTCACGTGCGAACCATCGCGTGACCTATCCGGCGCGCTTCATGCTTGTGGCGGCGATGAATCCGTGCCGCTGTGGCCACGCCTATGAGCCCGGCTATTCCTGCAAGCGCGGACGGATCGATCGCTGCACCGCAGACTATCAAGGGCGTATTTCAGGTCCGCTGATGGATCGCATCGATCTGCGGATTGAGGTGCCCGCCGTCGCCGCATCCGATCTGATTCTGCCCGCTCCGGCGGAAGGTTCGGCTGAGGTCGCAGCGCGCGTTGCATCGGCACGCGCGATCCAGATCGCGCGCTACGCGGCTATCGGTCTGCCGCACATCCGCACCAACGCGGAAGCACCAGCGGCGGCGCTGGAAGACATCGCAAGGCCTGACGCGCAGGGACAGAAACTCTTGCGCGATGCCGCCGAGACCATGCGCCTGTCGGCGCGCGGCTATCATCGCGTGCTGCGCGTGGCGCGAACCCTCGCCGACCTCGATGGCGCGGACACGATCGGGCGGCTTCATCTCGCCGAAGCGTTGTCGTACCGCGCGCTGGCGGAAGATTTGCGCCGCGCAGCGTAATCAAAATCCGCGCCCGACAACCCTTCAGTAACGATCTCTCTTTACACTTCAGGAACCATAAGCAGCCCTGTCCCGGCGGCTTTGGTGCATGATCCGGACGACCGGTCAGGTTTTCCGCGAGAGCATGCTGTCGGTCGTGCTGTTGTGAGTAGCGTTCCATGTTGCGTGTGAAGATTCTGGCTTCGGCCGTTCCGCTGCTGCTTGCCGGCGTGGTCGCCGGCGGCGAACTGGTCCCGAACGCGAGCCCCTGCATCGCCCTTGGCCGGGCATCGATGCAGATCGCGACGGCGCCCTGGCAAAATCCGCTTCATGTCTCCTTCACCGACGATCCGGAGGCCGCGACCGTGCGCGTGCAGATTGTTGACAGCGCGGACCTCGCGGACTTCACCGTGATCGACGACGCCCGAACCGCCGACGCCGATGACAGCTGCGCTGTCAATCCCGAGACATCCTTCGTCAGCATCGCGGATCATCGCGTCTCGGATTCAGAACCGGTGATCTACCTGTCGCACAGTGCCGGTGCGGATTACCGGATCTTCGTGAACTCGCGCACCTTTAGCGTCCGTGACGCAGCCGCCCTCGTGGTCGGCGCGGGACGCAGCGTCCGGCTGGCCGACCGCGCGACGTGAGCCTGCATTAACGTCTCGTTAGTCACGTTTGCATCACCGCAAACGATCCGCCGGCGCTTCAAACACTTCGAAACATCCCCAACACATTGTTGCGCAGACCTTCCAGACGCGCGATCTAACGGCGGAGCGGATATTTCATGCTGCGGGCTTTACGCATCAGATCACGCCTTCGCCGCCTTTCGCGCCGACATCCCCGGACGAGCTTCATCATCCGCTCGGTGATGATCTTCTCTGCCACTTTCGGCGGAGCCTACGGCTTTATTTCAGGGAGCCGAAGCGAAGCATCCGGCTACGATCCTCAGGCTTTTGCCATCGGCGCGAGCTTCCTGTTCGCGCTGGCTTGTCTTGCGCTTGCAACGCTCAGCATGCGCATGCGCTGGCTGAAGAAGAAGATGCGCAAGATCGAGATGCACAACGAGTCGCTTGTGGACCGCAACTGGGAGCTGAAAGGCGCCGAGGAACACGCGCGCAGCCTGTTCGAATCGCAGAGCGACCTGATTGTCCTGCGCGACAGTGACGGCATCATCACCTCGGCCAACGACGCTTACTGTACGCTGGCTCACAAATCGCGGAACGCCCTGATCGGCACACGCTTCACACTGCCGATACTGGTCCAGGGCGCAGCGGCTCTTGAGCCGAACGGAGCGCGCGTTCACGACCAGAAGATCGATAGCCCGCTGGGTCCGCGATGGATCGCCTGGCGCGAAGGCCTGATCCGTAGCGATGCCCACCAGCCCGCCGACCTGCAATGCGTCGGACGCGATGTGACCGATCGTGTCGAGACCGAACGCGCTCTGGCCGAAGCGCGCGATCTCGCCAACACTGCAAACCGTGCGAAATCGAAATTCCTTGCCATGGCGTCGCACGAGATCCGCACGCCACTGAACGGCATCATTGGCATGAGCAATCTGCTGCTCGACACCACGCTGACTGCGGAACAGGCCACCTACGCGAAAGCCGTGAAAACATCCGGCGATGCCCTGATAGCTCTGATCGACGAACTGCTTGATTTCTCCAAGATCGAAGCCGGCAAGATCGATCTCGAACAGCGTCCCTTCGCGCTGGCCGCCATGATCGAGGAGATTACCGAATTGCTCGCGCCGCGCGCGCAGGCGCGCAAGCTTGAGATTGCGTCCTATGTCGATGAGCGTCTGCCGCCGGAAGTAATCGGCGATGCGGCGCGCCTGCGGCAGGTGCTGCTTAATCTGGCGGGCAACGCCATCAAGTTCACGCCATCCGGAGGTGTCGCCCTGATCGTCGAGCCGGGAATTTGGCCCGGCGAAATCAGCTTCCTCGTGCGCGATACCGGCATTGGCATTGCGCCGGAAGCGCAGCAGCGAATCTTCCGCGAGTTCGAGCAGGCGTCCGACGGCACCGCACGCAACTATGGCGGCACTGGCCTCGGTCTCAGCATCAGCGACCGCATCGTCCGGCGCATGGGCGGGCGGATCACGCTGGAGAGCGCCGAAGGCGACGGCGCGACATTCGAGTTTTCGATTCCGTTGGCTGCGGTCGATCGCAGCGATAGCACCGCTTCAGCATTCACCGCACCTGATCTCGCCGACAAATCCGTCATGCTGGTCGGGCCTCAGACCATCGAGGCTTCGCTGATCGCGCGGCGTCTGGAGCGCTGGGGAGCGCAGACCTGCACGGTGGCGGACGCCTCCATCGCGCTGGCTCTTCTGCCCGAGCGGGCATGGCACGCCATCCTCGTCGATTACGTGATTGGCGCAACACAAGCTCGGGATCTCGGCGAAGCGGCACTGCGCCATGCCACTCAACGCATCATGATGTTCACGCCGGCGACGCGGCGTGATGTCACGCCATCGATGATGGCGCTGTTCACGGGCTATCTTGTGAAGCCGTTGCGCGCAGCCTCGCTGGCCGAGCGCATGACCGTTTCGGGCGCGGCGCTTGTGCCGGAACTGCCTGATGGCACCGAAGCCATGATTGAAGCGCCGGAAATTTCCGCGCCGCATATTGCGCCTTCGCGCACGCTTTCGATTCTGGTTGCGGAAGACAACGAGATCAACGCGCTGCTGATCCGGTCATTGCTGGTGCGCATGGGTCACCGTCCCGTCGTCACCACAGACGGCGAACAGGCGCTCGAATCGTGGCTCGCGGCGGATAGCGCCGGCACGCCTTACGATGTGGTGCTGATGGATATCCAGATGCCGAAACTCGACGGCATCACTGCGGCCAAGCGGATTCGCTCACACGAGACAGACCGCGGTTCACGCCGTACCACCATTCTCGCGCTGACGGCGAACACGCTGGTGGATGACCGCTATGCCTGTTTCGAGGCTGGAATGGACGGCTTCCTCGTCAAGCCGCTGGATCGCGACAAGCTGACTGAAGCGCTGGCGGCGATCCCCGCATCTCGAACGGTCGCCGCCTAACAGTGGCCTCGCCGCGCCCGCTGTGGATGTCATAAATCCGTATCACGACCATGATTATTGATGCCTCAGGGTCGCGCCTGACGAATCAATGCGCGCGGCCGTGAGGAAGCCATGGACGGCAACGAACCGGCTGGCACGAAGCCGGATGTGATTCTCAAGTCGCTGAAGCGCCCGTCGCTTGAACGCAAAGGCGTTCGCAGCCCGCTTGAAGCGCTTCGCCAAAATGCGCTGGTCCAGATGCTGCGGCCCCAGAACGCAAAGTCCGCGGCCTCTGCCGCTGCAACGTGGCTGATGCCGGGCCTGCGCGGCGAAGCCATTCCGAACATGCTGCAAGGGTTGCAGCCGGTCTCCCCGACGCTCGGCCGTATCGGTTCGCTTGAGGTTCGTCTTGCGCGAACCAAGGGCGACGTGAAGCGCGCGCAGAAGCTGCGCTACAAGGTGTTTTACAAGGACGGCTCCGCCATTGCCGACGCCGCGACAATGCTCGCGCAGCGCGACAAGGATGCGTTCGACAAGATCTGCGATCATCTGCTGGTCATCGATCACGCCGCCAAGCCAACCATGAGTGGCAAGCAGCCGGTGGTCGGCACTTATCGTCTGCTGCGTCAGGACGTCGCCGAAAAGCACGGCGGCTTCTACACCGGCGATGAGTTCGATATTTCCGGCATGATGGAACGGCAGTCGGGCTTGAAGTTTCTTGAGCTCGGTCGGTCCTGCGTGCTGCCGCCTTATCGCACCAAGCGAACCGTCGAATTGCTGTGGCACGGTGTGTGGAGCTACGTGCGCCGGCACAATCTCGATGTGATGATCGGATGCGCAAGCTTCGAGGGCACCGATCCCGACCGTCTCGCGCTGCCGCTGTCGTTCCTGCACCACTTCGCATCAGCACCCGAGGGCTGGCGCGCCAGCGCGCATCCCTCGCGCCGGGTGGAGATGAACCGGATGGCGAAGGACGACATCGACACCAAGGCGGCGTTGCGCATGCTGCCACCGCTCATCAAGGGCTATCTGCGGGTCGGCGCATTCGTCGGCGACGGCGCGGTGGTCGATCATCAGTTCGGCACCACCGACGTTCTGATCGTGATGCCGGTCTCGGCGATCTCCGGGCGTTATCTCGACCATTTCGGCGCGGATGCGACGCGCCACGCGGCATAATTTACAGCCGCCGCAGCGACACCGTCTCGATGATGTGGTCGGCGCCCTTCTTCAGGATCAGCGTTGCGCGTGGCCGCGTCGGCAGGATGTTTTCCTGCAGGTTGACGAGATTGATGCCGGTCCAGAGTGACAGCGCCTTTTCGGTCGCTTCCTCGTCGGAGAATTTCGCATAGCGATTGAAGTAAGACCGCGGATCGCGGAACGCCGTGTCGCGCAGGGTGAGAAAACGCTCGACATACCACTCGCGCAGGATCGGCTCCTCCGCGTCGATGTAGACCGAGAAGTCGAAGAAGTCCGACACATAGGGCACGGCCTTGCCGTCGCGCGGCAAGCGGCCGGTCTGCAACACATTCACGCCCTCGACGATCAGAATGTCGGGCCGGTCGATCTCGACCGCCTCGTTTGGAATGATGTCGTAGGTCAGATGCGAATAGACCGGGGCCTGAACCGGCCGCCGTCCGGCCTTGATGTCGGACAGGAAGCCAAGCAGCGCCGGAAGATCGTAGCTTTCAGGAAAGCCCTTTTTCTGCATCAGGCCTTCGCGTTCCAGAACCTCGTTCGGAAACAGAAAACCGTCCGTGGTGACGAGATCCACCTTGGGCCGCGGCGACCAGCGCGCCAGCAGCGCCTGCAGCACGCGCGCGGTGGTGGATTTTCCGACCGCCACCGATCCCGCGACGCCAATGATGTAAGGCATCTTACGGTCTTCGATGCCGAGGAAATGCCGCTGCGCCACAAACAGCCGCTGTGCCGCGGCGACATAGAACGACAGCAGCCGCGACAGCGGCAGGTAGATTTCCTCGACCTCCTTGATGTCGAGACGATCATGCATCGAATGCATCCGCGCGATTTCCTCGGCGGTCAGCGTCATCGGCGTATCTTCGCGCAACGCAGCCCAGTCCGCGCGCGAGAAAACGCGATAAGGATTGTACTGAACCTGATGATCGGCTCTCACATCCATGAGCCATTCCCTCCTGTCCGGGCTGCGCGCGTCCCCGCGCTTGCCGGAGTCAAATTATTCGCGCTTGCGCGCAGCTTTCTCTTCGAGCCCGGACATTTGCGTTCGTTGCGCCAGCGCGTCCTCGACTTCCGCCAGGCTGATGCCGCGCGACTTCAGCAGCACCAGAAGATGGAAGATCAAATCGGCGCTCTCCGCGATCAGGTGACCGCGATCGTTCTCGACGGCGGCGATGACGGTTTCGACCGCCTCCTCGCCCAGTTTCTTGGCGCAATGATCCGGACCCTTGTCCAGCAGCTTGCGGGTATAGGACGCGTCGCCGCCCGACGCAGCGCGGGCGTCGATGGTGGCAGCCAGGTCGTGGATCGTGAAACGGGTCATATTCGGCTTCTATCAGGTCCGGCCCCGGCCGGGGAGCGCAAAGTGTTGAGCAGATTCAGGTATTTGGAATTAGGTATCCAGCCGCATCGGCAATCCTGCACGAACCATATGGTCCTTGGCCTGACGGATGGTGAATTCGCCGAAATGGAAGATCGACGCGGCCAGCACAGCCGTGGCGTGGCCCTCGCGAATCCCCGCAACCAGATGGTCGAGATTGCCGACGCCGCCCGAGGCGATGACGGGAACCTTCACGCTGTCGGCAATGGCGCGGGTGAGCGGAATATCGAAACCCTGGCGTGTGCCGTCGCGGTCCATCGAGGTCAAAAGGATCTCCCCCGCCCCCAGCGAGACCACCTCCTGCGCATATTCGACGGCATCAATCCCGGTGGACTTGCGCCCGCCGTGGGTGAAGATTTCCCAACGATCCGAATTGCCCGCGCGCGGAACACGCTTGGCGTCGATCGCGACCACGATGCACTGGTCGCCGAACTTTTCCGCGGCTTCCTTGACGAATTCGCGCCGGCTCACCGCCGCCGAATTGATCGAGACTTTGTCCGCGCCGTAGTTCAGCAGCGTACGGATGTCATCCACGGTGCGCACGCCGCCGCCCACCGTGAGCGGCATGAAGCAAGCTTCCGCCGTCCGCCGTACCACGTCGAGAATGGTGCCGCGGTTCTCGTGGGTCGCGGTGATATCGAGGAAACAAAGCTCGTCGGCGCCTGCGGCGTCATAAGCAATCGCGGCCTCGACCGGATCGCCCGCATCGCGCAAATCCACGAAATTGACGCCCTTGACGACACGGCCGTCCTTGACGTCGAGACAGGGAATGACGCGAACCTTGAACATCGTTGCTGTCCCTATGCCGCCGCGCGCGCGCGACGGATCAGCGCCAACGCCTCCGCCGGATCGATACGGCCGTCGTAAAGCGCTCGTCCGGAAATGGCGCCTTCGAGCTTCTTCGCACGCGGCTCAAGCAGCGCCTTGACGTCGTCGATGGAGGCAAAGCCGCCGGACGCAATCACCGGAATCGAGATCGCCTCCGCCAGTGCAATGGTCGCGTCAAGATTGAGGCCTTTCAGCAAGCCATCGCGCGCGATATCGGTGAAGATGATCGCAGCGACACCGGCGTCCTCAAAACGCTTGGCGATATCGAGCGCGGTGACCGTCGAAGTTTCCGCCCAGCCCTCCACCGCGACCTTGCCGTCACGTGCGTCGAGACCGACCGCAACCTGACCCGGGAATTTTTTCGCGGCTTCCTTCACCAGCGCCGGATCGCGCACCGCCGCCGTGCCGATGATGACGCGGCGGATGCCCTTGCTAAGCCAGGCTTCGATGGTGGCGAGATCGCGGATGCCGCCGCCGAGCTGCACCGGCATCTTGACGACCTTCAGCATCGCTTCGACCGCCTGCGCATTCATCGGCTTGCCGGCGAATGCACCGTCGAGATCGACCACATGGAGGTATTCGAAGCCCTGCGTCTCGAACGTCTTCGCCTGCGCGGCGGGATCGAGATTGAACACGGTCGCGCGCGCCATGTCGCCCTGTTCAAGGCGCACACACTGGCCGTTTTTCAAATCGATGGCGGGAAAAAGGATCACGGCTTCCACTTCAAAAAATTGGAGATCAAGGCCAGCCCAAAACGCTGGCTCTTCTCCGGGTGAAACTGCGTGCCAATGGCAGTGTCTTTCGCGACAATCGCCGTCACCGGCCCGCCGTAGTCGGCGCGCGCGACGACATCGGCCTCATTGACCGCATTCAGGTGATAGGAGTGCACGAAATAGGCGTGACGGCCTTTGTCTCCAAGGGGAAGTCGCTCAAGCACCGGATGCTCGCGCACCAGATCGAGCGTGTTCCAGCCCATGTGCGGAATTTTCAGATTTTCTTCGCGCGGCGAGATCTTCACGACATCGCCCGCGATCCAGTCGAGACCGGGCGTCGTGACGTATTCCTTGCCCTGCGTCGCCATCAGCTGCATGCCGACGCAAATGCCGAAGAACGGCCGCGCCTTGTCGCGCACCGCTTCCGTCATCGCATCGACCATGCCGTCCAGCGAATCCAGACCCTTGCGGCAATCTGCGAAGGCGCCGACACCGGGCAACACAATTCGGTCGGCGCGAAACACTACTTCGGGATCGCGGGTCACGACAATCTTCTGCGGCTGCTCCATGGCGCGCGCGGCGCGTTCGAAAGCCTTCGCCGCCGAGTGCAGATTGCCGGAACCGTAATCGATGATGGCAACGCTCAACGCGGTGCTCCGGGTTCAGGAAACAGGCCAATGATGCCTTGCGGCTGTGAGATGGAGGCGCGCGGCAGCGGTGGCGGCGAGGCCGTGGTGCCGCGTTCGTTGTTCTGCGCGGTCTTTGCGTTCCAGCGTTCGAAGAACCGGCGCTCCGCGGCTTCTTCCGAGTCCGCTACGACAATATCGAGCTGACGCCACTTGCGGCGCGACAGCTTCCAGCGGCGCAGCGATCCGGCTTCGAGTCCGACCAGCAGCGCGATCACCGCCATTACCAAAAAGCGCGCGCCCGATCCGACGCCAGCAGCCGACATCGCGATTTCAGCCACGATCATCAGCGCGATATAGCCGACCAGCGCCAGCCACAGCCGATGCCAGATCAGCCAGATGATCGCCGCGACGAACGCCCAGAAATAAAATCCGTCGCGCACGAACACCAGCTTGTCCGGCACGGTGCGGACATCGGTGCCGTAGTAACTGGCCGGCGCGTGAACCGTGTAAACCGCCATGGTCGTTCTCCGGAACTTCTTTCAAACCAGATCGCATTGCGGCCTCTGGTTGAGAAGCGGACAACAGCGCATGACCGGCATGCGCTGCGCCTGAAATCAGCCGCCGAGCTGGCCCTTGGTGGACGGTACCTCGCCCGCCGCGCGCGGATCGATCGCGACCGCGGCACGCAACGCGCGCGCCAGTCCCTTGAAGCAGGATTCGGCGATGTGATGGCTGTTCTCGCCATACAGCGTCTCGACATGCAGCGTCATGCCCGCATTCATCGAAAAGGCATGAAACCACTCGCGCACCAGCTCGGTGTCGAATTCACCGATCTTGTGACGCGGAAACTCGACCTTGAACACCAGCACGGGACGACCCGAGATATCGATCACGATGCGCGACAGCGTCTCGTCCATCGGCATGTGCACGCCCGCATAACGGGTGATGCCCTTCATGTCGCCGAGCGCCTGCTTCACAGCCTGACCGAGCGCGATGCCGACATCCTCCGTGGTGTGGTGATAATCGACATGAAGATCGCCTACGGCCTTCACGGTGATGTCGATGCGCGAATGCCGCGCCAAGAGATCCAGCATATGATCGAAGAATCCGATGCCGGTCGCGACATCGGACACGCCGGTGCCGTCCAGATTGACCGACACCTGGATGTCGGTTTCCTTGGTCTTGCGCTTGATCGTGGCCGTGCGCATGAAAAGTGCTCTCCGAACGCTTCAACTCTGGAAAAGAGCGCCCTTTTAACAGGCGTGTGACGCCTTCGCTACTGCGGGATGGGCCGAATTTCGGCTGAGTTTTCAGATATGGTGACCGGAATTCGAGGCGCCAGCGGGCCGATTGCATCCGGCGGCGTCAGTGCCTAGATCAGGCTGGTCAACGAGGTCTTTATGCAAGCATCACAGCCTGAAATCTGGCACGGGACTACCATTCTCACGGTCCGCAAGGGCGGCAAGGTGGTCATCGGCGGCGACGGACAGGTCTCCATCGGCCAGACGGTCATCAAATCCAACGCCAAGAAGGTTCGCAAACTCGGCAAGGGCGACGTCATCGGCGGTTTCGCCGGCGCAACCGCCGACGCCTTCACGCTGTTCGAGCGGCTGGAAGCCAAGCTTGAGCAGTATCCAGGTCAATTGACCCGCGCCGCCGTCGAGCTCGCCAAGGACTGGCGCACGGATCGCTACCTGCGCCGCCTCGAAGCCATGATGATCGTGGCCGACAAGGAGGTGTCGCTGGTGCTGACCGGAACCGGCGACGTGCTGGAACCCGAGCACGGCGTGATGGCGATCGGCTCGGGCGGAAATTATGCGCTGGCTGCCGCACGGGCGCTCGCGGATTCGGACAAGGATGCCGAGACCATCGTGCGCCGCTCGCTCGACATCGCGGCTGACATCTGCGTCTACACCAATCGCAACGTGACGATTGAAACACTGACGAGCGGCTGAGGCCGCACTACCCCTCGGATGAGGGAAATAGCGAAAGTCCCATGACAGATTTTTCTCCCCGCGAAATCGTTTCCGAACTCGACCGCTTCATCGTCGGTCAGAACGACGCCAAGCGCGCGGTCTCCATCGCGCTACGCAACCGCTGGCGGCGTCAGCAGCTGACCGGCTCGCTGCGTGAAGAAGTGCTGCCGAAAAACATTTTGATGATCGGTCCCACTGGCGTCGGCAAGACCGAGATCGCGCGGCGGCTGGCGCGGCTTGCCGGCGCGCCTTTCATCAAGGTGGAAGCCACGAAATTTACCGAAATCGGCTATGTCGGCCGCGACGTCGAGCAGATCGTCCGGGATCTGGTGGAGGTCGGGATCCTTCAAACCCGCGAACGCAAGCGCAAAGACGTGCAGGCCAAGGCCCAACTCGCCGCGGAAGAGCGCGTGCTCGACGCGCTGGTCGGCCCGAATTCAAGTGCTGCGACGCGCGACTCGTTTCGCAAGAAGCTGCGCGCGGGCGAGTTGAACGATAAGGAAATCGAAATCGAAACACAGTCGTCCGGCGGCTCACCGATGTTCGAGATCCCGGGCATGCCAGGCGCACAGGTCGGCGCGATTTCTATCGGCGATATTTTCGGCAAGATGAGCGGCCGCACCAAAACGCGGCGACTCAGCGTGGCGGATTCGCACGAAATCCTCGTCAATGAGGAGAGCGACAAGCTCCTCGACAACGAACAACTGACGCAGGAAGCGATCCAGGCCGTGGAGAACAACGGCATCGTCTTTCTGGACGAGATCGACAAGATCTGCGTGCGCGACGGCGCGCGGACGGGCGATGTGTCGCGCGAAGGCGTGCAACGCGATCTGCTTCCGCTGATCGAAGGCACCACCGTGTCCACCAAGCACGGCGCCGTGAAAACCGATCACATCCTGTTCATCGCATCCGGCGCGTTCCACATCGCCAAGCCCTCGGACCTGCTGCCGGAATTGCAGGGCCGCCTGCCAATCCGCGTCGAGCTGCAGGCGCTGACGCGCGACGATATGCGCAGGATTTTGACCGAACCCGAGGCCTCGCTCCTCAAGCAGTATATCGCGCTGATGCAGACCGAAGGCGTGACACTGAACATCACCGACGACGCGATCGACGCGCTGGCCGATATCGCGGTGGCAGTGAATTCGACGGTCGAAAACATCGGCGCGCGTCGCTTGCAGACCGTGATGGAACGGGTCCTCGACGACGCATCATTCCATGCACCCGACATGAACGGCCAGACCATCACCATCGATGCCGCTTATGTGCAGAAGCATATCGGCGACCTGGCGAAGAATACGGATTTGAGCCGGTTTATTCTCTAAGCTATCGCGCCCGTCTCACGCGCACATAAAGCGCGCCTTCGCCGCCGTGGCCGATATGCGCTTCCTCGAAGCCGACGACGAAGCTGCGGAATTCCGGCAGGCCGAGCCAGTGCGGCACCTGCCGCCGCAGCACACCGCGTTCGGACTCCGGCCCCACTGTACGTCCCTTGCCGGTGATGACGAGAACGAACGTCATGCCGTTCTCATGCGCGTGATGCAGAAAGTTCAGCAGCACGCGATGCGCCTTGGTCTGGGTCATCCCGTGGAGATCGAGCCGTGCATCGATGTCTTTCCGGCCGCGTGACAACTGCGAGCGCTCACGACGTCCCAAGGGCGCAAGCGGCGGCGGCGCAGGCAGTGTGGCCGGAATTTTCCGGGTGATGACGGGAGATTTGAGCGGTGGCGCCGGCTTCGATGCGACCGGCACCTCCTCCACCATCTCTTCAGAAGCCTTTACCTGACGCGGTTTCTTGCGCAGCGGCTTCGCCTGCTTGGCTACATTCTCCCACAGCTCAAGCTCTTCTCGGCTGAGCGCGCGCTTGCGGCGCGTCACATGGGGCGGATCCAGAACCGGCGGCCGCTTCATCGGCGATGACGCAAGCGGCGGTGATGCCGCGAACGGCGCGGCGACTCAGACTTCACCGCCGCTGTCGGCGTTGCATCCGGGGCGGATTTTGGCCGCGCTTCCGGCAACGGCACGGCCTGCACGACCGGGGCTTGAGGGGGTGTAGCGGCAGCCGGAGCTGTCTTGTCGGACGGTGCGGCAGGTTTTTGCGCGGAACCGGATTGATCTTTCGATGCGTCCTTAGCCGTGTCCTTTACTGCATCTTTAGCAACTTCTTTTGGCACATCTTTCTGCGGAAATAGCTTTGCGATGGTGGCCGACGGCCGATCCGCCGGCAGCGGCATGGTCTTGCCACTCTCCACAGGGTCGAGGCTTTTCGGCAGCAGCATCACGAAGCGCGCGGGGTTCTTCAGGCGGCCGGCGACGCGGCCCGCATCGGCTCCTGCGCCTAAGTAAATATCCGCACGCGCGGGACCGATGATGGCGGAACCCGTGTCCTGCGCGATCATCAAGCGGCGGAACGGCGTGTTGGACACATCCGTTTCAATCGGCAGATTGCCTTCGATGAAGAACGGCGTGCCGTAGACATGCAGCGACTTGTCGACCGCGATGGAACGGCCCGCCGTGAGCGGCACCCCTTGCGCGCCAACGGCCTCATCGGTCGCCGACAGCGAAACCTCGCGGAAGAAAACGTAGGAGCGATTCTGACGGCGCAATTCCTTTGCGGCGTCCGGACTTTGCTCCATGTACTCCCGGATCTTCTGCATCGACATCTGATCTTTGGGAATGATGTTGCGTTCGATCAGCACGCGGCCGACGGGCGTATAGGGATAACCGTTATGCGCCTCGTAATTGATGCGCACCATCGATCCGTCTTCGAGATGAATCCGCGCCGAACCCTGAATCTGGATGAACAGCAGATCGGTCTGGCTTTTCAGCCAGACCACTTCGAGTCCCCGCCCCGCGATCGCGCCATCTTCGATCTCGGCGCGGTCATAATACGGCACCAGCTTGCGGCGGCCGATCTTGCGAAACACCTGCCCCTTGTTGGGCATGCTGGCATTGGCCTGCGAATATCCGCGCACGAACAAGTTCGATGGCCGCCGGTAGACCGGCACATTGTAGACGTCGGTCTGCACCCGCGAGCCATCGACAATGGGCTCGTAGTATCCGGTGACAAAGCCCGCGTCCTCGCCAACGCGCGAAATCTGCAAGGGGATGAAATTCTGCTCGAAGAATTCGCGCGCCCTGGCGCTGTCGGAAATGTCCTCGGCCCGTGCGGCGATACACGGTTCGCGCAGCGAGATGCCGAGCGCCTTGCTGTCCGCCAGCGGGCCCTTCTGCGCGGCAATCGGCTTGCAGCTTGCACGAAATGTCTTGAACGCCGGCAACGGATCGTCGTCGGCCCAGCCCGTGACGGCGCTCCAGGTCAGCGGCGCGTATTGGCCTTCGGGAAATTGCAACGGCCAGACAACCGGTCCGCGCTTCTGAACTTCATGATGATGCTGAGCGCCATGATGACCGGCGGGCCTGGCCTTGGCGTCGGCGATGGCAAGGGCGGCGGTTGCGAGCAGTCCGGCTGCTCCGGCGCCGAGCCACGCGCCGAGGCGCGGCGTCCGTGCGCCGCGCGTGTCGTTCTTACTGTCCGCTTTCCGTCCCAACCAGCTTCCAGTTCGGATCGCGCGAAGTGATGTCACGGGCGAACGTCCAGACATCTGTGACATCGGTGAGCTTTTCCGGGTTGCCATCCACGACCGCGCCAGCCTTGTCACGCGTGACCGAGATCATCTGAGACACGAATCGAACGGTGATCTGCGCGGCACGATCCCGCGTTTCGGCACTGACGATGTCGGCCTTGTCGATCGACGCAAAGCGGGTCTCGACCTTTTCACCGCGCTGTTCGCGTTCCCTGATCGCTGTCTCGAATCCTTCGTAGACCTCCGACGACAACAGATCCTTCAGTGCGCGGCGATCGCCATTGGCGAAAGCCAGCACGATCATCTCATAAGCGCTCTTCGCGCCGCTGATGAAATGCTGCGCATCGAACGACGGATCGGTGACCGCGATCTGGTCCAGACCGCGCGCGAGCGCGGAACCGGTTTCCGCAATGCCCTTCCAGCGGTCCGGCACAATCGCCGGCTCCGCAGATGGCGCCAGCGGCGATTGATCGATGACCTTTCCCGGCAAGGGAACAACATTGTTATCCGCAGCGCCGCGCAAATTGCCCCGCGCCGGCACATCGAATGGCGGCCGCTCGTCACCGGTGCGTTGTCCCAGCACGTTCCGCAATCGCAGGAAAATGAAGACGGCGAGCGCCAGAAAAATGATCGTATAAATATCCACGTCGCATTCACTTTCTGATCGGTGCTGCATGCCACCCGAAAGACCCTTCTCGAGAAGGGTCACCCGGAAACTTGCCGCTCACATGTAGGCACGAAACCCGATCCAGCCAACACCGCTTTATGTCGCTATATGGCTCGCAAGCCTCCGCGCTTTTGAAGTGCCAAAAGGCGGGGTTTCGGGCGCTCACGACGGCCATTTAGGCCGATTCTACCCGATCCGGAGGTTACTGGCCAACCGAAACGCAGCAGAATGAGGCCATCGTCCTTGTCGAATGAGGCAAGGCTATGATAGCCACTCGCCCCGACAAGGGCGCGTGCCCAATTCAAGAGCGGACCTTAAGCGGCCGCCGGCGCGTTTTTGGCAGGCTGATCCCGACCGGGGCGCTCGATTTGCGATCCCACGTCCACATTCTCGGAGAGATACTTTCATGACCAACGGCAATGGCGCTCCTCTCGAGAATGCGGCTCCGCCCCAGCTCAATGTCCTGGCCCAGTACATCAAGGATTTTTCGTTCGAGAATCCGAACTCGCCGAATTCGCTCGCGTCCCAGGAAAAGCAGCCGTCGATCAACATCCAGATCAACGTCACTGCCAACGCGGTCGCTGAAAACGATTTCGAAGTGGCGCTGACCATCGAGGGCAAGGCCGAGAGCGACAGCCTGCTGCTGTTCGGCTTCGAGCTGGTCTATGCCGGCGTGTTCCGCATCGTGAATGTGCAGCAGGAAAACCTGCATCCGCTGGTCATGATCGAATGCCCGCGGCTCTTGTTCCCGTTCGCCCGGGAAATCATCGCAACGTCGGTGCGCAATGGCGGCTTCCCGCCGCTGATGCTCGATCCGGTGGATTTCGTCGGTCTCTACCGCCAGAACATGGCGCGTCAGGCCGAGCAGATCAAACCGAGCTGATCGCTCTTACGAGTCTTTTGAAAATTCGTTCCAGATCGGCGTGCCGCCCAGCGTCGCGACGAAAGCCGCATGCGCTGCGACATCCGCTTCGCTGATGCGCGGTGCGAGTGGCGCCTCCCGCTGACGCCGCGGCGCATCAGCTTGCCCAGCGCCGAATGAGCGTGGCGTTTCAGCAGCGAGGATCAGCTGCGACTGCCGCGCGCCGATCAGATCGATATAGACTTCCGCCAGCAGTTCAGCGTCGAGCAACGCGCCGTGCTTGGTACGGCGGGAATTGTCGATGGCGTAGCGCGAGCACAGATCGTCGAGCCGGTTCGACACGCCGGGATGCTTGCGGCGCGCCAGCGTCAACGTATCCACCAGACGATCGCGCGGGATCGCCGCGCGCTTGACGCGATCAAGCTCGGCATTGATGAAGCCAATGTCGAACGAAGCATTGTGAATGATCAGCGGCGCTTCGCCGATGAAGGTCAGAAAGTCTTCCGCCACGGCTGCGAACAACGGCTTGTCCGCCAGAAATTCTGCCGACAGGCCGTGGACGGCGAACGCCTCCTGCGGCATGTCGCGCTCGGGATTGAGGTAGATATGGAACGTCTGCCCGGTCGGCATGTGGTTGACCATCTCGACGCAGCCGATCTCGACCAGACGATCGCCGCGCAGCGGATCAAGGCCTGTGGTTTCGGTATCGAGAACGATTTCGCGCATGGGTTAACCGGGTTTACGAATCAGGTCCGTCGTTGCGGCATCTTAACGACTTCACGAAGAATTTCACCGATCCGCTGCCGCACCGGGTCCAGCCCGTGGGAGGTGTCCACCACGAAATCCGCCCGTTTGCGCTTTTCCGCATCAGGAAGCTGCCGCGCCAAAATTGCGTCCAGCTTGTCGTGGGTCATGTTCTCCCGCGCCAGAATTCGTTCCCGCTGGATTTCCGGCGTCGTGGTCACCACCACCACCGCATCGACACGCTTCTCGCCGCCGGTTTCATACAGCAATGGAATATCGAGCACAGCGACCGGCGCGCCGGCCCTTTCGGCGTCGCTGAGAAATTTGAGCTGATGACTGCGCAGCATCGGATGCACGATGGTTTCAAGCCGCTTCATTGCCTCGGCATTGTTGACGACCATCGCCGACAGCTTCTGCCTATCGACCTTGCCGTCCACGGTGCTGCCGGGAAACGCTGCCTCGACTGCCGGCGCTGCCTCGCCTTCATAAACCTTATGTACGGTGGCATCCGCGTCATAGACCGGCACCCCGGCTTCCTCGAACAGCTTTGCGGTGGTCGATTTCCCCATCCCGATCGAACCCGTCAAACCCAAAAGCAGCATCGGCAATTCTTTCATCATACAGCCAGCAGATTGCGGCTGCGCAGGAAGCCAAGCAGCGGCAGCAACGGCAATCCCAGAATCGTAAAATGATTGCCTTCGATCCGCTCGAACAGATGCACGCCAGTTCGTTCAAGCTGATACGCACCGACGCTTGCGGTGACGGCGTCGCCAGCCTCATCGATATAGGCGGCAATCTCGCTTTCGGTGAGAGGCCTCATGGTCATACTGGCGACACTGACTTGGGAAAACAGCGAAACGCCGTCCTTCGCCACACTGACCGCGCTGTGCAGCGCATGAGTTTCTCCGGCTAGCGTGGCGATTTGTGCTGCTGCCGCAGTGCGATTCGCAGGCTTGCTGAAAAGCCGTTCTCCGAGAGCAAGCGTCTGGTCCGCGCCGATCACATACCGGCTAGGATGCTTCAAAGAGACGAACTTCGCTTTCTCCCCTGCGAGAAGCGCGGCAATTTCGCCGGGATCCGTCAGGCCGGAGCGTTGCTGGATAGCGCGCTCATCGATATCGGCGGGAATGGTCTCGACAAGAATTCCGGCATTCGCAAGCAGACTTCGACGCACAGCGCTCTGCGATGCAAGGATCAACGGTTGCCGATCGCGCCAGACAGTCACGTTTGCGACGCCTTTTGACGCTGACGATCCGCGTAGAGCTTCATGATGGCCGCGGCTGTTTCCTCGATCGAGCGGCGCGTGACATCAAGCAACGGCCAATCGTATTTCGCGCTGAGCTTACGCGAGAATGCGACTTCGTCTGCCACCGCCTGGCGATCGATATAGGAATCGTCCCCGGTCCGAGCGCCTATGCCAAGCAGACGATTTTGTCTGACCTGAATCAATCGCTCCGGCGTTGCATGAAGACTGACCACCAGCGGATTCTTCAATGTTTCGAGTTGATGTGGAATCGGAATTCCCGGCACCAGCGGCACATTGGCGGTGCGCACGCCACGATTTGCAAGATAGATCGACGTCGGCGTCTTTGAAGTGCGCGAGACACCCACGAGAACAACGTCAGCTTCTTCCAGTCCTTCGACATGCTGGCCGTCGTCATGCATCATCGAATAGTTCAGCGCGTCGATGCGCTTGAAATATTCGGCGTTGAGGGTGTGCTGCGCGCCAACGCGCCGCGATGTCTCGGTGCCAAGATAGGCCTGAAACAACTGCATGACCGGGCCGATGATCGACAGGCTCGGAATGTTAATTTCCTGGCACTTCGCCTCGAGACGCTCCACCAGATCCTTCTCCAGCAGCGTGAACAGGACGATACCTGGCGCTTCCTCGATTTCTGCCAGCACACGGTCAAGCTGCTTCTGGCTACGCACCAGCGGATAGACATGTTCGACCGGGGAGACATTGGAATACTGCGCAGCCACCGCCCGCGCGACGGTGATCAGCGTCTCACCGGTCGAATCGGAGATCATGTGAAGATGAAAATAGCTGCGGGAGGTCGGCATTCTGTGGTTTTGATTCCCGTTTTTGTCAGCCCGGCTGCTGTGAATTGATGTGAGTTGCTGTGGGCATTTCGGCCTCAATCTCGCGACGGACGTTCGCACACGGGATAACCCGCTTATCGATTCACAGGGCTGATTTCGGGATGAAATCCAGCCGCTGAATAGATCGTAGCGGGGTTGTGTGGATTTGTCTTGGGATAATGGCAAGCCGGCATCAGCCAACCGCTTGAAACCATCTGTATATTTCCTCGCGTCCCCGCACACTTCGACAGCGGGTATAAGTCGAAGCCATGTGGACGAGCGCTGGATAAACATGGGAGAGAAATGCGCGGGCGCTAATCACCGCTACACTGACTCAAACCTAAGAATCTAAAAAGGATTCTTTAAGAAAGTCGTGCTTGCGGACAGACCTTGTCTCACGTCATCTATCGATGCTGCTCAACAAGCTTGGCAACGAAAAGTTCCTGAGATTGAATTGCAGAACGCGATCTTGCGATAGCGATAAGTCTGGCAAAAAAGAAAATACGCGATGTACGAATGGATCAAAGCGCTGCATGTGATCGCGGTCATCTCCTGGATGGCGGGCATGCTCTATCTGCCGCGGCTGTTCGTCTACCATTGCGAAGCGGAGATCGGCTCAAAGCAGTCCGAAACCTTCAAGGTGATGGAACGCCGGCTGCTCAGGGCGATCATCGATCCGGCCATGATCGTTACCTGGCTGGCCGGTTTGTGGCTGGTTTGGCAGGGCGGCTGGTATGTCTCGGGCTGGTTTCACGTCAAGTTCGTGCTGGTGCTGATCATGTCGGGTGTTCACGGCTTTCTGGCAGCCCGCGTGCGTGATTTCGCTAATGATAAAAATACCAGAAATCAGAAATTCTATCGTATTATCAACGAGGTACCAACAGTTCTGATGATCGCAATCGTCATTCTGGTGATCGTTAAACCCTTCTAGCCCGGCAGAATGATCGTTTTGGCGAAAATCGCGTCCTTGCGTGGAGCCGGGTGATTTTCTATATTCGCGTTATCCCACCGAACGCAGGCGGATGTGGTTGAGTCCCGGTCTCATCGTTGGACCGGCCGCCACATCAGGTTCGAAGCCTCCCGGCACCTTCCTCGCTCAAGACTTCCCTACTTGAGACCTGCGGACCTTCAATCGTTTTGTAGTCCGTATGTCGTCAGCAGGCTGAACCTCTCGCTCCCCTCCCCTCTCTTTTCTCCACATACTCCACAGGACAATCCCAATGCGGGAAATCAAATTACAAGACCTCAAAACCAAAACTCCGGCGGAGCTCGTCTCGTTCGCCGAAGAACTTGGGGTCGAAAACGCCAGCACCATGCGCAAGCAGGAGTTGATGTTCGCCATTCTCAAGCAGCTTGCGATCCAGGAAACCGACATCATCGGTGAAGGCGTCGTCGAGGTTCTCTCCGACGGCTTCGGATTCTTGCGCTCATGGGACGCTAACTATTTGCCGGGCCCTGACGACATTTACGTCTCGCCGTCGCAGATCCGACGTTTCGGACTTCGCACCGGCGACACCATCGAAGGCCATATCCGTAGCCCCAAGGAAGGTGAACGCTACTTCGCCCTGCTGAAGGTCAACACGCTGAACTTCGAGGACCCTGAAAAGTCCAAGCACAAGGTCAATTTCGACAACCTCACACCGCTATTTCCGGACGAGCGCTTTCGTCTCGAACTTGACGATCCGACTCGCAAAGATCTGTCAGCACGTGTCATCGACATCGTCGCTCCCATCGGCAAGGGTCAGCGCGCACTGATCGTTGCGCCTCCCCGCACCGGCAAGACCGTGCTGATGCAGAACATCGCACACTCAATCACAGCCAATCATCCGGAATGCTATCTGATCGTTCTTCTGATCGACGAACGTCCGGAAGAAGTCACCGACATGCAGCGTTCAGTGAAGGGCGAAGTTGTATCCTCGACCTTCGACGAGCCGGCGGTGCGCCATGTGCAGGTTGCCGAAATGGTGATCGAGAAAGCCAAGCGTCTGGTCGAACACGGCCGCGACGTGGTGATCCTGCTCGATTCGATCACGCGCCTCGGACGTGCCTACAACACTGTCGTCCCAAGCTCCGGCAAGGTTTTGACCGGCGGTGTCGATGCCAATGCGTTGCAGCGTCCCAAGCGTTTCTTCGGTGCCGCGCGTAACATCGAAGAAGGCGGATCGCTCACGATCATTGCGACCGCGCTGGTTGATACCGGCAGCCGCATGGACGAAGTGATCTTCGAAGAGTTCAAGGGCACCGGTAACTCCGAGCTCATTCTCGACCGTAAGGTTTCGGACAAGCGCACCTTCCCGGCAATCGACATCTCGCGGTCGGGCACGCGCAAGGAAGAGCTCATCACCGATCCGCAGCTTCTCAAGAAAATGTATGTGCTGCGCCGTATTCTCAATCCGATGGGTACGATGGATGCGATCGACTTCCTGCTCGACAAGCTCCGCAACACCAAGAACAACGCGGAGTTCTTCGAGTCGATGAACACCTAGTGTCCTGAATCCGAAGTTCGCCATACTTTGCAGGGCGCTCCGTAGCGAACTTCGGATTCAAAAGGACACTAGCAAATCACAACTCTAGTGTGGTTTTGGTTCGCAAGTCCGCAGAATGGATGTGCTGAGTAAATGTTGCGGACTTGCGAACCACCACACTGGGATGGATACCTGATATGAACATCTGACCGATACCAGCGGTCCATTTGTTTGTTATGCCCGGCCATCATACGAAGCGCGTCTTCGTGTCGATGCCGGGCATTTGCATTTTTGACATATCGCGTCAGGATGATTGCGCAGCTCGCGTCGGCACAAGACGTGACAGCGAGGGAGGTTATTTCTTGTCATCCGATTCTCGTCTTCCGCTCGGCGCGTCCCTGCCCGACTGGACGCGGCGCGCGTCTCCGCAACCCATCACGCTCGAGGGCCGCACCTGTCGCATCGAGCCGCTGAATATCGCGCGTCACGGCGACGACCTTGTCGCAGCATTCAGGACGACCGACGAAGCATCATGGACGTACCTGTTCGTCGGTCCTTTCGCGGATGACGCCGGAATTCTGAGCTGGCTCACTGAAGCCGCGAACAGCACGGATTATATCTACTGCGCTATCATCGACCGCAGGACAGGACGTGCCTCCGGCGTATGCGCCTACATGCGGCCGGCACCAGCGAACGGCGTGGTCGAGATCGGCAGCATCCATTATTCGGATGCGCTGAAGCGCACGCCCGCCACCACCGAGGCGATGTTTCTGTTGATGCGGCACGTGTTCGAGGATCTTGGCTATCGCCGCTACGAGTGGAAGTGCAATTCGTTCAACGCGCCGTCACGTCGGACAGCGCTGCGGCTTGGATTTCGCTTCGAGGGCATTTTCCGTAATCACATGGTGGTCAAGGGTCACAACCGTGACACCGCCTGGTTCTCGATTCTCGACAGCGAATGGCCGGCATTGAAAACGGCCTACGAAAAATGGCTGGCGCCGGAGAACTTCGACCGGGAAGGGCAGCAGCGTGTATCCTTGGCAGACATGATCGCAGCCGCCCGGTAACTGCACAAATTGTGCAGCGCACAATAGATTGCTGCAGCTCATGTTGCAGCATATTGCGACGCAACATAGGCCAACCGTCACGGTCTCCAGGAATTTTTATTGCCTGCCCGGCGCGTGTCCGACAAATAGGCCATGCACTCTCCCGATCAGACCATCTTCGCCTTGTCGTCCGGCCGCGCGCCGTCGGCGATTGCCATCATCCGTGTGTCCGGCCCGCAAGCCGGGGCAGCGGCCGAGCGGCTCTGTGGAAAACTGCCTGCACCCCGCCTCGCCCATGTATCCACGTTGCGCGATCTCGACGGCAGCGCGCTCGACGAATCGGTGACGCTCTGGTTCCCGGCGCCGCACAGCGCCACGGGCGAAGACGTCGCAGAATTTCATGTTCATGGCGGCCGCGCTGTCATCGTTGCGATGTTCGAAGCATTGGGCGCGATCGACGGCTTGCGCCCCGCGGAGCCCGGCGAATTCACGCGCCGCGCTTTCGAGAACGGCAAGCTTGATCTCACCGAAGCCGAAGGCCTCGATGATCTCATTCACGCTGACACTGATCGTCAGCGCCGTCAGGCGCTGCGGCATCTGAAAGGATTGCTCGGTGCGAAGGCCGAGAGCTGGCGGCAGCAGATCATCGAGGCTTCCGCATTGGTGGAAGCTGGAATCGATTTTTCCGACGAAGGCGATGTGTCGGCGGAATTGGTTGCGCCGGCGTTGCGTAAGATCGCGACCTTGAAATCTGAAATTGAAGAAACCCTTGCGGCGTCGGCACAAAGTGAACGCCTGCGCGAAGGGCTGACAGTTGCGATTGCCGGTCCGCCGAACGCGGGTAAATCCACGTTGCTGAATCGTCTCGCACGTCGCGAGGCCGCGATCGTCTCACCACATGCCGGCACCACGCGTGACGTCATCGAAGTGCATCTCGATCTCGATGGTTATCCGGTGACGCTGATCGACACGGCCGGCGTGCGCGACACGCACGATCCGGTCGAGCAGGAAGGCGTGCGCCGCGCGCGCGATCGTGCGCGGACATCGGATCTGGTGTTGTGGCTGGTCGATGCAAATGACGAGGTCGCGCCGGCGCTCGCGAGTGCCGACGATCACGCGCCGGTCTGGGTCGTGCGCAACAAGGTCGATCTGGTGACAGCGAAAGGTGAGGCGGGGAAGTCGCCATCGCGGTTCGATATTTCCGCCGCGTGCGGCGATGGTGTTCAGGAGCTGATCGCGGCGCTGGTGTCCTACGCCCAGGATTATTTCGGGTCGGGCGAAATGGCGCTGGTCAGCCGCACCCGGCACCGGACCTTGCTGCGCGAGACCGTTGCGGCTTTGGGCCGGGCCGGGCAGGCGGCTGGGAAAGGCGATGAGCTTTTGGCCGAGGAGCTACGAATCGCGATTCATTCGTTGGGACGACTCACGGGCCGGGTAGATGTTGAGGACGTTCTGGACGTGATCTTCCGCGAATTCTGTATCGGCAAGTAGGCCCAAGTAGGCCAATGGCTGACCGGTGGGCCAGTGGCCCCGTTTCACGTGAAACAAGTTCCGCAGACCTGTTTGTTTCACGTGAAACACTCCTGAGCGATTTCCATCTTTCAGCTTTTGCACCAAAGCGATAGAAGTCTGCCGATGCAGACCACATTCGACGTCATTGTGATCGGGGGAGGCCACGCCGGCTGCGAAGCTGCGGCTGCCTCTGCGCGCGCGGGCGCCAAAACGGCCCTGGTCACCCATCAGTTTGCGACCATCGGCGCAATGTCCTGCAATCCTGCTATCGGAGGTCTCGGAAAGGGCCATCTGGTCCGGGAAATCGACGCCCTCGACGGCCTAATGGGCCGAATTGCCGACCAAGGGGGCATTCAGTTCCGGGTTTTGAACCGCCGCAAGGGACCGGCCGTCCGCGGGCCGCGGGCCCAGATCGATCGGAAACTTTATGCGGCTGCCATGCAGGCCGCGATCCGGGAAACGCCCAATCTGACCGTGATCGAGGGTGAAGCGGACGAGCTTTTGCTCTCGGAAGGCCGGATCTGCGGGATTCGCCTCGGCGATGGCCGAGAATTCGCTGTTGGCGCCGTGGTTGTGACCACCGGGACGTTTCTCCGGGGCCTGATCCATCTCGGTGAGAAGAATTGGCCAGCCGGGCGGGTCGGAGAAGCCCCGGCGATGGGTCTTTCCAAGTCTTTTGAGCGCGCGGGTTTTACCCTGGGCCGGCTCAAGACCGGAACGCCGCCGCGCCTCGATGGAGCGACCATCGACTGGTCCGCGGTGGAAATGCAGCCCGGGGATGATCCGATCGAGCCATTTTCGGTGCTGACGGACAGGATTTCGACCCCGCAGATCGAATGCGGCATCACCCGGACCACCAACGCGACCCACGACATCATCCGGGCCAATGTCCACCGCTCGCCGATGTATTCCGGGCAGATCAAGAGCACCGGCCCGCGTTATTGTCCCTCCATCGAGGACAAGATCGTTCGGTTCGGCGACCGGGACGGGCATCAGATCTTTCTGGAGCCGGAAGGGCTCGGCGATAGCACGGTTTACCCCAACGGCATCTCCACTTCGCTGCCGGAAGAGGTCCAACTGGCGATTTTGGCGACGATTCCGGGGCTTGAACACGTGAAAATGGTTCGCCCGGGCTATGCCATCGAATACGACCATGTCGATCCCCGCGAACTCGAGCCGACCCTGCAGACCAAGCGGGTGCCGGGGCTTTTCCTGGCCGGGCAGATCAACGGCACCACCGGCTATGAAGAAGCCGGCGCGCAGGGGCTAGTGGCGGGGCTGAATGCGGCCTTGCTGGCCGGCGGCGGCAAACCGGTCGTGTTCGACCGTGCTGAAGGCTATCTCGGCGTGATGATCGACGATCTGACCTCGCGCGGCATCACCGAACCCTACCGGATGTTCACTTCGCGAGCCGAGTACCGCCTGACCCTTCGCGCCGATAACGCCGATCAGCGCCTGACCGATCGGGGTATTGCACTCGGCTGCGTGGGAGCGGAGCGAGCCGGGCGCCACGCCGGGAAGATGGAAGCCCTTAAAGCCGCGAAATCATTGGCGAAATCGCTCTCCGTGACGCCGAATGAAGCCGGAAAACACGGCATTGCACTCAATCACGATGGCCAGCGCCGCACAGCGTTCGAGATGCTGGCCTATCCAGAAGTCGAATGGGCCAACGTCACGTCGATCTGGCCACAGCTCAATGCGATAGATCCCAAGATCGCGGTCCATCTGGAGATCGAGGCCAAATACGACGTTTATCTCGCCCGCCAGGCCGCCGATGTGCAGGCCTTCCGCCGCGATGAGGGCCTGGTTCTGACCGAGGTCGATTACAGCGCTGTTCCGGGGCTTTCCAATGAAGCTCGACAGAAGCTTGAGAAGGCACGGCCCCGGACCATCGGGCAGGCGGGCCGAATCGAGGCCATGACCCCGGCGGCGCTGGCGATCCTCGCGGCCTATCTGCGCCGCGAATCCCGTCGGCCACCGTCCACCGTATCGGCCTGATCCATGGCCAAGGCGGCCTCAGTTTCCATCCCGGCTTTGGACAAGGCGGCGGCTTTGGCGCTGACTCCTGTTTCACGTGAAACAGAAGTCCGGCTCGATCGCTATGTCGACCTGCTGGTGGAATGGCAGGCCAAAACCAATCTGATTGCGCCCTCCACGCTCCCGCAGCTCTGGACCCGGCACATCGCCGATTCGCTGCAGCTTCTGGATCTCGCGCCATCGGCAAAACACTGGCTCGATTTCGGCAGCGGCGGTGGCTTCCCCGGCGTGGTGCTGGCCTGCGCGATGGCGGATCATCAAG
The DNA here is from genome assembly GCA_051653085.1 of Afipia sp. Taxonomy (GTDB): domain Bacteria; phylum Pseudomonadota; class Alphaproteobacteria; order Rhizobiales; family Xanthobacteraceae; genus Afipia. The sequence goes on along the minus strand of JBOFVL010000065.1, from coordinate 306,604 downwards.
GCGCGTCGGTCCAGCTTGTCGAACGCAACGCCAAGAAGGCGGCGTTCCTGCGTGAGGCGCTGCGGGTCACGGGCGCCGCCGGCTCAGTTATCCTCGCCGACATCGGGGATTATGTGGATAGCTTGCAGGCGCCGATAGATTGCGTCACTGCGCGCGCGGTTGCTCCACTACATATACTGCTCGGCTATGCAGAGCCTCTGGTGAAACGGGGCGCGAAAGCACTGTTTCTAAAGGGTCAAGATGTAGAGTCCGAATTGACGGAAGCTACTAAATATTGGAATATCGAGCCCGTTTTACATCCCAGCCGCACCGGCGGACACGGCTGGATCGTCGAGCTCAAGACAATTGAGCGGCGATAATCGTCCAGCAGTAACAAGTACAAGGCGGCCAGGCACATGGTTGGCATCGACGGAATTTTTCAGGACGAGAATGGCACCGCGACGGGTGAGCGGGGTCACCCCCGCATCTTGGCGCTGGCGAATCAGAAGGGCGGGGTCGGCAAGACCACGACCGCGATCAATCTCGGCACCGCTCTGGCCGCCATCGGCGAGCGGGTGCTGATCGTCGATCTCGATCCGCAGGGCAACGCCTCGACCGGGCTCGGCATCGACCGGCGCAACCGCAACTGTTCGACCTACGACGTGCTGATCGGCGAAGCCAAGCTGCGCGAGGCGATCATCCCGACCGCGGTGCCTCGCCTGCACATCGCCGCCTCGACCATGGATCTCTCCGGACTCGAACTTGAATTGGGCACCACACGCGACCGCGCGTTTCGTCTGCGCGACGCCATTGCCGAACTGAACGTCAACGTTGCGCCAGACACCGACTACACCTACGTGCTGGTCGATTGCCCGCCGTCGCTCAACTTGATCACCGTGAACGCCATGGCGGCGTCGCATGCGATTCTCGTTCCGCTGCAGTGTGAGTTCTTCGCGCTCGAAGGTCTGTCGCAATTGCTGCAGACGGTGGAGCAGGTGCGCACCACGCTGAACCCGACGCTGTCCATTCACGGCATCGTGCTGACGATGTTCGACTCGCGCAACAACCTGTCGAACCAGGTCGTCGCCGACGTGCGTCAGTTCATGGGCAAGAAGGTCTACGACACCATGATCCCGCGCAACGTGCGCATTTCCGAAGCGCCGTCTTACGGCAAGCCCGTACTGGTTTACGATTTAAAGTGCGTCGGCAGCGAAGCCTATCTGAAACTCGCGACCGAAGTGATTCAGCGCGAGCGTGAACTGCGCGCGCACTAAAGTAAGTCGTCACCCTGAGGTGCCGTAGCGAAGCGAAGGCCTCGAAGGGTGGTAGAGATCGAAGGCGGACAGTCATCCTTCGAGGCTCGCGAGGGCTCGCACCTCAGGATGACGAAAAACTGCCGCAGCGAATTGAGTTTGTGGATCGGGAGTGCGCGAGTTGAGTGCGAGGGAAGCGGCAATGGCCGAGGAGCGTTCGCGACTGGGTCGCGGTCTTGCAAGTCTGATTGGCGATGTCGGCGGCGAGGCGGCTCATGTCGATCGTCCGTCGCGCACGCCGCGCCGCGTCCCCATCGAATTTCTGAAAGCCAACCCGCGCAATCCGCGCCGGACTTTTTCCGATGCCGAACTCGACGAGCTGTCGGCATCGATCAAGCAGCATGGTGTGATTCAGCCGATCGTGGTGCGGCCGGTAAAGGGCGCGCAGGATCGTTTTGAGATCATCGCGGGTGAGCGGCGCTGGCGCGCGTCGCAGCGCGCGGGTCTACATGACGTGCCGATCGTTACCGCCGACGTGAACGATAGCGATGCGCTCGAGATCGCGATCATCGAGAACGTGCAGCGCTCCGACTTGAATGCAATGGAAGAAGCGCAGGGTTATCATGCGCTCGCCGCCGAATTCAAACGCAGCCAGGAAGACATCGCCAAGATCGTCGGCAAGAGCCGCAGCCATGTCGCCAACATGATGCGTCTGACGAAATTGCCGGAGCAGGTTCAGGCTTACATCGCCGAAGGCAAGCTGTCCGCCGGTCACGCGCGTGCATTGATCGGCGTGCCGGATGCTGCAGCCGCGGCGAAGCGCATCGTCGAGGAAGGTCTGAATGTGCGCCAGGCCGAAGCGCTGGCGCATGACGAAGGCGTGCCGGAACGCGGCGCTCAAAAGGCGCGCGGTGGCGGCTCAGCCAAAGTAAAAGACCCCGACACGGTCGCGCTTGAAAAGCGTGTCAGCGATGTGCTTGGTCTAAAGGTGAGTGTGGATTACCGCAATCCCGGCGGCGTCGTTCATATCAAGTACACTGATCTCGATCAGCTCGACGAGATTTTGCGGCGGCTGGAAGCGGGGCGGTAGGCTAACCCCGCCGCCGTGCGTTCACCGCAATCGCAAGCAGCGCCCGCTGCGCGATAACTTCAGCCAGCGATGACTGCTTGCGCATGTCGAATGCCGCGTCAGCCAGTTGCGCCATGATGCGCCCCATCCGCTCCACGCTGGTGTTACGCAGCGCAGTCTCCACCAAAGTCTTGCGTGAAAAATGCAGACGCGGAAATCCGCTGTCGAGCGCTTCGAGTTCGCTGCGGCCTTCTTCGATCGACAACCGCGCCTTGTGCAGCGCCGCCGCCTGGCGTTGCGCCGACATGATGATCATGCCGGGATAAATTCCGGCGGCCATCGCCTTGGCGAACGTAGTCTCGACCTCTGCAGCGCGTCCGGCAAACGCGCTGTCCACGATGGGATCGAGCGCAAGACCCGAAGCGTCGGTCACGATCGCTGCGACATCGTCGAGCGTGACTTCACTCTTGCCGTGCGCGTAAAGCGCGACCTTACGGATTTCATTGCGCGAGGCTTGCCGGTCGCCGCCGAGCAGCGAAGTCAACGCTGCGCGGGCGTCGGGCGCGATCTTTAGATTCGAGGCGCGCAGTTCGTCGTCGATCAGTTTTGCGAGATCGCGCTCGGTGTCGGCGTAGCATGCGATGGCGACCGCGGACTTTGCTTTCTCGCACGCCTTTCGCAACGGCGCGTCTGGGCGCAGCTCTCCGGCCTCGATCACGATGCGGCAATCTTTTGGCTGCATCTCGGCGAGGGTGTCGATGCCGCTGGCGAAACTGCGGGAGCCCGCGCGAATCCGGATCGCGCGGCGGCCGCCGAACAACGGCACTGTCATCGCTTCGTCGACAAGACGTGACGGTTCAGCGGCGAGTTCGTCGCCGTCCATCTTGACCAGTGAAAAGGGATCGTTCGGATCGTCGACGGCGGAGGCCATCAAGGCGTCGGCGCGTTCGCGCACCAGACCGGCATCAGGACCGTACAGCAGGATGATCGGCCGCGACGGATCGGGCCGGGCCAGAAACGCGTCGATTTCTTTCCCGCGAAGCGCGACCACGAATGTTTAGAATCCCGAGTGCGATCAGGTGCCGGCGATGAAGAAGGACGCGAGGCGCTGGCTGATATTGTCCGCGATCACCTTGGCGGCGCGATCTTCGGCGTCGCGCAATCCGCGCGAGCGAGCGAAACGCTGCGCCTGTCCCGGAATGTCGTAGGAGACGCGCGAGAACGTTGTGCCGGTCAGCACCGTCTTGTCGGTGGCGTTGTCCTTCAGCTCATACGTGGCGTCGATGCCGTAATTTTCGATGTCCGGCCGCGCCGTGGTCGGATCGACAATGATCGACATGCGCGTCGTGCTGATGCGCATCAATAGCCGGTGGGTCGGCGGAGCGCCAACGGCGCTGCCGTACATGCTGAACATCAGCGCATTGCGGATCTCCACGCCAAGCCGCGCCTCGCGCGAGCCGTTCGGCAGGTTGAGCGGCGGAACTTCGACGCCCTGAAGCTTGTCGCGCAGCGCCGAATCGCCGTTCGGCCCACGCTCGGCATACATCGGCTGGAAGCATCCGGCCGTCAGGGCCGCAATGGCGGCCACGGCCAGAAGCCGGGCAGCGATGCGCGTATCAAACCACGACATTCACGATCCTCTGCGGGACGATGATGACTTTTCGGGGAGATTTCCCGTCCAAGGCTGATTTTACTGCATCGAGTGTCAAAACGGCAGCCTCAATTTCCGGATTTTGGGCATTTCGGGCGACCGTGACATCCGCGCGCTTCTTGCCATTAACCTGCACGGGAAGCGTAATTGTGTCATCGACAAGCAATTTCGGCTCGATTTCGGGCCACTTCGCCTCTGAAACCAGCTCCTGATGCCCCAGCACATGCCAGCACTGTTCGGCCAGATGCGGCATCATGGGCGAAATCAGCCGGACCAGAATGTCGAAGGCTTCCCGGGCCGCGGCTGCGACGGAGGGATCGGTCTCCAGCGGCTTGGCCGGACTATCGACGATCTCGGCCAGCGCGCCGACGAACGCATAGAGTTTTGCGATCGCGGTGTTAAAGCGCAGCCGCTCGATGCCGGTGGAGACGTCGGCAAGCGTGCGGTGGGACACGCGCCGTAACGCCAGCGCGCCTTCAGGGCCGTCGAGGCTCAGCGCTGCGCCGGATTTCGGCAAATGCGAAGCAGCTGTATTCACGAGCCGCCATACGCGTTGCACGAACCGGCTTGCACCCTGAACACCTTCTTCGCTCCAGATTACGTCGCGGTCCGGAGGCGAATCGGAAATCATGAACCAGCGCGCGGTGTCGGCACCGTAGGTGCCGATGATGTCGTCGGGATCGACGGTGTTGCGCTTCGACTTCGACATCTTCTCGATCGCGCCGATGACGATGTCTTCTCCTGTCGTAAGCAGAGTCGCTCGGCGGCCGTTAGCGCCCGCTCCGATCTCGATTTCGGCGGGGGACGCAAAGGTACCGTCAGCTTTTTTGTAGGTTTCGTGAACCACCATGCCTTGCGTGAACATCCCGGCGAAGGGTTCGTCCATGCCGACGTGTCCCGTCGCCTTCATCGCGCGGGTGAAAAAGCGCGAGTACAGCAGGTGCAGGATCGCGTGCTCGACGCCACCGATATACTGATCGACGGGCATCATGCGGTTGACGACCGCAGGCGTGGTCGGCGCGTTCTCGTTCCACGGATCGGTAAAGCGTGCGAAGTACCACGACGAGTCGACGAACGTGTCCATCGTGTCGGTTTCGCGCGTGGCTTTGCCGCCGCACTGCGGACAGGTGACGTGCTTCCATGTCGGATGGTGGTCGAGCGCATTGCCCGGCTTGTCGAAGCTTACATCCTCCGGGAGTACAACTGGCAAATCTGAGTCCGGCACCGGCACCACATCGCACTTCGGGCAATGGATGACGGGAATCGGGCAGCCCCAGTAGCGTTGACGCGAAATACCCCAGTCCCGCAGGCGGAAGTTCACTTGCCGCTCGGCAACAGGCATGTTGCCGCGCACGGTGCTTTCGAGCCGTTTCGCGACTTCTTCCTTTGCCTGCTCAATCGTCATGCCGTCGAGGAAGCGGGAGTTGATCATCCGTCCGTCGCCATCATAGGCGGTGGTCGTGATGACGAAACTTGCGGGGTCCTGACCTTCGGGGCAAACCACCGGCGTATTGCCGAGATCGTATTTGTTGACGAAGTCGAGGTCGCGCTGGTCGTGCGCGGGACATCCGAAAATCGCGCCGGTGCCGTATTCCATCAGCACGAAGTTGGCGACATAGACTGGCAGCTTCCATTCGGGATCGAACGGATGCAAAGCCTTGATGCCCGTGTCGAAGCCCTGCTTCTCGGCGGTGTCGATGATTTCCTGCGCGGTGCCTTGCCGCTTGGTCTCGGCGATGAACTCGGCAAGCTTTGGATCTTTCAAGGCCGCGGCTTGCGCCAGCGGATGATCCGGCGCAATCGCCATGAACCTCGCGCCGAACAGCGTGTCGGGACGCGTCGTGAAAATCCGCAGTTCGCTTTCGCCATTTGGGGCGGTCGCCTGATCAAGTGCGAAACGAACGAGCAACCCTTCGGACCGGCCGATCCAGTTGCGCTGCATGAGGCGCACCTTGTCGGGCCAGCGGTCGAGCGTATCCAGCGCGTCGAGCAGCTCCTGCGAATACTTCGTGATCTTGAAGACCCACTGGTTCATCTCGCGCTGTTCGACCAGCGCGCCGGAGCGCCAGCCGCGGCCGTCGATCACCTGCTCATTGGCGAGCACGGTCATGTCGACCGGATCCCAGTTGATCTTGCGCTTCTCGCGCTCGGCAAGCCCGGCCTTCAGGAAATCCAGAAACATCTTCTGCTGATGTTTGTAGTAGCTCGGATCGCATGTCGCGAATTCGCGCGACCAGTCGAGCGACAGCCCCATGGTCTGGAGCTGCTTCTTCATCGCTTTGATGTTTTCATAGGTCCACGCCTTGGGCGCGACCTTGCGCTCGATGGCGGCGTTCTCGGCCGGCAGGCCGAAGGCGTCCCAGCCCATCGGATGCAGCACGTTGTAGCCCTTGGCGCGCATGTAGCGCGCGACCACATCGCCCATGGTGTAGTTGCGGACGTGACCCATGTGGATGCGCCCCGACGGATAGGGGAACATCTCGAGCACATAGTATTTCGGCCTTGGGTCGTCGTTGCGCGTGGCGAAAATCGCCCGCTCGTCCCAGAGCTTCTGCCAGCGCGGCTCGGATTCGCGGGCGTTATAGCGTTCGGTGCTCATCAGATCGGTCGTCTGCCAAAGGGGAGAAAGTTGCGGCAGACTAGCCACAAAAGACCGCGAGGGGTCAACGCCTTAGGCGCATATCAGGCGGCCGGACCGGATTTCGAGCTCAGCCGGCGAGCGAAACCGGCTGGTCGGAAGACCGGATCAGACCGTGTTCGACCACGGCGTTCCGGCCCCGGCGCTTCGCCGCATATAACGCCGTATCCGCAGCCTCGATCAGATCGTCCTGCGGCTGGGCGTCGCCCGGCATGATCGTCGCGACGCCGACGCTGACCGTGACGGTCTTAAAGGCCCCCGTGATATGCGGAATCATCAGGCCTTCGACCTTTGCGCGCACCTCTTCGGCCACCTGCGCGGCATATTCCGGGTTGCTGTTCGGCAGCAGCATGCAGAATTCTTCCCCGCCATAGCGGGCCGCGAAACCGGCATAAGAATCCGCGATGGTCGCCAGCACCTCGCCGACGCGGCTGAGACAGGCGTCGCCTTCCGGATGGCCATAGGTGTCATTGAAGAGCTTGAAATGATCGACGTCGATCATCAAGACCGAAAGCCGTGCGTCGGTTTGCAGCGCCTTCATCCATTCGAATTCGAGGCGGCTCTGGAAGGCGCGGCGGTTTGCCAGGCCGGACACCAGATCGAGCGACGCGATGACGGTCAGCCGGTCATTGGCCGCGGCCATCTCCCGCTCGCGCTCGGACAGTTGCGACGCCATCGTATCGAAGGCCTTGGCGAGCGGAATGAACTCGCGCGGCCATGCGGCACTGGCCGCTCTCGCAGAAAATTCGCCTTGGCCAAAGCGGTTGGCCATGTCTGTCATCATGCGAACGGGACGGATGATGAGGCGTTCACCCACGAACCATGCGCCGAGCAGCGCAAGAAGCCCGACAAGCGCAAGCTGCACGTAGGCGGTCCGGATGTCGCGATTGACCTCGCCCAGCATGACTGACTGGTTGATGCTGACGATCATGCGTGCGCGTGTGCCGCTGACGCGGGCGAACGAGACGGCCTTCTTCTCGCCGTCGGCGGATTCGAAGGAGATCGAGCCGAACTCGCGATCCAGATTGATCTCGCGAAGCGTGACGGCTTCGAGCAGTGACGTGTCCTTCAGCTGATGCCCGATCAGGTTTGCGCTGTCGGGTGGCGACGCCAGAATAGTTCCTGTGCCGTCGACAAGAACGACCGATACGCCGGCGCGCTCGCTGCGGTTGCTCAGCAGTTGCGACATCCATTTTAGATCGATCGCCGCGATCACCACGGATTCCTGACCGCCATCGACGGCCGATACCGGGTAGGCGGCCATGATGGTTGGAAGGCCGGTGGTGCGGCTCCGGATGTAATCGCTCAGCACGAATTCATGAAACTCGAGCGCCTTCTGAACATAGTCACGATCGCGGAGATCGAATCCGACGATGGCCGGCATGGTGGAGCAGCCGATCTTGCCGTCGGGGCCGACGATCGAAAGACTCCTGATCCACGGCAGGTCAACGCGCAGGCTTGCGCGCATGATGGCGCAGCCGCGGCCCTCGTGGGATGCGGCTGCAAAAATGTAGGCGGAGGATTTCAGAACTGCCTGAACCGTCGACACGATTTCGCGCTGGGCATCAGCGGTATGTTTTGCGAGCTCGGAGAGCTCGTTTGCGGCCTGCGCGATCTGTTTGGAGCGGCTGTCCTCCAGCAGACGCACGCGATCGAGCATCAACGGCAGAACCAGAATCAGTGCCAGCAGCACAAGGCGCGCGCGAATCCCCAATAGCGCCTTGAGCTTTGACGTGTTGCGGCCGAAATTGGCGATTGACATCAGTATTCCCTTGCCCCACGCCGACACTACGAAGAAAGGCTTCAAGGACCCTTTTTTGAATTCGCTAAAATTCGAACGATCGCCGAAATTGAAGGCAAGTTTACTTCGATGGCTGTGGATAACATGTCGCCGGTAACATCCGATTCACCAAACGGGCTTGCGTCCGTGGAACACGAAATCGCGCGCGCCTGCAGGGACGCCCGGCGTGATCGTTCGTCGGTGACGCTCGTCGCCGTGTCGAAAACATTCGATGGTGATGCCATCATGCCTGTGATCGCGGCGGGTCAGCGTGTCTTCGGCGAGAACCGCGTTCAGGAGGCGAAGGCCAAATGGCCTGCCTTGATAGACGCCCATCCGGGTCTGGCGCTTCACTTGATCGGACCGCTGCAATCGAACAAGGCCAAGGAAGCTGTGGCGTTGTTCGATGCCATTCACTCGGTTGATCGTGCCAGTCTCTGCGAGGCACTGGCGAAAGAAATCGTTAAGCAAGATAGGCGCCCCGAACTGTTCGTTCAGCTCAACACCGGCGAAGAGCCGCAGAAAGCGGGAATCGCTCCGGCTGATGCCGACGCCTTCATCGCAAGCTGTCGCGATGTCTACGGCCTGCAAATTTCTGGATTGATGTGCATTCCGCCGGTCGAGGATCCGCCCGCGCCGCATTTCGCGCTCACCGCCAAGATCGCGGCGCGTAACGGACTGAAACTTTTGTCGATGGGCATGAGCGCGGACTTCGAGACTGCGATTCAATTGGGCGCGACGCACGTTCGCGTCGGCTCGGCGATCTTCGGGCATCGCTAGAACTAGGCGATCACAATTTTCGTAACTGGTCCGAGTCGTGCCAGCAGCCGCAGCATTGCACCTCGTGTTAGCCCGACGCAGCCTGCGGTCGGCGAAAAATTTTCGCGGGCGAGGTGCAGGAAAACAGCGCTGCCGCGTCCGGCGACGCGGGGCCGAGTGTTGTGGTCGATCTCGACGATGAAATCGTACAGGTGATCGTCCCGCATCAGACGGTCACCGCCGTCCCCCGGCGCGCGCACGATAGCCCGGTTGTAGTGCCGGTCGGCAGGATCCTCCGACCACGCGTCGGTGGGTCGTATGGTCTGGATGGGTAGATATGTACGTGGCCGGGGATGCCGGTCGCTCCGCCACCACAGCCGCACCGGATAAAATGTCCCGCGCGGCGTGCCGCCGTCGCCTTCGAACTTGTTGGCCTTGATTCCGCCGCGTCCAAGAGCGACCGGTAGGGTATGCGCTCCGGCGATCAGCCATCCCTGGCTCGGGCGGCCGGCAGCGGCATGGATCAGCACGGAAGAGAGCGGCTGATCACGTAACGGTGTTCGGTAAGCCTTTGGAAAGCCTAGATTTCCCATGACTGCGTAGAACTCCAGCTTGCGCTTTCACCAGCACATGCTCTATTTCGCCAAGGTTCTTTGAGATATGGCGCTTCGAGATCGCTCTCAAAGTCCTCTTTTACAAGATGAATTTTAAAGGACTGGACGCAATGGCCAACGCCCGCAAGATCCTCATCGTGGATGACGATACCGATCTGCGCGATGCCCTGGTGGAGCAGTTGTCGCTGCATGAGGAATTCGAGGCATCTGCCGTCGATACCGGTGCGAAAGGCGCACTGGCCGCTAAAAGCAGCTCGCCCGATATCGTGTTGATGGACGTCGGGCTGCCCGACACCGACGGCCGCGAAGTGGTGCGCAGCCTGCGCAAGGGTGGCTTCAAGTCGCCGATCATCATGCTGACCGGACACGACACCGATTCTGACACCATTCTCGGTCTCGAATCCGGCGCGAACGATTATGTCGCAAAACCCTTCCGCTTTGCTGTGCTGCTGGCCCGCATCCGTGCGCAACTGCGCCAGCACGAGGCCAGTGAGGACGCGGTGTTCTCGGTCGGTCCCTATAGTTTCCGTCCCGGTTCCAAGATGCTCACCGGCGCCAATGCCAAGAAGGTCCGGCTCACCGAGAAAGAGACCGCGATCCTGCGCTTCCTCTATCGTGCCGGGCAGCTTCCGGTGTCGCGCGAGACCCTGCTCCAGGAGGTCTGGGGGTACAACTCGGGCGTCACCACGCACACCCTGGAAACGCATATCTACCGCCTGCGCCAGAAGGTGGAGAAAGACGCGGCAAACCCCGAAATTCTTGTGACTGAGTCTGGGGGCTATAAGCTGGTGCCATGAGTCGAATCAATCGACGCTCTGGCGTACCGCTTTATGGCTATTGAAGACGACATTGCCCTGTTTTCGCGCGTCCCGACATTGAATCTGTTGGGCGCGGCGGCAATGCAGGTGCTCGCGATCGGCGCTGAGCAGCGCGAGTATGGATTTGGCGAAAGACTTTTCGTGCAGGGTGAGCCGGCGGACTCCGGCTTCATCGTCCGGCGTGGTGCGTTTCGCGTCGCCTCCGACGACGGCAGCGAGGCGGTCGCGGGTCAGAATGCCCTGATCGGCGAACTCGCGCTCGTCGTTGCGATGGAGCGGCCGGCGACGGCGACGGCGCTGGAGCAATCCTCTGTGCTGCGCATTTCACGAAGCCTGTTTCAGCGCGTGCTTGAAAGTCATCCCGAGGCCGCACTGCGATTGCGCGACGAACTCGCCGCACGCTCCAGCGCTGCGGCCGGTGCAATGTCGCGCGTATCTGCGACGCTGAGATAATCGCATTTAAACGTCGAGCACCGCCGTCACCGGCACATGATCCGACGGACGCTCCCAGCCGCGCGCATCTTTGGTAATTCTGAAATCGTGCACGCGATCACCCAGCGCCTTTGAGACCCAGATGTGGTCGAGGCGGCGTCCTTTGTTGGCAGCGACCCAGTCGGCGGAACGATAACTCCACCACGTATAGATTTTTTCCGGTTCGGGGATGCGTTGCCGCGCGACATCGATCCATTCGCCACGCGTCTGCACGCCGAGCAGCTTTTCGCATTCGATCGGCGTATGCGACACGATTTTCAGAAGCTGCTTGTGCGACCACACGTCGTGTTCGTGCGGCGCGACGTTGAGATCACCGACTAGGATGTGCCGGTCATTGGTCTTTGGGTGCAGCGGCTCGCAATCGCGCATCTCGTCGAGGAATGACAGCTTGTGCTCGAACTTCGGATTGAGCGCGGGATCGGGAATATCGCCGCCGGCGGGCACGTAGAAATTATGGACGGTCAGCGGTTCGGACATCGCGGCCTTCGCACCGAACGCCACCGAGATGTGCCGTGAATCGATCTTGCCGCAGAACGTTCGCACGTCGCTCGACTCGAACGGAAGTTTCGAGACGATAGCGACACCGTGATAACCCTTCTGGCCGTTGAGCGCGACGTGTTCATAGCCGAGGCGCTTGAAGCGCTTCATCGGGAACGCGTCATCGACGCATTTCGTTTCCTGAAGACACAAGACATCCGGTCGCACGGCCTTGATGAATTTCGCCACAAGATCGATGCGCAGGCGCACCGAATTGATATTCCAGGTGGTGAGGGTAAGGCGCATGAAAACAGACGGTGAGAGCTATCGGCGAAAACCGTTAGCCGGTTTTTCCTGCCTGCTCCAGTCCGCCAGCCGCAATGTCTGCTAGTTGTTTGGGTTCTGATAGTTGGTGTAGTCGATCCTGAACATGTTGGGATCGAGCTTCTTGGTGGTGTCGAGATTATAGACCGCGACGGTGGTGTCGTATCCCTGCGGGTCGGTCACGGTCCATTGCTTGAGCTGATTGTCCTTGGCGCCAATCATCAGCATCAAACGACTGGTCCCGATCAGCGCCTGCTTCTCCTCGATGGTTACGCTGATGAACATGTCGTCGGCAGCAACCCCAACGACATTCGTGTCGCGCATCAGGTCGATGCGGTCGGATAGCAGATAGCGCAGCGGCGTTTGCGACAGCGGATAGACATCCTGGGTCGCCAGTCGGCGATCCCGCACAATGACTGAAGATCCGTCGGCGACGAGGGCGATCGGTGTCGGATCGTCGTACTCAAAGCGGATTTTTCCGGGCTTCTGGATATAGAAATCGCCGGTGGTGCGTTTACCGTCGGGCCCGACCTGCACGAAGTTGCCGGACACATTCACGAGCGAGGAGAGATAATTGCTGACCTTGGTCGCCAGAGCCTTCTGGTTGGCGTCGAAGGTCGGCGTTCCGCCGCCAAACAGGCTGCGCAGATCCGGAATGATCGGGTTCGGCGGATTGGACGCGCTGGGTCCAGGGATAACCGGTGTCGGCGCCGCCTGGCGCGGCGGGGGAGTGTCGGTGCGCGTTTTCGGCGCGGGCTTCGGGATCGGCACGGCCTGAGCAAACGCCGACGAGAACATGAGTGAAGCAGTGATCGTCGCGGCCAATGCTGCCACAGGAATTTTCACGGCGAGGAATGCACGCGCTTGGACGCGGCAGAACGGCTGATGGCGCTGGGAATTTCTCAACTGTCCGTCCTGTCCGGGATGTCTTCCAATCTTCCGCCGGGGCTAACCCCAAGCTATGGCGATTTCGCGGCTGCGAATAGGGCTTGAAAACCAAAGATTACCCGAATCGCTCCTCGTCCTCGGGCACGAGAATTTCGCGTTTGCCGGCGTGGTTGGCCTGTCCGACGATGCCTTCCAGTTCCATCCGCTCCATCAAGGTAGCGGCGCGGTTGTAGCCGATCTGGAGTCGGCGCTGGATGTAGCTGGTGGAAGCCTTGCGATCGCGCTTCACGATCGCAACCGCCTGTGAGAACAAATCGCCTTCGCCGCCATTGGCGCCCATGCTGGTGCCATCGAACACGGCGTTGCCGTCCTCGTCGGTTTCTTCTTCCGCAGTGACTGCCTCGAGATATTCCGGCTGACCCTGCGCCTTTAGATGGCGGACGATCTTCTCGACTTCCTCGTCCGACACGAAGGGTCCGTGGACGCGGCTGATGCGCCCGCCGCCCGCCATGTACAGCATGTCGCCCTGGCCGAGCAGTTGTTCGGCGCCCATCTCGCCAAGGATGGTGCGGCTGTCGATCTTCGACGTGACTTGGAAGGAAATGCGGGTCGGGAAGTTCGCCTTGATGGTACCGGTGATGACGTCTACCGACGGACGCTGCGTTGCGAGGATCACATGCAGTCCCGCTGCGCGCGCCATCTGGGCGAGACGCTGCACCGCGCCTTCGATATCCTTGCCGGCCACCATCATTAGGTCGGCCATTTCGTCCACGATGATGACGATATAGGGCAGCGGCTCGAGTTCGAGTTTCTCTTCTTCGTAAATCGCCTTGCCGGTTTCCTTGTCGAAGCCAGTGTGCACCGTGCGCGTCAGCTCTTCGCCCTTCGCTTTCGCCTCGGCAACGCGCGCGTTGTAGCCGTCGATGTTGCGCACGCCGAGCTTGGACATGCTCTTGTAGCGCTGCTCCATTTCGCGCACGGCCCACTTCAGCGCGACGACGGCTTTCTTCGGATCTGTGACGACCGGCGTCAGCAGATGCGGAATGCCGTCGTAGACCGACAGTTCGAGCATCTTCGGATCGACCATGATGAGCCGGCACTGGTCCGGACGCAGCCGGTATACCAGCGACAGGATCATGGTGTTGATGGCGACCGATTTACCCGAGCCGGTGGTGCCCGCGATCAAGAGATGCGGCATGCGGGCGAGATCGACGATCACGGAGACGCCGCCGATGGTCTTGCCGAGACACAACGGCAGCTTGGCAGTGGATTCGTTGCCTTCCTTGGCGACGAGCAACTCGCGCAGGTAAACTTTTTCGCGATGATGGTTCGGCAGTTCGATGCCGATGGCATTGCGGCCGGGTACGACGGCGACGCGAGCCGACACCGCGCTCATGGAGCGGGCGATGTCGTCGGCAAGGCCGATCACGCGCGACGACTTGATACCGGGCGCAGGCTCGAGTTCGTACAGCGTGACGACGGGGCCGGGATGCGCGTTGGTGATTTCGCCGCGCACGCCGAAATCCTGCAGCACGCCTTCCAGCGCGCGCGAATTGGCTTCGAGCTCGTCCTTGCTCAGTGTCATGCGGTCCGACGCCTTGGGCGCGGCCAGCACAGAAATCGGCGGCAAGACGAACACGCCCTTGCGGCTGGAAGGTTTCGGCTCGGCGCGTTTACGCGGCGCGCGGGCGACGGGCTCTTCCTCCTCCTCGTCCTCTTCCTCTTCGTATTCATCCTCGGCCTGCGGCACCAGCGACGGCGCGCGCCGCCCATTGCCGAGGTTCGGCTCCATCCGCTCGAAGGATGCGGTGCGCTTGGATTCCGCGCGTCCCACCAGCATCGCGAAGGCGGCCGAAAGTGCCCGTCCCACGCGGACTTTTGCGCTCATCGCGGTATGGACGATCCAGCCCAGCGAAATCGAGCTGCGGTCGTCGTCCTCTTCGAGATCCTCATCGTCGTCGATCATCGGCCGCCGTGGGCGCTCAACGATCTTTTCCTTCGCGCCCGCGCCGCAAGCGAACACGAGGGTCCCGATCATGGCTGCAAACAGGATCAGGCCCAGCACGGAGCGATAGATGATGCCGGGAGGCCCGAACACCACCGCCGGAAAGCGCACCAGCGCATCGCCGACCACGCCGCCCAATCCGGTCGGCAGCGGCCATGCGCCGCTGCGCGGCAGGCAGCTTGCAAAACCTGCCGCGATCACGGCGCACAGAATCCAGCATGCGATCCGCAAGGCTTCGCGATCAAAATGACGATGGGTCACCAGCCGCCATCCCCATACCGCGACCGGCAGGATCAGCATGATCGAACCCAGCCCAAGAATCTGCATCAGCATGTCGGCGCCGATCGCGCCGGGCCGGCCCATCAGGTTGCGGATCGGACCGGACGTCGCGTGGCTGAGACTCGGGTCCTGCACCGACCATGTCATGAGGGCGGCGGCAACAACGCAGGACAGCGCGATGACGCCGAGGCCTGTCAGCTCGCGCAGTCGCCGGCCCAACATCTCGCGGATCGGATCGGAAATCTGGCCGACGATGGGAATGACGCGTTCGATCGCTGGCATGTTTCTACTAGCCCCGCGCTTCGTTCAAGACTTCAACCATTCGATGCAACGCCTCAGCCGTTGTTTCACTGTCCTGCACCATGGCGACGCGGATATATCCGGCACCAGGGTTGCTGCCGTCGGCTTGAGGCCTTGCCAGATAACTTCCCGGCACCACACGCACGCCGCCGTCCTTAAAAAGTTTCACCGTGGCCGCTTCGTCGCCGCCGTGAGCTGAGACATCGAGCCAGATACAGAATCCGCCTGCGGGCCGCCGGTAACCGAACCGATTGCCGAGGATCTGATCCGCAAGATCGAACTTGATCCGGTAGAGCCTGCGGTTCTCGTCGACATGGGCTTCGTCGCTGTAGGCGGCCACCGCGACATGCTGCAACGGCACCGGCACCTGCGGCGCTGCGACGTTGCGCAGCTCGTGAAAGCGCGAGAGAAAATTTTTGTCGCCAGCCACGAAGCCGACGCGCATGCCGGGAAGGTTCGACCGTTTGGAGAGCGACTGGAATGCAACCACGTTGGCGAAATCATTTCCGGCCGAGGCCAGCATGCTGCCCGGTGCCTCTCCAGTGTAGATTTCGGAATAGCATTCGTCGCTGAGCACGATGAACCCGTGACGGTCGGCGAGCTGTTTCACGCGATCGAAATAGCCGCGCGAGGCGACCGAACCTTGCGGATTGGCCGGCGAGGCGAGGTAGAAGGCGACGGTGCGATCGAGCGTTTCGGCGCTGAGTGAATCGAGGTCGGGCAAAAAGCCGTTGTCCCGCGTGGTCGGCAGAAACACTGCGTCGCATCCCGCCGCTCGCGCGCCAGCCGCGTAGGCTGGGTAGAACGGATTGGGCATCAGGATCGCGGGCGTGCCCCTGCGCGGGCTCACGTAACGCGCCGCCGCGATGCCGGCGAAAAACAGCCCCTCTCGGCTGCCGTTGAGCACCAGGATTTCGGTCTCCGGATCAAGCGCTCTGGCCAGGCCGAATCGCCGCGCGGCCCACGCCGCGGCGGCCTGCCGGAACGGCTCGATGCCCCGCGCGATCGGGTAGCGGCCAAAATCGTTGATGTGCTTGGCGAGGATCGGCCCGACAAAGCCCGGCACGGGATGCTGCGGCTCCCCAAGTGACAGGTTTATCAACGGCTTACCCGGCCTATAAGGGCTCAGCAATTCGGTCAACCGGGCAAAGGGCGACCGCTCGCCGGCTTGAGCACCATCTTGGGCGCCGGCAGGAGGGGCCATGCGGGAAGAAGCGGTCATAGGCATTGCCAGGGCGCCAGCACTTTAGGGTCCTTCGATCGCGCCCGGTTTGGTCGCGGGATCGCGCAGGATTTGATCACGTCACCATAGGTGCGGCGAGGTTAAGACGCGATTAACCATCGCATGGCGGCTGCGCGTTCGGCGCCTCCTTGGAGCGCATGATTCTTTCCACTTTGCGCTAACGCGGCCCTTCGGGTCGCGATCATGCTGGTGCAAAAAAGTAAGGGCCCCAGCTTGCGCTGGGGCCCTCCGACGGAAAGGGCATTGCCGGGTTTGTGCCCTAACCGTTGTTCCGAAAATTCGCCGCGACCGCAGAGATCGCGGCGAACTGCTTACATGTTGTAGGCGCGCTCCGTGTGATCGGTGATGTCGAGGCCTTCGCGCTCTGCATCGACCGAGACACGCAGACCGACGATGACATCGACAACCTTGAACAGGATCGCCGAGCCGACGCCCGACCACACCAGCGTGGTCGCCACAGCCTTGCACTGTGCGATCATCTGGGTGGCGAAGTCGTAATCGCCGACCTTGCCTGCGACGTAGTCCATCACGCCGGTGCCGCCGAGAGCGGGGTTCACCAGAATGCCAGTGGCCAGAGCGCCGACGATGCCGCCGATGCAGTGGACACCGAACACGTCGAGCGAGTCATCGTAGCCCAGCGCATTCTTCACCACGGTGCAGGCGAACAGGCAGACGACGCCAGCCACGATGCCGAGGACCAGCGCGCCCATCGGGCCCGAGAATCCGCAAGCCGGAGTGACGGCGACGAGACCAGCGACCGCGCCCGAAGCTGCACCGAGCAGCGAGGGGTGACCCTTGATCATCCATTCCGCGAACATCCACGACAGGGCTGCCGCGGCGGTTGCGAGGAAGGTGTTGGTCATGGCGAGAGCAGCGCTGCCGTTGGCTTCGAGGTTCGATCCGACGTTGAAGCCGAACCAGCCCACCCAGAGCAGGGAAGCGCCGATCATGGTCATGGTCAGCGAGTGCGGAGCCATCAGCTCCTTGCCGTAGCCGGTACGCTTGCCGATGATGAGAGCACCAACCAGACCGGCGATGCCGGCGTTGATGTGCACCACGGTGCCGCCGGCGAAGTCGAGAGCGCCCCACAGGAACACCTGGCCGCCGTCGGCCATGACTTCCTCGAGTTTCGCCTGTGCCGCAGTCTTTGCCGCACCGTCAGCCGCAGCCGCAACAGCCTTGGCCGCAGCCGTGACCGCATCCGGACCAGCCCAGTACCAAACCATGTGCGCGATCGGGAAGTAGATCAGCGTCACCCAGAGCGGAATGAACAGCGCGATGGCTGCGAACTTTGTTCGCTCGGCAAACGCACCGACAATCAGGCCGGGAGTGATCGCGGCGAATGTCATCTGGAAGCAGAAGTAAATCAGCTCCGAGATTTCGACATCAGCCGAGAACGTGCCAGCCATCGAGTCAGGCGTGACACCCGAAAGGAATGCCTTGGAGAAGCCGCCAATGAACGGCGAGCCGCCGGTGAAGGTGATGCTGTAACCGTAAACGGCCCAGATGATCATCACGATGCAGGTGGTGTAGAAGATCTGCATCAGAACCGAGAGCATGTTCTTCGAGCGGACAAGGCCACCGTAGAAGAGAGCGAGGCCTGGAACGGTCATCAACAGCACCAAGACTGTCGATGTCATCATCCAGGCGTTGTCGCCCTTATTGATCGCCGGCTCGGCATATGCCGCGGTTGCGGCGAACAGGCCGACGGCGAGTGCCGCCAATCCCGCGCAAGTGGGACGTTTGAACGTCATCTGTTGTACTCCTGATTGGTAAAGGGTGAGCGCGAAATCAGAGGGCCGCGGCATCAGCCTCACCCGTACGGATACGCACCGCATGGTCGAGGTTGATGACGAAGATTTTGCCGTCGCCGATCTGGCCGGTCTTTGCAGCACCGGTGATCGCTTCGATGGTCTTGTCGACTTGAGTCGAGGCGACAGCGACCTCGATCTTGATCTTGGGCAGGAAACTCACGGCGTATTCAGCGCCGCGGTAGATTTCCGTATGGCCTTTCTGACGGCCATATCCCTTGACTTCCGTTACCGTGAGACCGTGAACGCCAATGGCGGTCAGGGCATCACGGACCTCTTCCAGCTTGAATGGCTTGATGATGGCCATAACAATTTTCATGGGTTCTTCCCCGCTTGGGCCCGGTCCAACACACCGGGCGTTCTCGACTGAGGGTCACCACGCGAAGAAAGATCACTCCACGGGCACAGCCGGGTCCCTTAGAATCAAATGCCGTGCCAGAACCGCCAAATTCCCTAACGGACTATGAATCCGAGGGTTTTTGGCGCGGAAGGCGGTGATGAAGGATTGGGCGCTTTTGCCGCGCCTAAAAGATCAACACAAATGCCGAAAACATAGGCATGGCAGAGTGCCGACACATTCGTGCCCATCAGACAAGCAAAAGGTATCTGCGCCCGGCAAAAGCGGTCGCTGAGCGCCCCGAATTGCGGCGATTTATTGGAGAGCTTCGCCGTGCTGGGTGATGTCGAGGCCTTCGACCTCGTGCTCGTGCGACACCCGCAGGCCCGCCAGCAGGTCGACGATCTTCAGCAGGACGAAGGTCATCCCTCCGGTCCAGGCGAATACGACGGCCACGCCATAGGCCTGAGTCAGCAGCAACTGGGAGTTGCCTTCGAGCAGCCCGGCTGTCCCGCCGACGGCAGCGGTGGCGAAAACGCCGGTCAGCAGGGTTCCCAGCAATCCGCCGATGCCGTGGATGCCGAACACGTCGAGCGTGTCGTCATAGTTGAAGCGGTGCTTGAGGCTGGTGCAGGCCCAGAAGCAGACCGCGCCTGCGACCACGCCGATCACGATGCCATGCCACGGCTCGACGAAGCCCGAGGCGGGGGTAATCGTGCCGAGACCGGCAACGGCGCCCGAGATCATCCCGAGCACCGACGGCTTGCGCCGTGTGATCCACTCGATCGCGCTCCATGTCAGCGCGCCTGCGCAGGCCGCCAGATGCGTCGTGAGGATCGCCATCACGGCGCGCGAATTCGCCTGCAGCGCGGAGCCGCCGTTGAAGCCGAACCAGCCGACCCACAACAGGCCGGTGCCGATCACCGCGAGCGACAGATCGTAAGGCGAGAGGTTTTCCGTGCCATAGCCGCGGCGTCGTCCCATTACGACCGCAGCCACGAGACCAGCGGTGCCGGCGCTGAGATGCACGACGAGGCCGCCGGCAAAATCCAGCACCCCGGCCTGCGCCAGGAAACCGCCGCCCCACACCCAATGCGCGAGCGGAATGTAGACCAGCGTGAACCAGCCAATGCAGAAGATCACGTAGGACGAAAAACGCATGCGGTCCGCGACCGAACCCGCCACCAGTGCGACGGTGATGACCGCGAAGGTCATTTGATAGATCACGAACAATGCTTCCGGAATGGTCTTTGCGGCCGTGTTGACGCCATCCATGGTCATGCCGGACAGAAGCGCGCGCTCCAGCGAGCCGATCCATGCGCCGTCACCGACGAACACCAGACTGTAGCCGTAGATCACCCAGAGAATTGAAATCAGCGCCACGGCGATGAGGCATTGCGCCATCGTCGCCAGTACGTTCTTCTTGCGCACCATGCCGGCGTAGAACAGTGCGAGACCCGGTATCGTCATCATCAGGACGAGCGCGGTCGCGGTGATCATCCACGCGGTGTCTGCGGCATCGATCTTTCCGGTTTCAGCGAGAGCGGGTGTCGCAAATGTGAAAGCAAAGCTCGCAGCGGAAACCGCCGTCGCAAAATGTGCGACCGCACGCGGCAATCTCAACATGGTAATCCCCCCGGCTAGGAAGACCTTGCGGCATCTTGCATGCGCCGCTGCAGTCACTTGGTGATGCTTATTTAGAAAATCACAGTGCGTCGTTGTCGGTCTCGCCGGTCCGGATGCGGACGGCATTCTCGATCGGAGTGACGAATACCTTGCCGTCGCCGATCTGCCCGGTGCGCGCCCCGGCGGTGATGACCTGCACGGCCTTGTCGGCGAGACTGGATCCCACCGCGATTTCGATCCGCAGCTTGGGCAGGAAATTCACGATGTATTCCGCGCCCCTGTAAATCTCGGTGTGGCCCTTCTGGCGGCCGAAACCCTTCACCTCGGTCACAGTCATGCCGTGCACCCCGATCTCGGTCAGGGCCTGGCGGACCTCTTCAAGTTTGAAGGGTTTGATGATGGCGGTGATTAGCTTCATGATCGCGCTTCATCCCTTAAATCAAATGCGACAGCCTCAGCGTCTTTACTCGGGCCTGTGCGAATCCGCTACCTTTTTGGGCAAAGGGGCAGAAAAATATGCAGGTTTGGGCGAAAACCATTGCGGCCCCGAGCGGTCCGTTTGTAGCATTCACTTTCTTGGGGGCTAAGACCGATTGCATTTATTCGATGCCGCGAAATGTCTTGCGGCTGGTCCCGGCGCTTAAATTTCCGGACGCTTGATTTTCCGGACAATGAGGAAATGGCATGTCGGGGCGATCTTGGTTTGTTGCTGTCGGGGATAAGCAGGAAGGCCCTTATTCCGAGGACGAGTTTCGCGACCTGATCGCGCGGGGCAATATCAGAGCGGACACTTATGTGTGGGCGGATGGAATGCCGGCCTGGCAATTCGCCGGCGACGTTCCCGGGCTGCTGTCGTCCGGCCGCGTGCCACCTGCAATGCCGCGTCAGGGCGTATCCGTTCCGGTGAACGGCGATGGATCCGGCGGATCGTTGTCCATCGACATCAGCATCTGGGAGATGCTCGGCCGCGCGCTGGTTTTTCTGATCGGATTTCTACTCGTCATTCCGGCACCGTGGGTGGCCGCGAGTTTCTATGGCTGGATTGTCTCGCGCATTCATGTGCCGCAGCGGGGCTATCTCGGTTTTAGCGGAAAGCCGCTCGACATCTGGTACGTGTTCGTCGGACTGGCTCTAATGACATATGTCGGGCTCACCGGGATTCCGTACATAGATCTTTTGTCGATTCCGCTTGGGGCGTTTTTGTCGTGGCTCACGGTACGGTGGGTCATGGCCAACATCACGGCGGATGACCGGCCGCTGCAGCTCAGTTTCGAAGGCAGCCCATGGGTCTATATCGGCTGGAACATTTTAGCGGGACTGTCCTTCGTCACCATCATCGGCTGGGCATGGGTGCTCACCGCTTGGATGCGGTGGATCTGCGCCAACATTGGCGGCACGCGGCGCGCCATTTCGTTCAACGCGACCGGATTGGAGATGCTGTGGCGCACGCTGGTATTCTCCATCGGCTCGGTGTTGATCATTCCGATTCCGTGGGTCATGAGTTGGTACACCCGCTGGTATGTGTCGCAGTTCTCCACGTCGGAGCGCGTGTAAGACGCGATGCCGTTAGGCAAGGAACGCCGGCAAATTAAGTCGCCGGCTTTTCCTTGCGTTCGCGCAGCGAGCCTTCCTGCGCGACCGAGGCGATCAACGTGCCGTCCTGCTTGAAGATCAGTCCGCGTGTGAGACCGCGGCCGCCCTGCGCGCTCGGCGAGTCCTGAGCGTAGAGCAGCCATTCATCGGCGCGGAACGGCCGGTGAAACCACATCGCGTGATCGAGGCTTGCGGGCATCATGCGCTGGTCGAACAGCGTGCGGCCGTAACGCGCCATCGCGGCGTCGAGCAGCGAGAAGTCCGACGCATAGGCCAGCGCGCACAGATGCAGCGCCGGATCGTCGGGCAGCTTGGCGACCGTGCGAATCCAGACGTGGATGCGGCCGTCGTCGATCTTCTGGCCGAAGTAACGCCCGAGTTCGACGGGACGCAATTCGATCGGCCGGTCGGATTCGTAATAGCGGCGGATGAACTCCGGCATCTCCTTGAAGATCGGCTGCTTGGATACTTCCTCCGCCGTGAGCTTCTCGGGAGGCGGAACGTCCGGCATCTTGTCCTGATGGTTGAACGAGCCTTCTTCTTCAGCATGGAACGACACCATGATCGAGAAGATTGCATTGCCGTGCTGGATCGCCGTCACGCGCCGTGTCGAGTAGCTCTTGCCGTCGCGCAGCCGCTCGACCTCATAGATAATCGGAATTTGCGGATCACCGGGGAGAATGAAATAGCAGTGCAGCGAATGCGGCAGCCGCTTCTCGACGTTCTCGACAGTGCGGCAGGCCGCCACCATTGCCTGACCGATCACCTGCCCGCCGAACACGCGTTGCCAACGAGTCTTGGGGCTCGTGCCGCGAAACATGTTCACTTCGAGCTGCTCGATATCGAGGATCGAGAGCAGATCAATCAGGCTTTTCGACATTCACGATGTTCCGATCTTCGGCACGCAGAGAGGACGGGGTGGTTTCCGGCGACCGGCAAACCCTGATAAACAGCGCTGGTCCACTTTCCGGACCCATTCATGGGACATATTTCCCCCATGGCCGGGCCTGAGGCAAGGGCAGCTATGAAACGAATGCACGTATGAAAGTCCGGATCTCATGTCGTCACAACGAAGCATCGTGATCGGAGGAGGCGCTTTCGCCGGTCTTGGACTGGCGCTGGCGCTGCGGCAGGGCCTCGGCCCCGATATTCCGATTATCGTTGCCGATCCTGCTTTTGCCGCACGTCCGAGCCGCGATCCGCGCGCATCGGCCATTGTGGCTGCCTGCCGGAGGCTGTTCGAGGCGGTCGGCGTCTGGGACGCCGTTGCTGGCACCGCGCAACCCATTCTGGACATGGTGGTCACCGACTCTCGGCTCGAGGATGCGACGCGCCCGGTGTTCCTGACATTCGCCGGCGAGGTTGAGCCCGGTGAGCCGTTCGCACATATGGTTGAAAATCGTCTTCTGATCGATGCGCTGGTGAAGCGCGCGGAAGCCGAAGGCGTCGAGCTCAACGCGGTCGCAGTGTCTGCGTACGAATCGAACGCCGACGGCACGCGCGTCACGCTGAGCGATGGCCGCGTCATCGATGCAAGCCTCCTGGTCGCCGCCGACGGCGCAAAGTCGAAACTGCGCGAGCGCGCCGGCATCGCGACCCATGGCTGGGATTACGATCAATCGGGCATCGTCGTCACCGTCGGACACGAGCGCGATCATCAGGGACGCGCCGAGGAGCATTTTTTGCCCGCAGGGCCGTTCGCGATCCTGCCGCTGAAAGGCAATCGCTCGTCGTTGGTCTGGACCGAGAGCCGCAGTGAAGCCGCGCGCATCGTCGATCTGCCGGATGACCAATTTCAGTCCGAACTGGAGACCCGGTTTGGTTTGCATCTTGGCGAGGTGAAAGCGCTCGACAAGCCGCGCGCGTTTCCGCTCGGCTATTTCGTCGCGCGCTCATTCATTGCGGAGCGGCTCGCGCTGGTCGGCGACGCCGCGCACGTCATTCATCCCATCGCAGGGCAGGGGCTCAACATGGGTCTCAAGGATGCAGCCGCGCTGGCGGAAGTGATTGTGGACGCGGCGCGGCTCGGGATCGATCCGGGACAGGCTGACGTGCTGGAGCGCTATCAGCGCTGGCGGCGTTTCGACACGGTGGCGATGGGCGTCGCGACCAACTCGCTGAACATGCTGTTCTCGAATAGATCCACGCTGCTGCGCACGGTGCGCGACATCGGTCTTGGTCTCGTGGATCGCATGCCGCCGCTGAAAAGTGCGTTCATTCGGCAGGCGGCTGGGTTATCTGGCGAAGTGCCGCGGCTGCTCAAGGGCGAAGCGCTCTAGGTTCGCAGCAGTTTTGCTGCAATGTCCGCGGGCGTCTCGAACACAAGCGCTGGTGATGTCGCGCTGAGTGCATCGCGCGTCGCATAGCCCCAGGCGACGGCGCCAAAGCGAGCGCCTACTTTCATAGTAGCCTCTGCATCGCGAATTTCGTCACCGACACACAGCGTCTCTTCGGGCTTGACGTTCAGTTGCCGCATCACGCGGTTGAACAGGGCGGATTTGCCGAACAGCGGGGCGCCGCAACCATACGCCGCGAACAATCGCGCCGCGCTACCCAGCGATCTGCGTACATTCGATTCGGAATCGGAAGTCACAATCGCCAACAGCATTCCGCCGGAATGAAGCTGCTCGAGCATCTCGATCGAACCTGCAAACAGCGGAATATCGCCAAGATTCTCCGATTTGAGCTTGCGCATGTCGCGCGAGATCCAAGGAAGCCGCCACATCGGGACTTCAAGATGCTTGATGATGTCGCGCGACGTTTTCCCCCGCAGCATTTCGGCATCGGCATCCTCGATGCGTTTGAAGCGGTGTTTGTCGGCGATCGAATTCACGACGCTCCGAAACCACGGGAGGCTATCGGACAGCGTGCCGTCGAAGTCGAAGATCACGAGCTTGTAGGATGTCATCACGGGATTGATTGGAGGCGCGCGGAACGCGGCCAGATCTCAATCGATCCGTCGCGCTTCTTCCGGCAGCATGATCGGAATGCCGTCGCGGATCGGATAGGCGAGTTTCGCCGACCGTGAGATCAGTTCCTGCCGCGCGCTGTCGAACTCCAGCGGGCCCTTGGTTTGCGGGCACACCAAAATCTCCAGAAGTTTCGGATCGACGCTGCTTTCGGGTCGATCGTTCGGCGAGGTCGTCATGCATTCGCTCCAGCGTGTAGCGGGGGTTTCGATCCAATATATCACAATCGGCACGGCCAGAACCAAGCCCGCGCCGGCTTTATTGTCACGCCGGGGCGTTGGCGATTCTGATCAGCTCGTCGACAATTTCGGTTTGCCGCGGCTTGGGTAAAGGTTTGTCTGACAACGTGAAGCCGAGAAACGCCCAGTAGAGAATCTGGGAGCGCGCGCGCGCGATTTCCGGTGGAAACCCCGAAGCTGTCAGAAGGCTCTCGATGTAGGACAGCCTGCGCCGGTCGATCGCCTGAACCGCGGCGCGGGCGGTGGGATCGAGTGTCGCCCAGGTGCGGACGGCGACTTCCAGTGTGAGCCTGCCGCCGCCAAAAGCCCGGCGCAGCAGCACGTTGATGCGACCTTCGCCGTTCGCCGATTGCTCGAGATTGGCGATGATCTGTTCGGTCATGATCTCGCGCCAGCGCTTGAGCAAAGCTGTATGAAACGCGCCGACGTCCGCGAAATGCCAGTAAAAGCTGCCGCGAGAAACGCCCATGGCCTTCGCCAGCGGCTCGGCCTTCAGCGCCGTGAAGCCGCTTTCCGTCAGCGTTTTCAGGCCCTGGTCGAGCCAGTCCCGGGCGGACAATTGGTCGGTCTTCGCCTCAGCCTTCACCAATGGAATCCTCGGTCATTTGATTGACCATACACAACTGTATTGACAGGCGCCAGCGCTTGAGACAAAGTGGCCATACAGTTATGTATGGTTTCGATAGGAGGCTTCGATGCGGGATCTCTTGTTGCAAGTCTCTGGCGTCGCGGCGATTGCCGTGGCGCTCATTCATGGCGTGCTGGGAGAAACCAGGGTCTTTGCCCGTGCCACCATCGAGCCGCCGCGTCTGCGGCTGCTGATACGGCTGGTGTGGCAGGCCGGCACGGTGGCGTGGATCGGCGGCGGCGTGCTGCTGATCGCGGCACCTTACATGGCGTCGGACGCGGCAAGGCACTGGATCATTGCGACGCTGGCTGTGGTGTTTGGGTTTGCCGCGATGGCCAACGCCTGGGCGATGCGCGGCCGTCACTTCGGATGGATGGCGCTGAGCGGTGTGGTCGCGCTGGCAATCGCCGGATACTAAAAACTACTGCAGCGGTGGATCGCCGCTGGTCCGCTTCTTGGCGAGATCCATTTCGGTGACCGCGATCAGGATTTCGGCGCGGGTCTTGAGATTGGGCGCTTCCAGCAACGCCTGCTTTTCCGCCGGTCCGTAAGGCGACATCATCGCAAGCGCGTTGACGAGAGCTTCATTGGGTGCGCTCTCGATGCCTTCCCAGTCGACCTT
Source organism: Afipia sp. (assembly GCA_051653085.1). Lineage (GTDB taxonomy): Bacteria > Pseudomonadota > Alphaproteobacteria > Rhizobiales > Xanthobacteraceae > Afipia. The sequence continues at coordinate 280,210 of JBOFVL010000065.1, read as the reverse complement.
GAGCTGATTGGCCTTGAGGAACTGCGTGAGCGCCTTGAGCAGCGCCGGGCGATCGACATCGTCCTCGCCCTTGCGCGCGGTAAAGTCATCGATGAATGCGGCAAAATCGACGCGGCATTGGCGATAAGGTGTCAGAACCGTCTGCTCGTCGACCACCTTGAACCGCGCGACGCCCGTCAGTTCGAGAATGTAACGGCCGTCGCCGGATTCCGCGAGCTGGGTGATGCGGCCGACGCAACCGACCTTGAACAGTGCCGGCCGCTCATTGCTGTGGGAATGAGTGACGTCGGGCTGGATCATTCCGATCAGGCGGTGGCCGTCGCGCAGCGCGTCGTCCACCATCTGAAGGTAGCGCGGCTCGAAGATGTTGAGCGGCATCTGGCCCCGCGGCAGCAGCAGCGCACCGGGCAGCGGAAACACCGGAATCACTTTCGGCAGATCGGCCGGCCCTTTGTATTCGGCGTTGATCGGCATCCGCTTCCCTCACTTCAGCGCACGAAGACTCCGCGAAGAGATCCTCAGGAGAAAAGGATCGTGGACAGACGCTTGCGGCCTTCAAGGGTCGCGTCGTCGTTCGGTCCCCAAGCCTCGAAGAACTGCACGAGCTTCTTGCGTGCGCCATCGTCGTCCCATTTGCGGTCGCGCTTGACGATGTCCATCAAGTGGCTGGCGGCCTCGGCGCGCTTGCCGCTGGCGTTGAGCGCGACGGCGAGATCGAAGCGTGCCTGATGATCGAGCGGATTGGCCGCGACCTTCTGTTCGAGTTCCGTGACAGGTCCGACGGCCTTCGCCTGCTCGGCGAGATCGAGCATGGTCTGCACCGCAGCGACAGTCGCGTCGCTGCGCTTCGACTCCGGCACCATGGCCAGCGTCTGCTTGGCCTGTTCCAGTGCGCCGGCGGCGACATAGCATCGTGCGAGGCCAGCCAGTGCCACGAGATTGGTGGCATCGATGCCGAGCACCTCGGCATAGATCGATGCGGCCGTTGCCGGATCGCCCACCGCCATCGCGGCTTCGGCTTCTTTCAGAATTTCCGCGACATCGCCTTCCGGCGACGGCATGCCCTGCGTGAGCTTGTCGATGAAAGCGGTGACTTGGCTTTCCGGCACCGCACCCATGAAGCCGTCGGCGGGCTGGCCATTGACGAAGGCGATCACGGCCGGAATCGACTGGATGCCCATCTGTCCCGGAATGGCCGGATGGTCGTCGATGTTCATCTTGACGAGCTTGACCTTGCCCTTTGCGGCGCGAACGGCCTTTTCGATAATCGGCGTCAATTGCTTGCAGGGTCCGCACCAGGGGGCCCAGAAATCGATCAGCACCGGCTGGCGCTTCGATTCTTCGATGACGTCTTTCACGAACGTCTGGGTGGTCGTGTCCTTGATGAGGTCGGGCGGGGTCGCCGCCGCCGGTCCGCTGCCTTGCTCGACTATGGTCACGTGATCCTCGCCTGCCGCGTTATGTGATGGGGTTGAGCCGCTTCTAGCACGACCGGGGCATTTTCCGGCAGTTTCGATCTGCCGCGTGAAATATGGCCGATATGCAAGACGGTGCGAATTTCCTTGAAGGCTGCCGGGTGGCCGCCCGTGGAAATGACGCAAAGCCACAAATGGAGGTCTTTTGGCGGACTTTCAATCGGGTCATGTGCGACAAAGGCTCATGAAAACATCGATTTGGCCCAAAATCGCCGGAACCGGACGTGCGGAATAAGGAATTCGCCCTGTTGCATTGCATGGCCGCTTTTGGCATAGGTTTGCCCGGCGGCGCGCTTGCGCCCCGCCAATTCTCTGTGATGCGGGTGTAGCTCAGGGGTAGAGCACGACCTTGCCAAGGTCGGGGTCGAGGGTTCGAATCCCTTCGCCCGCTCCAGAAATTCTTGGCCATGCACGATCTTCCGGATCGTTGCATTCGAATGACAAGCCGCCGCGAGGCGGCTTTGTCGTTTTTGCTCCGAAACGTACGAAAATCCGGATCCCAAATACGAATCCCACCCTCGCGCGGCTGTGGCTACTCAATGTGGCGAAATCTGCCTAGCATCGCCGCCGGCTCAGGCTGAACGGACGATCCGGTCTGAGAATAAAAAGCAAACGTCCGCGGGAGAATGAAATGGCCAGAAAATTTTCGTGGTTCGCTTTGACGTGCCTTGCCGGTGCGATGTTCGCCGGCGTGAGCGCGCAGGCAAAGGACCTCAAGCTGACGACGACAGACACCACGATTCCGACAGGCGACGCCGGCATCCAGTTGTTCGTGCGCAACAAGCATCCGGCGGGTCAAAAGAAATTCTCCGCCGACAAGATACTGCTCTACGTCCATGGCGCAACTTATCCCTCCGAGACGGCGTTCGATCTGCCGATCGAAGGCAAGTCGATGATGGATCTGATCGCGGCGCGCGGTTACGACGTCTATCTGGTGGATGTGCGCGGCTATGGCCGCTCGTCGCGTCCGCCTGAAATGAGCCAGCCGCCGGCGGCCAACAAGCCGATCGTGCAGACCCGCGTCGCCGCGAAGGATTTCGGCACGGCGGTGGATTACATCCTCAAGAAGCGGGGCGTCTCCAAGATCAACGTGATGGGCTGGTCGTGGGGCACCTCGACCGTCGGCCTCTACACCAGCGAGAACAACGCCAAGGTCAATCGCCTCGTGCTCTACGCGCCGCAGTGGATTCGCACCGAGCCGCCGCCGGCCAATCTGCCACAGCTCGGCGCGTATCGTCTCGTCTCGAAAGAATCCGCCAAGGAACGCTGGCTGAAGGGTGTGCCGGACAACAAGAAGGCCGACCTCATTCCGCCCGGCGTGTTCGACGCATGGGCCAATGCGACCTGGGCCACCGATCCGGACTCGGCGACGAAGAATCCCGGCATGCTGCGCGCGCCGAACGGCGTCGTGGAAGACACCCAGCTTTATTGGGGCGCGGGCAAGGCGCTGTACGATCCGGGCAAGATCACGGTGCCGACCTTCATTCTTCACGCCGAATGGGACGCCGATCTGCCGAGCTATCTCGCGCAGAATTATTTCACCCAGTTGAAGAACGCGCCTTACCGGCGGATGGTCGAACTGAGCGAAGGGACCCATACGGTGATGATGGAAAAGAACCGTATGCAGTTCTTCCGCGAACTGATGGGCTTCCTCTCCGAGGAAAAGCCGCTAGCTTTGAACGACTGAGCATTTCTCAAAGGGCAAACAAAAAGCCGGGTTCAGACCCGGCTTTTTTCATGTCTCAATGATTTCGTTTCGTCTCAGGTCAGCTGCGATTCGTAAGCCTTCAGATGCGTGTAGACGATGCGCAGCAGCGGCACGTTGAGTGCGCCCTTCTTGTTGGTTTCGGCGCGGTGAATCAGATCGCCGATGATCTGGTCTGCCTCGATCCGCGCATTGGCCCGGATGTCGCGCAGCATCGACGCCGTCATCGGCGATCCAGGTGCGAACAGCAGACCGCCTGTCCGCTCGAGGAATTCGCCGCGCGGCGCGTATCCCGCGGCCTCCGCGACAGACGCGATTTCCCCCCGGAGCCCGCGGATGAATTCCGTGCCGCCTGGTGCTGCGGTGATGTGTCCGGCCGGTGCGCGCATCAGCGACGTTGCCCCCGCCAGCGTGGCGAGGAACACCCATTTCTCGTACATTTCCTGAACGATGACGTCGCTGGCCTTGGCGTCGAACATCGCGCCCTGCAATGTGGCCTCGATACGCTTGGCGCGATCGCCCTTCGGCGCGCCGCGTTCGCCGAACGACATGGCCTGCAGGGGCGAGAGATGATGGATGACGCCTTCGGCGTCGAGCGTTGAGGCGACCTGACATTGTCCGCCCATCACGCAATCGATGCCGAACTTCACATCGAGCACGTCGAGATGTTTCATGCCGTTGAGGAAGGGAATGATCGCGGTGTTCGGCCCGACTGCTCCTGCGAAGGACGCGATCGCATCGTCAAGATCGTAGGCCTTGCAGCTCAGGATGATGACGTCGAACGGCGTTTTGAGATTCTCCGCCAGCACGGTGGGCGGTTTTTGCAGCGTCACGTCGCCGACGGGACTCTTGATGACGAGGCCGTTCTTCGCAAGTAACTCAGCGCGCTTCGGTCGCACCAGAAAGGTCACGTCGCGCCCGGCCTGCAAAAGCCTGCCGCCGAAATATCCGCCCGTGGCTCCGGCGCCGATGACGAGTATCCGCATGCTCACATCCACTTCTTTCCGAGTGTTAGGGCATGTTCTTCGAAGAGATCATGCCCAAGCGATAAAGTGCGCGATCCTTGCCCAATCAGTGACACCGACGCAAGGCGAGGTTTGTCAGTTGCGACGCCCGGCTGTCATGCGCGGCGCGATCACCACTTCTCGCCGAACGGACGGATTTCCAGTTCAAACGTCCAGGCGCTGCGCGGTTGCTGGTAGAGCAGCCAGTAGGATTCGGCGACTGAGGACGGCGGCATCAGCAGATCCGGATTGTCGAGCGCATTGGGGCCGAGCGCTTCGACGCGGCGCTGGCGCACCCATTCGGTATCGACGCCGGAATCGATGATGAGATGGGCGACGTGGATGTTCTTAGGGCCGAGTTCGCGGGCGGTGGCTTGCGCCACGGCGCGCAGGCCGAACTTGGCGCTGGCGAACGCGGCGTAGCCGGAGCCGCCGCGCAGGCTGGCGGTGGCGCCGGTGAAGAAGATGTTGCCCTTGCCGCGCGGGAGCATCAGGCGCGCCGCCTCGCGGCCAGCCAGAAAGCCCGAATAGCAGGCCATTTCCCAGACCTTGCGGAACACGCGCTCGGTGGTGTCAAGGATTGGGAAGTTGACGTTGGCGCCGATGTTGAAGATGCAGACTTCGAGCGGCGCATGCTTGTCGGCATCGCCGAGGAAAGAGACGATCTCGTCTTCCTTGCGCGCATCGAGCGAACGCGCGTGGATTTCTCCGCCCGCCGCCTCAATCTCCTTGACCAGCGGTGCGAGCTTGTCGCCGTTGCGGCGTCCGGCAAACACCGTAAAGCCTTCGGAGGCGAATTTCTTGGCGATCTCGCCGCCGATGTAGTCGCCGGCGCCGATCACCGCCACGGTCGCATTTCTCGTCGCGTTTTTCTTGGCCAAGGTCGCCTCCTGATCAATCCGGGTGATGCGCGGCGGAGATTGGTTCCGCCGCGCGGGTCAAGTCAATTCACTTTGCGTCGTCTCACTTCGCGTCATCGTCGATCAGGCCGCCGACCAAGTCCCATGCCTTGCCGTTCCAGCGCTGAAGATTGAGCTGCGTGTACAGCTTGTTGTTGGTCGGTCCTGTATTCGCGACAATGCCCGGCAACGACATCGGCAGCACGAGGCCCTTGATGTTGCGCGTCTGCTTCAGGATGTTTTCGCGAGAGAGGTCGTTGCCGCACTGCTTGAGGACGGTTTCGAGCACGACGCCCTGATGGATGCCGGTGAAGTAGTTGCTGTCGGCGAGATCCGCGCCAGGCATGTATTTCTCCATAAAGGATCGATACATTTTGACACCCTTGTCGTTGGCCCATTTCGGATCGTCGGGATCCTTGCGATAAGTAGCGGTCATCACGCCGGTGGAGATGTCGAGCCCTGCCGGTTGCAGCACTGCCGCGATTGAGCTTGAAATCAGGTTGGTGATGAACAGCGGCTTCCAGCCGGACTCATGGGTCTTGCGGATCGCCTGAGCGGCAAACTTCGGCGTGCCGGCGAAAAGCATGACGGTGGCGCCCGAGCTCTTCAACGAGACGATCTGCGAATCGATGGTCGGCTGGCTGACCTCGTAGGAGCTGGTCACCACCTTGGCATCGAACGCCTCCTTCAGCTCGGATTTGAAACCCGCGATGAAGTCCTTACCCAGATCGTCGTTCTGATAGAGAATCGCGATCTTGGCGTTGGGCATTTCCTTGGCGAGATAGCGCGCATAGGCCCGCGACTCGGTGTCGTAGCTCGGCAGTCCGGTGGTCATCATCGGATATTCTTTGAAATCCGTGAAGCGCGTGGCGCCGGTGACGATGAAGGCCTGCGGGATCTTCTTCGCCGTGAGATACTTTGCGATGGCGAGGTTACTCGGTGTGCCGAGCGTCGAGAACATGAAAGCGACTTCGTCGGACTCGACCAGCTTGCGGGTCTGTTCGACCGCCTTTGGCGGGCTGTAGGCATCGTCGAGTGCGATCAGATTGATCTTGCGGCCGTTCACGCCGCCCTGCTCGTTGATGAAATTAACATAGGCGATCAGCGATTTTCCGACCGCGCCCAACGCCGATGCCGGGCCGCTGAACGGGAACACCGCGCCGACCTTGATCTCGGTTGCAGTAACGCCGGGCATGTTGTCGGCCATCGCAGGCGCAGGCACCTTCGCCAACAGCATGGCTGCCGCTGCTGCAACTAGTACGGTTCTCCTCAGCATCGCTCGTCTCCCTGAACTTTTATTTGATTGCAGCCATCGGACATGCCGGTGGCGTTCTACGAGCAATATGGTTCTGATATAGAACTGTCAATGTCAATGCGGCACATGCGATGTTCTATCGCTTTGCAGCATATGGGACTTCACGAAACGACGCACTCAAGGTATAGTGGATATCAAATCGGAACGAGACTGTTGTGGCTCGGGTGGCCGGATAACGGCGCGGAGATACGGCATGAAATGGGATCGTCTTGAAGACGAGGCGTGTTCGGTGGCGCGGACGGTTTCCGTCATCGGAGACCGCTGGACACTTCTCATCCTGCGCGACTGCTTCCGCCGCATCCGGCGCTTCGACGAATTTCAGTCACGCCTCGGCATCACGCGGCACTTGCTGGCCGAGCGCTTGAGGAAGCTGGTGCGTCAGGGCGTGCTTCGCCGTGTGGCCTATCAGGAACGACCCAAGCGCTACGAATACATCCTGACCCAGAAGGGCCTCGACCTGCACCCCGTCATGATGTCGATCGTCCATTGGGGTGACGTGCACATGGCGGACGAGCGCGGCCGGCCGGTGCTTCACCTGCACAAGAGCTGCGGCCATAACTTCGATCCGGTGATGACCTGCTCGGTTTGCAACGAACCGCTGTCCGCGAAGGAAGTTCACGTGCACCCAGGGCCGGGCGCGGACCGATCAAAGGTCGTGCTGCCGTCGATCGAGCAGCAGGCACTAGATTGATCGTGGTCGTCGCCGTGCGAGTAAGAGTTAGACGGTTACGAATGCATCGGCAGCCAGCCGCCTGACGTGATCACGCACGTCAACTGGCCATTTTTCAATAGAAGTATCGAAGCGCGTCCGATCACCTGCATAGAGCGATCGCAGCGCGTCCTCGTATTGCGGATAGTCGCCAGCCATCGCCGTCATGAAGCGATATACGGTTTCCTGCGCCTCGCGTGCGCGGTCCTTGCCGGAGCTTACGCGCCGCGCTTCTTCCACGAGTTTGCGGAGGGCGACGGATGCTCCGCCGGGCTGTTGCGACAGCCATTCCCAATGCCGCGGCAGCAAAGTGACTTCGCGCGCGACCACGCCGAGTTTAGGCCGCCCGGGTCCGCGCGGCGCTGCGACCTCGGTCTCAGCGAGCGGTGTCGCTGCGTCTATCGCTAATCGCTTTTGCACGTCGGCGAGTGTTCCGCGCAGGTCGATTTCGACAGGACGGCTAGTCGCCGCGTCGAAGATCAGAAGCCGCACGTCGGCGTCCTTGTCAGCCGCGGTCTTGATTTTCAGCGCGATATCTGCGGGCGCGCCGCAACCCAAGCTCCGGTTGCCGACGAAGGCGATGATCTGTGCTGGCAGGCTGCTCATTGAATGTTCTCGGATATTTCTGTTGGGAGTCAGTATTTACCCGGATATAATTAACTCGTCAATATTATCCGGGTAATATTTTAGTGCCCTGCACGGTCCGTCCGATCAGGTTGGCAAGAACGCCGCTATCTCGACTTTCGCCGATCCCGCTGGCACCACTTACAGCTCCGCAACGCTCCACATGATCGGCTCGTCATGCTCACAGTCCACCACCTCAACAATTCGCGCTCGCAGCGCGTGCTCTGGCTGCTGGAAGAACTCGGCGTGCCGTATGAGATCGTGCGCTATCAGCGCCAGCCGTCGATGCTGGCGCCAAAGGAACTGCGCGCCATCCATCCGCTCGGGAAATCGCCGGTCATCACCGATAATGGCAACACCATCGCGGAGTCTGGCGCCATCGTCGAATACATCGTCGACACCTACGGCAACGGCCGCCTGATTCCGCCGCCAAAGACGCCGGAGCGGCTTCGCTACACCTACTGGCTGCATTATGCCGAAGGCTCGGCCATGCCGCTGCTGCTGCAAAAGCTGCTGTTCACGCTGGCGCCGAGGCGCGCGCCGGCGCTGATGCGTCCGTTCGTCAAGCCGATGTTCGACAAAATGCTTGCGACGCTGGTCAATCCGCAATTGAAGCAACACATCGCCTTCTGGGAAGGCGAACTCAACAAGAGCGAATGGTTCGCGGGCAACGACTTCACCGCCGCCGATATCCAGATGAGCTTTCCGCTGGAAGCTGCATCCGCGCGTGCTGGTCTCGACGAGAGCTCACCGAAGGCGTGGGCCTTTCTGCAGCGGATTCACGCACGGCCTGCTTACCAGCGCGCGCTGGAAAAGGGCGGGCCGTATCAAGTCGGGCGCTAGGCTGAAATTCCGACAGCTAGTGCGGGACGGCGCCGAGAGAGGGCAGCGGCATTACCTTGACGCCCGGCGGTGGCACGTCGTCATCCGGCACGAAGAAATCCGACAGCAACGGCACCGACGGATCGACGCGATAAGGCTCAAAATCGCGGATGCCGGCATCGTACAAAATCCTGTCGTCGATGCAGAACTGGCCGGTGAACTCGCGCGCCGGCTTGGTGAAAATCACATGCGCGGCGTCGGCCAGGATTTCCGGTGTGCGGCTGGCGCGCATCATGGCGTCGCCACCCAGCAGGTTGCCGACGGCGGCGGTGGCGATCGGCGTGCGTGGCCACAGCGCATTCACCGCCACACCCGAGCTGCGCAGTTCACCCGAAAGGCCGAGCACGCACATGCTCATGCCGAACTTCGCCATCGTGTAAGCCGTCGAGTGCTCGAACCATTTTGCCTTCATGTCGAGCGGCGGCGACAGCATCATGATATGCGGATTCGCGGCCTTCTTGAGATGCGGGATGCAGTATTTCGACACCATGAAAGTGCCGCGCGTGTTGATGGCCATCATCAGGTCGAAGCGCTTCATCTCGGTGTGCTGGGAATCCGTCAGGCTGATGGCGCTGGCGTTGTTGACGCAGATGTCGATGCCGCCGAATTCCGCGACGGTCTTCTCGATGGCTGAGAGGACCTGCGCTTCATCGCGGATGTCGCAGATCAGCGGCAGAGCCTTGCCGCCGGCGGCTTCAATCGCCGCCGCCGCCGTATAGATCGTGCCTTCGAGTTTCGGCTGTGGCGTTGTGGTTTTTGCGGCGATGGCGACGTTCGCTCCGTCTCGCGCAGCCCGCAGCGCAATCGCAAGTCCGATGCCGCGGCTGCCGCCGGTAATGAACAGCGTCTTGCCCTTGAGTGTTGTCATGTGCGTGGTCCCTTACGTTGTGGCGGGAAAACCGAACAGCCGCTGCGGATTATCGACCAGGATGCGGTTGCGGAGATTTTCGTCCGGTACCCAGTCGGCCAGGAGATCGAGCAGATCCGCGATGCCCATCATCACGCCCCAGTTGGCGACATGCGGCCAGTCCGATCCCCATACGCAGCGGTCCGGCGCGGCCTCGACCACCTTGTGTGCAAACGGAATCGTGTCGCGATAGGGCGGGCCTTCGACCGTGTTGCGATAGGCGCCGGACAACCGCACCCACGCGCCGTCGCGCACCAGTGAAACCAGTGTCTGGAAGCCTTCATTGTTCATACCGGCCGAGGTCGGGAAGTGTCCGATGTGATCGACGAGAAATGGCACCGGCAGTTTTGCAAGACGCGGGGCAAGCGACGGCAGCTCCCGTGCATCGAGCAGGAATTGCAGATGCCAGCCCATGTCGCGGCACAGTGCTCCGTAATTTTCGATCTGGGTGAAATTGACCCCGCCGCCGCCATAAAGAACGTTCATGCGCAGGCCGACCACGCCGGCCTCTTTCAGCGCAATCTTCTCGCGCTCGGGACAATCGAGCGGGATCACCGCGATGCCGCGCAGGCGCTGACGGTGGGCGCGCAGCGTTTCCGCCATCAGGCGATTATCGGTGCCGTGCACGCTGACTTGTGTCAGTACGCCGTAGGTCATGCCGGTGGCATCGAGCATGGCGATGTAATCGCGCGCGGTCGCTGCGGGCGGCGTGTAGCTGCGCCCTTCTACAAACGGATAGTCCGGCGGCAATCCGATGACATGGCAATGGGTATCCACTGCACCGCGCGGCACCTTGAATCGCGTCGGCAAGTGTTGAGAAGGCTGAGGCCCCGGACATGCCGGAGCCTCTTTGGGATTTGCATGTGGTTCAGGCATCTGCGTGAAGAATCCTGCCGCGGGTTTCGGGCAGCGCGAACGCCGCCATGAAGAACAGTCCGTAAGCCAGGACCGCGAAAATGCAGATCGCATTTCCGAGCGACGTCGAGGTCGAGAGCCAGCCGACGAGGAAGGGAAACAGCGCGCCGATGCCGCGGCCGAAATTGTAGCAGAAGCCCTGCCCCGATCCGCGCAGCCGTGTGGGGTAAAGCTCGGTCAGGAATGCGCCCATGCCGGAGAAATAGCCCGAGGCGAAGAAACCGAGCGGGAAGCCCAGCAGCCACAGAATCTCGTTGGTCAGCGGCAACTGCGTGTAAGCGAGAATGACGACGATTGCTCCAATCGAAAAGGTCAGGAACAGATTGCGCCGCCCGATGCGATCGGCGAGCCAGGCGCCGACCAGATAGCCGATGAACGATCCGATGATGAGCGTGGCGAGATAGCCGGTCGAGCCGACGATCGAGAGCTTGCGCTCGGTGGTGAGGAAGCGCGGCACCCAGAAGGTGATCGCGTAGTAGCCGCCCTGGCATCCGGTCGCCGCCAGCGAGGCCAAGATCGTCGTCTTGGCGATCGGGCCCGAGAAAATTTCCCAGAGTGCGGGTCTGTCACCGGACAGTTTTTGTTTTGCGAGGGTTTCAGCGGCGATTTTTGGCTCTTCCACATAACGGCGCAGGAAGAACACAAGCAGTGCGGGCAGTGCGCCGATGGCGAACATCCAGCGCCACGCCACATCGGCCGGCAGCAACGAAAACAGCACGGCCTGCGAAAGCACGGCGAGGCCCCAGCCGACGGCCCATCCGGATTGCACCGAGCCCACCGCGCGTCCCCGGTACTGCGGGCGAATGACTTCGCCCATCAACACTGCGCCGGCCGCCCATTCGCCGCCGAAGCCGAGGCCGAGCAGCGCGCGCGCCACCAGAAGCTGTTCGAAATTCTGCGCAAAGGCGCAGACCAGGGAGAAGAACGAGAACCAGATGATGGTGAGTTGCAGCGTTCGCACCCGGCCGATGCGGTCGCAGAGATAGCCGGCGAGCCAGCCGCCGATCGCCGACGCCAGCAGCGTCACGGTTCCTGCGAGGCCGGCGGTGCCGGGATCGACCTTCCACAGCGCGATGATGGTTCCGATCACCAGCGGATAGATCATGAAGTCCATGCCATCGAGCGCCCAGCCCGAGGCGCAGGCCCAGAACGTGCGCCGTTCCGGCACGTTCATGTCGCGATAGAATGCAAGAAGGCTGGTGTCTTCGATCGGCGCGACTTCGATCGTGTCTTGCGACGGCTGAACCGTGCTCATGGATGCTTGCTCCCCGTATGTGCGGCCATGTTTGGACCCCGCGCCTGCCGCATATCACAGGGCTTTTTTGACTTGCAGATCGTGCGACAAATCTACGCCAACCGCGTGGCGTGTCACCAGACAAATGCAACGGCGATGTCGATCACTTCTAGTATCCGGCCGCTTCCGCGCCGCGCGTGCGGGGGTCGGGTGCACCGAACAGGCCGTCGGGCGTCACCGCGATGGAATTGGCCGAGGTCTGTCCAAGCGGCTCGGTCACGCGATGACCTTTCGCTCGCAATGCAGCGAGCGTCGCTTCCGGAAATCCGTGCTCGACGCGGACTTCGTCCGGCAGCCATTGATGATGCAGCCGCGGCGCGGATACGGCGGCGGCGATGTTCATGTCGAAGTCGATGGCGTTGACGATGACCTGAAGCACCGCCGAGATGATCCGGCTGCCGCCGGGTGAGCCTGTCACCAGAACTGGTTTGCCGTCCTTCAACACGATGGTGGGCGACATCGAGGACAAGGGCCGTTTGCCGGGGCTCGGCAGGTTCGCCTCAAAACCGACGAGGCCATAGGCATTGGATGCGCCGGGCGCCGCGGTGAAATCGTCAAGTTCGTTGTTAAGCAGCACTCCGGTGCCGTCCGCAACGAGGCCCACGCCGTAGCTGAAGTTCAGCGTGTAGGTGTTGCTGACCGCGTTGCCGTCCTTGTCGACCACGGAGAAATGCGTGGTGTTGCTGCCTTCGCGCGGCGGCGTGGCCGACAGCGCATCGGTCCAGGGCGTCGCCTTCTCTATGTCGATGGAAGCGCGTTGCCTGGCGGCATAATCCTTCGTGATCAATTGCAGCATCGGCGCGTTGACGTAGGCCGGATCGCCGAGATAGCGCGCGCGGTCAGCATAGGCGCGCTTCATGGCCTCGATGGAAACGTGCAGTGCGTCCACCGATCCCGCGCCCATGTCGCGCAGCTTGTAGCCCTCAAGAATGTTCAGCGTCTCGATCAGTACCGTGCCGCCGGATGACGGCAGCGGCATCGAGACAATATCGAAGCCACGATAGGTGCCGCGCACCGGCGCGCGAATGATCGGCTGATAGGCCTTGAGATCCTCGCGCGTGATGATGCCGCCCGCATCGCGGATGCCGGCCACGAGCTTTTCCGCAACCGGCCCGTCGTAGAATCCGTTCACGCCCCGCGCGGAGATGGTTTCCAAGGTCGCCGCGAGATCGGTTTGGATCAGCCGGTCGCCCGGCTGCAGCGACGTGCCGTCAGCGCGGGAAAAAATCTTCGTGCTCGAGGGCCATTTCGCAAGCCGCCGGTGCCAGTCCGGTAGCGTGTCCGCGGTATCGTCGGCGATGACAAAACCGTCGCGCGCCAGCGGAATGGCAGGCGCCAGCAGGTCCGCGAGTTTGAATTTTCCGGAGCCGTATTTCTCCAGCGCCAGCGCAAGCCCGGCAACCGTGCCGGGAACGCCGATGCCGAGCGCCTGATCGCGCGATTTTTTAGTGTCCGGCTTGCCGTCGTCGCCCAGAAACATGTCGTGCGTGGCCGCGGCTGGTGCGCTTTCGCGATAATCGATGGCGACATCTTCACTGCTGTTCGCCAGGTGAACCATCATGAAGCCGCCGCCGCCGATGTTTCCGGCGCGCGGATAGGTGACGGCCATCGCAAAGCCCGTCGCGACGGCTGCATCGACGGCATTGCCGCCTCGCGCCAGAATATCGCGGCCAATGCCCGCCGCGATCCGTTCCTGCGCGACAACCATGCCGTTCTTCGCAACGACTGGATTGACCGCATCGAGTGCGGGCGGCGTGTAATATCCGTGTCTGGAATCCTGTGCGACGGTGGGTGCAATCAGCAGGCTGATTGCGCCCAGTGAGAAGACGAGCGCGCGGCACTTGGTAAACAGGCCCATAAGCTTCTCCGGCAAACCGCGCTTACGGAAAAACGCGATAGCAATTGGATCGCCACATTATAAGGTTTTTGCAGCAGCACTTGGACAATGTCCGCATTTGATTCGGCAGGAAATTCGATCATGGCTCAAGCCATTCCGGCGCATGACAGTCACGCAGACGCGATGCCGCAGACTTATCCGCCGCGTTCCGCGGTTTTCGGCTGGATTTTGTTTGATTGGGCCGCGCAGCCTTATTTCACCCTGATCACCACGTTTGTGTTCGCGCCCTATTTTGCCTCGCGGGTGGCCTCCGATCCGGTCGCGGGACAGTCGAGTTGGGGATACGCAACCGCGGCGGCGGGTCTGGTCATTGCTTTGCTGTCGCCGGTGCTCGGCGCAATCGCGGATGCCGGCGGCCGCCGCAAGCCGTGGATCGCCGCTTTCGGGGGGCTCCTTGTAATCGGATCGTCGCTGATGTGGATCGGAAAGCCCGGCGATCCATCGATCATCGTGCCGCTGTTGATTGCTTACGGGATCGCAACTATTGGGGTCGAGTTCGCAACGGTCTTCAACAACGCAATGATGCCGACGCTGGTGCCGCCGGAACGCATCGGGCGGCTGTCGGGCACCGGATGGGCCACCGGTTACGTCGGCGGAATTCTCAGTCTGATTCTGGTGCTCGGCTTCATGGCGGCGAATCCGGCGACGGGCAAAACCCTGTTTGGTCTCACGCCGATTTTCGGTCTCGATCCATCGACGTTTCAGGGCGATCGCCTCACCGGGCCGCTGACCGCTGTATGGTTCATCATCTTCGTGCTGCCGATGTTCTTGTTGACGCCCGATCACGCAGCGAAGACGCCGGCGCGTGGTGCCGTGCGCGAAGGCCTGCGTGAATTGCGTGAAACATTGGCGCAATTGCCAAGGTCACCCTCCATGCTGGCGTTTCTCATCGCCAACATGATCTATATGGATGGCCTCGTATCGCTGTTCGCATTCGGCGGCATCTATGCTGCCGGCACGTTCGGCTGGAATACGATCCAGATAGGTACCTTCGGCATTCTGCTTGCGATCTCTGGCACCATCGGTGCGTGGGTCGGCGGCCGGCTGGATGACAAGCTTGGACCGAAAACCGTCGTCGCCGGCAGCTTGCTGATTCTTCTCGGATCAATCGCTGCAATTCTTCTGATCGATCGCGACTCGGTCTTCTTCATTCCGGTGACGCCGCCGGTCCCGAACGGCGGCCTGTTCGCGGCGCCAGCGGAAAAGGCCTATCTCGCGCTCGGGTTTCTGATCGGCCTTGCTGCGGGTCCGATGCAGGCTGCGTCACGAACCATGCTGATTCGGCTGGCTCCGAAGCAGCGCATCACGCAATGCTTCGGACTGTTTGCCCTGACGGGAAAGGTCACGTCGTTTTTCGGACCGTTGCTGATCGGACTGGTGACAGACGCGGCGAACAGCCAGAAAGCCGGAATGGCTGTTCTGGTGCTGTTTTTCGCAGCAGGCCTCGCCCTCTTGATGCGGGTGAAGGCCGAGTCCGTTCGCGCTGGGTCGGCGTGAATCCAACGTTTGCTATCGAACGCGCCGCAAAATGAGGCGAGCTTTGGATTCAGGACACTAGTGCTTGAAGTGCCGGACGCCGGTCAGCACCATGGCAATGCCATGTGCATCGGCGGCTTCGATCACTTCATTGTCGCGCATCGAGCCGCCGGGCTGAACCACGGCCGTTGCACCGGCCTCGATTGCTACCAGCAGTCCGTCGGCGAACGGGAAGAACGCGTCGGACGCCACCACCGAGCCCTTGGTCATCGGCGCGGCCAATCCCAATTCCTTCGCAGCGTCCTCGGCCTTGCGCGCGGCGATGCGCGCGGAATCGACCCGGCTCATCTGGCCTGCGCCGATGCCGACGGTGGCGAGATCCTTGGCGTAGATGATGGTGTTGGACTTCACATGCTTGGCGACGCGGAACGCAAATCTTAAATCGCTCAGCTCGGCTTCGGTTGGCGCGCGCTTGGTGACGGTCCTGAAGGTCATGTCGTCGACCACCGCGTTATCGCGGCTTTGCACCAGCAAACCACCCGCGACCGTCTTCGCCGTCAATCCCGCCGCGCGCGGGTCTGGCAAGCCGCCCGCCAGCAGCAAGCGCAAATTCTTCCGCTTGCCGATGATGGCGATGGCTTCATCCGTCGCATCGGGCGCGATGATGACTTCGGTAAAGATTCCGGCCACCGCGTTTGCAGCGGCAGCATCGAGCGTGCGATTGAACGCGATGATGCCGCCATAGGCCGACGTCGAATCGCAGGCCAGCGCCTTGCGATAGGCTTCGGCAAGGTCCTTGCCCTCGGCGACGCCGCAGGGATTGGCGTGCTTGACGATGACGCAGGCGGCGGTGCGTTTGGCGTCGAACTCCGCGATGCATTCGTAAGCGGCGTCGGTATCGTTGATGTTGTTGTACGACAACTCCTTGCCCTGGAGCTGCCGCGCCGTCGCGACGCCGAAGCGGCGATCAGGCGTCTTGTAGAATGACGCCTGCTGATGCGGATTCTCGCCGTAGCGCAGCGCCTGGATGAGCTTGCCGCCGAATGTGCGGAAGTCCGGCGCATCGATCTTCAATTGATTGGCGAACCAATTCGAGATCGCCGCGTCATAGGCCGCGGTTCGCGCGTAGGCCTTTTGCGCAAGCTTCTTGCGCAAGGTGAGCATGGTCGCGCCGTCATGGGCGGCGAGTTCGTCGAGCACCGTCTGATAATCGGACGGGTCGACGACGACGGCGACATCATGATGGTTCTTGGCCGCACCGCGGATCATCGCTGGCCCGCCGATATCGATGTTCTCGATGCAATCTTCTTCAGAGGCGCCTTTGTCCACCGTCGCTTCGAACGGATAAAGATTGACCACCAGAAGATCGATCGGCGCGATGCCGTGCTCCTTCATGCTGCGGGCGTGATCGGCGTTGTCCCGGATCGCCAGTAATCCGCCGTGCACGTTCGGGTGCAGCGTCTTGACCCGGCCATCCATCATCTCCGGGAACCCGGTCAGGTCCGACACGTCCCTGACCTTGAGGCCGGCGTCGGCGATCGCCCGCGCAGTGCCTCCGGTAGAGACCAGCTCAACGCCGCGATTTGAGAGCGCGCGGGCAAATTCGATGAGGCCGGACTTGTCGGAAACGGAAAGCAGGGCGCGCGTCACGCGGCGCGGGTGGTCAGTCATAAGATTGGGTCCTGGTTCGGATAGGCGTCGAACGCCGGGTAGCATGGTTTTACGCCATGCAAAACCTCCAATCCACGGACTTTTCGCAACGAATCTGCACCCATCTGACGACGCTCCCTTTAGCGGAGCGTTCAGTATGAAAGCTTTCCCGGCGCAGCCGTCTTTGTGGCTTTCAGGCGGCAAATCAGGCTCGCCGGGCGTTTCGTGCGTCAGCCGCGCCAGGCCGAGTTTCGGATCACGCTGCAGAAATTGCCGCGATGAAAATGAGGATCCTTGTCGGCGAGCACGTCGGCTTTGACGTTGCCGAAGGTCGTTTCCGGCTTGTGTTTGATGCCGTCGTAAAACGACTGGATGATGTCTTCCTTGAAATGATCGCTGCGAGGATGTGCCTTCACGACAGCCTCACGCTCGGCATCGCTGTACTCACGGTAAGTCAGGCCAAGCACGTCCATCTCGACGCCCGCCGTTACCAGCGCCACCACCGGATGCATATGTTGAGGAATGCCGGGCGTCGTGTGCAGCGCGATCGCGGTCCACACTGTGTCGATATCCGCCTGGGAGATTCCGCGGGCGCGTAGAAAATCACGCGCGGCGTTGGCGCCGTCGACCTCGAAGCGTTCGTGCGCGCTGCTGTGCTGATGGGTCAGGCCCATGTCGTGAAACATGGCTCCGGCATAGAGCAACTCCGGGTCGAATTTCAGCCCGCGCTGCTGTCCGGCCAGCGCTCCGAAATAATAGACGCGGCTGGAGTGGTGAAAGAGCAGCGGCGATTCCGTGTCTCTGACCAGCTCCGTGATCTCTCGTGCGATCTTGCTGTCGGGGATGGAGATCCCCTGGATTGAATGGCTCATGTCTGGCTCCTGCGATTGTGATGGCCAAAACATAGGCCCGTGGTATGTTGTCCGTTATCGACGTAATACGGCAAATACAGACAAAAACGGTTTAAGGCGGACATGGGTAGCAAGGGGATCAGAACGGTTGCGATTGTGGCGTTGCCGGGAGTTCAGTTGCTGGACGTCTCCGGCCCGCTTGATGTTTTCGCAGAAGCCAACGTCCAGGCAGGCAAGCCGGCCTATCGCCTGGTTGTCGTGGCCACCGTGCCGGGCGCGATCCGAAGCTCGTCGGGCGTCCGGCTCATGCCCGATCTGGTCATCGGCGAGGACAGGAAGGAAAGCTTCGACACGCTGCTCGTTGCCGGGCGGCCGAACGCAGCCGAACAATCATCGGGCGCGGCGCTCCTTGACTGGTTGCGCAAGAAGGCGCCAACGGTTCGCCGCTTCGGATCAGTTTGCAGCGGCGCATTCGTGCTTGCGGAGGCGGGGCTTCTCGATGGCCGCCGCGCGACGACGCATTGGTCGGTCGCCGAGCAACTCGCGCTTAGGTATCCGTCCGTCAATGTGGATCGCGACGCGATTCATGTCAGTGACGGCCGTTTGCGAACCGCAGCCGGCGTGACTGCCGGCCTCGACCTGGCATTGGCTCTGGTTGAGGAGGATCTGGGCCGCGACATCGCGATGAAGGTTTCCAGTCAACTCGTCATGTTCTTCAAACGGCCAGGCGGGCAGATGCAATTCAGCCGCGAGGGCGAGGCTGTTCCGGCCGGGCGCGCGGCGTTGCAGGAGTTACAGCGCTGGGTCGCCGCCAATCCGGCGCTCGACCACAGCGTCGCCAATCTCGCCAAGCGGGCCGATCTCAGTCCGCGCCATTTCGCGCGTCTTTTCCGCGGCGAGGTCGGTATGCCGCCCGCGACTTGGGTGGAGGTGTCCCGGGTCACGGCAGCGCGGCGGCTGCTCGAACTTGGTCACGACACCCCCAAGCAGGTCGCGGCGCGATGCGGGTTTGCGGATGCCGACACGCTGCGTCGCGCATTTTCACGCCATGTTGGCGTGACTCCCGCCGAGTATCGAAAGCGGTTCGCCCGGATGGCGGCATGAGACGGATCGGCTCGCGGCGATCAGGGATCTAGAGTGGCAATTCCGGCTCGCGCCGGGCGTCGCGGCGGGCGTTGGTCACGGTGGCAGACGCGGAGGAGCGGGTGAAGCTCCAGCGGACGCTTGGCACATCCTTCCGGTTCTGGCGGATCACGATCTGGGCGGTCCGGCGCGGCCCGTCGGAGCCTGCCAGAAAGACGCTGTCCTCAAGATCCACTTTGTCGTTGAGCGCCTCGAACGTCCACACGTCGCGGTTCGGCAGCACCAACATCACGCCGCGGGCGTCGGTGAGGCGGCTCGCTTTCACCGAGGGGTGCAAATGAAACCGCAAGACATAATCGTCGGGTTTGTTGCGCGTCGAGGAGTTGGATGCGTTTAGGAGCGCATCTTCGCCCTCAAGCCGCCCGCCGTCGTTGGACAGTGTCAAGGTACGCTGGTGCACGACGCCGAACTGCCGCGCATAAGCGTCGTGCGAGGTGGTCAGCACGATTCCGTCTTCTGTCGCCTCGCGAAATGCACCGACATTCGATGGTCCGCTGACGATGGGCGCACCCTGCAGCATCCGCTTCATCGCCGGAAGCTCGATGAACTGGCACGATGACGTCTCATGGCAGATCAGCGTGGAATGCGCCGCGGTGCTGCGTGCAAATGTGCGCCAGTTGTCGCGACCGGTGGAGGGGATGCCGCAATTGACCACAAGGCGGCTGGTGCCCGACGAAAGTTCAAACGACAGGCAGCCCGCATGGGCGTCGCGGCTGACGGATGGCGGCGGCGGCGCGCCGGTGTCGATGATCACCGCGGTGTTGCCGGCATCGAGGCGCTGGAAGCCCGAATGCGGCATGTTGGACATCGGAATGCCGTGGGTGTCGTCATAGGCAAGCAGCGTCGCGAGCAATCCCGACGGCGCGCTGCTCATGCCGTTGAACAGCGCGAAGCTGCCGTCGCCGTGACGGAAGAAACGCAGCATCGGCATCATGCGGTCGATGGCGTTGAGCAATGCCGGCGGCGGTGCGATGTTTCTCGCCGCATAGGTCTGGCGCAGCGGCAACAGATCAGGCAGCAGCTCGATCAGCGCGCCGGGATTGCGCGAAATGTGCCCGCCGTCAGGGAGCAATTGCCGCTGCAGCTCCTCGGAGAGCTTGCGCGATGAGGTGCGGATGTGTTTGGCCTGATTGGCGAGACACAATGAGGCGTAACATAGCGCGATCAGCACCTGCAGACGCGGCACGCCGTCCGGAATATCCACCATCGTGTAGCGCAGATAGCGAATCTCGCGCGTGAGACTGCGCAGGAAACGCCGATAAAATTTTCCGTCGGCGTCGTTCAGCACCAACGGCGCTTGCGACAGCAATGAGATCACGCGCCGCGCCAATACATCGGCGCGCCAGCCGACGCCGCGTTTGCGGATCGGCTTCGAGATCCAGTCGTCGATCAATGAGCGCGCGTTGGCGCGGGTGATGGCCGAATCCGCGGCGCGCAGATGGCGCAGCCAGCCGAAGCCGAGCAGGTTCGCTTCCCAGTCTTCCGAAGGCGGATCGAGTTCAAAGATCGATCGTCCATGCGAGGTGACAATCTTGCCGGCGAACACGAAACGTCCGGCATAGATTTCGGAGGCGCGGGTGGCATCGACGGTGCGCAGATCGTTCGGCGCGATCAGCAGCCGGTCGGTGCGGCCGGGCCAGAAGCGGGACAGCGCAACCGACTGCCCGCTGGCGCGCGCGAGGATGGACCTGGCGGCGCGGCCAAGCAGCAGGGACGAGATGCCTCTTCGATGAGCGACCGCCACGTGCGCCTTTGCCCTCACATCACGCCGGTTAGACTGGCTCGAATTGCCGCTGCCGAACGTGATCGCTTCCCAAAAATTGGAGCATTCCACCCTGAAAATCGTACCGGGCGCCGAAGCGCCGCATGTGAAGAATCCCCGTGACTCTTGTAGTCCGGAAACGCCGATAAAACACCCCATTGACGCGCGGGTGTGGACGGCGACGCGTTTGGCCGCTGCCGCGAATCACCTGCGTCAAAGAACTACGCGAGAATCGGGGTTTTGAGGATCAGGACTTGACGATGCGCGCCGCGTAGAAGCCGTCCAGACCGCCGAGGCGCGGATCGGCGTGGGCAAGATGCGATGGCAGCGTGCGGATATCGCCCTCGGGGGTGAGGATTTCGTCGAGCCCGGCCACTTCATCGCGGCCGACCGGCGCACGGCGAAGACCTGATTCGGCGGCGAGGAGCGCGGCAATCGCCTGCTCGCCTTCCTCAGGCTCCAGCGAGCAGGTGCAATAGACCAAGGTTCCACCCGGCTTCAGCAGCGTGACGGCTTTCTGCAGCAGACGTTTTTGCAGGGCTGAGAGCGCGCCGATGTCCGATTCCTGTTTCAGCCATGCGACATCGGGATGCCGCCGGATGGTCCCGGTCGCGGCGCATGGTGCATCGACCAGAATGCCGTCGAACAGTTCGCCGCTCGCGGGCTGCCACTCGGCTGCGTCCGCCACGGCGGTATTGGCCTCAAGGGCGAGGCGCGACAGATTGTCCTTCAGCCGCGCGATGCGATTGGGCGAACGGTCCACCGCCGTCACCC
The DNA here is from genome assembly GCA_051653085.1 of Afipia sp. Lineage (GTDB taxonomy): Bacteria > Pseudomonadota > Alphaproteobacteria > Rhizobiales > Xanthobacteraceae > Afipia. Next base: position 258,928 of record JBOFVL010000065.1, on the reverse strand, counting down.
GCGCGCCGGCATGGACAAGTTGTGCAGTCTTGCCGCCGGGCGCGGCGCAGAGATCGGCGATGGCCTTGTCTTTAATGTCACCGAACAGCCGGGCCGGCATGGCGGCGGCAGCGTCCTGCACCCACCATTGGCCATCATTGAAGCCGGGAAGCATGGTGACAGAGCCATGCAGCAGCGTTCGCACCGAGCCGGTCGCCAGCGCCTCGCCGTGCAGGCGCGTTGCCCAGCCCTCAGGATCGGATTTCACCGTCAGGTCCAGCGCCGGTTCGATGCCGATGGCGTCAGCCATGGCGCGCGTGGCGTCCTCGCCATAGGCCGCGATCCAGCGCGCCACCAGCCACGGCGGCAGATCGAGCATCTGCGATTTCACTTCGTCGATCAGCGGCTGGCCTTCACGCGCGCAACGTCGCAGCACGGCGTTGACGAGGCCGGCGTATTTCGCTGCGCGCCGGTCCGCCTGCACGAGGCGCACCGAGAGATCGACCGCGGCGTGATCCGGCACATCCATCCACAAAATTTGCGCGGCGCCGATCAGCAATGCGCTCTGCGCGCGCGGCGCGTCGCTCGGAATGCCGCGATCGAGCAGGCGCGACAGGACATGGCCGAGCGTGCCAAGCCGCCGCAAAATGGTTGCGACCAGCCGGCGCATCAGCGCGCGATCGCGGTCGGACAATGTTTTCAATCCCGGATGCGCGCCCGCGCCATCGAGCTGATCGTCGAGCATGCGGTGCTTGTGCAGCACGCCATCGAGAATATCGGCCGCGATTCTGCGCGCGGCGAGGCCGGGCACCTCGGTCGGCGGGGCAAATCTCGAAGAGGTCATGCAGGAAAAACATTCGTTGGCAGAAAAATCGCGACGGACGTCGCAGCGGAGCCGGAGTGGTGGCACGGGAATATGCCAAATGTAAGAATCGTCTTGTCTATGAATCGTCTTGTCTGCAAACACCCGTTTGAGAAATGTGAACTGAGCCACGCCCAGCCACCGGTCTGTGTGATAACATATCGCCCACGGCCTTGATCGAATGCCGTGCCTATCTAAATCTCGATTTTGGGCTGGCCATGCGGGAGTATCTGCCGGGAGTAACCGCGATGAATGATCATCCTTCTAGTTCCCATTCCGCCGACGCCGTTTCAGTCGCCACGCGTAAGCCGCTCTCGCCGCAAGCCCAACGCGCGCTCGCCGAAGCGGAGGAGCGCCGGGCCAAAGCTGCGCAAGAAAATAAGCACAGCCCGAAAGAACATCAGGGTCCGAAGGGGCCGGAACCGACCCGCTACGGGGATTGGGAGCACAAGGGAATTTGCTCGGATTTCTGAAGTGCCCGTCCGAAACGAGGGCGGCCTTGGGCGGATACTGGTTTTCGTGGAAAATCGGCTACGTAGAAATACCGGCAATCCGCCTTCTCACTTGCGGGGACAGGACGATTTGCCTTAATCTAGGCATATGTTCCCAATTATCTAGTTGACACCACAAGCACCTAATGTAGTAGTCGCAGCATCTTTTGGAGATTCTGCGATGAAAAGCGCGCTGTCGGCCCCACACTTCACGAACGATGATGACGCGCGCGCGATGATTGAAAGCATCCGTTGGCCGCACGGCCCGGTTTGTTCACACTGCGGCACCATCGATCATGCCTATCCCGTGAGTGGCCGGGCTGGCCTCTATCGTTGCGCCGAACCGGAATGCCGCAAGGACTTCACCTGCACCACCGGCACCGTCATGGAGCGCAGCAAGATCGCCCTGCATAAATGGATGCTGGCTTTCTTCCTGCTTTGCTCTAGCAAGAAGGGAATGTCCGCGCTCCAGCTACAGCGGCACCTTGGCATTTCGTATCAGTCGGCTTGGTTCCTTTGTCACCGTATCCGCGAAGCCATGCGGGACGGCGGCTTTTCACCTATGGGCGGTTCCGGATCAATCGTGGAAGCCGACGAAACCTACTATGGGCCAGTGGCCAAGACAAAGGCCCGCAAGACGACAACGAGCGGTCGCCCTTTTACCAAATCGGGCCGCACCGGCCCGTCAAATAAGCGGGCAATCGTTTCGTTGGTTGAGCGCGGCGGTTCGGTTCGCTCGTTCCATGTCGCCGTTGCTGACGGTGCCAGCGTTGCGAAGATCGTGCGAGACAATATCGACCGCGAGACTCGGCTGCATACCGATGAAAGCCGCCTCTACACTCGCGTCGGTGCCGAGTTCGCTTCGCACGAAACCGTCAACCATTCCGCAAAGGAATATGCGCGCGGAGACGTAAACACCAATTCGGTCGAAGGCTATTTCTCAATCTTCAAGCGCGGCATGAAGGGCGTCTATCAGCATTGCGCCGAGAAGCATTTGCACCGCTACTTGGCGGAATTCGATTTTCGCTACAATCACCGCATCGCGCTTGGCCATTCCGATGTCACCCGCACCGTAGCCGCCATAAGGGGATCAGAGGGCAAACGCCTCCTGTACGGGCAGCCTCGTTAAGCCAGACTACAGTAAGGCGGCTGGACGGTTCTTGCGTTGGCGCAAGAAGAACTGGAAGCCGACAAAACCCAAGCGCGTGAAGTATTGGCGCACAAGGTGACGAAGGCTAAGCCGTCGAAGGTGCTGCTCCTTAGCCTACTTTGATTTTTTGTGTCCAACGACTGATGGTTCACGGGCAAGCTTCATTCTCAAAAGCTGCATGGGCCCATTCGGCTCATGCAATGCATTCGGAAATCCCAACACATCGGTCATAAACGCCTTGTCAAGCGCGTGTCTGGTTTCATCGGTGTCAAGCTGGTGCAATGGTTTTAGTGCCTCTGATCCGAAATCACCAAAGACCTTAGCCGCCGCCTTCAATTTATTTGAGGATAGTTTAGCAACGTCCAAAACGCACAAGTTCAGCAGCGACGTTTTTCCGATGCTACCTCGTCCTGCCTGTTGCTTATTTGCTAACCACCAGTAAAGCAGTAAACCAAGTGTCGAGTTGGCCCACAGAACGAGAGCTTGTTCATGACTCTCTGAATCCATGCTAATGGAAAGCCATGCGCGACCCCCGATCGTCTTCCGCTTTGTAAACTGCATTGCAGTTGATTGGCTATTAAAGCGAAAATCTCGGTTAAAATGGGCGTGAGAAGCTGTCGCCCAAATCTTTTCAACCTTCTCGTTTATGGTTTCTTGTTCGCTTTTGTTTTTACCCTTGACCGCGATGCATTCACTCTCCGCGGCAAATGACATTGCGCGTTCACGTTCCGCTTCGTGTGACCAAAGCACCGGATAGGTCGGGGCCGAGCCCGAGACCGGGAACACATCGAATGGACCTCGGATTCCTCCGTCAGAGGTGCGTCCGTTTATGTCCGCGTGATAGGGGCCGATTGACGCGATTTTCTCGACTACAGAGATCGGAAGGGCTTCCGCAGCGGAGGCCTTTGCTCCGGCTAAAACGAGCTTCCCGACAGTGAGATGATACGCCGTTTGCGCCAATGAGAAGTCCCTCACTCGCGCGAGGCTCCACCCACCCTTTACGGGAGCATCAATAGCACTTCCTACAATTTCACTACCAAGCAAAATTGGGGTCCCGCCAACGGGGCCATCTTCTAAGCGGCGTAGTTTTTTCCAGGCAATCGCGTTCTGAATTTGCGTCGCGATATTTGCACCTGAGATCGTTGAATCTGGACGCTCATTCAACGTGATGAATGTGGCGCGCTTGCTACCTAATTTACTCTTACGTCCAACCACCAAGCACTCTCCGATATCGGTATCGGCCGAGAACGAAACGTCCGCGCCATTTAAACCAGCGTTGGTCACAAAAATTAGATCTGAATAGTTTTTGACGATTGTCTTTCTGGATTCTTCCCAAGCCTCGCCAAGCATAAAACTCAGAGGCAAAACGAGGGCGATAGTGCCACCGTCCTTCAGTTTACGATCACCAAGAACCAAAAAAATCGATGCTTCTCCAGCATTGCCGTGGGCGCTTGTTCCCGCCGTCAGGTGGCCCGCAATCTTTCCCATTAACTTTTGCGTCTTGGCATCGGCCGCGAATGCCGCAAACATGGGATTGACCACGCCAATTTTTTTGCCCTCATGGCCAGTGGCGCGAGTGAAGGGAGGATTCATAATGACGAGATCGAAGCCGGCATGTGGAAGTGAAGACCATATATCCTTGGTCGATTCTCCTGTGCCTTCTGCGGCCTTGGCAGTAATTGCCAAAATTTCAAATTTGCGTTGAGCATCGAGCAGGTCTAGCGACCCAAGCGCCACCCCGCCATCCTTTACCCGGCCGTATGCTAACGTCATAATCGAGCTTTCAGCATACTTTTGCGTTGGATGAACGCTCGAAAGTGTAGACGCCGTCAGATGAGCTGCTGCTGGCAGCACGTCGCAACCAACCAGCGATCCTCCCATCATGAAGGAATGTAGCTTGCTCGCATCACCGCCCGCTATTTCGTGAAACTGACCAACACGCTGATAAGCAGCCGAAAGCAGCGTTCCGGTCCCGCACGCAAAATCGGCTATTCTCATATGTTTGAGCGCATCGGTATTACCCCACGCTAGTCCCGCAGGCGTTTGGTTTGGTCGTATTGCCAAGCCCGCTAGGAGCGCCGCCGATGGCGGGGTCGTATAGTACGCAGCAAGAAACTTACGATCAGCAATCAGCCTCTGAAAAACTGCTCCGGTCAAATCATGAGACCGCATCAAGTGGTGCTCTAAGAGCTTTGCTGCGGTTTTGGCCATCGTTTCTACCAAGGCCTTGCTGATAACTCCGGGCGTGTGCTCAAGTATCCGGCGCGCAATGTCAAAAATTGACCAGTAGTTCACCTGAAGGATTTTTTCCCACTCCGCGAGCATGGACGCCTTTGACAAGTTTTTTGCGCCTCTAAGCTCTTCAATCGAATTAACTTTGGAGAGAGGGCCCGGCCCGCCAGCCAGGCTCTCATGAAACACAAAGGCGTTGGCCACTATCGCAGCCGCCATTCTCCAAGTTTGCTCTCCGTTTTCTTGTCTTAGTTCCTTACTGATTTTCTGAATTGATCCGACATGGCTTATTGCCACTTCGCTAAACAGGCCTGCTGCCTCACGTATCCCAGCCATCAATTCGTCCGCGGCTTTATCTACAACCTCGGGCGGGACCGACGCGGCTTGAGTTAAGAATGACAAGTCTACTGCTGACCCTGTCATCCATTGATTATGAGGCCATCGCGACGCAGTGCTGGGTGTACCGCCGGTAAACAGCGCCATTTCCAGATCGGTTGCCGCTGAAATTTCGGACCTTAGGGCAGCTCCATCAAGATCGCGCAGGCGCTTGGGCAGTCTCACTGCAATGGACGATAAGATTGTTCGTCCGCTTTTTTTGATACTTTCACCAAGGCGCGACTTAGCCTCGGGCTCCACCGTTACCGCAGGTAAGACCTCGGTCTCAATGACGACTGGCGAAACGTGCGGTTCAAGAACGAGGATATCTGGCCGCCCACTGCCACCCTTCAGCATCCCAGTCGTTTCGGAAAACACGATCCCGGACGGCCTCCATGCGTGTCTTCCCTGCCTCAACACCGACGCCAGCGCATCATTGATGGTGTGCTCAGTTGTGCCCACGGTTTCGTCCCCCAGCTCGTCAAAGTTGATAGGGAACTCGCAAGAGTTGTGCCGTAGGCGAATCTTGAGTCACATGAATCGGTTAGCCCAAGATCGCGCTTTTCTGCCTGTCCTGAAATCGCGGTAAAATTGCCGACTCCGGCAAAGCTTGCCGAGTCAGAGGGGCCTTTTCACCCATTCCCTATAGCCCCCGGGATGGGCATAAGGGCTGTACCAAAAAGCAGGATCAACGGGAAAACAGCATGATGATATTTTTACAGAATGCTTCTGTCTGTTTTGCTTTTGTCGCGGCAGCGTTGTGGTTCTTGTCGGCGCGGGTGAAGCTGCCGGACTACATCCAGAATATCGACGAGGGGTTTATAAATGATACGCAGCCAAAGCCCGTTGATGACCTGGACCGCTTGACGAGCGGACTGACGCGGCAAAGCCGATTAAGCGCATTGGCGGCGCTGGCCGCTGCAATGTCGGCTCTGCTTCAAGGGTTGGCTACTGCTCTCGGATAAGCGCGAGACCGAGCATCATTACGCTGCGAGCGGCTTACTATATCGGGCGACGTGTTCCGTAATGTAATCACACCTCAGACATTCAAAATCCAAATTCCAGTCCGAACCGGCGCGCGCCACCTTCATGCGCTTCCCGATACATTTGGCGCACATCCTGCCGGGTACGAATGCGACAGCGCGCCAGTCGATGTCAGGGCGCTCCTCGCCTTTAGAGCCTCTTGGCATTGTGCTTCTCATAGGCGGCGATGTGCTTCTCGGATTCTGCGATCTTGCGCTTCAACTCGGCGATGATAGCGGGAGTTGCATCTATCTTCTTTGAACCAACAATATCGCCCGCTGATCGATGGCCGGATTCGTAGTCGGCCAAGTCTTCTTTGTTCGCTTTGATACGAGCGCGATGCCAAGCGATGCTGCTGTTGGTGTCTACCATTTTCCGCCTCCCTGCTTATCGCTAAGCTTACCACAGCTTGCGGCAGGAACGCGACGGCCAGTTATCCTATGCGGGGGCTCTCGACTTCGCCTTTTTAGCTCGCTTCGCCTTTTTCTTTTTCGGCGATACCATCGGCTTTGGCGGCGTATTCAACGCGGCGCGCAGCGTGCCCATAAAGCGGCGCTGCGCTTCCTCATCGCTGTACTTTTTATCACTTGGAGATTTAGACATGGCTAAGAAGCCTCTCGCGCAACGGCCAGAATTTACCCACCTATTGGGTCTATTCTGGGGTTACTGGTCATCCCTCGATTTGACCATTGATTATGCGATTTGCCAATTCCTAAAGATCACCCCTCACCAAGCGCATATCATTACGGGCGGCATGATGTCGGGGCCTAAGCTCCGGCTTCTGGTCGATTTGATAGGCCATAGCGACCATCCTAAGAGGGGCCAGCTTCTAAGCGCTCTCAACACAATCAGAAAGATTCAAAAGCGGGACGTTTTCGCTCATTCCTACATCGAGTCATTTGAGGACTCGGTCAATTTCATGAACCGTAAGACGGGCGGAAATTACACTGCAACCGAACATAAATTCACGCTCCCTACGTTTGGGGCGCATGTCAGAGAGGTGGCAGAAGTTGGCATGCGCTTTTACGACGCGCTAGAGCCTACCAAATCCGGGTTGCAGGCTTTTGCGAAAGCTGCATTGAGCGCCAACCGCAAACCCAAAACATCGACCGGCAAGGCCTCCACCAAGCACTCATAGTTTTCCGCGCGCCAATCCTCAAACACCGTCTCCAGTTCCGCTTGACCCAGCTCTTTGACGGGATCGGGCTCAACCGCCGCAAGGCTCGGAAAATCGGATTTGAAATCGCTTGGCGAAAGAAAGCTGCCGGATTTTGTGGTGTCCATCTCGGACCTCGAATCACACCACATCCAGCCCTTGTGGTGTCAGCTTGATAATTGGGCATATGTTCCTAGATCGGCCCCTCCATCGTCCCATACGGCATGCGGTTTACGGTTCGCCGCCGTGGCTGTTCGGGTTGATCTTCGTTCTCGGCCTTGCGGTGGGAACCCTGATTCCGATACGCGATCATTTCCCGTGGAATTCATCCTCAAACTCTTCCTGGAACCGAATCACGGCCCCGCCCGCGGCGAACCCGGCAAATCCAATGCCGCCTGCCGCACCCATGAACTGGAGCCGCGAGGGCAATCCGGGCGTGCGCCATTCTGTCGAAGTCGTGCGCGTCATCGACGGCGACACCTTCGAGGCGCGGGTGCATCTGTGGCCCGGGCTGGAGATGACGACGCGGGTGCGGCTGCGCGGCATCGATGCGCCGGAAATGAAAGGCGCGTGCGGAGAGGAGCAGCGGATGGCAGAAGCGGCGAGCGAGGCATTGCGCGCGCAATTGGCCGACGGCGATGTCGCGATTTTCAATATCGGTCCCGACAAATACAATGGCCGCGTGGTTGCCGATGCCGCAACACGCCGCACGCCGAGCGTATCGAACGCGCTGCTCGCATCGGGACATGCGCGGCAATATCAGGGCGGCCGTCGCGGCGGCCGTCGCGGCGGCTGGTGCGCGGTGTCGGCGAGATAATCGCGCGCAATAAAAAGCCGCGTAAAAACGCGGCTTTTTGCATCTCAGAAAATTTCCAGACAATTCAGCGCGAGGTGACGACCACCTGAGTGCCGACCTCGACGCGATCGAACAGATCGCTGATGTCCTGATTGTACATCCGCACACAGCCGTACGAGACATAGCCGCCGACCGAATTCGGCCGGTTGGTGCCGTGGATGGCATATTCGCCGCCGGCCAGCGTCATGGCCGCGACACCCATCGGATTGGACGGCGAGCCGCCGGGAATGACATCGGGAATGCTCGGATTGTCGCGCTTTACTTCCGCGGGCGGCGCCCAGGCCGGCTGGCGATATTTGCCGTCGATGCGGGTGGTGCCGGCCCACTGCTTGCCGGCCTTGCCGACGCCGACCGGATAGCGCAATGCGCGGCCTTCGCCGAGCACGAGATAGAGTTTGCGCTCATTGGTCTTCACCACGATGGTGCCCGGCGCATAGCCATCCGGGGAGGCGACCATGGACGGCGCGGCCCATGCCGCCGTGCCGGACAATCCAATAGTCATCGTGGCTGCCAGAGCCATCGCGAGCTTACGCAACATCATTGTCTCCAGTTCCTCGCAAAGCTCCCGGCCGGCCGCGGAGCCTGTCGTCAATGTCCGTGCGGTCGCCAGCTTGCAGGAGAGGCTTCAACAGCACCTTATCCTCAGGTGCAAAAGGCGGATCGAACGCAATCTTAAAAAGAAAATTCCGGCGGCAAAGTAAATGCCCGGAAAACAACACCCCCGCCCAAACGGTCCTGGGCGGGTGACATTTCCGTGAGGGGCGGTGAGGCCGCGCGGTTCCGCACTCAGGCGAGCGTAAAGGCCTCGTGCACTGCCGACTGCACCGCGCCGCCGGTGACGGCGCCGCCGCCCGCGACATAGATCCAGTCGCCGATTGCAGCCGCGCCGACGGCATGACGCGGCGTCGGCATCGGCGCGTGGCTCTGCCAGCGGTCGGTGGCGGGATCGTAGCTTTCCATCTGGCCGAACACCTTGCCCTGCGTGATCTGTCCGTTGTTGATGATGCCGGCCTCGCCGCCCATCGCGAACAGCTTGTCGCGGTACATCACAAGTCCGTGACCGGATCGCGTGGTCGGCAGCGGCGCGCGCGTTTCCCACGTGTCGCGGTCGGGCACGTACACGTGATGCAGGTCGGTGTTGTATTCGAAGGTGTTGAAGCGGCCGCCGACGATGTGAATGAGTCCGTTATAGGCAACGCTACCGACATGGTCGCGCGCGCCGGGCAGTGCCTTCAATGTCGTCCACTTGTCGGCTTTGGGATCGTACACTTCGTGCCAGCCAACGCTGGCGCGCTCCATGGTCGGCTCCGATGCGCCGCCGATCAGATGGATGCGCCCGTTCAATGCGACGGCTGCGCCTGCACCGCGCGGACGCGGCAGCGGTGCGATCTTGTCCCAGCGGTTGCTCGCGACGTCGTAGGCGTATGCGTTGTGATCTGGATTGCGGTTCTGCTCGATGAAGTCGCCGAGCGCGTAAACACGACCGGCATCGGCCGCGACCGCGACATGGTTTGCGCCACGCGGCAGCGGTGCGCCGTCGAACCAGACGTCCTTCGCCGGATCGTAAATGTGATGATAGGTGCGGTCGACGCGGCCTTCGCCGTAACCGCCGACGATATGAACGCGTCCCGCCCATGCGGTCGCCCACGCCATCTCGCTGCGCGGCAGTGGCAATGCCGCGCGCGTCACCCAGCGGCCCGGCGTGCCTTGCGGCGCAGGGCTTTCGGTGACGCGCTGCGCCTGCTCGTCGGGCGTGATGTGATGCGGGGCGTTGGTGCGAAGACCTGTGAAGGGCTCGGGTGAAGGCGGAGCTTGCGGCAGCGGCGCGGGCTGATGCTCGGTGTGCTGAGCGTGTGCCGCCGTTGCGCCAAGCGTGAGCGCAGCAGCGCTGGTCATGAAGGTTCTGCGATCCATGCTGGTACTCCCGTGCGCTTTGAGGTTTCCAGATTATCACGGCCCGCGCGTAGCTGGAGTGACGTTGGGCCGGGTAAAAAATGCCGCACCCGGCAAGTCCGCGCCGGTAACAAGTCACATACGCCATCATGGTTGCTGAAAAAGCTCTTTGATCTCAGGCGCTGACGCAACGATTGCGGCTGGCATGCGGTTTGCGTGGCCACCAGGTGAAACACAGCATGGGGTGTCAGCATGCGGATCGATGCGGGATCTTATCTTTATCAGAGCGGCCATGCGGCTCCGGCGACAGCTGCGTCGTCGAACTCTCTCGCCACCGCATTAGGCAACGCACCGGTTGAGTCCGCCGCCACCGACGCGCCGTCGTCTGGCGTCATCAAGACCGATTTCACCGGCATGACACGCCAGCAGCTGTTCGACTGGATGAACAATCAGATTCGCGGCGGCGCGATGTCGCTGGACGAGAGTTCATCCTTCCTCGGCATGACGCTGAAGATGGATGCGCGGACCGGCCAGATGGTGAACATGGCTTCGGACACGACGCCGGTGAATTTTATGGATCGTGCGACGCAGGGCATCGCGGGCGCGCTGTCGCGCGGCGATCAGGAAAGCGCTGCGCGGCTGCAATCCGCCCTGGCCACAATGCAGCGTTATCAGGGCCAAGTGACGAGCGTTGACTTTCGCGCGTGAGCGACGCTGAGACGCGCTATTTCTTCCCGGCCTTTGGTTCTTTCGCCTTCGGTTCTTTCGGACATGCGCCGACGTGGTCGAGTTGCACCTTGGCCTTCTGTCGCTCGCAATCGTTGGAATAGGTTTTGCCGTTGCAACCGCAAACCGGCCGATAAATCTGCATGCAGAAGGCCGGCGCCTTGTCGCAGGTGCCCGCAGCGTCGGCGACTTTGCATTGTCCCGCGGCTCTTTGGCACCAAAGGGCCGAATTACAAGTGATATTGGCGGCGCCCCCACACGCTTCGTTGAGATTCGCCGCCCCGGATTCACCGGATCTGATCGCCACGCCAAGCATGGCGATCAGGGTCGCAACAATCAGACGCGTGAGGCGCATTCGCATCGATACCCCCAGGCAAAAGTCTGCGGTTTGTTTGAGTGCCTCAGGCGCTGGCCTTCTTGTTCTGTCGGTTGTCGACGAGATCGTTGACGACGTTGGGATCGGCCAGCGTCGAGGTGTCGCCGAGGCTGCCGTATTCGTCCTCTGCGATCTTGCGCAGGATGCGGCGCATGATCTTGCCGGAGCGCGTCTTCGGCAGGCCCGGCGCGAACTGGATCAGATCGGGCGAAGCGATCGGACCGATGTCCTTGCGCACCCACGCCACCAGATCCTTGCGGAGTTGCTCGGTCGGCTCCACGCCTTTCATCAGCGTGACATAGGCGTAGATGCCCTGGCCCTTGATGTCGTGCGGATAGCCGACCACGGCGGCTTCTGACACGCATTCATGCGCGACTAGCGAGCTTTCGACTTCCGCCGTGCCCATGCGATGTCCCGACACGTTGATGACGTCGTCGACGCGGCCGGTGATCCAGTAATAGCCATCGGCGTCGCGGCGGCAGCCGTCGCCCGTGAAGTACTTGCCCTTGTAGGTGGAGAAGTAGGTCTGCTCGAAGCGCGCGTGATCGCCGTAGACGGTGCGCATCTGACCCGGCCACGACTTGGCGATGCAAAGGTTGCCCTGCGCCTCGCCTTCCAGCACCTTGCCGTCGGGATCGACAATTTCAGGCACCACGCCGAAGAACGGCTTTGTCGCTGAGCCGGGCTTCTGCGCGATGGCGCCCGGCAGCGGCGTGATCAGGATGCCGCCGGTCTCGGTCTGCCACCAGGTATCAACGATGGGGCAACGTGAGTCGCCGACCACGCGATAATACCACTCCCATGCTTCTGGATTGATCGGCTCACCGACAGAACCGAGAAGACGCAGCGATGCGCGTGATGTCTTCTTCACCGGCTCATCGCCGCCCTGCATCAGCGCGCGAATCGCGGTCGGCGCGGTATAGAAGATGTTGACCTTGTGCTTGTCGACGACATTCCAGAACCGCGAATTGTCCGGGTAATTGGGAACACCCTCGAACATCAGCGTGGTCGCGCCGTTGGCGAGCGGCCCGTAGAGAATGTAGCTGTGGCCGGTGACCCAGCCGACGTCGGCCGTGCACCAGTAGATGTCGCCGTCGTGATAGTCGAACACGTACTGATGCGTCATCGACGCGAAGGTGAGATAGCCGCCGGTGGTGTGCAGCACGCCCTTGGGCTGGCCGGTCGAACCTGACGTGTAGAGAATGAACAGCGGATCTTCCGCATTCATCGGCTCCACTGGACAATCGGCATCGACCACCGCCGCTGCTTCATGAAACCAGACGTCGCGCACCGGATCCATGTCGATCGCGCCGCCGGTGCGTTTCACCACGACGACCCAATCAACGCCGCCGCCGGTCTTGGCGATGGCTGCGTCCACGTTGGCCTTCAGCGGGACTTTCTTGCCGCCGCGCAGGCCCTCGTCGGCGGTGATGACCACCTTCGACTTGCAGTCCGTGATGCGTTGCGCGAGCGAATCGGGCGAGAAGCCGCCGAACACAACGGAATGAATCGCGCCAATCCGCGCGCAGGCCAGCATAGCGTAGGCCGCCTCCGGAATCATCGGCATGTAAATTGTGACGCGGTCGCCCTTGGCGACGTTCCGCAGCCGCAAAATGTTCGCCATCTTGCAGACTTCGTCGTGCAGCTCGCGATAGGTAATCTTCTTGGACTCGGACGGGTCGTCGCCTTCCCAGATGATCGCAACCTGATCGCCGCGCTTGTCGAGATGGCGATCGATGCAATTGTACGCGGCGTTCAGCACACCGTCCTCGAACCACTTGATCGAGATGTTGCCCGGCGCAAAGGAGACGTTTTCGACCTTGGTGAAGGGCTTGATCCAGTCGAGCCGCTTGCCGGCCTCGTCGGCCCAGAATCCGTTGGGGTCCTTGACCGAGCGCGCGTACATCTCGCGATACTTGGCTTCGTCGATGAAGGCGCGCTTCGCCCATTCCGCGGACACGTCGTAAATTTTATCGGACATGATTGTCTTGCTCCTCCACGCCGGCATCCCGCGTCACAACATGCGCGCAGGCTTATTCTTGTTTTTTAACATTATGCGCCGTTGCATACAGCAGCAACAAGCGGCAGGGGATAGGACTTTTGTCGACCTTCGCAGTGCAAGAAAGCAACGACGCAGTAAATTCAGCGATTCTGCGTCCCGAGCAGCTCCCAGACTGCCGTCTGCTTGATTTCGGCGTCCTCGAGATCGCGGGTCACCGGCACGCTGTAGTCGGCGACTCGGCGCAATTTGTCGCGGGGCAGGTAGCTGCGGCCGGGGTCGCCGATCAGGACGGTTGCATCACCTGTTGCATGATGTTGCAAAAAAGCGAACGCGCGCTGCGCGGTGTCGCGCTCGTAGAAAATGTCGCCGGCCAGCACGACATCCCAGCGCTGGCCGGGTGCGCCTGCCAGCAGATCGTCCTGGCGTGCGGATAGCGTGACGTCGTTCTCGACTGCGTTGAGGGCTGCCGCGGCGCAGGCGAATGCATCGATGTCGGCGACGGTCGCGGACAGCGCCCCGGCCTTCATGGCGGCGATGCCGACAAGGCCTGAGCCGCTGGCGAGATCGAGCACCGTTTTACCGCGCACAAGCGCGGGATTATCGAGGACGTGGCGCGCCAGCGCCTGACCGCCGGCCCATGCGAAGGCCCAGAATGGCGGCGGCAGCCCGGCTTCGCCGATTTCCTCTTCGGTCTTGTGCCACAACGGCACGGCTTCATCGGCCACGAACAGCACGATTTCCGGCGTCAGCGGCACCGCGCGCAACCGCGTGTTGGCGCGGATGAACGCGTTCTTGTCAGCGATGACGGGTTGTTCGAGTTTCATAGTCCGACGACGATGGCTTTCCTTTTTCCCCTCTCCCCTTGTGGGAGAGGGTGCCGAGCGGCGAAGCCGCGAAGCGGGTGAGGGGTATCGGTGTTACCGTAAGATAGTAACCCCTCACCCGGCTCGATTTCGTTTCACTCGATCTCGCCACCCTCTCCCACAAGGGGAGAGGGAAGAAAAATTCGGTCCATCGCGTCGTCTGTGCTTACATCCCGCCCAGCTTGCAGACCAGCTTCCACTCGTCCGGCTTCACGCTCTGCACCGACAGCCGCGAAAACTTCACAAGGTCCATCTCCGCGAGCTTCTTGTCGGCCTTGATGGTGTCGAGCGTGACCGGTTTCTTCATCGGCTTGTCGGCTGCGATATCGACGCAGACGAATTTTCCGGTCTTGTCGGTCGGATCGGGATAATGCTCGCGGATGATCTCGACGATGCCGACGATCTCCTTGCCCTCGTTGGAATGATAGAAGAACGCGAGATCGCCCTTCTTCATCTTCATCATGTTGAGCTTGGCGGTGTGGTTGCGCACGCCGGTCCAGGCTTCGCCCTTGGCGCCTTTCGCCACCTGCTGGTCCCACGACCACGTCGAGGGTTCGGATTTCACAAGCCAGTAGGCCATCGTCGCTTCCTTTTTATCCTTCCGCCCGAAACGGCCGCGTCAGCAGCGCCTCGATCGCGGCGTCCACAGTCAGCTTGCCGCCGAGAACCGCTGCGACCGCTTTCGCTACCGGCATTTCAATGTTCTTCTCGGCGGCGAGTTCGATCAACACGGGCGCTGTGAATTCGCCCTCGACCAGTTTATCACGCGGCGGCACCTCTCCCTTTCCAAGCGCGATGCCGTGAGAAAAGTTGCGCGACTGCGGGCTCGAGCAAGACAGCAGCAGATCGCCGAGGCCCGATAGTCCGGCGATAGTTTCGGCTTTCGCGCCGCAGGCGAGGCCGAGCCGCATCAGTTCGGCAAAACCGCGTGTGGTCAGCGCCGCCAGCGCCGACGCGCCGAGCTTTTTTCCCGCGACGATGCCGGCCGCAATCGCCAGCACGTTCTTGGCCGCGCCGCCGATCTCGACACCACGCACATCCGTCGAGTGATAGGGGCGGAACGTCGCTGAACCCAGCGCCTGCACCAGCGCTTTTGCCAGCGTCTCGTCAGCTGTCGCGAGCGTGACGGCGGTCGGCAGTCCGCGCGCGACGTCGACGTCGAAGCTCGGCCCCGACAGGATCGCGGGCACGGCATGCGGCGCCACCTCCGCGACGATCTCGGTCATGAATTTGTGCGTGCCGCGCTCGATGCCCTTGGCGCAGACGATGACAGGTGTGCCGGGCGCAAGATGCGGCGCGAGCGAGATCGCGGCTTGCCGGAGACTCTGCGCCGGCGTCACCAGCAGCACCGCGCTGGCTTTACCCGCTTGAGCGAGATCGCTGGTGACGGCGACGGACTTCGCAAGCTGGATGCCCGGCAGTTTTGGATTCTCGCGTGTCTGCGAGATTTTCTCCGCGACGGTGCTGTCGCGCGCGCAGAGAACCACGTCGCGTCCGGCGCGTGCGGCGGCGTTGGCAAGTGCGGTGCCCCATGCACCTGCGCCGACAATGGAAATGGTTTGATGACTGACCATGTTTAATGCCGTGCGCGGGTGTTGGCGAATTTCGCCGGTGTCGCTGTTGTTTCGTCAAGCCGCCAGCGCGCGCGCGGCGCGGTTTCCATCTCATCCACCATCTTCAGCGCAAGCCGTTCCGCGCCGGCCCAGGCGATCATCGCGCCGTTGTCGGTACAGAGCGCCGGGGGTGGAATGATCAACATGGTCTGGGCGCGGGCCGCGATGTCATGCAGCGCGCTGCGGATCGCGAGATTGGAGGCGACGCCGCCTGCCGCGACCAAGGCGCGAGGCGGGCCGAACTGTTCGTGAAACAATCGCAGACCGACACTGATGCGGTCTGCGGTGAGATCCAGCACGGCGGCCTGAAAGCCTGCGCATAGATCGCTCACGTCCTGCGGTTCGAGCGGCATCATGCGAGTCGCTTCGTTGCGCACCGCCGTCTTCAAGCCGGACAGCGAGAAGTTCGCGTCCGGCCGTCCGACCATCGGCCGCGGAAACGCAAAGCGCGTGGGGTCGCCATGGGCCGCTGCGCGTTCGACCTGCGGCCCACCGGGATAAGGCAGGTCCAGCATCTTCGCGACCTTGTCGAACGCCTCGCCCATCGCGTCATCGAGCGTGGTGCCGAGCCGGACATATTTCCCGACGCCCAGCACGGCGACGATCTGGGTGTGGCCGCCCGAGGCGAGAAACAGACAATAGGGAAATGCCAGCGCCACGGTGAGTCGCGGCGTCAGCGCATGCGCCTCCAGATGATTGACCGCGATCAGCGGCGTGCTGTGCACGAGGGCAATGGCCTTTGCGGTGGTGAGGCCGACGATCACGCCGCCGATCAGGCCGGGGCCGGCTGCTGCGGCCACGCCGCTGAGATCGCCGAAGCCGATATTCGCCTCTTTCATCGCGGTGCGGATGATGCCGTCGAGCATGTCCACATGGGCGCGTGCCGCGATTTCGGGCACCACGCCGCCGAACGGGGCGTGCTCGTCGATCTGCGATCGCACGATGTTGGACAGAATCCGCCCTGACCCGTCGCGCTTCCGCTCGATCACGGCAGCGGCGGTCTCGTCGCAGGTGGTCTCGATGCCCAGCACCAGTGTCGGCTTGCCGAATGCCACTATCAGTCCTTGCTGTCTGTCGGTTCTTGAATTGCGCGCCGGGAGGCGTCATTCAACAGGTTCTTAACGTGAAATTGCGAAATGAGCTATCCTTAGCTATAGCGCCGCGGAGCCTCGTAAATGGCCATTCTTGTGACACGCCCAGAACCGGATAACGAGAAGACCGCCGCAGCCTTGCGCGCGCGGGGATATGACACCCTGTTGTCGCCCATGCTGCGCTATGAGGCGATTCCCTTTCACGGCGAGGACGACGCGGCCTATGACGGCGTCGTCATCACCAGCGCCAACGCGATCCGCGCTATCGAAAGCCATCCTTCCCGAGCGCATTTGTTTGGACTGCGCGCTTTCGCGGTCGGTGAACATTCGGCAGAGGCCGCGCGCACCGCCGGTTTCGGCGACGTGGTCAGCGCCAAGGCCGGCGCGCACGCCTTGAGCGATCTCATCGCCAAGAATGTTGCGACGGGACAACTGAAAAAGGGTGCCACGCTTTGTTATCTCGCGGGCGCGGATCTCGCGCATGATCTTGCGGCCGATCTCGGCGCGCGCGGCTTTACCGTGGTGACGCACACGACCTACCGCATGGTCCCGGTGGCGGGATTTCCGGCTGGAATCAGCGACGCCTTTCGCGCGGATGGCATCGAGGCGGTGCTGCATTATTCCCGGCGCAGCGCGCGCGCCTTTCTCGATGCGGCGCGGGTGGACGGTGTCGAGATTTCGGCCTTGGCTTTGCCGCAATGCTGCATCTCCGATGCGGTGGCGGGCATTTTGCGTGAGGCCGGCGCGATGCAGGTTGCTGCAGCGCGCACGCCGGACGAGGCCGCCGTGATCGATGCGCTGGACAGGACGCTCAAACCGTCGTCCAAGTGACGGAGTGATTTGCTAGGCGTGAGCGGTATTCGAAGAATCTGTTAGAGTGCCGCCATAGGAGTGAGTTCCGATGGACGATGACAAGGACAGGGCCAGTGTGCTGCCGGGCGGCGACGCCAACAAGCGGACGCCGCCGACCATCGATCTTGCGGCGTCGGAGGTAACCGAGAGCCCTCGCGCGTCCGATGCTGCCGAGGCACATGAGTCTCCGCCTGAGCCGTCTGAGCCCTCTGCCGAACCGCCTTCCGAATCTGTTGCCGCATCGCCGCCGCGCCCATCGCGAATCTCATCAGTGCTCATCTCCGCCGTCACAGGTGTCGTGGCCGCGCTGCTTGTGATCGGTGCAGCTACGCTTGCCGGCTGGCCTGAAAAGCCTGCGCCGGTCTCGACCGCGCCACTCGCGGACAACATCGCATCGAACAAGGCGGAGATCACTGCGCTCGGCACACGCATTGCGAAAGTCGAATCCGATGCGGCGAAACCCGCGCCGCGTCCGGCGGCCGATCCCGCGATCATCGCGCGCCTGGATGCAGTTGAGAAATCGCTGGCGTCGCTGCGTGGCGATGTCGCCGCCGTGCGCGGACAAAGCGAGAAGGCCATCGCCGCGATCAGCGAAATCAAATCCGCTTCGCCGCAAGCCGCAATGACAGCCGGGCCGCAGGCGGCCGCTATCGACACGACGGCGATCGAGGAACGTCTCGGAAAAATCGAACGCGCCACGGCGGCGCTGAATGCCGCGGCTGCCGCGCCCGCGCCGCAGCAACCACCGGCAGAAGATCCGAATGTGCGCAGGCTGGACGCAGTATTGGCTCTCGACAAGGCCATGCGCTACGGCGGCCCATATGCGCCCGCGCTTGCTGCCGCGCGTTCTGCTGCCGGCGATGCCGATACGCTTAAGGCGCTTGATCCATTCGCTTATACCGGCATTCCCGCCCCCGATGCGCTGTGCAAGGAATTGCTCGCGCTGTTGCCGCAACTTACGCCGAAGCCCGAAGCGCAGCCTGCGTCATCCGGTATCATCGAACGCTTTCAGCAAAGTCTCGCAAAACTGGTGCGCATTCAGCGCACCGACGCGCTCGCCAGCGGCCCTGCTGGCATTATCGCGCGTGCAACAGCCGCCGCGCAGCGCAATGATCTGAACGAGGCGAAGCGGGAACTCCTGCAGTTGCCGCCATCGGATCGCGTCCTGGTGCGGCCATGGATCGCGAAGGTCGATGCGCGCGACAAGGCTCTGGCGGCATCTGAGCAGTTTACGATGGACACACTGACCGCGATCTCGAGACGCGCGCGATAGGCAGCCTGCATGATCCGGATCATTCTCTTCCTGTTTCTGGTCGGTGTCGTCGCGCTCGGCGCCGCCGTGATTGCCGATCAAACCGGCGACGTGACGCTCTCCTGGAGCGTGTGGCGCATCGATACGTCGCTGCCGGTGCTAATACTGGCGTTGCTGGTGATCGTCTTTGCTGCGATGCTGGTCTGGGCCATCATCCGCAGTTTCCTGAACGCGCCTGAACGTCTTCGGAAATTGCGCCGCGAACGCCGCCACGCGAAGGGGCGTAATGCCATCACGCAAGGACTGATCGCGATCGGCACCGGCGATCATTTCGCCGCGCGCCGCCATGCCGATGTTGCCAAACGAATCGCGCATCAGGACCCGCTGGCGATGTTGCTGCATGCGCAGACCGCGCAGCTCCATGGCGACAGCGAGGGCGCGCAGCGCGCATTCCACGCTATGGCGGAGCGCAAGGATACCCGGCTGCTCGGTCTGCGCGGACTATTCGTCGAGGCGCAGCGCCGCGACGATCCGCATACCGCTGTGGCGCTGGCGGAAGAAGCGTTGAAGTCCGCGCCTGCATCCGCATGGGCCTCGCAGGCGGTGCTCGGTTTCCGTTGCAGTCAGGGCGATTGGGACGGCGCGCTGAAAATTCTGGAAAACAATCTGGCGGCGGGGCTGATCGATCCCGCGCCCTACAAGCGGCAACGTGGCGTGCTGCTCACGGCGCGCGCGATCGATCTTGAGACGAGCGACCGCGACAAGTCGCGCGCCAGCGCGATGGAGGCTGTGAAGTTCGCGCCGACGCTGGTGCCCGCCGCGACGCTGGCCGCAAAGTTTCTCAGCGAAAATAATCAGACCCGCCGTGCCATGCAGGTGATCGAGGCCGCATGGGCAGCACAGCCGCATCCCGATCTCGCGGATGCCTATGCGCATGTGCGCCTCGGCGATTCCGCATTGAACCGGCTGGGGCGTGTCGAGAAGCTCGCGGCCAAGGTGCCGGGGCATATCGAGGGCGCGCTTGCGGTAGCGCGCGCCGCCATTGACGCCGGCGAATTTTCCCGCGCGCGCGAGGCGCTTGCGCCCTTCGTCGAAGCGCCGACGCAGCGCGTCGCCATTCTCATGGCCGAGCTTGAACGCGCCGAGCATGGCGATGGCGGAAATGCGCGAAGCTGGATGCTGCGGGCGGTGCGCGCCGCGCACGATCCGGCATGGACGGCGGACGGTTATGTGTCGGATCGCTGGCGGCCGGTGTCGCCGGTGACCGGACGGCTCGATGCGTTCCAGTGGCTGACGCCGGTGGCGTCCCTGCCGTCGGACAAGGCGCCGGTGCTCGATGCTGACATCGCGCGCGATGGGCCCGCGTTGCCTGCCCCGCTGGAGGCGAGTCTCAATTCGAATCCCGCCGCGATCTTGCCACCCACGTCAGCGTCACCCGCGCCATCTCAAGACAACGAGCCCATCATGGTGCCGCCACCAGCCGCGCCCGTGGAGACGCCTGTCGCTGCCAGCGTGCCGCCGCCGGTGTTCCGTCCGCGGCGCGATATCGAGAAGCCCGATGCGGGGAGGATTCCGGCCGTGATTCCCATTGTCCGGGCGCCGGACGATCCGGGCGTCGCGGACGAAGTGCTGGACGAGGAATTTGACGATCCGGTGAAACCGGAACCGGCGCAGGCCGGCGGCTGGAAGGGCTTTTTGTCCCGTCTTGTCAGTTGATTAGGAGTTGGCTGGTAGTCTCGCCGCAAGGCCTGAATGCCGGTCAGAAAAGCGCCTCGCGGACGCCGCCGATGTTGCAAAGCGGGGCCGTGGCCAGTATCAGGTGCGGATACAAATCTCTCGCGTTTCGCCGCCTTAGCTCAGCTGGTAGAGCACCTCATTCGTAAGAAGCGGGTCAGCTTTTTATTCTTGTGGTAGTTCAAGGAGTTATTGAATACCAATTCATACGGGGAAGGCCGTAAGAAGGCCGGAAGCGTAAGAAGCCGCCTTAGCTCAGCTGGTAGAGCACCTCATTCGTAATGAGGGGGTCGTAGGTTCGAATCCTATAGGCGGCACCAGCACTTAGCCCCTTTCGGATTGTGGAAAAACCCTTCGGGGCCGGGCCGGGGACGGTAGTGTATAGCGCGTTATCCACCGCCCTGACTCCTATGGAACCGATGACTCGCGTAAGTTGTGATTAGTCGCGAATCACCACTTAGGAGAGTCCTGTGGCAAACAATCTGCACATTTCCTACGACTTGATTTCGCCGGGGCAGGACTATGCCACCGTGATCGCGAAGATTCAGACGCTGGGAAATTGGGCGAAGATTCACAAGTCGTATTGGTACGTGAACTCATCGCTTACCGCTCAGGAGGCCTGTAGTCGAGTTTGGTCGGTGATGGACAGAACCGACACCCTCTACGTTGTAGATGCCACGAACAACGTAGCCGCTTGGCAAAATATCCCGAAGGATTCGGAAAACTACATCAAGGACCAATGGTTTCGCTAAAGCGCGAAGCACGACACCGCGTAGCGTCGTGTGTTTTTCCTCCTTTGATCGCGCAGATTTTATCTCGAACTCATAAGAGCAAATGGAATGAATTTAGAACACGCCGATGACGGCGGCCTTCCAACCGTTGTTCTTCCCTGCCCGCCGGACCAATTTCGAGATTTCATTGCGGGCCTCCTCGGTAAAGCACAGACAATCGAAGCATTCATCGGGGGACCTTTTGAGGTCGCCAAAGCTGACATCGAAAATCTTTATCATCTATTGGGGCAGCGCGTTGCCTCACAAAATGAAGCCACGCTTATTCAGTTCACCGTTAAGATTATATACAACGATCAAAGCTCGGTACTGCTAAACTCGCTAGATGAATTTCTGTCTTACAATGAAGTCAAACCATTGGTTTCTACGTCGGTCTTCTTATCGTGGACTTATTTGATTAAGTTTCAAAATAAGCTCTTCCCAGAAAAGCAAATTGTCGCCATCGGATTTGAAACTGAAAAATCTATGCGATACGCCAAATCGGGAGGTCCGATCAGCGTCATGGCGAGAGCAACAATTCCTATCTCGATCAGGATAGAACACACTGATCGATCTTGGGGCGCAGATATCGAAGCTCTGATGAGGGGTCAGCTTGGCTTGCTACGACTTCCAGTCAACAAATCGCGGGCTTTTGTCACCGACCATTCGGGAAAGATTGGCTTCCTTACTGCGTCAACTGCGATGGCGCTAACCATGGTAGGTGCTTACAAAGTCAGTACGGCCTTCGCTGAACTACAATTGGAAAAAGTTGAACAGATAAGAAAAGCATCGCCTGTAGGGTCTCCCGAATTGATGATCCGTCAGATGGACTTTGTAGCAAATCAACTAGCAAGCGGCGTTTGGACGCAAGTTTCGCTTTTTGCGGTCCTGCTGACGTTAGCAGTGTTAATAGGTTGCATAGTGTTGGGAGTCACAGTCTCCGAAAGAGCAATGCTCGGCTCCCCAAGTTTTGTACTTCTGACAGCGCAGGCTGTTCGGAGAAAACAGGAAATAGAAAGCGAGCTTCGCGCCGGGTGGGTTTATTTCGCTGCGACGATTACTGGCGCACTAATGCTGGGAGTGCTCTCGAACTTCGCCTTCTATTTCGTATTGCGATACTTGGGCATGCCGAGCTGAACTTGCTTGAACTCCACTGAGAGTCCGTCTCCTCCATGCCAAAAATCTTGTCCCTTTATCTCGACGATTCTGGAACGCGAAATCCGGATCGTAAAGTGCCAGAAGAATTCCAATACCGAGATTGGTTCACGCTCGGCGGCTACACCGTAAACGAGGAGGACGAGGGACAAGTCAGAACCGCGCACGCGAAGTTCTGCGAGGACTTTGGCATTAAGTATCCTCTACATTCGTATGATATTCGCGCGGAGACCGATGACTTTAAGTGGCTGGGTTCTGTTGATGATAAAGACTACAAGCGTTTTATGAGCGGTCTGAGTAATTTGTTACTTTCTATACCCATCATAGGCCACGCCTGCGTTATCGACCGCCCCGGATACAATGCACGTTACCGGGAGAAATACGGTCGCCAGACCTGGAAGCTTTGCCAGACTGCGTTTTCAGTTGTCTGCGAACGCGCCGCGAAACAAGCAATCAGTCTTGGAAGAAAGCTTCGCGTTTATGTCGAAGAGGGCGATAAAACAGCAGACAACATGATCCGTGGTTATTATTCGGACCTGAGAGCAAAAGGTATGCCTTTTGCTGACGGCGGAGCGTCTCAGTATGCTCCACTCGGCCAAGAGGAATTATTCAAAACACTTCATGACCTCGACTTCAAAGCGAAGTCATCGCCAATGGCACAGATTGCCGATTTATATACCTACCCTTTAGCGCGCGGCGGTTATGATCCCGAATATTCTCCATATGAGCAGTTGCGCGCACACAAGCGCGTCATCGATGATCATTTAAATGAAAAGGAAATCCCACATCTAGGGATCAAGTACAGTTGCTTCGAACTGGCCCGCAAAAACAAAAAGAGCCGGGGTTAACCGACTCTTTCGCCAGCCGCCGTACGGCGACCTCCCGGGCGAGGCCCATCGTTAATATAAGCTATCTCATTGAATCGTCAAGTGGATTCCGGTCGAATCGGTTTTGCGAATCACTTCAGACACTTAAAGCCGATTGTGTTGCGCTTTGAACGTATCGGCTTTCGTCGCTCCTATGCTGCGAACTGCAACGAGCTATTCAACGTCTCAAGAAGTTCTGTCGCATCTTCGGAAGCGAAGTGCAGCCAACATTCTGAATCGCTTCCATTACTAGCGCTTCATACTTTTTCGGGCCGATGATCGCGCGCAATTCTTCTGTCTTGGAAATCACTGCTAACGGGATCGCATCTACTACGCTGAAAACGGGCCACGCTGTCGATACCGTGCTGACTTCACGGGTCGCCATATTGCTCCCTTTATTGTTCGAAAAATCCGTGACGGATGAGGCTATCCATGCCGCCATCATCGCGGCTTCTGTTATGAACTTGCGCCTCGTCTAAGATGCGTGAGAGGCGTTTGTCTAAATTCTGAAAGTTTTGAATAAAACATCTGTTTCTCAACCGGCTGTACGTGAGACCTAGCAAGTCGAGATTGTTCTGAGAGAAAGAAAAGCCGACGATGTAGACACGCGATGTTTCGGCCAGGACTTCTTTTGCGCGCGCCCGCGCGACCTCATCTTTCTGATCACCAAGCCGAATGTTCTTCGACTGCTCCATCAGGTACTCAGCGGGAGCCGTCACTTGATCTGGCAATGCGGCAATCTTGCCATGTGGATAAATGAACTCCACGCATTCATTGAGCGGAGGATACTTTATCTCTGACCCTTGCCAGTACATCCGCATCGAACGCTCAAGCAATCCATCGTAGTTGAACGAAATAACAGCCAACTTCTTTTCCGGTGATGTTATCGGCCGAATGATGCCGACTAAAGCGCGCATCCAGTCTTTGTCGACAGGGATGCCGCCCCGCATAAACTTCGCCCGCAGCTTGAACCAATTTGCATCGTCGGCGTAAAGCTTCTGAAATAAACAGATGACGATGAGCATCGAAACTGTATCCGTAAGAGACGGATGGTCACGCACGAAATCATCGAGATTTTGAGCAACTAAGTGCTCCTTGAATGTGGACGCAACCTTCTCAATTCCTCCCGTTGCTGCCATCACCCTCACAAGGGCTCGATCCATTTCGTTGCTGTCCCGCGTCATCGACGGAGAAAGAACGAGGACAGAGCTTTGCCGTCCCTGCTGAGCGCGCCGCGTCAGCCGATTAATTCTGTCCATCGCTTGCTTCAAGAGGTCGTATGCCAATGGAAGCTGATACGGCACGCTTGCGCCAGCGCCGACAATAATCGTTCTTTCGGGGTACTGAACTGTCATGGTGCTCCGATCAATCGGCGGTGATTACGATTGACGGTAGCGCCGGGATTGTAGAGTCGATTACCTCTCGCAGCGTGATTGGCTTGGCTACAGTTTCATTCTTCCCGATTAAAACCGTCCTACCTTCGCGTCGCATGTAGATTTGAGCGGTGGCGTTCCGTTGCCGCGACCAGTTGCGGATTGTAGCGGTTGTCTCGATAGAAACGAACTTTCGTAAATCTTCTAGATCGAACATCAGGTCGCGGGCCAATGGTATGCCTTTGCCAAAACTGCGCGCGGCTGCAGTACGTTCTGCGTCCGTCGCGTCAGCGATGTTCGCGTGCAACTCGATAGCGCGAAACCAGCGCAGTGCCGTGGTAATCATCGGCGCGAGCTTCTTGCGCACGGGGTCTACCAGCCGATAGCCGGCAACGCTGGCATAATTCGAGTTGAAACTTCCTCGCTCCGTTTCGACCACGACTTTCAAGTTACCGCCTTCGCGAACGGCCTGCCACAGATCGACGCCGGTCAGTTTTCGCAGGCGCTCGCCTAGAATCATTTGCAAATCATCGAGGTGTTCCGCGAGCGGTTCGACACGCTCAAGCGCGGCGATGAACTCACCTTTCTTGTGAAGGTTCGCAGTCAGATAGTTGACGGTGGACCGCCGACCCTGACGTTGCTCTAGACGGTCCTTTGCATCGCGATAGCCCTGAGGGTTCAGACGCTTGAAACAATCTTCGCCCATCAGCCGGATAAAATGCGTGACGGGAAACCAACCGACGACGCCCTTGCCGAACTTTGTATGGTTCGGTGTGCAGCACGGGCATGGTGCTTCGGTGCCTTTTGGCAATTCGAAGAAGCCGATGAAATCAACCGGCTCATCCTCGCCGGGCGTCGTATGAGTATGGCCGCGCCAATCATACGTTGCGTTACCGCCGGTCACCCATTCGCGAACCTCACGCACAATCGAGAACTCTGGCAGAGCCGGAAACAACGGTTTCGGCCGTTTTGCAGCATCGGGTATTTCGACGTACTCAGCCACGTGCGCCTCTCTTACCGACTCAGTTTTGGGAATGCCGGACAATACCACAGGAGTCAGGGCGCAACGACCAAACGGCAGAAAACCCCTTCATTTAAAATGGCAGGTGTGTGACGGCGTATCACGGTGAGGTTAGTCCGGATCTAGGTCAGCATGACGGCCATCAAGGAATCAGCATCGCTTGATCGTTGATAGGTAAATCAAACAACTTCTTTAGGCCATTTTTGAACGACCTGATCGAACAGCGCTTTGTAAATTCCGTCGGGTCCGTGGCAAACGAGAACCGGCGTTTGGCCTTCACGTTTGCGTTGATAAAACGGGACGCCCCAGAGCCGTTTCGCAGCAACTTTGGGTTTGTCACCGGCCATTTCTAAAAATAGCCGCCAAACAGCCGCCGCTGGTGCCTTCGAAGTTTCCCGGCATTTTGAAGTCGGGATATTCGACCGGAATGAAATCAAGCAAGCCGTAACCATCAACCTCGCGTTCTGCGGTAATGTCGCCATTGGTGAAAATAGCTTCGAACCCCTTTCGGCGTCCGCCTTTGCCCTGAGGTAGATAATTCTTGGTTCGCTCGTCAATCATGCCGGCGACCGCATATACCGTGGCGCCCGCTGGCAAAGATTGAGCGATGAACTCGTCCCGGTATCTCCGCAGATTGTAGAAAGAGAGAATGGCTTTCAGCCAGCCGATGTTCTGTTCTGGGATACGCAGGAAGCCGAGGTCCGGGCCGTTCAATCCGAATTCTTCAGCGGGGATTACGAGCTTGGTAGTCGCAGCCATATCGAGGGTCTGCTTCTCATGCTGCATATCGCCCTGATAACGAACAAGGCCAACAGGTCCATAGTCAGGAAGTGCATCCAATACATGCGCCGCCGTGACAATCCCGTATACCTTTCCCAAGACTACAAGCGTTCC
Source organism: Afipia sp. (assembly GCA_051653085.1). Lineage (GTDB taxonomy): Bacteria > Pseudomonadota > Alphaproteobacteria > Rhizobiales > Xanthobacteraceae > Afipia. Next base: position 232,326 of record JBOFVL010000065.1, on the reverse strand, counting down.
AGACCCAGCGCCGATTGCATCCTCATGCTTGTTCTCTACGACAAGCTTCGCAAACCCAATAGTAAAGTTAGCGATCTCTCGCCCAATTTCTTCAGTAGGTACTACAACAACTCTCGAACCCATTTTGTACTTACCGTCTCGAAATCGAACGACGGCGTTGAACGAATAGCGAATTTCGCCAACTCATTTTGAGTAATTATTACCGACGGCCTGTTTTTTTCGAATTTGCTTTGGCGGAGGAACGAAAAACTCACGGGCCTCGACTTTCAAAACATCCGAAAGCTTTCCGATAATTTCCAACCCGACGTAAGTTACGCTTCGCTCGACCCTGCTCATATAGGCCCGGTCAATCTCGGCATCGTGCGCCAATTGCTCCTGCGTGAGCCTGCGCTCGCGCCTAATTCGACGCAAATTCAATGCGAAAAGCTGGCGAAGGTCCATGCCTTAGCCAACCGCCGTAGGGCTTATTAGCCCACGGCTTTAAAGCCGAAAAATGTTGCCCGGTGTCTCAGAACCCATCATTCTTGGCCTGCTTTCGTCGTTCGGCGGGAGCTTCGGGAAGGGGGATCTATGTCCGGAAATATGACCAAGGCGGCTGTTTTGGGAACGGCGCTGATTTTGGCTCAGGCTGCAGTCGCACAAGATCGGCCACGTTCGGGAGAACCGGGCGCGGGCCGATCCCTCAGCGTGACAATGCTCGTGGAGGGCTCCGGGCAGCTGCCGGCGGCGCTGATAGGGCGGACAAATCTGCCCGACGGTAGCCGCCTGACGGTGTCGCTAAAACGCCTTGAGCCGCCGTGTGACAGTAACTGTGGGCTTACCATCCCGTCGCTCGCCGTAAGTGGCGGAGCGTTCTTGGTCGCGGACCAAGCAACCTTGAAGCAGGTCGGTCCCGGCAAGTTTCAAGTTGAGGTCGTCGCTCAAGGGGCGGGGCAGCCCGAGAGCGTTGCAGCAGTAATCGGCAAGCTTGGCGAGAAGCTGCGTGGTCCTTTCATTGTCACCACCGATGCGCCCGGCAGCTACTCACCCGCGACCTTCCCGAGGCCATCCAGCCCGTCGATGGGAGAAAAGGTGTTGGGACTTATGGTGCGTTACGTGCAGATCGTAGATTTGGACGAAACCTCGAGGCGACCTGCCGGCGTTGGTCAGGCAAAAAGCTCAGCAAAAGGCGCAGCGAATTCGTTTGATCCGGCGAGTTGCCGAGGGCTTCGGAGCAATTTGCCGGTCGTCTACCAAGACAGGTGCCGGAGCCTTGATGCCCAAAATGGCGCCTATACGCCGGACTGGCGACCGCTGGGGGCTACCTCCAAAATTGATATGAACTCAATCTTGCGGAGCACGGGCGGTGCGGAGGTGGTGATCTACACGGGGGGCGGCAACAGTTATGATCCGAGATTAGAGCAAAAGCTTATCTTCGACTGCGTAGGCCATTACCTAGTGGCTGGAGCGGGCATAACGACCCTTGATGCTCTGCCGGGCACCATTGCAGGGCGCGCGTCCGCTATCGCGTGCGGCGCCAAGATAAACACGGCGAAGCCATGAACGGGGCGTAGGGAAGCTTCAAACCCGCTGCGGATGCAGCCGCAGTTCGGAGGGTCATGAAACGAAATCATGTAGTTGATTGATTTTAAATCAATGATCGCGCGTCGAAGTTTCCGCTTCGCCACTCCACCAACCGGTCTTCGAATTAGTGCGGTCAGATCGGCATACAAGATGAACACGGCTCGGTGCCTGCCCGTTACATCCGCGATATCATGCGCTTGATTGATTTTAATCAATGCTGATCGGCCTTGAGGCGTCTCACCGATCAAATGGCGATTTTTGCTCTTCGGTCGCCTTCGCGGGAGGCGTTATGCTAGGGATTAGCGTCACGGTCACGCACTCGTATCTTTGGCTGAGAGGAATTAGGCCTACAAGAGCGAAAAGCGTTTGGGATTACATGACTCGGGATATGTTTCCGAAAGACGACAAGACAAAGCACTACGTGGCGGTTAGGACCGTCACCGGTTTTATTACTCTTGTGTCAACGGCGTTGTTTCTGTGGGTTGCGTTCGATATTTACGATGCATTTTTCCCGGGCTGACTCCGGCTCGGGTTTTTCCCACCGCGCGACGCTTCTGACGGAAGCTTACATGACTGCGTTCAATTTGCCCTGAAAGCCTTTGCATGTTGCGAAAACTAATCATCGCATCGCTTTTCCTTGGCGTTTCGCCCGCTTTGTCGGCCGAAGTAACGGGCACGGCCCGTATCGTTGACGGTGATACCGTGCAGGTCGCAAACATTCGCATTCGACTTCAGGGCATGGATGCACCTGAAACCGACCAAGTTTGCCTAAATCAACAGGGTGAGCGTTGGACTTGCGGGATCGCCGCCCGAGACGAACTGACCCGACATGTGGGATCTGGTCCGTGGACCTGTCGCGGCACCGCAAAGGACCGCTTCGGTCGGCTAATAGCGACGTGCGAGGCCAATGGAGAAAATGTTCAAAGATGGATGGTGAGAAACGGATGGGCGTTGTCATTCGTCCGCTATTCTCACGTTTATGATGCCGACGAAGCCGAGGCTCGCGCGGCCAAGGTCGGTCTATGGTCGGGGGCGTTTATCGCCCCGTGGGATTGGCGCAACCGAAATAAGCAAACTGCGATCCTCGGAGCGGCGACCGTTCCAACGGATGCACAATTCAAATTATTGTCGGCCGTATCCGCAGCAGGGGCACCTTCGCCCGGCTGTGACATTAAAGGAAACGTCAACCGAAGCGGTGCTTGTATTTATCACCAGCCGGGAGGTCGCTGGTACGCGAAGATTAACATGGAGTTGAACGGTAAGCGCTGGTTCTGCTCAACCCAAGAAGCCGAAGCGGCGGGCTGCCGCGCAACAAAGCGCTAAGTGCCAGCCGATGATGTTCATTGACGCTATCGAACACAAAATGGACAAGTCAGGAACGGATGTCTAAAGAGAAGCTCTCCAAATATTATTGGCTTCTTATAATTCCATTGGCGGCTGCGCGCACGCGGATTTCGTAAACTTACGTGGATTTCTAACAGCCGTCTCCGCAGATTGACCGCGTGTGGGGATGCACTTTGTCTACAGCTTCAAAGAGTATCAATAAATCTGCACCCAAATGGTCCGCGTCCACGAAGCGCGAACGCGAACGCATGCGCGTCTGGTTAAACGAAATTCTGGATCGAGAGGGCGGAGGAGGAGATGGTTCAAGCGTCATGAAGGTTACTGAACGCTTCTCGGAGCTCATGAACCAAACGGACGGAACTGAGATCGCGATGGCTGAATGCCTCGGAGATATCGAGCCGTTGAGAACCAAATACCCTCACCTTGCAGACTATCTTTATCTGCCGCCATTGCCTAAGCGGCGCAGAGGTCAAAGAAACCTTCCCGCGCCGACCATATTTGACTCGTTGGTCAAATATGCCGCTAGTGACGCGCGCCGAATTAGGAAAATTTGGAAATCGCATTACGGGACGGATCGACGCGGAAAGGGCCAGGAGTCAGCTGAAGACATTGCTTTAAGCAGATGGTCTGAGATGTGGGGAAAAGAGCACCAAGAGCTATTTCGTCGCAGGCTTATTAGCGAGTTGAAGGCCCGAAAGAAGTCGCGGCCTAAATCATGATCTGATCCGCAATATTCTAGTATTCGGTGGGGCACTTTGGTCTGGCATCAAGCAGATCAAGGGAGCCTCCAGTGCAACGTTCCAACTCAGCTAAGGTCGAGCGCGACCCAATTACACATTCCACCGCTAGGTCCTCAAACTACACCCCGAAGGGTGCGGACTACGAACTACTAACTGAGAAGGACGTTGCGCGTATTCTTCGCATGTCCGTTTATAAACTGCAGCGTGACAGAAGCAGAGGAGCCGGTATCCCCTACCTCATCCTCGGTAGAAGATCAGTTCGCTATTCCAAAAGTGCTGTTTGGGCTTGGATCGACGCCTCGCGGTCAGAATTACGCCGATGACAAAGCGCGACGACGATCTATTCAAAGCGCGCAGACGGGCCGCCGATGTAGGTGGTTCGGTCAGTCATCATCTTGACGACGTGAAGCGTGAGCGGCGCAGACCCAAGTGGAGCTATGGGAGTGGCGAGGCATTGCTTGGAAATGTCATTGTCGAATTCTGCTACAATCTTCCTGATGGCGAGCCTTACCTCCTCGTCCAAAAGACTGAAGACAAGCAATTTCGGCAGTCGCACTGGGACGGAAACGGCTGGAAACCTGGAAAGCCTAGGGGCCCGAAAATCCCTTACATGCTACCGAATTTGCTCCAATCGTCAGATGAAGAGCCGGTATTTATCTGTGAGGGCGAGAAAGACGCTGAAACAGTCATTGATCTCGGACTTGTTGGGACATCTGCTTCGGAAGGTGCCGGCAAATGGACCAAAGACCTCAATAGATGGTTCGAAAGGAAGGCTGTCGCATACATTCTGAGCGACAACGATGAGTATGGTCGTCGACACGCCGCCAAGGTTGCAAGAAACCTTGCACTAATTGTGCCTGACGTCCGCATCATCAATCTTCCCGGACTTGAAGAAGGAGAGGATGTTAGCGATTGGATTCAGAAGGGAGGAACGCGGGAAGAGTTACTTCGCTTGGCGACCTCTGCGCACAAGTTCGAAGGCATCCACGCCGTTCTAAATCCTCAAGATCCATATGGCTCAGCTCGCATCTTCCTCGAACAGGATTTTACTGATGGTGTTGGGCTTAGAATGCTCCACCGTTTCAGGGGCGCGTTTTACGTCTGGGAGCGCAATAGATATCGTTCTTTAAGCGATGAGGAAATTCAGGCGAAAACGTGGAAATTTCTTAATCGCGCCGTTCAGGTGACGAAACATGGTGAGTCACCATTCCGACCGAGCCGCGCGAAGGTTGCTGAGGTTATTTCGGCACTCAGCGCCCTGACGCAACTCAGTAAGGAGTTGGATACCCCCGTCTGGCTTACGCGCACGGACGATGTACCGCCCGCAGCAGAACTCTTCGCCTGCGAAAACGGCCTGTTACACTTGCCTACGGGAATGCTGCTCCCGGCCTCATCGGATTTCTTCAATCTAACCGCCTCCGACGTTGTGTTTAACCCGAACGTCGGACCACCAGATCATTTTTTTGGATTTCTAGATCAGCTTTTCGGTGACGACGCTGAGGCTAAGCAAGCGCTGCAGGAGTTCTTCGGATACTTTCTCTCGCCCGATACTTCGCAACAGAAAATCTTGCTCATTGTCGGCCCGAAGCGAAGCGGCAAGGGAACCATCGGCAGAGTTCTGAGGGGAATCCTCGGCAGCCGATCGGTCGCGGGGCCGACCATGTCGAGTTTCTCTGAGAGGTTCGGCTTGGAGCCCCTTGTCTCGAAATCCTTAGCAATCATTGCGGATGCTCGAATTGGGCAGACCACAAATAAGAGCGCCATCACGGAACGGCTTCTTTCGATTTCCGGGGAAGATCAGTTCACAGTTGATCGAAAGTTCGCCAGCGCTTGGCATGGCAAGCTCCCTACTAGGTTGGCAATTTTTACAAATGAGTTGCCAAGTTTGAACGATGGCGCCGGTGCGCTTGCCGGACGGTTCATCTTGATAAATCTGTCATGCTCCTTCTTCGGGCGTGAAGACACCTCGCTATCCAATAAAATATCCGGGGAAATGAGCGGTATCCTGAACTGGGCCATAGACGGCTATCGAAGCCTTCTACGCCGCGGCAACTTCGTACAGCCAAAGAGTTCGCTAGAGGCCATCAACGAAATTGAAATGCTAGGATCGCCAATTCTCGCATTTGTGCAAGACTGCTGCGAAGTGGGTCCGGGATTTCAAGTATCCGGCGGCGAAATCTGGGACGCGTACCAAACATGGGCAAACACTCAACAAACGAGACCTTCCAACAAACAGTGGTTCGGCCGAAATCTTCGCTCCGCTGTACCGGGGCTAATTATTTCGAAACCCCGGCGCACCGATGGTGAGCGTGAGCTCTTATATGTTGGCTTGAGGTTGAACGCGAACGCCCGGCAGCCGAGGATGTAGCCGGGCGCCACAGGTCCTCACAACTTTCCTCCCTACGCGGTTAGGGAGGAGATTATTTAAAGCGTCGATGGCGGCGCGGAGCGGTTCGCGAAACTGTGAGGACCTGCAATTGGGGGATCGCAAATTAATATTTTGCAAGCCCCTGATATCTAGTTGCTATCCCCCGGCGGCTAAGTAAACCGAACAACTGCGCTCGCGTCACTAGCAAGATCCCGCTCAAGAATGAAAATCGGTAGTCTATCTTACATTATGACGACAAAGATTTTATCGACGATATGGTCCACAGCCCTGCTCATTGGCATCTGCGTACTTATCGCAAATGTATGGCAAAGTGAACGCTTGTGGGGACTTGCATTGGTCTTCGTCGTCGGAGCGATAGGCTGCGTTATAGATATTCTCCGTACTTGGACAAAGTGAACTGGCCTAGCTAAAGCAATTACACCTGCTAGTCTCAAGATGTGGAGAGGCTTAGCAATAAGGGGATTGAATGATCGCCACGATCGCTGGAATAGCGTTGATCACGATTTCAGGTGCTGCACAGGCACGGCATAGAGCAATGCAAGTCAACGAGCCGACTAGAGAGCAAATTCAGCCCGTCAGTCGTGAGGCTTTGCTGCGCGCTAAAGCAGATTGCAAGGCGCGCCTCACGAAGGAACGTCCGGATGCAAAGATCCTGCGAGACTTGGCTTTAGCGGTTCGCACCAAAAATTCGACGATAACTCGAATATTCAGTACCGGACCGGATGATGTGCTGGCGTTCGTAGCGCCAGCCACATGGAAACCCGCCTTTGGCTCGGACATAGTCGGTAAGATCGGCTGCTCATATAACATCAAAGACAAATCGCTATCTTTTCGGAGCATCGAGTATTTGAGGTCGTTGCGCGACCGCGCCGAAGCATCGATAGCTTTGCGCAACTCGACGCGTAAGCCAAAATAACAATCGGTGAACACGTATATGAGTATTCGCTTCACAGCGTCAGCCTGTTTTAGCCTGTAACCGCCGGTCTTTTTCCGCCGCTTCATATTGCTTGTCGGTAAGCCACGCGCAGGTCGCCGCTGCTATTGCTGTCGATATTCCCCACATTACGGCATAGCCAGTTTTGTCCAAGACTGGTGATCCAAAGTAACCAAGCACCCCCGAATAGACTAACGCAATCAGGCCGCACCAGAATGGACGATTGCCAATTTGCCAGCGGCTCATTGTCCAATGCGCCAAGCACATCATCAGCCAAAAAATCATTGTCTTGTAGTAAGCAAGACCGGCCATAAAGAGTGCAATGGAGAAGGATGGACCTTGCCACTGTCCTGACTCGATCAAAACTAAAATTGGCATTCCGACTAGCCAAACCAGTAATGGCGCTATCGGCGGCCCTGCGATTGCGAAAGTCAAAATTCTGATCATGTAGGTTTCCTATCGAAAGGCCGCCTTGCTGGCGGCCTAATCCGATCTCGGAAGCGGCTCTACTTCTGGATCGATGTAGCGATGAAGCAAAAGCATCCGCATCCAGTAAACGCTTCCCACGCCGAAGAACACAAAGCTACTAACGGCCATGCAGGCCAAATAGATGAATATGCCCGGATCGTCGAAATATCTAATCCAATTGCCCGACTTCGACTTTGAGGGCGCATAAAGTTGCCCCGTTAGATACCATTGATAAAGCTCCCAACCGAAAGTCACTGTAACGAGCAGCGAAAAGAATGTCGGCCAAAGCACTCTGCGCCTTGTAACAACGAGCAGGCCATTTATCCTAGTTGGGAGGCGTTGTTTCATGACGATGAACTCATTGTCTTGCTGTCGGCTGGGGACATCACCTTTCAAGATTCTCCCACATCCTTCATTTCCGCTGCTATCGTTCTTATTGTTGTTTTCGTCGTCTTTCTTGCAGGTATCTTGGTAGCTGTACTTGGCAAACCAGGGAGACATTAGGCCACTGTGTCTGATGTCTTCTTCGCAGGTGGCACCGTAGAAGGTGCTGATAAAAGTGACGGATGTTTCTCCAATGAATGACGTTCCGCACGAGGCCGATCTGCGAGGCGCTCGCTATTGGTTTCCGGTAATAGTAATCGGTATGATCATTTTTGGGGTCGCAGTGTTATGGTCTGAACGACCTGACTTGTACAAGGCGATAGTCGGTAGCTCCCTGTGGGGCCTGTTAGCTGCGTTTATCACATTGTGGTCTCCAGCTATTGCCGCCTTTCTCGCCGGACGCCGTGCGTCCTGGCTAGTCATCCTTCCAGTTTGTTTTTTTGTTGGCTTCAGTTGGCATGGGGTCAATCGCCAAGTGCATTGCTTACGTGGATCGTTGCATGGGCACTCACTTGGCGGAGCATATACAAAAAGGATCGGCTCGAGCCCGGGCCACCGCGATCTGAGCGCGTTGGTTAGGAGAAATACACAGCGGCACCTATTAGCCAAAGAGCAATGAGGATCCCAAAGAGGGACCACGCAGTCACCCGATCATCCCAGTTAGGCCGAATACGACCCAAGTACATGACGCTCAGCGTCGGATGTGATGCGGCTCCAGGTACGGCGACCCATCCAATCGGACAAACGGCGCCTCCTGTGCGGAGGCAGCAATAGCGGCGACGTTAGGGAAGCTTCTCTTGAGGCGGATGGCCGATCTTATGGAGCAGACCGACCCCGATCGCGGGAAGATTTGAGGCTCTAAACGGAATCAAGATGCTCTGAGATGTCAGTAAAAACTACGGGATGTCCGCTTGACACCACTAGCAGACATCGGCGGGTCCGGTCGAAAAGTCCGCAAGGTGCCACGAGCAGACAATGATTCTGCGCCGATGTTGGCGAGACCTTACCAGCAGATAGGCAGTCCACGATAGACAGTCCACGAGTGGCCATCGAATCCCCGGGAACGTGGGTCATTTTAGCGTGCGGACGAACCTTAGCATGGGCTCGGTAAGACTCTTGTCGGATGTGTTGATGGCAAATACCGACGACAGATGACTGTGATTCTTCAGGATCACCACTTCTGGACGATGCCCTGCCGTACACAGCAGCTCCTTTAAGTTTTCGCTCTGAGCGGCAAAACGTGGCGGGTCGAGAGTCGCCCAAGCAAGCATTATAGGCACTCTAGCTCTGGAGATTCCGGGCAATACCGATCGTTCGGCATACTTGCTTTCATCACTTCCAAGGTAGGCTCTGTCAGTGGCACTTGTGTCGATGCTCAAATCATACAGACCCGATACAAGCACAGCGCCAGCAACCCCAGAACCACGCACCTGAAATTCGGAATGGGCAAGATAACTTGCCACATGGAAAGCTCCACTGGAGTGACCAACAATCACAACATGGGCGGGATCTCCACCAAACTTGGCAATATTGTCTCGAACCCATGAGACCGCAGCCCCGACATCCTGAGCTCCCGCTGGCCACGGATTGGCCGGAGCGAGACGGTAAGTCATGTTCACACCGACCATTCCGTTGCGCGCCGCAAACAGCATGACGTTATCGTAAAACGGGCTGGTCGGATTTGATCGTTTGTTTCCGGCAACAAAGCCACCGCCATGGACAAATAGCAGAACCGGCCGCGCCAATGAGCTGCGTGGTTCTTCGGCAGCGATATCCAGGATGTTGCGGTCATCGACGCCGTATTTCACGTCACGGGTAAATGATACACCCGAGTATGGTTCCTTCTCGTGGAGCCCAACATAAAGTGACGCCGTCTTAGGAGGATCGATTACACGACCGATCTCAGAGAGCTTCGCTGCAATGTCGGGCGAAACTTGTGATCCAGAACCGTCTATTGGAAAGATCGATGAAGCAATCACTGAAAGCACAAAAAGTGGTCCGAAATATTTCGCCATGAAAAGCTCCGGATATTCCGCAGGAATTTGCGTCGATGCTGCCAAGGGATCAGCTACAAGTCGCACGGCAGGATGTATGCTGCCGATATTCGCTGTGTGATTACAGGGTAGTGTGGCCTCTGTTGGATCGATCTTCATCTTCGCTCCAATTTTAGAGATCATCAAGTCTTCGCCTGTTTGCAACAATTCGGCGCACGTTTATGTCGTTTCAGCAATGAGACCATTGAGAAAAGGCGGCGATGGAATTGGATTTCTGAGAGGAATGATGTGCGTGTAAGTCGCCAGACGGTGTTTTGTCTTTGCGAACACCGATCCCTCATTCAGCATCGTGTGATGCGAATAATTCGACAGATGCGATCATTTTTCCTGGATCAGTTGGCCACCGCCGCGAGAGCCGCATGTCTGGTTTGGGTCAATCGCGTCGTTCTGGCTGTGCGCCGATGACTTTCGGTCTACCCCGACAAGCAGACAATTTCAGAGCCGGTCGGTACTTCGCATTAGGGCCAACAGGCGACATTTCCTGCCTCGATAGCGGCCGCAAACTAAACTCATCCGACGACCGAAATCATGGTATCGTTTTGGCCCTTCTTGTTGAACCCAAGCATCTCCAACCCATGCTTACAGTCTTCAACAGCCGGGTAGCTGCGCTCCTCTTCTGTTTCGTGTGTTTGCTGGCGATCTCGGCCGGACCGGCCCTTGCCGACGACGAACAGGTCTGGGCGGCACTAAGGCAAGGCGGCAAGGTTGTCCTGCTGCGCCACACTCACGTCGACATGCGAGAAGGAATAGGGCACCTCGCGCCCGGTAACTGCGCCGAGGAAGTAAACCTTTCTCCCCGCGGCATTGAGCAGGCCAAGCACATCGGAGAAGCGTTCCGCGATCACGGCATTACGGTCGGAGAGGTCCTGACCAGCCCGTATTGCCGTTGTATCGACACCGGCAAGCTTGCGTTCGGTCGCGCGACGCCTGTCAAATACCTGATGCCTCCGGGCGTCTTATCCGACAGTCAGGCCACGTTGAATCAGGAGCGGGTCTTGCAAGACATCCGGAGCCACCGCTCTTCCGCGAACCTGGTGATGATTACCCACGATCTCAACATTTCCAACGTCGTTCTTGAACCGTCAATTGCCATGGGCGATTTCTTTGTTCTCCAGCCCAATGGGACGGATTTCGATGTCATCGGCAAGATCCGAATGCGTGACAAGTAGCACATCGACGTAAATACGCGTTTGGGCTTGGCATCGCCGGCCGTCGCGACGAAGGCAGTCAACGCCCGCTCAGGTTCAAACTCGTCATGCTGACATGCGCCGATCACTTCTGGTCTACCTTGGAAAGTCGACAAGCTGAGAGCCGGTCGGCACATCGCGTTCGTGCCAAAAGCGGTCATTGAAGCCCTTCCGGGTCGATGCCAGACTGAGATACCTTGATAGGAGAACTGCCCGCGGCGATGTGCGAATTCTCTTCATTTTCAAGGCAGCCAGATGCGGACATGTCTAGCCGCTTGCAGAAGCCGGAAAAAGCCGTTCAATCTCCTCTCCTGAGCAAGGAGAAGAATCATGCGCTTGCGCACACGCCTTACCGAGCGGCTCCGCATCGAACATCCGATCATTTCGGCACCGATGGGCGTTATTGCGGGCGGTCGACTGGCCGCCGCAGTCTCTAATGCTGGCGGCCTCGGCTTGATCGGTGGCGGCTATGGTGACGCAGACTGGCTGGACCGGGAATTCGAGCAAGCAGGCAACGCACGGATTGGGTGCGGCTTCATCAGTTGGTCGTTGGCAAAGAAGCCGTCGCTGCTTGACCGGGTCTTGGCCAAGCAACCGGCAGCGCTCATGCTGTCCTTCGGAACGCCCGCTCCCTTCGCCAGCCGCATCAAGCAATTTGGAACTACGATGATCTGCCAAGTGCAATCTATGGCGCATGCGCGAGAGGCCGTTGACGTCGGCGCGGATGTGATCGTCGCGCAGGGTGGCGAAGCCGGTGGCCACAGTGGCAGCCGTTCGACGTTTACTCTGTTGCCCGAAGTCGCTGCCTTTCTTGCTGACGTCGCGCCAGACACACTCCTTGTCGCAGCAGGAGGCGTCGCCGACGGCAGAGCGCTGGCAGCAGCTTTGATGCTGGGTGCCGACGGCGTACTAATCGGTTCGCGGCTTGTCGCCAGCTCCGAAGCAGCGACGCCGCAGGGATTCTATCCCGCGATCATCGCCGCCGACGGCGACTCGACGATCAAGACAACCGTGATCGACATTGTCCGCAATTATGACTGGCCTGGCGATGAATTCAGCGCGCGTGCACTCAAGAATCGCTTTATCAAAAACTGGCATGGACGCGAAAACGTTCTGGCCGAAATTCCGACGAATGCCATCGAGAATGAACTCTATTGGAAGGCCTTCCATAAAGGCGATTCAGAAAATACTGGCGTTCTCATGGGTGAGGGTGTCGGATTGATCCGCGACATACGTCCCGCAGGAGTCATTGTGGAAGACATGATTGTGCAGGCGTATCGGCTGCTGGCAGAGGGTTCACAGCGCATCGCGGATTGATGTTGATCAATTTCCGAGATGGGTCAATTTCGGACTTGGCCATCGGCAGGTACGACGTTTGTTTTGCCCTCGAAAGCAGACATGGAATTCGGCAAACGCGGGCCCGTTGCCACAGTTACTCGCGATAAGCATCGGCATGCGAAATCATGCAACCCGTCAAACATAAACGCTGGATTATGCTTTAAGCGATCCGGGGCATGCCGGACCGTAACGCCCGCACCGCATCATTGCAGTTTGCGGAGTGAACGGGCGAGGCCGGATAGGCATCAAGTAAGCAGAGTCCTTGGCTTCCCGGAAGTGATGCGGGGGTCAATCACGCGTTGCGCACGAATACAGATGACAACAAAGTCACCCGGCTCGCCCTAACGAGATTTAGTTCAACGTGAGTGAGGTGCGTTCGTTTTGAATGCATTTGCAGCGTTCACCGATTTAATCAAGCAAAGGGGAACAAATTTGCTATGTACACGGTTTCAAACGTGAAGCTGGCTGCTTCCAGGTCCGGAGACGTTCGCTGTGCGACATCATATCAATCCCCTCATCGCGTTCTTTCTCCTTGTCGCTGTTGCGGAGGTGTCTGCGCTGACGCCTGCTTTCGCCCGCGGCGGAGCGCCGAACCTCATGGGTTCGCCCGGCTATCAGCGTGCGCTGGAAGAGTCGCGGAAGCGATATCGGGAGTCTTACTCACAGCCATATACCCAGCCGCCGGCGGTCCATCCGCGCAAGAAGTGGCGACATCGCGGCCGGCGCCACTAGGCTGCGCGAGACCCTGTCGTTGTCGTGCTGCGTCCGGCCGCCCAGGGTCAGTTCGCGTCCTTGCTGGTCCGCTGCACCAGGATGCGCGTGTTGTTGCGGCCGCCGGCAAAAATCGCATGGCGGGTGGTGTTGATGAACAGAAGACGATCGCCGTCGGAAATCCGGGCCTGCAGGGCATAGCTGCGCCCGAGCTTGATCCGTGATTGATCGAATTGCAGCCGGTAGGGAATTGGACTTGCCGTCGCGCCGGTAATGCGGTCTTCGGCGATGACCTGCGCCGGCGCATCAGCCAGGGAGACATCGACAAGCTGGACGAGCACCGTCGTTGCCGCCGGCAGCGCCATGCGCTCGCGATAGTTGACGGTTCCCATTAGGATAGTGTTCTGGGCTCTCGCGCTTGCGGCGGGCAAGACAATTGCCGCGCCTGCCAGAGCGATCATCCCGCGCCGTGAAATTACCATCGTGTTCCAGCCGAGCAGTTTGCAGACAGCGAAAGAATAAGAGATCGCGCCACCGTTGTCATGCGTGGCAGTGCGATAGCGTGTCGCGACTGGGCGGGTTGACTCGCGACGATGCAACGCTGCAGTTTTTTGCGATTCATTTCTGCAAAAGAGATGGCGGGCGCGCGACGAGCGTATCTATGGGACCGCGCCGACGTCGAGGCCAACTCCTCCGCCCATGCGGATGCAACTGTCGGAGCCCGGCATGCGCACGAAGCCGGGGCTGAATTCCGCGCACGATGTTGCCTGCGGGCGCGCTGCTTTCCGTGGCGGCGCGTGGCTGCGCGAGTGCAGCTTGTTGAAGCCAGGCCGTTTCTCCGGCGCTGCGGATGCAGAATTCATCGTCGAGCAAATGGTTACAGCGAGGAGAAAAGGGATAGTGCGTGCAGGGCAATACATCGTTGCATGGCCTCAGCGCGAACCGGCGACACCGACATCGATGGCTCCGCCAAGCCGCACGCAACTTCTGGTGCCTTCTACGCGCACATAGCCCACACCATATTCCGCGCAAGACGCGGTCGAACGGGGACGCGCAATGGGCTTTAGCCTTGAATCGTCCGGGCGCGGCCGCTGGACCCTCAGGTCAGGCTGCTGGGCGAGCGCTGCGGGGGCCAGCGAGAGAACAAGCAATCCGCTTGCTGCGAGAAAACCAAACAGGAGGTGGCGGGCATGATGCATCGTCGGATCCTTCTATCGGGGGATAGTCCCCCGCCTTGGCCGCGGGTCAAATCACAAACTCGCGCCCCAGCTTCGCGCTGTCGTTAATACCCAGTCGCGGTAGAGCGTCAGCGGCGTCACGCCGGTGAGGCCACCGCAGCCGTCCGAGTTATTCGGTCCCGTGGACCAACTCACCACGCCGACGATAACGCTCACGCCGTTCTGGCTCTCGAACACCGGCGCACCGGAATCGCCGGTGCAGGCCCCAACGCCAGCACGTGCATTTAGCGCCAGCGGGTCGACTAGGCGGATCTGCAACGTGCCGGGCTTGCCCGTCACTGTGAGCCCAGCCGCGCGAACGGTGCCGACGCCGGCATCGCTGTTCGACGCGGTGGCGCCGATGCCCACCACGGTGAACGATGCGCCCGGCATGATGGGGATGTGCGGCGTACCAAGCGCCACTGGCGACTTGCCCGGCACAGGTGAGGGCAATTGCAGCAACGCGACGTCGGCGGTGGCACGATGCGCACTCATCGCCTGCATATTGAACTGCGGATGGGTGACAACCTTCTGCGCACTAATAAGCCGTGGCGGCTGTGTCGTGTAATCGATCACGCGGTACGACGTGCCCGGCATGATGCAATGACCTGCGGTCAACACAATTGTTGGCGCGATTAGCGAGCCCGTGCAGACATTGCCACGCGATCCTATCACCGTGACGATCGCGCGCGCGACCGCTTCGGTCGGGGCGGAACGGCTGCCGACTATGGCACCTGCTGGGCTCAGCAAACTAACGATTAGAAAAGCTATCAAACCTGAATGATTGCGAACAGAACTCATAATTTCATGGACCTTGAAACACCACTCCTGTCAACCGCTGATTTAACTGAAGTAGGTCGGTCGAACCGGAGTTCGCCTCTCCCCGGGGAAAGGTCCATCCATAACTAGGGCTATGAAGGTGTCTTTGAAATCGGTCACGAACCCTGGCCACACACGTTCAAGATAAAGGGCGATCTCTGGACTGCTGAGTAGCGGAAATAGAAATCTCCAAGCTACGACAAATGCGAAAGCGGCATCGGCAATCTCTGCATCTGTCATCTCTCTGGTTGAGACATATCGTTGCCGATACAAACACTCCGGAGCTGTTTTGACTTTCTGGGCGACGAGCAGCGTTATGAATTCTTTGTCGGAGATAATCGCTTTTATTTGATTGAGCACTTCAGATATATGGGATCTCCGTACCGCGGCCTGTTGTTGAGCGAGTTGCTTTGCAATTGATCGGCGAATACGTGCGCGTTGGGCCAAATATTCTCGAGTTTTGGTCATCCGCTGGCCTCCAGCTCTCTCCTTTTGCAAAGTGAAAAAAGAGGATCGAGCGTTTTCGAACGGTAAGCACTCATATTCTTGAGCCGACGCCCCGTGATGGTCAACCAACTCTCGTTCGGAAGTATGAGTAGCGGAATAATAATAAATTCTTGGATCTCCGCAGTTCGATCATCGATCCTGACAACAACAAGTATGTCTGGCTTGATCAGCGCACGTCGCCGAAGCTGCCACTGGTTCTTTCCGCAAGCCGGCTCAACGCAGCCTGCAACAACAGCTATTTCAAGCTCTTCGTTTACGCAGACCTGCGAATAGTCACGATCGTGCGTTACGATACCGCCCTGTTTCGCGATTTCGGCTGCGATATCGAACACAATAGATTTTCGAAATTGCGGAGCTCTTCCTCGTTGGAATTTTCCGAAATATCCAATTCTACGATAAGCTGGAACGAGTCCTCCGAAATGCTCTTTATAACAATTGACGCACGGTGAGTATCGGTCGTCGCCAACAACAACCGCATTGAGGCGCCCCTCCCGGCACCATACAGCCGTCAACGAATCGAGCATCTCTCTCTCAGAGTATGCCCGGGCGTTCTCGACAAGTTGATGTTGAGCTTCACGGAAACGCTCAGAAGGGATGATGGCTTCGAATGCTCCATCACATACGATCCAGTCCGATCGAGGCCGCTTGATTGATTTTGAATTGAGTTTTCGAGCCGTCCGCCCGAAAACGGAAGATCCCATGTACTTAGGATTCGCTAGAATTTCGCGGACGGCTACTGGCTTCCACTTTCGCCCAGATGCATTTGAAATCTTGCGTCTATTAAGCACTCGCGTAATTTCATTTACTGAGCATCTCTGATCCAGAAACATAGAATAAATATCTTTTATCACCGATACTTCATCGGGCGGGCCTGGAACTAGAATGGTTCTATCAGTTGTGAGCGCCTTCCGATCACCAACACTCATGGCCATTCTTGACCTCCCCCGGTCATCAACAACGAACCGGCGAAGACCGTAACCTGGGGATGAACCAACGTAGTGTCCTTTAGACACGCTCCTACACTGTCCCGCAAATACCTTCGCTGAGAGCTCTCGACTAAACTCTGCTGCCATTGCACGCTTAATGCTTTTGAGAAGTGTCGAAACTAAGCTTCCGTCGTTACTGAATTGCTCTGCACAGTACTCGACGGTCACACCTGATTCCTTGCAAAGGAATTCGTAATATGCGCTCTCGTCAGCATCTTGAAAGCGTCCCCAACGACTGACGTCATAGACCAAGATCGTTCCAAAATCTGCTACGCCGGAACGCACATCAAGCATCAACTGACGCAGAGCCGTTCTCCTCTCTACGCCTAGCCCGCTTTTACCGACATCCTCGTAGGTTCGCACAATGGACAAGCCACGTCTGGCCGCATACAAGGCAATCGCTTCAGATTGATTTTCGATCGAGTAAATTTGCATCTCGGTCGACATGCGAACATACTGTGCCGCTCTGTTCTCCAGCAAAAGCATCCGCGAATTTGGCGCGCAGATTGTGAAGTTCTTTGAAAAGAAGAGCCGCCATTTGGCGAAGAGATTGGCTCTTATGCGATTCAATTAGCTCATTCTTTTAGGCCAAGTACGATCTTCCATCTAACCGAGCGCAGTTAGCTTATATTGCAAAGCCAGATCGCTGAATCATCTAGCTAACGCGAAGAAGATACTTGCCGCCGTAGGTCGAGAAATCCTGCCAGCCGTGCATCGTTCGCAGGATCTTGAGGAGTTTGTTGGGAACGTCCAGCGTCATCAGTTCCTGACGTTCCAGTTTAAAATGCTGATTGAACGCGCGTACGTAGTCGTCATACGGAACACGGTTGATGATGGGTACGTCATAAAACCAGCGCAGGACCTCGTCGGTCTGTTCCTTGGAATATCCTTGATCGCGGTACCAGGACCGCAATTCATCGTGTGAACACAAGAGATGGAGAAAGGCGGGCATCTGCCACTGCGAAAAGTCCAGCAGCGGATCCGCCGCTTTTGTGTAAAGGTGATGCCCGTAGGCGCACGACCATGCCGGGCCGAAGAACGAGCAGACCACGCCGCCGGGCCGTGTAATGCGCTTCATCTCGATCAGGGCCGCGTCGAGGTCCGATACGTGCTCCAGAAGAGAAAGGGAGAGAACCGCATCGAACTTACCGTCTGGGAACGGCGTGCGCTGCGTGATATCGCGGACGACGATGGGAAACTTGTTGCCCTGCGCGTCGATATGATCTTCCCAAAGGGTCAGAACGGTCACCGCGCGCGGGCTGTATTTGAGAACCAGCTCGGAAATCTCGGCCTCGGAATAGCCGATGCAAAGCACGTTCATGGCTGACAGATCGACGAAATCTCCCAGATAATCTTTCTTCCAGTTCGAGATGACGCCGAGGCGGGGAAGCTCTGAAGGGTGCATCTTCATTCCATCAAATTGCATCTGGCTCAGCGTCGGCCGGGACGGAGGTTTTACCGCGCTGTATGGACTTGCACAAAGCGTCCTGGACCGGTTCGATTCAGCCCTGGGGCTGGTAAACGCCGGGCGATCTAGTATGAAGAAGCGGACGCTCAACGAGTGAAACGCGGTTTTGATGACGGGCCCAGCCAGAGCATTTTCAAAAACGCTGTTACTGGTTTTTCTTTTCTCTGCTGTCGGCGTTTTGTTCGCCGTATCCGTTGTCGGATGGCGAGTCATCAACCCAGTCAACATGACCTGGGTCGTGGGGGACCCGGCTACCGGCCAGCTTGGGTGGATGTTCTTTCGCAATGAGGAATCGCTGGCGTTTCCGTTGGGGTGGGCAGCATCGCTGGGCTATCCGCTGGGCGAGCCGATCGCCTATCTCGATTCCATGCCTCTCGTGGCGCTGTTGTTCTGGCCCTTTCGCCATAGCTTGCCGGAGACGTTTCAATATCTTGGCCTGTGGTTCGCCCTAAGCTCGGTGCTTCAGTTTTACTTCGGCTACCGGGTCAGCCGTCACCTCACCAATAATGACACGCTGTCGTCGGTCATCGGTGGCCTGCTGTTCATGATGGCTCCGCCATTCGCGTGGCGGGCGCTTGGCCATTTCGCACTGGCCAGTCATTGGCTGATTGTTGCCGCGCTGGAGTTTTATCTCGCGACGTCGGCTCGCATCTCACGGCCGCGCATGGCAGGCGGCCTCGCGATCTGCTTTGTCGCCGGAGGTATCAACCCTTACATTACGCTGCTTGTATTGATGCTTGTCGGGGCCGGATATCTCAGATCCATCCTCCTTGCCGCGCGCGACGGAGAGACTTCGTCCGCAGTAAAAATTTCCACAATCGGAACTGTCGCTTCCGTGTCCGCGGCGGCCGTCGCGATGTGGGCATTCGGATTTATCATCGTCGGGGGCGATGCCAAAGCCTATGCCGGCGGCGGATACGGCTATTATTCGATGAACCTTCTCGCGCCGATCGATCCGTTCGAGTATCCCGCCTTGCTTCTAAAAAAGCAGCCCAGTTTTCCGGGCCAATATGAGGGATACAATTATCTCGGTCTCGGCGCGATTGTTCTGCTCGCCGCCGCCATCGTTCGCAGTCCAAGAGCCGTCGGGAGATATTTTCTCAGCAACGATGCGGTTTTTGCCCGGATTGTTGTGATCGTATCGACGCTGCTCGCGCTCTCTCTCAAGATGACGGCGGCCGAGAAGGTTTTCTTCGATATGGCGCCGCCGCCATTCATTTACGATCTCCTGAGCGCGTTTCGCGCCAGCGGCAGACTTTTCTGGGCGGCGTTCTACGTCATTCTTGCAGCGACCATCGGTGCGGCGTTCATCGCGTTTGGGAAGCGAACGATGCTGGTGTTGACCGTGGCTCTCCTTATCCAGTCTGCGGATGTCAGGGGGCTCTACAACAGTATCCACTCACATCGATCGCAATTGAGCGCCAACGATCTAACCAAAAGCGCTGTGTGGCAAACCATGGCGCGGGCGCACAAAAACCTGGTCGTGATCCGTCCCTGGCAGTGTGACGGGAACAAGACGCCCGGCGGATACGATGCATACTGGATCTTTGGCAGGCTTGCGGCCGAGAACAAAATGACGATCAACAGCTTTTATGCGGGCCGCACGACGCCGAAGCAGATCGATTTTTTCTGCGCCGAGCAGCCGGCGCAAATCATAAGAGACGGCCTCTCGGCTGACACGGCCTATGTATTGTCCGATGAGTTCCTGACGCCGTCCCTGAAGCTTCGCGGGCATTTTTGCAGGCGCGTGGATGGGGTCATTCTGTGCTCGACGGAACTCGGCAAGGAAGGCTTCGACAAGGGCGTCTTAGAGAAGGCCAAGCCCTAAAAGCTGAACGCGTTTGGAGAGCTGATACGAGCAGCGATCAGCACCAATCCACAAATTTCTACTTTGGCCAGCAATGGCCCGCCACCGCAGAGAGAATGGCGATAGCAATCGCTGTGAATATGCTTCGGGGTTTAACGGCCGAGAGCGCTTTCCACGTAAGAATTGCTCCTAGTATTTTTCCGTACGCTCCTCTCAGTTGAGGAGCATTTCCTAATACTACGCTTACATCCGAACTACGCGATTCGAGTTCGCTTGACATGACACCCTCCAACCTCGGCCAACGCCATGTGATTGCATTCCTAGATTAGTGAGGCGAAATTGCGGGAGTATTAGGTATCCTCAATCACCGGGAAAAAGAGAGCGAATCCAAGCGGCCTATTTTTGAGCTCCTTGGCAACGTTGTTCGGTTTGCCGTTGCGCGCGTGTGTAAGTCTGCGCAAGATGACGGCGTCACGCGACGTGCGCAATCGAGTTCCAGCGATGCGGATGGCTTCTCGGAGACAAAGATGGTCGATGCCTCTAACTGCATGCGCTTGATAAGGGCGAGAGGTGGCAGCTCAATGGAACGAATCGAACTTGCGCTGGTCGGCAATCGTCTTATTGAGGCATCGCTGCTCAGCCCCGATGAGAAGGAGAAATTGATAGCCACATTGCTGGCCGAGCAAGCCGATGCGCGAGAAGCTATTGCGCGAGAGCAGAAAAGACGGCTATTGGCCCAGAGGCAAGAATAATGCTCCAAGGAGCCTACGTTGAACGATCGGGAAGGACACATGAGCGCGCAGCTACTTGCTCGATTCAATCGCGAATTGGACGAAATAGAGAAAACGGTGCCGATGACTGGAAATTTTGCTCGTGTCGACCCCTACATTGTCAAACACGACCAATTCGGCCACACGTTTTGGATGATAATCTTTCACGCCGAAACCGTTTCTTGGTACGACAACAAGAACACGGACTGGTCTCTTATGCGCTTAAGGGATCACAGTTGGCTCGCCGAGGGCGACATCATTTTTGATCTTGGCTGCAACGCAGGTTTCAATTCGACTTGGTATGCAATTGAAGCTGGCCCGACCGGGCATGTCCACGCATTTGACCCATATCCTTGGAACACTCTGTCTGCACAATACAACGCTGAACTAAATGGCCTTAAGAATGTAACCACATACACCGTAGGTATTTCGGATAAGGAAGGCACGCTTCCGATTTCAATCACCGACGCGCGCATCTTCAACGGCGCTCCAACGCAGAAATTCAACGCGTCACTCAAGCCAATCACGGACTACGCGAGTCTAAATCCTACGTTCATGAAGATAGATATCGAGGGCGCCGAGGTGGAGTTGTCGCGGTCCGACTTCAGCCGTTTTCCGAACCTCAACAAAATCTACCTGGAGCTTCACGAGCCGTTCATCCGAGAACGAAACCTAGATCCAAGAGAGTGCCTTACATCCTTTTGCAGATTTGGTTTTGATGTTCATCTGGAAGAACCGACCGGTCGACTCTGGACGGAAGATTTCCAAGGCGATGCCGGCGGACAACTTTATCTCACAAGGCGAAAGTAGCCTCTACTTCGGCCACCTGAAATTTCCCAAATAATGATCCGGATAGCCAGCGAAATTTGGCCGATCCAGCTTCGTGGGAAACAGCTCCTGTGATGGCTCAAAGGTATATCGGCTTCGGTTGGCGTATGTCACTTCGAGAACTGACGGAAGCGAAACGCCGCCAAGCTGAAGCCAAGGCGCTGAATTATTCGCATGCACATGAACGACAGCGAATGCCTGATTTAGCTTTTCGAGCGCGAGCTTCATGCTCGGGAAGTATCTATTGTTTACGATCAGACCGAACGAATGAAACTCGCACACTATCTGCGAAAGATGGTCAAGCGTAGCCTGAGCCGCGTGCTCGAAAATTTGCCACTCATCGCCTTCGATGTCGATCTTGAGAATCACGCGCCCCTTATCCGCGTTCAATTTCTTGAGAGAGCCGTGCAGGGTTTCGCAACCATCAGTCTCTACGGATGAAATCCTCTCCTGATGGAAAAGAGAATTCAGGTGCGTCGATGGTGGCGCATTGATCGTGTGATCGTATTGATGGACGACTATGCCGCGGCCAGCGACCTCAACGTCCCATGTATCGTTGTCACCAATACCGAAGGAAAGGGCGTGAGAGACTGACGTCAGATCGTCCAGCATCACATAACCGCCGTCGGCGTCGCCACCAACTCTCGTCTTGTTGACCCCCATCGCGCGCATCGGAGCAAGCAGACTGCCGACCAGCATTGCTCTCTCGTGAAGCTCCTTACGACCGCAACCAGAAACCAGATGGCTGAGGCGGGTCGTCACCTCCACGTTCTGGATTGATTCCCTGATGCCATCGAAGCGGGCGTCGACAGATTGCGTCAGACGGCCGACAGCAGCGACGTTCTGCTGAACTTGCGAACCGATATCGTCCAGTAAGCGCCCTTGCCGTTCTACCTCGGCCAGTACCTCAGCACTTCGGGCGGCCTCTGCGGCTTTCGAATCCTCGTCCTTTGCGCGCACCAAACGTAGACCGGTGGCTTTTTCCAAGAGCGCATTTAGAAAGCCCATGGCGTCCGACGAGTCATGCTGCTGACTTCAGCGTACCAGTCACCTTTTCAGCGACACTTTCCCAACTATTCTCCCTAGCAAAACGAGCCGCGGCATCAGCTAAGCGATCACGGTCCTCTGGTCTATCAACCAACCGCTTGATGGCAGCAGCCAACTCGAACGGCGAATTAGGAGTAACGAGCTTCACTGCGCCCGTTTGTTCACCTATTTCCCTGAAAGCCTGCACTGCAGATGCAATGATCGGTTTACCTTTTGCCAGAGCCCACGATAGCGCGCTGGAGCCTGCCGGACCATGCTCTGTATAAGGAGCAAGCACAATATCGGCCGAATCCAGCGTGCTTTCTACTTCTGATATCGGAATATAGCCGGTGATTTCGACTCGCGATCTCAGTGATGCGAACGGTTTATCGCCGGGCTGATCCAGACCGAACCCCAAGACCGAGTTATAAAGCCATCGACCCGTTTCGAGATATCCATAGATCGCATCGAGCGTTCGGTCCTGCGTGTTCTGTGGATGCCTGTCACCGACTATCACGAGCCGAAAATTGTCCGGCAAAATCCGCAGTGCAGTTAATGCCGTCTCATAGCCCTTGTACTGACCAATAAATCCAAAAATTGCGAGAGTAACGTTATTCGAAGGAGACGCATCCTTCGTTGGTAGGGTTTGTGACGAAAGACGAGCTGCCGGAAACAGAATGCTAGTGACGCGCTCTGACTTAATACCCGCAGCCATCAACCGCGCTTTTGCATCCTGTCCGTGAACAAAGATCTGGATGCGCGGGTTTCCATTGATCAAGCGCGCTATCTGATTTTGCAAGAAATCGTAAAATAAAGTGCGAAGACGGCCTCTCAAGCCACCAGTTTTAGGAATTACTGGAAAATTCGTATGCATAAATATTATCGATGGCTTGCCTGACTTTTTAAGTCCGCGAAGAACGTCGATAAAAAGTAACTGCTGGCTCCGAAAATTCCGTCCGAAAAACCCGAACTCATGCTGCACAACCGCAGCATCGTATGCATCTAACTTTGTGAAGAATCCGTCCCTGAAAATTCGCGAGCCTTGCAGCACACCCAAGCGGCCAATTGTCTCAGTATTTATTGGCTCAATCTCGAATGTATCCCCCTGATCCTTGACAGATTTTGCTAGGTCGGAGTTATAGTCAGCGATACCGCAGGCGCGGCCGAACGTTGACAGGCTCAGAATCCGCATTTGGCAACCCGCGTTCATTTTATTGTTTGCGCGATTATACCATTTGCAGATCGAATTAGAACCCCGAAAGGGCGCTATGTTATCGTCAATCCTTGGGATTAGTGCTCCTCAGCGCGACATGGCGCTGAAAGATTTTGTCGATGGGCTCGCCAGGTGGCGGCTCTGGGTCAAGCTTGGATGGAACGATATACTTCAGCGATATCGGCTCTCGGCCCTTGGTCCACTTTGGATCACAGCAAGCATGGCTATCATGGTCGTCTCGCTTGGAGCGATCTACGCGAGCCTCTTCAACACGCCCCCGCACGAGTTCATTCCCTTTCTCTGCATCGGGCTTCTGGTATGGGGGTACATTAGCTCAATTCTTCTCGAATCTGGCTCGCTGTTCACCAATTCTACGTCATACATCAAGGCAATTCGCCTGCCTTACTCGCTGTATGTTCTACGGTTCATGTGGAGCAAGATCATCGTCTTCGCCCACAATTTTATAATTTACTTCGGCGTGCTCATTTATTTTCAGATTTGGCCAGGCAGCGCCGCTTTGCTTGCGATCCCCGGACTGATCATATTGACATTGAATGGGGCCTTGATCAGCCTTGTCCTGGGAATGGTGTCGGCGCGATTTCGGGATATCCCTCAAATCATCGCGAGCATGACGCAGCTCTTATTTTTCATCACACCAATTATTTGGCGACCAACTCTCTTGAAGGACCATATTTGGGTGTTGACGTTCAATCCGTTTTACCACCTTTTCGAAGTGGCGCGACTTCCTTTGCTCGGCGAGATCCCATCAATCACAAACTACTCAGTCACCGCGTTCATCACGATCGTGAATCTCATAGTGACCGTCATTTTCTTCACGCGTTTCCGTTCGCGTATCGCCTATTGGGTCTAGTCCCCGCTTGTAGAGGAAGACTCGGGAGATAGAGAATTTGGTTCGGGACAATCACGCATAGATGCGGCCTCCCCGTGTTACGGTTCTAACTACGAGGGCTTTATAGGGCAACATGAGTTTCGATCCGGCTGCCACCGCGATGATCATTTCCGGCGCCGCACTCGCGCTCGCTGGCCTCACGTTCTATGAAATGTGGAGAAAACGGCGCGCAGCCTTCGTTGCGAAGTATCCGAACGTTCTTTCGACGATTTGGCCAGTTGTCGGCCACCCAAGCTTGATGCGCATCCAAATAAAAATCACGAACAATTTTGAAGCCGACCTCGAATTTACCGAGGTGCATATCGATAGCCCAGAGGGCTCCAGAGCCTTTTCGCCGCAGGCTCCAAAGCCGCCTGCGGTTTCTTTTGGAGGGGATGAGCGCATTGTGGTGTTTCATCATCTTCTTTCGCGTGCCGAAGCGCCGCGCCAGGGCGCCGAATTCCGACACCGATCGACTGCGTGTGTGGATTGCTACGTCTACTCGGAAAAAACGCCCTTCGCCCCCGAACTGTCTTTTTGGGCAATATTCCATCTACAAAACATCGACACTCGCCGCGCGGCGCGCATCGTCATCAGGAAAAAGATAGCATTGCCCCCTCGCATGTCTCACTGAAAGACCAACAACCACGTGTGCTTGCTTCGATCCTCTCGACGCAAGATCGTTAATGCTGCTCGTTAATAGCCAAATCCAAAATTACGGACGGATCGAGCACACCGATGCCGGCGTGACCAATTCTGAATTCGTGTACGTCTCAGGTAGCCGGGCGGGATGTTGCAGTCGCGAGCAACCGGTTCGAAAAGCGGTACGCGCACATTCATTTTGCCGGACGGCCTAAGCACCTGAAGATTGATGGTCAGGATCGGCTCGCGCAATGAAACCCTCTCCCCCTTTTTGAGAAAACCCAGATCCCGAATGAGCTTGTAGATCTCGCCGCCTGCCATTCGCACGAGACGAACGTTCTCAAAATACTTGAGCATTCGCGCTCTCCTTGCCCAAAAGTAAGCACTTAGCCCAACCGGATGCTCGTCCGTTGTCTCGCTGGAAGGATTACGGGATCTTCCGCTTTATCCAAGACGGGAGTCTCCAATTCCAAAATTCGTTGCATATTACCGTGTCTCAACTGAACGGCAGGGTAAGTCTGGACTGGCCTCGCCGCTCAGCAGAGGAAAGTATCTGAATTCATCTGTATCTCGTGATCTGCCCCCTTTGAAGTGGTCCTCCCTGAAGTATGTTTTTCGGATGGTGGAGCTGCCCCGTTTTGTGGTCCAGGTTCTAGGCAATTTCTCGGGCTGCTATCGCGGGTAACGAAACTGCAGGTACAAACGTTCGCAGTTTTGTACGGAAATGGCGCGCCCGAAGAGATTCGAACTCTTGCCCCGAGATTTGCAGTCATGAAGCGAATGTCTGCTATGGGTCAGTAGCAGGCGTCGAGATAAGGTAACGCGATGTCTGATATACCCTTGATAACGGACATCGCATTTTAGTGCTTCCTCCCTAAGGCTGGGAAAGGTCAAGCAAGCGATAGCTATGCCAGTTCGTAAAACATAAACGCTGGATTACTCTTTTAAGATTGGCCGTTCGTCCGCCCTTGAGAATGGCGATAGTCTATTAGGGACAAGACAGAGGGCTGAGCTATTGCTTTCTCAATAAACTGCGCAATCTTCTCAACAGGCTCACGCAATTGTTCGACGCCGAACACGACATAACTGGTCAGCGCTTCCCGACCGGGCCGATGGTTCAATAGTCGTTGGATGGTGCGCTGGCCAACGTTCAAAGTTTCAGCGACTGTAGCGAAGGTTCGGCGAAGATCGTGAAGAGTTACCTGCACACCAGACTGTTGTGAGACAGCCGCGACCCATTTCTTAGGTTCGCGAAGGAAACCCTTTTCACTCTCTGCCGGAAAAACAAACTCGCTATCGGGAGTTTTTTCTCGTCGCGCTTTGAGTAGATTAAAGACGAACCGGCTCATCGGCATTAAGAGAGGGTCGCCGTTCTTAGTAACGGGCACCATAAAGATGCGTCTCGCGAAATCTATGTTTTCCCACCTGAGGCTCGCTGCCTCAGAGCGCCTCATACCCGTGAACAGAAGTAGCTGCATGTAGTCTCGGCCCGCATTTGAAGATAGCTGCATGACCGCGTTATACCAGTCAGCCATCTGGTCGGGTTGAATGTAGCCCGTTCTACGGCGATCACGGTACCAGAGCCGCAGCTTCGTCAAACGGTCTGCCGGGTTGCGCGGCAGGTCCTCGTTGGCAACTTCGGCAAAATTATAGATTGCGCGAAATATCCGCATCGTTTTGGCGGCCACGGAGGGGCCAAGGCGCTCGGGGCGGCTGAATTCGGAGTAAAGCTGGACGACTTCAGCACCTGTAATTTGGCACAAAGGACGATCCAGCCACTGAGCTAGGTGCTTCTCCACGGAGCGGGCGTATTCGCCCCTTGCCTGTACACCTAATGATCGCGCTTGCTTGTATTGATCCCAAGCCTGCCGAAACGTAATCGCTTTAGCCGCGGTTACTCTTTTTGCTGCCCGAGGATCTTCGCCACGAGCGAATTTCGCCAGAAGGTCGCGTGCTTCCCGTCTGGCCTCATCCGGCATGAGTACCCCATGCCGCCCAATTGTTATTTTGACGGTTCGACGGCTTCCCTGAGCTCGTGAGCCGACTGATCTCTGCAATAGATAAGTTTTGCAGCTTGCATTTACGCTGACGCCGAAACCTCGTAGATCGGTGTCCCAATACGTTTGTTGTTGGCCGGTGTATCGGAGGGCTTCGATAGCGGCCTTCGTGAGCTTGATTTGGTTAGCGGTCACATTCAGGCCTTTCGGAAGGCCTTAAGAAGGCCACGGGGTCCAAGTCAGGCCTAAGAGTCTCGGCTGCCGCCAAGCAAAAGGAAAGTTCTATCAGTGGCTTGAGTGACAGAAAACAAATTGAGCGGGTTGGGTACAAACCCACAGAAACCCCTTCGTAATGAGGGGGTCGTAGGTTCGAATCCTATAGGCGGCACCACCGCACTTGGCATCGTCAGAACCCTGCCGCGGCATCTCGGTCGCCCGACGGCTGCTCGTTCAGCGCTTGATGCGTGTCTATCCATCCTCGGGAAGTATGCCGGACCCGGTCTCGCTCAGCGCGAGAGCGGCGGCAACAAAGGCGCAAGGAAATAACGATGCAGACTGATCGGGAAAAGATACTGGCCGCCCTTCGCGAAAAACCGCTGAAGATCTTCGATATTATGAAGCGCGTTAACATCAAAAATCAGGAAGACTGCCAATCGCTCCTGTTAAAGATGCGTGACGACGGCCTTGTGAAGTTCGATATCCATAAGGGATTTTGGCGCATTCCGTGAGGATGACGCCCGAACATAAATGGATCGTCGTCGCCCGTTGATGCGCTGAAGGCGCGGCATTCGCCTCACATCCGCGCAGCGGTTCTCGCGCGCAGCGCAGTTCCGGGCTGATCACGGTGTGATCAGCCCGTCGAGACTTAACCCGCAATTCTGGAGAAATCCGGCTGTCTGCTCTCGGCGAAGGCGGTGAGTGCTTCCCGCGCTTCCGCGCCTTTCAGCCGCTCCTGCAGAATGGCGCCCTCCCGCTCCATCTGCGCGGAGATGGCTTCGGCGTTCCGCATCAGCGCCTTGGTGTGCGACAGCGATCCAGCCGGTCGCTTCGCAAGCTTAAGCGCGGCCTCGCGTGCCTTCGCGCGAAGCTCGTCGGCTGGCACGAGCGCGTTCGCAAGACCGATCGAGACAGCGGTCGGGCCGTCCACCGGTTCGCCGAAAGCGAACATTGCGTAGGCACGGGCATAACCGACCCGCGCGGGCAGCAAGTGAGTGGACGCCGCTTCCGGCACCAGCGCGATATTGACGAACGGCGTGATCAGGCGCGCCGTCGGCGCCACGTAAACCAGATCGCAATGAAGAAGCATTGTGGTGCCGATGCCCACGGCATTGCCCTGCACGGCAGCGATGAGTGGCTTGGTCGAGACTGCAAGATTTTTCAGGAACCGGCCGACCTGGCTTTTGATATTCGGATCCTTTGACTGTGCGGCGAAATCGGCCATGTCGTTGCCGGCCGTGAAGCTGTCGCCATCGCCCTGAAATACGACCGCACGAATTGCGGAATCGGTTTCCGCTCGCTCAAGAGCATCCGCGAGCGCACCGTACATGGCGTTCGTGATCGCGTTCTTCTTGTCCGGGCGAACCATGGTGACGGTCAGAACACCGGAATCGAGCTCACTCTTTACGAATTCAGTCATGGTTGCGGTTTCCTTTCACATCAATCTAGGAACTGTCCTTCGGGAATTTTGTTTGCAGGCTCACAAGCCAGCGCGAAACAACGTCGATTTCCTTGTCGGAGAAACCTTCCATCAGCGTACTGTTGATGGCTTGCGCCCGTGTCACTGCGCGTTTGCGTATCTTCTCCCCGGCGTCGGTCAGATAAACGCGTTGTGCGCGGCCATCTAAGTCGTCGCGTTTTCGCTTGATCAGTCCCGCCCGTTCCATCCGGTCGGCAAGACCTGTGATGGCAGACGGCACGATATCGAGAGCAGCAGAGATATCGCCGATCAGCGCGCCATCGTTCCGCCCGAGAAAGAACAACACCCCGGATTGCGCCGAGGTCAGGCCGTCTTCTGCGAGCATGTGCTGTTCGATACCTCGCTGCAGTCTGCGATAACCCACGGTCATCAGAAAAATCAGCCGACGATCTGATGTCATGTCATTCCCACTATATATTTCGCATGTGAAATATCAAGCCCGGCACGCGCCGGATAGAACTTTTCATGACAGCTCTGCGTAAGCCGCACGGGATTGTCCAGCGCCGGGGCGGCCGTTCGTGCCTGTTCCGGCGGCATTGCGCTCTCCCTCGGCCTGTGCCGAAATAGCGAAACCAAAAACAAGCGCGGTCAGGCAGCCGGCACGATCCGGCGTCATGAGCGTGCACTCAGGGAGAATGATCATGCGGTTTGTTGCCGCCGCGCTCGCGGCGCTTTGTCTTGTCCTTCAGAATGTTTCGCCCGGCCACGCTCAGGAGAACTGGCCGTCGCGCAACGTCACCATTATTGTGCCGTTCACCGCCGGTGGTACCGCCGATCTGTTTGCGCGGCTGCTCGCCAGCCACATGCAGCAGACGTTCGGTCAATCGTTCGTCGTTGAAAATCGCGGCGGTGCGGGCGGCAACATCGGGGCGGCCGCGGTCGCGAAGGCGCCCAACGATGGCTACACGCTGCTGCTCGGCACCGTCAGCACCCACGCCATCAATCCGACGCTCTATTCGAACTTGACGTTCGATGCGGCGAAGGACTTCCAACCGGTCTCGCTGATCGCGCGGCTGCCGAACATGCTGGTGGTGAAAAATTCGCTGCCGGTGACAAACGTCGCGGAATTCGTCGCCTATGCAAAAGCCAATCCCGACAAGCTGAACTACGGCTCGTCCGGCGTCGGCACCTCGATCCATCTTGCAGCGGAACTGTTCAAGATCGCAACCGGCACCAGGATGACCCATGTGCCGTACCGGTCGTCCAACGAGATCATGCAAAACCTGACCGGTGGCCACATCGACCTCGCCTTCGACAACATCACGCTGGCGTGGCCGCAGGCGAAGGCAGGCACCGTGCGCGCGCTCGGCGTCACCAGCCCGCAGCGTTCGCCGACTGCGCCGGAAGTTCCGCCGATCGCCGACACGCTGAAGGGCTTCGACGCAACCTCGTGGCACGGATTGTTCGCTCCGGCGGGCACGCCGCGTCCGATCGTCGACAAGATGTCGGCGGAGGTGAAGCGCATCCTTGAAATGCCGGACACCGTCACCAAGCTCACTGAGATCGGCGCGGTGCCGTCGCCGATGACTCCAGACCAGTTTACGACGTTCATTGCGGGCGAGCGCTCGAAATGGGCGGAGGTGGTCAAGGCTTCGGGTGCGACGGCGAACTGATGACTCGTCATTGCGAGGAGCGACAGCGACGACGCAATCCAGTTCTTCATTTATGTGCTAAACTGGATTGCTTCGCTTGGCTCGTAATGACGCGGATAGTTGGCCTGCCTGGAACAGGCCATAGTTCTGGTCAATGTTCTGTCGAACAGGAAGGTGGCGCATGAGCATCGCCGAAGTCTTGGATAAACCCGCCGAGCGGCCAGCGCTGATCCCGCCGCGGCCGCCGCTTGCGCCGGAAAACCTGTCGGCGCTCGGCCGCCTGTCGCTGATCCGCAAGAATGCCATCGCGACCTGGGGCCAGCGTGCCTACGAGGACGACGTCGTTCCAGGCCGTTTTTTCGGCCGCAGCAGTTTTATCGTGAACACGCCGGATGCGATCCGGCATGTGCTCGTGGACAATTACGAGAACTACACCCGCACCCCGGCCGGCATCCGCGTGCTGCGGCCAATCCTCGGCGAAGGGCTGCTGCTGGCGGAAGGCCGCGCCTGGAAGAATCAGCGTCGCACGCTGGCACCCGCCTTCGCGCCGCGCGCGATTCCAATGCTGGTGCCGCATATGCTGGCGGCCACCGACGACGCCATCGCGGCGCTGCGCGATCAGTGCGGCAAGCCGGTCGATCTGCGCGAGGCGATGCAGCGCCTTGCGCTCGACATCGCCGGGCGCACGATGTTTTCGTTTGAAATCGAGAAGCATGGCGCCGCGTTGCGCGGTTTCGTCAATGACTACGGCGATCGTCTGGCGCAGCCGCGGCTGCTCGATCTGATGTTGCCTGCCGGCTGGCCGAGTCCGAGCGACATTTCGCGCGCGCTGTTCAGGCGGCGATGGACGCGCTTCATGCAGAAGCTGATCGCGGAGCGTCGTGCGAAAGGTGCGGACAAGGGTGGCGATGCGCCGCACGATCTGTTCGGCCTGATGGTGGCGGCCCGCGATCCCGAAACCAATGAGGCGTTTTCCGACGAGCAGCTCGGCGATCAGGTCTCCACCATGATCCTCGCCGGTCATGAGACCACAGCGACGGCGCTGTTTTGGTCGCTTTATCTGCTGGCGCTCGATCCTGTGACGCAGGAGGAGCTGGCGGCGGAGGCAAGGAGTGCGCGCGCGTCGGGGTCGTTCGACACGTCGAAGCTGACATTCACCCGTGCCGTGCTGGATGAAACGATGCGGCTCTATCCGCCTGCGTTCCTGATCGTGCGCGCCGCCGCCGGTCCTGACACGGTGGCGGGATTTAGCGTCGCCGCAAAGGACATCGTGCTGATGTCACCATGGCTGCTGCACCGGCATGAAAAGCTTTGGGACCAACCGAATGCGTTCAAGCCGTCGCGGTTTTTGCCGGGGGCTCCGCCGCCGGATCGCTTCGCCTATCTGCCGTTTGGCGTCGGGCCGCGCGTTTGCATCGGCGCGCAGTTCGCGCTCACCGAAGCGACATTGGCGCTGGCGAAGCTGATCGCCGAATTCAAGGTCGACCTGCTGGACCGCGAGCCGGTGACACCGGTCGGCGTGGTGACGACCCAGCCCGACCGTTCGCCGATGTTCGCCATTGCGCGGCGCGAGTCGTGATGTATCGGACATGATGTGAAAGATGTGCTGCGGCGCGGCGAGACCAGCGCGCGTTAACACCGCAACACCCAGCCTTATTCCAAAGTCTTATACCAGGCTGTCCGGTGCCGCGTCGAAGCGTCGCAGCGCCGCGATCGCTGTTGCAAAAGTTTCTCCCAAGCCTTTGTCTTGCCGCCAATCAAAAAGAGCCGATTCAAAAAGAGCGGCTCAGGCAGGGGAGAACGCCATGACGAAACGACACAAGGACACACCTACGACTCGCCGCCGCTTCCTGGAAGTGGCTGCCGCAGGCGCGGCCGCGACGGTTGCCGCACCGGCCGCTCTCGCGCAGACCGGCCCGGTCAACATGCGCTTCCAGAGCACATGGCCGGCGAAGGATATCTTCCACGAATACGCGCTCGACTACGCCAAGAAGGTCAACGACATGACCGGCGGCGATCTCAAGATCGAAGTGCTGCCTGCGGGCGCGGTGGTGCCGGCGTTCCAGTTGCTCGAAGCGGTGTCCAAGGGAACGCTCGACGGCGGCCACGGCGTGCTGGCCTATCACTACGGCAAGAGCAACGCGCTGGCGCTGTGGGGCTCGGGTCCCGCCTACGCGATGGACGCCAACATGCTGCTGGCATGGCACAAATACGGTGGTGGCAAGCAGCTTCTGGAAAAGCTCTACAAATCCATCGGCGCCAACGTCGTTTCCTTCCCGTATGGCCCGATGCCGTCGCAGCCGCTCGGCTGGTTCAAGAAGCCGGTGCAGAAGGCCGATGACCTGAAGGGCGTCAAGTTCCGCACCGTCGGCATCTCCATCGACGTGTTCACCGGCATGGGCGCCGCGGTCAACGCGCTGCCCGGTGGTGAAATCGTCTCCGCAATGGATCGCGGCCTGCTCGACGCGGCCGAGTTCAACAACGCCTCATCGGACCGTGTGCTCGGCTTCCCGGATGTGTCCAAGGTCTGCATGCTGCAGAGCTACCATCAGAACGCCGAACAGTTCGAGATCATGTTCAACAAGACCAAGTATGACGCGCTGCCTGAGAAGATGCGCGCCATTCTCGACAACGCTGCGGAAGCGGCAGGTCAGGACATGGCCTGGAAGGCGATCGACCGTTATTCCAAGGACTACGAGGAGATGCAGTCCAAGGACAAGGTGAAGTTCTACAAGACGCCGGATTCGGTGCTGCAGAAGCAGCTCGAGATCTACGACGAGGTCGTCACCAAGAAGTCCTCCGATCCGCTGTTCAAGGAGATCGTCGACTCCCAGCTGGCCTTCGCCAAGCGCGCAACGCAGTGGGAACAGGACACGATCACCAATCGTCGCATGGCCTATAATCACTACTTCGGGCCGAACGCCAAGAAGAAGACCTGACGCAATCAACAGCGCGAGCAAGGCATCATCCGGGATGGAAGTCCCGGGTGGTGCTTTGTACCGTTTCGTAATTCTGGTCTGCCTATTTCATAATCATCGGCGATTCCCATGAACGCGCAGCGTGTTCTGCATACGATTGACGGCATCAGCACATGGACCGGCAAGGCCGCGGCGTGGCTGATCGTCGGATTGATGACTCTGGTCTGTGCCGAAGTCTTCAAGCGATACATATTGAATATGCCGACGGCATGGATCTTCGACGCCTCGAACATGATGTACGGCACGCTGTTCATGGTCGCGGGCGCCTACACGCTGGCGCAGAACGGCCACGTGCGCGGTGACTTTCTCTACAGTTCAATGAAGCCGCGCAGGCAGGCGTCGCTCGATCTGATTTTGTACATTGTGTTTTTCCTGCCGGGCATTGCTGCGCTGGTTTATGCGGGCTGGGAGTATGCGTCTGATTCGTGGCGCATCAACGAGCACTCCAATGTCACCGCCGACGGCCCGCCGGTCTGGCAATTCAAGTTCATGATTCCGCTGGCAGGCGGGCTGCTGCTGCTGCAGGGCGCCGCAGAAATCATGCGTTGCGTTATCTGTCTGCAAACCGGTGCGTGGCCGAGCCGCCTGAAGGACGTCTCCGAAATCGACGTGGTCGAGGAGCAGCTTGCCGCTAGCGAGCACGTCGATGAGGAATCGCGCAGGCTCGCCATCGCGCATGCGCAGGATATTGAGGAAAGCGCGCGTCAGCGCGGCATGGGCGGAGATTTGTCGAAATGAGCGATCCGGCACTCGGCCTGTTGATGCTCGGCCTGATCGTGGTCGTCATCATCATGGGCTTCCCCACGGCCTTCACGCTGATGGGCCTCGGCATGTTTTTCGGTCTCTTCGCCTATCACAGGGCCGGAGAATCGTGGGCCGACAACCACATCTTCGATCTGATGGTCCAGCGCACCTACGGCGCGATGACCAATGACGTTTTGATTTCCATCCCGCTGTTCGTCCTCATGGGTTACGTGATGGAACGCGGCGCGCTGGTAGACAAGATGTTCTATTCGATCCAGCTCGCGTTCCGGCGTGTGCCGGCGTCGCTCGCGGTGGCGACGCTGATCGTGTGCACGTTCTGGGGCATCGCCTCGGGCCTGGTCGGCGCCGTCGTCGTACTGATGGGCGTCATCGCGTTCAACCCGATGTTGAAGGCCGGCTATGACGTGAAGCTTGCGTCGGGCGTCATCACCGCGGGCGGCACGCTCGGCATTCTGATTCCGCCCTCAGTGATGATCATCGTCTATGCGGCGGTGGCCGGTCAGTCGGTGGTGAAACTCTATGCCGCGGCGATGTTCCCCGGCTTCTTCCTGGCGTTTCTTTATCTCGTCTACATCATCGGCTGGGCGCTGTTGAACCCAAAGATCGCGCCGAAGCTGCCGGAGAGCGAGACGCGCGTGCCGATACGTCCGTGGGTCGCCGAGTTGCAGAAATCCTACTCAAGCAGGATGTTGCCGACGCTGCTGACCGCCGCTGTGTCTCCCGCAAGAGCCATGGCCATCACGGCTGACAACGTGCGCGTCAGCTACAGCATGCTGCTCAAGAATCTCGGCTACGCGCTGGTGCCGCTGGTGCTCACGGTCGCGACGCTGTGGGCGGCGTGGTGGTACGTGGTGATTCACCAGCAGCCGGATGCGCCTGCGCCGTCAGCCGCCATCTCTCAGCAACTGGGCGCGTCGTCGCAATCTTCCGCGGAGCCTGCGGAAGAAAAAATTCAGGAGCTCGGAAGCGCCACTGCCGACGAGACCAAGAGCGAACCGGAAACGTTGCAGGAAATGGGCAACGCAGAATTGCGCGGCCAGGGCACGGCAGCGCCATCGGAGGCCGGACCGCCGCAGGCGTTCTACACTTACTTCGCGTTCACCTGCGGAATCTTCGGACTGATCCTGCTCTATTACTATTGGACCATGGGCGCCGAACAGTTCGAGGTGTTGCGGCTCCTGATCTCGTCGGTGATGCCGCTCGGCATTCTGACCGCAGTGGTGCTCGCGGTGATCTTGCTTGGCATCACGACGGCGACGGAATCCGCAGCGGTGGGTGCCGCGGGTGCATTCCTGCTGGCGTTCCAGGCGCGCACGCTGGACTGGAAGCGCACCAAGGAAGCAGTGTTCCTGACGGCGAAGACCACCTCCATGGTGTGCTGGCTGTTCGTCGGTTCGGCCTTGTTCTCGGCGGTGTTCGCGATTCTCGGCGGCCAGGCGCTGCTCGAGAGCTGGGTGCTGTCGCTGAATCTGACGCCGGTTCAGTTCATGATCCTGTCGCAGGCGATCATCTTCGTGCTCGGCTGGCCGCTGGAATGGACCGAGATCATCGTGATCTTCGTGCCGATCTTCCTGCCGATGTTGAAGCATTTCGGCATCGACCCGATCCTGTGGGGCGTGCTGGTGTTCGTCAATCTGCAGGCGGCGTTCCTGTCGCCGCCGGTGGCGATGTCGGCGTTTTATCTGAAAGGCGTGGCGCCCGCGCACGTCACGCTCAACCAGATATTCTCCGGCATGATGCCCTACATGCTGATCGTCATCGTTTGCATGGTGCTGATGTATCTGTGGCCGGGCATGACGCTGTGGTTGCCGAACTACCTGTACGGGAACTGACGGCCCGGAAACGGCACCGCCGCCGGGTGACGCCTTGCACGTTTAAAAGCACGTGCGTTACTTGGACGCAGGCATATTCTATCCTAAATAGAGGGAATGAGCGACTTTCATTCCCTTTATTCGGTGCTGAAGCAGACCGCCGATCCGAAGGTGGCCGATGCGATCCAGACCCTTGTGGAAACCGGCGCCGATCACGAACTGAACCGCATCAATCTCGTGGATTTCTCGGCCAAACGCGGCCTCGACGAGGAGCGCGTGATCGCGGGATTTCTTCATGCGTCCCGGCTCGGGATCTTCGACCTCACCTGGAATGTGCTCTGTCCTGGGTGTGGCGGCGTGCTCGGGGCCCACGACACGCTCAAGCAGTTGCGTCCTGAGGATTACCATTGCGGGCTTTGCGCCGCGGGCTACCAGGCTTCGGTCGACGATCAGGTTGAGGTGGCCTTTACCGTCAGTCCGCGGGTGCGGCGGATCGCGGCGCACGATTCTCATTCGCTGCCATTTTGGGATTACTACCGTCAGATTTTCTGGAGTTCGGGAATCGATATTTCGGACAGTTCGTTCACCCGCCTTATCGATGAAGCAACGCTAGAAGCGATCGAGTTGCCGCCGGGCGAAAAAGCCATGGTGTCGCTGCAACTGCCGGCGGAGTTCGTGATCGTGTTCGAGCCGGTCACGCATTCGGCGCTGTTTCTCGACGTCAAGGGTGAGCCGACAAAGGAAAAGCAGAACGCGTCGATGGTCTTCGACGGCGTGCATGCGCCGACCGGAACACTCGAATTGCATCCGGGTCCGTTGCGGCTGTCGCTGGAAAATCAGGCTGGTACGCGCGTGCTGCCCTCGGTCTGGATCGGTGGCGACGCGCTCCACGATCTGCTTGGCAAGCGCAAATCCATTGTCACGGCGAAACGAATTCTGGCCAACCAGACGTTCCGTGATGTCTACAAAGCGGACAACCTCAGCATCGATCAGCGGCTCAAGATCACGTCGCTGACCTTCCTGTTCACTGACCTCAAGGGTTCGACAGCGCTTTATGAAAGAGTCGGCGATCTCGCCGCGTTCGATCTGGTGCGCGCGCATTTTCGTGCGCTGCTGGAGATCATCGCGTCGGAAGCGGGTGCGGTGGTGAAGACCATCGGCGACGCGGTGATGGCGACATTCGTGCGGCCGGAACAGGCAGTTGCGGCCGGTCTTCGCATGCGCAAGGCGATGGACGCGCTGAACGACCAGCGCGGCACGCAGGATCTGCTGGTGAAGATCGGTATCCACGAAGGCGCGTGCCTCGCGGTGATGCTCAACGACCGGCAGGATTATTTTGGCCAGACCGTCAATATTGCAGCGCGGGTGCAAGGCCAGGCGACCGAGCGGGCGATCAATGCCACCGAACCTGTGGTTCGGTCCGCCGCCGTCATGGAGCTTTTAAACAAGGCCGGGCTGTCGCCTGCGGAAAAGAGCGTCCAGTTGCGCGGAATCGCCGATAAGGTCGTGATTTACGAGATTCCATGACGGGTCCGTGTCTAAAAAGCCCTGCGGGTGGCGGGGTTTTTGCCGTGAGTTGCCCGGAACCCGGCCAAGATTGCCAGAGTTTCATTTTCAGGCCATAGAACGAGAAGATTTTGTGCCTTAGAGTTCGGTGGGGGCATGATCTGATCCGAAAACCGGTTCCCATTTTTCGGGATCATGCCTTCGTTCAGGGTCCTGTTTCCGATTGCAGAGATTGATGCTCGATAAGCTGCGCCACTTCATTTCTGACGTTGTTTCCCCCTCCGGGTCTGAGATTCGTACCTTCGCCGACGGCGATTACCGGCTGGCGGCGACGGCTTTGCTCATTCACGTCATTTCTCTCGATGGCGAACCGTCGGAAATCGAGAAGCGCAAGCTCCATTCGCTGCTCGAGTATCGGTTCGAACTCGATCCGGGCACGGCCGACAAGCTGATCGCGGACGCAACGCTGGTCGAAGGCGAGGCGGTCGACCTCTATCACTTTACCAGCGTCATCATGCGCACGGTCAACGAGGAAGGCCGGCTTCGTATTATCGAAATGATGTGGGAGCTTGTCTTCGCCGATGGCCATGTCACCGAGTTCGAGGACAACATCGTCTGGCGCGCTGCGGACCTGCTCGGGATTTCGTCGCGCGACCGCATTAATCTCAAGCACCGTGTCGCCGATGGACGACTCGCGCCCGACACGGCAACATGATTTTGCGTCATTTTTTGTGTCAATTCTTGTGCCTTTCGACTCTCAAAAAGAAACGCAAGACAACCGAATCAAGACAACTGAAATGCAGGCATGACTGAACGCGTCACGTTGATCACGGGTGCCTCGTCAGGCATCGGCGCAGAGCTGGCTCGCATCTTTGCGACGCACGGCTACAAGACTGTATTGGTTGCGCGCCGCGCGGATCGCCTCGATCAGCTAGCCGAAGAAATCGCGGCGACCGGGAAGCCGCGGCCCGCCGTCATCGCCTGCGACCTGAATGAACCCGATGCCTGCGAGCGCATCGTCGCGTCGCTCAAGGCCATGAATGTCGAGGTGGAGACTGTGGTCAACAACGCCGGCTATGGCCTGTTCGGCGAAGCCGCCGATCTCGACCGCGCACAGCAACTGGCGATGGTCAATCTCAATGTTTGCGTGCTGACGGATCTGACGCTGCGTTTCGCGGACAGCCTGATCCGTCATCGCGGCGGCATTCTCAATGTTGCCTCGATCGCGTCGTTCCTGCCCGGTCCCCGGATGGCGGTTTATTACGCCACCAAGGCCTACGTCCTGTCTTTCACCGAGGCAATGCGCGGCGAACTGGGCCCGAAGGGTGTGCGGGTTACGGCGCTGTGTCCGGGCACGGTGCCGACCGAATTTCAGGGCGTTGCGGGCTTCAAGCCGGGGCTGGATTCCGCGGTTCTGAACCTGTCGGCGGCGGCGGTGGCGCGGGCGGGCTATCGCGGGCTGATGTCGAACAAGCGGCTGGTGCTGCCCGGCGTCGGTGTGCGGATGATCCCGTTTATGTTGCGTTTTGCGCCCCGCAGCTTGGTGCTGGCCTCGGTCGCCCGGGTGCAGCAGAAGCGTTAGGGCGCGGGAAATATCGCCAGCAAGTCGCGCTCGCCCAGACCCGTCATGGCCGGGTTTATCCCGGCCATCCACGTCTTTCTTACGGTGTTGCCTGCAGGCGTGGATGCCCGGGACAAGCCCGGGCATGACAGCGGAGAAATCTTGCCCAAGCCACGCAAGTCGGCGTCGGAGGCTTGCGCAGATCACATCCGCGAAATTCCGGCTCGACGCCGCCGTGGCAACACAATATTTTCAATTTCGGCGCTCAATAGAGACGCTTATCCTCCGCCGGGGATTGAAAAGACGTATTCATGCTGCAGCCTGATGGCGACCGTTTAACTGATTTGGGCCCGACTGATTTTGGCCTGACAACCTGCGGCCGGTTCACTGCGCTCCCGGTACTGATCATCCTGCACGGGCCGATGTCCACTCCCGGACGGGTCGGCAACGCGCTTCGGGCCATGGGCCATCCCCTCGACATCCGCCGCCCGGTGTTCGGCGATCCGCTGCCTGAAACCCTCGAAAACCATGCCGGCGCGATCATGTTCGGCGGCCCGATGAGCGCCAACGACACCGAAGATTTTATTTTGCGGGAGATCGACTGGCTGAAAGTCCCGCTCAAGGAGCGGCGGCCTTATCTGGGGATCTGCCTCGGCGCGCAAGTCCTCGCAAAGCATCTCGGCGCAAAGGTCGCGCCGCATCCCGAAGGCCGCGCCGAAGTCGGCTACTATCCGATCCGTCCGACCGATGCGGGCCGCAGGATTTGCGCGGATTGGCCCGATCAGGTTTATCACTGGCATCGCGAAGGATTTGATCTCGCCGCCGGCGCCGAACTGCTGGCCGAGGGCGACGATTTTCCGGTGCAGGCATTTCGCACCGGGCGGTGCTTCGGCATTCAGTTTCATCCCGACGTGACGCATGCGTTGCTGCATCGCTGGACCACGCGCGGGCATGAGCGCATGTCGATGCCGGGCGCGCGCGACCGCTCCGAGCATTTCACCGGACGCATGATCCACGATCTTGCGGAGCGCGCGTGGCTGTCGGCTTTTCTCGACGGCTGGCTGCATCGGCCGCCGGCGACTGAGTCGCGCGGATCGATCGCGGCGCTCGCAGCCGAGTGACGTTCCTTATTCCGCCGCCCGCGTCACGATCTTGATTTCGGACGTGAGTGTCCGATGCACCGGGCACTTGTCCGCGATGTCCATGAGTTTCTTGCGCTGCTCGGCGTCGAGATTGCCGTCCATGGTGATCACCCGATCGATTTTGCTGATCATGCCTTCCTTGGTTTCGCATTCCTCGCAGTCCTTCGCGTAGATGCGTCCGTGCTTCAGCTCCACCGTCACGCGATCCAGCGGGATCGATTTACGCTCGGCATAAAGCCGCATCGTCATCGATGTGCAGGCGCCAAGACTAGCGAGAAGGAAATCGTAAGGCGCTGGCCCAGTGTCGTGACCACCCACCGACACCGGCTCGTCGGCGGTCATGCGATGTTTGCCCGCGGAAATCAGTTGCTGGAGATGGCTGGTCCCGGTTTCCCGGACCACGACGCCGTCCGCAATCTCCGGAACGGCGCCTGTCTCGGCCGCCGGCGGCGCGTCGAGATAGCGCATCGCCCAGGTGGAAATCATGTCGGCGACATAGGCCGCATCGCGCTTCTGTGTCAGCAGATGGTCCGCGCCTGTCAGCGAAATGAAACTCTTGGGGTGCTTCGCCGCGATAAAAATGCGCGTGGCGTTGTCGATGCCGACATAATCGTCGGTGGGCGAATGAAAGATCAGCAGCGGCTTGTGAAGTTTCGCGACGGTGTCCGTGAGCTTGTGTTCGGCAATGTCGTCGAGGAATTCGCGCCTGATGCGGAACGGGCGGCCCGCCAGCGAGACTTCGAGTTCGCCCTGTTCGCGAATGGCGGGGATATAATCCTTGAACAAATGAGTGACGTGCGCGGGGTCGGAGGGTGCGGCGATGGTGGCGACGCATTTCGCTTCCGGAATCATTGAGGCTGCCGCGAGGATCGCAGCACCCCCGAGGCTGTGGCCGATCAGGATCGACGGCGCGCGTTTC
This sequence comes from Afipia sp., assembly GCA_051653085.1. Taxonomy (GTDB): domain Bacteria; phylum Pseudomonadota; class Alphaproteobacteria; order Rhizobiales; family Xanthobacteraceae; genus Afipia. The sequence goes on along the minus strand of JBOFVL010000065.1, from coordinate 191,075 downwards.
GTCTTACGCAGGTGATCCGCCGCCAGCACCAGATCGCCGATGTTGGACGAGAACGTGGTGTTAGCGAATTCGCCTTCGCTGGCGCCGATGCCAGTGAAGTCAAATCTGAGTGTAGCGATGCCGTGTTTCGCCATCCCTTCCGCGATCCGCTTGGCGGCGAGCACGTCCTTGCCGCAGGTGAAGCAATGCGCCAGCAGCGCGTAGGCTGTGGGTTCACCATCCGGCAGATCCAGCGAGGCGGCCAGCATCAGCCCGTCGGACCCGGGAAACTGGAATTTTTCGGTCGGCATGGTCGGCCCCATTGATTGATGATCGCGTCACGTGAGTGACGCGCATCCTAACCCATCGGGTGGCGGCTTTGGGGAGTGTTGGTGGAGCCAGGCGGGATCGAACCGCCGACCTCGTCATTGCGAACGACGCGCTCTCCCAGCTGAGCTATGGCCCCTTTATCGGCCGGGCCGAGTGCGGCTGCGGCGGACAAGTCGGGCCATTTACAATCCCGATCATGGCCAAGTCAAGAACGCCAAAAATCAATGTTTTCGACGCGTATTCCGCAAAAGCGGGCACCGGTTTTGCGGTCAGAATACGCGCAAAACATAAAAACTGGGCCAGGAACCTCCCTTGTTTGCAGCGCCGCGAACCGGTAATGAGGCGGCAGTCCACGGAAGCGAGCCAGCACCCCCATGCGCGCCATTCTCGACATCATTCTGATCGTTCTCAATCTGTATGTTTGGCTGCTGATCGCCTCGGCCATCCTGTCCTGGCTGATCGCCTTCAACGTCGTGAACACGCGAAACCAGTTCGTCGCCTCGGTCGCGGAGTTCCTCTACAAGATCACCGAGCCGGTGCTGCGGCCGATCCGCAATGTGATGCCGAATTTCGGCGGCCTCGATATCTCGCCGATCATCGTCATCCTCATCATCATGTTCATCCAGCGCGTGATCGAATACTACATCTATCCCAACGTGATCTGATCGCGAGGCCGGTTCGTACTTGACTCTTCCGTGGCGCTTTTCCGTTCAGGGCATCAGCGTCGCGTTGCGCGTCACCCCACGCGGAGGTTTGGACGCGATCGACGGCATTGAAACACTGGCCAACGGCCGCAGCGTCGTGAAGGTCCGCGTCCGCGCCATCGCCGATGGCGGTGAAGCCAATCGCGCGGTGATCGAGCTGCTCGCCAAGGCGCTTCATGTGCCGAAAAGCCATGTGCGCCTGCTGTCCGGCGCGACCTCGCGGCACAAGCAAATCGCGGTGGACGGCGATCCGAAAAAGCTGGGCGAGATGTTGAGCGCCCTGACCGAGACGAAACAGTCCTGACGAGAGATATTTGATGTCAGCCAAGATCATCGATGGAAAAGTTATTGCCGCCGATCTGCGCGCCCGCGTCGCGGCGGAGGTGGAGCGGGTCAAGCGCGATCACGGCCTGACGCCGGGGCTGGCGGTGGTGCTTGTCGGAAATGACCCGGCCTCCGAAGTCTATGTCCGCAACAAGGCGAAGCAGACGGAAGCTGCCGGCATGGCGTCGTTCGAGCACAAGTTGCCCGCAGATACTTCGCAAAAGGATTTGCTGGCGCTGATCGCGAAGCTCAATGCCGACACGAGTGTGCACGGGATTTTGGTGCAGCTGCCGCTGCCCGCCGGTCTTGATACGCAGACGATCATCAACGCCATCGACCCGGCGAAGGATGTCGACGGCCTGCATCCGATTAACGCGGGCCGCCTCGCCAATGGACTGCCCGCGCTGACGCCGTGCACACCGCTCGGCTGCATCATTCTCGCCAAGACGGTTCACGCCTCGCTGGAAGGCATGAACGCGATCATCATCGGCCGCTCCAATCTGGTGGGACGCCCGCTGGTGCAATTGCTGCTCAACGAAAATGCGACCGTCACCATCGCGCATTCGCGCACGCGTGATCTTGCCGACATCTGCAAGCGTGCCGATCTGATTCTCGCTGCCGTCGGAAAACCCGAGATGGTCAAGGCCAACTGGATCAAGCCCGGCGCGACCGTCATCGACGTAGGCATCAATCGCATTCCCGGCGCGGATGGGAAGAACAAGCTGGTCGGCGATGTTGCCTATCAGGAAGCGCTGGGCGTGGCCGGTGCGATCACGCCGGTGCCGGGCGGCGTCGGGCAGATGACGGTGGCGTGTCTCCTGGTCAATACGCTGCGCGCGGCCAGTGCGATCAAGGGGCTCAAGGCGCCGGCGGTATAGCTTTGCCCAGCGCGGGTGCGTCGTAGCGATCACCACCACATGCAGGTGAGAAAACCGAGTCGATTCTTCGTTCGCCAGCCGCGATAGGGAATATGGTAGCCTTGGTTCGCCTTCGCGCACATGCCGGCTTTCGTGACCGGCTCGCGCGGCATGCCGCTCATAGAGTCCAATGCAAGCACGGGCGCGGAACTCAGACCAGTGATGACGACGGCAGCTACAATCGCTCGCAGATGATTCTTCACGGCAATTTCCCCCGCTTGAATGGAAATGATGCGAAGCAACTTCTTGGCGGTATCAAGGTAAGATTATCCGGGTCCCTTGCGGTGTCAACGCGCGCCGGGTGCCGCTCACCAAAATCTTACCGGGGTGATGCGAGGGCTATGGGCTCGCCGTGTTCTGCACCAGCCGTCGGTAGAACCGGATCATGTCCGCATAGTTCGCCACGCTGAGCCGTTCGTTGGTGCCGTGAAAGCGAGTGAGATCCTCGGCAGTCGCGCGCACCGGCGAGAAGCGGAAAATGTTGTCCGTCACATCGAGATAGTTTCGCGAGTCCGTCGCCGCGACCATCAGGCCGGGCACCACCAGGACATCGGGAAAGATCTCGCGGATCGTCCGGTTCACCGTCTGATAGCTCGGGCTGGCGGTGGATGTCACCGGCGGCGGGTTGGTGTTGCCGGGCTTCGGCGTCACCTTGACGCCATCGTCGGCAATGACGGACTTGACGTGTGCGATCACGCTGTCCTCGGTCTCGCCCGGCAGCAAACGGAAATTCACCGTGGCCTCGGCGCGGCCGGGCAGCACGTTCTCCTTGTTGCCCGCATTGAAGATCGTCAGCGCGGTCGTGGTGCGGATGGCGGCTGCTGTCTGCGGAGATTTTTCCAGCTGCATGCGCACGAGCGGCTCAAGCAACCACAGGTTCGATAGTGCGAGGCGGCTGCCGAAGCCCATCTCGGGTGCGGCGGTTTGCAATGTCTCGCGCATCACGCCGGTGACCGACGCCGGAAATGGCTTGCTCTCAAGCCGCGCCAGCGCCGCGCTCAGTTTGCCGATGGCAGTGTCGCGCGGCGGCAGCGAGGAATGGCCGGGCGTCGCCGTGGTGGACAGGTCGAGCGTGACATAGCCCTTCTCGGCGACGCCGATCAGGGCAACGGGCTTGTCGACACCTTTGAGAATGCCGTCGGTAATCAGCAGGCCTTCGTCGAACACGAAGTCGAGGCGCACGCCGCGCGATTGCAGGAGCTTCGAGATCGCGGTTGCGCCGCGCTTGCCCGACACCTCCTCGTCGTGCCCGAAAGCAAAATAGATCGTGCGCTTCGGACGGAAGTTTTCCTTTGCAAGCTGTTCGGCCGCTTCGAGCATCGAGAACAGATTGCCCTTGTCGTCCCATGAGCCGCGGCCCCAGATGAAGCCGTCTTTTACCGCGCCGGAGAACGGCGGCACCTGCCAGTCGCCTTCGGTGCCCAGTGCGATCGGCACAACGTCCTGATGCGCGAGCAGCGCGATCGGCGCGGCCTTCGGATCGCTGCCTTCCCATGTGTAGAGCAGGCTGTAATTGGCGACGATCTCTCGCTTCGCGGCGGCATGAAATGCGGGAAAGCTTGCGGCGATAAGATCATGCAGCGCGCGGAATGCGTCCGCGCTCTGATCGGCGTCCGTGGCGCTGGCGATGGTTTGCAGCTTGACGGCCGCGCCAAGCCGTTGCGCCGCGGCCTGTTCGTCAATGGTCACAGGTGCGACGGATGCGACCGCGATTTGCCGGGACGGCTTGCGCCACGTATTCGCGGCTAGCACGACCGCGAGAATGACGACGGCCGCGATCAGGAGCAGAACGAGGTTGCGGAGGATTCTGAAAGCGCGGCCCATTGTTCGAATCCCTCCGCTGTTTTCGTGCTTATTTCTTCTTCGCGCGCTCGATGCCTTCAAGGATCAGCTTGCGGGCTTCGTCAGCGTTGCCCCAGCGCAGCACCTTGACCCATTTGTTGGGCTCAAGATCCTTGTAGTGCTCGAAGAAGTGCTGGATCTGCTGCAGCGTGATGTCAGGCAGATCGCTGTAATTCGCGACCTTGTCATAGCGCTGCGTCAGTTTCGACGTCGGCACGGCGATGATCTTCTCGTCGCCGCCAGCCTCGTCCTCCATGAACAGCACGCCGACCGGGCGCACCGCGATCACAGCACCCGGCACGATGGCTCGGGTATTGGCGACCAGCACGTCGCAGGGGTCGCCGTCATCCGACAGCGTATGCGGAATGAAGCCGTAGTTCCCCGGATAGCGCATCGCCGTGTAGAGAAAGCGATCCACCACCAGCGTGCCGGCCTCCTTGTCCATCTCGTACTTGATCGGCTCGCCGCCGACCGGCACTTCGATGATGACATTGATTTCGTTGGGAGGGTTTTTTCCGATGGAGATCGCGTCGATGCGCATGACAAGCCTTGTGTTTGTTCGGGCGAATGCGCGGACTAGTGTCCCGTATCCGACGTTCGCTTCACTCCGCCGCGTCTTCCGAGCGAACGTCGGATACGAACGGGCACTAGCAAACGATAATTCCAGTGATCTTTGGTTCTGACATTCGTAAATGTGCCTGCGAAGGACATGATACGAATGTCAGAACCGGATCATTGGTTAGCGAATCGGGACCGGGGCTGGAAGCCCGAAAAAGTGAGCCAATAGGATTAGATTTGGCCTCAGGCCGTCCAGGCGAAAGCGACCTTGTCCAGCGACTTGGCGCCGAATCGCTCCGAGGAGCGTGCGACCATGCGTCCGCCGAGGGTGCGGTAAAACTCGACCGCAGGCTCGTTGTCCGACAGCGCCCAGATCACCATGCTCTTCAGCCCGCTCTGGATCAGATCGCGCTTGGCGGCGGTGAACAGGCGACGACCGAAGCCGAGGCCCTGAAATTCCGGGCGCAGGTAAAGTTCGTAGATTTCGCCTTCGAAATGCAGGCTGCGCGCCCGGTTGCGGCCATAGTTCGCATACCCGGCGACCCTGTCACCGAACGACAACACGCTGACGCGGCTGCCCTTTCGGATCGCGCTGTCCCACCATTGCGGGCCGCGGCGATTGATCAGCTTTTCGAGTTCCGCGCCCGGGATAATGCCCTGATAGGCCGAGCGCCACGCCTCATCGTGCGTCGCAGCGACTGCTGGCGCATCGGAGGCCTTGGCTGGCCGGACTTCGATAAGGATCGTGCTCATGATGCAATCAAAGCAACTCACAGCCCCGCCTTCAAGGTCCATCGTTAATTATCGGTTAATATGTGGGCTTTTTGCATCAGGTGAAAGGCCGGTTGTGCCGAAAGAGGACAGGACGGCCGGCAAACTGCTTGGCTTGGCCGTCCGGCGCGGGCAATGATCCCCGCATATGGCGGGAATGGAATCACTCAAAGCGGCTGCCGTGCTTCTTGCGGTTGGCCTTTCGTCGATTGTACTCGCTTTGGGCGAGAGTCGGCTGGGTCCGCAGGGCACTGAGGGATCGCCGAATCGGCGTCAGGAATGGCTGGTGCCGACACAGGACCAGATCACACCTTCGCGAGCCGTCTTGTTTCGTCCCGCCGGGAAAGGTCCGTTCCGGCTGGCCGTGATCGCCCATGCCTCGACCCAGAACCGGCTCGCGCGCGCGCAGATGCCGCAGCCGGAATATCCCGCACTTGTCGCAGCTTTGGTGGCGCGCGGATTCGCGGTGCTGATTCCGCAGCGGCTCGGCCATGGCAAGACCGGCGGACCTTACCTTGAGGATCAGGAAGGCTGCGACAACGCCGAATACGCGATGTCGGCGCGCACCACCGCCGAGGCGATCACCACCGCACTGACCTTCATGCGCGCGCAGGCTTTTGTGCGGAAAGATGCGTCGGTGATCATCGGGCACTCGGCGGGCGGCTGGGGCGCGCTGGCATTGGCCGATCAGAGTCCGAAAAGCATTTCCGCGATCATCGTGTTCGCGCCGGGACGCGGCGGCCGCGCCAACGACCGCGCGGACAACATCTGCGCGCCGGACAAACTGATCGCCGCCGCCACTGAATTCGGCGAGGCTGCGAAAATTCCAGTGACATGGCTGGTGGCGCAAAACGATTCGTATTTTCCGCCGGAGTTCTCGAAGAAGATGGCGGACGCTTTCGTCGAGGCCGGCGACGACAAGGTCGATTTCCAGGTGCTGCCCGCATTCGGCAACGAGGGGCACTGGCTGGCGGAAGCGGGGGATGAAGCGATGCTTGCGTCAACCATTGCGAATGCGCCCGGGCTGAATGTTCAGGCGCCGGTCGCGCAGGGGGTTAGTGTGAAGGGAAAGAAGTGAGCGAGCGTTACGATCGAGATACTCACGAGCCGACTGTTGGGAGTTAGCGATGGCTTTGATTAGAAAATTTGAACAGGAAACGATGACACGTAACTCGATCCACGATGCAATCGATGCCAAATACGCGATTGTCAGGAGCGATGACCGAACGTTTGTTCAGATCGATACGTTTGGCCGCGATACGAGAGAAATTCCTGGAAAGAAAAGTCAAACCATTCAACTCAATCGAGACTCAGGGCTGCAACTCATCAAAATTCTGAAAGAAGCATTTCACGTCGATTGACGAGAATTCTCGAGAGCTTCCTCCGCCGCCCGCACGCCACTCTCCTGCGCGCCATGGGCTGTTGAGAAAAAGTTCGGCGAGGTCGCTTCACCTGCGAAGAAAAGCCGATCATCAACCGGCGCGGCGAGGGTTTCGCGCGCGTCGGCGTGGCCGGGCAGCGCGTGCGAGTACGATCCCAGCGCGAACGGATCGTGCGCCCAGCGCGATTCGCCGATGGGCTTAAGCTTCCTGCGATAGTCCGAGCCGAGCAGCGCCACCAGTTCGTCGATGCTCTGCGCCGCCAGCGCGCCTTCGCCGGCATCTTCAAGCTGGCGCGCGAAGGTGCCGCCGAAAAAGCCCGAGATGCAAGGCTGCCCCATCGGGCGCAGGTGATAGCTGCCGGTGCCGATGCGATCGGGCGCGCCGTAAAAATGTCCGTCGATGGGCAAGGCTTCCGGCTCGTCCAGCGCCAGCATCACCTTGTCCGCGAGTCCGAGCGGCAGGCCGGCCGCGGCGTCCACCTTCCCGGGAAGTGGCGGATGAAACCGGATCGATTCGTTGGCGATCAGGTCGGTCGGCGCCGTCACGATCACCTTGCGCGCGGACAGCGTGCCGCGTGAAGTCTCGATCCTGATGCGTGCACCGGAATGATCGATCAATGTGACTTGCGTGTTCAATGCCACCGGACACGGCGCGCCGTAGGCCGCGATCAGCGCGCCATAGCCGCGGCGCACGCGCCAGTTCACGCCGGTGTCTTCGTAGGCGTCCATGTCGTAGCTCGAGACCCGGTCGAGCTCGACGCCATTGATGTAGGTGCTGATGGTTTCGATCGCCGCGTTCCAGCGGTTGCCGGGCTCCAGCCATTGCCTTGCGGGCGTATCCTCCGGCAGCTCGGCGGCTTCCGTTACGCGCGCGTCGAACGCATCCATCGCGATCAGAAACGCTTCGCGGTCCTGCGGCGAGAAACCGATGTTGAGGCTTTGCTCGCGCCAGCGCGGGCGGGTCTCGTTGATCTCGAATCCAAGATCGCGCGCAATCGGCACGAATGAATTCTGGTCCGCCGAATGCAGCCACTCGCAGCCGACATCGAACACGACATCGTTGGGAAGGATCAGTGTTTGGCTGCGGCCGCCGAGGCGGTCGCGGGCTTCAAGCACCAATACCGAAAGACCCGAATCTTCAAGCGTGCGCGCGGCGGCGAGGCCGGCGGCGCCGGCGCCGATAATTGCGACATCGACGTCTGAGGGGAGAGTCATGAACGAGGCCTGATTCTCTGAGTCGTCATGGTAGCGGCAGCGGTTCGGAGAAATGGCGTCGTCCGTGCCATTCACGTCTTTAATTCTAACCGAACTATAAGACGACAATGCCCGGCACAAGGCCGGGCATCATCAAACTTGTCTGCGATTAGCGAGGAGCGGCTGTGCGCTCTCAGCCGACCAGCGCGACCTTGCTCTTCTCGGCGCGCTTGCGCTCGTTCGGATCGAGATGGCGCTTGCGGAGCCGAATCGACTTCGGCGTGATCTCCACCAGCTCGTCATCCTCGATATAGGCCAGCGCCTTTTCCAGCGTCATGCGGATCGGCGGTGTCAGGCGCACCGCTTCATCCTTCGACGTGGTGCGGATGTTGGTGAGCTGCTTGCCCTTCAGGACGTTGATCTCAAGATCGTTCTCGCGGGTATGCTCGCCGACGATCATGCCCTTGTAGACCTTCCAGCCCGGCTCGATCATCATCGGGCCGCGGTCTTCCAGCTTGAACATCGCGTAGGCAACCGCCTCGCCCTGTTCGTTGGAGATCAGCACGCCGTTGCGGCGGCCCTGAATTTCACCCTTGTACGGCAGGTAGTCGTGGAACAGGCGGTTCATGATCGCCGTGCCGCGGGTGTCGGTCATCAGTTCGCCCTGATAGCCGATCAGGCCGCGCGTCGGCGCGTAGAACACCAGACGCAGGCGGTTGCCGCCGGACGGGCGCATCTCGATCATCTCGGCCTTGCGCTCGCTCATTTTCTGCACGACCACGCCGGAGAATTCCTCGTCGACGTCGACCACGACTTCCTCGACCGGCTCCAGAATCTTGCCGTCGTCATCCTTGGTCAGAACGACGCGCGGACGCGACACCGAGAGTTCAAAACCTTCGCGGCGCATGTTTTCGATCAGGATCGCGAGCTGCAATTCGCCGCGGCCCGACACTTCCATAGAGTCCTTGTCGGCGGCCTCAACCACGCGCAGCGCGACGTTGCCCTCTGCCTCACGAAGCAAACGGTCGCGAATGAGACGGCTGGTGACCTTGTCGCCTTCAGTGCCGGCGAGCGGCGAATTGTTGACGATGAACGACATCGACACGGTCGGCGGATCGATCGGCTGCGCCTGGATCGGCGTCTCGACGGTGGGATCGCAGAACGTGTCGGCGACCGTGCCCTTGGTGAGACCTGCGATGGCGACGATGTCGCCGGCTTCTGCAAGGTCGACCGGCTGCCGCTCAAGGCCGCGGAACGCGAGGATCTTGGTGATGCGGCCAGTCTCGACGGTCTTGCCGTCGCGCGACAGAACCTTCACCGCCTGGTTCGGCTTCACCGAACCCGACGAGATACGGCCGGTGATGATGCGGCCGAGATAGGGGTTGGCTTCGAGAATGGTGCCGAGCAGGCGGAACGGACCTTCTTCCACCACCGGCGGCGCGACGTGCTTGATGACGAGATCGAACAGCGGCTTCATGCCGTTGCCGTTGTCCTCGGGCGACGTGCCCATCCAGCCGTTCTTGCCGGAGCCGTAGAGAATCGGGAAGTCGAGCTGGTCGTCGGTGGCGTCGAGCGCTGCGAACAGGTCGAACACTTCGTTGACGACTTCGGTGACGCGCGCGTCGGGACGGTCCACCTTGTTGATGGCGACGATCGGCTTCAGGCCAAGCTTCAGCGCCTTGCCGACCACGAACTTGGTCTGCGGCATCGGACCTTCGGCGGCATCGACGAGAACGATCACGCCATCGACCATCGACAGGATGCGCTCGACCTCACCGCCGAAATCGGCGTGGCCCGGCGTGTCGACGATGTTGATGCGGGTGTCTTCCCACTCGACCGAGGTGCACTTGGCGAGAATGGTGATGCCGCGCTCACGTTCGATGTCGTTTGAGTCCATCGCCCGTTCGACCTGGCGCTGATTTTCGCGGTAGGTGCCGGACTGCTGGAGCAGCTTGTCGACGAGGGTGGTCTTGCCGTGGTCGACGTGCGCGATGATGGCGATGTTTCGCAGATTCATGTTCGTTTTCGTTCTGGCCGCTGTCAGCGCGGTCCGTCAAAGGGGGTCACCAAAAGACCGGCCCAAAAAGAGGTTGCCCGGTCCATGATGAACCGGGCAACTCGCTACCGTTGCGGCGCAATATAGTCAGAAATCGCCCAAAAACAACGGCTAATACGGTAATTTATCAGCCCATTTTTGGGTCAAGGGTTGTCGCCCAAAGGGCCGTATCGGCCCGATCTCGCAGGGTTACGGTGAGTTGGCCGGTTGTGCCGTCGATTTTGACGTGTCCGAAGAATTGCATGCCCTCCAGCGGGGACAGGTTCTGCCGGTCGGCCCCCGGCGCCTTGATGAATTTGACCTCGGGACCGAACGTATTGTCCATGTCGCCCGGGCCGAAGGTGCCGGCATGGAACGGCCCGGACACGAATTCCCAGAACGGCTCGAAGTCCTGGAACTGGGCTTTGTTGGGATTGTAGTAGTTCGCCGCCGTGTAGTGCACGTCGGCGGTCAGCCAGACGATGTTGCGGATTCCGGCGGTCTTGATGAAGCGCAACAGGTCCGCGATCTCGAGTTCGCGGCCGCGCGGCGGTCCGTCGCCCTGCGCAAACGCCTCGGAACCTTTTTTGGCGGTGGCGTCGTCGTAGACGATGATGCTGAGCGGCATGTCGGAGGCGATCACCTTCCACACGGCTTTCGACTTCGTCAGTTCGCGCTTCAGCCACGCCATCTGGTCCGGTCCGATGAAATACGCATCGGGGCCGTAGGTTTCCTGCAGATTGTCGCCGTTGGGGCCGCGATAGCTGCGCTCGTCCAGCATGAACACGTCCACCAGCGGACCGTAGTTGATGGTGCGGTAGACGCGGCCGGGTTCGACGATGCTCTCACGCATCGGATACATTTCGTGGAAGGCCTTGGCGGCGCGCGCGGCCAGCAGCGTGATGTCGCGCTCCTTGTAGGCTGCGGGCAGTTGCTTCGACAGCGACCAGTTGTTGGTCACTTCGTGATCGTCCCACTGCACGAAAATCGGCACTTCCGAATTGAAGGCGCGCAGATGATCGTCGAGGAAATTGTATTTGTGCGCGGCGCGGTATTCGTCGAGCGTCTCCGCAACCTTGGCCTTCTCCGGAATGGTGATGTTCTTCCACACCTTGCCGTCGGGTAACTTCACTTCGGATGGAATGACACCATCGGCGTAAATCGTATCGCCGTTGTGAAGCAGGAAATCCGGATTGTGGCCGCGCATGGCCTTGTAGGTGAACATGCCGCCGTCGTCGGGATTGATGCCCCAGCCTTGTCCTGCGACATCGCCGCCCCAAACGAAGGAGATATCGCGGCGGGTGGCCGGCGCCGTGCGGAAACGTCCAACCACGGGCTCGCCGATAATGTTGATATGCGACAGGTCGCGGAAGCGCGCGCGATAGAAGATCGTCTGGTCGGAGGGGAGATCCTCGATCAGCATCTTGGCGGCGAAGTCGCTTTCCGGCAGCGCGTTGATCGGCGGTAGCGCGCGGGCGTCCTTGAACGATTCGGTGGTCGAGACCTCCACCAGCAATTGCGCCGGCCGGTCGGTGCGCGCCCAGACCACGCCGCTGTCCATGTTGACGTCGCCGGACTGGACGCCGTGAGTCACCATCGGCCGGTCGGCGGCGCGGCTGACATAGGGCAGGGCGATCCCGCTTGCGGCGGTGAGGCCGCCGGCAGCAGCAGTGGTGAGGAAGCGGCGGCGCGAAAGGCGAAGGGTCACGATGATCTCCCGAAAAGAGGGCCCGTCGAAACCGGCTCATCGGCTTCGCGACGGTATCATGCAACCCTTGCCTGAAGGTTGTGTGACGCTCAGGAGAAAGTGAAAAGTCCGTGGGAAATCGGCCTTAAGCCACCACGCTGCGCGGCCCCCGCGCCGGGCTCTCGTCCTCCGGGACCTGCAGCAGGTAGGTCTTCCGGTCGGCCACCGCGTTGTGGAACTGTTCAAGCGCAATGCTGAACGCAGTCAGCGAGCCTTCCTCGATGGCGCCGTCCTCGAAACAATGCAGCGTCTCCCGCATGATCTCGTCGGCCTCCGCCTGCATGCCGTCCAGCTCCTCGATCGACGTCGACTTTCGCGCGGCGCCGAGCATTTCCAGCAGACGCTCGCGCAGGCCCGAATTGGTGACGCGCTCGTCCTTGCGCAGATAGCTCGCAAACCACGCGCCGGCCGAGCCGAGCGCCGACAGCGCCATCAGGCTGCCCCAGATGTAATCGCTGTACTTGTCGAGGAAGGATTTTTCCTCGCCGTCGACATAGGCGGCTGCACCCGGATGCGCCGGAATCGCGGCGTCCTTGTCGGTGTCGGGGGTTTCCAGCTTCGCGGTCTGCGGGAATTCATTCTGGATGGTTTGCCGGACGGAAAACAATTCGCGGGTCAGCGCGCCGACAGTGGTTTCCGACAACGATTTCCGTGCGACGATGTGGTGCGCGAACGTGATGGTGTCGATCTTGTCGTCGGGCCGCACCGGTTTCGCGCTGAAGGTGCCCGCGGGAATTTCTCCGGAATCGTAGGGCGGATATTTTTGCGCGATGGCGTCGGCGGTATCGAGCGTCAGGAAGGTGGCTTCCTTGCCGTCGCGCGTGGTCGCGGCGATGGCGTCCGCGGTGATCTTGCTGTTGAGCGGCCCAACGGCGAGGAATGCGTCGAGTTTCTCGTTCTTGACCGCTTCGGCAAAGCCGGTGGTGGTGAACTGAACCACCTGCACGCTTTCCGGCTTCACGCCGGATGCCGTGAGAATTACTTTGAGCAGATTGACGTTGGCCTGGGTGCGGCCGATCACGCCGATGCGCTTTCCGGCGAGCTGTTCAATCTTCGTGACGCTGCTCTTCCTCTTGCCGTTGCCGATGGCCCACAGCACGGCAAAGTTCTTGCGGATGCTGGCGACGGCCATGGCGTCTTTCGGCAGTTCGGTGTCGCCACGGATCACGGCGAGATCGGTCGTGCCGGCGTTGAAGCTGGCGGCGCTTGCACTGGTGCCTTCGGTCACGATGGGACGAAGCCGCACATACTTGCGTTCGCGCGAGAGGATCTGCGCAAGCGACTGAATGATTTTGACGTCATCGCTGTAGGGAGGACCGACCGCGATCCGCAGATGAACGGGGCGGTTCAGGTAGTAGATCGCGCCGCCAACGGCTGCGACGGTCGCCAGCACTGCGGCGATCACGATCAGCATGGCCTTCATCTTGTGAGGCCGCGGCGCGCCGGACGGTCTTGGCCCGTCGGTCGCCATGGATCTGGAAAACATGTCGCTGAAGCTCATGGTTTACCGCGCCTCCCGGCGTTCGGCCGCATCTTACCAGATGGGCAGCCTGTTGGCAGGTCCCATATGGGGCATGGTTACCAGCCTCCCGGCGGCTTTTTCGTGGCCGGAGCGGACCTATTGCTATTCATATTCATTGGGGATGGCAGGGCGGCGGTTGTAAGGCTCGGGTGAACTTCATGGAGGCGGCAATGGTGGAACGGCTCTCGGCAGAAATGCAGCGTGCGGCGTTGGCAAAACTGAACGGCTGGTCGGACGTGCCGGGCCGCGACGCCATCACGCGGACGTTCACATTCAAGGATTTCAACGAGGCGTTCGGCTTCATGACCCGGGCTGCGCTGGTGGCCGAGAAGAGCGATCACCATCCGGAGTGGCGCAACGTTTACAAGACTGTCGAGGTGGTGCTCTCCACCCACGACGCGGACGGCGTGACGAGCCGCGACATCGCGCTGGCTGAAGCGATGAACAAGATTGCGGGCTGAGATCACCGTCATCCTTCGAGGCGCGCAAGAGCGCGCACCTCAGGGTGACGGCGTGCTCCTCGCAATGACGCCTTGTGGCGGGGGATACACTTCCTACGTAAAGCAGGCGGCGTTCACAGATCCATCGCCCGAGGGGACTTGATCATGGCATTCGACCACGCGGCTCATTTTGAGCGGGCTGAAAGGCTCGCGAAAGATCCCGAGCGCGTGCGCAAAAGTTTCTGGATCAAGTTCAAGCGCGTTGCGGCAAGGCTTCCGTTCGCGGAAGATTTGCTCGCCGCGTATTATTGCGCGTTCGACCGCGAGACGCCGCGCCACGTGCAGGTGGCGCTGCTGGGCGCGATCGCCTACTTCGTGCTGCCGTTCGATTTCATTCCCGACATGCTGCCGGTGCTCGGCTTCACCGACGACGCAGCGGTGCTGGCCACCACGATCCGTCTGGTGTCGAGTCACATCACGCCGGAGCATCACAAGGCCGCGCATGCGGCGCTGACGCGGGGACTGGGTGAAGGTGAAGGTTGAGTTCCGGCAAAAATATCAACTTGTCATGCCCGGCCTTGTGCCGGGCATCCACGTCTTTCTTGATTGAATTCTCATAAGACGTGGATGGCCGGGACGAGCCCGGCCATGACGTCGAGAGTTCAATGCATCGCTTCAAGTTACGGATGCAAAATCACCTTGCCCATCGCCTTGCGCTCGGCAAGCACCTTGAGCGCGTCGGTGGTCTTTTCCAGCGGGAAGGTGCTGTCGACATGGGATGAAATCTTTCCCTCGGCCGCCCACTTCATCAGCTTCTCGAGGGCGGCGCGGCCCTGCTTCGGCTCTCGCTTCATGTGCGCGCCCCAGAACACGCCGCGAATGTCGCAACCCTTCAGCAGCGCGAGGTTGAGCGGAATCTTCGGAATGTCACCGGCAGCGAAGCCGATCACCAGGAAGCGTCCCTTCCAGCCGAGCGATCGCACGCCGATTTCGGCATAGCTGCCGCCGACCGGATCGAACACGATATCGATGCCCTTGTCGCCACCGACCCGCTTGAGCGCTTCCTTCAGATCTTCCTTGGCGTAGTTGATGGTGAGGTCTGCGCCGTGCTTCTTGGCGAATTCAAGTTTCTCGTCGCTTGACGCGCAGGCGACCACCTTCAGTCCCAGCACCTTGCCGAGTTCGCAGGCCGCAAGGCCGACGCCGCCCGCCGCGCCGAATACCACGAGCGTTTCGCCGGGCTTCGGATCGGCGCGATCTTCCAGTGCATGCAGCGCGGTTCCGTAGATCACGATGACGCCGGCAGCGCGGTCGAAGTCGAGATTGTCCGGAATCTTCACGACCGACGAGGCAGGCACTGCAACCTTCTCACGCGCGCCGTTATAGCCGACCGACGCCGCGACGCGATCGCCCGGCTTGAGATCGGTGACGCCCGCGCCGACGCTTTCGATCACGCCTGCGATTTCAGCGGCGGGAGAAAACGGAAACGGCGGCTTGATCTGATACTTGCCCTGGATCATCAGCAGGTCGAAGAAATTCAGCGCCGCCGCCTTGATGGCGATGACGGCTTCGCCGGGGCCCGCGACGGGATCGGGAATATCGCTCAGCACGAGATCATCGGGACCGCAGTACTGCGAGCAGAGAATGGCTTTCATCGGGACACCTGAATTCTGAGGAACGCTGGCGGACTTCTTGCCGGATTTGGCGCGGCCCGACAATCGGCTTGCGGCACCGAACTATGTTTGAAAAACTCCGTTCGGGAGTGGCCGCCGGTCGCATGCGCCGAGGGTTGCGACAAAGCGCGGCGGCGGGGGTTAACTTTCCAACAAGCGGTTTGGGGTCTATTGCACATCCCCACGGAATGGCGAGCCATCTTCCAGTCACAATATTGAAGGAACGAGTTCCGGTGATGTCCTTGCAGCGAACGTTGATTGTTTTCGTGGCGGCCCTGCCGGTTTTCGGCTTTGCACTGGATGGTCTTGTGACTGTCGCCGCGGCGCAGACCCCGCCGTCCAAATCAGCCAAACCGGCGCCGAAAGCCGCGCCCGCGAAATCGTCTGCGAAGAGCGCACCTGCCAAGCCTGCGGCGGCTCCTGCCGTGGCCGGTAACGCCGAGCCGTCGCTGGTTGGACAATTCGGCACATGGGGCGCCTACACGGCGACTCCGAACGGCAAGAAGGTTTGCTTCGCGCTCGCCAAGCCCGCCTCGTCGAAAACCAATCCGCCGAACCGTCCGCGCGATGCGTCTTACGCGTTCATCTCGTCGCGCCCCGGCGAGAAGGTCTCCAACGAAGTTTCGATCATGATCGGCTATACACTGAAGCCCGGCTCGGAAGGATCGGTCGAAGTCGGCGGGTCGCGCTATGCGATGTACACGCAAGGCGACGGGCTCTGGATCAAGAATGCCGCCGAGGAAGATCGCCTCGTGGAAGCGCTGCGCAAGGGTGCGGATGCGGTGGTCAAGGGCGTGTCCGCCAAGGGCACCGAAACCACGGATACGTTCCCGCTCAAGGGCTTGGCGCAGGCGCTGGATAAGCTGGCGCAGGAGTGTCGGCGCTAAAGACGGTCGCAATTGCCCGGTATTGGCTCTATATAGCGGGTTACGGGACTTAAGGAGTTCCGTCACGCCCGGCCTTGTGCCGCCGCAATCTTCCCGAGATACGTATCGATATGACTATGACCGAAGTGTCCGGCGTCCTCGAAAAGACAGCCCTTGAAACCTACGTGCCGCCGGCCAAGCCGTCGCTGGTCGGGCTGTCGCGCGAGGAACTGGCCGAGCGTCTTGGCGACATCGGCGTGGCGCCCGGCCAGCGCAAGATGCGCGTGCAGCAGCTCTGGCACTGGATGTATGTGCGCGGCGCGCAAACCTTCGCCGACATGACCAACGTGTCGAAGGACATGCGGGCCGAACTCGAAAAACATTTCACGGTGGACCGGCCTGAAGTCGTCGCCGAACAGATTTCCAATGACGGCACGCGCAAGTGGCTGTTGCGTCTGCCGAGCGGTCACGCCTCCGAGCGTCCGCACGAGGTCGAGTGCGTCTATATTCCCGAAACCGATCGCGGCACGCTGTGCGTGTCCTCGCAGGTCGGCTGCACGCTCAACTGTTCGTTTTGCCATACCGGCACTCAGCGTCTGGTGCGCAATCTCACCGCGGGCGAGATCGCAGGTCAGGTGATGGTGGCGCGGGATCGTCTGGGTGACTGGATCGACCGCGAGACACCGAACGGCAACCGCCTTGTCACCAACGTGGTGATGATGGGCATGGGCGAGCCGCTTTATAATTTCGAAGCGGTGCGTGACGCGCTGCTGATCGTCTCCGACAATGAAGGCATCGGCATTTCCCGCCGCCGGATCACGCTCTCGACCTCCGGCGTGGTGCCGAACATCGCGCGTACCGGCGATGAGATTGGCGTGATGCTCGCGATCTCGCTGCATGCGGTGCGCGACGAATTGCGCAATGAACTGGTGCCGCTCAACAAGAAATACCCGATCAAGGAATTGCTGGAGGCCTGCCGCGCTTATCCCGGCTCGTCCAACTCGCGCCGCATCACCTTCGAATATGTGATGCTGAAGGGCGTCAACGACTCGCTCGACGATGCAAAGCTCCTGGTGAAGCTGCTCAAGGGCATCCCGGCCAAGATCAATCTCATTCCGTTCAATCCGTGGCCGGGCACCAAGTACGAGTGCTCGGACTGGGATCAGATCGAAAAGTTCTCCGAGTACATCTTCAACGCCGGCTATTCCTCGCCGGTGCGCACGCCGCGGGGCCGCGACATTCTCGCCGCCTGCGGGCAGTTGAAATCCGAAACCGAGAAACTGTCCGCGCGCGAACGTCAGGCGCTGCGCGCCATGGCGATGACGGATTAATCTCATGGCCCTGATCGGACGTCTGTTTGCAGTCTTCTTCGGCTTCCTCCTCGCATGCATCGTTGCGAGCATCGTGGTGCTGTGGGCGCTGTTCTTCCCCGAAATGAACGATGTGTCGTTCGACGTCGATCAGGGCGCGATCAATCTCATCCTCGGCTTCGGCTTCGTGCTGGTCAGCGGTTTCGCGCTGTTGCCCGCGGCAATCATCGCACTCATCACCGAAGCCTTCTCAATCCGGCACATTCTTGCTTACGCTGTCGCAGGTGGGCTTGCGGGGCTGTTCTGCTATCTCGGCTTCATTCCGTTCGACACCGTGAACATGACGTTCAACGGTATCGTGCGGCGTCATCTCGAAGTGATGGTCGGTGCGGGCATTCTCGGCGGCGTGGTGTACTGGCTGATTGCCGGGCGCAATGCCGGCGGATGGCGCGACGTCTCGCCGCCTCCACCGCCGCTGCCTCCAATGCCGCGCTGAATACCTTCGTTCGTCATTGCGAGGAGCACTTGCGACGGAGCAATCCAGTCTTGCTTGTTGCCTCTGGATTGCTTCGCTTCGCTCGCAATGACGCGGAGGGCTTTTCAGCCTTTCAAGCCTCGGCTAAACACCGGCCATGAACCGCACCGGATTATTTATCGCGCTCGCGCTGTCGGTTGTTGTCGGATTGCTGTTCGGGTTCTATCCCGAACTCGATCTGAAGATCGCCGCATTCTTCTACGACGCGACGACGAAAACCTTTCCGTTGAAATCAGTGACGTGGGCGATGATCGCGCGCGACGGTGCGATGTGGATCGCATGGGGCCTTGTGATGCCCGCGCTGGTGTCGCTGATCGTCAAGCTGATCCGTCCGGTGAAGCCGCTGATGATCTCCGGCCGCGCCATGGTGTTTCTGATCGTGACCATGCTGCTGACGGGGATCGTCGTCTCCAACATGATGTTCAAGAGTTACTGGGGCCGTCCGCGTCCGGTGGTGGTGACGCAGTTCAATGGCCCGCTTGAATTCAAGCCGTGGTGGGATCCGCGCGGCGCGTGTCAGAAGAACTGTTCGTTCTTCTCCGGCGAAGGCGCCACTGCGTTCTGGACCTATGCGCCCGCCGCGTTGACGCCGCCGGCGTGGCGTCCGCTGGTCTATGTCGCCGCCACCGCCTTCGGCGTTTTGACCGGGGGTTTAAGGATGTCCTTCGGCGGGCACTTCTTCACCGACGTGCTGTTCTCCGGCACCGTGTCGTTCATCGTGATCTGGCTGGCCTACGCCCTGATCTACCGCTGGCCGTCCACGCGGCTCACGGACTATGGCATCGACGCCTGGCTGACGCGCTTTGCCTGGCCGGGCTATCGCTGGCGGCAGAAACGGCTCGGCCGCGATGTCGGCAACTCACCGCGTGTGCGTGTGACCGCGGCGGAGTAGGCTGCGGAAACCGCCTTCCCATCCCGGCACGATCTTTCTATAGAGAGCCAACTAAACCGCCTGATTGGACGTTCCATGAGTACGATTCTGAAGAGCCTTCCCAAGGGGGAAAATGTCGGCATCGCTTTCTCAGGCGGGCTCGACACCAGCGCGGCGCTGCTTTGGATGAAGCAAAAGGGCGCCCGCGTTTTTGCGTACACCGCCAATCTGGGCCAGCCTGACGAGGCCGACTACGACGAGATTCCGCGCAAGGCCATGGAGTTTGGCGCTACGAGCGCCCGCCTCGTGGATTGCCGCACGCAACTGGTTCACGAAGGAATTGCCGCCATTCAATCGGGCGCCTTCCACGTCTCGACCGGCGGCATCGCCTACTTCAATACGACTCCACTCGGCCGCGCCGTCACCGGCACGATGCTGGTCTCCGCTATGAAGGAAGACGGCGTCAACATCTGGGGCGACGGCTCGACATACAAGGGCAACGACATCGAGCGGTTCTACCGCTACGGACTGCTGACCAATCCGGATTTGCGGATCTACAAGCCGTGGCTCGACCAGCAATTCATCGATGAACTGGGCGGACGCGCGGAAATGTCGGCGTTCATGACCGCCCACGGTTTCGCGTACAAGATGAGCGCCGAAAAGGCGTACTCGACCGACAGCAATATCCTCGGCGCCACGCATGAGGCGAAGGATCTCGAACACCTCGACAGCGGCATCAAGATCGTCAATCCGATCATGGGCGTTCCGTTCTGGCGTGACGACTGTGTCGTCAAGGCCGAGAAAGTTTCAGTGCGATTTGTCGAAGGTCAGCCCGTTGCGTTGAACGGTCAGACCTTCGCTGATCCTGTCGCGCTGTTCCTCGAAGCCAATGCCATCGGCGGCCGGCATGGCCTTGGCATGAGCGACCAGATCGAAAACCGGATCATCGAAGCGAAGAGTCGCGGTATCTACGAGGCGCCGGGCATGGCGCTGCTCCACATCGCTTATGAACGTCTGGTCACCGGCATCCACAACGAAGACACCATCGAACAGTATCGCATTAGCGGTATGCGCCTCGGTCGGCTGCTCTATCAGGGCCGGTGGTTCGATTCCCAAGCCTTGATGCTCCGCGAAACTGCGCAGCGCTGGGTCGCGCGCGCGATCACGGGCGAGGTGACGCTCGAACTGCGCCGTGGCAATGACTACTCGATCCTGAATACCGAGAGCCCCAATCTGACTTATGCGCCGGAGCGACTCAGCATGGAGAAGGTCGAGGACGCGCCGTTCACGCCGGGCGACCGTATCGGTCAGTTGACCATGCGCAACCTCGATATTTCCGATACGCGCCGCAAACTGGATCTCTACACAAAGACGGGCTTGCTGTCGGCCGGGGAGGGCTCTCACATCCCCAAACTCGACAGCGACAAAAGCTGAAACGCACTAGTGTGGCGGTTCGCAAGTCCGCATCATTCTGCAGCACCTTCTTTTGCGGACTTGCGAACCAAAACCACACTAGAATCATTATTTTCTAGTGTCCTTTTGAATCCGAAGTTCGCTCCGGAGCTTACTGCAGAATAAGGCGAACTTCGGATTCAGGACATTGGGCGCCCCAACCGGAAGCGGGATTGCACATGGGCTGGGAGTACATCGCGCCGGATGGGGAGATATTCTCTCCTCATCGGTATCCCAACGGACTTTATCGTGTAGCGGACCCCGCCTTGGGCGACGTGAAGCATCATGCCAAGAATCAGCTTTCGGTCCGCGAGGATCAGATCGAAAGCTATTTGCAGCGCGGTTTCTCGCTGCGCATGAAGGGCGATGTCGCCAACAAAGTGAATCTGATCTCGCCGTCTGAGATCAAGCGAACCTGATTGATCCGAGGCATCTTCGTCCAAAACAAAACGGCCGGGACAAATCCCGGCCGTTTTTTCTTGTGTGTGTCGCCTCAGCGTCCGCCGGGGCCGACGCCTGGAGGCGGTGGCGGCAGTGACGCCTGACCGCCGTTGAGCAGTGGCGTGATGTTGCGGACAGTGACGCGGCGGTTGCGGCGCTCCGGCCCGTCGGTCGGGATCTTCAGGTACTGCTCGCCGTAACCCTGCGACGTGAGGTTTTCCGCAGGCACGCCGAACTGCTGCGTCAGCAGCGTTGCTGCCGACTCGGCGCGGCGATCCGACAGCGACAGGTTGTCGACGTCGTTGCCGACCGCGTCGGTGTGTCCCTCGATCAGGAACACCGTGCGCGGATTGCGCTGGATCGCGCGGTTGATGCCGTCGGCGATCACCTGCAACCTGCCGGCCTGATCGGGCGGAATCTCCCACGATCCGGTCTCGAAGTTGATGGTGTCGAGATCGATGCTCGGCATGCGCTGGCGCACCGACGGGCTGTAGCGGATTTCGTCGAGCGAGTAGGGCCGCTCGATGCGCTCCACCGGCGGGGCGATCATTGTGTCGTAGATCACATCCGGCGGCGCGTCCTCCGCCTCCACGATGTAACGGTTCTGCGGGATGCTCAGTACAGGGGGCGGCAGCGATACGAAGTAGCCGCCGATGGCGCCGGCAACCACACCTGCGGCCAGGCCGGCTCCGAAGCCGGGCCCGCCGCGGGGCCTGTTGTCGATGATGATGATCTCGCGGCCGTCGCGGTCGCGGCGGATACGACGGAGCAGGCCGCCACGGTCGTCGTTGATGGTGATGATCTGCGAACCGTCCGGACGAACGACGATGGTGCGCGTGTCATTGCCTTCGCGGGAGACGCGTACGTCGCGCGCGCCATAACGGAAGCGATCGACGTCGTTGTGCCGGACGAAGGATTGGCCGTTCGGATCCTGGACGATGACGCGTCCGGGCTCGGTGATGATGGTGCGGCCGCCCTCTCGTCGCTCCTGACGCTGGCCGCGGAAGTCATCGAGCCGTCCGACGGGACGCATGCCGGGCTGCTGGATTGGAATCGGCGTCGCCTGAACCGGCGGTGCTGCGGGCAGCGGCGCGGCCACCGGTAGGGTCGCCGGCGCGGCAGGTGTGCCAGCGGGGAGACCCGGCGGCGGACCCTGACGCTGGCCGCGGCGATCGCCGAATCCTGGCTGTCCCGGTGCAGGCGGTTGGCCCGGCGCAGAAGGTGTCACGCCCGGTGCAGGCGTTGCGCCCGGCGTTGCCGCAGGAGGCGCACCCGGCGTCGCGGGTGCGGTTGATGGCGCGGCACCCGGCTGCGGAGCCGGTGTCGGTGCAGCACCAGTGCCCGGTGCGGGTGGAGTCGCGGGACGTCCATTCGGCGCGGAGTCGCCGGGACGCTGCGGTGTCACATCGCGAACGCCCGGTGCGACCGGAGGCGCGTTCGGAGGACGCTGCTGTGTTGCAGGCGCAGTCGAAGGCGCACCGGCCGGTGGCGTGGCGGCCGATGGTGCTGCGGGAGGCGCGCCGCCTGGCGTTGGCGCTGCGCCCTGAGGCGGAGCCACGCGTGCAGGCGGCGGCGGCGCAGTCGGAGCAGGCTCTGCCTTCGGAGCAGCTGTTGGTGCCGGTGGTGCCTTCGGCGCAGCAGCCGGTGGGGGCGGAGGCGGAGCCTTTGGCGCGGCCGCCGGAGGTGGCGCAACGTGAGGCGCGGCGGGTGGCGTCGGTGGAGCCGGACGTGCTGCAGGTGGAGCAGGACGCTCGGCAGGCGGCGTCGGACGCGCTGCAGGCGGAGCAGGCCGTTCAGCAGGCGGCGTTGGCGGAGCCGGACGTGCTGCAGGTGGGGCAGGGCGCTCAGCAGGCGGAGCCGGGCGTGCGGCAGGCGGAGCTGGCCGCTCAGCGGGTGGAGCTGGGCGGGCTGCGGGTGGAGGAGGCGCAGGATGTGCAGCCGGCGGTGGAGGTGCGGGACGTGCGGCGGGAGGTGCCGGAGGCGCTGGGCGCGCAGCAGGAGGAGGCGCGGCCTTCGGCGGCGCCTTCTCGTCTGGTGCTGCGGCTTGCGCGACGACGAACGATGATGCTTCGGCATGCGCCGGAAGCTGGGCAAGTTGAACGGCGGCGATCGCAGTCGTCGTCAGCAGGATCAGTCGGATGTTTTTCATGGTGACCTGTGGGTGAGAAGAAAATTCAGCGCAGCTAAAGTTTGTCGTTCGAGGAGGCTTGCAGGAAAACTTCAGCCGATCTTTCGGTCGCGTGAATGTGTACGCGGATCAGCCGATAGTGACTAGGCGGCAGCAATGTGGCGAAGCTCGCTTGTGTGCCAACTATTTTGAAACGCCACGCGAATCAGCGCGCGAGAATGAATGCACGTTAATCGAAGAGGACAAAAATCGACATCGTTGCTGGTGGAAGTTGCGGTGCACACAGATTCAGATCGGGGTCGGAGCCCGGTCAATCGATGATGCCGGGTGGTCGATTCGATCATGGATTCGATCATGCGCGCGGTCCGCGCACCGGCACTTCATCTGGCGAGTCGGGAGGAAGTTCGCGCGGCCGGCCAGGCTCAACCGGATCGTTGATCGGCGTCGGCACTTCGGGCCGCGGATTGCCCGGCGGGCTTTCCACCGGAGGCTCGACCGGTGTCCCGGGTGTCGGCGGCGGAATTTCTTCGGGGTCTCCCACGCCGGGAATTTGCATCACGTCATCACCTCACATCCATCAAATAAAACAACGAGCAGCGGACGCCGATGTTCCATTGTTGGGGCCGCAGAATCGGACGGGTTCCCACGTATTGACAGCGTGGTGAAAAGCCACGGAGAGTGGCGCAAATCTTTTGGGGCAAGAATCTCTTGGGGACTGTCCGATGCCGCTTGCTTACTGGTGCGTCCTGATCGCGGCGCTGTTGCCTTATGCGTTGGGCAAATACGCCAAGCTCGGCGTCCCCAGCGACAACCGTTATCCGCGCGAGGACTACGAAAACTTTCCGCCGAGAAACCGGCGCGCCTATGCCGCGCATCAGAATGCGCTCGAGAGCTTTCCGTTCTTCGCGGTGGCGGTGGTGATTGCGCTGACGATGGGCGCGCCCGTCTACACCGTGAACGTGCTTGCGGTGCTCTACATCCTGCTGCGGATCGCCCACGCGCTCCTGTACATTTTCAACAAGCCGACGGCGCGGTCGATGACTTTCGCCGTGGCAATGGCGGTCAATGTCGCGATCTTCGTGCTGCCGGTGTTCAAGTAGGATGTGACTCGCGAACGGTCGCGACTATCTCCGCACCAGCAGCGTGTTGCTGCGGGTCTTGCCCGCGATGCCGTAGCCGCGCGCGACCATGTCCGCGATACAATCCGCCAGCCATTCTTTTCGTTCCAGATGTTCGATGGCGACGGCTTTCGGCCACAGCGATTGCGGCGCGTCGCGGAAGAAGCCGGTCAGCACGCGGTCCTCATAACCTTCGACATCGATCTTGAGCGCATCGATGCGGGTGATCGCATTGTCGTTCAGGACGGTGAGCAGCCGGTATGACGGCACCTCGACATCGCCTGTGGCCGAGACATGGCTCGCGCCGAGATTGCCGCCGTCGGTTTCGATCTTCAGCATGCCGTCTGTATCGCCCGCAGCCGCTTTCACCAATGTGAGATTGGTCAGTCGCGAAGCGCGGGCGTTGAAAGCAAGTCGTGCGCCCGCGCTCGGAAGCGGCTCGATGGCGATGACGCGGCCGCTTGCGCCGACATGCTTTGCCAGTGCGACGGCATAGGTGCCGACATTGGCGCCGACATCGACGAAGGTGCCGCCGACGGGAGCATACTCGCGCAGAAAATCCAGTTCAGGCAGGTTGTAATCCGGATTGAACAGCGCGCCGCGTTCGGTGCCGCTGGCCAGGTGATGCAGCCGGAACGATGCGCCTTGATATGTCGCGTCGATCGGCCCGGAGCCGAGCAGGTTGACGAGGCGCGACAGCCATGGCCGGAACGCGCCGCGTTTCAGGCCGGAGCCGTGCGCCGCGGCGATCACCGCGCGTTGCAGTGCATTGGGGGCATACGTGCCGAACGGCTTCTGGTCATCCACGTCTTTGCTCATGCGCCAGTCATCGCGCACCTGCCGGGCCGTTTCAAGACCGCCGTGGGGGCTTTCCGGTTACTGCAGGCTTTTAAGGAACGACAGCAGATCGTTGATCTGATCGGGCTCAAGCGCGAACATCGGCATGGTGGGATGGCCGGTGTCGATGCCTTCTGCGAGGGCCTCTGACAGCGTATCGACGGGATACTTCTTGTGCAGCGTCCTGAACGGCGGCGCGATCGCAAGAGGACTCGGCGTGTGGCGATCGATCGAATGACAGCGCGCGCAGTTGGTTTGCGCGAAGGCGCGTCCGCGCAGTTCAGCAGGTGACGCGGCCAGAGCTGAGGCCGTCATGGCCGAACTCGTCACGGCAAATGCAAAGAGCGCAAAACTCAGGAGCAGGGGAATCGGCATGTCCCGATACTGGAGCAGTCGAGGGACCTGCGCGTTGACCTGGGTCAAGTTGCGCGTGCGCCAGCGTCGAGGGCCTTCAAATGAAATGCCCGGGACAAGCCCGGGCATTTCAAATGGAAATCGAAACCGGATTTAAAAGATCACACCTGCCGTTCGACCATCTTGAGCTTGAGGTCGGCGATGGCTTCCGACGGGTTGAGACCCTTCGGGCACGCCTTTGCGCAGTTCATGATGGTGTGGCAGCGATAGAGCCGGAACGGATCTTCGAGGTTGTCGAGGCGCTCACCTGTCGCTTCGTCGCGCGAATCCTTCACCCAGCGGTCGGCCGCGAGAAGTGCCGCGGGGCCGAGGAAGCGATCGCTGTTCCACCAGTAGCTCGGGCACGAGGTCGAACAGCAGGCGCACAGGATGCACTCGTAGAGGCCGTCGAGCTTGGCGCGGTCTTCCGGCGACTGCTTCCATTCCTTCTGCGGCGTCGCCGTCGTCGTCTGCAGCCACGGCTGGATCGAGGCGTACTGCGCGTAGAAGTTCGTCAGATCCGGCACGAGGTCCTTCACCACCGGCTGATGCGGCAGCGGATTGATCTTCACCGGACCCGCGTCGACGTCGTGCATGTCCTTGGTGCAGGCCAGCGTGTTCTGGCCGTCGATGTTCATGGCGCAGGAGCCGCAGACACCTTCGCGGCAGGAGCGGCGGAAGGTCAGCGTCGGATCGATGTTGTTCTTGATCCAGATCAGGCCGTCGAGAACCATCGGACCGCAATCGGCGGTGTCGACGTAATAGGTGTCGATGCTCGGGTTTTTGCCGTCATCCGGATTCCAGCGATAGATTTTGTATTCGCGCAACTGATGAGCCGCAGCACCGGCCGGCTTCGGCCATTCCTTGCCGCCGGTGATCTTGGAATTCTTCGGGAGGGCGAATTCAACCATGCTTTTGAGCCTTCGCTATTCGCTTAAGTCTATCGGCGATCAGTAAACGCGCGCTTTCGGCGGAATGTACTGCACGTCGTTGGTCATCGTGTAGTCGTGCACCGGGCGGTAATCGATGGTCGAGTTGCCCTTCTCGTCGATCCACGACAGCGTGTGCTTCATCCAGTTCTTGTCGTCGCGGTCGGCGAAATCCTCGCGCGCATGCGCGCCGCGGCTTTCGGTGCGGTTGGACGCCGAGTCCATCGTCACCACGGCCTGAGCGATCAGGTTGTCGTATTCGAGGGTCTCGACCAGATCCGAGTTCCACACCAGCGAACGGTCGGTGACGGAGATGTCGCTCGTGCCGCCGTAGACCTTGTGGATCAGGTCCTGGCCTTCGTGCAGCACGTCGCCGGTGCGGAACACCGCGCAGTTGTTCTGCATCACGCGCTGCATGTTGTCGCGCAGCTTCGCGGTCGGCGTGCCGCCGGAGGCATTACGGAAATGATCGAGGCGGCCGAGCGCCATATCGGCTGAGCTTGCGGGCAGTTCGGGCTGCCGCGCATTCGGCGTCAGCTTCTCGGCGCAGCGCAGCGCCGCCGCGCGGCCGAACACCACGAGATCGATCAGCGAGTTCGAGCCGAGACGGTTGGCGCCATGCACCGACACGCAGGCGGCTTCGCCGACAGCCATCAGGCCCGGCACGATCGCGTTGTCGTCGCCGTTCTTCTTGGTGACGACCTCGGCGTGGAAGTTCGTGGGAATGCCGCCCATGTTGTAGTGGACGGTCGGCAGCACCGGGATCGGCTCGCGCGTCACATCGACGCCCGCGAAAATCTTCGCGGATTCCGAGATACCCGGCAGGCGTTCGTGCAGGATCGCAGGATCGAGATGATCCAGATGCAGGAACAGGTGGTCCTTGCCCTTGCCGACGCCCCGGCCTTCACGGATTTCAATGGTCATCGCGCGCGAGACGACGTCGCGCGAGGCGAGGTCCTTCGCGGACGGTGCATAGCGCTCCATGAAGCGCTCGCCTTCGGAGTTCGACAGGTAACCGCCTTCGCCGCGTGCGCCTTCGGTGATCAGGCAGCCCGCCGGGAAGATGCCGGTCGGATGGAATTGTACGAACTCCATGTCCTGCAATGGCAGGCCGGCGCGCAGCACCATGCCGCCGCCGTCGCCGGTGCAGGTGTGCGCCGAGGTGCAGGAGAGGTAGGCGCGGCCATAGCCGCCGGTGGCGAGAATGGTGGTCTGGGCGCGGAAGCGATGCAGCGTACCGTCGTCCATCTTCAGCGCGATGACGCCACGGCAGACACCCTGATCGTCCATGATCAGGTCGATGGCGAAGAACTCGATGAAGAACTCGGCGTGATGGCGAAGCGCCTGGCCGTACATGGTGTGCAGCATCGCGTGGCCGGTGCGGTCGGATGCGGCGCAAGTGCGCTGCGCCTGGCCCTTGCCGTAGTCGAGCGTCATGCCGCCGAACGGGCGCTGATAGATCTTGCCGTCTTCGGTGCGCGAGAACGGCACGCCCCAGTGTTCGAGTTCGTAGACGGCCTCAGGCGCGTGACGCACCATATATTCGATGGAGTCCTGATCGCCGAGCCAGTCCGACCCCTTCACGGTGTCGTACATGTGCCAGCGCCAGTCGTCCTTGTGCATGTTGCCGAGCGAGGCGGAGATGCCGCCCTGCGCCGCGACCGTGTGCGAGCGCGTCGGGAAAACCTTTGTGATGCAGGCGGTGCGCAGGCCCGCTTCCGAGCATCCGACGACGGCGCGCAGTCCGGCGCCGCCGGCGCCCACGACGATCACGTCATAGGTATGGTCTTCGATTGGATAGGCCTGCCCGTTCGCGGCGGGCGCGCTCTGGCCGTTCGACGCCATCAATTAAACTCCCGACGACAGTTTGATAATGGCGTAGATCGATGCGAGACCGACCGCGGCCGAGAAGAAGTTGTTGGCGATAATCAGGGCGAGCTTGGTTTTCTCGTCGGTGATGTAATCTTCCAGCACAACCTGCATGCCGATCTTCATGTGCCAGACGCTGGCGATGATGAAGAGGATCATGATGATGGCGACCAGCGGCGAACCGAGAATTTGCGCAGCGCCCGCCTGATTGCGACCGAGCAGCGACAGGATCACGACAATCACCGGCACGAACAGCAGCACCATCGCCACCGCGGTGACCCGCTGGCGGAAGAAGTCGGAGGTGCCGTGGTGGGCCGAGCCGAGACCGCGGACGCGTTTGAGCGACGTGCGGATGGAGGTTGATGGCTTCGAGGTGTCCACGCTCATCGTCCGCCTCCGACCGCATAGGCCACGATCC
Organism: Afipia sp.; assembly: GCA_051653085.1. Classification (GTDB taxonomy): domain Bacteria; phylum Pseudomonadota; class Alphaproteobacteria; order Rhizobiales; family Xanthobacteraceae; genus Afipia. Next base: position 162,491 of record JBOFVL010000065.1, on the reverse strand, counting down.
AGATCAGCACCGTCGCCGTGATGCCGGCGATCAACGCGGCCCAGGTCAGCGATTCACGCTCAGTGGGATTGAAGCCGTAGCCGAGATCCCAGACGAAATGGCGGATGCCGCTGAACATGTGATGCATCAGCGCCCACGTATATCCGAACACGACGATGCGGCCGATCCAGCTCGACGTGAATCCCTGGATGTTGGCGTAAGCGCCGGGGCCGGAAGCGGTGGCGATCAGCCACCACGCCAGCAACAGTGTGCCGACATAAAGGGCGACGCCGGTGGCGCGGTGAACGATGGACATCGCCATCGTCAGTGTCCAGCGGTAGGTCAAGAAAGGCGAAAGTGGACGATCGATCCTGGGAGCCATGGGCGACTTTAACTGTTTGCGGCAAGCGATCGTTGCCGGCTTTTTATGCGGGCTCGTTTGTTAGAGGATTTCTATTTACGGAGTAGACGGAACGAGCGCAACGCAGAACTGAACAACAAATGAACTTCAGATCAGTGCTTTCATTGCGCCCATTGGCGCTCTGGTATACCGATGTTTTGTATGCCACCAAAGCGGCGTTCGGTCTACGCTTCTGAAGCTGGATTCAGCTTATATCGCCGCCTCGGCGATCCCGGCGTGATATTGGATTTGCAGCATGATCGCCGGTCTGAACGCCTCCGAACTGATTGAGTTGGCCGTGCTGCTGGTGGTGACCGGCGCGCTCGCAGGATTTCTGGCGGGCATTTTCGGCATCGGTGGCGGCGCGGTGCTGGTGCCGGTGCTGTACGAATGTTTCCGGCTCGCGGGCGTGCCGCTGGATGCGCGGATGCCGCTCTGCATCGGCACCTCACTGGCCATCATCATCCCGACCTCGATCCGCTCTTGGCAGGCGCACACCAAGCGCGGCAGCGTCGACATGGACATTCTCAAGCGATGGGCAATTCCGATCCTCGCCGGCGTGATCCTCGGCAGCGTGATCGCGCGCTATGCGCCGGAAAAATTGTTCAAATACGTGTTCGTCGGCGTCGCGTGGTCGGCGGCGGCGCTGCTGCTGCTCGGCAAGGAGAACTGGCGGCCTGGCGATGAGATGCCGAAAGGCATCTTCATGAAGGTCTACGGCTTCTTCATCGGCCTGCTCTCGACGCTGATGGGCATCGGCGGCGGGCTGTTCTCTAATCTGCTGATGACCTTCTACGGCCGTCCGATCCATCAGGCGATCGGCACCTCGGCGGGCCTCGCGGTGCTGATCTCCATTCCCGGCGCAATCGGCTACATCTATGCGGGATGGCCGGCGGCGGCGCGTTTTCCGGAAGTGGCTGCGCTGCAATTGCCGTTTGCGATCGGATACATTTCGATCATCGGCGCGCTGCTGGTGATGCCGACAAGTTTGCTGGTCGCGCCGCTCGGCGTGCGTGTTGCGCACGGCCTCAGCAAACGGAAACTCGAAATCGCGTTCGGAGTTTATCTGCTGGTGGTCAGTTCGCGCTTCGTCGTCAGTCTCGCGACGGGTTACTGACCGCCCGCGCCGTCCGGCGCGCGCCGCATGTAGAACTTGCGATCGTCCTCGTCGGCGATGCGGAATCCCATTCGTTCATAAAGCTTCAAGGCGGGATTGCTCCTCACCACGGCGAGCGTGACCGGCTTGTTGGTGTGGTTGGCCTGCGTGATGAGGCCGTTGATCACGCTGGTGCCGATGCCGCGCCGCCGGAACGGCGCGTCGACGAAAATCTGCTCCAGATAGAGTCCGTCTTCCCGCGCCTCACTTTGCATCCAGCCGGCATCGACGTCGTCCGTGGTGATGATCCGGACCTGCGCGACATCCCAGAGGTGACGGAGATTTTCCTCCTGCTTCGTGACGTCCAGTTGCAATTCCCGGATGATGTTCTTCATCGCGGAAAAATACAGCCGCGCGCAAAAGGCGAAGTCCTCAGCACAAGCCGGACGAAGAACAATCGGCATGACGGCATCAGCCTTTACGACCTGGCGTGCGACGGCGCGGACCACTTCCTGTAACCGCGTCATTTCCTGTAGATCCCGGCATAGGTGTCGCGCAAAATGTTCTTCTGCACCTTGCCCATGGTGTTGCGCGGCAGATCGTCGACGAAGATCACGCGTTTCGGCATCTTGAATTTCGCCAGCCGTCCGTCGAGCGCGTGCAGCACTTTGGCTTCATCGAGTGGCGTTTTCTTGTCGCCGACCACCACCGCCGTCACTCCTTCGCCGAAATCGGCATGGGGCACGCCGATCACGGCGGATTCGGTCACGCCGGGAATGGCGTCGATCTCGTTTTCCACTTCCTTCGGATAGACGTTGAAGCCGCCGGAGATCACCAGATCCTTGCCGCGTCCGATGATGTGGACGTAGCCGCGGTCGTCGATCTTGCCGAGATCGCCGGTGATGAAGAAGCCGTCGGCGCGCAGCTCTTCCTTGGTCTTCTCCGGCATGCGCCAATAGCCCTTGAACACGTTCGGGCCCTTGACCTCGATCATGCCGATCTCTTCGCGCGCGAGTTCTTTCCCTGTCTCCGGATTAGTGACACGCACCGAGACGCCCGGCAGCGGAAAGCCGACTGCGCCCGGCACGCGATCGCCGTCGTAAGGGTTCGACGTGTTCATGTTGGTTTCGGTCATGCCGTAGCGCTCGAGCACCGCATGCCCGGTGCGCGCCGACCATTCGCGATGAGTCTCGGCGAGCAGCGGCGCAGACCCGGAAATGAACAGCCGCATATGCGACGTGGACTCTTTCGTCAGGTTCGGGCTTTGCAGCAGCCGCGTGTAGAAGGTCGGCACGCCCATCAGCACGGTGGTGCGCGTCATCAATTTAATGATCAGTTCCGGATCGAGCTTCGGCAGAAAGATCATTGACGCGCGCGCGAACAGCGTGACGTTGCTCGCCACGAACAATCCATGGGTATGATAGATCGGCAGCGCGTGGATCAGCACGTCGTCTTTCGTGAAGCGCCAGTATGCGACAAGGCTCAGCGAGTTCGACGCCAGATTGTCGTGGGTCAGCATCGCGCCCTTGGAGCGGCCCGTCGTTCCCGACGTGTAGAGAATGGCGGCGAGGTCGTCGTCTGCGCGCACGACGGTGGCGAAATCGGATGCTGACTTCGTAGCGCCGTCCGTCAGCGATCCCTTGCCGTCGGCGTCAAGCGTATCGACCTTCGCATTGATCTTTGCAGCGAGTTTGCCGATGCCATCCGCCTTTGACGGATCGCACACGATCAGCGAAGGCTCTGCATCGCCGATGAAGTATTCGAGTTCGTTGAGCGTGTAGGCGGTGTTCAGCGGCAGGAAGACCGCGCCCGCGCGCACTGTCGCAAGGTACAGCACCAGCGCCTCGACCGATTTTTCCGTTTGCGCTGCAACACGGTCGCCGGGTTTGACGCCGCGCGAGACGATGAAGTTCGCCACGCGGCCCGATTGCGCGATCAGATCGGCATAGCTGATACGCGCGCCATCGGCTGTCTCGATGGCCAGCCGGTTTGTGTCGGCAAGCCCATCAAACAGGCGTGAAAACAGATTGGCGTTCGCGGCGGCGTTCATGCAACATCCCATCGGGGTCGGATTTTTCCGGTTTTGAGTACACCAAAACCAACACTCGCAGCAACGGAGACAACCGGCATGAGCAATAACAAGAAACGTGTGGCCTGGATCACGGGCGGAGGAAGCGGCATCGGTCTTGCGGGTGCGCAGGAGTTAGCCAAGGAGGGATGGACCGTCGTGATCTCGGGGCGCCGCAAGGAGGTGCTCGACGAGGCGGCCGCAGGCATCGCAAAGGCTGGTGGCAATGTTGAGGCCATGGTGCTCGACGTCAGCAATGCGGCGGATGCAGAGAAGGCTGCGAAGGCGATCGTTGCGAAACACGGACGCATCGATCTTCTGGTCAACAGCGCCGGCGTCAACGTACCGAAGCGAAGCTGGGACGACTTCACCCTTGAGGGCTGGGACAAGCTCGTCGACATCAATCTCAACGGCGTGATGTATTGCATGCATGCGGTATTGCCTGCGATGCGCGCGCAGAAGGATGGCGTCATCATCAACGTGGCGTCATGGGCGGGACGTCATGTTTCGAAGCTGACCGGACCTGCGTACACCGCCACCAAGCATGCGGTGCTGGCGCTGACCCATTCGTTCAACATGGATGAATTCAAGAACGGTCTGCGCGCCTGCTGTCTCTCTCCGGGTGAAGTCGCGACCCCGATCATGAAGCTGCGTCCGGTGCCGCCTTCGGCCGAAGACATGGCGAGGATGCTACAGCCGGAAGATCTTGGCCGCACCATCGCATTCGTCGCCAGCATGCCCGCGCATGCATGCATCAACGAGATCCTGATCTCACCGACCCATAACCGCAGCTTTGTGACGCCGACGGTGCGGTAATTTGTCGGCGTCATTGCGAGCCATCGGGTCGGCGCTTGCGCCACCTGATGATAAACTCCGCGAAGCAGTCCAGTCTTAAAAAGGGCTGAATTGCTTCGTCGCTTGCGCTCCTCGCAATGACGGTGTGGGAATGTTTCCCGGCGCAACAACGCCGCCCCACGTATCCCATCTCCAAAAGTTTCAAATTCCCGAAAATTTATTTCCTGAAACGCGCCGCGAGAGCCGCCGTAGCTCGGCCATCGACGGCGCAATGATCTGCAATTCGTGACGATCAGCGCTGTCGTTCGTTCCGCCGGATGGCCGACGGAACTTTCCAATTCATCGGGAGACGACACATGTTCAAGATCAACTCAACCCGCGTTGCCCTGTTGTCCGCCGCCGCAATCGGCGCGCTGACCCTGACCGCCGTGGTGACTGCACCTGTTCAGGCGCAGGACAAGATGATGAAAAGCGAAATGTCCGGCGAGAAGACCGTGATGGTCGGCGGCGCCGCGATGTTCCCCTCGAAGAACATCGTTCAGAACGCGGTGAACTCCAAGGACCACACCACGCTGGTCGCCGCGGTGAAGGCCGCGGGTCTGGTCGATACGCTGTCGAGCAAGGGCCCGTTCACCGTGTTCGCGCCGACCAACGCCGCGTTCGGCAAGCTGCCGGCCGGAACGGTCGACACGCTGGTGAAGCCTGAGAACAAGGCGACGCTGACCAAGATCCTCACCTATCACGTTGTGCCGGGCAAACTGAACGCGGCTGACCTGACCGACGGCAGGAAGCTCAAGACCGTCGAGGGCGAGGACCTGACTGTGAAGCATTCGGGCGGCAAGGTCTGGATCGTCGATGCCAAGGGCGGCACGTCCGCCGTCACCATCGCCGACGTCAACCAGTCCAACGGCGTGATTCACGTCGTCGACACCGTGCTGATGCCGGCTTCGTAAGGCTGAAGGCACGCTTCTGCGCCTCTCCCCGCTTTGCGGGGAGAGGGAGCTGCCCCGATTGGCAGTCGAATCCGGAGAGTAGTCCTTTCAAGCTATGGAACAGGCACGATCGGCATTGCGTTGACCCTTCGGCCACATCCATGGGGCGCAGACGCTGGGCGCGCGCAGTCAGACGATCGATGGAAATCCTGGCGTGGTTCGGCGACACGAAGCCGCACATGAGCGAACAGCTAGAGGTTCTCGGTGAGATCCTCGCGCGATTGATCCGGGACAGGGAAAAGTTCGAGAAGCTTCTTGAGAATCCGATTGATGCTCACTCGGACGAGTACGCCCGTCATGCGCTCGCCGGAACCGAGTTGCTGATCGCTGACGTGAATCGGCAAATTGAAAGACTGTCGGCGGATGACCTCGAAGCTGCATCCGACAGCGGACCGGACAGCCGGCCACCGGCCACCTGGTTCCGCATCACCGAATAGTGGGGCGGTGCGGACTCCGCCTCGCGGCTTTGTGAACGGTCATCGTGGTGCTCATCGCTGCCCTGAACCGCGAATTTTGCGATGCGGGGCGTAACACGGACTAGAATGTCCCGTATGGTGTTTGTGACATCGTGGAAATGGAAACGATCATGTCCAGCATCTCTGCCACCGATCATCCGGCTGAAAAGGCCGCAGCCGCCAAGGTGATTCAGCCTGCCTGGGTTCGCATCGTGCACTGGATCAACGCGGTGGCGATCATTCTGATGATCATGTCCGGCTGGCAGATCTACAATGCCTCGCCGCTGTTCAACTTTCTGACATTCTCCCATTCGATCACGCTGGGCGGCTGGCTCGGCGGCGCGCTGCAATGGCATTTCGCGGCGATGTGGCTGTTAATGGTCAACGGACTTGTTTATCTGACGCTCGGTCTCGTCACCGGGCGTTTCCGCAGGAAGCTGCTGCCGATCTCCGCGAGCGGCGTGATCGATGATACCAGGGCGGCGCTGACCGGAAAGCTCTCCCACGCCGATCTCACCGTCTACAATCAGGTTCAGAAACTTCTCTACGCGGGCATCATTGTGGTCGGCATCCTGATCGTGCTGTCGGGCCTGTCGATCTGGAAGCCGGTACAATTGCAATGGCTGACCGCGGTGTTCGGCGGCTACGACGTGGCGCGTTACGTCCACTTCTTCTGCATGGCGGCGATCGTCGGATTTCTGGTGGTCCACGTTGCGCTGGCGCTGCTGGTGCCGAAGAGCCTGCGCGCCATGATTATCGGCAAGTAAGGGAGACGCATCATGGGCCGCATGCGCAAACTTCTGATCCCCGGCGTCGACAAGCAATTGCTGGTGAAGGACGCCGTCAAACTGATGCCCGATCTGTCGCGCCGCCGTTTCATCGCCGGTGGCGCCAGCCTCGGCGCGCTGACGCTGCTGACCGGCTGCGATGTCACCGACAGTTTCTCCGCCGAATCGATGCTGACGCAGATTTCGAAATTCAACGACACGGTGCAGGCCAAGCTGTTCAATCCGAACACGCTGGCGCCGACGTTCCCGGAAAGCGCGATCACGCGGCCGTTCCCGTTCAACGGCTATTACGCGCTCGACGATGCGCCCGATGTCGATGGCGCGGCGTGGAAACTCGAAGTGCGCGGCTTGGTCGAGAACAAGAAGTCATGGACGCTGGATGAACTTTATAAACTGCCGCAGGAAAAGCAGATCACGCGGCACATCTGCGTCGAAGGCTGGAGCGCGATCGGAAGCTGGACCGGCGTGCGGCTCAGCCACTTCCTGCAACTGATCGGCGCCGACACGCGTGCGAAATATGTCTGGTTCCAGTGCGCGGATTCCGACGGTTACAATTCACCGCTGGATATGCCGTCCGCGCTGCATCCGCAGACCCAGATGACGTTCAAGTTCGACAACGAGATTCTGCCGCGCGCCTACGGCTACCCGATGAAAATCCGGGTGCCGACCAAGCTCGGGTTCAAGAATCCAAAATACGTGATCTCGATGGAAGTCACCAACGACTACAAGGGCGGCTACTGGGAAGACCAGGGCTACAACTCGTTCAGCGGCAGCTAGGGTCGCTTCGAAGCTCCTAAACTCCTCGCCGGTATGCGGTTTTCGCGGTTCTTCTCGGCCTCCTCGCCGATCCATGCGCGAAACGCGGGGCCGCGTGGCTTTTGCTGCAAAAGCGTGCACTTGCCGCACTTGCACACATTTCTGTCATATTTGCTCCGGCGCTCACTTCACGGTGACGCAATTGTGAGCAGTCTTAACGCTCGTTAACTCCTGAAATAACAAAGGCTTAATGAAGCCGCGACATCGGGTCACCCCGTGGAGATGTTGCGATGCACACCGGCACGATTCATGCTGAGGATCATCAGCAAGGATCGTGAATCAGTCGCACCCAGTCGATTTTAGGTGGGTTGGTCCCGGTCATTCTGGTTTTCGGCTATGCGAAAATAAGAAGGATACGAAATGCACCCGCGTCCCACTGGGATGTTGTCACTGGCCCTCCTTTTTGGGTCCGCCATTCTTCTCTCCGGATGCAACGACGCGAGTGTCGCTTCGTCGGCCCCGCCGGAGCCTCCCGAAGTCAGCATCGTCACCGTGAAGATGGCGCCGCGTTCCATCGTCAAGGAATTGCCCGGGCGCATCGCGCCGCTGCGGGTCGCCGACGTTCGTCCGCGCGTCTCCGGAATTATCGTCGGCCGGACCTTCGAGCAGGGCCGCGAGGTCAAGTCCGGCGAGCCGCTATACCAGATCGATCCGAAGCCTTTTGAAGTCGAACTGCAGGCGGCCGAAGCGGCCCTCGCCAAGGCTGAGGCGGCGCTGCTGCAGGCTTCGCAGCATGCGATCCGCATCGAAACCCTGACCAAGAGCAATGCCGCCTCGCAGGCGTCGAACGAAGTTGCGGTCGCGTCATTGGCGCAGGCCAAGGCGGAGCTTGCCGCGCGCAACGCGGACCTCGCGCGTGCACGCCTCAATCTCGATTACGCGACCCTCAAGGCGCCGATCAACGGCATCATCGGCGCGGCGCTGCTCAGTGAGGGCGTCCTCGTGGTGCAGAACGAAACCCACGCGCTGGCGACGATCCAGCAGATCGATTCGGTCTATGCCGATTTCACCCAGTCGGTGAACGAGCTGAACCGGCTGCGCCGCGATTTCGACCGCGGCGATCTCGACGCCGTGGCGCCGGACGCGGCCAAGGTGCGCCTCGTGCTCGACGACGGCTCGATCTATCCGCTCGACGGCAAGCTCCTGTTCTCCGATGCCAAGGTCGACGCCGGCACCGGACAGGTCACGCTGCGCGGCGAGTTCAAGAATCCGAAGCGCGAATTGTTGCCCGGCATGTTCGTCCGCGTCCTGATCGAACAGGGCCGCGATCCCGACGCCATCACGGTGCCGCCGCAGGCGATCCAGCGCAGCCCCTCGGGCGGCAGCGAAGTCTATCTGGTGAAGGACGACAACCGCGTCGTGTCACAGCCGGTGCGCACCGGCGGCCTCGTCGACGGCCAGTGGCTGATCACCGAGGGCCTGCAGCCGGGCCAGCGCGTCGTGGTCGAAGGCTTCCAGAAGTTCACCGTCGGCGATGCCGTCAAGGCCAGTGCGTGGAAGGACGCACAGGCCGAGCGCCTTGAGCAGACTGCGGCCGCGGCCTCGTCCGAACAGCCAAGCGTGCGTTGAGTTGATTTGAGTTTGTCCGGCGCGATGTTTGCGCCGTCATTGCGACAAGTGTTTGCGGCGAAGCAATCCAGCTTTCATGGATGCCCCCGGGCTGGATTGCTTCGCGAAATTTGTCATCGGGCATGACCCGGTGATCGCAATGACCTCAGGTGATGTTTTCCGCCTGAGCCTGTCCCTCTTTAAGGAGCCATGATGCCGAGTTTCTTTATCGACCGCCCAATCTTCGCTTGGGTGGTGGCGCTGTTCATTTGCTTGATCGGCATTATCGCGATTCCGTTTCTGGCGATCGCGCAGTATCCGATCATCGCGCCACCGTCGATCTCGATCTCGACCAGCTATCCGGGTTCCTCGCCGGAGGAGCTCTATAACTCCACGACGCGGCTGATCGAGGAAGAGCTGAACGGCGCCTCGGGTATCCTGAATTTCGAATCCACATCCGACTCGCTCGGGCAGGTGGAAATCATCGCCAACTTCGTGCCGGGCACGGATTCCAATCTCGCCTCGGTCGAGGTGCAGAACCGCATCAAGCGCGTCGAGGCCCGCCTGCCGCGCCCCGTGATCCAGCAGGGCATCCTGGTGGAAGAAGCCTCCAGCGCGGTGCTGCAGATCATCACGCTGAACTCCACCGACGGCAGCCTCGACGAAGTCGGCCTCGGCGACTTCATGATCCGCAACGTGCTCGGCGAAATCCGCCGCATCCCCGGCGTCGGCCGTGCCACGCTGTATTCCACCGAGCGCTCGCTGCGCATCTGGATCGATCCGGTCAAGCTGGTCGCCTACAACCTCTCTGCTGATGAGGTCACGCGCGCGATCAGCGCGCAGAACGCGCAGGTCGCGTCCGGCAGCGTCGGTGCGGAGCCCAGCCGCAAGGACCAGACCATTTCGGCGCAGATCCTCGTCAGGGGTCAGCTCGGTTCCGCCGATGAATTCGGCGCCATCGTGCTGCGAGCGAATCCGGACGGCTCGACGGTCCGTCTGCGTGATGTCGCGCGCATCGAAATTGGCGGCATGGGCTATCAGTTCACCACGCGCCTGAACGGCAAGCCGAGCGCCGGCCTGTCCGTGCTGTTGTCGCCGACGGGCAATGCGCTCGCGACCGCAAGCGCGGTCGATGCCAAGATGAAGGAACTGGCAAGGTATTTCCCGGCCAACATCACCTACGACATTCCGTACAACATCACGCCGGTGGTCGAAGCGTCGATCGAGAAGGTGCTGTTGACGCTGGTGGAGGCGGTCGTCCTCGTCTTCATCGTGATGTTCTTATTTCTTCAGAACCTCCGCTACACGCTGATCCCCACCATCGTGGTGCCGATCGCGCTGCTCGGCACCTGCACCGTGCTCTACATGTTCGGCTACTCCATCAACATGCTGACCATGTTCGGCATGGTGCTGGCCATCGGCATTCTGGTCGACGACGCCATCGTGGTGGTGGAGAACGTCGAGCGCATCATGTCGGAGGAGGGGCTCTCGCCGCGTGAGGCCACGCGCAAGGCAATGTCGCAGATCACCAGCGCCATCGTCGGCATCACTCTGGTGCTGATCGCGGTGTTCGTGCCGATGGCGTTCTTCCCCGGCTCGGTCGGTATCATCTACCGCCAGTTCTCCGTCACCATGGTCGCCGCGATTTCGTTCTCGGCACTGATGGCGTTGTCGCTGACGCCGGCATTGTGCGCAACGCTGCTCAAGCCGGTGGAGGCGGGACATGCTCACGGCAAGACGGGCCTGTTCGGCTGGTTCAATCGCAAGCTCGACAACGCCAAGAGCGGCTATGGCCGCGTTGTCGGCTGGTCGCTCAAGCGCACCGGCCGGCTGATGCTGGTCTATGTGGCGCTGCTCGTCGGTCTTGTGTTTGCGTTCGGGCGGCTGCCCGGCGGCTTCCTGCCGGTGGACGATCAGGGCTTCATCACCGTGGACGTGCAGACGCCGTCGGACTCGTCGTTCAATCGCACCCAGGCCGCCGTGGAGAAGGTCGAGCAGTTTTTGAAGACCCGCTCGGGCATCGACGAAGTGACGTTCCTGACCGGCTTCAGCTTCTTAGGCCAGGGCCAGAATACGGCGCAGGCGTTCGTGACGTTGAAGGATTGGTCGGAGCGCGGGCCGAACGATTCCGCAGCGGCCATCGTTGCGGACATCAACAACTCGCTCAAGTCGATCAAGGATGCAAAGGTCTCGGCATTGCAGCCGCCGCCGATCGACAACCTCGGCAACTCCTCGGGCTTCAGCTTCCGTCTGCAGGATCGTGGTCAGAAGGGCTATGCCGCGCTGATGAAGGCGAAGGACGACTTGCTGGCCTCAGCCAGGAACAGCGCCATTCTCCAGAACGTCTATGCGGAAGGTCTGCCTGAAGCGCCGCAGGTGCAGCTCATCATCGACCGCGAACAGGCCGCCGCGCAGGGTGTGACCTTCGCCGACATCAACAGCACGATCTCGACCAATCTCGGCTCGGCCTATGTCAACGATTTCCCGAACCGGGGCCGCATGCAGCGCGTGATCGTGCAGGCCGACAGCATCGGCCGCATGAATGCGCAGGACATTCTCGCCTATAACGTCAAGAACAGCCGCGGCAATCTGGTGCCGCTGTCATCGTTCGCGACGATCAAGTGGGCGGTGGGTCCGACGCAGATCGTCGGCTTCAATTACTATCCGTCGGTGCGAATCTCGGGCGAAGCGAAAGCGGGTTACACGTCGGGCGATGCCATCGCCGAGATGGAGCGCCTGACCGCGCAGTTACCGCGCGGCTTCGGCTTTGAGTGGACCGGGCAATCGTTGCAGGAAAAGCTGTCCGGTTCGCAGGCGCCGTTCCTGCTGGCGCTATCGGCGTTCATCGTGTTCCTGTGTCTCGCCGCGCTCTACGAGAGCTGGACCATCCCGCTGGCGGTACTGATGACGGTGCCGCTCGGCATCTGCGGCGCGGTGCTGGCAGCGATGTCGCGCGGCCTTGCCAATGACGTCTACTTCACCGTCGCCCTCATCACGATTATCGGTCTGGCGGCGAAGGACGCCATTCTGATTATCGAGTTCGCCAAGGATCTGCGCGCCAAGGGCACGCCGTTGCTGCAGGCGACCATGGAGGCCTGCCATATGCGCTTCCGCCCGATTCTCATGACTGGTCTTGCTTTCGTCTGCGGCGTGCTGCCGATGGCGATCGCCAGCGGCGCGGGCGGCAGGAGCCAGCAGGCGCTCGGCACCAGCGTGATGGGCGGCATGATCGCTGTCGTCATTCTGGCGTTGCTGATGGTGCCGGTGTTCTTCGTGGCGGTGACGAGGTTCTTCTCGAAGAACGAGCGCGACGGCGAAGTCACGCCCGAAACCGGATCGATGTGGGAGCGGCTGCTCGGCATGTTCCGCCGCAAGCGGCCCGCGCAGACGCCGGCGTCGTAGGGCTCCACATTTTCTTCGTCATTGCGAGCGAAGCGAAGCAATCCAGTCCTAGAGCAACAAAGACTGGATTGCTTCGTCGCAAGTGCTCCTCGCAATGACAGATGTTATGACTTGCACCGATCTTCTCAGCACCATTTTCTTACTTCGCAACGACGTAGCTACCCATCACGTCCGTGATCGCACCCGTGACGAACGGGCCGATCGCCTGACCTCGGTCGGCGATCTGCGGTAAGTCTCGACGAAGACGGCGTTGAACCGGCGCAGGCTGCGAAAGCCCGCCCGCAGGGCGACTTCGGTCATCGGGAGTTCGGTGGAGTCGAGCAGGCGCTTTGCGCGCTGAACGCGTGCCGTCTTCGCCACCTCGACAGGGGTCGCATTCAGATGGCGCGCGAACAGTCGCGACAATTGGCGGGCGCCGATTCCCAGCCTCGCAGCCAGATCGTCGACACAGGCATCTTCCGCATCGAGCGCGCCCTCATCGACGATGAGCCGTAGTGCTCTGTCGACGGTCGCGCGCGTGCCTTTCCACGCCGGACTGAAAGGCGCGGTTTCGGGCCGGCACCGAAGGCAAGGCCGGAAGCCGGCCAGCTCGGCGGCGGCGGCAGAGGGAAAGTAACAGACGTTTGCGGAGCGGGGTTGGGCCGGGCACACGGGCCGGCAATAGATTTTTGTCGTGCGGACCGCGGTGAAGAACCGCCCGTCATAGCTCGGGTCGCGTGCTACGCGCGCCCGATCACACTCGGCAAATTGCAGCATCATGGCACAACGGAATCTAGCAGCTTGCGTTGCTTCGGGCGAGGTTGACCTGACGACGATGTCTGAATCCGGCGAGCGCAGTCGCGGTGTGAATTTTATGGTGGCGCCACCCACTCGCAGTTCAACCGGGAGAAGATGATGACGGACCGTGCCGCCGGCAAGACTTATGGAACCGTTCCCGCCGACAGACAAAGGGAGCTAAGCGGTCTGCAATTTGTCCAGGGCCTCGCCGACGGGACGCTGCCTCTCAATATGATCGCCGGGACTCTGGGTTACGATATCACCGAGGCGGAAAACGGACGCGTCGTGGTGACAGCAGAGCCGAGGGACATTCACCTCAATCCCGCGGGCACCGTGCATGGCGGTCTCGCAGCCACGATGCTCGATAGCTGCATGGGACTCGCGATTCAATCGACTCTGGACAAGGGCATCGGCTCCACGACCCTTGAGTTCAAGATATCGTTTGTCCGGCCGATCACGCCGGAGACAGGTCCGATCAAGGCCGAGGGCACGGTGATCAATCGGGGCCGCCGTATCGGCATCGCGGATGGACGCGTCACGGACAGCAAGGGGCGCTTGCTCGTCCACGGCACGACAACATGTTTGATCTTCGAGAGCTGAAGTTACGATCTCTCAGCACGTCGTCCCGGCGATGATCTTTACTCTTCGTCATTGCGAGGAGCGTAGCGACGAAGCAATCCAGCCTTTGCGCTGCCAAAAACTGGATTGCTTCGCTTCGCTCGCAATGACAGCTTTACACCTTCACCGGCCGCTGGAACGCGCACAGCACTGCGCCCAGCGCCAGCGCGGCGGTGGAGACCCTGAGCGCGTAGGACAGGCCCATCACGTCGGTGATCGCGCCGGTCACGAAGGGGCCGAGCGTCTGGCCGAGGCCGAAGGTGATGGTCATGACGCCGATCACCTTGGCCCACGCCTCTGGGGGATAGTTCAGCCGTGTGAAGACAGTGGTGGATGCAACCACCGGAAAGAACGCCAGGCCGAACACGAACGCCGACGCCACCAGCAGCGGTGGCGACGTGCCCAATAGCGCGATGAACGTGCCGAGACAGGTGACCGCGATCATGATGGCGATGGTCGTGCCGCTGTTGCCGCGCGCCATCAGTCCGCGCCACAGCCACGATCCCGCGAACGACATCAAGCCGATCAGGCACCAGAATGAGCTCTGGGCCGCCGCGCCGCCGCCGCCGTCGCGGACGTATGCGATCATGAAAGTCATGTAGGCGATGTAGCCTGCGCCGAACAGGAAATAGCCCGCAAGATAAAACGCAATCGGCCGCAATGCGACCGGAGGCGCCGCAACCGACGCCTCACGTGCCGCAACGTCGATCGGATTCAGCAGCAGCGGAATCATCATCAGCGCCGATATGATCGTCAGCGCTACCCACACGATCCACCACGAGCCGGGGCCGAAATACTGCAACAGGAACGGCGCGGCCAGTCCCGAGACGATCAGGCCGGTGCCCGGACCGGTATAGAACAGGTTGAGCAGCAGCGCCGATTTCATCGGCCGCGATTGCGCGATGGTCGCCGCCAGCGTGCCGCCGCCGACGAAAGTCGTTGCCGCGCCGAGGCCTGACAGCAGGCGTCCGAAACCGAACACGAGAACGTTCCCCGACAGCGCGCAGATCCCGAGCGATATGACGCAGGCCAGCGCACCGATCCATACCGAGCGGAACACACCGACGCGGCGGATGAAGGAGGCTGCGCCCAACGCGCCCGCGAGATAGCCGATGGCGTTGATCGTGTTCATGAAGCCGGCGGTGGAATACGACCAGCCGAGCGAATCGCGCATGTCCGGCAGCACCAGCGTGTAGCCGAAGCGCCCGATGCCGAGCCCGATGGCTGGCGCCAGCGCGAGGATCAGAATCATGCGCATGGGTCGCGCGAAAGGGGCTGTCGAATCGGGGGATGTCACAGGAGGCTCCGGCAGGGTTGGCACAGTGGCAGTTTCCGCCGCATTTGACCAATCGCGAGGCGGCAATGGTGTCTTGCCAATTGTGCAAGGGCGCTTTAGCAAGTCCGCGCGAAATGTGAACACTCTGCGCTTCGCAAAAGACGGATAATCAGCAAATCAAGGCATTCGATCATGGCATCCCATAAGCTGCTGCTTCTTCCCGGCGACGGTATCGGCACCGAAGTGATGGCGGAGGTGACGCGCATCATCGGCTGGCTGAACAAGCGCGGCATCGCCAAGTTTGAGACCGAGACCGGTCTGGTCGGCGGATCGAGCTACGACGCCGACAAGGTCGCGATCACCGACGCCACGATGGCGCGCGCGCAGGCGGCTGACGCCGTGATCTTCGGCGCGGTCGGCGGACCGAAGTGGGCGGATGTTCCTTATGAGGCGCGTCCGGAGGCGGGCCTCTTGAGATTGCGCAAGGACATGGCGCTGTTCGCCAACCTGCGTCCGGCGATCTGCTATCCCGCGCTGGCGGAATCCTCGAGCCTCAAGAAAGATGTCGTCGAAGGGCTCGACATCATGATCGTGCGCGAGCTCACCGGCGGCGTTTATTTCGGCGAGCCGAAGACCATCACCGATCTCGGCAACGGTCAGAAGCGCGCCGTCGATACGCAGGTCTATGACACCTACGAGATCGAGCGCATCGCGCGCGTCGCGTTCGACCTCGCGCGCAAGCGCCGCAACAAGATGACGTCGATGGAAAAGCACAACGTCATGAAGAGCGGCGTGTTGTGGAAGGAAGTCGTTACGCAGGTCCACGCGCGCGAATACAAGGATGTCGAGCTTGAGCATCAGTTGGCGGACGCCGGCGGCATGCAGCTCGTGCGCTGGCCGAAGCAGTTCGACGTCATCGTCACCGACAATCTGTTCGGCGACATGCTGTCCGACATCGCCGCGATGCTCACCGGTTCGCTCGGCATGCTGCCGTCGGCCTCATTGGGCGAAACCGATCCGAAGACGAAAAAGCGCAAGGCGCTGTACGAGCCGGTACATGGTTCGGCGCCGGAC
Source organism: Afipia sp. (assembly GCA_051653085.1). Taxonomy (GTDB): domain Bacteria; phylum Pseudomonadota; class Alphaproteobacteria; order Rhizobiales; family Xanthobacteraceae; genus Afipia. Next base: position 146,407 of record JBOFVL010000065.1, on the reverse strand, counting down.
ATCGCCGGCAAGGGCATGGCCAATCCGATCGCGATGATCGCGTCGTTCGTGATGGCGCTGCGCTACTCGTTCGACCTGCAGAAGGAGGCCGACCTGATCGATCAGGCCATCGCGGCGACGCTCGCCAAGGGTCTTCGCACGGCAGACCTTAAGTCGGAAGGCGCGACGATTGTCTCCACGTCGCAGATGGGCGAGGCGATTGTCGCGGAGCTGGATGCTTTGACGGCCTGACACCATTTCGCCCTTTGGGGCGAAGTTCGTCACCAGTTTGCCATATGCAAAATGCCCGGCTCGCGCCGGGCATTTTCTCTATCAATCGCAATGCGATGGAATCAATACAGCGGGAATGGGAACGGAGTACCGGTATCCCACTGATCGCCGAGCGGCCGCCGTGCGGTGTACTGCCGGTCGATCAACTGGCCGTAGGAGTATCCGGGCGGGAATGCGTAGTCGGTGAACTTGCGCTCGCCGGGGCGAACTTCGGTGCCCGCATCGAGCCATGAGCGACGCGTCACGTAAACGCGGGTGCGGCCGCGCTGGTAGACGCGGTTCTCCGGCTTGCGCGGTGCACCGTCATAAGTCGGGTCGTCCACCACGACGCGCTTCCGGGGCGCAGCATCGGCGGCGGTTGCGCCGAATCCGACCGTCACAATCGCGGCCGTCGCGAGCAAAATCGCCAGTGTTTTCGCGCCCTGATACTTCAAAGCCATTGAATCCTCGTCACATTCCGAATTGCGTCGCACCATACCCGCTTCCGGGAGCCTCCCACAAGGACCAATGGGCCACACTTGCTGCGGATCGTGATCCCGGCCCTTCACGATATAGGGCGTGAAAGGGTTGGGACTAGAGCCTGCGAGGTGGCCGCGGCGGCCGTGTATCGGTGGTTTGCGACACCGGCTCGGCGCTGCAACGCCCGGGACGTTTCATTCGTTCCTCGAAGAAGCTCTGCGCAGCGGCGGTCGGCAGCACGCCCTTCAGGGTGACGCGGTCGAGAATGCAGGCCAGCGTATGAAAATTCGGGCGCGCACCGCTGGCTTCGCAGAGCCAGCCCTTGAGATAGACGGCGGTGGTATCGAAGCGGCTCAGATAAGACACGCAGAGCTTGGTCTGGCCGTCGGAGTTGGCCTGAAAACTCGCGGCGCGGATGGGACCGAAACGGGTTTCGAGATCGTAGTAATTCGTCGTTCCGCCCATATAGGCCGTGCGCAGCAGTGGCCGCAGGGTAGACATTTCCGAGGAATAATCGCGGACCACCGGCGTGTCCGGATTGGACGGCATATTCACGACGAGGGTGAAGTCGGTGTCGCGATCGTAGATCCGGCCGTGTTGCAGGACTTCTTGCCACCCCGCGTTGAATTTCGCCGAGTTGCGGGTGGATGAGAGCCGGGCGATGTCAGGTGACGTGATCTGAAACGACGCCTTGGTGCTGACGCTGGTTGGCTGATCGAAGAAGCTCGATACACGCATGACCGTAATGCCGATGAGAGCGAGTACCACCGTTCCCACCGCATAGAAGGAATAACGTACCGCCTTCCCGGCGTAACTGCTGGCAGTCGAAATTTGGCTTCGATCGAATGACATGTCGAAATTCCTGAATTCCAGATTTTCAATCCTGCATGAGCCGTCCGCGAAGCGGCGGCGCTTCGCCGGAGGCGATCCAGTTCGTCGCGGTCACGGTGGTTGTGGTGCAGGTGTCGCGCTTGAGCTCGGCGCGGGCGAACAGTTCGGCCATCTTCGGATCGTTGCCTGCCGACAGCAGAGTGAGCCGGTTCAGTGTGCAGCCGAGAAAGGCCTTCTGAGCGGCGAGTGAATTGGCCTGACAGGACCATCCGCTGATCCTGATGTGTGGGGCCTCGAAGGTCTTCGCGAAGCCCAGGCAGGCCTGCTTGCCGGGCAGGGCAGCCCCGCTCAAACGCAGCAAGGTGACGCGGCCGAATTTGGTGTCGATGACGCCGGCAGGCTCGACGTCGCCAGTGCTTTGGCCGGCCATCCGGGCCGCGATGTCGGCCTCGGGAGCGGCAAACGCGTCCAGTTCCCCGCCGGGACGGTAGATCTCGATTTCGGCGGTAGGGGCCTCATGGGCCGTGGCGGCCCAGCGCAGAATGTCCTTGCGGCCGCCTTCCGGGTGCCGGAGAATTTCGTAAGCGTCTGTTCTGTCGGTCAAATCCAGCTTGCTGATGGCGAAGGCCGGATGCGGTCGGCTGGCCGGGGTCCAGCCGGGAAGGGTCGGCGTCTCCGTCTTGGCTGCGACCGGCACCGCCGAGACCAGATCCACGGCGATCACCGCCAGAACCGCCAGGCCGCACAGATAGGCCATAATACGCACCGCCACGGCGTTGCATTCGTCCGCGAAGCTGCGCAAAGCCGGGTGAATACCAGAGGTATTCAAAACGGGCTGGTCAAGGGCGGTCGGGTTCATAGATGACTCGTGGCGGACGTTCTGTTCCGGTCGTGAAAACGGGAACGCCCCGCCGCCGCGGCTGGAACGAGACCTCCTGCCGTTTGACGCCAGACCTGCCCCCGCAGTTGCTTCTGCGTTGTATTTGGGCCGTTTTTCGCATAGAAGCGCTGCCTCTTCCCCTTCCATGAGCGGCGAGGGCGTGGCATTTTTCTTCGGAGAGTCAACGATGGGTTACAAGGTTGCGCTGGTTGGAGCGACCGGCAACGTAGGCCGGGAGATGCTCAACATCCTGGACGAACGCAGCTTTCCGGCTGACGAGGTGGTCGCATTGGCCTCCCGCCGGAGCATGGGCGTCGAAGTGTCCTATGGCGACCGGACCCTGAAATGCAAAGCGCTCGAGCACTACGATTTCAGCGATGTCGACATCTGCCTGATGTCGGCGGGCGGAGCCGTGTCCAAGGAGTGGTCGCCGAAGATCGCGGCCGCCGGCGCTGTCGTGATCGACAACTCGTCGACATGGCGCATGGATCCGGACGTGCCGCTGATCGTTCCTGAAGTGAACGCGGAGGCTGTCGCTGATTTCCGCAAGAAGGGCATCATCGCCAATCCGAATTGCTCGACCGCGCAGCTCGTGGTCGCGCTGAAGCCGCTGCACGACAAGGCGGTGATCAAGCGCGTGGTGGTCTCGACCTATCAGTCGGTGTCCGGCGCGGGCAAGGACGCGATGGACGAGTTGTTCTCGCAGACCAAGGCCGTCTACACCAACGATGAACTCATCAATAAGAAATTTCCGAAGCGGATTGCGTTCAACGTGATTCCGGAAATCGACGTGTTCATGGAGGACGGCTACACCAAGGAAGAGTGGAAGATGATGATGGAGACCAAGAAGATTCTTGATCCCAAAATCAAGCTGACCGCCACTTGCGTGCGCGTTCCGGTGTTCGTCGGTCATTCCGAGGCGGTGAATATCGAATTCGAGAATCCGATCTCGGTCGATGAAGCCCGCGACATCCTGCGCAACGCGCCGGGTTGCCTCGTGATCGACAAGCGCGAGCCGGGCGGCTACGTCACACCGTATGAAGCCGCCGGCGAGGACGCGACCTACATCAGCCGCATCCGCGAGGATGCGACAGTGGAGAACGGTCTCGTGCTGTGGTGCGTGTCGGACAATCTGCGCAAGGGCGCCGCGCTGAACGCGGTCCAGATCGCGGAATGCCTGATCAACCGCAAGCTGATCAGTGCGAAGAAGAAAGCGGCCTGAGCCGCTTAATTCGAGCAGGATAACGGGGGCCGGGGATCAGGATGACAAGCGAGCCATCTGAACACCGGCCTGCCACTGCGGAGTATCAGGCGAATCCAACGCTGAAGCGTGCGGAATACGGATTCGAATCTCTTCTGTTCAACAGCCGCTGGCTGATGGCGCCGTTCTATCTCGGCCTCGTCGTCTCGACGCTACTGATCGTGTGGTCGGACAAGCTCGGCGGTGATCATGGCGCGCCGGGCAAGGCCGGACACTAGCCGGCCAACGAGCCCTGATAGACGCGGCTGAATTCGTTCGTGGTCTGATCGACGATGGACAGCGAACCTTCGGCCACGCCGAAATAGGCGCCGTGCAGTTGCAGCTTGCCGCTGTCGACGAGATTTTTCACGAACGGAAATGTCATCAGGTTTTCTAGGCTGCGCAACACCGCAGCCTTCTCGATCCGCGTGACGAACTGCTGCATGGTCTCGTGGTCGCGCTGCGCGACTTTTTCGCCCGGCTTGACGAACATCGACATCCATTTGCCGATGAAATCGCCCGGCGATAGCGGCTCGCTGTCGTCGACGAAGGCGCGAATGCCGCCGCATTGGGCGTGCCCGAGCACGACGATATGTTTTATCCGCAGGACCTGAATCGCATACTCCAACGCCGCCGATACGCCGTGCGCATTGCCGTCGGGCTGGAACACGGGCACCAGGTTGGCGACGTTGCGCACGACGAACAGTTCGCCCGGGCCGGCGTCGAATATCACTTCAGGCGAAACGCGGGAATCGCAGCAGCCGATCACCATGACTTCTGGGGACTGTCCCTGCTGAGACAGTTCGCGGTAGCGCGACTGTTCGGTGGGCAGGCGCTGGGTGACGAAAGTCTGGTAGCCGGCGAGCAGGCGTTCAGGAAACGGTGACATGGGAGGCCTCGCAAAATTATCCTGAGTGGCTAACCTAGGAGAGTATCCGGAACAAGTCTTTCGGGCACAGAGCCGAAATGCTACGCAGGCTGCTTCTTAAGCAGGAACCGAGCCATGATCCATCCGCGACGCAGTGTGCTGTTCATGCCGGGATCGAATGCCCGGGCGCTGGACAAGGCGCGTAATCTGCCGTCCGACGGGGTCATCCTGGACCTTGAGGATTCCGTCGCGCCTGATGCCAAGCCGATGGCGCGCGACCAGATCGCGGCCGCGGTCGCCGCCAAGGGCTTTGGCCGGCGCGAGATCATCATCCGCATCAACAATCTGGAGTCGCCGTGGTGGCAGGACGATCTAGCGATGGCCGCGGCCGCGCGGCCCGATGGCATTCTGGTGCCGAAGGTCTCAAGCCCGGCCGACGTGAAAAAGCTTGAGGAGCGCCTGCGCACGCTCAAGGCTGACCCGGCCATTAGCCTCTGGGCGATGATCGAGACGCCGCTCGGCGTGCTGTCCGCGCAGCAGATCGCGGCAATGGCGCGCGAAGGCGACAAGCGTCTCACCGGCTTCATCATGGGGCCGAACGACATCGCGCGCGAGACGCGGATGCGGATGTTGCCGGGCCGCGCGGCGATGCTGCCGCTGTTCTCGCATTGCATCCTGGCCGCGCGTGCCTACGGCATCGAGATTCTCGATGGCCCCTACAACGACATCAGCGACATCGCGGGTTTTGCGAAGGAATGCGCACAGGGCCGCGACATGGGCTTCGACGGCAAGACGCTGATTCATCCTGGCCAGATCGACGCCGCCAATGCGGCCTACACGCCGCCGGCGGAGGAAGTCGTCCGCGCGCGCAAGATTATGGGCGTGTTCGATCTGCCGGAAAATGTCAGCAAGGGCGTGGTGCAGCTCGACGGGCAGATGGTCGAGCGGCTCCATGTCGAGATGGCGAAGCGTACCACCGCGATTGCCGACGCGATTGCGGCGTTGAAGACGGCTTAAATCAGAACTGTCTGGATTAAAGCCAAGGCCGTTCGGCTTTTTCCTTTGCCTCGAACACGTCGATCGACTTGCCCTTCTCCATCGTGAGGCCGATGTCGTCGAGGCCGTTGAACAGGCAGTGCTTGCGGAACGGATCGATCTCGAACTTGATCGTGCCGCCGTCGGGGCCGCGAATTTCCTGCTTTTCGAGATCGACCGTCAGCGTGGCGTTGGCGCCGCGATCGGCATCGTCGAACAGCTTGTCGAGTTCGTCCTGCGAGACGCGGATCGGCAGGATGCCGTTCTTGAAACAGTTGTTGTAGAAAATGTCGCCGAACGACGTCGAGATGACGCAGCGGATGCCGAAATCGGCCAGCGCCCAAGGCGCGTGCTCGCGGCTCGATCCGCAGCCGAAATTATCGCCGGCCACGAGAATCTTGGCCTTGCGATAGGAAGGCTTGTTGAGGACGAAATCCGGGTTCTCGCTGCCGTCGTCCTTGTAGCGCTGTTCCGAAAACAGCCCCTTGCCGAGTCCGGTGCGCTTGATGGTCTTGAGGTATTGCTTCGGGATGATCATGTCGGTGTCGACATTGATGATCTTCAAGGGGGCGGCGACGCCTTCAAGGGTCGTAAACTTGTCCATCGGTCATTCCGGTTGAGAGGGCCGGACTATGCGGCCCAAGCTGGTATTTAGAGCAGTTCTTATCGCGATTGTAGGGGTCCGCAAAGGCCAATTTGGCGTGAGTTCCGGCCCTTATGCCTCGTCCCCGACGCGGGCCTCGATCGCTTCCATATCGTCATCCGACAGGCCGAAATGGTGGCCAATCTCGTGCACCAGAACATGTGTGATGACATGGCCGAGCGTTTCGTCGTGCTCGGCCCAGTAGTCGAGGATGGGGCGCCGATAGAGCCAGACCATGTTCGGCATCGGCGCTACGTCGCCGGTTGAGCGGAACGGCAGACCGACACCCTGGAACAGCCCGAGCAGGTCGAACTCGCTCTCAGCTTTCATCTCCTCAAGGACCTCGTCCGTGGGGAAATCGTCGACCTGGATGATCAATCCCTCGCAGAGAGCGCGAAAGTGTTTCGGCAGCCGCGCGAACGCGTCATGCGCGATGGATTCCATCTCTGCGAGGGTGGGTGATTTTGCGGTCGGCCACATCGGCCTTGTTTAGAGCGGTTGACGGTCCGGGCCAAGGGCGTGTGCGGGGTCTGCAACGACGCAGGCAAAGCCCGGGATTTGGCCATTTCTTGGTGTTGACCTTCGCGCCTCAATCGGAGACGTTGCCGCGGGACAAGGGTATGGGACGGCGCATCATGATGCGGATTTCGGCAATTCTCATGGGCCTCTTCGCAGGCCTGATCGTCATGGCGGCGCCGGGCGCATCGCAGGCCGCGCCTGTGACGGTTGCAACGCATGCACATGGGCTGACTGCAGAAGAGTTTTCTGCGCAGAGCCGCCGGATCATTCGCCGCGCGCCACGGCGCGTTCCGATCTATCGCGGTTCGAGCTATCCCGGTCCGAATTCGATGCGGGTTTGCAACGCCCATTACGAGCAGGAATACCGCCCAAGCGGAACGGTGATCGTTCCGCGCATGCAGTGCTACTGGCGCGGTTAGGATTATCCTACGCAATAATTAAACGGCTCAGGACTTCCTGAACGCGCCGATGACGCCTGCGGCGATAGCCGCCGCGCATAATCCATAGACCGTGATTGCCACTGTCAATTGCAGCGACGCGCTGGCCGTGCCCGGTGATACTCCCGGCCCTTGCGAGGCGGATGCATGACCGGCGAACAGCAGCGCTGCGGCGGGAGCGGCGAATAACAATCGCGTGGGTGACAGCAATCGCCGATGTGAAATGTGCGACATCGCTTTCTCCTCTTGCCGGCGATACATGAAGGATACGCGCTCGTCTGTTTTTGGTTTCACGCTGTCAAAGCGTTCATCAATGCGGCGCGGACATTCAGCACGCATTCACGTCGTTCTTTCTAGCCTGATGTCAGCGTGATCCGGCGCTGCGTGGAACATCCAGCGCCGGAGTTGGTTTTCAAATCCGCTGACCAAGGGAGAGAATTCATGAAGATGAACATCAGGACGATCTTCGGACTTGCGGCCGTCGCCGGGTTGCTCGCGGTTGCAGCACCTGCTGATCGTGCGCAAGCGGTGTCGCTCATCAATCCGGCTGCATCGACGTCTGCGAAACAGGCCTCTGAGAACATCACCGAGGTTCATTGGCGCAGGCATCATGGCTGGCATCGTCATCACGGCTGGCGCCGTCACCATGGCTGGCATCACCGCCGCCATTGGCACCATCGTCACCACTGGCACCGTCGCCATCACTGGTACTGATTTACGCTTCGGTCCGGATGTTTTTACAAAGGGTGTTTTTACCAAGAATCGGTAAAAACACCGGGCCATGATCTTGCTGCAAATCCGAAGTCATCTTAGTTCCAGAGGGGATCGCATCGCGCAGTCCACAAAAGCGGGTATCGGTTTTGTGATCGCGACAAATGGTCCTGTCCGGGTCCGCGCTCTCAACGACGGCCGCATCGGTCGATTGGGTGAACGGAAATCGGTGATGCGCGTTATCTTTAACGTGTCGAGCAATGATCGGAGGAGAATTGCAATGAAAAAGTTTATGGGGGCCGCGGTTGTTGCTGCCGCTCTTTCATTTGCCGGCTGGATGTCGCTCGCACCTGCGAGCGCCGCGCCGCCGGTTGCGACGGTATCGCCGGGTTATGACGCGCGTTTGGCTGAGGCCAGGCCGACGGATGTTAGCGCGCAGCGTCGCTACTATCGTCGCTACGGCTATGGGCCGCGCTACTATCGGCCGTATTATCGGCCCTATTACCAACCGTATTACTATCGTCCACGGCCCTATTATTACCGTCCATACGGGTACGGCTACAGCCCCTACGGTTATGGTTATCGTCCTTACGGCTACGGACCCGGTTACGGCTACGGACCGCGCTTCGGTTTCGGCTTCGGCTGGTAACAGGGAAGCAAACGGCAAAACAAAACAGGCGCTCGTTCGAGCGCCTGTTTTTATTGGTTACCAGTGAGAATGATCGTCAGGTTGTGTGCCACTCGCGGATGTCGACGAAATGACCAGCGATCGCGGCGGCTGCGGCCATCGCCGGTGACACCAGATGGGTGCGGCCCTTGAAGCCCTGACGGCCCTCAAAGTTGCGGTTCGAGGTCGACGCGCAACGTTCTTCCGGCGACAGCTTGTCAGGATTCATCGCAAGGCACATCGAGCAGCCCGGCTCGCGCCATTCGAAGCCCGCCTTGATGAAAATCTTGTCGAGGCCTTCGGCTTCCGCCTGTTCCTTGACGAGACCCGAGCCCGGCACGATCATCGCATTGAGGTTGCCGTTGACGGTGTGACCGGCAACGACCTTCGCGGCGGCGCGCAGATCCTCGATGCGTCCGTTGGTGCAGGAGCCGATGAAGACGCGGTCGAGTTTGATGTCGGTGATCTTGGTGCCGGCCTTCAGTCCCATGTAGTCGAGCGCGCGTTGCTTCGACAAACGCTTGGCTTCGTCCTGGATCTTCGCAGGGTCGGGCACGAATCCGGAGATCGATGCCACGTCCTCGGGCGACGTGCCCCATGTCACGATCGGCGGCAGCTTTGCCGCATCGAGCCGGATTTCATGATCGAAGTGAGCGCCTTCGTCCGTCCGCAGCGTATTCCAGTAGCGCAGGCCAGCTTCCCAAGCTTCTCCGGTCGGCGCCATCGGGCGACCTTTCAGGAATTCATACGCCTTCTCGTCAGGCGCGATCAGGCCGGCGCGCGCGCCGCCTTCGATCGACATGTTGCAGACCGTCATGCGGCCTTCCATCGACAGCGAACGGATCGCTTCGCCGGCGTATTCCAGCACATAGCCGGTGCCGCCCGCGGTGCCGATCTCGCCAATGATCGCGAGAATGATGTCTTTCGCGGTGACGCCGTCCGGCAATTGGCCGTCCACGGTCGCGCGCATGTTCTTCGCCTTCTTCTGGATCAGCGTCTGCGTGGCGAGCACGTGCTCAACCTCCGATGTGCCGATGCCATGAGCGAGCGCGCCGAACGCCCCGTGTGTTGAGGTGTGGCTGTCGCCGCACACGATCGTGGTGCCGGGCAGGGTGAAGCCCTGCTCTGGACCGATGACGTGCACGATGCCCTGACGCTTGTCGAACTCGTTGAAGTACTCGACGCCGAACTCGCGCGCATTCTCCGCGAGCGCTGCGATCTGCTCGGCGCTTTCCGGATCGGGATTCGGCTTCGAGCGGTCGGTGGTCGGGACGTTGTGATCGACCACGGCGAGCGTCTTCTTCGGCGCGCGGACCTTGCGGCCGGTGGTGCGCAGTCCTTCGAAGGCCTGCGGCGAGGTCACCTCATGGACAAGATGCCGGTCAATGTAGAGCAGGCAGGTGCCATCAGGCTGCTCATCAACCAAGTGATCGTTCCATATCTTGTCGTAGAGCGTGGTCGCTTTGGTCATTTGAGGTGTCCGGACAGGTGCTTTGGGGCCTTTGGGCGGCCAGTAATCAATTCCGCTTTTTACTCGCTTAACGCAGAAGGGGAAAGTATCCTGAGCACATAATAGCTTACGCAGGATGGCACAATGTCTCCACGCCCGCCGGTTGCTCCGTATCTCACCGTTTCGCCTGCCGCGGGCGCCATCGCCTTCTATACCGCCGCTTTCGATGCCCGGCAGAAGGCGCTGATGCCCGCACTCGACGGGTTGCGCATCCTGCATTGCGAACTCGAGATCAACGGCGGCCCGCTGTTTCTGTCCGACGCGTTCCCCGAATTTGGCACCGCGCGCACACCCTTGCCCGGCGAGCCGGTGACCATGTCGGTCAGCCTCGAATTCGGAACCGGCGAGAAGGTCGATGAGGTTTTCGAGCGCGCCACAAAGTTAGGCGCGAAAGGCGAAGTGACGCCGACCTACTCGTTCTGGGGCACGCGCACCGCGATCATTCGCGATCCGTTCGGCCATCGCTGGATCATGAACGGCCCGCTGTCGCAAAAGTAATTTTTGCAAACACCAGCAAAGAAAAGAGCGCGGTGAGGTACCGCGCTCTTTAAATCAAATCACTCGGCGCAGCGCGATTACTCGCCCGAAGCGGCCTTCAGCGTTTCTTTTTCGCGATTGTCCTGCTTCTCGACGATGCGCGCCGACTTGCCGCGCAGACCGCGCAGATAATACAGCTTGGCGCGACGCACCTTGCCGCGACGCACGAGCTTGATCGAGTCGATCATCGGCGAGTAGACCGGAAACACGCGCTCGACGCCTTCGCCGTAGGAAATCTTGCGAACGGTGAAGCTCTCGTGGATGCCGCCGCCATGACGGCCGATGCAAACGCCTTCATAGGCCTGCACGCGCGAACGCTCGCCTTCGACAACCTTGACGTTGACGATCACAGTGTCGCCCGGTCCGAAATCGGGAATCGTCTTCCCGGCAGAAAGCTTTTCGAGCTGCTCTTTGTCCAGCTCTTGAATGAGGTCCATCGCAAAACTCCATCGGCGGCGCGCCCGGAAGGGGCTGCGCGGAAATTCGTATCCAGCACGTGCACGGATTGGGCGGTCGTATACGCCATCACCAGCGGGTTGTCACCCTTTCGTCGTGTTTTTTGGCGGTTTCGTTGCCGCGTTTTGGGCGTTTTTGGCCGCCCAGAGGTCCGGCCGCCGAACTTTGGTCAGGGCCTCGGCCTCGGCCTGCCGCCAGGCCTCGATCCGGGCATGGTCGCCGGACACCAGAATGTCGGGAATCGGCCGGTCCTCGAAAAGCTGGGGGCGGGTGTATTGGGGGTATTCCAGTAGTCCGTCCGAGAAACTCTCGTCAGTTCCAGAGCTTAGCTTGCCCATAACCCCCGGCAGAAGCCGTACGCAGGCGTCTATCAGGGCCATGGCGGCGATTTCGCCGCCCGAGAGCACATAATCGCCCACCGAGATTTCCTCGAGCCGGCGGGCCTCGATGACCCGCTGATCGATGCCCTCGAACCGGCCGCAGACGATCAAGGGACCTGGACCGGCGGCGAGTTCCACCACCCGCTGCTGGGTCAATGGCCGACCGCGCGGGCTCATCAGCAGGCGCGGGCGGTCAGGGGCGATATTGGCGGCGTCGATCGCGGCCGCCAGCACGTCGGCGCGCAGCACCATGCCGGGTCCGCCGCCGGCGGGTGTGTCGTCGACGCTGCGATGCTTGTCGGTGGCGGCATCGCGGATGTCGCGTGCTTCAAGTCCCCACACCCCAGACGCATGCGCCTTGCCCGCGAGGCTGATGCCGAGCGGGCCGGGAAACATCTCCGGAAACAGCGTGAGCACCGTGGCGCGCCACATGGTTCGATCCTGATTCAGTCGATCTTAGTCAGACGTCAGCATCTTGCGGCGAATCGCCGTCGATTTCCTGCGGCATCACGATCACCACGTGGCCCTCGGCGAGATCGACGGTCGGCACCACCGCATCGGTGAACGGCAGCAGCAATGTCGGACCGCGCTCGGGCGCGATTTCGATGATGTCGCCCGCGCCGAAATTATGGATCGCGAGCACCTTGCCGATCGCGGCGCCCGCTGTATCGACCGCGCGCAGCCCGATCAGGTCGGCGTAGTAGTATTCGCCTGCCTCGGTCGGCGGCAGCTTGTCGCGCGCGATGTAGAGCTCGATGCCGTTGACGCGCTCGGCATCCTCGCGCGTCGTAATGCCCTTGAGCACCGCGACCAGATGATCTTTCGCGATACGGGCGCGCACCACTTCAAACTGGCGCGCGCCGTCCTTGCTCGACAGCGGCCCGTAATCGATGACCGCCATCGGGTCTTCGGTAAAGGGCCACAACTTCACTTCGCCGCGCACGCCATGCGCGGCGCCGATTCGTGCAACGCAGATGCGCGTGTCGCGCGTCACGCGGGATTAAGCTTAGGCCGCAGGCTTCGCGGCGGCTTCGGCGTTGGCCTTGCGCTCCTTGCGCGGCACGGCCTTCTCTGGATTCTTGCGCGGCTCGCGCTTCTTGACGCCGGCGGCATCGAGGAAACGCATCACGCGGTCCGATGGCTGTGCGCCCTTGGCGAGCCAGGCCTTGACCTTGTCCATGTCGAGCTTGAGGCGTGCCTCGTTGTCCTTCGGCAGCAGCGGGTTGAAGTGGCCGAGACGCTCGATGAAGCGGCCGTCACGCGGAAAGCGCGAGTCGGCGACAACGACGTGATAGACCGGACGCTTCTTGGTGCCTGCGCGTGCAAGGCGGATAACGACTGACATTCTTTTCTCCGTTTGTATGTTCGAATGGTGTGAAAACTGGTTGGGTTATTTCTTCTTGCCGATCCCCGGAAGTCCGCCGAGGCCCGGCAATGTCGGTTTTCCAAGACCCGGAAGGCCAGAACCTGGAAGATTTTGGAAATCTTTCGGCAGAGAAGGCGCGCCTTGCGGAATTCCGCCGGGCATCTTCGCCGCAAGTTCTTTCATGGCGTCGGCCGACGGCATGCCATTGCCGCCAAAGCCCATCGCCTGCGCCATGCCCGCCAGCGGGCCGCGCTTGCCCTGACCCATGGCCTTCATCATGTCGGCCATGTTCCGGTGCATCTTGAGCAGCTTGTTAACCTCCTCGACCTTGAGGCCTGCGCCTGCGGCGATCCTCTTTTTACGGCTGGCCTTGAGGATGTCGGGATTCTTGCGCTCCTCGCGCGTCATGGAATCGATCACCGCCATCTGACGCTTCACGACCTTGTCGTCGAGGTTGGCGGCGGCGATCTGGTTCTTCATCTTGGCGATGCCGGGCATCATGCCCATCAGCCCGCCGAGGCCGCCCATGGTCTGCATCTGCTGAAGCTGATCGCGCAGATCGGCAAGATCGAACTTGCCCTTGCGCATCTTCTCGGCGACGCGCGCTGCTTTCTCGGCGTCGATATGCGCGGCGGCCTTCTCAACAAGGGAGACGACGTCGCCCATGCCGAGAATGCGGCCCGCAATACGCGAGGGATGAAAGTCCTCCAGCGCATCGGTCTTTTCACCAGTACCGATCAGCTTGATCGGTTTGCCGGTGACGGCGCGCATCGACAGCGCCGCACCGCCGCGGCCGTCGCCGTCCACGCGCGTGAGAACGATGCCGGTCAGGCCCACGCGCTCGTCGAACGCGCGCGCGAGATTGACCGCGTCCTGGCCGGTCAGCGAGTCGGCGACCAGCAGCACTTCATGCGGTTTCGCAGCGGTTTTCACCTCCGCCGCTTCCGTCATCATCCCTTCATCGAGGGTGGTGCGGCCCGCGGTATCGAGCAGCACGATGTCGTAGCCGCCGAGCTTCGCGGCCTGAAGAGCGCGCTGCGCGATCTGCGTCGGCTTCTGTCCCGCAACGATGGGCAGTGTCTCGACGGCAAGATCGCGGCCGAGCACTGCGAGCTGTTCCTGCGCAGCCGGACGATAGACGTCGAGCGACGCCATCAGAACTTTTTTCTTGTCGCGCTGGGTGAGGCGGCGCGCCAGCTTTGCGGTGGTGGTGGTTTTGCCGGAGCCTTGGAGACCGACCATCATGATCGCGACAGGCGCGGGGGCATTGAGGTCGATCTGCTGGCCGTCGGAGCCGAGCGTTGCAACAAGCTCGTCGTGGACGATCTTGACGACCATCTGGCCGGGGGTCACCGACTTGACGACGGTGGCGCCGATGGCCTGCTCGCGGACCTTGTCGATAAAGGAGCGCACCACGTCGAGTGCGACGTCGGCCTCGAGCAGCGCGCGGCGCACCTCGCGCATGGCGGCATCGACGTCGGCTTCCGACAGCGCACCGCGCCGCGTCAGCCGATCGAGAATGCCTCCAAGCTTTTCCGACAGATTGTCGAACATTGCTTCGCCGTATCCCGTTGCTCAAGTCCCGGCGGGGACATGAAATTCCAAACACGTTTACGCCCGAGGGCGCATAGCGCTGTCGGGCGTTGGCCTCCGGCATCCGGTGCCGGGCGGCGGGTCGAAAAGAACGTCTTTCCGAGAATTGCGGCGGTTAAACCGCTCGTAGCCCGAAAAGTCAAGAAAAGACCAAAAATGCTGATTCTGGGGCATGTTGCGGACGGTCTTCGGGGAACCTAAGTGTTGCCCACACCGGCCGTTTCAGGCCAATCGAGGCTCATGACCATCTCCCGCCGCCGCCTTTTTGGCCTGCTCGCAGGCGCCGCCGTCGCCGTGGGCCTGCCGTCCGTCTGGATCTCCCGCATGAAAACCTATTCCGGCCCCCCGTCCGACCACTTCGACGGCACGTATTTCTTCGATCCGGACGGCTCGCCGCCGAAGAAGCTCTGGGAGGTGCTGCGCTGGCAGGTCACCAAGGACGCCGCGAAATGGCCCGCGAGCGTCCCGAGCGGGTTTTCGGATACACCGCCGCCGCAGGTTACCGGCAACAAGGTGCGCTTTTCATTCGTTGGTCATGCAAGCTGGCTGATCCAGACCGCGGGCCTCAACATCTTGGTCGATCCGGTGTGGTCGGAGCGCGCCTCGCCGGTTTCCTTTGCCGGACCGAAGCGAGTCAACGATCCCGGCATTCCATTCGACAAGCTTCCGCCCATCGACCTCGTGCTGGTGTCGCACGGCCATTACGATCATCTCGATGTGAGGACGCTCTCGAAGCTGGCCGCGAAATTCTCGCCACGCGTCATCACGCCGCTCGGCAACGACGTCACCATGACATCCACCGACAGCGCGATCCATGCCGAAGGTTTCGACTGGGGCAGCCGCATCGAGATTGGCAATGGAGTAGCTGTGATGCTGGTGCCTACGCGGCACTGGAGCGCGCGCGGTCTGTTCGACCGTAACAAGGCGCTGTGGGCGAGTTTCGTGCTGGAGACACCAGCGGGAAAAATCTATCTCGTCTGCGATTCTGGCTACGGCACCGGCGCGCATTTTCGCCGTGTACGCGAGATGCATGGCCCGATCCGCGCCGCGACGTTGCCCATCGGCGCCTACGAGCCGCGCTGGTTCATGCGCGAGATGCACATGAATCCCGAGGATGCCGTGAAGGCGCTGGCCGACTGTGGCGCAGAGGTGGCGCTCGCCCATCACCACGGCACGTTTCAGCTGACCGACGAAGCCATCGATGCGCCGGTCAACGCGTTGGCCGTTGCCCTCGACGCGGCGAACCTGCCAAGCGAAAAATTTGTCGCGTTGAAGCCAGGCCAGGTGTTCGAGATTTGAATGGAGTCCTCATGGTGAGGAGCGCGCCTTCGCGCGTCTCGAACCATGAGGACAAGACCTCATCCTTCGAGACGCAGCCAAAGGGCTGCTCCTCAGGATGAGGTCGCATTCCTCGCTGCGCTTTCCCTACTGCGCTTTCGGCTTGAGCTCGTAAGACACGCTGACCGATACGCGTAGCGTTTCTTGACCCTGCGCCACCGGCGCGGATGCGGCCATGTCTGCGGCCATCTTGCGATAAGGCACCGGACCCGGCGCAGTTTCTTCCGAAATACTGATCGGCGCGCCGATCGTCACGTTCGCCGCATGCGCGTAAATATCCGCCTTGCGTTTGGCATCGGCGACAGCCTCGGCGCGTGCATCGTCGAGCAGCTTCGACGCCTTCGACACCATGAAGCTGATGCCGCTGATCTCGTTGGCGCCCGAGCCTACCAGAACGTCGATGGTGTCGGCGACCTTGGTGATGTCGCGGATCGTGACGGTGACGCGATTGCTGGCGCGGTAGCCGACGATCTGGAACGGCGCGTTGGGGGTGCGGCCCGGCGCGCTCTGCGGCGACAGCGACAGCCGCGAGGTCTGGAAATCCTTTTCCGCGATGCCCGCGTTCTTCAGCGCCAGCAGCACGATGCCCATCGCCTTGTTGTTGGCCTCGGAGGCCTCGCGCGCGGTCTTTGCCTCGGTGGTCACGCCGCTGTCGATCTGCGCCAGATCCGGCGGCACCGAAATCGTTGCCTCGCCGCTTACCGAAATTGTCGGAGGCGTCGTCTGTCCGAATGCGGACGAAGCCATGCAGGCGAGGGCCGTCGCGACGATGAGAGTGCGGGCGCGCATTTCTAAGAACTCCAAATTCTATTTAAGCGGGACGAACACGTTGATGACGAGCTTGTCTTCGGTCGTCGTCAGCGGATCGGTGACATATTCCTCGATGAAGGTGTCCTTCGCTTCGAGTCTCTTTTCGTCGAGGTGATTGGTGATCGCCTCATAGGTATTGTCCATGTTGTCGTAGGAGCCGCGATGGATGAACTTCAGCGTCGCGCCTTCGGGTGAGTTGCCGATGCTCATGCCCCTGCCGAGATTTTTCGGCTCCTGATCGACCGGAATCTCGGCCTGATAGGTGAAGCCCGCGTCATCGGTCGAGGTGTAGACGATCAGGGAAGGGCCGGCGGGCTTGATGCCTTGCTTGGCGACAAAATCCGACAGCGTCTTCAGCGATGCCACCAGCGTCTCGAACGCATTATCCCACGTCGCGGAGCCCTTCAGGATCACGACTTTCTTTGCAGTCAGCGTCTGCTCCTGACCGAACGGGTCGGCGGTCTGCGCGTTCGGTGCGGCAGGTGCTGCCGCCGGAGCTTCGGCAGCAGGAGGAGCGGCGGGCGTTGCGGGTGCTGGTGTCTGCGCGGCTGCCGGAGGTGCGGGCGTTTCTGCCGCCGGCGCTGACGGAGCGGCAGGCGTCGCCGTTGCAGCTGGTGGCGCAGGTGTTGCTGTCGAAGCGGGGGGAGGCGTGGCAGGTGTCGAATCTGCCGAGACCGCCGGAGGAGCGGAGGGCGAAGCCGGGGGCACTGGCGGCGGGGCCGTCGCGGCGGTGGGACTGGCGGGCGGCTGGACCGACCCTATGGGCATTTTGGTCCAGACCGCGGCCGCGACGACCAGCGCCAGGACGACCAGAACAGCAACACGGGTATTACTCATTCAACGGTCTCCGATGGCGTCAGCGGGGTAAATCTTGTCCGGTGGCGAAGCGGATACAGGTTACCACGAACCGCTCCGGACTGGCATGCGTTCCAAACTGGGCAATCGCGAGGCATTGTCTACTCTGGTCAAGTCCGCCTGCATTCGCCATATAGGGCCGTAGCATGAGCACGCTCGCCAACCATAGCTTCGCCAAGATGAACGGAATCGGTAACGAGATCGTCGTTGTCGATTTGCGCGATTCGGCGGCGATCGTCACTCCTGCTGAGGCCCGTGCGATCGCCTCAAAGGACGGCGTGCCCTACGATCAGTTGATGGTGCTCCAGGCGCCGCGCGTTCAGGGCACCGCCGCCTTCATCCGGATTTTCAACAATGACGGCTCGGAGGCTGCGGCCTGTGGTAACGGCATGCGCTGCGTGGCGCGGCAGGTGTTCGAGGAAACCGGCAAGAATGCACTGACCTTCGAGACCCGGGCCGGACTCCTGAACTGCTGGCAGGGACCGTCGCCTGACCTTTATACCGTGGACATGGGCGCGCCGAAGTTCGGCTGGAAGGACATTCCGCTCGCCGAGGAATTTCGCGATACAAGGTCGATTGAATTGCAGATCGGCCCGATCGATGCGCCGGTGCTGCACACCCCGTCGGTCGTCAGCATGGGCAATCCGCACGCGATCTTCTGGGTCGACGACATCGATGCCTACGATCTCGAACGCTTCGGACCCTTGCTGGAAAATCATCCGATCTTCCCGGAGCGCGCCAACATCACCCTCGCGCATATCGTGGATCGCGAACACATCGCGATGCGCACATGGGAGCGCGGCGCCGGTCTCACCAAGGCGTGCGGTTCGGCGGCCTGCGCCACGGCGGTGGCGGCTGCGCGGCTGCGGCGCACCGAGCGTACCGTGCACATGACATTGCCCGGCGGTCAGCTCACCATCGAATGGCGCGCGCAGGATGATCACGTGCTGATGACCGGTCCCGCGGCGTTCGAGTTCGAGGGGCGGTTCGATCCGGCGCTGTTCGCCAACGTTGCCTAAAATGACCGTGGATGTCGTGACCTTCGGCTGCCGGCTGAACACCTTCGAGTCGGAGGTGATTCGGCGCGAGGCGCAAGGGGCGGGCCTTCAGAACACCGTCATCGTCAACACCTGCGCCGTCACCAACGAGGCTGTGGCCCAGGCGCGTCAGGCCATACGCAAGCTGCGCCGCGACAAGCCCGATGCGCGCATCGTGGTCACGGGCTGCGCGGCACAGATCCAGACGCAAATGTTCGCGGACATGAGCGAAGTCGATCGTGTGCTCGGCAACGATGACAAGATGCGCGGCGGCGCGTGGCGCGAAACGCAGCATGCGTTTGAGAAAGACTTCGGGGTGTCGCGCGAAAAGATCGCGGTTTCCGACATCATGGCGGTGACTGAAATGGCGCCGCATCTTGTCGAAGGTTTCCAGAACGGCATGCCGCGCGTGTTCGTGCAGGTGCAGAACGGCTGCGATCACCGCTGCACGTTTTGCATCATCCCCTATGGCCGCGGCAATTCGCGTTCGGTGGCGATGGGAGCGGTGGTCGATCAGGTGCGCGCGCTGGCGGACGCTGGGCACGCCGAGATCGTACTGACCGGCGTCGATCTCACCAGTTACGGTGCGGACCTCCCGGGTGCGCCGAAGCTCGGGACGCTGACGAAGCAGATCCTCAAGCACGTGCCCGAATTGAAGCGGCTGCGCATCTCGTCGATCGATTCCATCGAGGCGGATCGCGATCTGCTCGACGTCATCGCCACCGATGAGCGTTTGATGCCGCATTTGCATCTCTCGCTACAGGCTGGCGACGATCTCGTTCTCAAGCGCATGAAGCGGCGGCATACGCGCGCCGATGCCATCGCGTTCTGCCAGCAGGTGCGGCGATTGCGGCCGGATATTGCGTTTGGCGCCGACATCATTGCGGGCTTTCCAACCGAAACCGAGGAGATGTTCGCCCGCTCGCAGGATCTCGTGGACGAATGCGATCTCACCTTCCTGCATGTGTTTCCCTATTCGCCGCGCCCCGGCACGCCTGCTGCGCGGATGCCGCAGGTTGACGGTCGTGTCATCAAGGATCGTGCCCGTCGTCTGCGCGCGAGCGGTGAGGCAGCGTTGCGTCGCAGGCTTGCATCGGACGTGGGAAGTACACGTCAGGTGCTGATCGAGAGCGCGACGCAAGGGCGCACCGAACACTTTGTCCCCGTCGCAATCGCAGGCGGCGCGCAAGGCGCTGTTCATGCGCTCAAGATCGCCGGCCACGACGGTGAGCGATTGCTCACATAGAAGCTACACACGTGCTGTGCCTGTCTTGTTGTCTTCAATTTGCATCGCAATTGATGTAATGAAGTTACCATGCATCAAGGCTGCACCCGCAAAAGCGCGGGATAACTTTTCAGGACGACGGTCTTCGTGGTCTTTGCAAAGTATCTGACGCCTGAGGAGAAAATCCATGTCGCTCGATTCCGATGTGATCGTTGACCGTCGCCGCATTCGCCGCAAGCTGACGTTCTGGCGCGTGGTCGCGGCGCTGGGCGTCATCGCCGCGGTGGTCGCCGTCGCCGTGCTGGTCTCGCCGGCAGGGCGGAGCGCGATCTCGGGATCGAACGCAATCGCTCGGGTCAAGATCGACGGTCTCATTCGCAGCGACCAGACCCGCGTCGAGGCGCTGGAGCGGCTCGAAAAGTCGTCAGCCGCCGCTGTCATTGTGCACATCAACTCGCCGGGCGGCACCACTGCGGGCTCCGAACAGCTTTTCGACGCGCTGACACGCCTGAAGGCGAAGAAGCCGCTGGTGGTGGTGGTGGAAGGTCTCGCCGCGTCGGGCGGATACATCGCAGCGCTTGCATCAGACCAGATCATCGCCCAGCAGACGTCACTGGTCGGCTCGATCGGCGTGCTATTCCAGATTCCGAATGTGTCGGAGCTTCTCAAGACCGTGGGCGTCAAGGTCGAAGAGGTGAAGTCGTCACCGCTCAAGGCTGCGCCGAACGGCTATGAGCCGACCAGTCCGGAGGCACGAGCGGCGCTCGATGCGCTGGTGAAGGATTCCTACGCCTGGTTCCGCGGTCTGGTGAAGGATCGCCGCAACATGGACGACGCGACGCTGCAGACGGTGGCGGATGGCCGCGTATTCACCGGACGTCAGGCGGTCGGCCTCAAGCTGATCGACCAGCTCGGCGATGAGAAAACCGCCGTTGCATGGCTGGTTGCACAAAAGAAGGTCGGTTCGGATGTGCCTGTGAGAGATTTCAGGCTCTCTCCGCGCTTCGGAGATATGACTTTCCTGCGGGTGACCGCGTCCGTTGCACTCGATGCCATTGGGTTAGGCTCGATTTCACGTCAACTTGAACAGTCCGGCGTGGTGCAGGCCGTCGACCGCTTCGGTCTCGATGGCATGCTTGCGCTGTGGCAGCCGTCGCCTGCGAATTGATCATTCTGAATCCTGCTTCAACCGATGTTCACCGCATTGCGGTCGCCGCGAAACAACGAAACTGGACATTTGTCACGTGATTTAGCCGCGCTTGAATTTGAATTAGCGACTTGACAGTTCACGGCTTTTTCACGGAAATGTCTGCCGCACGTCACGGGCCCAGCACTCAATGATCAAATCCGAACTCGTTCAACGCATCGCCGAGCATAACCCGCACCTTTATCAGCGGGATGTCGAGAACATCGTGAACGCAATTCTCGACGAAATCGTTGCCGCACTCGCACGTGGTGATCGCGTCGAACTGCGAGGTTTTGGGGCTTTCTCGGTGAAGCATCGCCCGGCGCGCGCTGGTCGCAATCCACGCACAGGCGAGCATGTGCCGGTCGAGCAGAAGAGCGTGCCGTTCTTCAAGACCGGCAAGGAAATGCGCGAGCGGCTGAACCGCGACGAGGCGGCCGATCCGGCCCCGGCGACCTGACCCGGCCGACCCTGTCATAATTCCAAGGCGCGGCTACGTACATTCTGCGGGCCTTCAGGATTGTTCAGTGTCGCGAATCTGAAGTCCGGGTCACTTTGCAGCGCGACAAGCCGTGAGGACGCATCATGCTCCGCAAGATTTTCAATGCTCTGGTGATCCTGCCGCTTGCGATCCTGTTTGTCGTATTCGCCGTCGCCAACCGGCATATCGTCACGTTGTCGTTCGATCCTTTCAACTCCAGCGATCCCGCACTTGGTGTTTCGCTGCCGCTGTTCGTCGTCATCATCGCGGTGGCGATCTTCGGTGTGATCGCCGGGGGCGTCGCCACCTGGTTCGGTCAGCGCCATTGGCGCCGGGCGGCCCGGCAGCACGAGGCCGACGCGCGCCACGCCCGCGCCGAACTGGCCGATTTGCGCGAGCGGACGCTGGCCGCGTCGCGCAGCGGGGAAAATCAGGTTCCGGCGCTGGGCTCCAGCCTCGGCCTGACCCCGCCCTATCCGGCCATCGGGCGAGACAAGCACGGCGCGGCGTTGTAGAACCCGCCCAACTGTCTCAAAGCCTGTTTATTGGCCGCCGGCTGCGGCCCAACCACACGCCCTATGACCATGTCACTTGCGGTAAAAATTTGCGGCCTGTCCACGCGCGAGACCCTTGAGGTCGCGCTGGATGCTGGTGCTGACATGGTGGGCTTCGTGTTCTTCGAGGCGTCGCCCCGCCACATCACGCTCGGCACGGCGCGCGAACTAGGCCGGCAGGTCAAAGGCCGCGCCGTCAAGGTGGCGCTGACGGTGGACGCTGACGATGCCTCGCTGGAGAATTGCATTGAGGCCTTGCAGCCGGGGCTGCTGCAGCTTCACGGCAGCGAGAGCGTGGCGCGTGTCCGCGACATCAAACAGAAGTTCGGTCTGCCGGTGATGAAGGTGCTGTCCGTCGCAACCGCCGCCGATCTTGCGGATCTTCCGGGCTATGCAGCCGTGGCCGACCGCATTCTGTTCGATGCGCGTGCGCCGAAGGATGCCACCCGTCCCGGCGGTCTTGGGGTGCCGTTCGACTGGCATCTGCTGGAAAATATCAAGCTCGACATTCCGTTCATGGTCGGGGGCGGCTTGAACGTGGGCAACGTCGCAGAGGCGATCCGCGTCACCCGCGCGGGCGGTGTCGATGTGTCATCCGGCGTGGAGCGCGCGCCGGGCGTCAAGGATGCCGATATGATCCGTGCCTTTATCCGCGCCGCGCGCGAGGCGGAGCGTGCGACAACATCTTCGAAGATTGCGAGCAGCGTATGAACTTGCCTCTCCCCAATTCCTTCCGCTCTGGCCCCGACGAGCGCGGGCACTTCGGCATTTTCGGCGGACGCTATGTCGCCGAAACCCTGATGCCGCTGATCCTCGATCTGGAGAAAGCTTACGCTGACGCCAAGGCCGATCCGTCGTTTCAGAAGGAAATGAACGGCTACCTGAAGGACTATGTCGGTCGGCCGTCGCCGCTGTATTTCGCTGAGCGCCTCACCGAGCATCTCGGCGGCGCGAAGATTTATTTCAAGCGCGAAGAGCTGAACCACACCGGTTCGCACAAGGTCAACAACGTGCTCGGCCAGATCATGGTCGCGCGGCGCATGGGCAAGAAGCGCATCATCGCGGAAACCGGCGCGGGCCAGCATGGCGTCGCCACCGCCACGCTCTGCGCGCGTTTCGGCCTTGAATGCATCGTCTACATGGGCGCGGTCGACGTCGAGCGGCAGCAGCCGAATGTCATTCGCATGGAAATGCTGGGCGCCAAGGTGGTGCCGGTGCAGTCCGGGTCGCGCACGCTGAAGGACGCGATGAACGATGCGCTGCGCGACTGGGTCACCAATGTCGCCGACACGTTCTATTGCATCGGCACCGTGGCCGGTCCGCATCCCTATCCGATGATGGTGCGCGACTTTCAGTCGATCATCGGCACCGAGACCCGCGCACAGATGCAGGAAGCCGAAGGCCGCCTGCCGGATTCGCTGATCGCCTGCATCGGCGGCGGCTCCAACGCGATGGGCCTGTTTCATCCGTTTCTCGACGATCCGGGCATCGAGATTTTCGGCGTCGAGGCGGCGGGGCACGGTCTCACCAATCTGCATGCGGCGTCGATCGCCGGCGGACGTCCGGGCGTGCTGCATGGCAACCGCACCTATCTGCTGATGGATGACGACGGCCAGATCCAGGACGCGCATTCGATTTCGGCGGGCCTCGACTATCCAGGCATCGGACCGGAACACTCGTGGCTGCACGAGACCGGCCGCGTGACCTATTTGTCGGCGACTGACGACGAGGCGCTGGCGGCGTTTCAACTGTTGTCGCGGCTCGAAGGCATCATTCCGGCGCTGGAGCCCGCGCATGCCATCGCCAAGGTGATGGACCTCGCGCCGAAGCGGCCGAAGGATCATTTGATGGTGGTCAATTTGTCCGGCCGCGGCGACAAGGACGTGCCGCAGGTTGGCGATATTCTGAAGGGCAAAAAGAAGTGACCACGCGTATCGACACACGTTTCGCCGAACTCGCAAAAGAAGGCCGCGCGGCGTTCGTCACCTTCGTGATGTGCGGCGATCCGGATCTGGCAACCTCGCTTGAGATCATCAAGGCGCTGCCGAAAGCCGGCGCGGACATCATCGAGATCGGCATGCCGTTCACCGATCCGATGGCCGATGGCCCGGCGATCCAGGCGGCGGGCCTGCGCGCGTTGAAAGCTGGGACTACGTTGAAGAAGACGCTTCAGATGGTGCGCGACTTCCGCAAGGTCGATGCGACGACGCCGATCGTGCTGATGGGTTACTACAATCCAATCTATATCTACGGCGTCGACAAGTTTCTGGTCGATGCGAAAGACGCTGGCGTTGACGGCCTCATCATCGTCGATCTCCCGCCGGAGGAAGACACCGAGTTGTGCATTCCGGCGATGAAGGCCGGATTGAATTTCATCCGCCTTGCAACGCCGACCACCGACGACAAGCGCTTGCCGGCAGTGCTCGCGAACACATCGGGCTTTGTCTATTACGTCTCGATCACGGGCATCACCGGCTCGGCCAGCGCCGATACCGCGCAGGTGTCAGCAGCGGTGGCGCGCATCAAGCGCCATACCCAGTTGCCGGTGTGTGTCGGCTTCGGCATCCGGACGCCGGACGCCGCGCGCGGCATCGCGCAGGCGGCCAACGGTGCTGTGGTGGGCTCGGCGTTGATCGACGCCTTGCGCGCGACGCTCGATTCCGAGGGCCGCGCCACGGCGAAAACGGTTCCGGCGGTGGCGGATCTGGCGGCTGCGCTGGCGCAGGGCGTGCGCGGTGCCAAACAGGCCGCAGAATAGCTCTTTCTTCCCCTCTCCCCTTGTGGGAGAGGGTGCCTCACCGCATTTATGCGGTGAGGCGGGTGAGGGGTCGTTTCGGCCACTCATCTCGGTTAAAACCCCTCACCCGGCTCGCACCTTGCTTCGCGCGGTGCTTGCCACCCTCTCCCACAAGGGGAGAGGGTTTGACCATCGTGCCGATTAAGCGATGTGCATGGAGTCCAACGCATGAACTGGTTGACCAACGTTGTCCGGCCGAAGATCCGCAGCATCCTCAAGCGCGAGACGCCGGAGAATCTATGGATCAAGTGCCCGGATTCCGGGCAGCTCGTCTTCTACAAGGATGTCGAACAGAACCAGTTCGTCATTCCCGGCTCGAACTATCACATGCGCATGGGCGCGGTGGCGCGGCTGAAGTCGATCTTCGACAACGAGACTTGGTACGACGTGGCGTTGCCTGAGGTGACCGCCGATCCGCTGAAGTTTCGCGACGAGCGCAAGTATGCCGACCGCATCAAGGATGCGCGCACCAAGACCAACCTCAACGACGCAATAAAGGTCGGTTACGGCAAGCTCGAGGGCAATGCCGTGGTGGTCGCCGTGCAGGATTTCGATTTTATGGGCGGCTCGCTCGGCATGGCGGCGGGTGAAGCCGTTGTGAAGGGCCTCGAACTTGCGGTCGAGAAGAAATCGCCATTCATCATCTTCGCAGCCTCGGGCGGCGCGCGTATGCAGGAGGGCATTCTCTCGCTGATGCAGATGCCGCGCACCACTGTCGCGATCCAGATGCTGCGCGAAGCGAAGCAGCCCTACATCGTGGTGCTGACCAATCCCACCACCGGCGGCGTCACGGCATCCTATGCGATGCTGGGCGATGTGCAGATTGCCGAGCCCGGCGCGCTGATCGGGTTTGCCGGCGCGCGCGTCATCGAGCAGACCATCCGCGAAAAACTCCCCGAAGGTTTCCAGCGCGCCGAGTATCTCAAGGAACACGGCATGGTCGATATGGTGGTGCATCGCCATGATCTGCGCGCGACGCTGGCGCGTCTCTGCCGCCTGCTGACCAAGGCGCCCGCCGCCGAAGGCTTTGCATCGCCGACCGCGCCGCTGCCGGTCGACCTGCCTGCGGCTGCGTCGCCGGCGTGACGTCGCCTGCGGCCAAAAATCCGTCGCCGTCCTACGACGACATTCTTGCGCGCCTCGCGTCGCTGCACCCCAAGCGCATCGATCTCACGCTCGACCGCATGTGGCGCATTCTCGATCGCCTCGGTCATCCCGAGAAGAGAATTCCGCCCGTCATCCATGTCGCCGGTACCAACGGCAAGGGATCGACTGTCGCCTTTCTCCGCGCCATTCTGGAAGCGGCCGGCTTGTGCGTGCATGTCTATACCTCGCCGCATCTGGTGCGCTTCAACGAGCGTTTTCGTTTGGGCCAGGTTGGCGGCGGTGTTCTCGTCACCGACGATCAATTGCGCGCGGCGCTCGATCATTGCGAACAGGTCAACGCGGGCGAGCCGATCACGATTTTCGAGATCGAGACTGCCGCGGCTTTTCATCTGTTCGCGGAACAGATGGCCGATGTCGTGCTGCTGGAAGTGGGGCTCGGCGGGCGGCTCGACGCGACGAATGTGATCGATGCGCCGCTCGCCAGTGTCATCACATCCATCGGCATGGATCACATCGAATTTCTTGGCGACACATTGGCGAAGATCGCCGCTGAGAAGGCCGGCATCATCAAGAAGAGCGTTCCTGTGATTTGTGCGGAGCAGCCGCCTGAGGCGGAAGCTGTGATCGAACAGGTGGCGAAGCGGGCCCGCGCGCCGTTGCATGCCGCGACGCAAGATTGGCACGTCAATGTCGAGCGTGGACGCCTGGTCTATTCGGACGAGCGCGGCCTGCTGGATCTGTCCGCGCCGCGGCTGTTCGGGCGGCATCAGTTCGACAATGCGGGACTGGCGATTGCAGCACTGCGCGCTATCGAGTCTTTGAAAATCGAGCCTGCGGCGTTCGAGCAAGGCATCGCCCGCGCGGAATGGCCGGCGCGAATGCAGCGTCTGACATCCGGCAGGCTGGTCGACGCTGCGCCGAAAGACTCGGAAATCTGGCTCGACGGCGGCCACAACGTTGATGGCGGCCGTGTGGTTGCGGCGGCGCTGGGTGATCTCGAGGAGCGGGTGTCGCGCCCGCTGGTGGTGATCGCCGGCATGATGGGCAACAAGGATGCCGGCGGCTTCCTCGCCAATTTCGCGGGACAGACCCGCCATATCATCGCGGTGAAAATTCCCGATCAGGACAATGCGATGTTGCCAGACGTGCTGGCCGATGCGGCGCGTCACCTCGGCATGCGGGTCGAGACGGCGGTGAGCGTCGAAGCTGCGCTGCAGGCGCTCGCAAAGCTCGCCTACGAAGTGCCGCCGCGTATTCTCATCACCGGCTCGCTTTATCTTGCCGGACATGTATTGAGCGAGAACGGCACGTTGCCGCAGTAAAGCACTCAAATGAAAACGGCCAGCTTGCGCCGGCCGTTTGCAAAAACTCAAATTTGAAAAGCGATCAGACTGCCGCGGTGATCCACTGCTGCAGCTTGGCCTTCGGCGCGGCACCGACCTGGCGCGAGGCCATCTCACCGCCCTTGAAGATCATCAGCGTCGGGATCGACATCACGCCGTACTTCGAAGCCGTCTTTGGGCTCTCGTCGACGTTCAGCTTCACGATCTTGACCTTGTCGCCCATGGCACCTGCGATTTCGTCGAGGGCCGGCGCGATCATGCGGCACGGGCCGCACCATTCCGCCCAGAAATCGACCACAACCGGGCCGTCCGCGTTCAGAACTTCCTTGTCGAAATCGGTATCCGAAACCTTACCCACACTCATGTTGATCTGCCTCGTTGGATGGAAGGCGCGGAGGATTTTTGAGAGAATCGCGCGCTCGAAACGTAGGTTGAACGTATGAATGCACCCTTGCCGGGTCAAGGCTGGTCGTTGGGCTTGTTTCTGCGGCTGCGAAGCAAGGTATGAGGAAATCCGCTCCTATTCAGGGGTTTAGGGGCCATCTGCTAGCCCGAAAAGGCGGGAAGACAGCCTCAGGTGACAATCGATTGCAGCTCTGCGTCCAGCGCGGAGGCCGGGATTTCCATCAGATCGGCCGTTTCTGTCCACAGCAATACACAGCGCACCGGCCGCCCCGGATAGAGCCGCTGCAGCACGTCGCGATAGAGCGCGAGCTGCCGCACATAAGCCTGCGGAGCCTCAGCGGCGGTGCGCGGCGGAGCGTGGTTGGTCTTGTAGTCAATGATCAATACTTCGTGCAGCGTCACCACCAGCCGGTCGATCTGGCCTGCCACCAGCGCAGGCGGTTTGCCGCGCCGCGCAACTCGTCCGGCAATAGACACTTCGGCGCGGCTGCCGTCTGCGAACAGCGGGGCGAAAGCAGGCGTCGCGATCAGGTCCAAGACCTGTCGTGCGAGTGCGTCGCGCTCCGCATCGGTAAACCAGCCTTCCCTCGCGTTGCGCTGAAGATAATCACGCGCCGCATTCTCACGCCGTTCATGTGCAACATCCGGTAGCGATTGCAGCAGGCGATGGATCAGCGTGCCGCGCCTTAGCGCGCGTTTGCGTGCGGTGCGCGTCTCGTCGCTGACGACGGCGTGACCATCGCTCTCGTTCTCTGCGGGATCGGAGGGACGCAGCAGGATGTCCGCAGGTTCTTCACGTGGCGCAGGCGTTCTCAGCCATGCGGGCAATTCCGTTGTGATCGAATCTGGCTGCGCGGCTGCGGTTGGTGCCGGAGGATCGACATCTCCGCTGCGTGAAAAGCGTTTGACAGGGCCGTGTGGAGTTTCGAGTTCGTCCACTTGCAGTCCCGATGCGACAAGCCCCTTCTCGATCAGGTCGTACCAGGAATTCGCACGTACCGCCTTGACGTTGCCCGGCAGCACGCCGCCGACGATCAGGCGATCCGCCGCACGCGTCATCGCCACATAGAGCAGGCGGCGATACTCGTCCTCGGTCTCCTCTTTCATGGCCGCGCGTGCGGCCGCGACCGGTGCAAGATCGTCGGCTTTCTTGCCGGCCCACAGCACGACGCCCAGCGCGTTGGGCGCGGCGTTGCCCTGCGGCATGCGGATCAGATTGACGCGCTGGGAATCCGACGGCGACGTCGTCGTATCGACCAGAAACACAACGGAGGCTTCAAGCCCCTTCGCGCCATGCACGGTCATGACGCGAACTTCGTCGCGCTGAATTTCCATGTCGCGCTTTACCTCGGTATCGGCTGCGCGCAGCCACGCCATAAAGCCCTGCAACGACGCGGGCGCTTTCTGCTCATAGGTCAGCGCCAGTTCGAGGAACTCGTCGAGCGCGTCATTGGCCTCGAGACCGAGCCGCGAGAGGATGCGCGCGCGCCCGCCGTCACCACCAAGCAGCCAGGCATAGAATGTGAATGGCGTGACGTTGGAGAACTTCTCCTCGCAGCTTTTGAGGCGATTCAGCGCGGCCTTGAATTTATCATTCGTCGCCGCGTGTTCGGCGAGCGCCTCCCGCAGCGTGCCCTTTCGCTCCGGCGCGAGCACCAACAGATCGTCGTCGTCGAGCCCGAATAGCGGGCTTTTCAGCGCCACCGCCAGCGCCAGATCGTCGCGCGGCAGCAGCAACGCGTCGGCGAGATTCATCAGGTCGATGACCGCGATGTGTTCGGTCAGCTTCAGTCGGTCCGCACCGGCGACGGGAATGCCGGCATGCTTCAGCGCCTGAATGATGGCGTCGAATGCCTTGCCGCGCCGGCGCACCAGAATGAGGGCATCGCCGTAACTCAGAGGCCGCCGGTTGCCGACAGGGCCGGTCACCATTCCGGTACCGATCAACGTCTTGATCTCGTCGCGGACGCGTTGCGCCAGCCGCACCTCGGGATCGGTCTCGGATATCGCATCGAGTGCGGCGGTCCAGCCTTTGACCTCAGGCCTGTCGGCGGGCTTCTCCAGTTCCCACAGATCGACCAAGGCGGGCGCGGCATCGCCCAGCGCGTCGTGAACCGGGTAGTCGTTCTCGACGGCGTGGATGCTCTTGTAGATCGCGGCGTCGCGAAACACGTGGTCGACCGACCTGAGGATGGCCCAGCCGGAACGGAACGAGTGCTTGAACTCGACGGATTCGAACGTGAGCTTCGCGCCCTCGAAACGCGTTTTCATCTCGCGGCGTCGGCTGTCGAACTCGCGCGGTGCGGCACCCTGAAACGAAAAGATCGATTGCTTTTCGTCGCCGACCGCGAAGATGGTTCGCTTCACGCCGTCGCGTGCGCCCGCGCCGGACGTAAATTCAGAGGTTAGCCGCTCGATGATGTCCCATTGCCGAGGGCTGGTGTCTTGCGCTTCGTCGATCAGCACATGGTCGATGCCGCGGTCGAGCTTGAAATGCACCCAGCCTGCCGACACCCGGTTGAGCAGGTCATAGGTCTTGGCGATCAGGTCGTTGTAATCGAGCAGCCCGCGCTCGTGCTTCTCGCGGCGGTAATTCGCGGCGACGGCGCTGGCGATCACCAGCAACGCCTGGGTGCGGTCGCGCTGAATGATAGCGCGGCGCGTTTCAACCAGGGCAAGGACGCGGTCCTTCTCGCGCAAAAGACGTTGCGCAAAATCGGGACGGGGATCGCTGATCTTCTTGGTGACGAGCGTTTTGCGCTCTTCGAGCTCTTTGGTGAGAAAGAGTTGAAGATACTTGTCGATCTGTGCGCTGCCTGCGGCGGCCATCGCGTCGCGGAGCCGGTTAGCCTGATCGGCATCTGTCTTGCTCCCGGTATCAAGGGTCGCAGCCGCAGCCTGCCATTCGCTGCGCGGCAGATTCGAGCCATTGACAATCTCACGCTCGATATCTTCGATGCGTTCATTGACGCTGATGCCGAGCGTGAGCGCCACCTGCGCCATCGCCTTGTCGATGTTGCCCGCGCCGTCGGACCACGCCATGAAATGGTCGCGGCTGAGACACGCCTCGCGCACCACATCCTTGAACGTCATGTCGGCGGCGGTCGCCATCGCGATCTCAAGGGCGCGACCCGCGGCGCTTGAGGGATTGGCGGAGGCCTCCAGAAGCACATTGAGGTTGGCGCGCTCCATCATTTCGTTCTGGTCGCGGTCGTCCAGCACGGAGAAGCGCGCCGGTACGTTGGCCTCGAACGGAAACTGCTGCAGCAGCCGCGTGCAAAGGGCGTGAATGGTTTGCACCTTGAGGCCGCCCGGCGTTTCCAGCGCGGCGGCGAACAGTTTTCGCGCCCGCATGCGGATCTCGGCGTTAGGTTTTGGCGCGCCGACCGCGCGGATTGCAGCATCGAGCTCGGAGTCGGGCATCCGCACCCAGCGGCCGAGCGTTGCAAATACGCGCTGCGCCATGTTCGCTGCCGCGGCCTTGGTGAAGGTGATACAGAGAATTTTTTCCGGCTTCACGTCGTTGAGCAGCAGTCGGATGACGCGGCTGACCAGCACGTGGGTCTTGCCGGAACCAGCATTGGCTGCAACGAAGGCGGAGACGTCCGGGTTCGAGGCGCGGGCCTGCAACGCGGTGACGGCCTCGGGAATGTTCTTGCGCGGCGCGCTCATTCGTCGCCTCCACCGGCGCCGGAGGCCGACCATTCTTTGACGCGTGCGAGATCGTCATAGGTGCCGTAGCGGTTGGCCCACATGGTCAGCACGACGGAGCAGTAAGGCTGTGTCTCGTTCTCGTAACGGCGGATCAGCGCGGTCAGTTCGCGCAGCGCCTCGTCGGCGGCATCGTCCGGAAACTGTGGCGGATCGCTGCGATTGGCCTTGAGTTCGAGTACGCGTTCGTCCCCGGCCGGATTGTTGCCGCTGAGTTTGACGTAGACCAGTTCGCTCACCGACGAGCCTGCGGGAATGTCGTTGAAGCCGCCGCCGCGCAGGATCGCGGCCTCCAGCGTGAGCTGCGGCGAAAGGCCGAGATAAACCTGCTTGCTGCTCGGCGGGTTGCCGGTCTTGTAATCGAGCAGCGCGAAGGTGCGGTCCTTACGGCGCTCGATGCGATCGGCGCGCGCAGACAGTGTGAACGCGCGGCCGTCTTCGAGCGGGATTTTGATCTCGCCGCGAATCTCCGCATCGATGCGCGCAATGTTGATCCGCCGGTCCCGTTCCCATCCGGCGAACCATGCCGCGATGCGCTGGAAGCGCGGCCCCCACAGCGCGCGCGCTTCGGGGCGGTCCATCAATGGTGCGAAATGAACCTCGCCGATCTTGCGCAGCGCCTGTGCGGGATCGTCCGGCAGCGTGGTTGCGAATTCGGCGGTGAACTCGCCCAGTGCCTCATGGATCGCCGAGCCGCGATCCGCCGCCGTCAGCGGCATGTCCACCGGATCGAGCGGTGTCAGCCGAAGAATGCGCTTGGCGTAGATCGTATAGGGATCGCGCAGCCAGTCCTCGATCTCGGTCACGGACATTCGCGTCGGCCGCAGTACAAGCGCAGGCCTTGGCATCGGCTGCGGCGCTGGTGTCACAGCAGACGGACGATCGAGTTCGTCGGCCCAGCGCGTGTAATTCTCGCCCCGTCGCTTTGCTTCTGCCCAGAGATCCTTGCCCGCCACGGCTTCCAGCCGGTGCAGGAAGCGCGAAGCCACCGCGGGTGCGCCGCCGACCTTCGCCGCACGCGACAGGATGACGTCCTTTGCGCCAAGCAATTGCGCGAAGTCATGCGCCGACAGTCCGATGCGACGCTCCGGCAGATCGAGGCCCAGTTGATGCCGCATCGGGCGGCTCAGCCACGGATCGACACGCGGCGCGGGCGGCCACACGCCCTCGACCAGCCCGCCGAGAATGACGCGGTCGCTTTCGGTGAGGCGCGCTTCGAGCGGACCGTAGATGCGAAGATGCGGTGAGCCGTTCGACGGGCGCCGGACGATGCGATCACTGAAGGCGGTCTGGAATACATCCGGATAATCGCCGAGAGCGAGTTCAAGGCCGCTCGGCTGTGGTTTGTCCCCATCGTTCGGTGCACCGGTAGATTGAAATAATTCGTCGAAGGCTTTTGACAAGGCGCTGCCGTCGGGGCCATCGAAAGCGAGATTGATGCCCTTGTCGTCAGCCGATAAAGCCTGGAGAATCTCGTAGTGGCGCGAAGCAAACTCAACGAAATCATGCGGCTTGCCGCGCCTGATGTCTTCGAGCGGCTTCAGCGCGAGAGACAACTCCCCGATTAGCGTCTGCACGCCATCAAGCGCCGCGTCGGTGATTTGCGCACGCGGTTCGGAGCCATGGATGGCGGAAGGTTCTCTCCGTTTGAGCTTGCCGAGCTCATCGCGGAACCGCGTGAAATCTCTTGCTAGTCCCTCGCTGCCTGCGGCTGGCCGCGTACCGCGCAGCAGCGCCAGTTCGAGATCGCAAATCGAGGCCGACCAGAAACCCTGCGCCTTCCCGAGCCGAAACAGCGGATGCTTCAGCAGCGCCAGCAAGGTCGGGGGCGCGAGTTCGTCTGCAACAGTTTCGGCAGCAAGCCGCGCGAAAAGTCCTGCCGGTGTGTCCATCAGCGAGTCGCCGCCGGAATTGTCGTAATCGAGAGACCAGCGATCCAATGAGGCCATTACGCGGCGCGCCAGCGCGCGGTCCGGCGTCACCAGAGACGCGGTCAGGTTTTGCTCGCGCGCCTCACGCATCGCTATCGCAATGGCCAGCGCTTCCATTTCGGGATTGGCGGCTTCAACCACGGCGAGATTTGTCATGCCGTTCGTGATTTTTGCGATGACTTCGGGCTTCTCAAGCTCGGTATGCCAGTCCGCGCTGACGCTCGCGGGGCGCATGGCTTCCGACGCCAGCACCTCGCGCCCATGTGCTGCGGGCTCGGCGAGAGCGATCACATCGCGGCGCTCGATCCTGAACACGCGCGACAGCAGATGATGCAGCGCGAACTGCGGATGGCTCCATGTCGGCGGCGGAGTCGATGGATCGACATCATCCGCGACGTCGCCGATGGAGGTCCATGCCGTGTCATCGAGATGCGTGTCGAGGCCGGGCAGCACCACCGCGCCCTGCGGTAGCGTCGCGATGGCGTGCAGCAGCCGCGCGGTCGTTGGCATCGAGCCGGTGGAGCCTGCCGCGATCACCGGGCCCTTTGGTTTGGTGGTCAGCCGCGATACTTCCGCGGCGATCAGGAGATCGCGGCGCGCCGCCGGTTCGATGCGGCCGATGGTTCTCAGATAATCCGGCCAGGTTTCCTTGGCGATCTTGAGAAACGTCAGCGTGTGCTGCCAGTAGATGTCGAGTTCGTCCGGCACGATGCTGTCAAGCGCGTTCCATCCGACGCCGCGTGTCACCATGTCGTCCATCAGCCGCGCCAGATCGCCGGCCAGCGCCAGCGTCGATGCGGGTCCGCCGACAACCAGGGACTCGGGCTGAAGTTTTGCCCACACGGCCACCAGTCTTGCCAGCGTTAACCTGCGTTCGAGATCGTCCAGTTTCGGCGGCAGGATGGACGCCTCAAAGCCGCCGAGTTGCGAAGCGTCGGAAAATTCCAGTTCGTCCTCATCGACACTGCCGAGCGCCACGATGCGCGGCAGCACCACCGCGTCCGTCTTCAGCACGTCGAGAAAAACTTCGCGCGCCATACGGCCGGCGCGGCGCGTCGGCAGGTAGAGCGTGGCGTCGGCCAGAAGTTCGGGATTTGCGCGCGCGTCAAATCCCTCGACGAGACGGCCGTCGACGAGGGCTTCGATCACCGTGTGGAGGAACGGTGCCGATGAGGGAACATTGAAGACGCGCATGAAGATCCCGATTCGCGATCGGCGTTATCATGGCATGCGGAGGGTGGACGAGGGGAGTCGGGATTACGCCACACTGGCGAGCAGGGCTTCTTCGGCGGCATGGACCGCGTCCGGCGTGCCGACATGCATCCAGAGCCCGTCAAGCCGCAGCCCGAACAGCCGTTCCTGCTCGTTGGCAGCGTCGAACATTTTCGTCAGCGAGAACTCGCCTGCGGGAGCGTCCTTGAAGATCGCAGGTGAGAGAATGGCGGCGCCGGCATAGACGAACGGCACCACCTGATGCTCCTTGCGCTTGCGCAGCGCGCCGTCGGTCAGCATCGCGTAGTCGCCGCTTCCTGCGTAGCCGATGCTGTGCGCGGTCGGGGCCATCAGCAGCAGGATGTCCATCCGCGCCGGATCGAACGCTTCAGCGAGGCGCAGCAGATTGGGCTGCACGCCGTCGATCCACATCGTATCGGCATTGAGATGATAGAACGGCGCATCGCCGAGCAGAGGCAGCGCCTTGACCACGCCGCCGCCGGTGCCGAGCACCAGGTCGCGCTCGTCGGAAATGATCACGTGCGGTTTCGTCCGGCCCTTGACGTGCTGCACGATCTGGTCGGGCAGGTAATGCACATTGACCACAGCAGTGGCGACATCCGCTTCTGCGAGCCGATCCAGCACATGATCGAGCAGCGGCTTTCCGCCCACCGGCACCAGCGGCTTGGGGATGCCATCCGTCAGCGGCCGCATCCGTGTGCCGAGACCGGCGGCGAGAACCATGGCTGAAACGGGTTTTGTCGGCATCGCTGCGTTGTTTTCAAAAGTTCCGCGGAAACATCCGGCAATGCCGCCCGCGAACATTAAGGGATGCCGAGCATAGCATCCGAATCGATGAGATACGCTGGCGGCTCAGGCTGTAATCGCACTTTGTGACAGCGGTGCGACTCATGACAGTGCCGGCCGCCGCGCTGTCAGACTTCGACGATCTGGTCACCGGCGTTGCGGCGCGCGGGTCTCTTCTTGGCGTCGGACGGTTTCAGGAAACCGGCACCGATCTGTTCGCCATTGACCCAGGCCAGTTCGCAGCGGCGGTAAGCCAGTCCTGTGGAGGACAGCAGCAGGAAGAATTCCTTGAGGTTCAGGCCCTCGACCGAGCCTTCGACGGTCAGTTTCGCGCCGGTCTCGGAAATATCCTCGACCAGGCAGTTGCGCCGCCATGTTCCGTCAATGCCCATCAGGTGAGCCGCAAATCCGCGCTCGAAAACCACGCGGTCGCCCCGCTGCCGTTCCGCTGCCATGAACCACTCCGCTCGCTATGCTTCGATGTCGTGCGTCGCGGCTCGGGCCGCGCCACAGTCGTCGAAGCCCAAATTACGGGCTGGCCAGCTAACAAGCGGTAAAGGCAACGCCCTCAAATGGGCGCTTTTCGGACCCTAGGGCGCGGGAACGTGGGCTATGCACCATTCGCGGAAGGTCTCCAGCGACGGGTGGGCAAGGGCACGGTTGAGGTAGGTCCAGACCCGTGGCTGATGCTGCAGATATTGCGGCTTGCCGTCCCGCCGGTTCAGGCGGGCGAAGGTGCCGAGCAGTCGCGTATTCCGCTGCGCGGACATGATGGCGTATTGCTGCACGAAAGCGGCCGGGTCGAATGTGGCGTCGGCGGCTTTTCGTTCCTTCGCATAGCGCGCGAGCATCGCGATCTCGATCTTTTCCGGGATGTCGATCCGGGCGTCCTGCAGCAGCGAGACCAGATCATAGGCGGCCGGTCCCATCACCGCGTCCTGAAAATCCAGCAGGCCGACGCGGCCGGTGTCCTTGCGGCGTTCGAGCCAGATCAGGTTGGGCGAATGGAAATCGCGCAGCATCCAGGTTCGCGGAGCGGCGGCGAGTTTGGAAAACAGATCCTGCCAGATCAGCAGGAAGTCCGCCTGCATGTTGCTGGTCAAGGTCACGCCCTTGTCGGGCAGATACCATTCCGGCATCAGGCCGACCTCGACCATCATGGCCTCGTCGTCGAACGGCGGCACGGTATAATCGAGATGCGGCGCCAGCGGCAACACTTCCGGCAGCGGCTCCCGATGAAACGCCGCCAGCATGTCGACCGCAGTCTGGTAGCGCGCGACGATCGGCTTCGGCGGATCGCCTTCAATGAAGAGGTCGCGGCCGAAATCCTCGGTGATGAGGAAGCCGTCTTCCAGATCGGCGTGATGAATCGCGGGCGCGGAATAGCCGCGCTCGCGCAGTCCATTGGCAATGGCGACGAACGGCTTGACGTCCTCGGCGAGATGGACCGCCTCGCTGTAGGATTTTCCATCGTATAGCGCCGGACCGTCGGGGCGGCGCGGCGAATTCATCAGGATGGTGGATTGATCGCCCTTGAGCAGCCGGGCGTATGAGCGTGTCGAGGCGTCACCCGGCATGCGCTGGCGTTTGGCGTCCAGACTGCCCGCGAGATCGAGGAAACGGCGCAGCGCGGCCAGACGTTCGACTTTCGCAGCTGCCTTGCCGAAGCCTGTAATCTCCGCGGCCCGCGCACTGGTGCCGAGCGACGGCCGATGGCTGAATGCGATATCGATGCGATCAGATGGCAGCAGGTTCGGCGCGCGCTCCGGCCATTCGATCAACGCCACCGGTCCGTCCGGCAGCGGCGACAGCCCGATTTCTTCCAGCTCGTCCGGATCGTTGACGCGATAAAGATCGGCATGCAGCACCGGAAAGGGCGACAGGTCGTAGGTCTGCGCCAGCGTGAAGGTGGGGCTCGGGACTTCGAGATCGTCGTCCTGCGCGAGATACCGGATCAGGGCCCGTGCCGCGGCGGTCTTTCCGGCGCCGAGATCCCCCGTCAGCGTAATGACGTCTCCCGCGCTCAGCAGCAGCGCGAGATCGGCCATCAGATTCGCGGTTGCGATCTCATTCGCCAGTGCGGCCTGAAATGTCGAGGGTTCGCTCATTCAGCGGCATTGCGATACGACTGATCGACGGGGAATTCGCAGGTCACCGTCGTACCCTTGCCGACGACCGAGTCGACGTGGACCTTGCCACCATGAAGTTCGACGAAGGATCGGACAAGTGACAAGCCCAGCCCCGCGCCGCGATGGCGCGAGCCGTTGGCATGGCTCTCAAACCAGTTGAACACCTTGTCCTTGACCTCTTCGGGTATGCCCGGACCACTATCGGACACCGAGAACACAACATTGCTGGCATTGCGCCGGACGCGCAATAGCACCGCGCTGTTCGGTGGTGAGAAGCCGACCGCGTTGGCGAGCAGGTTATAGAGCACCTGGACGATGCGGCGCTCATCGGCGACAAAATCGCCGATGGCGGGATCGATCTCGACATCGAGACGAATATTT
Source organism: Afipia sp. (assembly GCA_051653085.1). GTDB lineage: Bacteria > Pseudomonadota > Alphaproteobacteria > Rhizobiales > Xanthobacteraceae > Afipia. The sequence goes on along the minus strand of JBOFVL010000065.1, from coordinate 108,696 downwards.
TCGTGGGCAAGCCGATCCTGAATGCCGGCGGTCGCCTCGTCGACGGTTTTGCGCAAATCCACCGGTCCGAGATTGAGCTTCATTGCACCGGCATCGATGGTGGCAAGGTCGAGAATGTTGTTGCTGATGGCGAGCAGCGCATCGGTTGAGGTCGTGATGTAGCTCAGATACTCGCTCTGCTTCGGCGTCATCGGCCCGGTCGACGGATCGCCGAGGAAGTGCGCGAAGCCGATGATCGATGTCAGCGGCGCGCGCAGCTCGTAGGACATGTGATGGACGAAGTCGATCTTCATCTGATCGGCGGTTTCCAGTGCTTCATTGCGCTCGCGCAATGCGCGCTCGACGTTCACGGTGTCAGTAACGTCCTGGAAGGTCAGCATGGTGGCGCCGTCAGGCAGCGGCATGGTGGTGCAGTCAAGCACGCTGCCGTCCTTGCGCTCGAGCTTGAGCGGGACGGAAATGCGATCGTCGATGCCGGTGATCGCGGCGCGCAGCGTTCGCCAGGTTGCGTCATCGTCGAACAGCGGTCTGCACCATTGTTCGATGGCTTCGATATGCGGTTGTTGCGCCAGCGCCTCGGGTGACAGCTTCCACATCCGCGCAAACGGCGGGTTGAACAATTGCGCGCGGCCGTTGCTGCCGAACACGGCGACGGCTTCCGCCAGGTTGTCCAGCGTCTCGCGCTGAACGCGGATCAAGCCGTCGTTCTGCCGCGCCAGCTTCAGGCTTTCGGTGACGTCGTCGAAAAGATAGGTGACACCGCCTTCCGGGTTGGGTGTGGTGACGACGCTGAGCGCACGGCCGTCCGGCAGATACCATGTGTCTTTCGCGGGCTCGATGGCGCGGTAGGCCTCGAACAGCTTGTTTTTCCAGACACGGAAATCGGGCTGCTCGGGGATTTTGCGTGCGACGCGAAGCTTGTCGAGTACGCTGGAGTCATCTGGGTTGTCGTCGAGAAACGCGCGATCGAAATCCCAGAGCCGGCGATAGGAATCGTTGTAGAATGTCAGCCGCCGCGATGCGTCGAACACCGCGACGCCAGACGAGAGCTGATCGAGCATGCGGCGGTGCGCCTCGGCCATCCGCTCCAGCGCGGCGCGCAGGTTTGCGGCCTCGGTCGCGTCGACGGCGATCCCGGCGCTGCCGCCGGGTACGTTGAGCGCATGAATGTCGAAGATGCGGCGCTGGCCGCCGGTCACGATGGGGACGCGCGCCTCGAAGACATTGCTGTCGGCCAATGCATGCGCCATGTGGCCGCGATCGTCATGGTCGAGCAGTTCGAGATTGCGCTCGATGGCATCCGCCACGGAACGGGCATCGACAGCCTGCGCATAGGCCGCATTGGTGAAACTGAGTGTGCCGTTGCTGCGCCGTGCCCACACCGGCAATGGAACGGCGGCGGCGAAGGCGCGAAGCGCTCCGGTTTCCTCCAGCAGCCGATTGTGCCGGATGTTGAGTTCGGCGAACTCCATCCGCACGCCGGAGAGTTCGCGAATCCGGACAATCGCCTGTCCTCCGATGGCGCGGCCCATCGCCTCAATGGAGCGGCCCGCAGCCGTGGAGAGATTGAGCAGAAATCCTTCGCCCGCCTCGCGCAACTTGTCGACGGCGTGATCCATCGCGAGCGCCTGTTCGGGAAGCAGCCAGCTTCCGAAGGCGAGCACGCGTTGTGGGCTGTACTGGTCTGAACCGTTCGGCATCAGGAGCGAGACGTCGCCGCTGATGTCGGGGCGATCTTCTCCCGCCGCCCATGAAATCAGGACCTGCGGCTCGGCGAACAGCAGCGCGCGAAATCGGTCGGCTTCGAGTTGCAGGGCCTGATTGTCCGAGAGCAGACGGGCTTCGATGCGTGCCGCGCGCAGGCGTGTGCGCATCAGCAGGATGGCCGCGACCACCGAGAAGCCGAGCACGGCCGCCGCGACGCTCAGCGCCGCAATTTCCTGCCGGTCGAAACCTGCTGCGAGAGAGAGTGCGTCGCTGAGGAAACCGTCGCGTGCAAAAGCGGGCGCGACGCCAAACAGGGCCGACGCGCCAAGGAATTTACCAAGGCCGATCGCGCCTCCGCGCACAATCGAAGTGCACGACAGCAAGGTCCGCCGCATCCCCCCGATCACGCCCGACATGATCTATCCCAACCGCCGCTCACACGAATCGAACGACAATATCCTCAAGAGGAGTCGCCGGGTAAGAGTCCAGACCGTGAACGTGAATCGTGCTGCAAAATAATGACAGCGTGAGCGATTGTGCGGTGCGATTCGACCCTCAGCGAGGATCGATCTACCTCCCGGTGGAACCAAACCCGCCGCTGCCGCGATCCGTGGACGGAAGCGATGCGACGACCACCAGATTTGCCTGCGTCACGGCGGCGAAGACAAGCTGGGCGATGCGCTCGCCGCGCCGGATCGTGAACGGTTCCTCGCCGTGATTGATCAAAAGCACTGAAACTTCGCCGCGATAGTCCGCGTCCACGGTGCCTGGCGAATTGAGCACGGTGACGCCGTGCTTCAGCGCGAGGCCCGAGCGCGGCCGGACCTGCGCCTCATGCCCTGGCGGCACTGCGATCATCAGCCCGGTCGGCACCAAGGCGCGTTGGCCGGGCCGCATCGTTAGCGGCTTGTCCTCGGGAACCGCCGCCAGGAGATCGAGACCTGCGGCATGGGCGCTCTGATAGGCCGGCAACGCGAGACCATCGGCGTGGGGAAGGCGCTGGATCTCGACGGTGATGCTCAAAGTCATGTGGGTTGCTGTCCTGAAGGTTTGTCTTTAGGCATGATCTTTTCCGAAAATCGGTTCCCACTTTTCGGGATCATGCCATGGTCTCGGCGATCTTCGTCACCAGCGCGTCGGCGACTTCCTCTTTCGTCATCACCGGCCAGGAATCAACCGCGACATCGGTTTTATCCAGTGTGAGAACGTGGACAGTGTTGCGGTCGCCGCCCATCACGCCGGACGCAGGCGACACATCGTTGGCGACAATCCAGTCGCAGCCCTTGCGCTTGAGTTTCGCGGTGGCGTTTTCAATCAAGTTCTGGGTTTCGGCAGCGAAACCGATCACGAGTTGCGGCCGGTTTTGCTTGAGTTTCGACACCGTCGCCAAAATGTCGGGGTTCTCCACGAGCGCTAGCTGCGGCATGCCCGCTGCGGTCTTCTTGATCTTCTGGTCGCCCGCATTGGCGACGCGCCAGTCGGCCACGGCAGCGGCGAAGATCGCGATATCCACCGGCAGCATGTGCTCTACCTGGGCCAGCATGTCACGCGCGGACTCTACACGGACGACGCGGACGCCAGCGGGATCGTCGAGGTCGACGGGACCTGAAACGAGCGTCACGTCGGCTCCGGCGTCTGCGGCGGATGCGGCGATTGCAAAACCCTGTTTACCGGACGAGCGGTTGGCGATGTAGCGCACCGGGTCGATCGGCTCGTGGGTCGGGCCTGCGGTGATGAGAATCTTTTTGCCCGCGAGAGGCCGCGCCCGCGGCGGGCGCAACATGGTGTCGGCGGCAGCGGCAATTTCGAGCGGTTCGGACATGCGGCCGACCCCAGCCTCGTTGGCCTCGGCCATCTCGCCGGAATTCGGGCCGATGAAGGTGACGCCGTCGCGTGTGAGCTGCGCCACGTTGCGTTTGGTGGCGGCGTTAGCCCACATCAGCGGGTTCATGGCGGGCGCGACCAGCACCGGGCGATTGGTGGCGAGCAGGACGGCGGTGGCGAGGTCGTCGGCGTGGCCCTGCGCCATTTTCGCCATCAGGTCGGCGGTGGCTGGCGCGACCACGATCAGGTCGGTGTCGCGGGCGAGGCGGATGTGCCCGGCATCGAACTCGCTCTGGGCGTCGAACAGGTCCGTGTAGCAACGCTCATCCGCCAGCGCGCCGGCGGTGAGCGGTGTGACGAACTGCTGCGCGGCGCGCGTCATCACACAGCGGACATGGATGCCGCGATCCTTGAGGCGGCGGATCAGATCGAGCGCCTTGTAGGCCGCGATGCCGCCGCCGATGATCAGCGTCACCCGAGGCAGGTCGGTTGCGGCATGGGTGCGGGTCCGGTGCGGCTGAGGTGCGGCGTTTTTCCCGGACGGGATTTTAGCTGCCGCCTGAGCTTCGGCGGCTTCGCGTAAAATCACCCGCACCTCATCCTCGACCGAGCGGCCGTTTTGGGCGGCGCGCAAGCGGAGACTGGCTTTGAGGGCTTCGTCGAGTTTCCGGACGGTCAGACTGGCCATAACATGCTCCCGAAGGAGCCATTTATAGCAAATGATTGCATTGCAATCAAATCATGACAGCAATGCTATCAACTCAGCGGATGGACCAGAGGATCCCGATAAACGTCAGCGCGATCACCCACAGCGCCGCCGTCTGCCAGCGGTTGCGCTTGGCCTCGGCCTTGCCGATGGCTGCGACGGTCTCGGGCGACAGCACCAGCCCGTCGCGAGTCATCTGGTCGAACTGGTTCAGCACGGCGACCGACCGCGCGGCAATCGCCGGCAGCCCGGCCAGCACCTTGCCGAGGTCGCTCGCGCCGTGCACCACGCCCTCGATCTGGCCGAGCGGCCCGAGATTGCGCGCGATCCATTCGCGCACCACGGGATCGGCGGTGGTCCAGATGTCGAGCTTGGGGTCGAAGCCCCGCGCCACGCCTTCCACCACCACCATGGTCTTCTGCAGCATGATCAGCTCAGGCCGCGTGCGCATATCGAACAGGCCGGTCACTTCGAGCAGCAGCGACAGCAGTTTCGCCATCGAGATTTCATCTGCGGCGCGGTTGTGAATCGGTTCGCCGATCGCGCGGATGGCCTGCGCGAAATTCTCCACCGAATGATGCGCGGGCACATAGCCCGCCTCGAAATGCACTTCGGCGACGCGGCGATAGTTGCGGGTGATGAAGCCCAAAAGGATTTCTGCGAGGAAGCGGCGCTCCTTGAGGCCGAGCCGTCCCATGATGCCGAAGTCCACCGCGACCAGTCGGCCGGTGTCGTCGACGAACAGATTGCCTGGATGCATGTCGGCGTGGAAGAAGCCGTCGCGCAACGCATGCCGCAGGAAATTCTGGATCACCTTGCGGCCGAGATCCGGCAGGTCGATCTGCGCAGCCTCGAGCTTGGCGCGATCGTTCAGTGCGATGCCGTCGATCCATTCCATCGTCAGCACGTGGTGGCTGGTGCGGTCCCAATCCACCGATGGCACGCGGAAGTCATGGTCGTCGCGGGTGTTCTCCGCCATCTCGGAGAGCGCGGCGGCTTCCAGCCGCAGATCCATTTCCATCGCCACCGAACGCGCCAGGGTGTCGACGATTTCGACCGGACGCAGCCGGCGCGCTTCGGCGGAGACCGCCTCCATCTTGCGCGCGGCGAACATGAAATCGCTGAGATCATGACGGAACCGGCCGCCAACTTTGGGGCGTAGTACCTTCACCGCGACCGTCTTGCGGACGCCGTCCTTCTCCACCTCGGCGCGATGTACCTGCGCGATAGAAGCGGCGGCGACGGATTCGCCGAAGCTTGCAAACACCTGTGCCACAGGCTTGTCGAATGCCGTAACAATCACGGCTTCGGCCTCGGTTTGCGGAAACGGCGGCAGGCGGTCCTGAAGGTTCTCGAGATCGCGCGCCATCGTGATGCCGACCACGTCGGGCCGCGTGGCGAGGAATTGGCCGAGCTTGACGTAAGTCGGACCGAGCCGTGTTAGCGCGCGGGATAGCCGCCCGCTTGTGGCGGCACCGCGCCGTTCGATCAGCCGCGCAATCCGGACTGGCAGCACCGCTTGCGGCGGCAGCGTGGATGGATCGGCAAAGCCGAACACGCCTTCGCGCGCGAACACGTAACCCGCGCGGGCAAGTCTCAGGGTATGAGTGAGAGCAGAAATCACAAACGCCAGCCAGAATGCAGCGCGACGATGCCGCCAGACATCACGTCGTATTTGACGCGCGAGAAGCCAGCTTCGCGGATCATGTCGGCGAAGGCGTTGGGCTTTGGAAACTGCCGGATCGATTCGACGAGGTAGCGGTAGGATTCGGCGTCGCCGGTCACCGCGCGCCCCAGTTGCGGGATCACGTTGAATGAAAACAGATCGTAAATCCTGTCGAGGCCCGGAACATCGACGGTAGAAAATTCAAGACACAGAAAACGCGAGCCGGGCTTCAGCACGCGATAAGCTTCGCTCAGCGCGAGGGGAATGCGCGGCACGTTGCGGATTCCGAACGCGATGGTGTAGGCGTCAAAACTCTTGCCCGGGAAGGCGAGGGATTCGGCATTGCCTTCGACGAACGAGACCTGATGATCGAGATGTTGCGCAATGGCGCGCTCGCGGCCAACGGCCAGCATCTCGCCGTTGATGTCGCAGACGGTGGCGTGAAATTCGATGCCAGATGCTTTGGCGGCGCGAAAGGAGATGTCGCCGGTGCCGCCGGCCACGTCGAGCAGTGCGAACGGCGCGTCGGTGCGCGGCGGGTTCAGCGCATTGATCATCGCTTCTTTCCAGAGCCGGTGCATGCCGCCTGACATCAGGTCGTTCATCAGGTCGTAGCGCCTCGCCACGCTGTGAAACACATCGTTCACCAGCGTCTGCTTCTCACCAAGCTCCACATCGCGGAAGCCGAAATGCGTCGTTCCGTCAGGCCGTTCCATGCTCATCCAATCCAGGCGGCTTTTTGCGACGGGACCATAGCCTGCTGCGCGGCGGCGCGCTACATACCCTGTCGGAAAGCGCGTATCCGACACCGCATGGCGTCAAGGTTAATGCGCAAATCGCCTGCGGGGTTGCCGATGCCGATCGAGTTCAGCCGAGTCATTCCCACCCTGCGAATGTTCGACATCCGCAAGGCGCGCGAGTTCTACATCGATTATCTCGGCTTCAAGGTCGATTTTGAGCATCGCTTCGAGCCGTCACTGCCGCTGTTTATGGGTATCTCACGGGACGGGATACAGCTTTATTTGAGTGAACACCATGGCGACGGTTCGCCCGGTGTTCACATCACCGTCGATATGGTGGGCGTTGCCGAGTACCACGCCGAACTAGCGGCGAAAGGTTACAATTACATGCGTCCGGGTCTCGAGAAACAACCCTGGGGCGCCACCACCATGACGGTGTACGATCCATTCTCCAATCACATCATCTTCAGCGAAGCCGATAAGGTCTCGGCGTGAGTGTAGCCGATGCCTGAATTACCAGAGGTCGAAACTGTCCGCCGCGGCCTGCAACCGGTGATGGAAGGCCAGCGCATCGCGCGCCTCGAGGCCCGGCGCGGCGATTTGCGCTTCCCCTTCCAGAAGGACTTTGTCGCGCGGCTTGAAGGTCACGTTGTGACGGGACTCGGTCGCCGCGCAAAATATCTGATGGCCGATCTCGATAGCGGCGATGTGTTGCTGATGCATCTCGGCATGTCAGGTTCGTTCCGTGTCGAACTCCCTGAAGGCGAGAGCACGCCAGGCGAGTTTCACTATCCGCGCAGCGAGAACCGCGCCCATGACCACGTGGTGTTTCACATGGCCTCGGGCGCGATGATCTCGTTCAATGATCCGCGGCGTTTCGGTTATATGAAGATCATTCCGCGCGCGGAGATCGAAGCGGAGCCCTTGCTGCGTGGTCTCGGACCCGAGCCTCTCGGCAATGAATTCGACGCAGCGATGCTGGCGCAGGCCTGCGCTGGAAAGAAGACGTCGCTGAAGGCGGCGCTGCTTGATCAGCGCGTCGTGGCAGGCCTTGGCAATATCTACGTCTGCGAAGCGTTGTTTCGCTCGCATCTCTCGCCGAAGCGGCAGGCCTCAACGCTGGCCGATCGCAAAGATGCGCCGACTGATCATGCAAAGCGTCTGGTGAATTCAATTCACACGGTGCTGAACGCGGCAATCAAAGCGGGTGGCTCGTCGCTGCGCGATCATCGCCAGACCGATGGCGAACTGGGATATTTCCAGCATTCGTTTCTGGTCTATGACCGCGAAGGCAAACCCTGCAAGACACCGAAGTGCAAAGGCACAGTGAAGCGATTCACGCAGAACGGGCGATCCACATTCTGGTGTTCAAGTTGCCAGAAATAACAACGCTCGGGGGTCCACTGGCCGCCAGTCTCGGGCTTCGCGCCGGCCGGAATCACCGCGCGGACGAAATGGCGAGATGGTGACGGACTCCGGCGCATAAGGCGGGACGGTGACGAACCTGTGCCTGCTCCTTTGTTCGCTGAAAATGCGGTTGATGGCAATGCAATCACACCTGTCCCGCCGACGATGGCCGGCGGCCGCACTACTTCCTCACACACACCAGCCGCAGCACTGATGATTTTGCATCAGACACACCCGACGCAACCGTCACGCCCTTCGCCTTCAAAAACTCGCGCACTGAATCCGCAGAAACAAGTAACGCCTGCGACGGCAGCGGTATGCCCGTTGGTCCCGCCACGACCGCGGGCTTGAGCCGCGCAAGGCCTGCGAATTTTCCGTCGCCATCGATCGCTGCCGCGCCGGAGAAGCCGATCACCGGCTCCGGCGACAGCGTCACATCGGTGCCCGCGGGCGCGGCAACGGCGGCGATGCTGGTCACGGTATTGCGTCCGCCCTGGTTCTGCGGATCGGTAATGCCGATGACGCTGACATTGGATTTCGTCGCGCCATTGCCGGACATCGCCAGCGGCTTCAATCCGTTTGCGCCGTAGATGCGCAGCAGCGCCAGTTCGCGCGCCTCGTCATCGGCGATGCGGGTCGCATTCCCATAGCCCGGCACAGCGATGGTCATGCAACCGTCGGTGGCCTGACGATCGGCAATGATCGCGCCGTCCGCGCTGGCGACGATGCCGGTGGAATATTCGACCTTCTTGCGCGGCGGCGGGCTGACCTGCGCGACACCGTTGCCGGGAAACGGATTGTATGCGCTCGACATCGCCACCGTCACCGGGATCATGGTGCCTTCGGTGGCCTGATCGTACATGATGGTGAGGACGCGGACTTCATCGTCGCGGGTCTGGCCGCGGATGTAGAATTTCTTCAGGCCCTGTAATCCCGACAGCACGAAGAAATCCGGTTTCACCACGCTGTAGTCGGTCTTGCGCGCGTTGAGCTTCTTTTCCTTGTCGGCGACGTTCGCGGTGGTAGCGCCAGCTTCCTTGCGGCGCGCGAACTCGATCTGGATGGTGCCGGTGGCGGACGACCATTTCGTGCCATTCACGTCACTGACGATCAGCGGCACCAACTTGGTCGGCAGACCGACGCGCGCGCCGCTGGTGGCGTCGCTGACGATCTTCCAGCCGACATTGTCCTGTAGCTTTTTCGCCTCCGCGGTGAGCACGCCGCGCTCCTGCGGGTTCAGCACCCCGGTTTCTTTGCCGCCGTGGTCCTTCTGGAACGCCTTGATGGCGAAGACCATCCGCTCGCTGACCTCGCCGTTGATGGCGCCGTTGTAGAGGCTGACCCAGGCCAGATCTGACTGGATCGCAAGCCGCTCCGCCTGCGCCATGGCGTTCGCCGTGTCGGCCGGGGTCTGGGTCGCGGGACGGATCGGCACAGTGGCGACAGGTTTCGGCTTGATGGCCGACGGCGCCTGTTTGGCTTGCGGCGCCTGCTTGGCAGGCGGGGTCTGCGCGGCTGCGGCGCCGAGCAGGGCCGCCATCATCGCGGCAGTGGCAAGCGGCAATTTCATGATTGGTCTCATAGCTGGTAATAAGCGCACTTAAGCATAGAGCATGATCCCGAAAAGTGGGTACCGGTTTTCGGACAAGACCATGCTCCAGAATGACGTTAGTTTGTCCGCGACAACGACGCGTCGGTTCGATATGCGGGCAAAAATACCTGACGCGAGAGTGATGACACTGGAATGTTGACGTCCGAAGAACTGGAGCGCTACGCGCGCCATATCGTGCTGCGCGAGGTCGGCGGTCCCGGCCAGGCTGCGCTGAAAGCCGCGCGGGTGCTGGTGATCGGCGCGGGAGGGCTCGGCGCGCCATCGCTGATGTATCTGGCGGCGGCGGGCATCGGCACGCTCGGTGTGGTCGATGACGATATTGTTTCCTTGTCCAATCTGCAGCGCCAGATCATTCACGCGACGCCGGATGTCGGCCGCGCCAAAGTCGACAGTGCCGCAGACAGGATTTTGGCGCTGAATCCTCATGTCACGTTGCGCACTCATGCGGTGAGGCTCAACGCGGCCAACGCGTTGGATATCATCGAAAACTATGACGTGGTTGTTGATGGCTCTGACAATTTCGCCACGCGCTATCTTGTCTCTGATGCGTGCTATCTCGCAAAGAAGACCCTGATCGCCGGTGCGCTCGGTGTGTTCGATGCCTCGCTGACCACGATCCGCGCGCACGGGACCGATGCAAGCGGAAACAGAAACCCGACCTATCGCTGCCTGTTTCCGGAGGCGCCGCCGCCTGGCACCACGCCGACCTGCGAGGAGGCCGGTGTACTCGGCGCATTGGCCGGCGTGCTGGGTTCGATGATGGCGCTGGAAGCGATCCGTGAAATCGTCGGCTTCGGTGAGAGTCTTGTGGGGCGTCTGGTGATGATCGATGCCCGCGCCATGCGGTTCGAGACGCTGCGCTATGCGCGCGACCCGTCAAATCCTTTGAACGGTGACAAGCCGACGATTATGGATCTGTCGGCGCATAAATAGGCTGAGTTTGTGCTCGCCGTGCCGAAGCTACACCACGCCGGGCAGCACGCGGTCCGGCGGCTTGTGGCCATCGAGGAAGGTGCGGATGTTGATCATCACCTTCTCGCCCATCTCGACACGGCCCTCGATGGTGGCCGAGCCCATATGCGGCAGCAGCACGACCTTGCCCGCTTTGGCGAGTCGCACCAGTTTTGGATTCACCGCAGGCTCGTTCTCGAACACGTCGAGCGCGGCGCCGGCGATCTCGCCGTCCTCGATCAGTTTGGTCAGCGTCGCTTCGTCGATCACCTCGCCGCGTGCGGTGTTGATGACGTAGGCGTCTTTACGAATGAGCTTCAGCCGCCGCGCCGACAGCAGGTGGAACGTGGCCGGCGTATGCGGACAGTTCACCGAGATGAAGTCCATGCGCGCCAGCATCTGGTCGAGGCTGTCCCAATAGGTCGCGCCCAACTCTTCCTCGATCTGCGGCGCGACCGGGCGGCGGTTGTGATAGTGGATCTGCAGCCCGAAGGCGTGAGCGCGGCGCGCCAGCGCCTGACCGATGCGGCCCATGCCGATGATGCCGAGGCGCTTGCCGCCGATGCGATGGCCGAGCATCCAGGTCGGCGACCAGCCGGGCCAGTCCTTGCCTTCGGTCAGGATCGACGAGCCTTCGATCAGGCGGCGCGGCACGGCGAGAAGCAGCGCCATGGTCATGTCGGCGGTGTCTTCAGTCAGAACTTTCGGCGTGTTGGTGACCATGATGCCGCGCGCAATCGCCGCAGCCACATCGATGTTGTCGACGCCGTTGCCGAAATTCGCAATCAGCTTGAGGCGGATGTCCGGCTGGCTGAGCAGTTCGGCGGTGATCTCGTCGGATACCGTCGGCACCAGAATATCGGCGGTGCGAATCGCTTCGGCGAGTTGGTCCGGTGTCATCGGCGTATCGTCGAGATTGAGGCGGGTGTCGAAAAGCTCGCGCATGCGCGTTTCGGTGCTGTCGGGCAGCTTTCGCGTGACCACCACCAGAGGCTTTTTCTTACCCGGATTCATTCTCTCAGAGGCCCCCTGGTGTCCGTATTCGACGCTCGCTTCACTTTGCAGCGCCGCTTTTGCCCGGCCGTTCAGTCCACATTAACCGGCCTGTTCGAATGTAGGAATTCGTTGCCGGTTCAGTGAGCTTTCCGCAGCTTTTCAGGTGCTTGGCCTGTGGTCCCTCTCTAGCAGAAGGCCGCGCCAAGACAAGAACCCCAGGAGGACGCCGGGAGAACCCAAGGGGTTTTGCGGGCCTTCAAGGGTTCCCAAAGGAGCGGTGTCCGGGTGGTGGTAGTGGCGTTGGGGACGCACGAAGGACGATAAGATGGGGTTTGTCAGAAATTTCGTTTTGCTTGCAGCGGCCTGCGTCGGCTGGCTCGCGTCGTGTGGCGTAGGTCTTGCCGCGAAGGAGATCGTGGTCGCGTCCAGCGGATTGCCGGTGCCGCGTTACGTCAGCCTGAAATCCGATCACGTCAATGTCCGCGCCGGCCCCACCAAGGATCAGGACGTGACCTGGATTTACACCCGCTCCGGATTGCCGGTCGAAATTACTGCGGAGTTCGAGAACTGGCGGCGTGTGCGTGATTCGGAAGGCGCGGAGGGCTGGGTCTATCACTCGCTGCTGTCGGGCAGGCGCACTGCAGTGGTCACCATGAAGAAGAAGGACGACCTCGCGCCGATCTATGACAGCGCCGATGCAAGCAGCGCCGTTGCGGCGAAGCTTCAGGCCGGCGTGGTCGTGACGGTCAAGCGCTGCAACGACGGCTGGTGCCGCGTCGCCGGCAACGGTTTCGACGGCTGGATCGAGCAGCAGCGTCTCTGGGGCGTTTATGCCGACGAGAAGGTGAACTGACGCCTCCGGGTTGCGCATTTCGCGCGGCCTACGGCCCAAATGCAAACGGCCGGGACAAGCCCAGCCGTTACGATCTAAAATTCAGAAAATCCGAAGTCTTCAGCGCTTCTTGCGCAGACGCACGACCATGTCGATGCGGCTGATCTCGTAGCCTTCCGGCACATCAGGCATCTTCTGCAGCACGAGATTGGGGTCGGGAATATCGACCAGCTCGTGGTTGCCTTCCATGTAGAAGTGATGGTGCGCGCTGGTGTTGGTGTCGAAATAGGTCTTGGTGCCGTCGACGCTGACCTGACGCAGCAGGCCGGCTTCGGTGAGCTGGTTGAGCGTGTTGTAGACGGTGGCGAGCGACACCGGCACCTTGGCGTGGGTCGCTTCCTCGTAGAGCATTTCGGCGGTCAGGTGGCGTCCACCCTTGCCGAACAGCAGCCAGCCCAGCGCCATGCGCTGACGCGTCGGGCGCAGGCCTACCGACTGCAGCATTTCGTTGACGTCATGCCACGGGCATCCGGTGAGCGCCGGCGCATGACCGTGGTGGCCATGCGGCTCATCGTGCTTATTCTCAGTGGTCACAACGTCATTCATCAGATCACTCATACGCAGGGGGTGTCACAGACGCGGCAGCATAGACCCATATCGCAGAGACCCGATATGGCAGCGCGCGCCTGCCCTCATTCAAGGGCCCGTTGCAGGGCAGTATAGGATAAGGATGCAGTTACATGCAAGTTTTTCGCAACTGGCAGGCCGCACTTTAGGTTAAAAACGGCCCCGAATCGGGGCGTTACCGGCCATTTTGACCCTCGGTAAGCCTATGATAGAGGACCGGCGAGCCGCCGCAGGACCGGCATGCCAAAATAAGGGATCCAGATGAAAGACCGCCGGAACAGCTATTCCTATGAAGAGCTTTTGGCCTGTGGCCGGGGCGAGCTGTTCGGAGCGGGCAACGCCCAGCTGCCGCTGCCGCCGATGCTGATGTTCGACCGGATCACGGAAATCACCGAGACAGGCGGCGAGCATGGCAGGGGCCTGATTCGCGCCGAACTCGATGTCAAACCGGACCTCTGGTTTTTCGGCTGCCATTTCAAGGGCGATCCGGTGATGCCGGGCTGCCTTGGCCTTGACGCGTTGTGGCAAATGGTCGGCTTTTTCCTCGGCTGGTCCGGCGGCCTCGGCCGCGGTCGCGCGTTAGGCCTGAGCGAACTCAAGTTCGCCGGTCAGGTTCTGCCGCATGTCACCAAGGTCGTGTACACTATCGACATCAAGCGTGTGATGCGTTCGAAGCTCTGGCTCGGCATTGCCGACGGCACGCTTTCGGCCGATGGCGAGATTTTCTATCGCGCCAAGGATTTGAAAGTTGGCTTGCTCCCGCGAGATGCCGCATTGCAGCCGGGAACGTGATGCAGGATTGTTGAGCCCGCGAGGAATCGCGGCTTCGGAGTTGCCGGCATTCAAGACCGGCATTTGGGCAATCAAGGGCGCGGACTTCCAAGCGCAACAATACAAGGGCGAGAAATCATGAGGCGGGTTGTCATCACGGGGATGGGTATTGTCTCGTCCATCGGAAACAACACTCAGGAAGTGCTTGCGAGTCTCTACGACGCCAAGCCGGGAATCTCGCGGGCCGAAGACTACGCCAAGCTCGGTTTCCGTTCGCAGGTTCACGGCGCGCCGAGTCTTGATCCATCGGGAGTCATCGATCGCCGCGCGATGCGGTTTCTTGCTGAGGGCGCTGCATGGAATCATGTTGCGATGGAGCAAGCCATTCAGGACTCCGGACTTGAGCCGTCGGACGTTTCGAACATCCGCACCGGCATTATCATGGGGTCGGGCGGTCCGTCGGCGCGCACCATTGTGGAGGCTGCCGATACGACGCGCACCAAGGGTCCGAAGCGCGTCGGCCCGTTCGCTGTTCCAAAGGCCATGTCGTCGACGGCTTCCGCGACGCTCGCCACCTGGTTCAAGATCAAGGGCGTGAACTATTCGATCTCGTCGGCTTGCGCGACCTCGAACCACTGCATCGGCAACGCCTACGAGACCATTCAGATCGGCAAGCAGGACATCATCTTCGCCGGTGGCTGCGAAGAGCTCGACTGGTCGCTGTCCGTGCTGTTCGACGCCATGGGCGCGATGTCCTCGAAATACAACGATACGCCGTCCACCGCGTCGCGCGCTTACGACATCAATCGCGACGGTTTTGTGATTGCCGGCGGCGCAGGTGTTGTCGTGCTGGAAGAGCTTGAACACGCCAAGGCTCGCGGTGCGCGGATTTACGGCGAGATCGTCGGCTATGGCGCGACTTCGGATGGTTACGACATGGTCGCGCCCTCGGGCGAGGGCGCGGAGCGCTGCATGCGGATGGCGCTTGCCACCGTCAACACCAAGGTCGATTACATCAACCCGCACGCCACATCGACGCCGGCGGGCGATCCGCCGGAAATCAACGCCATCCGCAGCGTGTTTGGTGCAGGCGAGAAGTGCCCGCCAATTTCCGCAACGAAATCGTTGACCGGGCATTCGCTCGGCGCGACCGGTGTGCAGGAAGCGATTTATTCGCTGCTGATGATGAATAACGGTTTCATCTGCGAGAGCGCCAACATTCAGGAACTCGATCCGGTGTTTGCCGACATGCCGATCGTGCGCAAGCGCATCGACAATGCAAAGGTCGGTACGGTGTTGTCGAATTCCTTCGGCTTCGGCGGCACCAATGCGACGCTGGTATTCAAGCGTCTCGACGCGTAATTATTTTAACCTCACGAAAATATTGAGTGAGCAAAGCGGGTTTTGACATGTCTGGATTGATGCAAGGCAAGCGCGGGCTGATCATGGGCGTCGCCAACGATCATTCGATTGCATGGGGCATCGCGAAAGCCTTGCATGCGCAAGGCGCGGAGCTTGCCTTCACCTATCAGGGCGACGCACTCGGCAAGCGGGTCAAGCCGCTCGCGGAATCGTTGAATGCCCCGCTGATTCTGCCATGTGATGTCGAGGACATTGCAAGCGTCGATGCCACCTTCGCCGCGATGAAGGAAAAATGGGGCTCGATCGATTTTCTGGTCCACGCCATCGGCTTCTCCGACAAGAACGAATTGAAGGGCCGCTATGCCGACACCACGCGCGCGAATTTCTCGCGCACCATGGTGATCTCGGTGTTTTCCTTCACCGAAGTTGCCAAGCGCGCGTCCGAGATGATGCCGAACGGCGGCTCGATTGTGACGCTGACCTTCGGCGGCTCGACCCGTGTCATGCCGAATTACAACGTCATGGGTGTGGCCAAGGCCGCGCTGGAAGCATCGACGCGGTATCTTGCAGCGGATTTCGGACGCAACGGCATTCGCGTTAATGCGATTTCTGCTGGCCCCGTGCGCACGCTGGCTGGCTCGGGCATCGGCGATTCACGCGCGATGTTTGCATTTCAGCAGAAGCATTCGCCGCTGGGGCGCGGCGTCACGCTCGATGAACTCGGCGGTACCGCGCTTTATCTGCTGTCGGACATGTCCGGCGGCGTGACCGGCGAAATTCACTTCGTCGATTCCGGCTACAACATCATCTCGATGCCGCATCCGGATGCATTGAAGGCGTCCGACGAAGCCTGAGTGTAGACCGCGAGTTTTACCCTGCCGCGAGTACCGTTGCGCGCTGGAAGGCAGGCCGCGCCGAGCAGGCGTCGATATAGCGGTCGAATGACGGTCGCGTCGGCACCATCTTGAATAGTTTGATCGCGAAATTGAGTCCGGAGCCGATCATGATGTCGGCGGCTGAGAATGTCTCGCCGAGCAGGAACGGGCCCTTTTCCAGTGCAGCATCGAGAACATCGAAGACCTGCGTCGCGCTGCCCCAGGCGGCGGTGGAGGTTGGGACCTCGATCTTCGTGAAGATCTGGATCATCGCCGGCTCGATGCAGCCCGGCGAGAAAAACAGCCACTGCAGATATTTTCCGCGGCGCGGGTCGCCGATAGGCGGCGCCAGCTTCGCTTCAGGGTAGCGATCCGCAACATAGGCGCAGATCGCCGACGCCTCCGCGATGGACACATCGCCGTCCTTCAGCGCGGGCACTTTGCCCATCGGGTTGATCGCGAGATATTCGGGCGTCTTTTGCGCGCCGGTCGAGATGTCGGTCAGGACACGTTCGTAGGGCTGGCCGGTTTCTTCCATCAGCCACAGGGCCGAAAATGAACGCGAGCGAGGTGACCAGTAGAGTTTCATCATCCTCAATCCTCCATGATTTTTCTATATTATAGCCAATTCATAGCAAGATTGTCTCTCGACGCCGATTTAATAGAAAAGCCCCCGCGATGCGATCGCGGGGGCTTTGTTCGTCTTGCCGTCAGGCGGGATGGCTTATTCCGCCGCTTGCAGCGTTTAGGTTAGTCCGCGAGATCGAAGCGGTCAGCGTCCATCACCTTCGCCCACGCTTTCACGAAGTCTTTTACGAACTTCTCTTTCGCGTCGGTGCTGGCGTAGACCTCGGCGAGCGCACGCAGCACCGAGTTCGAGCCGAACACGAGATCGACGCGCGTGCCGGTCCACTTGACCTCGCCGGTCTTGCGGTCGCGTCCTTCGAACAGCGTCTGATCGTCGGAGATCGACTTCCACTGCGTGCTCATGTCGAGCAGGTTGACGAAGAAGTCGTTGGTCAGCGTGCCCGGCTTGTCGGTGAGGACGCCGTGCTTGGCTCCGCCCGTGTTGATGTTGATGGCGCGCAGGCCGCCGATCAGCACGGTCATTTCCGGCGCGGTCAATGTCAGCAATTGCGCCTTGTCGATCAGTGCGGCTTCGCCGAGCGCCGGTGCTCCCGCCTTCTGATAGTTGCGGAAGCCATCAGCAAGCGGCTCCATGACGGAGAATGCATGGATGTCGGTCTGGTCCTGCACGGCGTCGGTGCGGCCGGGCGTGAACGGCACGGTCACGGTGTGACCGGCTGCCTTTGCTGCCTGTTCGACACCGGCATTGCCGGCGAGGACGATCAGGTCCGCGAGAGAGACCTGCTTGCCGCCGAAGTTCGCGCCATTGAACTCCTTGTGAATCGCCTCAAGAGCCGCGATCACCTTCGCGAGTTTTGCCGGGTCGTTGGCTTCCCAGTCCTTCTGCGGCGCAAGGCGAACGCGCGCGCCATTGGCGCCGCCACGCTTGTCACCGCCGCGGAACGTCGAGGCCGAAGCCCATGCTGCGGCGACCAGTTCGGATGCGGACAGACCCGCGGCCAGAATCTTCGCCTTGAGTGCTGCGGCATCGGCATCATTGATCAACGGATGATTCACGGCAGGCACCGGATCCTGCCAGACCAGAACTTCCTTCGGCACTTCCGGTCCGAGGTAGCGCGAGCGCGGGCCGAGATCGCGATGGGTCAGCTTGAACCAGGCGCGGGCGAAGGATTCCGCAAAGGCCTGCGGATTTTCCAGGAACCGGCGCGAGATCTTCTCGTAGGCCGGATCGAGGCGCAGCGAGAGGTCGGTGGTCAGCATGGTCGGCTTGCGCTTCTTCGACGGATCATGCGCGTCAGGGATGACAGCTTCGGCGTCCTTGGCTTCCCACTGGATAGCGCCGCCGGGGCTGCGGGTCTGTACCCATTCGTACTTGAACAGGTTCTCGAAGAAGAAGTTGCTCCACTGCGCCGGCGTCTGGGTCCAGGTGACCTCGATGCCGCTGCCGACCGCGTCCGCGCCGAAGCCGGAGCCGTAGTTGCTGGTCCAGCCCAGGCCCTGCTCCTCCAGACCAGCACCCTCAGGAGCCGGCCCCTTGTGAGACTCGGGCGCGGCGCCATGGGTCTTGCCGAAGGTGTGGCCGCCGGCGATCAGCGCGACGGTTTCCTCGTCGTTCATCGCCATGCGGGCAAAGGTTTCGCGAATGAACGCGGCGGCGGAGACGGGATCGCCGTTGGCGCCGGGGCCTTCCGGGTTCACGTAGATCAGGCCCATTTCCGTGGCGCTGAGCGGCGCCGGCAACTTGTCGAGAGTCCGATGCTTCAGCCACTCGGTCTCAGAACCCCAGTTCACATCGAGATCCGGCTCCCAGACATCCTCGCGGCCTCCGGCGAAACCGAAAGTGCGGAAGCCCATGGTTTCCAGCGCCACGTTGCCGGTGAGGATCAGGAGGTCCGCCCACGAAATCTTCTGGCCGTACTTCTGCTTGATCGGCCACAGCAGGCGGCGCGACTTGTCAATGTTGACATTGTCCGGCCACGAATTGAGCGGAGCGAAGCGCTGCTGACCGCGTCCGCCGCCGCCACGGCCGTCCGACAGGCGATAGGTGCCCGCCGCGTGCCATGACATGCGAATGAATTGCGGACCGTAGTTTCCGAAGTCGGCCGGCCACCAGTCCTGCGAGTCGGTCATCAGCTTGCGCAGATCATTCTTCAGCGCCTCGTAGTCGAGCTTCTCGAACTCTTTCCGGTAGCTGAAGGTCTGGTCCAGCGGATCGGATTTGGACGAATGCTGGTTGAGCAGATCGATGCGCAGTTGGTTGGGCCACCAGCCGCTGTTCTGGGTGCCGCCGCCTGCGCCATGATTGACCGGGCACTTGCCTGGACCTTTGTCGTCAGTTTTTGCGTCCATGTTCTTCTCCGATGATTCTGTGATTTCTGGTTCGCGGATGTGGTCTGATGCGTCGCCCGCCATTGGAAATGGCTACGGCTTCCTGCGGCGACTTGATTGTGCTCTCACGTCTCAAATGTGAGCGTTGGAATGCGCTCGCTGGCGCGTTTCGCAGTAGGCGGCGATGCGGTCGAAAACCGGTCCAGCAGAATTTTGGAAGAATTCCAGCATCAGGTCCAGTCGATTTTTCTTTATGCTGCGATAAGCTATTCTGATCGGAGGGCCCTCGCCAATGCGGTTCCAAACACGCGTCCGCTGACGCTGGAGAACACCAATCGCTGTGGATCGTAGGTGCTCTGGTGGGCAGATACATCCTGAAAGCACGGGCGATTCTACCATCCCTAGATGATCGCTTCGTGATTGAAAAAAAGGGGCGGCTAAAAAGCCGCCCCTTCCTTTGAAATCGACTTGCTCTGGAATTTACACGCCGAGGGTGCCGGCCTTGGCGGCCGCGTAACGCTCAGAAATCTTCGCCCAGTTCACTGTGTTCCACCATGCCTTGAGATAGTCGGGGCGGCGGTTCTGGTAATTCAGATAATAGGCGTGCTCCCAGACGTCGTTGCCCATCAGCACGCGCTTGCCGTCCATAAGGGGCGAGTCCTGATTGGGGCGGGTCTCGATGGCGAGCTTGCCGGCCTTCGTGACGGTGACGAACACCCAGCCCGAACCGAATTGACGTCCACCCGCGGCGTTGAAGTCGGTCTGGAATTTTTCCAGTCCGCCGAGATCGCTGGTGATTGCAGCGAGAACCTCGCCCTCTGGGTTGCCGCCGTTCGGGCCCATGATTTCCCAGAACATGGTGTGGTTGGCATGTCCGCCGAGATTGTTGCGCACCGTGAACTTGATGCTGTCATCGAGGGCGTTGATGTTGCCGAGGATGTTTTCGATCGGCGTGGTGCCAAGCTGGGGATTGGTCTTGGCGACGTTATTCATATTGGCGACATAGGCCGCATGATGCTTGTCGTGATGGATTTCCATGGTCCTGGCATCGATGTGCGGCTCGAGCGCATTCGTCGCGTAGGTGAGGGCGGGAAGCGTGAACGGGCCGGTGGCAGGCGCTGCCGCAGGTGCTGGCGCTGCGGCCTGCGCGAAGAGGGCGCGAGGCGCGGCTGCGGCGGCAACGATGCTACTGGCTGCAAGGAAGAGACGACGGCGCGAGATTGATGACATGGATTTCTCCCGGAGTTGAGGGCTGGTGCAGCGCAGAACCTGACAGCTGATTTTCGGCTGGAGCTTGGCTGCCTCAAAGTCAATTTGTCGAAACAAACGCGCTAAATACGCAATTGTGCCGTAACCGGTTTCAGTAGGCTTCACCAGAGACTGAGCGGCCCATGAAAACGGGCAAGAAAAAGGGGCGGCAAAATGCCGCCCCTTACGTAACACAGCTTTTTGAAGCTTATTCCGCCGCGGAGACGCCTTCGGCCTTCTGCTTGGCCTCGAGGTCTTCGCCGGTTTCCTGATCGACCACCTTCATCGACAGGCGAACCTTGCCGCGATCGTCCAGACCGAGCAGCTTGACCTTGACCTTGTCGCCTTCCTTGACGACGTCGGAGGTCTTCTGCACGCGGTTGGCGGCGAGCTGGCTGATGTGAACCAGACCGTCCTTCGGTCCGAAGAAGTTCACGAACGCGCCGAACTCCATCACCTTGACGATGGTGCCGTCGTAGATCTGGCCGACTTCCGGATCGGAGGTGATCGACTTGATCCACTTGATCGCGGCACGGATGGACTCGCCGTTGGCCGACGCCACCTTCACGGTGCCGTCGTCCTCGATGTTGATCTTGGCGCCGGTCTTCTCGACGATTTCGCGGATGACCTTGCCGCCGGTGCCGATCACGTCGCGGATCTTGTCGGTCGGGATCTGCAGCACCTCGATGCGCGGCGCATGTTCGCCGAGCTCGGCGCGGGCGTTGGTAAGCGCCTTCGCCATTTCGCCGAGGATGTGAATGCGGCCGTCCTTCGCCTGGGCGAGCGCGATCTTCATGATCTCTTCAGTGATGCCGGCGATCTTGATGTCCATCTGCAGCGACGTGATACCGGTTTCGGTACCCGCCACCTTGAAGTCCATGTCGCCGAGATGATCCTCGTCGCCGAGGATGTCGGACAGAACCGCGAAGCGCTTACCTTCGAGAATCAGGCCCATCGCGATACCCGCGGTCGGCCGCTTCAGCGGAACGCCCGCGTCCATCAGCGACAGCGATGCGCCGCAGACCGAAGCCATCGAGCTTGAGCCGTTCGACTCGGTGATCTCCGAGACGACGCGCAGCGTGTACGGGAACTCGTGCGCCGCCGGGAGCACTGGATGCAGCGCGCGCCAGGCGAGCTTGCCGTGGCCGATTTCGCGACGCTTGGTGCCGCCGAGACGGCCAGTTTCGCCGACCGAGTAGGGAGGGAAGTTGTAATGGAGCAGGAAGCGCTCCTTGTACGTTCCCGACAGCGAGTCGATGTACTGCTCGTCTTCGCCGGTGCCGAGCGTGGTGACCACCAGCGCCTGGGTTTCGCCACGCGTGAACAGCGCCGAGCCATGGGCGCGGGGCAGCACGCCGACTTCGGCGATGATCGGGCGAACCGTCTTCGAATCGCGGCCGTCGATGCGCTTGCCGGTGTCGAGGATGTTGTTGCGAACCACGTTCGCTTCCAGCTCCTTGAACACGCCCGCGACGCGCAGCTTGTCGAACTTCGGCTCCTGACCCTCCGGGAAGAAGTGGTCCATGACCTTCTTCTTCACGGCGCCGACCGCGGCGTAGCGATCCTGCTTGATCGGAATCGCATAGGCCGTGCGCAATTCGGCCTCGCCGACGCCGCGCATTTCCTTGTCGATCGCGCTGTTGTCGTCGGTCTTGACCTCGCGCGGCTCCTTCGCGGCCTTCTCGGCCAGTTCGATGATCGCCTTGATCACCGGCTGGAAGTGGCGATGACCGAACATCACCGCGCCGAGCATGACGTCTTCGTTCAGTTCCTTGGCTTCCGATTCCACCATCAGCACGGCGTCGGCGGTGCCGGCGACGACGAGGTCGAGATTGGTGTCAGCCATTTCATCGAGCGTCGGGTTGAGAACGTATTCATCGTTGATGAAGCCGACGCGTGCTGCACCGATCGGGCCCATGAAAGGCGCGCCGGAAATGGTCAGCGCTGCCGACGACGCAACCAGCGCCAGGATGTCGGGATCGTTTTCCATGTCGTGCGACAGCACGGTGACGATGACCTGAGTCTCGTTGCGCCAGCCGTCGGCGAACAGCGGACGGATCGGGCGGTCGATCAGGCGGGAAACCAGCGTTTCCTTTTCGGTCGGACGGCCTTCGCGCTTGAAGTAGCCGCCGGGAATGCGGCCGGCCGCATAGGTCTTTTCCTGATAGTCGACAGTGAGCGGCAGGAAGTCGATGCCGTCCTTGGCGGACTTGGCGGCGACGACGGTCGCGAGCACGATGGTCTCGCCGTAAGTCGCGATCACGGCACCATCGGCCTGACGGGCGATCTTGCCGGTCTCGAGCTTGAGTGGTCGCCCACCCCAGTCCAGTTCGACTGAATGAGATTTAAACATTGGATATGTCTTTCATGGGTTCACGAAAGCATGGGCCTTGAAACACAAAAACCATGCGCAAGATTGCGAGACGCTGACTGCAATGCAATTGCATCAGCGTCCGGCGATCCTGCCATGGTCTTTATATTTCGAATGGCGTCCATCCTTCCGATGGTACGGGCATCTAACCCGTTTTCGCCCAGCCGCCGGATTGCTGCTGGACACGCCGCATAGTGAGTTTGCCGGGAATCCCGAAACGAACCATGCGAAAACGCGCGCAAAACGATGCGCGCGTGAATCTGTTAGCGACGAATGTTGTGCTTCTCGAGAAGCGACTTGTAGCGCGCCTCGTCCTTCCGCTTCACATAATCGAGAAGCGAACGGCGCGTGGACACCAGCTTCAAAAGGCCGCGGCGGGAATGGTTGTCCTTGCCGTGGGTCTTGAAGTGTTCCGTGAGGTTGGCAATGCGTTCCGACAGGATCGCGACCTGAACCTCAGGCGAACCGGTGTCACCGGTCTTGGTTGCATTCTTCTTGATGACTTCCGCTTTGCGTTCTGCGGCAATCGACATCGTCAAACACCTTCTTTGCGACTGGGACTGGCAGTCAGTCCGGTCAGGTTGAACACGCGCTTGGGGATGAGTTCGCCATTGCCAATCTCGGCGAGGGCCAGAAGCCTTCCTCCGACGGTGACATAGACTGTGCCGTTTGAAATTGGCGCATCCCGTCCGCGCAACAAAACCGCTTGGCCCCTGTGGAGCCTTGCGGCATCAGCCCGTGTGACGGCCAGTGCCGGGATGTCGTCCAGCGCGGTCTCAACGGGCAAAAGCGCGTCGGCGAGGCTGCCCTCGCCAGACGCGGCTCTATCGCACAAAGCCTCCAAATCTGCCAGCGGAATCATGTCCGCTTCGGTAAACGGCCCGCACAATGTGCGCCGGAGCGCGCAAATATGGCCGTAGCAGCCCAAAATCCGGCCCATATCGCGGGCCAGGGCCCGGACGTAGGTTCCCTTGCCGCATTCGGCCTCGAACACTGAACGATCGTTATCCAATTGTTCCACAAGGGTTAATTCGTGAATCTCGACCGGACGGGGGGCCAGCGCCACGACTTCGCCGTCGCGGGCGAGGTCATAGGCCCGCTCGCCCTGGATCTTGATGGCGGAATACTGCGGCGGCGTCTGTTCGATGGTTCCGGTGAACTGCGGCAGCAGCGCCCGGATCGCCTCAGGCGTCGGGCGGGCCGAGCTGGTCTGGGTGGCGCGGCCCTCGGTGTCGTCGGTGTCGCGTTCCTCGCCCCAGCACACTGTGAAGCGGTAGCGCTTGCGGCCATCCATCACGAAGGGGACCGTCTTGGTGGCTTCGCCGAGTGCGATCGGCAGTCCGCCGGACGCCAACGGATCGAGGGTGCCGGCATGGCCCGCGCGCTTGGCATTGAACAGGCGCTTGAGCACGGCGACCGCATGGGTCGAGGTCATGCCGACTGGCTTGTCGAGACAGACCCAGCCGTGGACGTCGCGGCGGTCACGTTTCTGCTGGCCGCCCTGGCGCGATTGCTTGCCGCCCTGTTGATGGCGCGGATCGTTGTGCCTCGCGCCGCTCGTCGCGGGAGCGTTCGAAAATTTATTTTCGGCAGGCGCATTCGAATCGGCGATTTGCGGTTCGATCACGCTGTCTGGAGTCGTCACATTCATCAGTCTTGGCCCGAATCTGTCTTGAGGTCTTTTTGAACCGCAGGTGTTCTCAGTAATTTCTCGATCCGTTCTGCTTCGTCGAATCGTTCGTCAACGCGAAAGCGAAGATCAGGAGCGAATTTTAAGTTAACGCGATGCGCGACTTCGCCGCGGAGAAACTTCTTGTTGCGCTCGAGTGCCGCGACGACATCTGCAAGGCCGCGTCCGCCGAGGGGCATCACATAGACGGTCGCGAGTTTCAGGTCTGGCGACATCCGCACTTCCGGCACTGTGATGATGTGCCCTTCGAGCGCCGGATCGTGCACGCCGCCTTGTGCCAGAATGTCCGCGACCGCGTGGCGGATGATTTCTCCGACGCGCAACTGGCGTTGCGACGCGCCGGTACTGCCGCCGCGCGGGTCGCTGTCCTTTTTGCGAGGTGCCATGGTTGTCCTGTCCAAAAATCAAATCGTCGTGGCCGGGTTTCCCCGGCCACTTGCAGCTTGAAAGGTAGAAGTTCAGTCGTGGATGGCCGGATCAAATCCGGTCACGACGACTTAAGTCTGGAGACGGAAAAGCGAGCCTGTAAGACTTGGACTTACAAGGAGCGCTGAATGGTCTCCACGCGATAACACTCGATAACGTCGCCGACGCGCATGTCCTGATAGTTCTCGAAAGCCATACCGCATTCCTGGCCGGACTGGACTTCCTTCACTTCATCCTTGAAGCGCTTCAGCGTCGACAGCTTGCCTTCGTGCACGACGACGTTGTCGCGGATCAGGCGCACATTGGCGCCGCGTTCCACGCTGCCGTCGGTGACGCGGCAGCCCGCGATCTTGCCGACCTTCGAAATGTTGAACACTTCGAGGATCTGGGCGTTGCCGAGCATGGTTTCGCGCAGTGTCGGCGCGAGCAGGCCGGACATCGCTTTCTTCACGTCATCCACGAGATCGTAGATGATGTTGTAGTAGCGGATCTCGATGCCGTTGCGCTTGGCGAGTGCCGCCGCTTCCTTGTTGGCGCGCACGCTGAAGCCGATGATCGCCGCGTTGAAACCTTCCGCCAGCGTTACGTCGGATTCCGAGATGCCGCCGACGCCCGCATGAAGGATGCGCGCCGCGACTTCGTCGGTGCCGAGCTTTTCCAGCGAACCCAGGATGGCTTCGAGCGAACCCTGCACGTCGGCCTTGATGATCAGCGGGAAGTCCTTGCGGCCCGTGGTCTTGAGCTGGCTCATCATCTGCTCGAGCGAACCGCGCATGCCGGTTGAGGCCGCGGTCTTCTCGCGCTTCTGATGGGCACGATAATCCGTGACCTGACGGGCACGGGCTTCGTTCTCGACCACGGCGAGGCGATCGCCGGCTTCCGGCGGACCGTTGAAACCGAGCACTTCGACTGGCACCGAGGGGCCGGCTTCGTGCACGGTTTCGCCCTGATCGTTGATCAGCGCGCGGACACGGCCCATTTCGGCGCCGGCCACGATGATGTCGCCGACCTTCAGCGTGCCGCGCTGAACCAGCACGGTGGCCACGGGACCGCGGCCGCGATCGAGCTTGGCTTCAATCACGGTGCCTTCGGCCGGGCGATCCGGATTGGTCTTCAGGTCGAGCAGGTCGGCCTGCAGCGCAATCATTTCCAGCAGCTTGTCGAGGTTGGTCTTGTTCTTGGCGGATACTTCGACATCGACCACGTCGCCGCCGAAGGATTCGACCTGCACTTCATACTGCAGCAGTTCGGTGCGCACGCGCTCAGCCTTGGCATCCGGCTTGTCGATCTTGTTGATCGCCACGATCATCGGAACCTTTGCGGCCTTGGCGTGATTGATCGCCTCGATGGTCTGGGGCATGACGCCGTCGTCCGCTGCGACCACCAGGATCACGATGTCGGTGACCTTGGCGCCGCGTGCGCGCATCGCGGTGAACGCCGCGTGGCCGGGGGTGTCGATGAAGGTGATCTTCTTGCCGCTTTCCGGCGAGGTGACCTGATAAGCGCCAATGTGCTGGGTGATGCCGCCGGCTTCGCCGCTGACGACATTGGCGTGGCGCAGCGCATCGAGCAGCGAGGTCTTGCCGTGATCGACATGGCCCATCACGGTGACGACCGGCGGGCGCGGTGTCGTGTCGGAAGCATGATCTTCGGCGACGTCGAACAGACCTTCTTCAACGTCCGACGCGGCGACGCGCTTGACGGTGTGGCCCATTTCCTCGGCGATCAGTTGCGCGGTATCGGCGTCGATCACGTCGGTGATCTTGTGCATCGCGCCCTGCTTCATCAGCAGGCGGATCACGTCGACCGCACGTTCGGTCATGCGGTTGGCGAGTTCCTGAATCGTGATGGCTTCTGGGATCGTGACTTCGCGGATCAGCTTTTCCTTCGGCTCGTTGGACGCGTGGCCCTTGAGGCGCTGGGTGCGGCGGCGGAACGAGGCGATCGAACGCTCGCGCACTTCGTCGGCGTTCAACGCGGTGGAAATGGTCAGACGGCCGCGCTGCTTGGCAGGCGCGGGCTTCGCGGTAGGCTTCGCCGCGACCACAGGCCGCGCGACGCCGCCGGGACGGCGCACCATGCGGGGAGCTTCATCGTCATCGGAACCGTCGGCCGCGACGGCTGCAGGCCGCGCCGGCGCGCTTGGCGCTTTCGCAGTGGCAGGTGCGGCAGCCTTGGCGGCGGCTTCGCTGCGCTTATTGGCTTCGCGCTCGGCGCGTGCCTTGGCTTCTTCCTCGGCGCGGTGACGTTCTTCCTCGGCCTTCTTGCGGGCTTCGGCGGCTTCGCGCTCCTGCTGTTCCTTGAATTCCTTGGTGTTGCGGCGCGCAGCTTCCGCTTCCGCGGCGCGGCGCTCTTCCTCTTCACGAATGCGTGCATCGGCCAGCGCGCTGGCGCGGGCGCTTTGCTCGTCATCGGTCAGGGTCTGCAACACGACGCCCGACTTGCGGGCCACCGGACGCGGGGGCTCTACGGGGCGCGGCGCAACCTTCGCAGGCGCTGCGACAGGCGCGGCGGGAGCCGCTTCAACTGCGGGCGCGGGATCGCCGGCAAGACGGCGTTTGGTTTTCTTCTCGACCAGCACCTGCTTGGTGCGGCCGTGACTGAAACTCTGGCGCACGACGCCGGTCTCTGTGCGCGGTTTCAGCGACAGAGTCTTCGTACCGACGCTCAGCGGCTTATCGCCAGGATTCTTCGTATCAGCCATTCAACAGTCCCAATCTCATTCGTTGCTCGCATGCCGGCCGTGCCGGCAATGCCCTAAATCGTCTTGTCCGTTTCGCCGCTGCCGCCGCCGCCCGTCATCCGGAATCGGGTGAGAGTCTGGCAACGTGCGAGGAAGGTCTTGCCTGCCGAGCCCGCGAGCAGGGCAGCATGTACCACATTTGCCCGCCCAAGTGCCAAATCCAATTCATCGGTGGTCAGGACGCTGACAACGGGCAAATCCGCTGATTCTGCGCTGTTTTCCCGCGTCATGGCGGCCAGCCTGGCATTCAGCTTGCGGATTCCGTCCGGAGCGCCGTCGGTGGCGTGGATCAGGGCTGTGGCCTGCCGCCCCTCGATCGCGCCTTCGACCTTGGAAAATCCCGACACCACCTGGCCGGCTTTCGCGGCCATGGCGAGGGCTTCGGCCACGCTGCGGACCATCAGCCGCTCGACATCGTCGGCGAGCGTTTTCGGCACCTTGATGTCGCGCTTGAAGCTTTTCGCAAAAACATTGCGCCGGGCGGCTTCCGTCACCGCGGCATGGGACAGCGAGATCCACAAACCGCGTCCGGGCAGCTTGCGCTTCAGATCCGGGATTGGCTCGCCCGTGGGCGAGACGACGAAGCGGATCAGATCGTCGATACCTGCGACTTGCCGCGTGACCGCGCACATCCGCTCGGTCCCGGACTTTGTCCGGGGCCCGTGGTCGAGATCTGCTGGATCAGCGATGGCAAGCATGCGCGGGTCATGTCCTTTCACTCGTAGCGAGCATGATGTTGTCCGAAAACCGCTTCATCATTCTCTGACCAGTTCAGGCCGGATGGTCTTCGGAGGGAGAGGTCTCCTCGGACTTCTTGGCAAGGTCGGCCTCGGAGATCCAGCCGGCGACGACGCGCGCCTGCATGATCATGGCCTCGGCGTCTTCGCGCGAAACTTCGTTGGGATCGAGAATGCCAGGGTGCTTGGTGGTCTCGCCGTCCTTGCGTTCCACCCAGCCGACCAGATCGTCGGTGGCGCAGCCGGCCAGATCCTCGACGGTCTTGATGTCGTTCTCGCCGAACTTCACCAGCATCTTCGAGGTCACACCCGGTACCGTCGTCAAAGCGTCTTCCACGCCCAGTTCCTTTCGCTTCGCTTCGAGTTCAGACTCGAGCTGTTCAAGATATTCGCGCGCACGGCTTTGCAGCTCATTGGCGGTTTCCTCGTCGAAACCCTCGATGCTGGTGAGTTCCCGCGGGTCCACCAGAGCCAGATCCTCGACCGAACCGAAACCTTCCGACGCCAGCAATTGGCCGACGACTTCGTCGACATTGAGGGCTTCCATGAAGACGCGAGTCGAGTTCTCGAAGTCGGCCTGACGGCGCTCCGATTCTTCCTGCTCGGTCAGAATGTCGATGTCCCAGCCGGTGAGCTGCGAGGCAAGACGCACGTTCTGTCCGCGGCGGCCGATCGCAAGGGATAGCTGGGTATCGGGCACCACCACTTCAATGCGTTCGCGGTCTTCGTCGATGACAACTTTTGCGACTTCGGCGGGCGCCAGCGCGTTGACGACAAAAGTCGCGATGTCCGGCGACCACGGAATGATGTCGATCTTCTCGCCCTGCAGTTCGTTCACCACGGCCTGCACACGCGAACCGCGCATACCGACGCAGGCGCCGACCGGATCGACCGAGGAATCGCGTGAAATCACGCCGATTTTCGCGCGCGAGCCCGGATCGCGGGCCACCGCCTTGATCTCGACGATGCCGTCATAGATTTCGGGAACTTCCTGCGCGAACAGCTTCGCCATGAACTGCGGATGGGTGCGCGAGAGAAAGATCTGCGGCCCACGGGTTTCGCGGCGGACGTCGAAGATATAAGAGCGCACGCGGTCGCCGTTGCGGAACACTTCGCGCGGCAGCATTTCGTCACGCCGCACGATGGCTTCGCCGCGGCCCAGATCGACGATGACGCTGCCATATTCGACGCGCTTGACGACGCCGTTGACGATCTCGCCGATGCGGTCCTTGAATTCCTGATACTGCCGGTCGCGCTCGGCTTCGCGCACCTTCTGCACGATCACCTGCTTGGCCGACTGGGCGGCGATGCGGCCATATTCCAGCGGCGGCAGCGTGTCGGCGATGGTGTCGCCGACCTGCGCGCCGGGATTGGCGCGCTGCGCGTCCTTCAGGGAAATCTGGTTGGCAGAGTTCTCGACCTGGTCGACCACGAGCATGTGGCGCGACAGCCGCAACTCGCCCTTCTTGGCGTCGATCTCGGCATGCACGTCGGTCTCGCTGCCGTAGCGGGCGCGGGCCGCCTTGGCGATGGCGTCCTCCATCGCCGCGATCACGATCGAGCGGTCGATCGATTTCTCGCGCGCAACGGCGTCGGCGATCTGCAGCAGTTCGAGTTTATTGGCGCTGACAGCGGCCATGGCTCAGTCTCCTTCGTGGTGGTCCGATGTGCCTGCGCGCTTTTTCTTTTCAGCGGCGAGGCGATGTTCCTTGGTGTTGGTGGGCTTCGGCTTGGACTTTGGTTTCGGCTTGAAGCTCTTGGATATTGGAAGTTCGGCCCGCGCCTTCTTCGCGTGTTCGGGCGGCGGCGGCGCGAGGCCGAGATCTTCCCGGATTTCACGGGCGGCCGATTTGCCCCGGCGCATGGATTCCGCGATCAACTCGTCGGTCAAGACCAGCCGCGCGTCGGAAATATCCTCCATCACCAGCGTCACATGGGCGTCCTGATCGGCGCGCACGTCGTCGCGGATAATCCTGATGCCGTTGCCTTCAACGCCGTCGAGCTTGCCGCGGAAACGTTTGCGGCCCTCATGCGCCACAGCCATCTCGATTTTCACCAGATGTCCCGCATAGCGCTCGAAATCGGTGCGGCGGACCAGCGGCCGGTCGATGCCGGGCGACGAAATTTCGAGGCGATAGGCGCGCTGGATCGGATCGGCGATGTCCATCACCGGCGAAAGAGCTTTTGAGATCGCCTCGCAATCCTCGATCTGCATGGTGCCGTCGGGTCGCTCGGCCATGATCTGCACGGTGCAGCCGGCTTCGCCCGAAACCTTGATCCGCACCAGCCGGTAGCCCATGCCCTGCAGCACGGGTGCTGCAACGATCGCCACGCGCGCAGCCACGCCCGGCTCGACCACAAGGCGCGGTTCGGCAAGCAGTTCGGCGTCAACAATGACAACGTCGGTTGGATCGGTCATGTCCAGGATCAAGAACGCTCTTCTGTTGGCGGTTTCGCCGCAGCACGCGGCGCGTGTCGTCAGGTAATAAAAAAGAGCGGGTCCCGCGGGGCCCACTCTCCTACATATCCGTATGAGAATTTATCAGTTGCGGCGGATATAGACTTTTTTGGCCTGTGCGGCAAGGGCTTCCCGCCGGTCTGCCGGCAATTGAAGATCGGGATTTTTGGCCCGGCAATCGGCTAATTTGTTGAAAGAGCGGGTGATCTGGCCGTGGACCCCGCCGGATTGCGGCGGTTCAGGGGCACCTTTTCGACCGCCACACATCAAAGCGAGCTTTCCGGCTAACCGTTCATTCATCTGGCGCACTTATTGTTCCCGAGGCTCCCGGGTGGAGCATGGCGCATACGGCGGACCGCCGCGCCAGCGTTTGACCTGAGATACGAATGGCAACTGCCTTTTCCCTGATTCCGGAACTCGATGAGATCGTCAAGAACGGCACTGCTGAGAGGCGGGCGGAGGCGATCGAGCGGATTTCCGACCTTTTTCTGGAAGGCGCCGCGCATTTCGAAACCCAGCATGTCGCGCTGTTCGATGACATTCTGGTCAGTCTGGTGCCAAAGACAGAGATCGAAACCCGCGTCGATCTCGCGGAGCGGCTGTCGAAGCTGGACAATGCGCCGCCGACGCTGGTGAAGCAGCTCGCGCATGAGAACGAAATCAAGATCGCCGGTCCGATCCTAAGCAACTCGCCGTTGCTCGACGATCCTACTCTGGTCGATATCGCGCGGGGGAAGGGCCAGGACCATCTGGCGGCCATTTCCGGACGTCCTACACTCTCGCCATCCGTGACCGATGTGATTGTCCGCCGCGGCGATCGCGAAGTGGTGCGCAGCGTGGCGGCCAATGCCGGGGCGCAATTCTCCGATGACGGCTATTCGGGACTGGTCAAGCGCGCCAGCGACGACGGCATGCTGGCGGTCGCCGTCGGCCAGCGCGAGGATCTTCCAGCGGCGTCGCTGAAGCAGTTGCTGACGAAGTCGGTGGACATCGTGCGCCGCCGCCTGTTCGACATGGCGAAGCCGAAGCAGAAAGCCGCAATCAATCAGGCACTGAGCGAGATTTCGACCGAGTCGAAAGCGCAGCCGCAGGCGCGCGATTTCGAGCCGGCCCAGCGCGCCATTCTGGCGCTGCACGAAGCCGGAGAACTCAACGAGGCGTCGCTGCTCGGATACTCTAAGCAGCACAAGTACGAGGAATCGATCGCGGCGTTCGCGGCGCTGACGGGAATGCGGCTGTCGGTGGTCAATCAACTGGTCGTGGGCGACCGCTACGATCCCATTCTGCTTCTCGGCAAGTCGATCGGGCTGGAGTGGGCCACCGTGCGCGCGCTGATCATGTTGCGGCTCGGGCCGGGGCGGTCTCCTGCCGGCCCAGACATCGAGGATGCCCGCCTCAACTATGAGCGGCTGTCGCCCGCGACGGCGCAGCGCGTTCTGACCTTCTGGCGCGCGCGCGACAAGAACTTGCCGGCTTAAGAATTCAGCCGCTTGAAGATCAGGTAAGCGGCCTTGCGCCCCTCGCGATCGGCCTTTCTGCCATAGCGCGTCATCGTGTAGTGCGGCCACGGCAAGCGCCAATCATCAGCCCGTTCCGCCGTCCACATGAAGTCTGTCGAGCGCTGCATGTGCATCAACGTCCACGAGCAATAATCATCGATATCGCTGACAAAACGAAACTCTCCATTCCGTTTGAGGATGCGCGACATTTCGGCGATGGTTGCATCCTGCACGAAGCGGCGCTTCCAGTGCCGCCGCTTCGGCCACGGATCGGGATGAATGAGGTCAATGCGCGCAAAGCTCAACGGCTGCGCCCAGGCGAGCAGTTCGGCCGCATCGCCCGCGAACAGACGGACGTTCGTGATGTTGTGCGCTTCGATCTGCGCAAGAATTTTCGCCATGCCGTTGACGTAAGGCTCGCAGCCGATGAAGCCCGTCCGCGGAAACGCGAGCGCTTCGGCGACCAGATGTTCGCCGCCGCCAAATCCGATTTCGAGACGCATCTCGTCAATCGGGGAATCGAACAGTGATCCTGGATTGGATGCGTTCGCGTGGCTGAGATCCAGCGCGAGATGCGGCAACAGATGTTCGATCAGGTCGGCCTGATGATTGCGGAGCTTGTGCCCCTTGCGCCGTCCGAAAAACGATCCGTGGCTGTGTTCGGCAATCTTGTGCGATGGCGCGGAGTCATTTTCTGACATGGGTCTTTACTTCTAGCCGGCCGGAGCCGCGCGTTGCGACGTCCGCTCGCTATTTACGACGCGTCGGATTCGCGTGCCGCCATCTGCTCGACGAGTTCCACGATGCTGCGGCGAAGCTTGGCGTCTTTGATGCGTGTAAAGGCGCGCGTCAGCGCGAGCCCCTCGGAGGTCGCCAGGAAATCCGAAACATAGGCAGGCGACTGCGCTTCGCTGAAACCTGCCAGCGCATTCGGTCCAGCCGGTCCGCCTTCGAACAGGAACGAAACCGGCACCTGAAGGATTTCGGAAATCTGTTGCAGACGGCTCGCACCGATCCGGTTGGTTCCCTTTTCGTATTTCTGCACTTGCTGGAATGTCAGTCCGAGAGACTCGCCGAGTTTTTCCTGACTCATCCCGAGCATGATCCGCCGCATCCGCACGCGGCTGCCGACATACTTGTCAACGGGGTTCGGCGCTTTGGTCGTCATCTGTTCGAGTCGCCCATCTCTGTATATCTGATACCAGTCATGGCGCTTAAGCTAGACAAGACTTCGGAATACGCTGCTTGCGATGACATCGTCAAATACTTGTCGAATGAGAGCTAAAAGAATCTGCGTTAAGTCTTATGGCGATAACCGTACGCTTGCACCGCACTGAATCAATTCCAACGGCGATTGTTCGCCGGAACTTGTAATAGTGCAATAACGCAAGCCACTTGGACTATACGTGGGGATCAGGCTTTTGTTTCGCGCGCCGCCTAATAATGAAGATGAACGCCAGAGCAGTTACAACTGCGATTGGAACATCCTGAACACGCGAGAACACCGTATTTGACAGGGGTTTTGGCAGCGCGGAGTCCAGCACGCCTTCTGCGCCGAGACCAAGATGAACGACGATCCTGCCGAGCGGATCGATCACGGCGGAGATGCCTGTGTTCGCAGCGCGTACAACCGGGAGTCCTTCTTCGATGGCTCTTACCCGCGACTGCTGCAAGTGCTGATAGGGGCCGGTTGAGATGCCAAACCAGCCATCATTGGTCAGATTAACGATCCAGCCGGGCCGGTCGTCGCGCGGAACGATGTCGCCGGGAAAGATCGCCTCATAGCAAATCAGCGGCAGCATGCGCGGCGCATTCGGCAACGCCATCGTGCGCCGCCGGTCGCCCGGAATGAAGCCGCCGCGCATCTTCGTGATCTGCACGAAGCCGAGTTTCTCCATCGCGGATTGAAACGGCAGATACTCGCCGAATGGAACCAGATGCAGCTTGTCGTAAATCGACAGGATCGTTCCGTCGTGATCGATGACATAGATCGAGTTGTAGGCGCGCGTGATCTGCGTGCCCGCGGGTTGGTCCGGCGGGCGGATCGCGCCGGTGATCAGCACCGTCCCCTGCGGCAGGAGACCCGCGATCTGCGCCATGGCATCGGCTTCGCGCGTCAGGAAAAATGGAAATGCCGACTCCGGCCAGATCAGTATCGTCGCATCGCGCACGCCGCTCGACTGCGGTCCGGTCGCGCGGTCCGACAGTGACAGATATTTTTCCATCACCATCTGCTTCGCAGCGTAGTTGAATTTCACGTCCTGCTGCAGGTTCGGCTGCATCAGCCGCAGCTTGACCTTGTCGACGAACTGCGTCGGCTCGCTCGCCAGTCTGATGGCGCCATAGATACCCATCGCAGCGAGAACGAGCAGCGACAAGACCGGCGCGAGCCACGGGCGCCGTGTGATCAGACGATCGTCGATCAGCACAGCCGGACTTGCGAACACGGCAACCGCGATGAACGTCAAGCCCCACAGGCCGATCAGCGACGCGGTCTGCGCGAGCGCGAGCGGCTCGGTCAGCGCGTAACCGAGGGTGTTCCATGGAAAGCCGGTCAGGATGTGTCCGCGTAGCCACTCACCAACCGTGAGCGCGCTGGCGAGACTGAGAATGCGGAACGCGTCGGAGGTCCAGATCAGGCGCGCCAGCGCAAAACCGAAAGCCATGAACAGCGCGAGCAGTGCGGGCAGTCCCATCACTGCGAACGGCAGCAGCCACGCGAAGGTATCGGCGTCCACAAGGAACGCGTATCCCACCCAATAGAGTCCCGCGACGAAATAACCGAAGCCGAACCACCAGCCGCTCAGGGCGGCTGCGGGAATGCCGCCGAGGCGTCCCGCACCCGCGCCATCGATCAGCCAGACAATGATCGGGAAAGTCAGAAACAGGATTGGCCATGCGTTGAACGGCGCCATAGCCAGCGCCGACAGCGCTCCTGCAACGAACGCGAGCAGTGCGCGCTTCCATCCCCATGAAAGAATGATGCCGGAGGCAAGGGCGCGGAGTGATATCATCCTCTGGCAGCACCGTCGCTGGGCGAAGCCGGATCGCTCGTCGAGGCCTGCGCGGCATCGTTCGCTGCCTCGCGCCGCCGCGTCTCGCGATGACGCAGATTGGAGCGGTCCTTGTGCGTCCCGATGCGCACGCGCTTGACGCGGCGCGGATCGGCGTCGAGCACTTCGATTTCGAAATCGCCCGGCCCGGAAATGATTTCGCCGCGCACCGGCAGGCGGCCGACTTGTGTCACCAGATAGCCGCCGAGCGTATCGACATCTTCGCCCGCTTCGCCGGTGTCGAATGCCTCGCCCACCACCGACGTCACGTCGTCGAGGCTCGCGCGTGCATCGGCGATGAACGATCCGTCGGATTGCTGAACCACGGACGGCGCTTCGTCGCCGTCATGCTCGTCGTCGATCTCGCCGACAACCTGTTCGACGATGTCTTCGATCGATACCAGTCCGTCGGTGCCGCCGTATTCATCAACCACCAGTGCGAGATGAATCCGCGTCGCCTGCATCTGCGCCAGAAGATCGATGGCCGGCATGGACGGCGGAACGTAGATCAGCTTGCGCATGATGTTGGCGTCCGCGAGATGCATGCGAAGATCGACCGCTCGCAGATCGAGGCCCGCTGGAAACGGCTTCTTGCGCTTGGCGTTGACCTCGTCGGGGACCTTCGCCTTCGATGTCATGAACGCGAGCAGGTCGCGGATGTGGACGAAGCCTTCAGGGTCATCGAGGGTGTCGTTGTAGACCACGAGGCGCGAATGGGCCGCGCTTTCGAACAGGCTCATCAATTCGCCGAGCGAAATATCCCGCTTGACCGCGACGATGTCGCCGCGCGGCACCATGACGTCGGCGATGCGCCGCTCGTGCAGGCCGAGAATGTTGCGCAGCATGGTGCGCTCGACGGTGGTGAAGCTGGTCTCGTCGGGCGCGGTGGCGTCGAGCACCACCTGCAGGTCCGCGCGCGCCGATCCCGCCTTCCATCCGAACAGCGAGCGCAATGCGCGCATCAGCCACAGTTCGGACGAGGGGCGTAGCACCTCGCCCTGCTGCACCGGCACGGGCAGATTGCCGCCGGATCTTGGCGCGTCGGATTTATGACTGTCGGAGTCTGGCACCTTAGTTCACCTGGTCGTCGTGCGCGTAGGGGTCGGGAATCCCGAGTTGCGCAAGAATATCGCGCTCAAGACCTTCCATGATCTCGGCGTCGTCGTCGTTCTCGTGATCGTAGCCGACCAGATGCAGGAAGCCGTGCACCGCCAGATGGCTGAGGTGATGATCGAACGGCTTGTGTTCGGTGTCGGCTTCGCTGCGCGTCGTCTCATAGGCGATAGCGATGTCGCCCAGCATGCGCGGCGCGTCATCGTCAGCCTTCGCGCCTTCCGGTTGCAGCGCCGGGAACGACAACACGTTGGTCGGCTTGTCGATGCCGCGCCAGTTCTTGTTAAGGGTGCGAATGCCGGCATCGTCGGTCAGCATGATCGCGAGCTCGGCGTCAGCGGTGTCGGCATCGACCATGGCGGCTGCTGTTTCGATGGCGCGATGGATTGCGCTTTCCGCACCGCTCTCGCGGTGCCAGCAGTCAGCCGTGACAAGAATCTCGGTCGCGGGAATGTCGGCGGGCGTCATGTTAATAAGAGTCTTGGTTGTCGTTGTCTGTCGGTTGCGATGGTCTGGCACTATGGCTTGCCGGCGCCGGGTTGTTTCGGAGCGCCCTCATAGGCGGCGACGATCCGCGCCACCAGTTCGTGGCGGATCACGTCCTGCGCGGTAAACTTGACCTGCGTGATGCCCTCGACGCCGTCGAGCAATTTGGCTGCTTCTGCGAGTCCAGAAGGCTGGCCATTGGGCAGATCGACCTGGCTCGGGTCGCCGGTGATGATCATGCGGCTGTTTTCGCCGAGGCGCGTCAGAAACATTTTCATCTGCATCGACGTGGTGTTCTGCGCCTCGTCGAGAATGATTGCTGCGTTGGTCAGCGTGCGGCCGCGCATGAACGCCAACGGGGCGATTTCGATTTCGCCGCTCTGCAGGGCGCGCTCGACCACACGGGAATCCATCAGGTCATACAGCGCGTCGTAGATCGGCCGCAGATAAGGATCGACCTTCTCGCGCATGTCGCCGGGCAAGAATCCCAAGCGTTCGCCCGCTTCGACCGCGGGGCGCGACAGGATGATGCGATCGACTTCCTTGCGCTCGAACAGTTGACACGCCTGCGCCACTGCGAGCCATGTCTTGCCGGTGCCGGCGGGGCCGATGCCAAATACCAGCTCGTGGCGCTTGAGCGCGCGGATGTAGGAATCCTGCGCGGCGGTGCGCGCACGCACCGGGCGCTTGCGCAGGTTGATTTCCTCGAACTGCGATTTCGCCGCCTTCGGATCGAACTCGAACAGCGAGCCTTGAGCGATCACCGCACGGATCGCGCCCTCCACGTCGCCCTGCGCGATGTCCTGGCTGCGCACCGCCTGTTCATAGAGCATTTCGAGCACGCGCCGCGCCGCGTCGCAGCCATCGCGCGATCCGGCGACGGTGATGTGATTGCCGCGCGAGTCGGCAACCACGCCGAGGCGGCGCTCGATCAGAGCGAGGTTCTGTCCGTAGGGACCGACCAGAGCAGACGCGGCGCCATTGTCGTCGAAGGCGACAACGATCTGGGCTTCGTGCGGGCTTGGAACGTCTCGGTCGTGCTTGCGGCCTGGGGCGAGGGTTGGCGAATCCGATGCGCTTTTTGGCAAGGGCTCAGGCTCCAGTGGTCATGGCTGACGGGGAAGCATTGGCGGACAGAGTGGGTAACGAGACGCGAGAATGCGCGGGAGCGGCGAGCGCGCCGATCAGGCTGTAACGCTCGAGGCTGTCGATGGCGACGGGCAGCACCTGTCCGACGATGTCGGGCGAGGCCATGACATGTGCGGGTTGCAGGTAAGCGGTGCGGCCGACGATCTGGCCGGGATTTCGCGCGGAGCGTTCGAACAGCACATCGACCGTCTTGCCGATAGCGGCCGCATTGAAAGCGGCCTGCTGGCTGTCGATCAACTCCTGGAGCCGCGCCAATCGCTGGTCCATCACCGCTGTCGTGACCGTCTCCTGCATGTCCGCCGCCGGCGTTCCTGGCCGGGGCGAATACTTGAACGAATAGGCGCCAGCGTAGCTGATTTGTGTGACCAGCGCGAGTGTTGCCGAAAAATCTTCCTCGGTTTCTCCCGGGAAGCCGACGATAAAATCCGATGAAAATGCAATGTCTTCGCGCACCTTGCGGAACCGTTCGATGGTGCGGGCATAATCGGCGGCGGTGTGTTTGCGGTTCATCGCCTCCAGAATGCGGTCGGAACCGGACTGCACCGGAAGATGAACGAACGGCATCACGGCGGGAATGTCGCGATGCGCTTCGATCAGCGCGTCATCGACGTCGCGGGGATGGCTGGTGGAATAGCGCAGGCGGACGATGCCCGGAATGTCAGCGAGGCGGTGCAGCAGCCGTCCGAGCGACCACGGCTTGCCGTCGCCGCCGTCGCCATGAAATGCGTTGACGTTCTGGCCGATCAGCGTGATCTCGCGCACGCCGTTGTCGGCGAGGCGCTGTACATCGTCGACAATGCGCGCAACCTGACGCGACACTTCCATGCCGCGTGTGTAAGGCACCACGCAGAAGGTGCAGAACTTGTCGCAGCCTTCCTGCACCGTCACGAATGAGGAAATACCGCGTGCGCGGATCACCGCCGGTTTCGGATCTGGCAGTGAGGCGAATTTATCCTCGACAGGAAATTCCGTCTCGATCGCGCGGCCTTCCGATTTGGCCTTCGCAAGCAGTTGCGGCAGATGATGATAACTCTGCGGGCCGACCACGACATCGACCACCGGCGCGCGGCGGATGATCTCGCTGCCTTCGGCCTGCGCGACGCAGCCGGCCACCGCGATCCGCATCTCGCGGCCATTGCGCGCGGCTTCTTCCTTGGCGGTACGCAGCCGGCCCAGTTCCGAGTAAACTTTCTCGGAGGCCTTTTCGCGGATGTGGCAGGTGTTGAGGATAACAAGATCGGCATCGTCGGCGCTGGCCGTCTCGACGAATCCTTCGGGTGCCAGCGTGTCCACCATGCGCTGCGCATCGTAGACATTCATCTGACAGCCGTATGACTTGATGTGCAGCTTGCGCGGCGTGGTCATCGAAACCTTAGACATGGCGGCGCTGGCTTCCAGCCGCTCCCGAGAGCGTTTTCAGGCTAAGTGGAATCCGGTTAGCCGAAGAAAACGCTCCAAATTATAACTTAGCGCGTATTCCGGTCGCAGAACCGGTACCCACTTCTGCGGAATATGCGCTAGCGCTTCAGATATAGATAAAGGGCGCCGAAATCCAGCGACCGGGTCGCCTCAGGATCGCTCAAAAAGTAGCCTATCTTATTGTTTAGACGTGACTTTCCCGAAAATCGGATTCCGCTTCTCGGGATCACGCCCCTAAATGGCGGCTATTTCATCGCGATTTAGGCTTTGGGCGATCAGATCCGGCAGTGCCCGCATGTCATCGATGACGATGGCGGCACCGGTGGTGCGCAACCGGTCCGCGTCGTCAGGGCGGCAGTGGCTGCCGCCGGTAAATCCGATCACGGTCATTCCCGCGGCGCGGGCCGCGGTGACGCCGGGCACACTGTCCTCGACGACGACGCATCGCGCCGGCGGCGTATTCATTTGTGCTGCGGCAAACAGAAACAGATCCGGCGCAGGCTTGCCGCGATCGACCTGCATCGCGGAGAACAGATGCGGCGTAAAGTAATCAAGCAGTCCGGTGGTGCCGAGGCTGCTGCGAATCCGTGTCGGTGTGCCGGACGACGCGACGCAGATGCGCTGGGACAATCTGGTCAGCGTATCGGCGATGTGTGGAACGGGTGTGAGCTGCTCGCCGAACACGCGGTCGATCGTCGCCTTTAATTGCGCGGTATAAGCGTCGGGCAAGGCGCGGCCGAGTTCGCTCTCGACTTCGAGCCTTGCCTCACGCGCTGAGCGCCCGAGGAAACGATCATGCACCTGTTCGGCGGAGATTGCGTAGCCGTGCTGCGTCAGCACGTCGGCATGCACCACACACGCCAGCGCCTCGCTGTCGACAAGCACGCCGTCGCAATCGAAGATGATGAGGTCGTAAGCGGAGGACGTGTTCAAGTCTTGTCGTCGTCCCGAGTCTTTTCGTCCAATGGCACGCAATACAGCTCGAGTCGGTGATCGACCAGTTTGTAGCCGAGCTTGCGCGCAATCTCGGTCTGGAGCTTTTCGATTTCCTCGGAGGTGAATTCGATCACCTTGCCGTCGCGCAGGTTGATGAGATGGTCGTGATGACTCTCGGGCACCTGCTCGTAGCGGGCGCGGCCTTCGCGGAAATCGTGACGCTCGATGATGCCGGCGTCCTCGAACAGTTTCACCGTGCGGTAGACCGTCGAGATTGAGATCTTGTCGTCCACCGCAACGCAGCGCCGGTACAGTTCCTCGACGTCGGGATGATCCATCGCTTCCGCAAGCACGCGCGCGATGACGCGGCGCTGCTCGGTCATGCGCATGCCGGCTGCGGCGCAGCGCTTTTCGATATCCGTATGCTTGCCTGCGGGCATGGATTTCAGAGCCGTCATGGCGCGAGGTTCCCATAGATAAGGATGTGTTTTGCCACCAGCCGCAGCTTACGACAAGTCTCGCCGCATCACCACGGCGTTCAATTGCTCGCCGCTCGAATCCTTGTAATAGCGGTTACGGCGGCCGACCACGCGAAATCCGGCGCGTTCATAAAGGGCGCGGGCCGGCCGGTTGTTTTCCTCGACTTCGAGGAACACGGTTTTCAGGCCGTGTCCCGCCAGATGCCCAAGATGCGTGCGCAGCAGGTCGCGGGAGAAGCCGCGTCCGCGATGCTTTGGCGCAACCGCAACGGAGAGGATTTCCGCTTCATCCGCCGCGGTCCGCGACACGATAAATCCGATGGTCGCTCCGCCGAGCCGCAGCCGGTGGGCGAGTGCGTTGCGTTCGATCAAGATTTGCTCGAATTCATCCGTCCCCCAGCCGCGATGAAATGACGCGCGGTGCAGTTGCGACAGGCGCGGCGCATCGCGCAGGCTGGCGGGTTCGACCACCGCGTCGGCGCGCGTGAAGAATTTGGGAAACAGGCTGGTGAGGAACGCGGGAAGGCGTGGCATAGCTATGCACGCGTATCCGGCTGCACGAAGCCGGCCTTCGGTTTGGCGTCGGGCGGCCGCAAGTAAAACGGTTTTGCGGGCGCCGTGCCGGGTTCGGTCGCGGCCCCGAGCCACGCGACCCAGCCGATGTCGGGGCCGGGTTGTGGATCGACTGTCGCTGGCGCCGGCGCGCTCTTCGGCCAGCGGTCCGCCAGCAACTTTGCGGCGTTGCCGACCATGCGCAGTGCGCCAAAACGCGAGGCGACAAACGTGTCTTCAATCGGGACAACAGCAGGCCGCATCAGCGCGGCGCCGTTGCCTGCGACGACCTGAAAATAAACGTGGTCATGCCGCGCATCGATTGCGGCGATGATCGGCTGCTCTTGTTTTTCGGCGACCAGCGGCGCGACATAAGCCGACAAGGTCGTGAGTCCGACGACGGGTTTATCAGCGGCAAGGCCAATGCCGCGCGCCGCGGAGATGCCGACACGCAATCCCGTAAAGCTGCCGGGCCCGGTGGTGACGGCGATGCGGTCGAGGCCGAGATAGGCAATCCCCGACATTTTCATGACGCGATCGATCAGCGGCATCAGCGCTTCGGCGTGGCCGCGCTTCATCTCCAGCGTTTCCTGCGCGATCATGGTCCGCGCAGCGGCATCCAGCACGGCGGCGGCGCAGTAATCCAGCGCGGTATCGATGGCGAGAACGATCATAAAAAGGCCGGTTGGTGTGTGCAGAGTTGATCGCAACCTGCCGCCGAAAAAGCAAAGGGGCAAGCGGTCAGCGCTTGCCCCAAGGCCTTTTTAGCAAATTTAGATAACTCACATCGGGCGGACTTCGACCACGTCCGGAATGAAGTGCTTCAGCAGGTTCTGGATGCCGTGCTTCAGCGTCGCCGTCGAGGACGGGCAGCCAGCGCAGGAGCCCTTCATGTCGAGATAGACGATGCCATCCTTGAAGCCTCGGAATGTGATGTCGCCGCCGTCGCCGGCAACGGCCGGACGAATTCGCGTTTCAAGCAGATCCTTGATAATGGCGACCGTCTCGGTGTCGGCTTCGCTGAAAAATTCCTCAGCGTGAGGGGCATCGCCATCCGGCTGCTGACCGTCGGCGAGCAATGGCGCGCCGGACATGTAGTGCTCCATGATGACGCCAAGGATTGCAGGCTTGAGGTGCTGCCAGT
Source organism: Afipia sp. (assembly GCA_051653085.1). Lineage (GTDB taxonomy): Bacteria > Pseudomonadota > Alphaproteobacteria > Rhizobiales > Xanthobacteraceae > Afipia. The sequence goes on along the minus strand of JBOFVL010000065.1, from coordinate 66,201 downwards.
CGCTGTCGTCCTTGGTGACGGTCACGAAATCGGAGCCGTAGAAAACACCGGTGACGCCGGGCACGCCGAACAGCCGCTCCGCGAGCGGGGAGCGGGTTGCGGTGTCGCGGTCGGTGAATTCCATGGTGCCGCTGTCGAGCACCGTGCGGCCGGGAATGAACTTCAGGGTCGCGGGATTAGGGGTCGCTTCGGTCTGGATAAACATCTGATTCTCCGGCGCATCGCCGGTTCAAGGCCGGCGCGAACGGGGTTAAGTGAGCGGTTCCTATAGCACAGATAACGCCTGAAAAAGCATCATCAAGGGACGCAGGGCAGGTGTTTCCGGCCGCATGGCGGGGGCAGGACAGGGGTCATCAGGACAAGGCGTCGAGGTCGCTATCGCTGAGATTGCCGGGCACGATGGTCACGGGAATCGGGAACGTTCCCGCGGTTTTCGCCAGCATGGTGATGATCGGACCCGGCCCCTCGGCGCCGGCGCTTGCCGCCAGCACGATCATGGCGATGTCGACATCCTTGTCGATGACGTCGAGAATCTGCTCACCGGGATCGCCCTCGCGGATCACGCGTTCCGGCGTGATGGCGGCGATGCCGTTGGCGCGGCCGGAGGCGCGATCGAGCGCGGCGTTGGCGGTTTCCTCGGCTTCGGCACGCATGATGTCAGCGACGCCCAGCCATTGCTGGTTGCGATCTTCCGTCTCGATGACCCGCAGCATCACCACGCCGCCGCCGACGCGCATCGCCCAGCGGCTCGCATAGTAGACCGCGCGGTCGCCTTCCGCGGTGTCGTCAACGACGACCAGGCATTTGGGTTTGTGACCCTGCTCGTAACTTCGTCGCTGGCTGCTCATGCATGTCCCGGATGATGAACCGCGCGCTGGCGCAAGACGGCATCATGCTGCCACGTGCCGGCCCATGCCGACAAGGCGAGAAGGGACTTGACGGAACTCGATTCGCGACGCCTGCGATTAACGTTTACGAATGAAGCCGACGATGTCCTTCACCGCATTCATGGTCTCGGCTGCGATGACGCGCGCGCGATCCGCGCCGTCGACCAGCACTGAGTCCACGTAAGCCGCATCCTGCGTCAGCTTTTTCATTTCGGCGCCGATAGGTCCCAGTTTCGCCACCGCAAGATCGACCAGCGTCGTCTTGAAGCTGGAGAATTGTCCGCCGCCGAATTCGCGCAGCACATCCGGCTTGGCCTGTCCCGACAACGCAGCGTAGATGCCGACGAGGTTGTCGGCTTCCGGGCGTCCCTCGAGACCTTTTTCCTCGCTCGGCAACGGCTCGGGATCGGTCTTCGCCTTGCGGATCTTCTGCGCGATCGCTTCGGCATCGTCGGTCAGATTGATGCGCGAATAATCCGACGCATCCGACTTCGACATCTTCTTGGAGCCGTCGCGCAGCGACATCACGCGCGTCGCCGGACCGGTGATCAGCGGCTCCGGCAGCGGGAAGAACTTTTCAGCGAAGTTGTGCGCACCAATGGAATCCGAAAAATCGTTGTTGAACTTCTGCGCGATGTCGCGCGCGAGCTCCAGATGCTGCTTCTGGTCTTCGCCGACCGGCACATGCGTGGCGCGGTAGACCAGAATGTCGGCAGCCATCAGGCTTGGATAGGCGTAAAGACCCACCGACGCGTTCTCGCGGTCCTTGCCGGCCTTCTCCTTGAACTGGGTCATGCGGTTCAGCCAGCCCAGCCGCGCGACGCAGTTGAACACCCACGCCAGTTCGGCATGTTCGGAGACCTGGCTCTGGTTGAACACGATGTGCTTCTTTGGATCGATGCCGGCAGCGATAAAGGCCGCGGTGACCTCGCGGATGTTGCGGGTCAGTTCGGCAGGGTCCTGCCAGACGGTAATGGCGTGCAGATCCACCACGCAGTAGATGCAGTTATGGGTGTCTTGAAGTTTGACGAAGTTGACGATGGCGCCGAGATAATTGCCGAGGTGCAGATTGCCCGTCGGCTGGACGCCCGAAAACACCAGTTCTTTTGCAGCCATTTTACTCGTTCCTGTGCTGCCGCCGGCAGCCGTCTCTTGAATGCGCGTCTTTATAGCGTTTTCGAGCGAAGTGGATACCGGTTCGCGTGAAGAAAATGCGCCAAAAAACAGAGCCATGCGGGCGCTATTCGCGCAAGCGGCCATCCCGTAAATTGCTGATCGCTTCACCCCAGCTGATGACGCCGAACAGGTCCAGCAGCAGGCCGTAGAACGAGACGCCCGCCGCCACCAGCCCCCCCAGAATGGTGAGATTTGCCGCAAAGCCTGCATTGGCCGCCACGGGAGCTACGAAGGATTCGGCAAGAAGCAGCATCGCACCCATTACAGCGGCGCAGATCGCGATACGCGGCAGCCGCCGCCACGCCACTGCATCGATGGAAAAGCCGAACGTGACGGCGCCACGGCAGGCCAGCACAGCTGCGCTGGCCCACGCGCCGAGCGAGATGCTGGCAGCGACGCCGCTCGCGCCATAGGCGTGTCCGAAGACCAATCCGCAGATCACTGCGATGATGACGCCCAACACCGTTGCCACCAGCGGGGTCTTGGTGTCCTCGCGCGCGAAGAAGGCAGGCGCCAGCACCTTGACCAGAACATGTGCGGGCAGGCCGAGGGCCAATACCGACAGCGCTTGCGCGGTGGCGGCGGTATCCGCCGCGGTGAACGCGCCGTGTTCGAACAGCACGCGGATGATCGGCTGGCTCAGCACGAACAGGCCGAGCGTCGCCGGCAGCACGAGGGCGGTGGCGAGTTCGAGTCCGCGCGACTCGGCCTGCATCAACGCGCTCTTGTCGCCGCTGCGGATCGCGCGGGTCATTTCCGGCACCAGCACGGTGCCCATCGCCACGCCGACCATGCCGAGTGGCAGCTCAATCAGGCGGTTGGCGAAATAGAGCCACGACACCGCAGCGGGTGAACTCGAGGCGATGATCGCGCCGCCGACGATTAGGAATTGCGGTCCGGCGTTGGCGATCATGCCGGGAATGCCCTTGCGGAAAAATCCGCGCATTTGTGGGTCGAACGAAACCCGTATCGGCGTCGCGACGCCGTCGCGCCACGGCCTGCGCTGGACGAGGATCAGCATCTGCAGACATCCGGCGACGCCGACCGCGCCCGCGATGACGGTGGCCGAAAACAGCGGGTCGTGCCGCCACACCAGCAGCACGACGAGCACGACGATCATGGTGACGTTGAACAGCACCGGCGAAATTGCGGTGAGCATGAAGCGATGCTCGGCGTTGAGCACACCCATCATCACGATGGACGGTCCGACGAAAGCAAAATACGGCATCATCAGCCGCGCGTCGTTGACGGCGTGTTGCAGCGTCTCCTGTCCGATGAACCCCGGTGCCAGCAGCGAGATGACGAGCGGCATCAGAAGGCCGAGCAGCAGCGCGATGGCGATGAGGATGAGACTGACGCTGCCCAGCACGCGTCCGGCGAAGGCGGCGGCGGCGACCGCGCCTTCGGTTTCGCGCACCCGCAGATAGTCCGGCACCAGCGCGGCGTTCAGCGCGCCTTCGGTGAACGAGCGCCGCGTTACGTTGATGAACTGGAACGCGACCAGGAACGCATCCGCGATCGGGCCTGCACCGAGCAGCGCTGCGATGAGCGCGTCGCGCGTGAATCCCAGCGTCCGCGACGCCAGCGTTCCGGTCGATACGGTCAGGATATGACGGATCATCGAGGTATTCTGCGGATCACATGCTTGCTGGCAGGCGCGTTGTCGTGATAGGTCGCCGGTTGTTCCAAAGGCCCTGGAAAAGGCCTTCTACGTCCTCCCTGAAATACCAGCTTTTGCCGGTTTTGCTCTCCTCCAGCAGGAATATCATTAATGACCGCAGCGACATACGACGTTCTCGGAATCGGCAACGCCATCGTCGATATTCTGGCGAAAACCGAGGATGGGTTCCTCGCGGCGCAGGGCATGACCAAGGGCGCGATGGCGCTGATCGACGAGGCGCGGGCCGCGGCGATCTATCAGGCGATGGGACCGGCTACGGAAATTTCGGGCGGTTCCGCCGCCAATACCATCGCCGGCATCGCCAATCTCGGCGCACGCGCGGCGTTCGTCGGCAAGGTTCGCGACGATCAGCTCGGCGAAGTGTTCAGCCACGACATCAGCGCCGCCGGCGTGACGTTCCCGACCGTCCCGGCGTCAACAGGGCCCGCGACGGCGCGCAGTTATATTCTGGTGTCGCCGGATGGCGAGCGCACCATGAACACCTATCTCGGTGCCGCGCAGGATCTGTCGCCAGCCGACATCGATCCGGCGCAGATCGCGGCTTCCTCGATCGTCTATCTCGAAGGCTATCTGTGGGATCCAGCGAATGCGAAGGCGGCGTTCCTGAAGGCCTCGAAGATCGCCCACGACAACAAGCGCAACGTGGCGCTGACGCTGTCCGATGCGTTCTGCGTTGGCCGCTATCGTGACGAGTTCCTCGATCTCATTCGCAGCAAGACCGTCGATCTCGTGTTCGCCAACGAAGCCGAATTGACCTCGCTCTATCAGACCGAGGACTTCGACAAGGCGCTGGCTCAGTTGCGTAACGACGCAGCTCTTGCCGTCGTCACCCGCAGCGAGAAGGGTTGCGTGGTTGTGTCGAAGGACAAGGCGACTTCGGTTCCGGCGTTTCCGGTGAAGCAGGTGATGGACACCACGGGCGCGGGCGATTTGTTCGCGGCGGGATTTTTGTTCGGCATCGTGCGCGGTCTTTCCCATGAACAATGCGGGCGTCTCGGTGCACTTGCCGCTGCTGAAGTGATCCAGCACATCGGTGCGCGGCCGCAGACCTCGCTGAAGACGCTGGCGCAGGAAGCCGGGTTGCCGGTCTGATCCAGTCCCTGTCGGCTGGTTTTTCTCTCCGGCCTCTCAAGCCGGGCCTCTCACTTTGCCCGCGTTAAGCCGGCATGGCCGTGACGTCGCAACTGGTCGCTCACCCCCGTCAATCGTTCACGATCCGGTGACCGTTGGTTAACCGCAATCGCGCTTGAAGGTCTCATAGCCCGCAACCATATGACCGGTTGAGCTTTCCGGCTGGAACCATTTGCCAGCCGCGGTTGTTGGATTGTTCGCCGCCATGCGGACAGAGGATGATGATTTTAAGAATGCCCGCGCCAAGCGGGGGTGGAAGGACAACATGGTTACGACCTGGAGCGAATGGAAACGTTATCCGAAGGCAGCGCGCGGCGAAAAGCTGGAAGCGCCGATCGGCCCGGGGGTTTTTGAGGTAAGGCACACGTCATCAGGTGCACTGTTCGCCTTCGAAGCCGTCGATAATCTCGCTCATGCGTTGTCGTCGATCGCGTCGGGGCCGAAGTCATTCGCCTCGTGGTTCGGCAAGCGCGACCCGGCGGCGTTGCCGGATCTCGAATATCGCACCTATGCGACATCCACGCGCGAAGACGCGAAGGTCGCGGCGGAACGTATGATCGGCCGCCGTGAAGCGTTTATGAGCCACGTCGCCTGATTTCTTGCGCGAAAGCTACCGCCGCAACACGCCGATCATGCGGCTGGCGAAAGTCAGCCGCTCGGCCATCACCGACATGAAGTAAGTCAGAAGCTTCTGACCCAGCGCCGGATTGTTGGCGGTAATGGCGTCGAACGCATCGGCGCGCAGCACGTAGAGCACGCTGTCGATTTCCGCCCGGATTGTGGCGCTGCGCGGCTGGCGGGAGACAAGGCCCATCTCGCCCACTGTCGTGTGGCGCCCAAGGCTTCGCACGCGCGTGGTGCGGCCGTCACCGGCGTCCACCATGATGCCGACCCGGCCATTCAGAATAAAGAGCATGGAGTCAGCCGGTTCACCGGCGCGGGCGACGATTTCAAGCGCGCCAACTTCGGTGCGCTCGCAGCGCCGCGCGAGTTCGGCGGCATCATGTTCATTGCCGAGAATGCTCGCGAACCAGCTTTGCAGGTCGCCTTCTTCCTGCTCCAGCCCGCGGTGCCGGGCGATGATCTCGTTCTCGCACCACTCCAGCGCATGATCGAGGTCCGGCATCACCAGAATATCCCCCGACAGAAACTCTCCCGACCGCAGCATTTTTTCGGTCGCGGGCGGCAGGTTGACGAGAATGAGCCTCACACTGTTTTCGATCGCCGAGCGTCTGATCTGGGCGAAGCTGTAAGCAGCCGATGAATCTATACCGGTTACCAGCCTGAAATCGAACACCAGATAGCGGCACTCCGGATGGCGCTCGAGCAGCGCCTTGACGTGCTGATAGAGGCGGTTGGCCGAACCGAAGAACAGATAGCTTTGCAGGTTCAGCCCGTGAATTTCCCTGCCATGGGCGGCCAGCAGCGCCAGATCGTGCGGCGAGCGATCGAGCGAGCTGCGATACTCCGCACCATTGAAGCCGAATTTGATCGAACTGATACGCGACGCACTCAGGGCAAATGTCGCGCAGCCGATCACGGTTCCGATCAGGACACCGGCGATGAAGCCCCACTTCACGATGATGAAAATGATCGCGAGCAGCGACAGATACTCAATGGTGGACAGCCGCCGCCGCGACTCGATGATCCAGCGATGGAGCTGATCGACCCCGAGATAGATCAGCAGTCCGCCAAGAACGAATTTCGGCATGTAGCCGAGCAGCGCCGGATCGGCCACCAGCATCAGGATCGCGATCGCGGACACCACCAATCCGGAGATGCGGCCGGTTGCGCCGTTCGCGGCATTGAGCAGTGTCCGGCTGAGTGAGATGCATCCTGCATAGCCGCCGAGAAGCCCAGAGAGAATGTTGGCGACACCGGCGACGTTCAGTTCGCGCTCCAGATTTGCCTCGTGGGCGCGTGCGACTTCGATGCCGGTGGTGTTGAACAGCGTGCTGATCGCAGTGACGAAAATCACGGCGACCAGGTTACCGAGCAATGCCGGCAATATTTCCCACGGATAGTTTTCGATGCCGCTCAAATGCCAGGGCAGCGCCATGCTGGCGCGCGGCATGGTTTGAAACGTCCAGCCCAGTGTCTGCGCCTGCTCCAACGAGATGCCCGCGAAGCGGAAGGCAATATGGGCAACAACCACGCCGGCGAGCAGGATCGCGGGCAGCGCGAGCGGATTTCGGGAGCGATGCCACGTCAGATAGATCGTGAACGCCAGTGCGACCCCGGCGAGAAGCTCGTACATGGTCACGGGATTTGCGAACGACGCAAGGGTATCGAACCGCAGGGAACGATCCGCGATGACCCGGATTCCGCCCAATGCAATCAGAAGGGCGGTCGCGCCGAGAAATCCGCCGATCACCGGATAAGGCACATACCGGATTGCCCGGCCGATCCGCGTCAGACCAATGCTGCACAGGACGACACCGGTAATGATGGTGGCGGCGGACAGCGTCAGCAGCACGGGACCGAGCAACTCGGCGGAGGGGTTCGTCGCGATGATGTGCTCGACCAACGTGGCGGACAATATAGCCGTTACCGCCGCCGTGGACGTTTCCGGGGCCCCCACCGCGAAGGGGAACGTACTGCCGAGCGCGATGACCGCCGCGATGACTGCGGCAGAGATGAATGTTGCCGCGATGCCATAGGACAAGTAGGGCGCAAGCGGACCAGAGAAGATCAGCACTGCATAGGACAGGCAGAAGGTGACGGTCAGGACAGCCGGGGGCGCGCTGGCGAGAATATCGATCAGCCGCGCGCGAAGCTTCACGTTCGGGCTGGAAACGGGATTGGCGGAGGGGAAGGCCACGCGAGGACGTCCATGGAGGAAAGCAGGCTTGTCCTAGACGACAGCAACGCGGAGGTAAAAGAGATTTTTATGACAAATGCTTTTGCGGAAGGCGCTTGCGCGCAATGAGAATCCACGGGTGTGACGCCGCCCAGTGGGAATAGCGAGGGCAGTTGTAAAACAAAGGCCGCGCTTGTCGGGCGCGGCCTTTGCCGTATTTGTAATCATTTGCCGGTGCGGATCAGCGTCCCTTGAACTTCGCCGGGCGCTTTTCCAGGAATGCGCCGACGCCTTCCTTGAAATCCTCGCTGCGTCCGGCGACGCGCTGGAATTGTTGTTCGAGATCGAGCTGTTCCTCGAATGAATTGTTCTCACTTTCCCAGTAGAGGCGACGGATCAGCGACAGCGCCACGGTCGGGCCGTTGGCAAGATCGTGTGCAAGCTTTTTGGTTTCTTCCGCCAGCGCCGCGTCATCGACCACGCGGTTGATCAGTCCCCACTCCAGCGCCTTCTCGGCCGGAAGCCGCTCACCCAGCAGCGACAGCTCGACCGAGCGGGCCTTGCCAATCAGCCGCGGCAAGAGCCAGGTCGATCCGCAATCCGGCACCAGACCGATGCGGCGGAACGCCTGCAGGAAGTACGACGACCGCGCGCACAGGATGATGTCGCTCATTAGCGCGAAGCTCATGCCAGCGCCCGCCGCTGGTCCGTTGACGGAGGACACGATCGGGCAATGCAGGTTGCGCAGGCGGCGCAGGAATGGATGAAATCCGGTTTCGAGCGTGGTGCCCGCGTTCGGCCGCTTGCCGCTCTGATCGTTGCGGCCCTGAAGATTGGCTCCGGTGCAGAATGCCTTGCCCGCGCCGGTGATGACGAGGCAGCGGACTTCCTCGCGCTTTTCGTCGATCGCATCCATCGCCTCGGTAAGGCCTGCAAGCATGTCGGTCGAGACCGCATTCATGACTTCCTGATGGTCGAGCACAAGGGTGGCAACGTGTCCGTCGAATTCCAGTCGGCAATGTTTGAACTGCATGCGTTCCTCGCGTGATTGGTTTTGATTTGATTGAACGTGACGTCAGGCATTGCCGCGTTCGTTTCGCCGCGAACTATTCCGGAAACCGGATGGGGTGTAAACGGTGCGTCTGATCGCAGGCGTGATATCGGATCAGCCATGCGCTGCGAACCTTAGTTTCGCATGGCGGAAACGGCGGTGCGCGCTGCTTTTGCCAGTTTGATTTTGCAGGGCCGATTGGCCAATGTCGCGGCGAATACGGCGCGGCCAATGCGTGCGACGTAACACACAGTGGGAGATGAAACGATGAGCATTTTCGATTTGAGCGGCCGCGTGGCGGTGGTGACAGGCGGCAATGGCGGCATTGGTCTAGGAATTGCGCAGGCGCTCGGCGAGGCCGGCTGCACGGTGTCGATCTGGGGTCGCAATGCGGAGAAGAATGCAAAGGCGGCTGCCACGATTTCCGCCCAAGGCGGCAAGGTCGATACGCGTGTGTGCGATGTGACCGACATAGCGTCGGTGAAAGCTGCGATGGCAGAGACGCTCGATAAATTCGGCCGAGTCGATGGTTGTTTCGCCAATGCCGGCATCGGTGGCGGCGGACGGCACGCCTTCATCGATCGCACGCAGGAGGATTGGCGTAGAATGTTCTCGACCAATCTCGACGGCGTGTTTCACGTCTTTCAGGCGGCGGCGCGGCATATGACCGAGCGCGCGGAAAAGGGCGACGCGTTCGGACGGCTAGTGGCGACGTCCAGCATGGCGTCGCTGTTCGGTACGGCGCGCAACGAGCACTATGCGGCGACGAAGTCCGCGATCAACGCGCTGGTCCGTGCGCTCGCGGTCGAACTGGCGCGCTACGGCGTCACGGCGAATGCGATTTTGCCAGGCTGGATCAAGAGCGATATGACGGAAGGGTTGATGGCGAACGACAAGTTCGTCGGCAACGTGATGCCGCGCATTCCGATGCGACGCTTCGGCGAACCATCCGACTTCGGCGGCATCGCAGTGTACCTCATGAGCAAGGCGTCGTCATATCATACTGCCGACATGGTGGTGATCGATGGCGGCTACACAGTATTCTGAATTACTGCGACTGGTCCGGGTGGCCGTACTTTTTGCGGAACCCTTCGGCGTCGCCGAAATCGGCGAAGCCGATATAGTGCTGGTGCGCTGAGATTGCCTTGCGCGCGTGCTTGATCGGACACCAGTATTGTTCGGTGCGGCCGGCAATCTCGCTCGCATAGGCCATCAGGCCGTTGCCGTACGAGCAGTAAGCGCAGTTGATCGCTTCCAGAATATTCAGATAGGCGAGGTGGTAGCGGTCGAAAATGAAGTAGTCGCGGCGCTTCACTTTCTCGATGCCGTACACCGGAAAACAGATCCATTGATAGATCGTGATGGTGATGTCGAGAATAACGAACGGGACGATCATTGCGTAGATCACTGGCGCGGAGAGGATCGTCAGCAGGCTCGCGTTGAAAACGTACTTGGTGAGGCCGACGCGCAGTTCTCGATGCGCGCGAAGGATCTCCTCCTCGAACACCGCGCGGGTGCCTTGCAGCGTGTAGCGCAACTTGGCGCGGCGGATCGCGAACTCCGCCTCAAGCTCGCCGTTGAGCAGCTTGATCTGCGCGATCAGGCGATCGATGTTTTCGCTCATTGAAACTCTTCCGGACCGGATGAACTTTGCGCGGCACGTCCGCGCCCGTCACTCCGGCAGCGGAATGAATTCGTGCTCGTTGGGCACATGAGCGAAGCGACCGGCCTTCCAGTCGGCCTTGGCCTGCTCGATGCGCTCTTTGCTCGACGAGACGAAATTCCACCAGATATGGCGCGGGCCTTCCAGCGCCGTGCCGCCGAGGAACATCATGCGGGCCGGACGCGTCGCTTTCACGGTGATGCGGTCGCCGGGACGGAAGATCAAAAGCCGCGGGCCTTCGAATCTCTCGTTGGCGATTTCGATCTCGCCATCGACGACATAGATCGCGCGCTCTTCGTGGTCGGCGTCGAGCGGCACGCGCATGCCCTCATCGAGCGCCACTTCCGTATAGAACCACTCCGACACCATATCGACCGGCGATTTCACGCCGAAAGATGAGCCCGCGATGATACGCGCCTTGAAGCCGGTGTCCTGAACGGTCGGCAAGACGTCTGCGCCGAAGTGCTGGAACGACGGTGCGATCTCCTCGCGACCGGCGGGAAGCGCGATCCAGCTTTGCAGCCCCAGCATCTGCTGGCCGTTGGCGCGCTGCACGTCCGGCGTGCGCTCGGAATGCGCGATGCCGCGCCCCGCGGTCATCAGGTTCATGGCGCCGGGCTGGATCTCCTGGATGTTGCCCTCGCTGTCGCGGTGCATGATGCTGCCGTCGAACAGATACGTCACGGTGGCAAGCCCGATATGCGGATGCGGACGTACGTCCATGCCCTTGCCCGCAACGAACTGCACCGGGCCGAAGTGGTCGAAGAAGATAAACGGTCCGACCATCTGCCGCTTGCCGTGCGGCAACGCGCGGCGCACCGCAAAGCCATCGCCGAGATCGCGGGTGCGCGGCACGATAATGAGTTCCAGCGCGTCGCAGGTTTGCGGATCGCCGAGGATCGGATCGTTCGAGGGCATCCAGCTCATGGCGCGTCTCCCGGCAATGACAAATTGAAGTTACGCGCTGGCCGATGTCTCCGCGGCAGCGCGGACTGGCAGCATCTTACGAATCGCCGAGGACGATGCAATCTGACCCTTCTCGGCATAGGCCTCGTGGTTCGCTTCGATCTTGTCGAGCGCATAGAGATAGTTGACCATCAGCCCGTGCGATTGCTGCATGCCCTTCTCGGAGCGGTCGCCAAGGAAATTCAGCCGTTCCAGCCGCGCGCCGTTGCCGAGATGGAACCGCGCCACCGGATCGACGGGATGTTTGCGCACGCCTTTGACCTCGAGGAAGTAATATGCGGCCAGCGGCAGCAGCGCGGCCTTGACCTGCTCGGCAATATTCGCGTCGTCGGCCCAGTCCGGCGTATCCAGCGCATCGAGCGTGGCGCGCGAGGCCGTGTCGAGCAAGGTCGAGTTCTCCGACGCGCGCTCGCGCTTCAGCCACGCCGCGAAGCCGGGCACGGGCGAGAGCGTCACGAAGGTCTGCACGTTGGGCAGCTCGCGCTTGATGTCCTCGACCACCTGCTTGATGAGGAAGTTGCCGAAGGAGATGCCGCCGAGGCCCCGCTGCGTGTTGGAAATCGAGTAGAACACCGCTGTGGTGGCGTCGGTTGCCGCGATCGGTGCGCGCGTGAGATCGAGCAGCGGCGCGATCGCCGCCGGGCTCTCGCGCGTCAACGCGACTTCGACGAAGATCAGCGGTTCGTCGACCAGTTGCGGATGGAAGAAACCGTAACAGCGGCGATCGGAGGGAGCGAGACGGCTGCGCAGGTCGTCCCAGTTTGAGATCGCATGCACCTGCTCGTAGCGGATGATCTTTTCCAGGATGTTGGCGGGCGTGGTCCAGTCGATCCGTTGCAGCACAAGAAAACCCCTGTTGAACCATGACGCGAACAGATGCACGAAGTCGCTGTCGACATGCTTGAGCGCTGGATGGTCTGCGATGTGCGCCAGCAGCGCCTCGCGCATCCGCACCAGCGATGCGGTGCCGCCCGGCGCCAGATTGAGCCGCCGGATCAGTTCCTGGCGGCGCGGCTCGGCTGCTTTCAATAGTTTGCTGATGGTATCCGGAGACGTGCCCTTGTCGCGCACGGCGGCCAGCGCCGCGTTCAACTCCTCCATGTCCGGCCCAAACAGATCAGCAAGCGCATTGAGGAAAGCGAGCTGGTCGTCCTTGCTTGCCGCCGCATAGCCCGCGAGCAAGGTGTTGGCGAGCGCGACGCCGGTGGCCTCGCCCCGCCGGGACAGCAGGGTTTCGCCGAGCGCGATCAGCTCGGCCTTCGACATGGCGTCCGAACCGCTCGACAGGCCGAGAAGGTTGCGGCCACGTGTGGTCAGCGTGCTCAGAAGGTTGCCCAGAAAGCCGCGGTCCAGTCCCAGTGTTGCCATCTCGTCAATGCGCTCCCATGCAGTCCCGCCTCACATGATGATAAGCGGCGAATGCGACCGATTCCAGACGGCTGGTCCCCGACTTTCGTCCGGGAAAGCCTGATGTGCGGGCGGCTTGGTGCGGCTCAAAGCCGCGCAAGGGAGGTGACGCGACCGATGCGGTCGAATTTCTCCAGCGACAGCACCGCGTCGGCAAAGCGGTCCGCCCGCTCATTGAGTACCGGGCGCGCGAGCTGCAAGAACTTCTGCTGCATCGCCGCCGCGTCGGGGAACAGCGATGGCTCGCCGGACGGGTCGGGAATAATGCGTTCCAGCAGCCCCTCACCGGCATCGATGCTGACACGCGCGCCGAATGGATGGCTCTTGCCCTCCAGCCGGCCGTCCTGCACCACCTCGATCTTGTCGGCGAGTGCTTCGATGGCGGGATCTCCGAGCCGCTTGTAGTCGTCCCAGCCGAACGAGCCCTGATCAAGCGCCAGCGCGCCGGTGAAGAACATCGAGAATTGTCCGCCAACGACGCTGCGGGCGTGACGCTTGGTAGCGGCGTCGCCGGTGAGCGTGATGCCGTTGCGATGCAGGCCGATCTCCACGCGCTTGACGTTTCCCGGCGTCAGGTTGTGCTCGCGGCGCATGGCGATCAGAGCGTCGATGGCGGCGTGGGTATAGCGGCAGCTTGGATACGGCTTCACGCCGATCTTCATGGTTTCATAAACCTTGCCGAGACCGGCGGTGGCCTTTTCCGGATGCGCGTCGTCGCTGTAGCCGACCAGAAGACCGTGCTTGCCTTCGACCGATTCCGTCGATCCGATAAATCCTTCGCGCGCCAGTGATGCGGCGACGACACCGTTCATCGCGGCGGCGCCCACCTGATAGCGCTTGTTCCATGCGCCGTTGACCAGAAACTGCAATGAGCCTGCGGCCTGGCTGCCCGAGACGCCGAACGCGCCGACGATCTGGTCGGCGTTGAGCTTGTAGAGTTTTGCCGCAGCAGCAGCGGCGCCATACGTTCCTGCGGTCGCAGTTGGGTGAAAGCCTTTTGCATAATGCGATGTCGGGTCGAGCGCATTGCCGAGGCGGCAGCAGACTTCATAGCCAGCGACGATGGCGGTCAGCACGTCGCGGCCGCTTGAGCCCAGAGCTTCACCGACCGCGAATGCGGCGGGCACTACAGGCGCGCTGGGATGCAGGGACGAATCGGCATGGGTGTCGTCGAAATCGAGCGAGTGGCCAAGCGCGCCATTGAGCAGCGCGGCAATGGCCGGCGTGTAGGTCCTGGCGTCGCCGCACACCGTCACGTCGCCTTTGCTATCGAGGCCAAGGGTCGCCAGCATCGCCAGCAGCGACGGGGTCGATTCTGCCTCGCTGCGCGCGCGCACGGCGCTGCCGAGGAAATCCAGCGTCAGCGCCTTGGCGCGCTCCAGAACTTCAGGCGGAATGTCCTCGTATTTCAGGTTTGCGACGTAAGCGGCCAGCGTTGCGGTTTCATTCGCCATTGTTGTTCTTCCTTGTGCGTCGGGCGGCAGACTAGGCATCCTATGCGTCGGGTTCAACCCGCCGGGCTTCATGCCAGCCACCTTGACATTGGACGGGCTGCGGGCTGACCTGTTGAGGCACTTATCGGGCCATTGGCCCGCCCATTTTTATAAATCGATACGACCATGTTTACCGGCATTGGTTTGATCGCTTTCATCTGCATCTTCGGTGCGGGGCTGTTGGGCCTAGCACTTCGCGGTTTTTTGCCAGAGACCCACCGGGCAGACGAGACGCGCAAGACCGTACACCATGTCATGGCCATCGTTGCGTTGCTGGCCGCGCTCGTGCTCGGACTTCTGGTCGCCAGCACGAAATCGAGTTTCGATACCAGGAGCCAGGAGATCGAACAGTTCAGCGCCAACCTCACGCTGCTCGATCGCGAACTCGCGCATTTCAAAAACGCCACAAAGATGCGCGAGATGTTACGCACCTTCACAGCGCGGAAGATTGCGCAGACATGGACTGATCGCGAGGCCGACTCTGCGAAGGACGCCGCCGCCTCGGTCCAGTTGCTCGACGAAATCGAGAGCGAGATACGATCGTTCGCCCCGGCGAACGAAGTTCATACTGAGAGCCGCAAGAATGCGCTTCACATTATCCGGGACTTGAAGCGGACAAGCCGCCTCCTGTCTGTCCAGCAGATCAGCGCGACGCCGCGCCCGTTCCTGATCGTGGTGGTTTTCTGGCTGAGTGTCCTGTTTTTAAGTTACACGATCTTTGCGCCGCTCAATGGCACCGTGATCGCAGCCGTTTTCGTCGGCGCGCTGTCGGTGTCGGTGGCGATCAATCTGATCTTCGACATGGATCGGCCGTTCACGGGTTTTATCAAGGTATCGCCCGTGCCGATGCAGCAGGCGCTGGATCAGATGAAGCCTTGAGGGGGATCAATCTTTCGGCTTCGGGCGATACGGCCAGAACGCAAAGATGAAGATAATCAGGGTGGCCAGCGCGACTGCCACCATCGTCTGAATGATGTCGAAGTTGAGCGCGTCGCGCGAAACGAACAGGGCCGTAACGGGAGCCGCCAGGAACAACAACAAACGCACGAGCAAAGACATGATCAAACTCCCGAGAGCAAACGCCAAGAGTTTCGATATCGCTCGAAAGTGCTTCAGCCATTGATCCTGGTCAATGGCGCAGGCGAGCGCCCCGTCGCTAGTCGTGAGGAATGATGACGTAGGGTGTCGTGTACGGCTCGACCCGGAGCGATGTGTTGGCAATCAGGCCGACCTTCGCGGTCGGCGCTTGCTGCAACTCGCCGTTCGGGCCGCGTTTGACATTGTACTGCCAGACCGTGATGTCGCCTTTCTGTGTGAGTGCATGGGCAACTGCACCGGCATCGGTCCCGCCGAATGCCTTAAGCTCGGCTTCGGATAGTCCGATGACGATTTCGTCCTTGGTGGTGACAACTTTAAATAGATTCATCTTGTTCTCCTGAGCCCAGGCGCCATGCGCGGCGGCAAGCGCCAGAGTGGCCAGGGCGATGCGGGTTGCATTCTTGCGCCGGGAAAACATGGGTTGGTCCTTTGATAATCACGATATGAGGAAAATGCGTGAGGTGGGAGTGACGTTCGATGCGGAACGCCTCACCATCCTTTGTCGTTTCAACTTGCGGAATGGTTCATTGCAGATCAGGTCTGCCGCAGCATGGCCGGAACGATCATGCGATGAAACGGCATGATGGCGGCGAGATAGACACGGCCGAGCAGGTTGTGGGTCTTGACCAGCGTCGTCGCGGTCACCTGGCGGTCGGGCGCTGTGCCGGACACATCCACGATCACGCGGAAGTCGAGATGCTTGTCGTCGAAGCCGGCGACAACGCGCTCTGGCGTCTCTGTGATGACAGGGAACGCGCCGATGGAATCCGCGGCGATGGTTTTCGCACGGGAGGGGGTCTTGAGGCCGAGCGGCGCGACGATGGCATTGCGCAGTCGCATCAGCGCGGCGATCCATGACGGTTGCCGCCCTAGCATCCGCTCCGCCGCCTGCCGCGCGTTGAGGTTAGCGTTATCGGTCGCGATCCGAAACGTGTCGGCAAACTGCGCGCCGGGAAGCAACAGTCTGATCGAGGCGTCGGGCGCAAGGTCGTGGACCGTCATGCTGCAAACTTTAGCCGCTGCGTGAGGGCGCGGAAACGCCACACAAGCAGCATCGCGTAAATTCCGGTGCCGATGGACAGGCCGATCCAGACGCCGACGGCGCCGAACCCGCCCCAGAACGCGAGGGCCCAGGCGGCGGGGAAGCCGATCACCCAATAGCTGATAGCGGCGAGCAGCAGCGGAATGCGGGTATCGCTGAGGCCTCGTAGAGCGCCGGCCGCCACCGTCTGCACACCGTCCGCGATGAAGAAGGTTGCGCCCACCATCATCAGGGTGGCGGCGAGTTCGACTGCGGCCATGCCTTGCTTTGTCTCGCCGAAGAAGAATCCGGCGACCTCGAAGCGTACAAGGATCACCGTAATTGTCATCACGGTCATGAACACGATGCCGAGAACCGTCGCCGCCACGCCGGCGCGCCTGATCGCGGTGGTGTCGCCGCGCCCGAACGCCTGACCGACGCGCACAGTGGCGGCCATGCCGATGCCGAACGGCACCATGAACAGGATGGCGGCGATCTGCAGCGCGATCTGATGCGCAGCCAGCGCCGTGGTGCTGATCACACCCATCAAGAGGCCGGCCGCGGAGAACAGTCCGTATTCAAGCAGGAACGAGAGTGCGATCGGCCCGCCGATTACCACAAGCTGCCGCATCAGCGACCAGTCGATCCGCCAGAAGCGTCCGAGCACGTGAAATTTTTTGAATGGGCGCTGGCTGTAGGCGAACCACAGCGCCGCTGCGCACATGGCGAAATTCACCGTGGTGGTGGCGACGCCCGCACCCAGCAACTCCAGCTTTGGCATGCCCCAGTGGCCGTGGATCAGCGCGTAGCCCAGCACCGCGTTGGTGGGGATCGCGGCCAGTGTGATCCACAGGCCCGGCTCCGGACGGTTCACCGCACCCATGAAGTTGCGGATCGCCATGAAGCACAGCGCGGGCGCCATGCCGGGTGTCAGCCCCAACAGATAGCGCTGCGCGAGGCGCGCGTTGTCCGGCGCCTGTCCCAGCGCGAGCAGGATCTGCTCGCCGAACAGCGGCAGCAGGCTCATGGGTATGCAGAGCATCAGTGCCGCCCAAAGACCGACGCGCAATGAACGGCGGACAATGTGCGGCTGGCGCGCGCCAAGCGCCTGCGCAGCGAGGGGGGCGACGGCGGACACCAGTCCCATGCCGATCACGAAGGCGACGAAGAACACGGTGTGCGCCAGCGATGCAGCGGCGACCGCATGGTCGCCGAGCCGCCCGATCAACGCGAGATCGGTCGTCATCATGGCGATCTGCCCGAGTTGCGTCAGCGCAATGGGCAACGCCAGCTTGAGCGTCTCGATGAACTCGGTCGCAGTCGGATTGCGGACGGAATCCGCCATGCTGGCCCGAACCGGTTCTGCCTTGTCGAAGATTGTCATGGGAGGCGTCTTAGCACACCGGTCGGCCAAATCATGACCGGCGCGGCACGGCTGGATCAGCTTGCGAGAGTCATTTCGATGGACGCCCGATGAAGCGAAACGCCAGCGGTGACGCCGTCGGCCACAGCCCAGGCGACGCTGTGCGGCGCGCGCGCCGCGTCACCGGCGGCATAGACGCCGGGAACGCTCGTCTGCTTGTCAGGCCCGGTGCGAATAATCGGACCGAGCGGCGTCTCCTCAAACGCGCAGCCGAGTTGATGCGCCAAAGGACTCGTCATCCGGACCGGAGCACCGACGAAGAGCGCTGCAACGGGAATCATCCGTCCGTTTTCAAGGCGGATGCCGGTAAGGGCAGGTGCCGCGCCCTCGAGTCCTGCCACCTTGCCGGTCTCGATTGCGACATTGCGCTTTGCTAGCCGGGCGCGGGCGGCGTCATCGAGATCGATGGTCTCGTTGGTGAAGAATGTCACTGGGCCCCAGTCGGCAACCAGTTCCGCTTGATGAAGCGACATCGGTGCGGTTGCGAGCACGCCCAGCTGCGCGCCGTTAAACTCGAAGCCGTGACAATAGGGGCAATGGATCACAGTCTTGCCCCAGCGCTCCTGCAGTCCGGGGAAGTCGGGCAATTCGTCCACAACGCCGGTCGCAAGCACGATCCGGGGTGCAATTGCGATTTCGCCCGAGTCCAGCACGATCCTGAATCCATTCGGTGCGCGGACTGCGCCGACGGCCTGTCCCGCGATGAATTTAACGGTTGGATAGGACAGCACCTGATCGCGCGCATTGGCGATCATGGCTGCAGGTGGTTGGCCGTCATGACCGAAGAAGCCGTGCGATGCATCCGCAAAGCGGTTGCGCGGCTTGCCCGCATCGATCACGAGAACCGTTTGCCTCGCGCGGGCGATATAGGTTGCGGCGGAGAGGCCGGCGAAGCTTCCGCCGACGACGATGGCATCATACTGCATGATTGTATTCTCCAGCGCAGCCGGCCTCCGCGAAGCGGCGATGAAAGTCCGCCGCGAGATCGGCGAGCGTGATCTTGCTCAACCGGTCGATCAGCAAAGCTTCGGCATCCTTGAAAGCGTCGCTCATGGCGGCGTTGACTGCCTGTTCGACAAGGCAGCCCGGACTCTCGGTCCGGTTGCCGATGGCGAACAAGGATCCTCCGCCGAGCACGTTGTGAATGTCGCGCATGGTGACCTTTGCGAGGTCGCACGCGATCACCCAGCCGCCGCCGTGGCCTTTCTCGGAGCGGACAAATCCAGCGTCGCGCAGGCTCGCCATGGTGCGCCGAATGACCACGGGATTTGTGGCGAGAAACGTCGCCAGGGTTTCCGACGTGAGCGGTTCGGATTTTTCCGCCATGTGCAGAAGCACATGCAGGATCGAAGATAGTCGGCTATCGCGTTTCATGTAACAACGTATGTTACGTGATCGCGTAAGAGTCAATACGGTCCTGCGCAGGTACATGCGATGCGTTCAGATGGATGGATCGCCCGCTGCGGATGAAGCCGAACCGCCGGACGTGCCTTCGTGGCCGCTTACACGTCCACGTTGGCGTCGAGCGAGTTGTCCTGGATGAACTCGCGGCGCGGTTCGACGACGTCACCCATCAGCTTGGTGAAGATGTCGTCGGCGGCGTCGACTTCCTTGACCTTGACCTGCAGCAGCGAGCGCGCGTTGACGTCGAGCGTGGTCTCCCACAATTGCTGCGGGTTCATTTCGCCGAGGCCTTTGTAGCGCTGATAGGCGACGCCCTTGCGCCCGGCGTCGGTCACCGCCTCGAACAGGCTGACAGGACCATGGATCGGCGTCTCGGTATCCTTGCGGCGGAGCACGGCGCTGCGCGGATAGGCCTCCTGCAGCCGTCCGGCATACTCATCGAGCTTGCGCGCCTCGGCGGAGCCGAGCAGCGCGTCGTCGATCATGGCGACGTCCTTGACGCCGCGCACCGTGCGCTCGAAGAAATAGCCTTCGCCTTCGGTGAAGCGCCCGACCCAGCCGCGTTCGACTTCATCGGCCAGCGCGTCGAGACGCTTGGCGATGTAGTCCGCCGCAGCATTGGCGGTGTCGATGTTGCCGATCACGTGGGGGCTGAGCACGCCCGCGATGGCCGCCTGTTCGACGACGGTGCGGTTGTAGCGGCTGTGCATGCTGTTGAGGATGCCGCGGATCACGCGCGCATCTTCCAGCAGAGCCTGCAGATCGCGGCCCTTGCGGTCCTCTCCGGACGATAGTTTTAGGACACAGTCGTCGAGACCGGTCTCGATCAGGTAATCCTCCATCGCGCGCTCGTCCTTGAGGTACTGCTCGGACTTGCCGCGCGTCACCTTGAAGAGCGGAGGCTGGGCGATATAGAGATAGCCGCCTTCGATCAGCGACGGCATCTGACGGAAGAAGAACGTCAGCAGCAGTGTGCGGATATGCGCGCCGTCGACGTCGGCGTCGGTCATCACGATGATCTTGTGATAGCGCAGCTTGGAAATATCGAAGTCGTCGCGGCCGATGCCGGTGCCGAGCGCGGTGATCAGCGTGCCGATCTGCTCGCTTGAGAGCATCTTGTCGAAACGTGCGCGCTCGACGTTGAGAATTTTACCGCGCAGCGGCAGCACGGCCTGGAATTCGCGATTGCGGCCCTGCTTGGCGGAACCGCCTGCGGAGTCACCCTCGACGATGAACAGTTCGGACTTCGCAGGATCGCGCTCCTGGCAGTCGGCGAGCTTGCCGGGTAGGGAGGCGACGTCGAGCGCGCCCTTGCGGCGGGTCAGATCGCGCGCCTTGCGCGCGGCTTCGCGCGCGGAGGCGGCTTCGATCACCTTGCCGACGATGGTCTTGGCCTCGCCGGGATGTTCCTCGAACCACGCGGACAGCGCTGCGTTCAGCACGTTCTCGACCACGGGCCGCACTTCCGAGGACACCAGCTTGTCCTTGGTCTGCGACGAGAATTTCGGATCGGGCACCTTCACCGAGAGAACGGCGGTCAGGCCTTCGCGGCAATCGTCGCCGGTCAGCGCGATCTTTTCCTTCTTCGCCATGGCGTCGGCGTAGCTCGTCACCTGACGCGTCAACGCGCCGCGGAAGCCCGCCAGATGGGTGCCGCCGTCGCGCTGGGGGATGTTGTTGGTGAAGCAGAGCACGTTCTCGTGGTAGCTGTCGTTCCACCACATCGCGACTTCGACCGTAATGCCGTTCTGTTCGGCGCGCATCACGATCGGGGTTGGCACCATCGGCTTCTTGTTGCGGTCGAGATATTTGACGAATTCCTCGACGCCGCCCTCGTAGAACAGCTCCTCGCGCTTCTCGACCGCATGACGCATGTCGGACAGCGTGATGTTGACGCCGGAATTCAGGAACGCGAGCTCGCGCAGGCGATGCTCCAGCGTCGCAAAATCGTATTCGACATTGGTGAAGGTCTCGGTGGAGGCGAGAAACGTCACCTCGGTGCCGCGCTTGCCGTTGGCGTCGCCGACAACTGCGAGCGGTGCGACCGCGTCGCCATGCTTGAACTGGATGTAGTGTTCCTTGCCCGCGCGCCAGACGCGCAGTTCGAGCTTGCTCGACAGCGCATTGACCACGGAGACGCCGACGCCGTGCAAGCCGCCGGAAACCTTATAGGAATTCTGGTCGAATTTTCCGCCGGCATGGAGCTGGGTCATGATGACTTCAGCCGCCGAGATGCCTTCGCCTTTGTGGATGTCGGTCGGAATGCCGCGGCCGTCGTCGCGCACGGTGACCGAATTGTCGGGATTGAGCACGACCTCGACGCGGGTCGCGTGACCCGCAAGCGCTTCGTCGATGGCGTTATCGACGACTTCGTAGACCATGTGATGGAGACCGGAGCCGTCATCGGTGTCGCCGATATACATGCCCGGACGCTTGCGGACGGCGTCGAGACCTTTCAACACGCGGATCGATTCAGCGCCGTATTCCGCACCCGGATTGGAGACAGGTTCGGCGCTGGTTTGCCGGGCTGGTTCGGTCATGAGTTGCCTTCAAAGATGGATCGAATCAGGTCGCAGAAAATGCGCCCTTGAATGTCAATTTGTGCCATGAAAACCGATAAGCGCCTAGGACAAAGTAGCGTTTATCAAGCTATTGAAAATATGGGATTTTCCGGTTGTTTTTCAAGGCTCCGAAATGGCATTTTCAGGGCTGTTGAAAAGGGCGATTCGCGTCTCTTCCAGAGCGTCGTTCGGGGATGATTTTTTGGGTTGCGCAACGGCCTCACGCGCGGCGTTTCACGGTCCCTGCCTCGACATCGAAAACATCTGCGCGCGTGCCGATGTCGGTGAACGCCACTGGGTCCGCGCCGGTCATCCAGACCTGGGCGCCGAGCGTTGCGAGTTCGTCGAACAGCGCCGCGCGGCGGTTGGGATCGAGATGGGCGACGATTTCGTCGAGCAATAGCAACGGTGTGATGCCGGTCATCTCGGCGACAAGATTGGCGTGAGCCAGCACAAGGCCGATCAGCAGCGCCTTTTGCTCGCCGGTGGAGGCATCGCGCGCCGGCATATTCTTCGGCGCGTAGATCACCAGCAAATCTGTGAGATGCGGCCCGTTCAGCGTGCGTCCGGCTGCGGCGTCTTTCGCGCGGCTCTCCCGCAGGATGTCGCGGTAGCGGTCCTCCACGGCAGTGGCGGTCTCGGTGAGCAGTGCGTTTTCCATCCAGCCGTCGAGCGCAATCAACGCCGACGGGAAGGCCGATTTGCTGCCGCGCACGGCGAGCATCGAGCTTAATCGCTGCAATGTCTGGCCACGCTGCGCGGCCACCGCGACCGCAAGTTCCGCCGTTTCGCGCTCGATGGCGTCGCACCAGTGCGCATCGAAGTTGCGGTCTTCCAGAAGCCGGTTCCTCGATCGTAGCGAGCGATCCAGCGCCGAAACACGGCTGGAATGCTCGCTGTCGATTGCCAGCACCAGACGATCGAAGAAGCGACGACGTTCGGAGGCTGCGCCCATGAACAGACCGTCCATCGCCGGCGTCAGCCACACCATGCGCAGATGATCGCCGAAGGCCGTTGCAGAGGTGACCGGCTCACGGTCGATCCGCGCGCGGCGGGATGATGAAGCGCCTTCGGCATTCGGTGCGTCGATGCCGGTGCCCAGCGTGGCGAGGCCGAGTTCGCCCTCCACCTCTGCCGACACTGCCCACGAGCCGTCGCCTTGAATGTCAGCAACGTCATCGAGCGTGGCGCGGCGCAGCCCGCGTCCCGGCGACAGGAACGAGATCGCTTCGAGGCAATTGGTCTTGCCCGCGCCGTTGGGGCCGACCAGCACCACGACATCGCCGCGCGTCTCCACGCTCGCCGCGCGGTAGTTGCGGAAATGCGTGAGACTGAGGCGCAGGATGCGGGAGACGGTCATGGTGAGCCGTCTTACAGCAGAATGCGGGTTCTCACACCCGCATCGGCATCAGGACGTAGAGCGCGCCCTTGGAATCCTTGTCCTGCACCAGCGTCGGCGAGCCGGGATCGGCCAGACGCAACACCGCGACCTCGCCTTCGATCTGGGCCGCGATGTCGAGCAGGTAGCGCGAGTTGAAGCCGATATCGAGCGGGTCAGACGCATACTCGACTTCGATTTCTTCCGTCGCACTGCCGGAGTCCGGATTGGTCACCGACAGCACGAGCTTGCCTGCGGAGAGCGCGAGCTTCACGGCGCGGCCGCGCTCGCTGGAAATCGTCGAGACGCGGTCCACCGCCGCTTCGAAGTCCTTCTTGTCGACGATCAGTTCCTTGTCGTTGTTCTGCGGAATGACACGGCCGTAGTCCGGGAAGGTGCCGTCGATCAGCTTCGAGGTCAGCACCACATCACCGATGGTGAAGCGGATCTTGCCCTGCGACAGCTCGATCTTGATTTCCGCCTCGTTGTCCTCGATCAAGCGCTGCACTTCGCCCACGGTCTTGCGCGGCACAATAACGCCAGGCATGCCCGCGGCGCTCTTAGGCAACGGCAGGTCAACCTGCGCCAGCCTGTGGCCGTCGGTCGCCACTGCGCGCAGCGTCGCATCCTTGGCGCTGCCGGCGCTGTGCAGATAAATGCCGTTGAGGTAGTAGCGCGTCTCCTCCGTAGAGATCGCAAACTGTGTGCGGTCGATCAGCCGCTTCATGTCGGCGGCGGCCAGCGTGAACGAATGGGTCATGTCGCCGGCGGCGAGATCCGGGAAGTCGCTTTCGGGCAGCGTCTGCAGCGTGAAGCGCGAGCGTCCGGCGCGGATCGCCAGCACCGAGCGATCGCCGTCGCCTTCCAGCACGATCTGCGAGCCGTCCGGCAATTTGCGTACGATGTCGTAGAACATATGGGCCGGCACGGTGGTGGAGCCGCCGGTGCCGGTTTCGGCCGCCAGCGTTTCGGTGACTTCGAGATCGAGGTCGGTGGCCTTCAGGCTGAGGCGCGACTTCTCGGCGCGGATCAGCACGTTGCCCAATATCGGAATCGTGTTGCGGCGTTCCACCACGCGGTGAACGTGGCTGAGCGATTTCAGGAGTTGCGCCCGTTCGACGGTAACCTTCATGACAATTCCGCCCGATCCCAAGTTCTGGAATTCCAAGTCTGGAGTTCCAAGTCCGGAGCAAGTCCGGGACACCGGACCAGTCCACATCGTTATTGGAGGTGCCGGGCGACTGGACAGCACACCGCGGCGACTGAAACCCGCGGACCGGCAAAACGGGGGTTTCGCCGGTGTCCACGGGGGACCGTAAGGTGACGTGGTTGGGCGCGAAGCGCAAGGGTGCCCGCCGTCAGAAGACGGCTTTCCCCCTTTGTTATCTCAAGCCATTTCCGGATTAGTGGAGTGGATTTGACATCCGCCACCCTGCTGGCGGCGGGTTCGCGAAGCGAATGTCAAATCCAAAACTCCACTAGAATCTTAATATCTGCTAGTGGTCCTTCGATTCTAACATTCGCAAGGATGCCTGCTGAAATGGGATGCGAATGTTAGAATCGGACCACTAGCCCGGGATTTTGGTCACTCCTGAAGCTGGCGCTTCAAGAGCTCGACCTCGTCGGACAGCGAGATATCCTTGGCTACCAGCGCCTCGATCTTGCGAACCGCATGAAGAACCGTGGTGTGATCGCGGCCGCCGAACCGGCGTCCGATCTCGGGCAGGGAGCGCAGCGTCAGCGTCTTGGCCAGATACATCGCGACCTGACGTGGGCGGACCACATTGGCGGTCCGGCGCGATGACAGCAGATCGGAGCGGCTGACATTGTACTGCCGGGCCACCACGCGCTGGATGTCTTCGATCTTGACCCGCTTCGGCTCCATCGGCCGCACCAGATCGCGCACTTCGCGCTCGGCCATTTCCAGCGTCACGGTGGTGGCGTTGAGCTTGCTGTGAGCGAGGAGGCGGTTGATCGCGCCTTCGAGATCGCGGCCGTTATGGGTGATGGTCTTGGCGAGATATTCCAGCACCGGCATCGGCACGTCGAAGGTGGCGTGATGCGCCTTCGCGGCGGAGACGCGCGATTTCAGGATTTCGAGCCGCAGCTCTTCGCCGAGCGAGCCCATCTCGACCACGAGGCCACCGGCCAGGCGCGAGCGCACCCGGTCGTCGAGGCTTTCGAGATCCGACGGCGGCCGGTCGGCCGCGATCACGACCTGACGGCCGGCGTCGATCAGCGCGTTCAGCGTGTGACAGAACTCCGACTGCGTCGATTTGCCCTGCAGGAACTGCAAATCGTCGATCACCAGCACGTCGATGCCGCGCAGCGCTTCCTTGAAGGCGAGCGCCGTCTGCGATTTCAGCGCGGCGACGAAGCCGTACATGAACTTCTCGGCGGTGAGATACAGCACCTTGCGCTCGGTGCCGGAATTGCCGGCCCAGGTCACGGCCTGCAGCAGATGGGTTTTGCCGAGGCCCACACCGGCATGGATGTAGAGCGGGTTGAACATCACGCTGTCGCCGCGGCGGCCTTCGGCGACCTGACGGGCGGCGGCGTGGGCCAGCGTGTTGGAGCGGCCCATCACGAAGGTCGCAAACGTCAGGCGCGGATCGAGCGGCGAACCGCCGAGCGCGTCATGGCTGGCGGAGACTGGCGCGGTGGCGACGGCGCGCAGTTCGCTTGCAGGACGACCGGCGCCGTTGCCGAGCTCCGGTCGGCGCTGGTCCTGCTGTGCCTTGGCGTCCTTTACGGGCGCTGCGCAGCGCATCGCGGTCCGCACCGTCAGTTCGACGCGTTTGACGCCGGGCGCTTCCGCCTGCCAGCAGGCCAGAACGCGGTCGGTATAGTGGGTTTGAATCCAGCTCTTGAGGAACTTGGTCGGCACCGTCATGTGGACGCAGTCGTCCTGGATGCGCTCAAGATCCATCCGCGCAAACCAGCTCGTATAAAAGTCCTCGCCGACATTGGTCCGAAGGCGATCCTTGAATCGCGCCCACTGGTCGCGCTCGAGGTCTGCCAGTTCGATGCCTGCCGAGATGGTTTGTGCCGAGATTGTCATTTGCGTTGTGATTTTCTGATTGAGTTCTGGGCCGGCGACATGGTCGCCACGAAATGAATTTGCCGACGCCGGCATGCGCTTCTCCATCTACAGATGCTCCGCCGTTCGGCGCTTGTCGCCGTGGGCATTGCTGGGTCTGGAGAGAAAGGCGCGTGCGGCGTTAGCGTGTACTGTAATGAAACGGCGGACCGCAGGGCGCAGCCGCCGCATGGACTGAAATAAGATTGCTGGAAAAAGATGCTGTGAGGTCGCTCTGCCGACGCTGATTGATGGACATAGAAATTCCCCCTCCCGCCGCGGAAAAGCCGCGGCAAGTTATCGTCACGTTAGTCTGTTCAAATTCTGTCGCGTCGTCCGATCAGTTGACTGTCAGACTTTACCCGCCGCTTCGTCTCGCCCGTCCAACCTCTAACGCCTGCCTTCAAAGCTCTGGGTGTTTCCGCCTGTGCTTCTTTTCTCACTTTGTTACGCGGAACCGGACTGGCCCGGCGCCGCGGCGGAGAAATTTTGACACAGACAGCCGATCTCACAACTCACGTGAGTTCGAACCCGATCATCGCTAGGAAAGCGTCGCTGACTTGCAGACCCGTAACTGACTTGCATGCCCGCCCAAGGTTCTCAAACCGCGCTGATCAGAAGAGCCGTGGGCGACGCGACGGAATAAGAAATACACGAGGCGCTGCAGCTCGCAACGGAATTGATTTCGCATCGCGCGATCGAAACGCGACTTGTGGCAAATGCGAAACCGGGAGTACTTCATGACAAAACGACAAGGTTTTGAATCTGTGCGCAGATTCGAAAAGTCGGACAACTGTCACAAATCGACTGGTCGTCAAAACTTCCTTCATAAATAATTTATGATTCACCCGGCGGCGAACGTGTTTTCCAACTGCTGCTCGCTGCTATGCCGATAAGGTCTTCGTCAGGCGTGTATTTTCGTGATCGACGGGAGAGGGTAACCCTGCACGCGATGCAGGCGTGATCGCGCCAGAGCACTTGCAATTTTAAACTATCGCGCGCGCGGCGAATGTCGTTCGCCGTCTGCTCGGTGAACGCCGAGCGGTGTTCGCCTGCCGCCGATCGGATCGTGCAACGGCCAAGGGCGACAGCGCAACTGCAAAAGAAAAAGCCCAGCAAATGCCGGGCTTTTGTTGGTTGGATCTTTCAGGATCGGCTCGCTTGAGGAGTTGATACTCACTCGCGCGATAACTTGAACGGTTGCCCGAACAGTCAGTCGCCTGATTACTTGGCGAGCTTCGCGATCTGATGCGTGAGGCGCGACACCTTCCGGCTCGCGTTGTTCTTGTGAATGATGTTGCGCTGCGCGGCCTGCATCAGATCCGGCTCGGCCAGCTTCATCGCTTCGATCGCCGCGGCGCGGTCGCCGTTCTTGATCGCTTCCTCGACGCTGCGCACCGAACCGCGCATCTGGGTGCGGCGCGATTTGTTGATCAGGGTGCGGCGGGCAATCTTGCGCGTCGCTTTTTTGGCAGAGGTTGTATTGGCCATGGTCTCTCGGTTTCTTTCGGTCCGTCAGGCCGCGGCTGTCATCTTGAGCCGCCGGGCTGATCGATATCGACCGTTCGGCCGATGCTGGGTGAAAATGATGTGCTCTGAAATGTTCTTCGCTAAGGACATGTTGAACGGAACATGCTCTTAAAGAACATCGGCGGCAGGATTGCGCCCGCCGCCAGTTGCGGGTTCTTATAGGGACAACGGCCTGTACCGTCAACGATTTCCGGGCCTCTTTTGGGGTCTTCGGAGCGGGTTTGGGGTCCGGCCGGGACTGGCGAAGTGATTGAAATATAGAGGATGAACGATGATCCGTGGGTTTTTTCGTCTGATCGGGCTGTTTCTGCTGGTTATCGGTTTCCTGTCGTTGGTCTACGACGGAGCCCGGACCATCGCCGATCAGACGCTGCGGATCACGCGCCTCGGCGAGCTGTGGAATGACATCAATCAGGCCAGCCAGCAGTCGTTTCAGGCCGCGATCGAAGGGTTCTCGCCGCTGCTCTGGAACAGCGTGATGAAGCTTTTGCTGAACCAGCCGGCCTGGGCCGTGTTGGGTATTCTGGGCATTCTGCTGATGCTGCTATTCCGGCCGAGCAAGCCGCTGATCGGCTATTCGAGGAACTGACGCGCATGATCCGGAAAAGTGGGAACCGGTTTTCCGAATAGATCATGCGCCTAGACCAAATGATTTTGCCCGCATTTCAAGGGGTGATGCCGGACATATGATGGGTGAGCTGCGCGTAACGCCC
This sequence comes from Afipia sp., assembly GCA_051653085.1. Classification (GTDB taxonomy): domain Bacteria; phylum Pseudomonadota; class Alphaproteobacteria; order Rhizobiales; family Xanthobacteraceae; genus Afipia. The sequence continues at coordinate 37,739 of JBOFVL010000065.1, read as the reverse complement.
TGACACTTGCTGCGTACAGACACATATATAGTGAGAAGCGAACCCTAAGGAGCAAGCCATGTTCTTCTCCCGCAAATCCCTTGAAGTGCCGAGCGCCGCGGATGCCCTGCCGGGCCGCGCCACCGAGCTGCCCACCGCACGAACTCATTTCGTCAACGGTCACGCGCTGAAAGGGCCGTATCCCGCAGGCCTCGAGACCGCGATCTTCGGTCTCGGCTGTTTCTGGGGCGCCGAGCGCAAGTTCTGGGAAATGGACGGCGTCTATGTCACCGCGGTTGGCTATGCCGGCGGATCGACACCGAACCCGACCTATGAAGAGACCTGCTCGGGCCGCACCGGCCACACCGAAGCGGTGCTGGTGGTGTTCGATCCGACGAAGGTGACTTACGACGCGTTGCTGAAGACGTTCTGGGAAAGTCATAACCCGACGGAAGGCATGCGCCAGGGCAATGACATCGGCACGCAGTACCGTTCGGCGATCTACACTTTGAGCGACGCGCAGATGAAGGCCGCGCAGGCCTCGAAGGACGCCTACAACAAGGCGCTCAATGCCAAGCGTTACGGTTCGATCACCACCGAGATCGCGCCGGCCGGACCGTTCTATTTCGCCGAGGATTATCACCAGCAGTATCTGGCGAAGAATCCCGCCGGCTATTGCGGTCTTGGGGGCACCGGCGTGTCGTGCCCGATCGGCGTGGGTGTAAGCGCGAGCGCCTGATCCGTAAGAGCGGACCGGTTTTCCGATTGGGCCACGCGCAGGTAACTCGCTTACCCTTTGTTAACCATAAATGCCGCAAACCGGGCCTGTCTCTCATGTGAGGACGGGCCCGGAGCGTTTTATGCGTGCGTCGCGGTTGTCGCTGATCGCTGTCGTTGTTTATGCGCTGGCCGTGTCCGGCTGCATGCAGACGTCCGCGACTGTAACGAGCTATGCCCCGGTCGATGAGCCCTATCGGCTGGATGCCGGAGACCGGCTCCGCGTCGTGGTCTTCGGCCAGGACGGCCTCACCAACACCTATGCGGTCGGCGCGAGCGGGGCGATCACCATGCCTCTGATCGGCTCTGTGCCTGCGCGCGGTCTGACGCCGGCCGAATTGGCCGCCGCCATCACCTCGCGATTGAAAAAGGGCTATCTGCGCGAGCCGTATGTGGCGGCGGAAGTCGAGACCTATCGTCCGTTCTTCATCCTCGGCGAAGTGGCGGCTCCCGGACAATACCCTTTCGTGCCCAACATGACCGTGGAGAGCGCGGTGGCCATCGCCGGCGGCTTCACCCCGCGCGCGGAGCGCAAGGCCATCAAGCTCACGCGGGTGGGTGAAGGCGGCGTCGCGCAGGCCGTCGTGCCGCCCGGCACGTTCCTCAAGCCCGGTGACACCATTGCTGTCGCCGAGCGGTGGTTCTGAAATTCCAATCAGATTTAATCCGTCATCCTGAGGTGCGAGCACTTGCGAGCCTCGAAGGGTGACGCACAGCCCTGCCGTCGCCCTTCGAGGCCTCCGCTCCGCTACGGCACCTCAGGGTGACGGCCTTAGTTCAAATGCTTCCCGAAGAACGCCAGGCTGCGCTGCCAAGCGAGATCCGAACTCGGCTTGTCGTAGCTGGCGCGCTCGTCGCAGCCGAAACCATGCTGCGCGCCCGGATAGACGAACACCCCGACGTCCGGCCGCTTTGCCTTGATGGTCTCGACATCGGTCAAGGGAATGCCGGTGTCCTTCTCGCCGAAATGCAACTGGGTCGGTACGGTGGGTTTGTCGTCGGCGAAGCGCACCACAGCGCCGCCGTAATAGCCGACCGCGGCGCTGAGCCCCGAGAGTTTGGTCGCAGCCGCATAGGCGACGCTGCCACCGAGACAAAAACCGATGATGCCGACAGGTCCGGCACCTTTCACCGCATCGATCGCCGCTTGCGTATCGCGCAACATCGCCGGCCAGTCCGGCGCGGCGACGAATTTCCGCGCCACCGCAACTTCATCGGGCGAATAGCCCGACTGGAAATTCGGCTCGATGCGATCGAAAATCGCGGGCGCGATGGCGACATAGCCTTCCTTCGCCAACCGGTCACAGATGTTGCGGATGTGCGAATTGACCCCGAAAATTTCCTGGATCACGACGATGGCGCCTTTGGGTTTGCCGGCAGGATCGGCGCGATAGCTGCCGAGCTTGAATCCATCCGAAGCAGTCAAGGTCACAGTCTGTCCCATGAGGACGTCCTTCCATGTTGGCCTGGAATGAGAAGAGCGGAGAAAGTGGCGTTTACTGCCACATCCAGTTGCGGCTCCAGTTGGCCTTCCAGCCGGTGAGGCGGCCGTCACGGAATTGCAGATAGAGTGGATCGTCGCGGAACGACCATCGGCTGCCGCCGACATTGCGGATCACGAGATAGATTTCATTGCCCGGCCGCCCGCTCACATAAGTCAGCGGCTGCCCCAGTGCGGCGGTCGCGTCCTCCGCGCTCATGCCGAACACCAGCGGCGTATGGTTGGACAACGTTGTCGTGAACGGCGAGGGCGGCAACTGTCCGGCGCGCACAGGGGTATGCGCAATGGTGAGGGCGACAACAGAAGCAAAGACAACTAGTTTCATGCGCAAATACTTGTTGGATTTGCCGTTCAAGGCAAGCCGAAAGCCGATCTGGGAGGATCAACTTTTTGTCGACTTTGCGGATAGGTGCGGGATCGGCGTGGTGGGGTGACCGCATCGAGCCGGCGAAACTCAACGCCGAGCAGGGTGATCTCGATTATCTCTGCTTTGAGACCATGGCGGAAGCGACCGTGTCGGCGGCGCAGGTGCGCAAGCGGCGCGATCCGTCATTTCCGGGATACGACACCTATCTCGACGACCGCATGAAAGCCGTGCTGCCGGGTTGCTTGAAGCGCGGCACGAAAATCATCAGCAATCAGGGCTGGATCAATCCCGACGGCGCGGCGCAGCGCGTCGTCGAACTGCTCCGCGAACACGGGGCAAAGGGCAAGAAGGTCGCGGCCGTCTCCGGCAGCCTGATCACCGATCGCGTCGCGAAGCTCGGCGGCACCATTCTGGAAAATGGCGCGCCGGTGAGTTCGATCGCCTCCGATCTGATTTCGGCGGAGGCGTATCTCGGCGCGGAGCCCATCGTCGAGGCCCTGCGCCAGGGCGCGGACATTGTCATCACGGGCCGCGTCGCTGACCCGTCCTTGTTTCTCGCGCCGATGATGCATGCATTCGGCTGGCGTGCGGATGATTTCACAAAGCTGGGTGCGGGCAGCGGCCTCGGTCATCTCCTGGAATGCGGCGCGCAGGTCACCGGCGGCTATTTTGCCGACCCCGGTTTTAAAGACGTGCCGACGCCGTGGGATCTGGCATTCCCCATCGCTGAGGTCGAGAGCGACGGCAGCGCCATGATCGCAAAAGTCGCGGGCACCGGCGGCGCGATCAACGCCATGACCGTGAAGGAGCAGATGCTCTACGAGGTGCACGATCCGGCGAACTACATCACACCGGACGTTGTGGTCGATTTCACCACGGCCGCGCTTGAGCAGGTAGGGCCGGACCGCATGCGGGTCAGCGCCATCGGCGGCAAGCCGCGCACGCCGACGCTGAAAGTCTCCATGGGCTGCATGGAAGGCTTTATCGGCGAGGACATGTTCTTCTATGCCGGCCCGGGAGCGCTGCGCCGTGCGAAACTTGCCAAGCAGATCCTCGAAGAACGTTTTCGGATCGTCGATCTGAAAGCCGATGACCTGCGCATCGACTTCCTCGGTCTCAATGCCATCCACGGCGGGGCCACACCACCCGATGCCCCGGAGCCTTATGAGGTGGCCGTGCGCGTTGCGGCCCGGACCAAAACGCGCGAGGAGGCCATGAAGGTCGGCCGCGAGATCGACGGCATGGCGGTGTCGGGCGTCGCCATGACCGGCAAGCGCGTGCCGCATCAGGATCGTACCCGCGAGATCATTGGGGTGTGGTCGACACTGGTGCCGCGCGAGGCGGTGCCGCCCGTCATCACCTGGTATGAGAGCTGAGCCGATGCAAGTTAAGTTGGAACGCGTGGCGCATGTACGCTCCGGCGACAAGGGCAACACCTCGAACATCGCGGTGATCGCCTATCGCGACGAATTCTATCCCTTGCTCAAACAACATCTCACCGCGGCGCGCTTCAAGGCGTTCTATCGCGGCGCGATCAAGGGTGAGGTCACACGCTATGAGGCCGACAATCTCGCGGCGCTGAATTTTGTGGCGGAAGGGGCACTCGGCGGCGGCGTGTCGCGCAGCCTCAGCCTCGACAACTACGGCAAGGCATTGTCGGCTGCGATTCTCGGCTTCGAGATCGAAGTGCCGGAGCAATACAGCAATCTGCTGCGCGGCGGATAAACTTCGATCCGTGTCGAAGCACCGCAACGGTCCGGCGTGGCAACGTCGGCAAGAAAAGAAAAACGGAAGAAAGTTGACGGCCCTATCATGACACTCGCAATCGAGACGCCGCGGCCACGCACCGCGGTCAACCTTGCCCTGCTGTTGCTGCTGGCGACGCTGTGGGGCGCGGCCTTCACGCTGATCAAGATCGGCGTTGCCACCATTCCGCCGGTGACGTTGATTGCGACGCGCACGCTGATCGCGGGGATTATCCTGTTGGCGATCATGAACCTGCGCGGCATTGCGATGCCGCGTGATCCCGCGGTCTGGCGCCGCTTCATGATCCAGGCCTGCCTCAACAGTGTGATTCCCTTCACGCTGATCGCGTGGGCGGAACGCCATGTCGATGCGGGGCTGGCGACCATCCTCGGCTCGAACGCGCCGATCTTCGCCTTCCTGCTGGCGTTGCTGTTCGTCCGTCACGAGCGCCCGACGTTGCGGCAGTCGCTCGGCGTCGCTGCAGGGCTTGCCGGCATTTGTCTCGTGGTTGGCGTCAATGCGTTCAATGGGCTCGGGCAGGACGTCGTCGCGCAACTGGCGCTGGTTCTCGCCACCGTGATGTACGGCGCGGCGGCTCTGTTCGGGCGCAACTTCAACGGGCTCGATCCGATAGTGCCGGCGGCCGGATCGTTGATCTGCGGCGCGGTCATCCTCACGCCGCTCAGTCTGATCGTCGATCAGCCGTGGACGCTGACGCCGTCGGCCAATTCCATCGCGGCGTTGCTGGCGCTCGCGGTGTTCTCGACCGCAATTGCCTTTGTGGTTTACTTCAAACTGATCCAGTCGCTGGGCTCGGTCGGCGCAACCGCGCAGGCCTATCTGCGCGTGCCGATCGGGGTCGCGCTCGGCGTCGTGTTTCTGGGCGAAACGCTGTCGCCGACAGTCTGGATCGGGCTGGTATGCGTGGTTGCCGGCATTGCCGCGATGACGATTCCGCAGCGCGTCTCATCGGCCAGCTCTTCATGACGTTATAAATTTGAATCGAATGTCGCGCTGCACAACGGAGCAGCCATGCGCTTCATTTTGTTTTGACCGATTCTAATTTCGTTGCCAGCGGTTGAAAACCCGCTCATGCTCCGGTGGCTCGCTACCGACCGGTGCGTGGCGGGCGGCCGACCTCGATGTGAGTCATCGCCGTAAGCGATGTCGTGCACCGGCGGGGAAACGAAAAACGATGCCCACTCTCAGCATTAATGGACGGAATATGTCCGTCGACGCGGCGAACGATACGCCGCTGCTCTGGGTCATTCGCGAACAGTTGCAGATGACCGGTACAAAATTTGGGTGCGGCGCCGGCCTGTGTGGCGCCTGCACAGTTCATGTCAACGGCGAAGCCGTCCGCTCCTGCCAGACCGCGCTCAGCGACGTCGCCGGCAAGAAGATTATCACCATCGAAGGATTGAGCGCCAAGGGCGATCATCCGTTGCAGAAGGCCTGGATCGCCGAGCAGGTGCCGCAATGCGGCTACTGCCAGTCCGGCCAGATCATGCAGGCAGCTTCGCTGCTGTCGAAGAACACCAACCCCACCAAGGACGAAGTGGTCGCGCATATGGACGGCAACCTGTGCCGCTGCATGACCTACTCGCGAATTCAAAAGGCGATCATGCGGGCCGCCGCCGACATGCGCACCGCCTCGAACGCGCCGAGCGATCGGAGGGCAACATGAATAAGCATCTCAGGATCAATTCTTCATCGACGGACCTCAGCCGCCGCTCGTTTATTGTCGGCGCTTCCGCCGCGGGCCTTGCGCTCGGTTTCGCATCCGTTCCAGGCAGCAGCGCACTGGCCGCGCCCGGCAGCTTCGATCCGAGCGTGTGGTACTCGATCGGAACTGATGGTCTGGTGACCGTCACTTGCGGCAAGGCTGACATGGGTCAGCATATCGCCTCCACCATGGCGCAGCTCGTCGCCGAAGAACTCGGCGCAAGCTGGAAGGACATGCGGGTTCAACTCGCCTCCAACGATCCGAAATACAACGATCCCGTGCTCGGCACGCAGATCACGGGCGGCTCCTGGAGCACCATGATGAACTTCGAAGCGATGAGCCGGGCAGGTGCCGCGGGCCGCGTCGCGCTGACCGAGGCCGCAGCCGGCATGCTGGGTGCTCCGGCGGGTGAGCTCGTGGTGCGCTACTCGACGATTACGCATCCGAAGTCGAACAAGTCGGTGACGTTTGCGCAGATCGTGAAGAGCGGCAAGGCGACGAAAACGTTTTCGGCGGATGAACTGAAAGCGCTCAAGCTGAAGACGCCGGATCAGTACGCCCTGGTCGGCCAGTCGGTGCCGCAGATCGACATTCCGTCGAAGACCAACGGCGCCGCGAAATACGGCATCGATACGTTCCTGCCCGGCATGGTCTACGGCAAGATCGTCATGCCGCCGGTGCGCTACGGCGCAACGGTGAAGTCCGTTGACGATTCTGCTGCGAAGAAAGTGCCGGGCTTCATCAAAGCCGTCACGCTGGAAGACAAGACCGGCACAACCACGGGCTGGGTGGTGGCGGTGGCCAACACCTACGCCAACGCCAAGAAGGCGGCGGACGCGCTGAAGGTCACCTACGACAACGGGCCGAACGCCAAGGTGTCGAGCGAATCTCTGTTGGCGGAAGCCAAGCGGCTTCAGGCCGACAATGATGCCGGGCTGTTCTTCGTCAAGAATGGTGATACGGCGGAAGCGCTCGGCAAAGCGGCGAAGGTGATGGAGGCGGAATACACCACCAACATCAACATTCATGCGCCGATGGAGCCGATGAACGCCACGGCGCAATTGCAGGGCGACATCTGGCACGTCTACACCGGCAACCAGTTCGCCACCCGCTCCTGTGCGATCGCGGCCGGCGCGCTGGGCATCGATCCCAAGTTCATCGTCATGCATCAGGCGTGGCTCGGCGGCGGCTTCGGCCGGCGTCTCGACGGCGACATGATGATTCCGGCGGTGCTTGCGGCCAAGGCTGTCGGCAAGCCGGTGAAGGTGATCTATTCCCGCGAGGACGACGTGACGATGGACTTCTCGCGTCCGTTGACCTTCCAGAAGATCAAGGCGGGTCTCGACGACAGCGGCAAGCTGGTCGCGTTCAACCACGACGTGGTCAGCGCCTGGCCGACCAAGCGCTGGGGCATCCCGGGGTTCCTTACCCCCTCGGTTGACAAGAAGGGTGCCCTCGACGGCTTCGTCGTGAACGGTGCGGATTTCTTCTATTCCGTGCCCAATCACAACGTCCGTGCGATCCTGAGCGAACTCGCGCAATCGGCGACGCCGTCGGGCCAGTTACGCTCGGTGGCGCCCGGCTGGACCTTCTGGGCGGTGGAAAGCATGTTCGACGAACTCGCGGTGGCGGCAGGAAAAGACCCTGCGCAATTCCGCATCGACTTGCTTGACGGGGCGGGCGCCAATGCCGGCGGCGCGCAGCGGCTGCGCAACACGCTGCTCGCGGCGATGGGCCTTGCCGGTTACGGCACCAAGAAGCTGCCCAAGGGTGAAGGCATGGGCGTTGCCTGCGTGTCGTCGCAGGAACGCGCCACCGCGAGCTGGACGGCCTGCGTCGCCCATGTCGCGGTGAACGACAGCGGTGAAGTCAAGGTGAAGAAACTCACCGTGGCCACCGACGTCGGCACCCAGGTGAACCCGGACGGCATCCGCGCCCAAGTCGAGGGTGCGGCGCTGTGGGGCATGTCGCTGGCGCTGTTCGAGAAGGCCACCATGAAGGATGGCGCGATCGAGCAGACCAACTTCGATACCTACACGCCGATGCGGATGAGCCAGGTTCCGGAGGTGGCGATCGCCGTCATCGCCAATGGCGAACCTGCGACGGGTGTCGGCGAACCTGCAGTGACTGTGGTGGCGCCAGCGCTTGCCAACGCCATCTACAACGCGGTCGGCGCGCGCGTCCGCGCATTGCCGATCACGGCTGACGCGGTGAAGGCCGGCATGAAGAAGGCGTAAGCGCCATCTGCATGTAAAAAAGAAAAAACCGGAGGCATCTTGATCGATGCTTCCGGTTTTCGTTTGCAAATGGGGGTTATTTCTTCTCGATCGGCACCTTCCGGCGCGTCACAACATCCACCACGCGGTCCGGCGTCAATGCGCGGCCGATGGGGCCGAAATGGGCGATGACGCCGACGCTGTAGCGGGTCCGCGGACGTTTCACCGTTGCGGCTTTGAAGACCGCGCGCGCCACGGTCTCGGCGCTCATCACGCCGAATCTGCGCGGATCGAGAAAGTTGTGCATACGCTCGGCAAGGCGCTGCTTGAAAGAGGCGTAGGGACTTTGCGCGCCGGTGTCGGGAATGGATTTCAGCAACGTCGCTTCGAAGTGCGTGGCGATAGGGCCGGGTAGCACGTTCACCACGTCGATTCCGAACGGCTCGACCTCGGGACGCAGCGCATCGGCCATCGCCTCAATGGCGAATTTCGTCGCGTGATAGGCGCCGCCGCCGAGTGAACTGACGCGCCCCGCCACCGAACTGACATTGACGATCCGCCCGCGTCCCGCGTTTCGCATCGCCGGCAGCGCCAGTTGCGACAGCCGCAAGCCGCCGAACACGTTCGTCTCGAATTGCAGCCGCAACACGTCGAGCGAGATCTCTTCGAGCGGACCGTACTGGCCGTAGCCTGCATTGTTGACCAGGATGCCGACCGCGCCGAATTCGCGCTCGACGGTCTCAACTGCCGCACGCCGCGCATCCTCATTGGTGACGTCGAGTGCAAGAGTGCGGCAGCCGAGGCCATGCAACTCGTCCAGTGTGGCGGGATCGCGCGCAGTCGCAAAGGTGTCATAGCCCGCTGTGCGAAACAGTTTTGCCGCGGCGAAGCCGACGCCGCTGGAGCATCCGGTGATGAGAACGGGGCCGTTCTTCGGGTTCTTCAACAGCATAAATGATGGATCATTGGAAAGTGGCGGTATGGCCACTCCGGGGTAAAGGAGTAAAGTTCGCGGCGCGGTTTCTCCCAAGGGAGCGAAATCGCTTAAATAGTTGCTTGGTTTGTTCTGGATTGCAAACCGCGCAATCATGCGATTGATTCAAGTCATTATCTGGCGCTTCGCAATATCTTCAATGAGGAGATTTTGATGTACCGCATATGTCTTGTCGCAGTGGCGCTTTCGTTGCCCACACTCGCTTCAGCCCAGGAAATTACGGCCGCGCAGCGCGCCGCCTGCAAGAGCGATTACGAGAAGTATTGCAGCAATGTCATGCCGGGTGGAGGCCGCATTGTCGCATGCCTGTCGAAAGAAAGTGCAAAACTGACGGATGCCTGCAAGGCGGCGTTGAGCGCCGCCCAAGCCAAGTAACCCAAAGCAAGGTCATCTGAAGCGAAGCATCTATCGGCGCTTGTTCCGAGGCGCCGGCTTGCGGCTCTTTTTTGCGGCCGCCACGCTTCGGCGCAGTGCATCTTTCAGGTCTTTCGGTACACCGTGCTTCTTCAAGAGGTCGGCGAATGATTCATCCGCAAGCTCCTGAAGCGTGGCCATGCGGTCGCGTCCGAGTTGCACCAGGGCCTGATAGGTCTCCCCATTGAATTCGATGACCTTGCGCATTGGTGGATTGCCTCCTTCGGCCGTGACAGCGGGGGTTCAAGCCGTTGTCGCACAAACGACTCAACCAAGATTCGCGTATCGCGTCACGAACAGTTCGCTGCCGACGCAAGGTAATCGGATGCCGCATCAACACCGGCATCGCGCGGATATTCCGAGCACCGTCATCGCAGAATGTCTGCCTTGCGCGCGTACTCACTCATTCGTTGCTTGACGCGTTGTCTGCACCGGAGGAACGCTTGATCAGGCAAGCGCGTTACCGCCGCAATGGAGATCACGACCATGACGATGCGAAGACTTGTTTTGATCGCTGCGGCCGCCGCTACAGTTTCGGTTTTCGGAGCGGGACCTTCCGCCGCATACGATTATCCGTTTTGCCGCAAGGGAGACGCTGGGCCGGGGGATTGCCGATACGATACTTACGAGCAGTGTTTGGCCGCGATCTCCGGTACGGCGGCCTATTGCCAGCCGAACTACTGGCTTCCGCAGACCCCGCAGGTCAGTCCGCATCGCCGCGCGCGCCGTTCCTGAACGGACTACATCTTTCCCCGGATGACACCGCGGGTTTGAAGCGTGCACGATGACGTTATCCCCGCCATCAACACCGGTGCGATGCTTTAAGCTGAATTTTCCCCTAACACGCGCTGAGGGGAGGCGTGGACACGCCGATAACATCAAGGTTTACGCGATGTCTCTGCGCGCGCTGGATCACGCGTCCGGCTGCTATCGATTTTGGACGCAATCTTAACTCTGTCATTTTACTCAAATGAAATTCCCGCATGCGCCTATGGCCGCGGATGCATGCGCTCCGCATTGAAGGAACAATCAGAACGATGACCTCCCGGTTCATCAGCCATATCGGAGCGGCTCTACAACGGGTCAAACGTCACGCGTCATGCGGCAGCGACGACAGCCTGCGCCGCAAGCTCCTGATCGGCACCGGAATTGCGTTCATCTGCACGTCGATGCTTGCCGTCAGTGTGATCGGCCGCTCGTTCGATGACTATCGCCGCGCCGGGCAAAACCTGCGCGGGCTGGAGAGTTACCGGCTGATCCTCAATGCCGCCAATCTTCTGTCCGCCGAACGCGGACCATCGAACAGCGTGCTCGGCGATAATGGCGGCGCGACGCAGGGCGTGTTGCGCGCGCGCCTTGCTGCGTTTCGCGCCCGCTCCGACGCCAGTCTCGATCAGTTGTCCGCCGGCGCTGGCGTGTCGCCGGATCTGCTCAAGCCAGTGAGGGCGCAGCTTCTGGAAGGCCGGCGGGAGGTGGATCGGATTTCATCCATTCCGCGCGCGCGCCGCAGCCTCGACGACGTGCAGTCGGTCATCGAGAACATGTTCAAGGTGGTCGATATTTTCCAGTCCGTCGTTGCCTGGAAGGCAGGGACGTTGACGGCGTCGAATCCCGAACTGGCGGAACCCGTCATGACCGGCCGGATTTTCAGCGAGCTGCGGGAATATGGTGGGCGGATCGCGTCGCAGATCATGGCGCCGATTGCCGTTGGCCAGCCGCTGCAACTGAAGAATCTCATCGACAGCAACCGGACACGCGGCCGCATTCTCGAGTTGTGGAATCTGGTTGGAGATCAGGCTGCTGCCAGCCGTGGCGATCCGCGCCTTGCGCTCCCCCTGCGCGACGCCGAGCGGATGTTCTTCGGCGAAGGCCTGGGGATCGTCGATATGCTTGTCGCGGAAGGCCGAAAATCCGGCAAGTACACGATGACGGCCGATACATTCACTGTCCGCTATGTCGAGACGCTGAAGCCGCTGGAACAACTGCGCGGCGCATTTCTCGACGCCGCGATTGAGCGACTTACCGAGACCCGCAACAGCGCGCTCGCGACACTGACGGTCACGACCGCTATTGCGACGATCATTCTTGCGATTCTGGTTGGTCTCACGATCGCTGCGCAGCGATTTGTGTTCGGTCCTCTGATGCGCGCGCGCGAAGCCGTGATCGTGCTGGCGGAGGATCGTCCCACGGTATTTCATCACGAGCGGCCGCATGCGACCGAGATGCGCCGCCTGTTCGACGCCATCGGAATCCTGCGCGACAGTCTGGCGGAGCGCGCATCGCTGACGCGGCAGCTCAAGTTGCAGGCGGAGACCGACGGGCTAACCGGGCTGATGAATCGCCGCGCGTTCGACATGATCGGCGAAAGCCATACCAGCAGCCAGGTGATGGCGGACGGCGCTTGCCTTATTCTGATGGATATCGACCATTTCAAGTCCATCAACGACCGGCACGGTCACCTTGAAGGCGACCGCGTGTTGAAGGAAAGTGTGCGGCTGATGCGCCCGCTGCTGGGCGCGAACGATCTGTTCGCCCGCTTCGGCGGCGAGGAGTTCGTCATTTTGACTCCAGGCCGCGACACTGACGAGGCGATCGCGCTGGCTGAGAGGATCCGGCGCGTGCTGGAAACGAACGAGATCATGCTGTCCAATGGCACGGTGGTGAGTGTCACCGCGAGCTTCGGCATCGCCAAGGGAAGCCTCGGGCAGTTGGCGTGGCGGCGGCTGATCGAAGCGGCCGACGGCGCGCTTTATCGCGCAAAGTCCGATGGCCGCAATTGCGTGCGCCATTCGCAGCCGGCGCCGTCGCTGGTGCCGAACCTGCCGGATGAGCCGGGTCTAAGTGCGCCGCCGCAAAGGTCCATTGCCACGCTGTAGGTTCGTGATGTTTAACCACGCGGCCTTTCAGCGCGCGCGGATCCGCAAGCCATCCGCCGCATAGATGTGCGGCTGTCTGCCTCGTGAGCTCGCTTCACTCTATGGTTTGTCGCGACCCCACGGGAAGAGAGAGGCTGGAAAGTCCGCCGCGTAGCGCCGTCCCTTCGGCGGGTGGGGTGGTTCCTGGTAGGGATTTGGATCTGGCTCCAGCACCTTGCGATAAAGATGCCAGGTGGCATGACCGAGCACCGGCAGAACGACGGCGAGGCCGAGGAACAACGGAATCGAACCGACCACCAGCAGCGCGGCAACGATCAGTCCCCATGTCGCCATGGCAATCGGATTCTTCATCACAACCCGCAGCGAAGTCCCGACTGCATCGATCACATTCGCATGCCGGTCAAGCATCAGCGGAAACGCCACGACACTGATGCACAGGGCAACCACAGCAAACAGGAAGCCAACACCGCATCCCACAAGGATCAGCTTCAATCCTTCTCCAGTCGTGAAAATGCGTGAAGCGAAATCAGGAATGCTTGCGGCGGGGGTGTTGCCGAAGATAGCGACATAGATGGAGTCGGCGGTGGCGACCCAAACCACGAACAGGATGAGCAGGATCGTGCCGAGTGCAAGCATGGCTCCGAAGGACGGCGATCTCAGTACGCCAAGCGCGTGCCACGCCGAAGGCTCTTCACCGCGTTCGCGGCGGCGGCTGAGTTCATAGAGACCGAGTGCCGCGAAAGGGCCAAGCAATGCAAAGCCTGCGGCCAACGGAAACAGGAGCGGCAGCACCGAATAGCCCAACACTGTTCTGGCTATCACAAGCCCGAGCACGGGGTAGATGATGCACAGGATAATCGCGTGGCTTGGAACAGCCTTGAAGTCTTCCCAGCCCAGTCGCAACGCATCGCGCAAATCAGAGAAACCGATGTTGCGAATGACAGGGGTGGAGGCGCTATCGGACGCGCCTGGTACAACTCGCGGGACGTTGTCGGTATACGGTGTGGCCATGGTTGCAATCTCCCATGCGTTCGCACCGGCGAGATTGGGCGTCATCTTTCACGCGACGTTCAATCGCCTTCGTGCGCAGAAATCGCGATCGGAGTCTGGTAAGGCGGCCAAGTTCACGAAAAGAGCTTTGCCGTGCAAAACCGGTCGCGACCTGTAACTCAAGCATAGCGCAATCTGGAAAGAATAGCACGCCCTGTTGGGTCATTGTGCATCTGCACACTGTGTTTCAGCCGATGACCGATGGCCGTGAAGGACGTTCCTTGCCTGACGCCGCGTTCATGTGCGTCCGCGATTGCAATGCGGTATCGCAGCCTGGCTGCGCATTCAGTCTCAACAAGTGTGTTGTCGCGTCACCATCGAACAGGCCGGTCTATTGACAACCAAGCCTGCCGAGGAACATCCTGTAGTGGTAAATGCCCGTCGTTCGTTGACGCAAGCGATCGCAACATCTCCGCAGAATTCAATTCGAGCTGATGTGTTGCGACCGGTTAAGAGGGGCAAGGCGGCCAGCATTGCGATGGCTATCTTGAAACATGCCATCATCATGCCGACATGAGTCGCGCTCCTTAAGTCTTATCCGCAGCCTCACAAGGCAAGGATGAACAAGGGATGGCTGTAGCGCTCATACTGTTGTTGGTCGCGGTTGCCTCGGTGCTGTTCCATCTCTGGAGCCCGTGGTGGTGGACGCCGATTGCTTCAAACTGGAGCTACATCGACCACACGATCACCATGACATTCTGGATCACCGGGGCGGTTTTCTTCGCGGTCGTCGCGTTCATGGCCTACTGCGTCTTCCGCTTTCGTCACCAGGAGGGCAGTCGTGCGGCCTACGAGCCTGAGAACAAGAAGCTCGAAGGGTGGCTGACCATTGGGACTGCGATCGGCGTCGGCGCAATGTTGGCGCCCGGCCTCTTTGTCTGGCATCAGTTCGTCACTGTGCCGGCCGACGCAACCGAAATCGAGGTCATGGGTCAACAGTGGCGCTGGAGCTATCGCCTTCCGGGAAAGGATGGCCGGCTCGGCACATCCGATGCGCGCAATGTCAGCGCTGAAAATCCTCTGGGTTTGAATCCCACCGATCCCAACGGGCAGGATGACATCGTGATCGAGAACGACGACCTGCATCTGCCGGTCGGCAAACCGGTGAAGGTGTTGCTCCGATCGATTGATGTCTTGCACGATTTCTACGTGCCCGAGTTCCGGGCAAAAATGGATATGGTGCCGGGCTCCGTCACGTATTTCTGGTTCACACCCACGCGCACCGGAACGTTCGAAGTTCTTTGCGCGGAGCTGTGCGGCCTGGCGCACGCGCAGATGCGGAGCAAGGTCATCGTTCAGGAAGAGAAAGATTATCACGCATGGCTGGATAAGCAGCAGACGTTCGCTGAGTTATCCGGTCAAAGTAACCTTGCGAAGGCGGCTTACAAGCCGGACGGTGAATGACAGGACCGACGAGGAGACGCGGCGCACTGTGACGTGAACTCTTCGCGTGAACAGAGGATAGATCGAGGAGGACATTTCGATGGTTGATGTCCCGTCTGACGTACTAGTTGGCATCCCGCCGGCAGAAGTGGGTGAGGTCGATCTTTATCATCCGCATAGCTGGTGGACCAGGTACGTCTTCTCGCAGGATGCCAAGGTTATCGCAGTCCAGTATGCGATCACTGCGATGGCCATTGGAATGGTTGCGCTGGTGCTGTCGTGGCTGATGCGGCTGCAACTCGGATTTCCCGGCACATTCTCGTTCATCGATCCTAGCCAGTATCTCCAGTTCATCACCATGCACGGCATGATCATGGTGATTTACCTTCTCACCGCGCTGTTTCTCGGCGGCTTCGGAAATTATCTCATCCCGCTGATGGTTGGCGCCCGGGACATGGTTTTTCCGTACGCGAACATGCTGAGCTACTGGATCTACCTGCTCGCGGTGCTGGTGCTGGTGGCGACCTTCTTCGTGCCCGGCGGGCCAACCGGCGCCGGATGGACGCTCTATCCGCCGCAGGCAATTCTCTCCGGAAGTCCCGGGCAGGAGGCGGGCATCATCATGATGCTGCTGTCGCTGATCCTGTTCATCATCGGCTTCACCATGGGCGGCCTGAACTATGTGGTGACGGTGCTGCAGGCGCGCACGCGCGGGATGACGCTGATGCGGATGCCGCTGACCGTGTGGGGCATTTTCACCGCAACGGTGATGGCGCTGCTGGCGTTTCCGGCGTTGTTTGTTGCCTCGGTGATGATGCTGCTCGACCGGCTTCTCGGCACCAGCTTCTTCATGCCGACGCTCGTGGAGATGGGCCAGCAGACAAAATACAGCGGCGGCAGCCCGCTGCTGTTCCAGCATCTGTTCTGGTTCTTCGGTCATCCGGAGGTCTACATCGTTGCGCTGCCGGCATTCGGTATCGTCTCCGACCTCATCAGCACCCACGCGCGAAAGAACATCTTCGGCTATCGCATGATGGTCTGGGCGATCGTCGGGATCGGCGCGTTGAGCTTCGTGGTGTGGGCGCACCACATGTATGTCAGCGGTATGAATCCGAAATTTGGGTTCTTCTTTGCGACGACCACACTGATCATCGCCGTTCCGACGGCGATCAAGGTCTATAACTGGATTCTGACGCTGTGGCGTGGCGACATTCATCTCACCGTGCCGATGCTGTTCGCGCTCGCATTCATCATCACTTTCGTCAACGGTGGCCTGACCGGCCTGTTCCTCGGCAACGTGGTCGTGGACGTTCCGTTGTCCGACACGATGTTCGTTGTCGCGCATTTCCACATGGTGATGGGCGTGGCGCCGATCATGGTCGTGTTCGGTGCGATCTATCACTGGTATCCGAAAGTCACCGGGCGGATGTTGAATGAAACGCTGGGACGTTTCCACTTCTGGGTGACGTTCCTTGGAGCCTACGCAGTCTTCTTCCCCATGCACTATCTCGGCCTGCTGGGTATGCCGCGCCGCTACCACGATATCGGCGAAACGGCTTTCGTTCCGGCATCGGCTCATGACCTGAACGCATTCATGAGCGTGGCGGCCTTGATCGTCGGCGCCGCTCAGCTCGTGTTCGTGTTCAATATGATCTGGAGCCTGCGCAAAGGAAAAGAGGCTGGCGGAAATCCCTGGCGAGCGACGACGCTGGAATGGCAAACACCGCAGACGCCACCGGCGCATGGCAACTGGGGCAAGGAACTCCCCGTCGTCTATCGCTGGGCTTACGATTACAGCGTGCCCGGCGCAGCGCAGGATTTCATACCGCAGAACGAACCGCCGGCTGCCTTGGCGCCGAGGGGAGTGCATCCATGACGGCGATCGTCCTGTTCATGGCTGGAATTGCGGCCATTGCGGGATGGTGGCTCTCGCAGCAAAGGCTCGCTGCCAAGCCCTGGCTAGAGGAAGGCGTGATCGGCGAGTTCGCCGGAGGAGGAGCATCGCCGTTGCCGGCGGCGAAAATCGGCTTGGGTGTGTTTCTCGCTGTCGTCGGCTCGTTGTTCGCACTCTTCATCAGTGCGTATTCCATGCGCATGGCGTTGCTCGACTGGCGATCGCTGCCGGTGCCGAAGCTGCTGTGGTTCAACACAGGCGTTCTGATCGTGAGCAGCGCAGCGCTGCAATGGGCGCAGATTTCGGCACGCCGCGATGACGGCGATAACGTGCTGGTCGGTCTGCTTGCGGGAGGTGTGGCCGCGGTTGTTTTCGTGATCGGCCAGTTGCTGGCGTGGCAACAGCTCAACGCCGCGGGCTATTTTCTGACGGCCAATCCGGCAAATGCCTTCTTCTATCTCATCACCGCGGTTCATGGGCTGCATGTGCTCGGCGGCCTCGCGGCGCTGGGCAGAACCATCGCCAAGGCATGGCGTGGTGTCGAGATCCCGCAACTGCGCCTGAGCGTGGAACTGTGCACCATGTACTGGCACTTCCTGCTGCTGGTCTGGCTGATCCTGTTTGCGTTGCTGACGGGCTGGGCGGACGATTTCGCCGCCATGTGCCGCCAGTTGTTGACCTAGGGAGGGCTGAGGCGCGATGGCAGACACCGTACTGACAAACGCCGGACAACAATCCCGAGCGCGGCCTGCGGGCTTGCGAGGCATTGTCGCCGACTGGTCTTCGGATCAGCGCGCGTTCAAGAATGTCTCGTGGGGCAAGGCCATGATGTGGATCTTCCTCCTCAGCGACACCTTTATCTTCGGTTGTTTCCTGCTGTCGTACATGACGGCGCGCATGTCCACGACGGTGCCATGGCCGAACCCCAGCGAAGTGTTCGCCCTCGAGATTGCGGGACATCATATTCCGCTCATTCTGATCGCGATCATGACCTTCGTGCTGATCAGCAGTAGCGGGACCATGGCCATGGCCGTCAACTACGGCTATCGCCGCGATCGCCGTAGAACCGCGATCCTGATGCTGGTGACGGCTGCATTCGGCGCGACATTTGTCAGCATGCAGGCTTTCGAGTGGACCAAGCTGATCATGGAGGGCGTTCGGCCCTGGGAAAACCCGTGGGGCGCGGCGCAGTTTGGCTCGTGCTTCTTCATGATCACGGGCTTCCACGGGACGCATGTCACCATCGGCGTGATCTTCCTGATCATCATCGCACGAAAGGTCTGGCGCGGGGATTTCGACACCGAGCGGCGCGGCTTTTTCACGAGTCGGAAGGGACACTACGAGATCGTCGAAATCACCGGGCTCTACTGGCATTTCGTCGATCTGGTGTGGGTCTTCATCTTCGCATTCTTCTATCTCTGGTGAGGTGACGCATGGCTGAAGTCACGTTGAATGGAATTTCTCACGCGACACATGCCGCAGCGCCGGCTGCGACGCATGCCGAAGGACAGCAACATCCGATCAAACTGTATCTTGTGGTCTGGGGATGGCTGTTTGTCCTGAGCGCCTGTTCGTACCTCGTCGATTACTTCGGCGTTCACGGATATCTCCGTTGGTCGCTGATCCTGCTGTTCATGATTTTGAAGGCCGGTCTGATCGTTGCCGTCTTCATGCATATGGCCTGGGAGCGCCTGGCCTTGGCTTATGCCATCCTGCTCCCGCCACTGGCGCTGCTGGTGTTCGTGGCCATCATGGTGCTCGAATCGGACTACACGCTGCTGACGCGGATCATATTCTTCAAGTCAGGAGCGTAGAATGAATGGGGGGCCTCGCGTGCAAGGAGGACTGCCATGACAACGTATATCATGCTGGCAAACTGGACCGAAAAAGGCATGCAAAACGTGAAGGAATCGCCGCGCCGTCTGGATGCGGCGAAGAAGGCTCTCAAGGAGATGGATGGTGAGTTCAAATCATTTTTCCTGACCATGGGCGACTACGACATCGTCGCGGTTTATGAAGCCCCGGACGATGCTGTCGCCGCGCGTTTCAACTTGCAGCTTGGAATGATGGGAAACATCCGGACGCGCACGTTGAAGGCGTTCCCTGAGGCCGCTTACCGGGAAATCATCAACTCGCTGGGCTGACCAGCCAACTGTGCGCTCGTTTCAGATTCGATTTTTCCAGCCATACTGTTTGTCAGCCATGGAGTGGTCGCATGCGCATTCTTGTTCTCGTGATCGGGGTCGGAATCCTCTCGCCTGTTTCAGCGTACGCCCAGGATGCCGCCGCAGGAGAAAAGGTCTTCGCCCAATGCAGGGCGTGTCATCAGATCGGAGCGAACGCAAAGAACGCGGTCGGCCCGGTTCTTAACGGGCTCTTTGGACGCAAGTCGGGAACGATTGAAGGCTACAGCTACTCCCCCGCGAACAAGAATTCAGGCATCACCTGGGATGAAGCGACCTTCCGCGAATACATCAAGGATCCGAAGGCCAAGATACCCGGTACCAAAATGACCTTTCCGGGCTTGAAAGATCCAAAGCAAATTGACGATGTTGTCGCCTATCTCAAGCAGTTCGACTCGACGGGAAAGAAGGCTGAGATCGCTCCCGTCGGGGAAAAGCTGGCGAAGGTACAATGACGGCGACCAGCTTGGCGCTGGATTCCGTTGAAAAGGAAAACGGCGTCTGTCACCTCGTTGGAGGAATGGAGGCGCCACTACAACAACGACAGACCCCACACCTCGCTCGGCAGGCCCGTGGGCAAGCGGCTCGTCCACTGGCGAACATGTGAAGCGCGCGGCCTTCCAAAGTTCCGGACCCCGTGGGATAACAGGTTATGGATTTTCGACGGTTCCTTAATCTCGCTCTTGCGGTCTGCGTGACCGCCGGCTTGGCGTTGGCGCCTTTGGTGACGCCGGCGTCTGCCAAGGCGCCGTCGATGAACGAGATGGCCGGTATGTCGACGATGTCGGCAGACATGCCCTGCTGCCCGGACCAGCAGAAGAGCAAAGATTGCCAGGACTGCCCGCTCATCGCGATGTGCGTCCTGAAGACTGCTCAGGCGGGGCCGTCACTAACCGCTGAGATGCTCGTGCGTTACGGGATCAGAACGGCACATTCGCTTCTCGACGACGTCCTTGCCGACGGGCTCACCCGTCCGCCTCCTGATCATCCCCCTCGAAGCCTGATTTGAACGGCGCTTAGACGCCGTCGGCTGCTGCTGCGCGCCTTTTGGGTGCGCGAATGACGCATGCCGCTATGCGGCAATCATGATCGTTCGAGGATTTTTGAAATGAAGAAGCTTAATCCACTGCGCGTCCTTCGGGGGGCGCTCATCGGCATTGCTATCACCGGCACAGTCACCGCCGCACGCGCCGACATCAAAGACTATGAGTTCCAGCTCGTCGACCAGACCATTAAGGCTGGCCCGGACAAAACCATCACGGTCCGGCTCGTCAACAAGACCACGGGCAAGCCTGTGCCTGATGCGGTGATCTTCGCAACACGTCTCGACATGGCGCCCGACGGCATGCAGGAAATGGCCACCAAGGTAGCACCGGTGCCTGGCGCGGAGCCTGGCACTTACCGCTTCAAGGCCACGTTCGGCATGGCGGGCCGATGGCAGCTTTCTCTCGGTGCAAAGGTCCAGGGGGAGGCCGGCACGGTCGAAAACAAGCTCGTCATTACGGCGCAGTGATGAGAACGGTCAGCCTGGCTATTGCCGCCACCGCCGCGTTGATCGCGGCGGTGGGTGGCGGATTCATCGCCGGTCGCAGTCAACATCAGCCAGCCGAAGGGGCAATCCTGGCGGTTCTGACATCTGCGGTCGCGCAAACGAATGGCGCAACGATCTACTACAAGGATCCCGATGGCAGGCCGCTTTACTCACTAACGCCAAAGAAGGCGCCGGATGGACGTGACTACACGGCCGTACCCGCGGGTGCCGATGTCAGTTTCGACGAAGCGCCAGCGACCGAGAGCGCATCGGTGACAACCGCGGAACGCAAGATCAAATATTACCGCAATCCGATGGGATTGCCGGATACCTCGCCGACGCCGAAAAAGGACTCGATGGGGATGGATTACATCCCCGTCTATGAGGGTGAGGACAGCGACGATGGACTGGTCAAGCTGTCGCCGGGAAAGATTCAGCGCACCGGCGTGAAATCCGAGCCAGCGTCAGCGCGCGTCATTCGCACGTTGATCAGAGCGCCGGGCGTAATTCAGCTCGACGAGCGTCGCATCTCCGTCATTTCGATGCGAGCCGAAAGCTGGGTGCAGAAAGTCGCGAACGTCACCACCGGCAGCAAAGTCAGTAAAGGCCAGCCGCTGATGGAAATTTACAGTCCATCCGTAGCATCTGCGGCCGCCGAATACATAGCCACCATCACGTCGAAGGGGACGAGCGGCGTCGCCGTGTATGGTCGTGGCTCGCGTCAGCGGCTGATGAATCTCGATGTTCCCGACACGGCAATTGCCGACATGGAAAAGAGCGGAACTGTTCCGATCACCATCGACTGGTCGGCGCCGCGCGATGGCATTGTGCTTGAACGTAACGCCATTGAAGGTATGCGCGCGCAGCCCGGGGAGGTGTTGTTCCGGGTTGCGGATACGTCCGCGGTGTGGGCGATGGTCGATGTCGCGGAGCGCAGTCTCGGCACGATTTCGGTTGGACAGCAGGTAACCGTGAAGGCGCGCAGCTTTCCTGGCCGCGAATTCGCCGGGAAGATCAGTGTCATCTATCCGCAAGTGAATCGGGAAACACGAACCACCCGGGTGCGGATCGAATTGTCCAATCCGGACGGCGCGCTGCTTCCCGACATGTATGTCGATGCGAATATCGGTATCGGCAGCTCGCAGCCGGTGCTTGCCGTGCCCGAGAGTGCCGTTCTCGATACTGGCAGCCGTCAGGCCGTATTTGTTGAGAAAGGGCAGGGTCGATTTGAGCCCCGCGAGGTGAAACTCGGCCATCGCGGCGATGGCTATGTCGAAATCCGACATGGCCTCAATGAAGGTGAGCCGGTCGTTGTCTCGGCCAACTTCCTGATCGATGCCGAAAGCAATCTGAAGGCTGCGCTCAAAGGGTTTTCGGACGCGGGAGGCCAGCAATGATCGCCCGCGTCATCAATTGGTCGGCTCGCAACCTGCTGCTGGTCCTGTTCGGCACCGGCTTCGCCGCCGCCGCCGGCATCTACGCGCTGGTCCATCTGCCGCTCGATGCGATTCCCGATCTCTCGGATACGCAGGTGATCGTCTACACCGAGTATCCCGGCCAGGCGCCGCAGGTGATCGAAGACCAGGTCACGTATCCGCTGACGACTGCGATGCTGACCGTACCTCGATCCAAGGTGGTGCGCGGATTTTCCTTTTTTGGGGTGTCATTCGTCTACGTCATCTTCGAAGACGGCACCGACATCTACTGGGCGCGGTCGCGCGTACTCGAATTCCTCAACGGCGCGGCCTCGCGGTTGCCGGCCGGTGTGAGCCCGACGATCGGTCCGGATGCTACGGGTGTCGGATGGGTCTATCAGTACGCGGTGGTGTCGAAGGAGTTGAATCTCGCCGACACGCGGACCATTCAGGACTGGAACCTGAAATTCGCACTGGCGAAGGCCGAAGGCGTGGCTGAAGTCGCGAGCGTCGGTGGCTTCGTCAAGCAGTACAACGTCATCCTCGATCCGCAGCGCATGCGTGATCTCGGCATCACCATGCAGAAGATGCGCGACGCGATCCGCGCCAGCAACGCCGATGTCGGTGGCCGCACCGTCGAACTCTCGGAGTTCGAATATGTCATCCGCGGCAAGGGCTATCTGAAGAGCATCAACGATCTCGGCAACATCGTGCTGAAGACCAATAACGGAACGCCGGTACTCTTGCGCGACGTTGCTCGGGTTGAGCTTGGCCCGGACGAGCGTCGCGGCATTACCGAGCTCAACGGCGAAGGGGAGGTCGCAAGTGGCATCGTGCTGCAACGTTTTGGCGTCAATGCGCTCGACGTTATCGATAACGTCAAGAAACGCTTCAAGGAGATCGCGAGCAGCCTGCCGAAATCCGTCGAGATCGTCCCGGTGTATGACCGCTCTAACCTGATCAATGCGGCCATCGCGACGCTCAAACATACGTTGCTGGAGGAAAGCATCGTCGTCGCGTTCGTCTGCATCGTGTTCTTGCTGCATGTCCGCAGTGCGCTGGTCGCCATCCTGATGCTACCGGTCGGCGTGCTGATGGCGTTTGGTGCGATGAAGCTGCTTGGGCTTGGGTCCAATATCATGAGTCTGGGCGGCATCGCGATTGCGATCGGCGCGATGGTCGATGCGGCCATTGTCATGATCGAGAATGCCCACAAGCATCTGGAGCGGGCTGAACCCGGACGGTCAAGAGTCGATATTCTTACAAAGGCGGCGTCCGAGGTCGGGCCGGCGCTGTTCTTTAGCCTGCTCATCATCACCGTGTCGTTCATGCCGATCTTCACGCTGGAATCACAGGAAGGCCGGCTGTTCAGCCCGCTGGCGTTCACCAAGACGTTTGCGATGGCCGCTGCTGCCTTGCTGTCGGTGACATTGGTGCCGGCGCTGATGATCATCTTCGTGCGTGGCAGAATCATTCCGGAGCACAAGAACCCGATCAACCGCTTCCTGATCTGGATCTATCGGCCGGTGATCAAGGCCGTGATGCGCGCCAAGGCGCTGGTGATCCTCGTCGCGCTGATGATTGTTGTGGTGACGGTGTGGCCGGCGCGTCAGCTCGGCACCGAGTTCATGCCCAACCTCAACGAAGGCACGCTGCTCTACATGCCCACTACGCTGCCGGGAATTTCGGTGACCAAAGCTGGTGAACTGTTGCAGATGCAGGACAGGATCATCCGGTCGTTTCCGGAGGTGGCGTCGGTCTACGGCAAGGCCGGCCGCGCAGCAACCGCGACTGACCCGGCCCCGTCTGAGATGTTCGAGACTGTCGTCAATCTGAAACCCAAGGAGCAATGGCGGCCGGGCGTAACGATTGATGGCCTGATCGCAGAGATGGACAAGTCCCTGCAGTTTCCTGGCGTCTCGAATGCCTGGACCATGCCGATCAAGGCGCGCATCGACATGTTGTCGACCGGCATCCGGACGCCGATCGGCGTCAAGGTGATCGGGACCGACCTGGCCGTGATCGACAAACTGGCGAAGCAAATCGAGCAGGTTCTGAAAGCCGTGCCTGGGACATCATCGGCTTACGCCGAACGGGGCATCGGCGGATACTATCTCGATGTGACGCCGGATCGTGAGGCGTTGGCGCGCTACGGCATCATGGTCCAGGACGTTCAGGATGTGATTGCGACCGCCCTCGGTGGCCAGACGGTGACCACCACTGTGGAAGGCCGCCAGCGGTTCAGCGTCAACATGCGCTATCCGCGGGACCTGCGCGAGAATCCACAGGCCATCGCCAACGACGTCCTGGTTCCGATGCCGGCCGGAGGTGCAGTGCCGCTTGGGGAAGTCGCTAAGATCGAACCGGCGCGAGGGCCGACATCGATTCGCACCGAGAACGGGCAGTTGGCCACCTATATCTACGTCGATATCCGCGACCGCGATCTCGGCGGCTATGTTGCCGACGCGCAGCAGGCGGTGCTGGCCAGCATTCAGTTTCCGGCGGGATACTATGTAGTCTGGAGCGGCCAGTACGAATATCTCGAACGCGCAACGGCGCGTCTGAAGATCGTGGTGCCGGTGACGCTGCTAATCATCTTTTTGCTGCTGTACCTCAACTTCCGTTCCATCACCGAGACCATGATCGTGATGCTGTCGCTGCCGTTCGCGCTGGTCGGCGGCATCTGGCTGATGTGGGCGCTGGGCTTCAACCTGTCGGTTGCAGTCGCGGTCGGGTTCATCGCGCTGGCCGGGGTCGCCGCGGAGACCGGCGTAGTGATGCTGATCTACCTCAATCAGGCGTTGGCGGAGATCGAGACCGAGTGCGACGTTGAAGGCCGCATGCTGACGCGCGGTGATCTCTACGACGCCATCATGGAAGGCGCCGTGGAGCGTGTCCGCCCGAAGATGATGACGGTCGTGGCGATCATGGCGGGGCTGCTGCCGATCATGTGGAGCACCGGTACCGGCTCGGAGATCATGCAGCGCATCGCGGTGCCAATGATCGGCGGCATGGTTTCGTCAACGTTGCTGACACTGATCGTGATTCCGGCGATCTATGGATTGATCAAAGGCTTCCGTCTGCCAGCCAATGATCGTGGAAACGGTCATCCCCCATCGCGGGTCATTGAGTCGATCAAGGAAGATACGCGACTTGTTTCGGAGCCAGCCCAGTGAGCTGAACCATAAGATTTTATCGGTAGCGGCCCTCATCAAGTATCTCCGCTCCGGCAATAAGGGAGGTCAGCAATGTACAAGTCCATGATAACGGTGCTTGCGACAATCGCCTTCTTGCTGCCTGCACTTGCACAGCAAGGTGATGCAGCCCGAGGCCAGCGCGATTTCCAGGCTTGCACGCCATGCCACTCGCTGGAAGCGGATCGAAACATGACAGGACCTAGTCTCGCCGATCTGTGGAATCGAAAGGCTGGCGGTTTACCGAGCTTCAGCCGCTATTCACCGGCGCTGAAGTCGTCGGGAATTATCTGGGACGACACCACACTCAACGAGTGGCTTCGGGACCCGCAGCACCTCATTCCGCGTAACACAATGCTGTTCCCCGGCGTAAAGGACGCGGGACGGCGCGGCGATCTTCTGGCGTTTCTCAAGGAAGCGACCCAGCCCGGTCACGCTCCGCCATCGGCTGCGCAACGCGGCAACCAAATGGGCGGGATGATGGGCATGATGGGTGGCGGCCCGGTGCCAAATCTTAAAAAGCTTGAACCTGACGAGCGGGTCCAGGCGATCACGCATTGCCGGGATACCTACCGGGTGACAACCGCGGACGGGAAAACGCGAGATTTCTGGGAGCGAAATATGAGGTTCAAGACCGACGTGAGTGAAGATGGACCACAGAAAGGCGCTCCAGCAATTGTGGCAGCGGGCATGATGGGAGACCGGGCTGATGTGATCTTCGCGGCACCCGAAGAGATCAGCGGAGCCATCTCACCGCATTGTTGATCGGCGCCAGCCACTCATCAGTCTCCTAGAGAAACAGGCTGCCTTCCGATGTGGATGTTGCCGCGTCGCCTGTGTCCAAGGTCGCTTACTGAATTAAGCGGAAGTACTAATGAGAAAGTAGGCGGCTGAGCTCGGTGAAGTAAGTGTCGGCGCTACGTTCGTTGCCGGGAGAAGCATGTCGTCGTCGTTGTGATTAATGGATGGTCGGAAAATTGGCTATGGGCGAAAAATTGGCGGTGTATTGAGAGCCTGTAAAAGGGCGCTGGGCCGCTGCCCGTCCGATCAATCCTGTCAAAGCGCTTCGAGAAACCGCCGTATCGTTTGATTGAAAGCGTCAGGCGCTTCCAGATAGGGAGCATGACCGACGCCTGGCAATGTGACAGCACGGGCATTTGGCAGGTAAGCCATCATCGCTTCGGAGCGTTCCGGCGTCACTACCGAGTCACTTGAGCCTGTCAAAATAAGGACTGGTAGTGTCAGCGAACCGAGGAAAGGACGGTTGTCCGCCTTCTCCACCATCTTCCCGGCATTGAGAAGCCCCTCGCGCCTTGTCTCCGCTGCGATCTGCGCGACCCGATCGAACACTTCCCGCGACCGCGAATCCGAGAGCATTTTTTCCGCACGTGCCTCGCCGTATTCCTTGGCGGACAGTTTTTCCAGATCTTGCAAGCGTCGTGTGTATTTTGGCGCCAACGGAGCATCAGCCGGAGCAGCATTCCCCCAATGCGTGCCCGACAGCACAAGGCACTTCGCGCGCTCAAGATGTTGTGCGCAGAAGCGCTCCGCCACCACGCCGCCCATCGAGTGGCCGACCACGCAGGCTTGTTCGACTTTCAGGGCATCCAGCAGATGCGCGGCCTGAGCGGCGTAAGCGTCGGCATCGGGCGCAACCGGATCGGATTGGCCATAACCCGGAGCATCCCAGGCGATGACGCGGTACGTGTCGGAAAAGGCGCAGAGCTGATGGCCCCAGCTCTTTGAGTTGCCGTTCATCCCATGCAGCAGGAAAAGAGCCGAACCTTGCCCGGCCTCGCGGAAACTGATGGTGCCGCCGGGAGTTGCGACAGTTTGTAGTTCCGAAATCTCTCCTTCGCGGAGGCTCGTCATCTTCTGTTTCCTGCTATTCTCAAGTTAGTATGCTGAGACACTATGGTTGATCGCCGAGTTGAACGGGCTGCGACTGTCACCGCGCGAAATCCGAGCATCCATGGTGAGAACCGACCCCAGCAGGGTTTGCGTATAGGGATGCTGGGGCCTCGACAGGACATCGTCCTTTTCACCGATCTCGACGATCCGGCCGCGATGCATCACGGCAACGCGTGTCGCCACGCAGTTCACAACTGCGAGGTCGTGTGTAATCAACAGATAGGACAGGCCCAATTCGTCGCGCAGATCGAGCAGCAGATTGAGAATCTGGGCTTGCACGGACACATCGAGCGCCGACGTCGGCTCGTCACAGATGAGAACCTTCGGTTGCAGAATGATTGCGCGCGCGATCGCAACACGCTGGCGCTGTCCGCCCGAAAGTTGTGACGGGTAGTTATTGAGAAGGCGTCTGGGCAATCCGACAAGCTCCATGACCCGTTCAGCTTGCTTGATCCGGTCGTTGGTCGTTCCGGCTCGGTGCAATTCGAGCGGGCGCACAATGGTCTGGCCGATCGTCTTGCGCGGATTGAGCGACGAGTAAGGGTCCTGAAAGACTGGTTGAACGAGCTTGGAGCGCTCGAACGTCGCCACGGACTGGATAGGCCTGCCCATGATGGCGACTTCGCCTGTGTCGCAGTCCTGGAACCCGAGAAGTATGCGCGACAGTGTGCTCTTGCCGCTGCCCGACTCTCCAACAAGAGCAACGATTTCACCTTTTGCGATATCGATCGAAACATCGTCGACGGCCTTGAGGCTTTTGCCTTTTCCGAGGAGACCCGCTCTCACCGTGAATGTGCAACTGACACCGCGCGCAGACAGCAACGTGCCGGAGGTTGGATCTTCTGTTCGTGACGCCGCCTGAGGAGGAGCGACGACCGCAGTCGCGGCATAGTTCGCTGTCATCACGCAACGATATTGATGGAACGCGGCGGCCGACTGCATCGGCGGGCGAGCTGAATGACATTCGGGCTGCGCATACCTGCAGCGGGCGGCAAAAGTGCAGCCTGCCGGCAATGCGAACAGGGGCGGCACGGTGCCCGGAATGCTCGGCAGCCGCTCGCCGCCGCGCCGGGCTGCCGGGATCGAGGACAGAAGCCCGTGCGTATAAGGATGCTGCGGCGCGCCCAGGACATCGGCGACCGGTCCGGTCTCGATAAGCTCTCCCGCATACATGACGGCGATCTTGTCCATGCTCTGCGACACGACGCCAAGATCATGACTGACAAGGATCAGCGCCATACCGAGCTCTTTCCGGAGCTCCGCCAGAAGACGCAGAATGCTGGCCTGAACCGTCACATCGAGCGCGGTCGTCGGCTCGTCGGCGATGAGAAGGTCGGGTTCATTCATCAGCATCGTCGCGATCATCGCGCGCTGCCGCAGACCGCCTGAGAGTTCGTGCGGATACTGCGCGAGGCGGCTGCGCGCTTCAGGCACGCCGATCCTGTCGAGGAGATAAATGGCGCGCTCGCGCGCGTCCCTTTCCCCGGCAGTCCCGTGCGTCGTCATCGTTTCGATAAGTTGCTGGCCGATGGTGTAGACCGGATTGAGCGACGTCATCGGATCCTGAAAGATCATGGCCATGCGCTTGCCTGCGATCGAACGGGCGAAGTCTCGCTTGTCCATGGCAAGCAGATCATGGTCGCCGAAGCGGAGAAGGCCTGCGGTACGGAACGCGTTTTTCGGCAGGAGGTTCATCAAGGCGAGCGATGTCATCGACTTGCCGCTGCCCGACTCGCCGACGATGCCTAAAGCCTCGCCCCGTGCGAGAGTAAAACTTACGTCGCGAACAGCATGCAGCTTGCGCGGACCCACCGGCAGTTCAACCGAGAGGTTGCGAACCTCAAGCAGCGGCGCTTGTACATTTTTCATCGCGTTACCTTCCGCTCCTGGAGCTCATGAGGTCACGCAAGCCGTCGCCCACGAGGTTAGCCGCAAGCACAAGCAGGAAGATGAATATTCCCGGCAGAATGACGAGCCACGGCCTGAGAAACACCGATATTTTGCCTTCGGCGATCATGAGACCCCATGAGGGTGTCGGCGGCTGGATACCCACGCCGAGAAACGAGAGCGCCGCTTCCGCCAGCACGGCCACGCCGACCTCCAGCGAGAAGATCACGATGATCTCGCTGAGAAGATTGGGCAGGATCTCCGAAATCATGATTTGCGTTTTGCTCGAGCCGATGGCGCGGGCGGCGGTAATATATTCGAGGTCGCGGATTTTCTGTGTCGCGGCGCGTGTCACGACCAGATAGTAACTCCAGTGCAGCAGGCCGATCACGCAGATCACGACGGCGACGGATGGCCCGATCAGAAAGACGAGCGCCATCGCCAGCAGTAGACCCGGCAGTGCGAGTTGGCAGGTCAGCAGAAAGCTGATGATCCGGTCGATGACGCCGCCGAAATAGCCGGCGCAAATGCCGAGGGTCACCCCCAGCACGCATCCGATGCTTGCCGCGCCGAAGCCGATCAGCAACGAAACGCGCGCACCGTAGAGCAGGCGGCTGAGATAGTCGCGTCCGAGATGGTCGGTGCCGAGGAGATGCAGGCTGCTCCCGCCCTCGACCCAGAACGGCGGCAACAGGCGCCGGGACAGTTGCTGATCGAAGGAACTGTGCGGCGCAATCAGCGGCGCAAAGAGAGCCAGCAACACCAGCATCACGAGGATGGCCAGGCCGATCATCAACCCGGAGTGGTCGAGAACCCGCCGCCAGGAGGCGAAGCCTCGCGCCGGTTCCATATACTGGAGGTCATCGCCGGTTGCGGCGGTCATCGCGTTCAATGGCAGATTTGTTTCACTCATTACATGCTCACGCGAGTCTGATACGGGGGTCGAGCCAGGCGTTGAGAAGATCCGCCAGCAAAGCGAGGCCGATGAATGTCAGGGCGAACAGCACCACGAGCATCTGCACCGTCGGGATATCGCCGCCGACGATCGACTGCAGCGCAAAGCGGCCCAGCCCGTTCATCGCAAAGACGGTTTCGGTAATAACCGAGCCGCCGAGCTTGTGGCCGAGCTGCACGGCGAGCACGCTCACAACCGGCAGCAGCGCATTGCGCATGACTTGCCGCGACAGCAGACGAAAGCCGTAGAAGCCTTTCGCGCGGGCGGTGCGGACATAGTCCGAGGCCATGACATCAAGCACCCCGACGCGGGTCAGCCGCATCACTGCAGGGACGGAATGCGCGCCGAGCACGATCGACGGCAGGACGTAATTCAGGGCGGTGGCGTCGCCGGAGATCGGAAATATCGGAAACATGACGCCGAGCAGAATGATCAGTGTCAGCGCCAGCCAGAATGTCGGCGTTGCCTGCGCCGAAACCGCGACGGTCAGGGCGAAACGGTCGATCAGCGAATTGGGATAAAGGGCGGCCACCGTTCCGAGCGGAATGGCGACGATCAGGGTGACGAAGGTCGCGGCCAGCGCAAGCGTAAGTGTCACCGGCAGATGCTCGAGGATGAGCCTGCCGACCGGCTGCCTCCAGTAATAGCTGGTGCCGAGATCGCCGTGAGAAATAGCCGACAGCCAACTCCAGTACTGGACGATGAGCGGACGGTTCAGGCCAAGCTGCTCGCGGATATGTTCGATGACCTCGGTATCGGCGCCATCACCGGCAATCACTGCGGCGGGATCCGTCGCAACGCTCAAGAGCAGAAACGCCGCAAACGAGACAGCCAGAGCAACAATCGCCGAGAGGACGACGCGCTTGGAAGCATAGCGAAGCATCGGCAGCCCCTCCGTCCGATCGTTAGTGTGAGATCTTTGCCGCGTCCGTGCGCCAGTGCGCCCGGAAAAGCCGGGGAAGCCCGTCTTTCGGCACCGGAAACATCAGGTCAGGCGATACGAGATAATTCTGCGAATAGGTGTAAAGCGGGATCCAGTAGGCCTGCTCGGCGATCCGCTTCAGCGCTGCGCTGTAAAGGCGCTTCCGTTCTTCAGGATCGATCGTTCTGGCCGCCGCTTCCATCTGCTGCGCCACACTCGCATCGTTCGACATGTTGCGATCGGACTTGAGCGACCAGTGCGTCTCCGCGATCGTGGCAGTGTCGGCCGTACTGCCCGACTCCCAGCTGGCGAAGAACGCGGGGACACGCCGGTTCTTGCGTGCCTGGTTCAGTGTTGTCAGTGTGACAAAGCGCAGCCGCACATGAATGCCGACCTTCGCAAGATCGGCGGCAATGGCTTCCGCCGCCTGGCGTTCGCGATAGGTCCACAGCTCGAATTCGAAACCGTTCGGATAGCCGGCCTTTATGAGCAGGCGGCGAGCTTCGGCCGGATCATAGAGATATTTGTGAACGTCCTGTTCGCAGCCGAACTGCAAGGGATGGCACGCGGAATTGATGACCTCCGCGTCGCCCTGCACCAGATATTTGACGATGTCCTGCCGGTTGATGGCCTGGATCAAGGCGCGCCGCACATCGACCTTAGTCAAGGGATTGTCGGCGCCGGTATATCCGACCGCATCGAGTGGAATAAAATTCACGCGCAATGTCGGCCCGGTCAGATGGGTCGCGTAGCCGGTTGCGCCGATATTGCTCGCGACGTCCGCCGGTACGTTGTACATCCAGTGCACCTTTCCGCTGACCAACTCGGCCTGTTGCGTGCTCAAATCAGGAATGGTGCGGAAGATCACAGTCTTGATCGCCGGGCGGCCCTTGGGACTCTCGGTGTAGTAGTTCTCGAACCGCTCGAGCTTGACGCGTTTCCCCGGCTCGAACTCGGCGACTTTGTACGGGCCGATGCCGTTCAGACTCAGCGCCTGTGCATTTTGATCGGTCCCGCCATCGGGTTTGCCATATGTTCCCGCCTTGCGAAGCTGAACGCTGAACGCCATGTCGCGGATCGCCAGCGGATAAGGATGTTTCAGGTGAAAGCGTACCGACATCGGACCGGTGCGCTCCACCCGGTCAAGCCAGCCGGCAATCAGGCGTCCGCGATTGGTGTTCGTCCCCAGATCAAGCACCCAGTTGTATGTGTAGACGACATCATCCGCCGTGAGCGGCGATCCGTCATGGAAGCGGACTCCCGGCCGTATGGCGACATCGATCGTGCGATCATCCACCTGTACATAGGACTGAGCTGCAAGGGGGACATAAGCGAGCGTTACCGGATCGACGTAGAAAAGACCGTCGTCCGTGAGCTCCGACACGACGATGGTGTCGCGGGCGGTCGTATACAGGTGATCGAGCGTGGGGATTTCGCCTTCGATGGCAACCACGAGTGTATCGTCGGCGCGGCCCGCGACTGCGTGCTGAGAACACAGCGCTATGAAACCAACGGCGAAAAGCGCCGTCAGCGCGCAACCCTTGGTTCGACCTCCCCACATTTTATTCACCTTTGTTGTCAGGTTGGCTTCATGTTAGCCCGCCGGACCAGAAACAAAATGTGAAATAACGAATGAGTAGTTCAGGGATTATGATATTTTGCGAGCTTGATATTAGATATCAACGCGTTAGCTGCAGAGAGCAGAAATGAATATAAAGGCACTCAAGGCATTCCGGCTCATTGTCGTGAACGGTTCGCTGGCGGCCGCCGCCAAATCACTTCATCTCAGCCAGCCTGCTGTCAGCCGTCTCGTTGCTCTTCTCGAACACGAAACAAAACTGCAACTCTTCTACCGGACACGGCGGCGGCTCATGCTGACTCCGGAAGGCGAAGCGTTTTATAGGCAAGCCGAACATCTACTCGCCGGCTTCGATGAAATTCCGCGCATCATTAGCGATATCAAGGCAAAAACCGGCGGGCATTTCCGGATCGTCACCGCGCCGCGGATCGGTCAGGGTCTTGTGTCGCCGGCGCTGGCCTTGATGCAGCGGGAAACTCCGGGTGTGCGATGCATTGTCGACATTCAGTCGCGCTTCGATCTCGAAAACCGGATCGGCACGCGGCGCTACGATCTCGGTATCGTCTCGCTCCCGGTCTCACACTCGCTTATCGAGATCGATAACAAGCCGCTCATGCGAGTCCGCGCCGAAGCATTGCTGCCTGAGGATCATCCCCTTGCCGCAAAGGCTCATCTCACGGCATCCGATCTTGCGCCCTATCCGATGCTCGGCCTGTGGCCGAACCAGATTTGGCGCCAGCAGATCGATGATTTTTTCCGCTCGGGCGGGGCTGTCCCAATCTATACGGTGGAAACGCGCTCATCGCTCATGGCGTGTCAGATGGTTCGCGACGGCGCTGGTATCGCGGTCCTTGACCGTGTCTGTGCCCAAGCGATTGATCTCAAGGGATTGACTTTGCGCCCAATCGAACCCGCGCGCTGGATTTCATTCGGCTATATCCATCACCGGGGCGCGACGCTGTCGCCGCACGCACTTCATTTTCTGGATTGTCTGAACCGGATCGTTGCGCAATTGCGCGCGCGAGGCGCTGAGTATGAGAACTCTATCGTATCGCTCGCCTGAACTCCCGCGCCAGACGCGGGAAAGCCGTTCTGCCAGCAGAATGACAGTTAACAGGCCGCTGATCATTTTTTTGCAGCATCTTTCGGCACAATTAAGTATTTGATTTTGTTAGTTATTTTTCCAACCGTTCCGTCTTGTGCGGAAATTCTTGCCTTATTTAAATTTTTCATTTGAAAATTCCTCACTGAAAATGCCCTCAACAAAAAGTGAATGCTTCCGGGGGGAAGCGGATGCCGACGTTTCAGGCATCTCGGACGGGAGTGAGGGGGCATGCGTATCAGGGCAAAATTCGCCAAATCCCATGCGAGCTATCGATACACTTTGGCGGCCAGCAGTTTCTTTGCCGCGCTTGGCATGCTGGGCATGGGCGGTCCGGCGAGGGCGGAGGATGACACTTTCCTGCCATCCTGGTTCACGCCGTCTGCGTTGACTTTCAAAACGCCTCCCGAATCTGGCGCGTACGCCGCCGGAACAATCGGCTGGCCGGAAGATACCGTAACGTCGCCGACCCGGCTGCGGATCGAGTATCTGATGTTGCGCCGCAAGGGTCCGGCCGAAACACCGCTCACGGGTCCCAATGGCGCGACCCGTTACACACCCTTCACGTCTTCCGATCTCAAGATCGGCTCGACGATATCACAAGGTTTCAAGGCCACGGTCGATGCCGAGCTTTGGGATACGCCGTTTGAATTCTCAGCATTCTATAGCGCGCCATTCCAGAACGACCTGCGCAGGAGCGGTCTCAGCAACGGCACCTCCGGCACGTCCATTCGCACGCATGCGATCTATGCCAACGATCCGGGCGGTGGCATCTCCAACTACACCAACTCGCAGAACATCGATCAGATGTATGTGAACCATAGCAGTCAGTTGTTCGGCGCCGAGGCAAACGCCAAGTCCCTGTTCGGAATTCCCGGCCTTGTCGCTGGCGTGCGATCCTTCTATTTCGGCGAGGATCTCAACACCGTCACGCAAAAGCTTGCCTCGACGACCGCTATTGATGCTGTCACGGTTCAGACGCGCAACTACCTCGTCGGCCCGCAGATCGGCTTCGAAGGCATGTTCGATATCGGCGGCGGCATCAAGGTTGGCGGCAGCGCCAAAGCCGGCCTCTATGCGAATTTCGTCGAGCGCGAGCGCTCGTTTATCTCGCGCAACCAGACCCAAACGCGCGCCCAGCAGAACTCCATCAGCGGCACGGCATTCTCGCAGGCCTATGAGCTCAATCCCCGCATCGAGGTCCCCTTGATGGAGGGCGTCAAGCTCAGCGCCGGCGGTACCTTTCTCTGGCTGAATAATGTCAGCACCGCGTTTCCGCACTATGCGACCGTGACGAATCTTCAGGACCGCGATCTCCGTGCGAAAGATCGTACTTTCTTCTACGGTCTACAGGCTGGTTTGAACGTCGATCTCGATACGGTGGCGAAGTTCTCTCCACCTCCGATGAGCAGGCGATACATCGAAGCGAAGACTCTCGAAACCAGCGGGCCCACTCCGATTCCCTTCACGCTCTATGGTGAAATCAACCGAATGGCCCTCTCGTGGAACGACGGGCTCCAGAAGGCCACGCGCATTGTCGACAACAACACCGCTCCGACCATCCTCGGTGCCAGGGGTGCGGTCGAGATTACGCGGGGCTGGACAACCGGCTTCCATGTCGAAGGCGGCCTGAATCAGGCCCGCTCCATCGAGGTCAGCCAGTTTCTGCCCGGCGCCAATTCCGAAATCTCGCCCGACCTGCGCTACCTTGATGTGTGGCTACGCAGTAACCGCTACGGCAAGGTGACGATCGGTCATACATCCACGGCCACTGATGGCGTCGTCCTGACTGACCTCAGCGAAACCAACGGAGCGGCGTCCGCGAATATCGCCATGATCGGTGGCGATCTCATGCTGCGGGCTGCTGATGCTCTCGACACGGGACAGAACAGCCTTATCACGCGAACGCCGATCAGCGATTTCGTCGGAGGCGCGACGATCGATACCCTGCGCCGGCAGGTTGTGCACTATGAAACGCCGACTCTGAATGGATTTGCAGTCTCGGTTGCCGCCGGAAATAGATTCTGGGATGCGGCGCTCAGCTATCGGGCCGATCTCGCCGACTGGCGGTTTCGGGCCAGCATCGGCTACCTGCGCGATACCAATCCAGGGATCCGCGCCGACCTCGGCGGCAGGCGTGACCGGAGCGAATGGAAAGGCGGCGCCAGCCTTTTGCATACGCCCACTGGCTTGTTCGTGACGACGGCTTTCGTCAATCGTCAGTTCCGCGGCTATGACACGTCGAACCAGGCTGTGTTCGGCGAGAATATGGTCGACGCCTTCGGCAACGTCATTCCCGGCACCCATCGTCCGGACCTGCGATATGGATATCTCAAGACCGGTTTGCGCAAGCAGTTCACCGCGCTCGGCGATACCAAGTTCTACGCGGAAACAGCGATCGCCAGGAACAGCCTGACCGGGTTGCGGGAAGGCGGGCCGAAGGTTGTCACCAGTAGCCAGTTGAACATGGTGGGCGCGGGTATCATGCAAGATATCGACGCTTACAACACGCAGCTCTACCTCGGCTATCGTCATTACTCCTTCGATATCGAGGGGCTGCGCGATAGCAGCACTTTCGGCTCCATCGCATCGCCAGCGCCGATCAAGGACATCAATCTCGTCTTCTCCGGCATCCGGATCAAATTCTGATGGGACAGATTTCGGCAACTGCATCGTTGATTCAGGGCAAGCACATGATCGGAACGAAAGAATTGCTTTCCATAGTTTGTGCGATGCTGCTCGCGGCATGGACCGCAGGCGCGGTGTTTGCTCAGAGCGCGTCCGCCCAGACCGATGAAACCACCGTCGCGCAGAAAAAGGTGATCCCTGCCGGCGAGGGCGAATTCAGGCTGATCGTGAAACGCGGTCCCGTGAACATTTTCACCTATCGTCCGCAATCCTTTACTGCGAACAGTCCGATCTGGATCGTGATTCATGGCGCGCGCCGCGATGTCGCGGAACACAGTTCATTCGACTATTATGACGTTTGGCTGCCTCTGGCCGAGCGCGCCGGAGCCTTGCTGCTGGTTCCGGAATTCGTCGAACAGTCGTGGCCGACGTCCTGGCAATTCCAGTTCGGAAACGCCATGACGCCGTCGTTGACGCCGATCCCGTGGGAAGACACCGGCTTTGCCGTTGCTGAAATGGCCTTCCGCCAGGCGGTCGCCATGACCGGTAGCCGCCAGCAGCGTTTCTTCCTCTACGGTCATGGCGGGGGTGCCCAGTGGGTGCAACGTTATGTTTTGCATAGCGGAGGACGCTATATCGAGCGTGCCGTTGCCGCGAATCCGGGCTGGTATCTCATCCCTGATAACGAGTTCACCTATCCCTATGGTCTGAAGGGCGCGTCGATTCCGCAAGCGACCCTGCGCTCAGCCTTTGCAACGAACTTCTTCCTTTTGCTCGGGCAAGCCGACCGTCGAACCACCGGAATCATCCGCGATAACCAGCAGACGCGCGCGCAAGGAGCGAACCGGTATGAGCGAGGCCATTTCTATTTCAAGCGCGCGGCCTCGATCGCACAGAGCATGGGCGCGCCTTTCGCGTGGACGGTCCAGGAAGTGCCGGGCGCGGGACACGAAAATGAGGATATGGCTCCGACGGCTGCCGAGCTGTTCACCAGTCGCCGCTGAGCGAAGAAGCCTGACCGTTTTTGCATCGAGACGCCGATAAATTTGGAGGAGTGTCGCAGACATTCAACGTGGCTGCATACGATCCGCATATTCGGAAATTCCCGGCTTCCAATGTTGCGTGGTTTAGTGCACCACGGACAATGGTGCGCCAAACTGCCACCACTCAGAACCAAACCGCGAACCGATGTGTGTGTTTTGGGCGTGCTAATCCGTGATGAGTGCGCCTATGGATCCCGGCGTGAAAGTCTTCATGCAACACGGAATTGCAGTGCGCCCTGAAGGATGCGCCTCCATGCCGATCAAATCGAAATCTGTCGCCCTATTTCGACGACCTGATCGCCCGGCAAGCTGAAAAAATCGCTGACGTGAACGGAGTTGCGCTCCATCATGGCAAACAGGCTCTCTTGCCAGGCGGGTAGGCCGTTGCCATCCTCCCGGCGAACCACTGTCTCGTGACCCACGTAATAGGTTACGTCATCGAGATTCGCCGTGCAACCGAGCAACT
>JBOFVL010000064.1:0-5565 GCA_051653085.1 Afipia sp. | reverse complement strand
CGTCCTGTTCGGCAAGTGGTCCGGCACCGAGGTCAAGATCGACGGCCAGGAAGTGCTGATCATGAAGGAAAGCGACATCATGGGTGTCATCACCGACACCTCGTCGTCGAAGAAGAAGGCCGCTTAAGAGCGCCCTCTCTCCCACCAAAATTCCAAATCTTCCTGACACTCAAGGAAACCCAACATGTCAGCTAAAGAAGTCAAATTCGGCGTCGAAGCCCGCGACAAGATGTTGCGCGGCGTCGACATCCTCGCCAACGCCGTAAAGGTGACGCTCGGTCCGAAGGGCCGCAACGTTGTCCTCGACAAGTCGTTCGGCGCTCCGCGCATCACCAAGGACGGCGTCACCGTCGCCAAGGACATCGAGCTTGAAGACAAGTTCGAGAACATGGGCGCACAGATGGTCCGTGAAGTGGCGTCGAAGTCGGCGGACGCTGCCGGCGACGGCACCACCACCGCGACCGTTCTGGCCGCCGCCATCGTCAAGGAAGGCGCCAAGGCGGTTGCCGCCGGCATGAACCCGATGGATCTGAAGCGCGGCATCGACCTCGCGGTCGAAGCGGTCGTTGCAGACCTCGTCAAGAACTCCAAGAAGGTCACCTCGAACGAGGAAATCGCCCAGGTCGGCACCATCTCCGCCAACGGCGACGCCGAAATCGGCAAGTTCCTCGCAGACGCGATGAAGAAGGTCGGCAACGAGGGCGTCATCACGGTTGAAGAAGCCAAGTCGCTCGAGACCGAACTGGACGTCGTCGAAGGCATGCAGTTCGACCGCGGCTACATCTCCCCCTACTTCGTCACCAACGCTGACAAGATGCGCGTTGAATTCGACGACGCCTACATCCTCATCAACGAGAAGAAGCTTTCCTCGCTGAACGAACTGCTTCCGCTGCTGGAAGCCGTCGTGCAGACCGGCAAGCCGCTCGTCATCGTTGCGGAAGACGTCGAAGGCGAGGCTCTCGCTACTCTCGTCGTCAACCGTCTCCGTGGCGGCCTCAAGGTTGCCGCTGTGAAGGCTCCGGGCTTCGGCGATCGCCGCAAGGCCATGCTGCAGGACATCGCTGTCCTCACCGGCGGCCAGGCGATCTCGGAAGACCTCGGCATCAAGCTTGAGAACGTGACCCTGCAGATGCTGGGCCGCGCCAAGAAGGTGATGATCGACAAGGAAAACACCACCATCGTCAACGGCGCCGGCAAGAAGGCCGACATCGAGGCGCGCGTATCGCAGATCAAGGCGCAGATCGAAGAGACCACTTCGGACTACGACCGTGAGAAGCTGCAGGAGCGTCTGGCCAAGCTCGCAGGCGGCGTCGCGGTGATCCGCGTCGGCGGCGCGACTGAGGTTGAAGTGAAGGAGCGCAAGGATCGCGTTGATGACGCGATGCATGCGACCCGCGCGGCTGTTGAAGAAGGCATCGTGCCGGGCGGCGGCGTCGCCCTGCTGCGCGCTTCCGAGCAGCTCAAGCGCATCAAGACCCAGAACGACGACCAGAAGACCGGCGTCGAGATCGTCCGCAAGGCGCTCTCCGCTCCGGCCCGCCAGATCGCCATCAACGCAGGCGAAGACGGCTCGGTCATCGTCGGCAAGATCCTCGAGAAGGATCAGTATTCGTTCGGCTTCGACTCACAGACCGGCGAATACGTAAACCTGATCTCGAAGGGCATCATCGACCCGACCAAGGTCGTTCGTGCGGCGATCCAGAACGCAGCTTCGGTTGCGGCTCTCCTGATCACCACCGAAGCCATGATCGCCGAAGTCCCTAAGAAGGGCGGCGCAGGCGCAGGCGGCATGCCTCCGGGCGGCGGCATGGGCGGCATGGACTTCTAAGTCCACTCTGCTTCAAGCAGGTATCAGAATACAAAACCCCGGCAGCGATGCCGGGGTTTTTGTTCGGGTACGACATCTAAAGCCCGCGGGCCTCACTCAACCTCGTCGGTCCAGACCTTGAAGCTGACGAGCGTGTTCGGTCCGAATGTCTGCGTGATCGGAACGTCGGATGCGTCGCGGCCTTGCGCGATCAGCACGCGGCCGATCCGCGGCACATTGTTGCGTGGATCGAACATGTGCCAGTGGCCGCCAATATAGGCCTCGAACCAGCCCGCAAAATCCCCCACCCACGGTTTCGGCGTGCCGATGTCGCTGAGATAGCCTGTACAGTATCGCGCCGGAATATTCATGCAGCGGCAGAACGTAACGGCGAGGTGGGCATAGTCGCGGCAGACGCCCTTCCCTTCGTTATAGACTTCATACGCCGTCATTGTCGCCCGCGCGTGCTCGTACCCAAACTTGATGTGGTTGTGGACGAAATCGCAGATCGCCTGCACGCGCGCCCAGCCCGGCGGCGTCTTCTCGAACAGCTTCCACGCGATCTCCGACAAGCGGTCCGTTTCGCAATATCGGCTGCCGAGCAGATAGAGCAGCGTCTCCGCCGGCAGATCCTCCACCGCATGCTGGATGGCCGACGGGATAGCCACGTCCGGGAGACCGCTGTCGCGCACCAGCCCATCGGCAGCAAGACGTATCTGCCCAGGCGGTGCAACGATCCGGCTGCACCAATTCCCGAAGATATCGCGATAGGGCATGATCGGGACGGAAGGATCGGTGGTCAGAAAATCCGGCGTGATCACATCCGACGCGCGTGTGAAGTGCGCACCCAGCACCATGATCATGGGTGTGGCCTGCGGAAAGTCGTAGACCATCTCGTAGCCGACTCGAATCTTGATTCCAGACACGTGTTTCCAATCATTTGTACTCCGGCGGCAGCCGGGATTTTATCCGATGTCGTTACTTCAGCGCGATCACAGGCTCCTGCAACGAACTGATCGGAATATTGACGTCGCAGACGAGGCCCGTGGGCTCAAAGATCAATCTCGCCTCGCCTTGAAGCTGGCCGGGCGAGGCCTGCTCGATGAAGCGGCTGCCAAAACTTTTTTCCTTCGGCTCAACAACGGGCGGCCCGTTGCTCTCGCGCCATTCCAGTTTGAACCGCTCGACTTTGATATCGACTGCCCAGACGATCGATACCCGTCCTTCCGGCACCGACAACGCGCCGTATTTAAGCGCATTGGTGCTCAGTTCATGTATCACCATCGACAGCGCCACCGCCGGGCCCGATGAAATGGCGATATTGTCACCGGTGATGGTGAACTGCTTCAGCCCTTCGGTCTGAAACGCCAGGATCGCGTTCTCGATCAGCGAGCGGCACCCCGCCCCCGTCCAGCTCTCGCGGATCAGAAGATCGTGAGAAACCCCGAGCGCGGCAAGACGGCTGGCAATCGTCTTTGCCGCCGCTTCGACACTCGGCGCCTCGCGCAGGCTTTGCGAAGCAATGGCGGATGCAATCGCCAGCATGTTCTTCACCCGGTGGTGAAGCTCGCCGATCAGCACGGTCTGCAGCTTCGCAGCTACATCATGAGCGTGAGCTTCGACACCTGCCTGAATCAGCAGTTGTCGAAGCTGGTCGTTTTCGCTCTCGACGTCACGTAACGGCGCGAGATGGCGCACAGTACTCATGGACTATCCTGTGTTGCGGCCGCCCCTCACGATTTACGCTTTGCGACAGGCGGTGGCGGCGGATTCAGTTCCGCAATCTTGAGGGCCGCCTCTTCCTGTGTGGCATGGGGGCCGGTGACGAACGTGCCGCTCATCTTGGTGGTGTACCACCCCGAAACGACGCCAAGTCGCAGCGATTCCTCTAACTTGACGTGCCGTGACGACAGTTCTTTCGTTGTCATATCGAGCATGGATAATCCTCACGTTCCCGCCGAACGTCTGGATGAATTGTCAGAATCAATCGTTCGCGGGAAAACAATCGAATTTCGGAAAACAAATTCAGCTCTCGGTGTCGAGCCGCGCAAAGTCCTTGAGGATAGACGCAACTAGATCGCGGTGGCGTGCGTCCTGCGCACCCAGCGTCGCGTCATAAAGATTCAGAACGTAACGTGCCTTCGCAGCAGCCTCGGGCCACGACGTTGCAGGCGTATCGAGCAACTCCGCCTCGATCTGAAGTTGCCGCTCGCGCAAGACGGCTGCGTGGGTCTCGGCATCAGCGAGAATTCGCCGCAGCCCCGTCGCTTTCTGCGCTGCCATGCCGCGCCTGGAATCGAGTTCAACAGGGTCGTCAGACATTTGGCGCCACCGCGTCCCGGTGCTGCGCGTCGGCGAGGTCGACCGAACCGATGGCGATCATTTCCATCGAGTGATGATGCGGCGGCGCGCCCGGAACCATGATCATGGTAGCGATGCGCCGAAAGCTCGGAAAGGACAGGCCTTCGATCATTTCCTCATCGGTCATGACCTCATACGCGCCAGCCGGAAGCAGGCGTTCAATGCCCTTGATACGCGCCGGATGCTTGAAGGTGACCGTCTCCCGCCGCGTTCTCATGGTCATGAGAAGCGCGCTGCGGCAACGCGATAGTTTGGCATGAGTTGACTGTGCGCCTTTCCGACGCGGATAGCTATCGGTTTATTGCAGGCAAATCGCGGTAGTTCGCGCGAATAAGGCAGCGATCGCATTGTAACTGGTGGATTGATAGCCACCTTGAGTCAACGCTTGGAGAATTCTTCAGGTGTGTCTTAAAGGATATTTCAATGTCGAATTCACCAGTCGTCGCTGCCGATACTCCGAAGCCCGCTGTCGCGCCGGATCAGGCCACACCTGCGACGCCTCAGCAGAACCAGGAAAATAAAGGCGATGCCAAGCCCGAGCAACAGAAGTAACGTCTGCGGCAAAATTGATTGACGGCGAAGGCTCGGCTGATTGCCGAGCCTTTTCATTTGGAAGATGAGCGTGTTGATGCTCTCTCGCATTCCTGCAACATTTCGTGATGGGGACACGAATCCCCACGCTGCAAACCTCCCTTATGTTCGTCCTGTCCCGCCCCGTCATGAGGGGCGTTTCGCGATCGTCACGATACGCGGGGCGGGATGCGGTGGCGCGGC
Source organism: Afipia sp. (assembly GCA_051653085.1). GTDB lineage: Bacteria > Pseudomonadota > Alphaproteobacteria > Rhizobiales > Xanthobacteraceae > Afipia. The sequence goes on along the minus strand of JBOFVL010000064.1, from coordinate 623 downwards.
AGCGTCAGGCGCGAGCGAGGATGCCAGGGCGCGTTCCTTGTACAAAGGGCGTGTGAGGCATCCGAGCGAACGCTGATGGTCCACGCTGTGCGTTGGCGTGCGGGATGGAAACATCTCGCCTGACAACGTATTCCGCGCCGGCCCAAGTCGTGTGGTCCTGCGAAATCCGGTCTGCTCTTTTCACCTCCGACCGGAGGAGAAAAGTACCGCGGAGACGACGGTGACAGGGTTACGACCATTCACCGGGGAGAGCACGAAGCAAGCCGGAGCACCACCGCGTGCGGAACGCCGGATTCATCCGGCGCGACCGTGGTGACTACGCTCGTGTGCTTTTTTACTTTGCACACGGGGCTGCGGATGCGTTGGCGCATCCGGCGTTCCGCGCGCCCTCATTCAGGGCGAAGCGATGAGAGGATTTCGGGCGCCCCCGCGCCGTCACAACAACAGGGGCGATGGCGCTTGTGTGCGTTGTCGTTTGCGCGAATGGAAAAGCTCCACGCGCGTGAATCCAAATGAAAGTGGCTGTTTGAAAACTGAATCGGAGTCGTCATCCTGAGGTGCGAGGGCAACGCCCGAGCCTCGAAGGAGGACGGCAACATGACCCGCGCATCCTTCGAGGCTCG
>JBOFVL010000063.1:0-2143 GCA_051653085.1 Afipia sp. | reverse complement strand
GTGCGGCTGGTCGAGGACATGCCGCGCTCGACGCTTGAGAAAGTGGCAAAGGCGGAACTGCGGAAATTGCTGGCATAAGCCCTGCGCGGCCAGCGGATGCTAAGGAGACACCGATGACCCAGCCGAAATTCGATGTGGTGGTTTATGGCGCAAGCGGCTTCACTGGCAAGCTCGTCGCCGAATATCTCGCCGCGCATTATGGCCCCGGAAGCAATCTCAAATGGGCAATGGCAGGCCGCAGCCGCGACAAGCTCGCGGCGGTCCGCGACGAGATCGGCGCACCGAAGGATACGCCGCTGATCGAAGCCGACGCCAGCGATCCCGCTTCGCTCAAGGCGCTTGTCGCCCAGACCAAGGCTGTTCTCACCACCGTCGGCCCCTATCAGCTTTATGGCTCGGAGCTTGTCGCGGCCTGCGCCGCATCCGGCACAGACTATCTCGATCTTTGCGGCGAGCCGGCATGGATGCGCCAGATGATCGACGCGCATCACGCAAAGGCGCAATCCACCGGCGCACGCATCCTGTTTTCCTGTGGATTCGATTCCATTCCATTCGAGCTCGGCGTGTTCTTTGTTCAGAACGCGGCGAAGAAGCAGCTCGGCGCGCCCGTGCATCGTGTGAAAGGCCGCGTGCGCAAGATGAAGGGCACGTTCTCCGGCGGCACGGCGGCAAGCCTGAAGGCGACTTATGCCGCCGCCGCGAAGGATCTCAGCATCGTGCCGCTGCTCAAGAATCCATTCGCGCTGACGCCGGGCTTCGAAGGCCCGAAACAACCGCCGGGCAACAAGCCGCTTCACGACGACGAGCTCGGCATGTGGGTCGCGCCGTTTGTGATGGCGACGATCAACACCCGCAACGTGCACCGGTCCAATCTTCTGATGGGATTCCCGTATGGCCAGGACTTCATCTACGACGAGATGATGCTGGCCGGTCCCGGCGAAAAGGGCGAAGCCACCGCCAAGGCTATCGTCGCGGCCAATGCCGCGATGGGCGGGCCCGGTGGACCCAAGCCGGGCGAAGGTCCCTCAAAAGAAGAACGCGAGACAGGGCTCTACGATATCCTGTTTGTCGGCGTGTCGCTGGATGGCCGGCAGATCCGCGCCTCGGTCAAAGGCGATCGCGATCCCGGTTACGGATCGACCTCCAAGATGATCGCCGAGTGTGCGGTCTGTCTGGTGCGCGATGCGCAGGACGTGGCCGGCGGCATCTGGACGCCCGGCGCGGCTTTGGGCGATCGCCTGATCAAGCGACTGGAGGATAATGCGGGGCTTCAGTTCACAGTCGAGAGCTGAGGCAGAGCGCCTCAACTCTCGAATGAAGCTGCCCTATTCTGCGCCGCCCGCGTTGCGGGCCATGAACGTCTCGGGCGATCCATCGCGCGGATCCACGAAGATGATATCGGTCGGATTTCGCCGCGGCGTATCGATCGACAGGAACACGACCGGCTCTTCATAAAGCTCCGGCATCGCATGAACGGTGCCGCGCTCGAAGAACAGGAGCTGTCCGGGGCCGAACTCGGCTTTCGTCGCGGCATCTTTCATCCAGAAGGTGCCGCGGCCCGACACGACATAGAGATATTCGTCGCAGGTCGCGTGATAATGCGGCGGCGTCGGACGATAAACCCGGAACACGCGAGCGCTCGCCTGCTCGCGGTCGGTCAGATACTTGTCGACCAGCAAAGTCTTTGCCGTATCCGGCAGTGATTTCGCGATCGCGGAAATGTCGAAAATACCGGTTGAGGCTTTAACGTCATCGGGCATTGTTCTTGTCTCTCTTGATTTCTCAGCGCGGTTCAACGCCATCAATTTTACGGCGATCGGCCGGCTCAGCGGACGATCACCGCCTGTTTGGCATCAGGTGCCGAACATGCAATTGGCTTATATCAAAAATCCCGGCCGGATTGATCCCCCGCCAGATGACGGAGGGTGATGCCCCGCCCTCTGACAGGCAGAAAACCCCCGCCAGCCGTTGCCCCGCAGGGGCCAATCGGCTAAATGGAATGCGCCGCACCCGTAGCTCAGCTGGATAGAGCGTTGCCCTCCGAAGGCAAATGCAAGCTCTTTCTGATGGTCGAGGGTGTCGTAAAAAACGAGTGAAACCAAGCGATTGGCGAAACTCGAAGGAAGCACGAAAATCGCATTCG
>JBOFVL010000062.1:0-159655 GCA_051653085.1 Afipia sp. | reverse complement strand
GCGTCTGCGCGATGTGGTTCGCACCCACACCGTCCGGAAGGCCGGGGTTGACCGTCCGGGCCAACTACGTGGCTCTGCCGTTCGCGGCTGGACGAGGCGAGGATGAAGGCAGGCGAAAGCCCGCCGGATCAGGGGTCGACTAGCTCCCCCATCCTCACCCGGAAGTACGGTCCCCGGCTCTCAAATCGCCGCCAATGGAGCGCCGTGAGGCGATGCGCTTCCGGACACATCATCGCTTCGCACGAAACGAAGACAAGGTGCGCCTCGCGGCGCTCCATGCCCCTCGCTTTAAAGGGGCGCGAACGAGGCAAGCCTCGCGCGCGCTTTGAGGGGCGCAACTCAAAGCTCACCTCGCGCGTGGCGCGAGAGCAATGGCGCGTGCGTGAATGGAAGTGGCTGTTTGAAAATTGAATCGGAAACTCGATGAAGCGCACGCAGTCGCGTCACCCACAGTCGCCGTTCTGGCGCTCAGCCCGTCGCGAAATCGATCAGCAATTTCACGTTGAGCGCGATCACCACCGCCGCGATCACGCCGGCCGCGAACGACAACCATCGCGGCGCGACGAACGTACCCATCTTCGCCTTGCTCGCCGTGAACATTACCAGCGGTACGATCGCGAACGGCAATTGCAGGCTCAGCACCACCTGACTGAGAATGAGCAACTGCGCGGTACCCTTCTCGCCGTACCAGATCGTGACGATAGCAGCGGGTATAATGGCGATAGAGCGCGTCACGAGACGCCGCAGCCACGGCGCGATCTTGATGTTGATGAAACCTTCCATCACGATCTGACCGGACAATGTCGCGGTCACTGTCGAATTCAAACCGCAGCAGAGCAGCGCGATGCCGAACAGCGTCGGCGCCAGCGTCGAGCCGAGCAATGGCGCCAGAAACGAATGCGCCTGATTGAGTTCGGCAACGTCGGTCCTGCCCACCTTGTGGAAGGTCGCGGCAGCAAGAATGAGAATCGACGCGTTGATCAGCAATGCGAGACACAGTGCGATGGTGGAATCGATGGTGGCGAGCTTGATCGCCTCCTTCTTCTCCGGAACGCTGTCGCCGTATCCCCGCGTCTGCACCAGACCGGAATGCAGATAGAGATTGTGAGGCATCACTGTCGCGCCGAGGATTCCCAGCGCAAGATAAAGCATGTCGGGATTACGCACGATGTCGACTGTCGGCGCGAAGCCGCGGATCACTGCGCCCCAATCAGGATCGGCCATCGCGATCTGCACCGCGAAGCACGCCGCGATGACGCCAAGCAGCGCCACCACGAACGCCTCGACCCAGCGGAAACCTATCGCCTGAAGAGCCAGAATGAGAAAGACGTCGACCGCCGTGATCAGCACACCGATCTCGAGCGGAATCCCGAACAGAAGATTGAGGCCGATGGCAGTGCCGATGATCTCAGCGAGGTCGGTTGCGCTGATGGCGATTTCGGCCAACAGCCACAGCGGCCACGAGACCCATTTCGGATAGGCGTCGCGGCAGGCCTGCGCCAGATCGCGTCCCGAGCCGACGCCGAGCCGCGCGCACAGCGCCTGCAGCACAATCGCCATGATGTTGGAAATCAGCGCGACCGCGAGCAGCGCGTAGCCGAACTTGGAACCGCCCGCGAGCGAGGTCGCCCAGTTGCCGGGGTCCATATAGCCGACCGCGACAAGGTAGCCCGGCCCCAGGAAGGCAGCCAGCTTGCGCCAGAATGAACCGGTTTTGGCGACCCGAACCGAGCCGAACATGTCTGCGAGCGATGGTTCGCCTCGCGGCGTGCGCCAGCCGCCCGACGCGGGCGGCGCAGCAGCCGGCTCCGGCGGCGGTAGCGGGGATCGTGCATCCATGCCGGCACTATGCATGGGGCAGGAGCTAGTTGCAAGTGATTTGCAACAGCAAATTGACCATACTGGAGGGAGCCTAGCTTGTCTCGAAATCCCCCGGCTGCGGAGGCGCGACCGGCGTGAACTGGCATCGATCAGGCTTGAGATCGACCAGCGGCGTTCCGTCGAGGCAATCGAGCCCGCACACCAGCACCGTGTTGCCCTCGATGCCGATGAGTTTCGCCACTGACGTGCCGAGCGGATTCGGCCGCACCGGCGAGCGCAGCGAAAACGTGCCATGTGTGTTGGTATCGCTGGCGGGGCTCTGAAGGATTAAATCGCGGCGCGACTGATGCAGCCAGTAGATCACTTCGACCTGCGTAAATTTGTCGAGCCCCTTCAGGGCCGGCACCCACGGATCGAAAATCTCGATGCGGCAGACAGGACCATCGTGGCGGCCCTGCCGCGGCGTCATCAGGCGATCAGTCCATGGTGTGTGGATGCGGCCGATGAAAACGAGACCGGCATCTGTCGGCGGCGGCGGATCGACGGCGACCTCGCCTTCGCGGATTTCGTTGTAGCGGACCATGAGCCTCCTTGAAGTATCCCAGTCATTCCGGGGCGCAAGCACCGCGAGCGAACCCGGAATCTCGACATGAGGAGGCGCTTTGTCAAACCAGATCGAGACTCCGGATCAGACCGCAAAGCGGTCTGTCCGGAATGACACTATTCGATCACCTTGCCGAATTTGTTCGACTTCGGGAAACCGTGCGCGAGGCGGCCGGCATCCGCGCGATTGCCGCGCCAATCGCTGAGTTCCTTCCACGTCGAACTCTGATCGCGCCCGGCGGAGTCCTTCCACGTCATGCCGTCCTTGGCAGTGAACGTCATCACGTCGGAGAGCTTGCCGCCGATGTACTTCTGCAAACGCACGCCACGTCCGCGCGCCATCTCAGGCACCTGCTCGAGCGGGAAGATCACCATCTTGTGGTTGGTGCCGATCACAGCGACGGTGTCGCCGCTTACGGTCGTGATCGCCACAGCCTCATTGGGCGCGGTGACATTGAGAACCTGCTTGCCCTTACGCGTGTTGGCCACGCAGTCATCCTCGTTAACGACGAAGCCCTGCCCGTCGCCGCTGGCCACCAGGAATTTCCGGCCGACCTTCTGCACAAACATCGAAACGATGTTGGTATCGCCTTCCATGTCGATGGTCATGCGGATCGGATCGCCATGACCGCGCCCGCCCGGCAGCTTCTGCGCGTCGAGCGTGTAGAAGCGTCCATTGGTCGCGAACAGCGTCAGCTTCGACGTGCTTTCAGCAAAGAACGAGAAGCCCATGCTGTCGTCGGTCTTGAACGCGAGGTTTGACAAATCCTCGACGTGGCCCTTCAGCGTGCGGACCCAGCCCTTGTCCGAGACGACAACCGTGATCGGCTCGCGCTCGATCAGCGCTTCCTCGATGGCGGCGAGATCGTGCTCCGGTGCATCGGCGAAGTGCGTGCGCCGCTTGCCGAGTGGCGTCTTGGGACCGAAGGTGTCGCGCACCTTCTTCACCTGCTCGCCGACCTTCGTCCACTGCGCCTCTTCGGAGGCCACCAGCGCCTTGATATCCTTCAACTCGGCACGGAGCGCCTTATCCTCGCCGCGGATTTCCATTTCTTCCAGCTTGCGCAAGTTGCGCAGCCGCATATTGAGAATGGAGTCGGCCTGCAGGTCAGTGAGTTTGAAGGTCTTGATGAGAACCGGCTTCGGTTCGTCCTCGGTGCGGATGATCTTGATGACCTTGTCGAGGTTCAGGTAGGCGATCAGATAGCCGCCCAGCACCTCGAGGCGGTGCTCGATCTGGCTCTTGCGGAAATTCGCGCGGCGGACAAGCACGTCGCGCAAATGGTCGAGCCATTCGCGCAGGCACTCGGCAAGGCCCAGCACCTTCGGCACCCGGCCCTTGACCAGAACGTTGAGGTTGAGCGGAATCTTGCTTTCAAGCTCGGTCTGCTTGAACAGCGTTTCCATCAGCACTTCGGGATCGACATTGCGCGACTTCGGCTCGATGACGATACGCACGTCTTCCGCCGACTCGTCGCGGATGTCGCCGACCAGCAGCAGCTTCTTCTCGTTGAGCAGTTCGGCGATCCGTTCGATCAGCCGCGACTTCTGCACCAGCCACGGAATCTCCGTGACGACGATGTTCCAGGTGCCGCGCGCGCCCTCTTCCTGGGCCCACTTCGCGCGCACGCGGAACGAACCGCGTCCGGTGGCATAGGCTTCGGCGATGCTCTCATGCGAATCCACCACGATGCCGCCGGTCGGGAAATCCGGACCCTTCACATATTTTAGAAGGCCTCGCGATTTGGTGGCGGGCTTGTCGATCAGATGTAGCGCCGCGTCACAAAGCTCGGCCGCGTTGTGCGGCGGAATCGAAGTGGCCATGCCAACCGCAATGCCCTGCGCGCCGTTGGCCAGCAGATTCGGGAACGCCCCCGGCAGCACGATCGGCTCTTTCGACTGGCCGTCGTAGTTGGCGCGGAATTCAACCGCGTCCTCGTCAATTCCTTCCAGCAGCAGTCGCGCGACTTCGGTCATGCGCGCTTCGGTGTAACGATAGGCAGCCGGATTATCGCCGTCGATGTTGCCGAAGTTGCCCTGCCCGTCCACCAGCGGGTAGCGCGAGGAGAAATCCTGCGCGAGGCGCACCAGCGCATCGTAGATCGACTGGTCGCCGTGCGGATGGAACGAGCCCATCACGTCGCCGACGATCTTGGCGGATTTCTTGAACGGCGTGCCGGGGTCGAGCCGCAGCAGCCGCATGCCGTAAAGAATGCGGCGATGGACAGGTTTCAATCCGTCGCGTGCGTCCGGCAACGCGCGGTGCATGATGGTCGAGAGCGCATAGGCGAGATAGCGCTCTTCAAGCGCCTCGCGGAGTGCGACCTCCTGAACGTCCATCGGCTCTGGTGGAATCAGTCTTTTGCCCATGAAAAGGGGTTAACTCCTGTCTGGCGGATGAACAACATCTGATTCGAAGGTTTTTGAGGCGAGAAACGCAGCTTTTTGCTGCCTATTCCGCAGCCGTTACACTCGCGCGAGGCCGAAGCACCGCGTTGATGAAGCCCTCACGGGCATCGGAATGGCCCTGCCCGCGCGGTTCCAGCACGTTCCGCAGCAGGAATAACCCTGTCAGTCGGAAGCCGTCTTCGACATCCTGTCCGGTCCAGCCGTTGGTGCCGTCATCGCTCTCGCGCAGGAACGGCGGCAAACGCAACAGCCGCTCGCGCCACGGCTCACCCGCCTGCCGCGACACCGCGCCGCCCGATTTCGGCGACACATAAATCAAGTCATTCACCGCCCCGCTCGCGGCACAGGACGATAGATCCAGGCCGAAGCCAAGTTCGGTCAGCATCGCAAGCTCGAACTTCACCAGTTGCACACCGGCCACGGCCGCATCGTCGAAATCGTTGAGAATGGATTCCAGCATCTCGTAGATGTCTTCATGCGGATCGCGCTCGGGCAAGAGCCGCACCAGCGACGCCAGATGCGTCACGCCGTACACCGCATGCGACGAAGCGAACATGGTGGCCGCGCGCAACCGCGTGCCTTCAATGGCGTAGTACCCGAGATGTTCGTCGAGACGCGCGCGCCAGACCGCGTTCACGGTGTTGCCGGGCTGGAGCAGCGGACGCATCCGCGAGCCCGCGCCGCCGCGCACCAGACCGAGATGACGGCCATGGCTACGGGTCAGCAGTTCGACGATGGCGCTGGATTCGCCATGCCGCCGCACGCCCAGAACGATGCCTTCGTCGGTCCATTCCATGGGTCAAAGCTTACAGGATTCTGCCGGTTTCCGCAGCCGGCTATTCCGGTTGCCGGAACCAGCTCCGCGCATCGCCGGTGAACGAGAACGACAGGCCGAGAGCCGTCAAGGCGGTCGAAATCACATCCACAAACGTGCCGAATTGCAGTCCGGTTTCGCCCACCGTCGTAACAATCGACGCGACTGAAAGCATCAAAGCCACCAGCAGGATCGTCCGCGCCCAGTTCTTGCGCCGATGGGCCGCAAGCCAGATCAACTGCATAAACCCCAGCGTCATTGCGATGGCGATAAAATTGATGGCGAGCTTCGTCGAGTCGGTGACGTCATCAGGCATGCGGTCCAGAAATGCAGCCGACAGCACGTCGATGAGCAGCGACAGATACAACAGCACTTCGAAGTAAAAGATATTCTTCGGAACCTGAACGTCGGGGCCGGTCATTCCTCAATCATTCCTTGGGAAACTCCAGCCCCATTTCCCGATAACGCTCCGGATCATCGCCCCAGCCGTCGCGCACCTTCACGAACAGGAACAGATGCACCGGCTGCCCGACGATTTCAGCGATCTCCTTGCGCGAATCCGCGCCGATGGCCTTGATCGTCGCGCCACCTTTGCCGAGTACGATCTTGCGCTGGCTGTCGCGCTCCACAAAGATCGTCTGCTCGATCCGTACCGACTTGTCCTTGCGGTCGGTCCATGAGTCGGTTTCGACCGTGGACTGATACGGCAGTTCCTGATGCAGATGACGGTAGATCTTCTCGCGCGTGATCTCGGCTGCAAGATGCCGCAGCGGCGCATCCGACATCTGGTCTTCAGGATAATGATACGGACCCGGCGGCACGGCCTTGGCCAGCGCGCGGCGCAGATCGTCCACACCGTCGCCTGACAGTGCCGCGATCATGAAAGTCTCGGAGAATTCAAGCCGCTCGTTCGCCTTCTGCGCCAGCGCCAGCAGCTTCTCGCGCGGCACGAGATCGATCTTGTTCAGCACCAGGAACTTCGGATGGTTGACGGTGGAGAGCTTATTGAAGATCGCATCGGCTTCCTCGTTGATCCCCTCGCGCGCGTCCAGCAGAACGCAGACGAGATCGGCGTCGTGCGCGCCGCTCCATGCGGTCGAAACCATCGCGCGGTCGAGGCGGCGTTTCGGCGCGAAGATGCCCGGCGTGTCGACGAGAATGATCTGCGCGTTGTCTTCGATTACGATTCCGCGGATCAGCGCGCGCGTGGTCTGCACCTTCTTCGAGACGATGGTGACCTTCGAGCCAACCAGCGCGTTGACCAGCGTCGACTTGCCAACATTCGGCGCGCCGATCAGGGCGACGAAGCCGCAACGCGTCTCATGGGCAGATGTATCTTGTGTTTCATCAGGCATCGTTGCCGCCCGTCACGCCTTCCCGCTTCAGCAGCGCCGTGGCCGCCAGCTTTTCTGCGGCGCGCTTGCTGCCGCCAATACCTTCGGCGGCCGCCAGTCCAGGCAACTCCACCGCCACACGAAACTGCGGGTCGTGATGCGGCCCGGTGCGTTCCACCTCGCGATAGACCGGCGTCGGCAAACCCTTGCCCTGCGCCCATTCCTGCAACACGGTTTTCGGATCGCGCAGCGGACGCACAGGCTTGCGCATGCGCTCGGTCCAGTTGCGCTCGACGAATTCCGCCGCCGCCGCGTAGCCGCCGTCGAGGAACACCGCGCCGATCACCGCTTCACAGATGTCGCCCAGCACCGAATTGCGCAACCGCGCACTGGCGCCCGCTCCGACCGATCCGAGCTTGATCGCTTCATCCAGCCCGAGTGACTTGGCCACATCGGCGCAAGCTTCCCTGCGCACCAGATCGGCGAGACGCTTCGACAGCTCGCCCTCGTCCGCCTTGGGAAACGCGCGATACAGCATGTCCGAAACAATAAGTCCGAGCACATGATCGCCGAGAAATTCGAGTCGCTGATAGCTGTCGGCGCGGCTGCGCGCGGATTTCAATGCCGAGACATGCGTGAACGCCGTCGCCAGCAGCGAGGGATCGGCGAAGGTGTGGCCGATCCGCTGCTCGATGATCTTGGCGGCAGCCTTGGCACTCGGCCGCCGTGCCTTCTTGGCAGGCTTGACCTCTGCGGCGCCAGCGTTCCCGGCGTCGTCCGTATCCGGAGAAGTTTTGACGGCTGCGGTATCGCCGCTCATCGAACAATGGAAAAGATACGGTTCCAGCGCACCGAAACCGGCCAGCGCCAGAACTGCCAGGCCTGTTCGCCCTCGGCAATGGAGAAGAAGATCATCTGTGCGCGGCCGATCAGATTTTCCGACGGCACATAACCCACGGCTGACAGCACGCGGCTGTCGGTGGAGTTGTCACGGTTGTCACCCATCATGAAGAAATGACCGGGCGGCACGGTGTAGACGTTGGTGTTGTCGTAGAAGCCGTTATCGACGCAATCGAGCGACTTGTAGGTCACGCCGTTCGGCAGCGTTTCCTTCCACTGCTTGACGCGCGCGGTGGCATCCGATCCGCAGGGATCCTCACCGACGAAATCCGGAAGACGCTCGCGCTGCACCGGCTTGTCGTTGATGTAGAGCAGCCCCTCCTTCATCTGAATGCGGTCGCCCGGCAATCCGATGACGCGCTTGATGTAGTCGGTGGTGTCGTCCTTCGGTAGGCGGAATACGACGATGTCGCCGCGCTCGGGGTCAGAGCCGAAGATGCGGCCGGAGAAAAGCCGCGGCGACAGCGGGATCGAATAGTGGCTGTAGCCGTAAGAGTATTTCGAGACGAACAGATAATCGCCGACCAGCAACGTCGCCTTCATCGATCCCGACGGGATGTTAAAGGGCTGAAACAGGAAGGTGCGGATCACCAGCGCGATAATGAGCGCGTGAATGACGACGCGGACGGTCTCGCCGACGCCGCCTTCGGATTTGGCCGGTGTTGTCACGCTCATCTGCTCTTCAAATCCTGGTTTTGACGCCTCCGGGCCGGATCGAACGTGGTCCACAGAGGCGAAGACGCGACCCAAATCACCCGCGCGGGTTTTAGACCGTTGTCGCAGGGGGTGCAATCAACGGGCTCATGAAAACTTGCTAATCATCTGACGGTTCAGTGAAATTTAGATTTTCGGGCGATTTGGAACCATCACCCGCCGCCAATCAGGTTTGAGACGACGGAACCGCCGAAATGATGACGAATGCCTGCGCCAACGGCCAGTCATCGGTGATTGTGAGGTCGATCCGCGCCTCATGGCCCGGCGGCGTCAGGGATTCCAGCCGCGCCAGCGCGCCGCCCGTCAGTTTCATGGTGGGGCGTCCGCCGGGCAGGTTGACTACTCCCATATCGCGCCACCACACGCCGCGCCGGATGCCGGTGCCCAGCGCCTTGGAGCAGGCCTCCTTGGCGGCGAATCGCTTGGCATAGGTCGCCCATATCAGTTTCGGCATCTTGGAGCGGCGCTCCGCCTTGGCCCGCTCGGCGTCGGTGAAGATGCGGTCAATAAACCGGTCACCGTGACGGCCGATGACTTTCTCGATCCGGGTGATGTCGATGATGTCGGAGCCGATACCGATGATCATAGGGCGTGCGCCCGCAGCGTCTTGCGGCCGCGATCCATCGCAGCGCGCATATCGCGGATGGTCTGGGTCAGACCGGTGAAGATCGCCTCGCCCATCATGAAGTGCCCGATGTTGAGTTCGACGATCTGCGGCAGCGCCGAGATGGTCTCCGCTGTCACGTAATCGAGACCATGCCCGGCGTGAACCTCAAGCCCGGCGGACTGTGCCAGCTTCGCGCCGGCGACGATGCGCTGCCATTCGGCCTCGGCTTTTGCTTTTTTTCCCTCAACCACGGCATCGCACCAGGCGCCGACGTGGATCTCGATCACGGGGGCCTTCAGCTTCGCCGCCATTTCGATCTGAACCGGATCGGCGGCAATGAAAAGCGACACGCGGATGCCGGCGTCATTGAGACGCGCAATGAACGGCCCCAGCGCATCGTGCTGACCAACCACATCGAGACCGCCTTCCGTGGTGACCTCGGTGCGGCGCTCCGGCACAAGACAGACCGCATGCGGCTTGGTCGCGAGTGCGATGGGGAGCATTTCTGCGGTCGCGGCCATCTCGAAATTCAGCGGCTTGGAAATTTCGGCTTTCAGCCGCGCCATATCGTCGTCGCGGATATGGCGGCGATCTTCGCGCAGATGCGCCGTAATACCGTCGGCGCCGGCTTCGATTGCGAGCAGCGCGGCGCGCACGGGGTCCGGTGTGCGCCCGCCCCGTGCGTTGCGCAGGGTCGCAACGTGATCGACATTGACCCCGAGACGTAGCGGCGGAATGACTGACATGGAAACGGAAACCCGACGGAGTGAACGTTAGCCGTTGATACGGTCGACGCTGGCGACGACCGCCTTGGCGCGGAGCTGCGCGATAATACCGTTCAAATGCTTGAGGTCATAGACCTCAAGATCGATGGTCAGTTCTGTGAAATCCGGTGAACGCCGGCTCATGCTGATGTTGTCGATATTTCCGTCATGTTCGGCGATCACCCCCGCAACCTGGGCAAGACTGCCCGGCTCGTTCACGTTCTGCACATGCAGCCGCGCCGGAAAGCGCCGCGGCGCCGCCTCATCGGTATCCCAGCGAACATCGAGCCAGCGTTCCGGCTCCTCCTCGAAGTCCTTCAACGCCGGTGACTGGATCGGATAGATCGTGATCCCCTCGCCCGGCGTCACGATGCCGACGATGCGGTCACCGGGCACAGCGCCGCCGTTCGGCGCGAACTTCACCGGAAGATCGCTATTGATGCCGCGGATCGGGATCGCGGTCGAGGCCTTGGCGTCGCCCGACGGTTTCGGCTTGGCGCCGGCGGCCTTCTTGCCGCTGAGCCGCGCCTCTTCCTTGTAATCGGGATACATCGCGCGCGCGACGTCGGACGCTTTCATCTCGCCGCGACCGACGGCGGCCATGACGTCATCAATGGATGCCCGCGCGAGACGCGGCAGCGCGCCCTTCAGCTTGTCGTCGGCGTAGACAATTTTGGCGCGCATAAAGAGCCGCTCGACGATGCGCCGTCCGAGGCCGGCATATTGATCGCGAACAGCGGTGCGCGTGGCGCGACGGATGGCGGCCTTGGCCTTACCCGTGACAGCAAGCGATTCCCACGCGCTCGGCGGCGCAGATTGCGCCTGTGAGGTCAGCACTTCGACTTCATCGCCGTTCTGCAATTCGGACGACAATGGCGCGAACTTGCCGTTGATCTTGCAGCCCACTGCGCTGTTGCCCACGTCGGTGTGCACAGCATAGGCAAAGTCGATCACATTGGCATGGCGCGGCAGCGCGATCAGCTTTCCCTTCGGAGTGAAACAGAACACCTGATCGTGGAACAGCTCCATCTTGGTGTGTTCGAGGAATTCCTCCGGGTTGGCGCTTTCCGAAAGCACCTCGACCGTATGCCGCAGCCAGGCGAACGCATTGGATTCACGCTCAAGCCGTTCGGTGGGCGAACCGCCGCCATCCTTGTAGAAGGCATGCGCGGCGATGCCGTATTCGTTGACGCGATCCATTTCCTCGGTGCGGATCTGCAGTTCGACGCGCTGCTTGCCCGGGCCGATCACCGTGGTGTGGATCGAACGATAGTCGTTCTGCTTCGGCGTCGAGATGTAATCCTTGAAGCGCCCCGGCACCACCGGCCACGTCGTATGCACGATGCCGACGGTGCGATAGACCTCCGCGATGCTGTTGACGATGATGCGGAAGCCGAAGATGTCGGACAGTTGCTCGAAGCCGACGGACTTGCGCTCCATCTTCATCCAGATCGAGAACGGCTGCTTGCGGCGGCCTTTCACCTGCGCGTTGACGCCATTCTTGGCGAGCTTGGCGGACAACTGGGATTCGATCTCGCCAATCAAATTGCGATCGCGCTCTTCGAGTGCGTCCAGACGCTGCACGACAACTGCATGCGCTTCGGGATCGATCACCTTGAACGACAGATCCTCCAGCTCCTCGCGCATCTCCTGCATACCCATGCGGCCTGCGAGCGGCGCATAGATGTCGAGCGTCTCTTCTGCGATCCGGTGACGCGACGCCGGCGGCACGAATTCCAGCGTCCGCATGTTGTGCAACCGGTCCGCGAGCTTGATGAGCAGTACGCGCACATCGTCGGCGATCGCGAGCAGCAGCTTACGCAGATTCTCGGCCTGCTTGGCTTCGCGCGACACCAGTTCGAGCCGCTTGAGCTTGGTCAGCCCCTCCACCAGCGCGCCGATCTCGTGACCGAACATCTGGTCGATTTCGGTGCGGGTCGATTCCGTGTCTTCGATGGTGTCGTGAAGCAGCGCCGCGACGATGGTCGCATCGTCCAGCTTCAGGCCGGTGAGGATCGCCGCAACCTCGAGCGGGTGCGAGAAATACGGATCGCCCGAAGCGCGTTTCTGCTCGCCGTGGGCCATCATCGCGTAGACGTAGGCCCTGTTGAGCAGGTCTTCGTCGGTGTTCGGATTATAGGCGCGGACCCGGTCCACGAGATCGTATTGCCGCATCATCTTGGCGCGCGGCGGCTTCTTGATTGGCACAACCGGGGACGCAGCGGGAACCGCTGCGACCGCTTCGGTCGCCGCCTGCATTTGGGGCTGTTTTCGGTGCCAGATGGCCATCCGCTTGCTGCCTCGACTGACGATTCTGGAAAAGGGAACCGTCATTCACAATATCACTAGGTTCTCCGCTGATCGCAAGGAAGACGCTAAAAATGTCAATAAATGCAAAGGCCCGGGCGATCCGCCCGGGCCTTTGCGAAAAATGGTTGATGACACCCGAAATTCGGGGTCTGGGCCCAAACGGGAACCTTATTCGTCTTCCTCGGGCTGCTCCTCGGGGGGAGCAAGGCCTTCCAGACCCTTCAGCAGCTCTTCTTCCGTCATCCGCTCGACAGCCACTTCGGTGTCGTCGGCGTCCACGGAGGCGCCTGCGGAGCCGATCAGAGGCACCGTATCCGGTTCCGGCTCGTCCACTTCGACAAACTTCTGCAGGGAATGGACCAATTCTTCCCGCAAATCTTCAGGGGAAATGGTCGTATCGGCGATTTCACGTAGCGAAACGACCGGATTCTTGTCATTATCCCGGTCGATCGTCAGGGGTGACCCGGAAGAGATCATCCGCGCACGATGCGCGGCCAAAAGGACGAGGTCGAACCGGTTGTCGACCTTATCGATACAATCTTCAACAGTGACGCGCGCCATCGGCTGCCGCTCCGAGTCTGGATCTGAAAATATGTCGCTATGCGCGCTAGGTATAGCGACCTGAGCCATTCCGCAAGCGAGAATTTCGAAATTGCCGGTAAAACGCCGCCTTTGACAATCTGCCGCTAGCGCATGGCAGAGGGGTGAGGGACAATGCCCCACGAACAAGAAATCGCTTCATTCATCCAAAAGGATGACGAATTGATCACACACGCCGTCGCTAATGCCCTGTTGGCTTTGCGAGCCTTGATCCTTAAAGACTCCCACAGCGTGGATAGCTGATTGTCCATGCAACGTGCGGCGCTCAGAAGCGCCGCGCCAAAAATATACTGCAACAAAGATGCGAGTAAAAAACTGATGCCCTCTGCGACGAACAAGATCGCGCTGTTTATTGACGGTGCCAACCTCTACGCGACAGCGAAGACTCTTGGTTTCGATATCGACTACAAACGCCTGCTGCTCGAATTCCAGAGCCGTGGCACCTTGGTGCGGGCCTTCTATTACACCGCGATCATCGAGGATCAGGAGTACTCGTCGATTCGACCGTTGATCGACTGGCTCGACTACAACGGCTACACCGTGGTCACAAAGGCGACGAAAGAATTCATCGACGCTTCCGGACGCCGCAAGGTGAAGGGCAACATGGACATCGAACTCGCGGTGGATGCCATGGAACTGGCCGAAAACATCGACCAGATGGTGCTGTTCTCAGGCGACGGCGACTTCCGCTCGCTGGTCGAGGCCGTGCAGCGCCGCGGTGTACGGGTCACGGTGGTGTCCACCATCTCCAGCCAGCCGCCGATGATAGCAGACGAATTGCGCCGTCAAGCGGATGTCTTTACGGATCTGGTCCAGCTACAATCCAAGCTTGGCCGCGATCCGAGCGAGCGCCCTGCTCCTCGCGAACCGCGCGAACCTCGTCAGCACACGCCGCAATTCCTGCAGCGGAGCACGAGTACAATTGCACCGCGAGGCGATGTCGACCAATTCGACGATTGAGGACAAGACCAAGGAGAGCCGGCGCAGTAGCGCCGGCCCTTCTTCTTCTGTATCAGGACAGTCGAATGAACCCGGCTCGGATTGCCCTCTCTGCCCCCGCCTGAAAGACTATCGTGATGCCAATCGCGCACAACATCCGCATTGGTTCAACGCGCCTGTTTACTCTTTTGGACCGATCGACGCGCGACTTCTGATCGTGGGCCTCGCGCCCGGTCTTCAGGGTGCCAACCGCACCGGACGGCCCTTTACCGGCGATTTTGCCGGTGATCTTCTCTATGGGACGCTCCTCGACCTCGGCTTTGCTCAAGGGTCATACGAAGCCCGGCCCGACGACGGGCTAGCCCTTGTCGATTGTCGCATCACCAATGCCGTGCGCTGTGTGCCCCCGCAGAACAAACCCCTGCCCGCCGAAATCAAAACCTGCCGCACCTTCTTCAACGCGACGCTGGACGAGATGCCGCGCCTGCGCGCCATCGTCATGCTCGGCCGCGTCTCGCACGACACGACGCTTAAAACGCTCGGCGTCCGGGCCGCGTTAGCGCCGTTCGGTCACGGCGCGGAGCATCAGGCAGGATCGTTCCGGTTGTTCGATAGCTATCATTGCTCGCGCTACAACACGAACACCGGCGTGCTTACGCCCAAGATGTTCAGAGCGGTGTTCACCCGCGTGCGGGAGTATCTGGCGACCTAGGCGCGCTCACCCACAATAGTTATGCCGGATTGGCTTGCAGCCAGGCCAGAACGTCGCCTGCATTCCGGTCGGGCGGAAACACCGGATAGAACACATGGGTGATCGTCGCATCGTCGATGATCAGCGCCAGCCGCTTGATCAGCGTCAGGCCAGCCACATCCATCGACGGCAGCTTCAGCGCACGCGTCATGGCGAGAGCGCTATCGGACAAGACCTTAAACGGCACGTGCAGCCGCTCCACCATCTCGCGTTGATAAGCGCTGTCCTGGGTTGAAATCCCGAACACATGCTGCGCGCCCGCTTCCTTCAGGTCCTTGAACAGGTCGCGGAATGCGCATGTCTGCGGCGTGCAGCCGCGCGCGCCCGGGATCATGTCCCAATCATCGACAATGCTGATCTTGCCGGGTTCACCCGTGCGCGGATAGGCGAACAGCACCACCCGCCCCGGCAGCGACGCAAGCGTGACCGACGCACCGTCGGTTGCGGGCAAGACAACTGGCGGAATTTTCATGCCGACGAGATGCTTCGCCGCGCCATCGTCGATGGGTGCAGGAATCTTGCTCCAGTCGACGCCCATCAGGTTTGGCTGCTCAGTCATCGTCCTGCTCTCCGCCTACACGCAATCATCCCCGCGCCCTCAACAGTCGACCTTTCTCGCGCTCCCAATCGCGCTTCTTCTCGGTATCGCGCTTGTCGTGCAGCTTCTTGCCTTTGGCGAGACCGAGCTGCAATTTAATCCTGCCCCGCTCGTTGAAATACATCTTGAGCGGAATCAGCGTCATGCCCTCGCGCTCGATTGCACCGGCCAGCCTGTTGATCTCTTTCTTGTGCAGCAGCAGTTTGCGCAACCGCTTCGGCTCGTGGTTGAACCGGTTGGCCTGCAGATATTCAGGGATGTTCGCATTCACGAGCCAGATTTCGCCGTCCTTGGCGTCCGCATAGGACTCTGCGATCGTGGTTTTGCCCCCGCGCACCGATTTCACCTCGGTGCCGGTCAGCACGATGCCTGCCTCGACGGTATCTTCGATGGCATAGTTGAATCGTGCCTTGCGGTTCTCCGCAACGACCTTGATCGGCTTCTCTTTCTTTTCGGCCATCAGGTGCCTCGGAGCGTAGTCACGCGAACAACGGCTCGCGTGAAACCGCAATCCCGCAGAACGATACTGACTGCATATTCAGGAAATCTTGCCGCTTTTAGATAGTGAATTATTTCGATTTCAAAAGATCGCGGATTTCGGTCAGCAATTCCTGATCTTTCGTCGGCGCCGCCGGGGCGGCGTCCTCCTTGGCCTTCAGGCGGTTCATGAGACGAATCACCAGGAATAACACGAAGGCGATGATGAGGAAGTTCAGCGTCAGTGTGAGAAAGCTACCCCACGCCAGCACGGCGCCCTGCTTCTTGGCGTCGGCAAGGTTCGTCGCTGTCACTGTTTTCGACAGACCCGTGAAGTAGTTCGAGAAATCGAGGCCGCCGGTGATCGCGCCGACAATCGGCATGATGATGTCACCGACCATCGAATTCACGATGGCTCCGAACGCCGCGCCGATGATCACGCCGACCGCGAGGTCTACCACATTGCCTTTCAGGGCAAATTTCTTGAACTCCTCAAGCATGGGCAAATTCCTTCAATGATTGTCAGTTCAGCAATCCCGCGTACACCATCGCGTCGCGGATGACCTTGCCGGTCGGCGGCGTGACAGGCACCAGGGGCAGGCGCACCTCTTCGTCCAGACGGCCCAGCAGCTTGAGTCCATGCTTGGCGCCGGCAAGACCCGGTTCCTTGAAGATCGCATCATGCAGCGGCGTAAGCCGATCCTGAATCTTGAGCGCACCAGCGTAATCGCCCTTCAGCACCGCGGACATCAGATCGGCACACTGCTTCGGCGCGACGTTGGCGACGACCGAGATGCAGCCGTGGCCGCCCGCCGCCATGTAGGCGAGCGCGGTCATGTCTTCGCCGGAGAGCTGGATGAAATCCGGACCCATGGCGTGACGTTGCTGAGAGACGCGAGCGAGATTGGCGGTCGCGTCCTTCACACCGGCGATGTTCTTCAATTCGAAAAGCCGGGTCATTGTCTCGACCGACAGATCGACCACCGAGCGCGGTGGAATATTGTAGATGAAAATCGGAATCCCGATCGCATCGTTCACCGCCTTGAAGTGATGATACATCCCTTCCTGCGTGGGCTTGTTGTAGTAAGGCGTCACCACAAGCACCGCATCGGCGCCGGCCTTCTCCGCATGCTTCGCCAGAGCAACCGCCTCGCGCGTCGAGTTCGAGCCTGCGCCCGCAATCACGGGGACGCGGCCCTTCGCCTCCTCGATGACCCATTCGGTCACCTTGTTGTGCTCGTCGTGGCTCAGCGTCGGGCTTTCGCCGGTCGTGCCGACCGGAACAAGACCATGCGATCCCTGCTCGATCTGCCAACTTACCAGTGCACGAAGGCCGGCCTCGTCCAGCGCGCCATTTTTGAACGGCGTGACCAAGGCGGTAAATGAACCTCCGAACTTCGTCTTGGCTGCCATGGTCAGTCTCCGAACGCGTATCGCGACGCAGTGATTGTTATGAGGAATTGATACCGGGTCCCGGGGCGCGATGAAAGTCCCGGGCCTTTGAGCCGGTGCACGGGCGCTCCAAACACCCCGCGTCAGCCGCGATTTTGCCGCGGTGTTGCGGCATTGTGCCCATTCTATCACATTTGATGTTTTGTCCACAGATTCAATGAACTACACCCGAGGGCGAAGGCTCTTGAATGATTCGCCACATAGGTTGCCCGTGACACCATTTGCTCCTTCATCAGCGGGATCATCCCGGTCAAGGCGCTGGACCGCCGCGGTTCTCGGTGCGACGGCGATTGTGCTGGTCTCACATGCGGCCTCTGGAGTTCCGCTGCCAAAGCCGCGGCCGATTCCCCGCAATGTGACGCCGCAAACAACGCCGGCAAAGCCCGCACAGCCGCCCGCTTCATCGGCCAAAGCCACGCCGCTCGCTCCCGCACCGAAAGCTGGAGGCCAGTTAGCCGCACGCCCTGCTCCGCCCCGAAAGCCATCCGTGGCCCTGGCGCTGTCCAGTACATCGTCCACATCAAAGGCCGATATGGAAACGCTCGAGCAGATCATCGAGCTCGTGCGTAAACGGAAGCCGGCCGATGCGACGCAGCTTCAGGCCTCGCTCTCTGATCCCGTTGCGCGCAAGCTTGCCGAATGGATGATCCTGCGCAGCGACGACAACGGTGCACCCGTCGAACGTTACCGCGACTTCCTTGCCGAAAATCCGAGTTGGCCAAGCGTGACATTCCTGCGGCGGCGTGGCGAAGCAGCCTTGTGGGACGACAAGCGCGACGATTCCATCGTCCTCGCGTTCTTCAACGGGGAACAGCCGATCTCCGCCAAGGGCCGGTTCATGCTCGCGCGCGCGCTGCTGGCCCGCGGCGACCGGGCGAGCGCTGAACGGCTGGTGCGCGAAGCGTGGCGCGGCGATCCGTTCTCGTCTGACACTGAAGATACCGCGTTCGAAAGGTTCGGCACGCTGCTGACGCCGGGCGACATCAAGGTCCGGATGGACATGCTGCTGTACAGCGGCGACAACGCCGAAGCCGCGTTGCGCTCCGCCAAGCGGCTTGGCAGCGGTCATGTCGCGCTGGCAAAGGCGCGGGTCGCCCTCAACAAGAAAGCCTCAAACGCGAAGGCGCTGCTCGACGCGGTCCCGAGCGACCTGCACAATGATCCGCTCTATCTTTTCAGCAAGGCGCAATGGCTGCGGCGCGAGGACAAGTTCGCAGAAGCTGCGCGCGCGATGCAGGCCGCGCCGCGCGATCCTGCGCGGCTGGTCAATGCCGACGAATGGTGGATCGAGCGGCGACTGTTGGCGCGCAAGCTGCTCGACAGCAACGAGCCCCGCACGGCCTATGCCATTGCACGCGATGCGTCGCTGCCGGCACGCGATATCTACAAGACCGAGCAGGAATTCACCGCAGGCTGGATTGCGCTGCGCTTTCTCAACGATCCAAATCTCGCGGCCCAACATTTCGCACGCATCGGGGTCGGCAGCGTCAATCCGACGGCGCTGGCCCGCGCCGGCTACTGGCAAGGCCGGGCCGCGGAGGCTGCCGGACGGACGCAGGAGGCGCGTGCGGCCTATGAATCAGCGGCAGCGCAATCGACCAGCTATTACGGGCAATTGGCACGGGCCAAGCTGGGACTGCCGCAGATTGCACTGAACGGACCGCCGGGCCGTTCGCGCACCGGCGACCGGTTGGAGGTCGTTCGCGCCGTCGATCTGCTCTACACACTCGACGAGCGCGAGCTGGCCATTCCCATTCTTGCCGACATGGGCGAGCGCGCCGACATGGACGGCTTGCTCGGACTCTGCGAATTAACCCAGCGTTATAACGATGCGCGCGGCATGCTGCTGGTCGGCAAGGCCGCGCTGAATCGCGGCATGCCCTTCGACCATTACGCTTATCCAGTGATCGGCATTCCTCCCTACAAGGATTTCGGGCCCGAGGTCGAGAAGGCAATCGTCTTCGCCATTGCGCGACAGGAGAGCGCGTTCAATCCCTCCGTGGTGTCGCCCGCGCAGGCTTACGGCCTGATGCAGGTCACCCCCTCCGCCGGCAAATACGTCGCCAAGCGACACGGCGCGACGTTCGATCTCGCGAGGTTGAAGAGCGATCCCGCCTACAACGCCGCGTTCGGCGCCGCTGAACTCGGCGGGTTGATCGAGGACTATCGTGGTTCCTACATCATGACGTTCGCCGGCTACAACGCTGGCCGTGGCAGCGTCCGCAAATGGATCGAGCGCTATGGCGACCCCCGCGATCCCAAGGTGGATGCGGTTGATTGGGTCGAGCAGATACCGTTCTCCGAGACCCGCAATTACGTTCAGCGCATCATGGAAAACGTGCAGGTCTACCGCTCCCGGTTCGGTGGCGGCAGCAAACTGCTGATCGAGGCGGATTTGCGCCGCGGCGCAGGTGTGGAATAGTCTCGCGGTTATCTCTCCGCCTTTCACACCGAACAGCAGAGCTATCAGCAAATGCCCAGCCTGTTTCGCGACGTCTTCTGCCAGTCGGCCGATGGGCTGAAACTCCATGCGAAGATCATCGGCCCTGACGACAGCAGCGCGCTGCCGGTGCTTTGCCTGCCCGGCCTGACGCGGACCACCGACGATTTCGACGACATCGCCCGTGCGATCGCCACGGACTCGAAAGCGCCACGCAAGGTGGTGGCGGTCGATTATCGCGGCCGCGGCCTGTCGGACTACGATCCGGATCCTGCGAAATACGCGGTCCCCATCGAACTCGGCGACGTCCTGACCATCGCGGCTTCGCTTGGAATCTCGCGGGCCATTTTGCTCGGCACTTCGCGTGGCGGCCTGATCTCCATGGCGCTGGCGGCGGTACAGCCGCAGTTACTGGCTGGCGTCGTTCTGAACGACATCGGACCCGCGCTGGAGATAGGCGGCCTAATGAAGATCAAGGGCTATATCGCTAACCCGCCAGAGCGAAAGACGTGGGATGAGGCGGCGCGCGGACTTAAGGATCTGTTCGGCAGCGTTTTCCCGTCACTCAGCGACGAGGAATGGATGGCGTGGACACGGCGCGCGTTCAGGGAAAGGGACGGCGGCGGACTCGAGCGGACCTACGATCTGAAAATCTCGCACACGTTCGAAGGCGTCACGCCTGACACCCCGTTGCCGCAAATCTGGGAGGTGTTCGACAAGCTGGCAGGTATTCCGCTGATGCTGGTGCATGGCGGGCTCTCAGACTTGCTCTCGCCCCAAGGCGTGCAGGACATGGTCGCACGGCGGCCGGACATCGACCTGGTAGAGGTGGCCGATCAGGGCCACGCGCCCCTGCTGGCCGACAAAGCGACTATGGACCGTATCGTCGCATTCTGCGCGCGCTGCGACGGGGCTGAGACGTAACGTCCTAAACCGACTGTGCCCCTCTCCTCACGTCGCCCTCGCGGAAGCGGGGATCCAATCTCTGTGAGCCAGCGGCCCTCGCAACGATGTCCATAACCTTCGGTGGTTATGGGTCCCCGCTTTCGCAGGGACGACGCAGTACACCTGGCAAGTGCTCCGTCATCGCCTCTCCCATTCGGGGAACGAAGAGTACCCAAAGAAAAACCCCCGGCAGTTTCCTGCCGGGGGTTCTTTTGCAGTTCAGATAGTAATCGCCGTGAGGCGGTTACGATCAGAAGGTGCGGCGGACGCGAATGTTGCCCGACCACATACCCTGGTCCTTGTAGTCATACACAACGGCACCTGGCTTCGAGCCGAGGCCAGCCGAAGTGAACGAACCAACGTTGGACTGGTCGATCATCGTGTAGAGGACTTCAGCCGAGAACGTCAGGTTCTGGACAGGAGTCCAGGCCGTACGCGTACCAACCTGCCAGATTGCGAAGTCTGGGTTACAGTTGGCGGCCGACCGACCGTTCACGCCCGGAGCAGCAGCGAGCTGAGCGGTGCAGATCAGAGCAGTCGCGTTGGTGTTGTAGTCGATCTTCGTGTAGCTGCCGAACACGCTGGTTTCCCAGTTCGGGGACCAGTTGTGAACGTAAGCACCACGGAAGCCCCAAGCGGTCGTCTGTTCAAGCTGGCCGTTCAGTCCGTAAACTGCGTCAGCTGCGAAAACAGTCGCGAGGCTCTGGTAGCTGCCACCGAACTCTGCTCCACCGAAGTTGGTGAAGTTCATGTTGTTGCCAGTTGCAGTGCCGGTCACGCCGGAGATGAGGTACTTAACAGCACCCTTCGACCACGTTCCGTCGATCGACAGCTTGTCGCCAGGGCCGGTCGGCAGGTTCTTCAACTGAAGACCGACCGAAGCAGCACCACCGAACTTGTCGTCCGGATGACCGGTCGTTTCGTTCGCACCGTAGTAGGTTGCGTGGTTCTGATGCAGTGCACCCGAAACCTGGAGGGTAAACGCAGCCTGATCGATGCGAATGTTACCAGCGATATCCGGAGCAGCGTTGCCGCCGTAGGAGTTGGTGAAGTTCGAGCCGAGCATCGTTGCACTGGTGATGCCAGCCGTCGCAGCCGTCGAGGCATTGATCAAAGTACCGCGGTTGATGTTGCGGCTGTCTTCGACACCGATCTGGGCCGAAATGCCGTTTCCGAACTGCCACGTGTAAGCGACCTGAGTGATGCCGGTCGCGTTGTCGTAGCCGCCGAGGAAGTACGACGTGTTGTTGTTGGCGCCGTAAGCACCCCACGGCGTCTGGAAGCCCGAGACCGCCTTACCGAAGGTGAAGCCGGCGAACTGCACGAAGCCGTAGTCGAGGGTCATGTTGCCCGAAGACGGAGCGAAGGTCGCGCCCGAGCTGAACTCGAAGTTGCTCGACCAGTAGGTACGAACAACGCCGTATTCAGTGGCGGTGCGGGTATCGATGTTGAAGTTGCTGCGTGCGCGGGTGGTGAACATGTCACCGCTACGGCCCTGGGAGTCGATGCCGCTGTTCGGCACGCCTGCTGGGCTGCCCCACGGTGGCTGGTTGTAGTTGCCGCCGTTGAAGTTCGCGTCAGCCTGAACGTAGCCGCCCAGCTTGATGCAGGTGTCGGTGCCGGGGATGTAGTAGAATCCAGCGCCATAAAGGGAGCAGATCTTCACGTACTGAACGGCTTTCGCCTTCACGGGAAGATCAGCTGCCTGTGCCCCGGCGATCGCGACGAAACCCGCCGCCGAACCCAGGATAAGGCTCTTAATCTTGCTCATAAAACCTCCAAGTTTTGCTCTGTTAGGGAAGGTTCCGGTCCGTCGGTGTTAAGTCACACCTTAGGGTGGTTCCCTTGATCCCCGCTAACCGCCTGGTCGCCTCGCGCCTTCGGACACTCCCGCATGAACGCGAGCGACTTAAGCGAAACCACCTAACGGAACGACCTCGGGATGCCCCCCTCCGTCGCTTCATGGACAATTACTCAACACATGTGATCAAGCAACAAAGGACCGCCTTGAAACGGTGCGGTTCCGGCCGTTTTTAGGGATGTGTTGCACAAATAACACGCAGCCACTCGCTCGCGACCGCCGCAAGACATTGTTGTTGCTATCATTTTTAAGATGACAACGAAGCGACTGCAAATTCGGCAACACCAAGCTGTAAACAGCCCGAGCCACAGTGATGGCTCAATAGCGCCGAATCAAAGCTCGCGAGAGAGCGCCGCTGTGGGCTTTATCCACACGCGCGCAATTACAATGTAGCAGCGCCTCCGGTGCAACGTTGCTCCATTATAGAGGCGCCTCCGGCGAGCCGACATGCCCCAAAGCTTCGCGAATGGCAGTTCGCGGTTTGCGAATCGTGACAAATCATCCAACCGCGGAACGAAAACCGCCTTATTGTGCACTGGTGTAAGAGCTATCTGCGAAAAACAGCCGGGCGACTTGCGGCCTGTCGGCGCGTAAGGCATATCGAGCCTGTGGAGACGTGGCCGAGCGGCTGAAGGCACTCGTTTGCTAAATGAGCATACCTTGAAAAGGGTATCGAGGGTTCGAATCCCTCCGTCTCCGCCACTGCCGTTACCATTGCGATTGGTCCTTGAAGCGTCTTTGACGCCTCCCGCATGCAACGCACTGAGGATCTCTGTCATATATTCATATATAGAGACCGCTTCCGCGAGCCTGTCGCAGGATTTAGTCCAATGGCTTAGTGCATCGCCATCCAGGCCCGTGCTTCGCGCTGGGCGGTCGCGATTTCGGCATCCGACATCAAGCCGGCGACTTCCCGCCGCAGCGAAATGGCATCCACCCTGCCCTTGAGCGCTGCCAGATTGAACCATTTGTGCGCGGCGACCAGATCGATCAGGCCACTGCGCCCGGTCGAATACATCATGCCGAGATCGAACAGCACGTCGCCATTCGCCACTGCCTCAATCGGCATCGCGGTGCAGGTGTCGATCGTTCCTTGAAACATTTTGATTCTCCGATGTTCCGCCGCAGCGAGCGCGGCTCCCGTCCTTATTCTGTTTGATGCAACCGTTATTTTGAGTGGCGCGTATTCCGCAAAACCGGTTCGCCAATTCTGCGGAATACGCGTTCGCCGTTTGCCGGCTTGTTGGGACCATATGACCCGTAAAATTTGAATGGCAGTTTAAGTATCGCGATGAATCGAATGTGAACGCAACGCATCGAGCGCGGCGCGCGAAATCGCAGAAAAGGCATGTTTTCAAGCATTTCTCGATGGTCGTAAAAATCGATTCACCTTCGTATTTGGCGAAGCGATAACCATTGCGCGAGCCGGTCTCGCGCGCACGCAACAATCGCGGCTGACGGATGCAGGGAGGCGAAGCTAGCTGTCGGCGGCGAAGGCCAAGCTCGTATCCGGTGCGGTCCTAGTGACGATGAAGACCATCCGCACGACGCGGCATCGCATCAAGAATGGTGTTGGGAGCTGCGGGAGTGTCCAAAGCGCTGAAGGCATCAAAGCCTTTGGAGGTATCCAAATCTCTTGGAGGTCGATCTATCAGATCCTCTGCTGCCGTCGTCCTGAAAGGATGGCGCGACGTGCGACAAAAAAACGAGGGCGTCGGTGAACACGTCAGGACCGAGATCTCTCCGGAGCGCCTGCCGAGGCAGACTGCCGGGAAACTGCGAGGTCATCCCCCGCAACGAACGAAGAGCTCTTGAACTCTTCTGCCTGACCGGTCCCTGGTAAGAGCAAGCTCTTAGAAGAACGTTGGCCGGGCCGTCTCGCCTGATGTCTCGCCGACACCCTCTTTCGTCGACCTGAGCCGCCGGTTCAAACTCGTTCTTGCGAACTGATCAGTCTGGCGGCTCTTGTGACGATGCCGGCATCACGTGCCGGCAATCCATAAGGCGTAGCCTTACTTCTTCTTCTTGGCGACCTTGCGGGTCTTCTTGGCAGTCTTCTTCACTGCCGACTTCGCCTTCTTCGCCTTCTTCGCTTTCTTGGCCATGTTGCCCTCCGTTAGTGAGATGGCTTAATCGCTGTGTGCACTCGGGAATCGAAATGCACTTCATCTGGATTACACCAACGCACCCAAAAAAACAGTGTCCCGCTTAAGGAAGTGTTTACGTGAGAGGCGCAACGCGCGACGCGAACGCGTTACGCAAGCATCGAAACACATTCACGCGACACCGTATCGTTCGTACAAAATGCTTGCGAAGGCCTCGATCGCGATTCAAAGAAACGACTGCGCTGCAATAGTTTCTTTCATCGTCGCGCAACGCTCATTGCAACGCTTGTGAATTTGAGTATGTCGTCATCGCGACCAAAAACGGCGCTTCGCGGACTCTGAGTCGCAAATTTTGGCAACAAAAATATTTTCGGGAAAATTTGCTTTTTGCACGATCGCCGCTCGCAACGACGGACTTTTTCGGAGTTTTTGCGAAACCGATTCGCAAATCGATTCCGGTTCGAGAGACGTTTTCGAACCCCGCGCGACGATGCTGCGCGTTCATCCTGGTGTCGGAAAACGAAAAGCGAATTGCCGAACGCTGCACGCGGGAGCAACGCCGGGCACGTCGGCGTCGCCGCATTAGCGATGTTCAGATGCCCAGCTTCGCCTTGAGCAGCTCGTTCACAGCCTGCGGATTCACCTTGCCGCCCGATGACTTCATCACCTGACCAACGAACCAGCCCATAAGCTGAGGCTTGGCGCGCGCCTGTTCGACCTTGTCCGGATTGGCGGCGATGATGTCGTCCACCACCTTCTCGATGGCGCCGAGATCGGTCACCTGCTTCATGCCGAGGCTGTCGACGAGCGCTTTCGGATCGCCGCCCTTGGTCCAGACGATCTCGAACAGGTCCTTGGCGATCTTTCCGGAGATGGTTCCTTCTCCGATCAGATCAACGATCGCTGCGATTTGCACAGCGGAGATGGGCGACGAGGAAATGTCCTGCCCTTCCTTGTTGAGGCGGCCGAACAATTCGTTGATGACCCAGTTGGCGGCCAGCTTGCCGTCGCGCGTCTTGTCCGCAAGCTTCGCCAGCACGGCCTCATAGAAGTCTGCGCTTTCCCGCTCGGCGACCAGCACGCTGGCGTCATAGGGCGTGAGGCCGAAATCGACCAAGAAACGCTCGCGCTTTGCATCGGGCAGCTCCGGCAACTTGGTCTTCAGTTCTTCCACATAGGCCGCGGTGAACTCCAGCGGCAGCAGGTCGGGATCCGGGAAATAGCGATAGTCGTGCGCCTCTTCCTTGGAGCGCATTGAGCGGGTCTCGCCCTTGTTCGGATCGTACAGCCGGGTTTCTTGATCGATGGCGCCGCCGTCCTCCAGAATTCCGATCTGGCGGCGGGCTTCATAATGGATCGCCTGCCCGATGAAGCGGATCGAGTTCATGTTCTTGATCTCGCAGCGGGTGCCGAGCGGCTCACCCGGCCGCCGCACCGAGACGTTGACGTCCGCGCGTAGGTTGCCCTTCTCCATATCGCCGTCGCAGGTGCCGAGATAGCGCAGGATGGAGCGCAGCTTGGCGACGTAGCCCTGCGCTTCTTCGGCCGAGCGTATGTCAGGCTTCGACACGATCTCCATCAGGGCAACGCCGCAGCGGTTGAGATCGACCTGCGTCAGCGTCGGGTTCTGGTCGTGCAACAACTTGCCGGCATCCTGCTCCAGATGCAGCCGCTCGATACCTACCGTCACACTCTCGCCGCCGGGAAGATCGACGACCACCTCGCCCTCGCCGACGATCGGCGACTTGTACTGGCTGATCTGATAGCCCTGCGGCAGATCCGGATAGAAATAGTTCTTCCGGTCGAAGGTCGATTTCAGGTTGATCTGCGCCTTCAGGCCGAGCCCAGTGCGCACCGCCTGCGCCACACACTCCTCGTTGATGACCGGCAGCATGCCAGGCATAGCCGCATCCACAAGCGAGACGTGATCGTTCGGCGCGCCGCCGAACTCAGTCGAGGCGCCCGAGAACAACTTTGAATTGGAGGTCACCTGGGCATGGATTTCCAGACCGATGACCATTTCCCAATCGCCGGTGGCGCCCTTGATGAGCTTGGAGGGTTTGACAGGTGCGTTCATGGAGCGGCTCTGCTGGAGTTGCCGCGAGGCGGCAACTCTTATCGAAGGATGTTGATATGATTGATATTTTTATCCACTGGCAGACGATTTTTAGCAGCCCCGCCGCCGTGCGTCGAGAGAGGAAAGACACACCAATTGGGCGCTTTATGCGGCTGCGGCTGAATCTCGAGTGAAATGGCCTTGCTCCAGGTTCGGTCGTCATGCCGGGAGGGATGAATCTTCCGGCAATCCATGCCAGTAGTTGGCCATACCTGCGGCCTTCCCGACCTTTGAGATGATCCGATGAGCGAAATATCCCTGCGCATGAACGACGGGACCCACATCGTCCTGCCCGCTTCGCTCGATGCGATCACGACTTACGTCATTCTTGAGCAAGAGAAGTGGTTCGAAAAAGAGCCCGCCTTTCTCGCCCGGTGGCTGAAGTCCGGCATGACGGTCATCGATATCGGTGCAAATCTCGGAGTCTATAGCCTGCCTATCGCGCGTCTGGTCGGCCCTCAGGGCCACGTTTTCTCCTATGAACCCGCAAGCGAAACCCAACGCCTGCTCAAGATCAGCAAAAAGAAAAATCGCGCCAACAACCTGCATGTGATCGGCGTTGCCCTCTCCGACGGGGAGCGAGAGGGGCATCTCGTGCTTGGGTCATCGAGCGAACTGAACACGCTTGATGGCAGCGGTCCGGGAGAAAGCGTGCAGATCACATCGCTGGACGCGGAAGAGAAAACAAGGAATTGGGGACGTATCGATTTTCTCAAGATCGATGCCGAGGGCGAGGAAGAGCGAATTCTTGCCGGCGCCAAGGCCTTCTTTGCACACCAGTCACCCTTGGTGATGTTTGAAGTGAAGGCCGGTGACAAACCGAACGAGAATCTTCGTTCGGCTTTTATCGCGAGCGGCTTTCGCATCTACAGGGTTCTGCGCGGTGCGCCGGTGCTGGTGCCCGCAGGGGTGGACGAAGCCATCGACGGCTACGAACTGAACTTCTTTGCCGCCAAGCCCGACCGGGCGGCCACCCTCGCCCGCGAAGGACTGCTGGTCGAGGCCATCCCCGCGTGGCAACCGGACGATCAGGCCTGCGCCAGGGCTGTCGCAGCAATCAAGGCTCAGGCATTTGGACCGGCCTTCGCCCAACTACTCGATGACAGCATTGCCATCGATCCGGCCTATCGCGACGCATTGGCTGGTTACGCAACGTGGCGGTCGGCGGATTTGCTATTGCCCGAGCGGTGCGCTGCGTTGCGGTTCGCCTGCGACAACTTGTCGGCGTTGTGCGAAACGGAGCCGTCGCTCGCGCGTCTTTCGACCCTGGCTCGCGTTGCATGGGAGTTCGGCCGGCAAAGCGACAGCGCCAAGGCACTGCAAAAGCTGGCAGACATCCTCAAGAGCGGCACCGGACGCATGGTTGAGCCCTTCTGGCCCGCCAATCCCCGGTTCGATCTGATCCCGCCCGGCGCACATGTCATGCAGTGGTTCGTGGTGTCCGCACTGGAGCAGTTCGAACAAGCGGCAGGATACTCGTCGCTATTCAAGAACTCCGTGGTCGATCTCGACTGGCTGAGCTCGCAGCCTTTCGTATCCGCCGAGATTGACCGCCGCAGGGTTCTGCAGCGCGCACGGAGTGGCCAGAAAATTCAGGTGCCGCCGCGGCTTCTTACAGGCGCGCCCGACAATCTCAATGCCAACGTTTGGCGCGACGGCTCGGTGCCGAACACGATCGTGCGCCGATAGTTCAAACCTGGGCGGTTTGAGCCCCCAGGCACGGAACGAGGATGTGATCGGGCGGCAGACCAGCCTGATGACGTTGATGCATTGCTTCGTAGGCGCTCTCGATGTGCTGCGTGAACAGATCCGTGTCGAACAAAGACGAGGAAAGCCGGCTCTGCGCGAGCTTGCCCCTGATCAGCGCCAATCTGGCTGGATCGGTTGCCAGTTCAAGCGCCGTCTTCTCGTACTCTTCCGCGCTTGGTCTGATGAGTTCGGGAAGACCGACCGCCTCCAAGAGGCTTGCGGCAACCCGGCCGGCAAAGGTGTCGCCGATGTGCGTCAACACCGGGAGCCCGGCCCACAACGCATCGCTTGCCGTAGAGTGCGCATTGAAAGGCAGCGTATCCAAAAACAGATCCGCGCATTGATGACGCGCAAGATGGTCCTCGTTGAGGCGTACGCGTTGAGCAAACACAAGCCGGCTGGGATCCACCCCGCGTTTCTGCGCCTCCTGCCTGAGATTGCGGACAGCCGTTTCGTTTGTCTTTGAGAGCCACAAAACGCTGCCGTCGACCTGCCGGAGCAGTCGCATCCATATATCGAAAATGGCAGGCGTCAGCTTGTAGCTCTGATTGAACGAGCAAAAGACAAATCCGGTCTCGGGCAGTCCGCACTCGGCACGCGAAGGAATGTGTGCGGATATCTTCCGCCTGGAATCGTTCACCATGAAGCTGCCGGGCAAATAGACAGTCTTTTCGGAGTACGAAGAGCGCTTGTCTTCTGGAATGATCGAACGGTCCGCGACGATATAATCCAAATACTCGGCGCCCATCGTGCCAGCATAGCCGAGGTAATTGACCTGGATCGGGGCAACACGCCGCGCGAACACACCGGTTCGGGCAATCCCCGTAAAACCCATCAAGTCGATCAGGACATCAATCTCGAGCGATTTGATGAGGTCGGCAATCTGGCTCTCGCTGAGTGATTGCGCATCGACAAAGCGATCGAACGATTTTTCCAACCGCTGCCGCATCTCGGAACTGTCATCAGCGCCAAGCGATATGGCGGTGACCTCGAAACGCGCCTTGTCATGACGTTCAAACATTCCCGCCATCAGAAAGGAAACGGGATGCTCATAGAAATCGGCCGACATATAGGCGATGCGAATTTTCTCGTGATTGTAACACTCACCACGCCAAACCGGATTAGTTGCTGGAGGAAATTTCTCCGCCACCCATGACTTTGCGCATTGGAGCTGATCTTCAGCGGACGTTGAAACGCTGAGAAAAACGAACGGAGCAGCGATGGCTTTGCTATTCCGGACGGAAGAAACCAGACGCGCGCATTCGGCATCGTGGTTGCTCCAGTCGCAAATATGCATCTTCACATGAAGGCGAGCGCCCTCCGCGCTCATCAAGCCGGGCTTGAGCGACAACACCTTGTCGTAATCGGCGAGCGCCTCATCATAACGCTTGTGATCGGAAAGAACGGCGCCACGCCCGAACCAGGCCTCAGCCAGATCGGGCTTGAACGCTATCGCTTTGTCGAAAGCTTCTACCGCTTCGCCATAGCGTTTCAATTCAGAGAAGATCGTGCCGCGGCCAAGCCACGCCTGAGCCAGATCGGGCTTGACCGCCAGCGCCTTGTCATAAGCAGCAAAAGCCTCGTCGTAGTTCTTGATCTTGAACAGGCTGTCTCCGAGGTTGGTCCACACCTCGACGTCCTGAGGATTGAGAGCAATTGCCTGCTTGTAGCTGGCGATCGCCTCTTCGTAGCGATTCAAATCCCTGAGAGCTAAGGCTCGATTGTTAAACGCAGGAGGATAGTCGCGCATGACGGCCAGCAATCGATCGAACACGCTCAACGCATCGGCTGGGCGCTGCAGGGAAAGCAGGCTTGCTCCCTGATTCTGGAGGGCCATCCAGTGCTGCGGATTGATCGCGACGGCCTGCTGAAAACAAGGCAACGCGTCGTGATGCTGACCGAGATCAGCCAGTACTTTTCCCTTGTCAGCGAGAATATCCGCGGCGTTCGGAACGATCGTTAGCGCACGATCGAGAAGCCGAAGGGCTTTGGTGGGATTTTGCTGTTGAGCTTCCAGGATACCGGAATAATGCAGCGCCGGGACATTGGTCTGGTCGTCTGCGAGGATGGTTTCGTATAGCTTCCGCGCCTTGAAGAATTTGCCCCCTTGATGGGCGGCAATGGCTTCTCTGAGCAACTGGTTGCTGTCGCCGCGCCCTCCCTTCCCGATTTTCATTGAATCATTTCCTGAAGAGTCGAAGCGGATGAGCTTGGGAGGTTTGGAGCCTGAAGGCGGCTTTTACCCTGCTCACGCGGGCGAGAAAACCCCGAATCCCTTATAGCCCCGCCGCAAAGCTGCGGAACGTCGGGCTGGCGCGCAAGGCGTCACGTCCGGCGGCGATGACGCTGTCGACCTGCTCGGGCGGCAGATGGAAACGCGTCGGGATGACTTCAAGCTCCGATGCGCGAGCCTGATCGAGCTGATCGAATCCGACGCGGCCGACATAGAATTTCAGATCGCGGCAATTCCAGCCGGGCCCTGCTCCATACTTCGCGCGATCCGCGGCGGACAGCCCGCAGCGCCACCGCACCAGCGCGCCCTGCCAATCGGTCATGGTCGCGCTGAACGCCGTGAAGCTGCCCGCGACACTGGCGTCTATGGCGGTATCGGCGGCAGCCTTGACCAGTTCTGCTCCTGTCGGTCCCTCGACGGTATTGATCCAGTTGCCGGATAAGCCCGTCTTGGCGTCCACCACCAAAAACATGCCGCGCCGGAGCTTCACGGCCTGCCGCGGGCTGAGCGGTCCATACGGCGTATCCGATGACAATCGCGCGATAGTAAAACCAGCGAGGCCATAGTTGTCGACAAGACCGCCGTCGAGCAGCTTGATGTAAGGCATCGAGCCGTCGTGATAGCGGCCGATAGCCTTCGCAAACGCGTTCAGCATCGGAGGCGCGTTAGCGTTGTCCCGCGCTCGCGCGACCCAGGGCGGCAGCCGGTCGTTGCACTTCCCGGGGAACGTCTGGATCACGACTGGCGCGAACGCTACGGGGACCGCTGCCGAAGCCGCAACCGCGTTCGCCAATGGATACTCCGACAAGTCGCTACACATGGCGCTGAAAGCCACTGTGCCGAACACAAAAGGCGTTCTGTTGTAAATGTCCGACGCATTGATCCAGACCTGCGGCCGGCTGGTCAGGCCTAGATCGCGAAACGTCGCGCCCTGAAACAGATTGGCATCCAGCCAGCGCGGAAATCCTGTCGAGTCGTTGACGCCGCCAGCGACCGCGCGTGAGAGTGTCGCGAGAGTGAGATTTGTCTGCAGTCCCTCCTCGGCGTTGCGCAGGAGAAACCTTTCGCGAAAATCGGCCAGAGCAGCCCGCTTCCGCAAACCATAATACGCTGCGGTGACCGATCCGCCGGACACGCCGGAAATGAACTCGACCCGATCGATCATCGGTCCCTGCGCACCGCGGACCGGAATACGCTCCATCTCCTGCAGCACACCGAAGGAAAACGCGGCGGCGCGCGTACCGCCTCCTGAAAAGGAAAGTCCGACGACGGTATCTTCGTAACGCGTCGTCTCACCGAAGCCGATATTCCCTCTGTCCGTGAGGGTGTCAGGACTGCCCGGCAGATTGACCGGCGCGTTCTGAATCGATGCGCAACCGAGCAATACGCCGGTCACACAAATGATACTGACGAGAGGCCGCACCCGACGCATAAATCACCGATACTCCACCGGTCGTTATCGCCGCCGATGGTTAAGGAACACATACCACCGTGTCAGGCCTTCTCCCCGCAAAATGGTGATTGCAAGGCAGCGTGTGCGATGCGCTCGCCGTCGAGCTTGCAGATCACTTTCAGCCCGGCCGGCAAAATCGTACTTCAATGTATGGTCAGCATCTCATCACGACGCAGGCTTCACTAAACCCGGCATCATGATTTCGCTTTGGCCGAGCCTGCGGTTCCACTGAGATGCCGGTCCTCGTAAGCGATCGACCAGTCAATCAGACTGCGCCAGAGCTTCTCGGCGAGATCCGGCGATAAACCAACGGCATCAGCCTCCGTGCGCACGTGAGCGACAACTTCCTCGACCCGCTCCGGAATGGCAGCCGGGAGACCATCGCGGGTCTTCACTGCGACCACCTTGTCGAGACACCTCACCCGCTCCGCAAGCAGCGCGACGATGTCGCGATCGATCCGGTCAATGACAGCGCGCAGATCGGCAAGGCCTTGCTGCCCCGCCTGCATTACGCCCACCACTTCTTCGCGGTAAAGTGTCCTGCGGACTGTTCGATGACGTCGCCGAGCGAGAACAGCGTCTCCTCATCGAACGGACGGCCGATCAGTTGCAGGCCGAGCGGCAGCCCCTGCCTGTCCTTGCCGGCGGGAACCGCGATGCCTGGCAACCCCGCCATGTTCACGGTCACCGTGAAGATGTCGTTGAGATACATCTCGACCGGATCGGCCTGACCCTTCTCGCCGATGCCGAACGCAGCCGACGGCGTTGCGGGCGTCAGGATCGCACTGACGCCCTGCGCGAACACGTCCTCGAAGTCTTTCTTGATCAGCGTGCGGACCTTTTGCGCGCGCAGGTAATACGCGTCGTAATAGCCCGCCGAGAGCACGTAGGTACCGATCATGATGCGGCGGCGAACCTCAGCTCCGAAACCTGCGGCGCGGGTGTTCTCGTACATCTCCGCGATGGTCTTGCCGTTAACGCGCGCGCCGTAACGCACGCCATCATAGCGCGCGAGGTTGGATGAAGCTTCCGCAGGCGCAACAACGTAGTAAGCCGGCAGCGCATACTTCGTGTACGGCAACGACACCTCGACGAGTTCCGCACCCGCAGCCTTGAGCCAGTCGGCGCCTTGCATCCACAGCTTCTCGATCTCGCCGGACATGCCATCGAGGCGGTATTCCTTCGGAATGCCGATCTTCATGCCCTTCACCGACTTGCCGATCGCGGCCTCATAGTCCGGCACCGGACGGTCGACCGAGGTCATGTCCTTCGGATCGTGACCGGCCATCGAGCGCATCAGGATCGCCGTATCGCGCACGGTGCGCGCGAAGGGACCCGCCTGATCGAGCGACGAAGCAAACGCCACGATGCCCCAGCGCGAACAACGCCCATAAGTCGGCTTGATGCCGACGATGCCGGTGAATGCCGCAGGCTGGCGGATCGAACCGCCGGTGTCGGTACCGGTTGCGCCAAGGCACAGATTCGCGGCAACCGCCGAGGCCGAGCCGCCCGACGAGCCGCCTGGAACCAGATTCACATCCGAGCCTTCACGCCGCCACGGATTGACCACCGGCCCGAAAGCCGAGGTCTCGTTGGACGAGCCCATGGCGAATTCGTCGTTGTTGAGTTTGCCAAGCATAACCGCGCCGTCGCGCCAGAGTTGCGAGGTCACGGTGGACTCGTAAGGCGGAATGAAGTCGCCGAGGATCTTCGAGCACGCCGTGGTGCGCACGCCGGTGGTGGCGAACAGATCCTTGATGCCGAGCGGAATTCCCGCAAGCGGACCCGCTTCGCCCCTCGCGATCGTGCCGTCCGCCGCGCGTGCCTGCTCGCGCGCATGATCCGGCGTCTCCAGAATATAGGCGTTGAGCACGCGCGCCTTTTCCATCGCGGCCAGATGCGCGTCGGTCAGTTCAAGCGCGGTGAAGGATTTCTGCGCGAGGCCCTCGCGGGCATCGGCAAGCGTCAGCGAAGTCAGGTCAGTCATTCATTCTTCAATCGGATCGCAGTGAAAGGGAGACTTGTTCTTTTTGGCTTGCGCCGCCTCGGCTTCGAGCATGTCGATCACCGCGTCGATGGCCTTGTCGGGATCGACATTCTTTCCCTGTCGCTCCATCTCGTCGAGATAGGTCATGTAAGCCGCGTAGGCCTTCTCGTCGCTGCACAACAGGCACATGGCATTCGCCTTACGGTTATTCGACGACTTTGGGCACCAGGAAGAAGTGATCCTCGGTGGCAGGCGCATTGGCGAGAACCTTGCCCGGTATCTCGCCGTCGGTGACGACGTCGTGCCGCTTCTTCATCTCCATCGGAGTCACCGACGTCATCGGCTCGACGCCATCGATATTGACCTCGGACAGTTGTTCGATGAACGCGAGCATCGCATTCAACTCGCCCTGCAGATGAGACACTTCCTCATCTTTCACCGCTATCCGCGCAAGATGCGCGATCCGGCGGACGGTGGCGGCATCGACTGACATATGAGGAAGACTCCGGGTGGCCGTTTCTGCCGCCCTCATAGAACATTCGGCATGGAACGCCAACGCCAAATAAGTCGCGGATAACGTGGCCGCGAAAATTAGCGAAATCTTGTCAATGGCTTGCGCCGAAGGCGATCCGTTACATAGGTCTCGCGCGGGCATCACGCATGACCTGAAACGGCGAGCGGTTCTCCTCCGCGAACAGAGTGATCACGCAATGGATGTGTTCGACGCCCTGTCCTGTCGATGTGAAGGGTAACAGCAGCCGCTCGTAATGGATGACAAAGCCGTCCGCATCGCGCACTGGGGTCGACGTGAACGAGGGAATTCCGCGATCTACCACGGTCCTGTAGGTCCGCAGGCCGCGCTCGCGCACCGCGGGCGCCATCACGTCGTTGAGGAATAGCCCGGTGCAATCACAATTGTGCATCTTGCTGAAGTCGGCGCCCTGAAACCGGATCAGGTAACACGGCTCGCCATCGCGCCAGGCAACCTCAAGCAGCATCAGCTTGTCGCGAATCCGTTCGAGGTCATGGCCCTGGACGGCGGTAATATCGGGAAGTTCGGCAGCACCCTTCAGGTGCTGCCACAACTTGAGCATTCCCAGTTGCTGGACACAGCGGATATGGCCGCGTCCCTCAAAATCGAGCGCATTTTGATGATTCAATGGAAACTTCCAACGGGTGAAAAAAATTCAAAATATTGCCTTCCGGCGGCAGCCTGAACCGCAGGAAGCGCAAAGCCGAGTGGGTTTCAACAACCCGAGAGGAACTTTATTCCGCCAGCCGCCGCAAACAAGCAAGACCTTCGGCCGCAAGCGTACGCGTCAATTCTGCCGCACCGACCTGCCGGCTGAGGGCGACCGACTGCCCGGCCCACAAATTGGTGAAATCAACCCGGCCAAGCTTCTCGGCAGCCGTCTTCAGCGGAGCCAACGCCGTGGCTGCATGAGGAAATGCTGGAGCATCGGGCGAGACCGGTCCGACTTCACGCATCACGCGATTAGCGACGCCCCGCGCCGGGCGGCCGGTCATGACGTTGGTGATAACGGTGGACTCATCCGCGGCCGCTGCAAGCGCCGCCCGCCCGCCCGCGCTGGTCTTGGCTTCCGTCGTTTGCAGATAGGCAGTCCCGATCTGGACACCCGCCGCGCCCAGCGCAAAGGCAGCTGCGATCCCCCGCCCATCAGCGATACCGCCTGCCGCGATCACCGGCACACGCACGGCATCGACCACCTGTGGCACCAGCGACATCGTGCCCGGCTGTCCCGCGATGCTTTCGGTCAGGAACATGCCGCGATGACCGCCCGCCTCGGCGCCCTGCGCGATGATGGCGTCGGCGCCGTTCTGCTCGAGCCAGACAGCTTCCTTCACGATGGTCGCTGAAGCAATGACGATGCAACCCGCAGCCTTGACACGCTTCAGCAGTGCCATCTCCGGCAGACCAAAATGAAAACTAACGACCTCAGGCTTCAGCTCTTCGACCACTTCGCACATTGCGGCATCGAAGGGCGCGCGGTTGGCCGCCGGGACAACCATGTTCGCGTCCAGCCCCAGCTCCTTATAATAAGAGCCAAGGCGATTGCGCCAACCCGCCTCGCGTGCGGGATCGGCATCGACCGCTTTATGACAGAAGAAATTCATGTTGACCGGCGCACTGACGCGCTGACGGATGATATTGACCTGCTCGCGCGCCTTGTCGGCCGACAGCATCGCGCAGGGCAACGAGCCGAGCGCTCCGCCCTCGCACGCTGCGATCACAAGATCCGCGTCCATCACGCCTGCCATCGGGGCCAGCACGATCGGAACGTCGATCTTGAACAGGTCGAGAAGTCTGCGGTCGGGCCACATCTGATCGCTCGTTGTGATGATAGAGATTTCGCGCAGGCGTCGTTGCCGGAGCAGCCATACATAACATATCGCCATGCCAAGCAGCTATGCGGCTTCCCCACCCCTGACGTGCACACCGCTTTGCATGATCGGCTTGGTGCGTGTTATGCGGAGCCATGCCTGCACTCATATTACCGCTGATTGAGGCCGCCGCGCACTGGCCCGCACGAGGTGCCCTGATCGGACTCGATCTCGGCACCAAGACCATCGGCGTCGCGGTGTCCGACCCCGACCGCAAGCTCGCGACCGGCGTCGAGACCATTCAGCGCAAGACCTTCACCGCCGACGCGGCGCGGCTGCTGGCATTGTCCGCCGAGCGCAGCGTCACGGGCTTCATTCTCGGCCTGCCTATCAATATGGACAGCAGCGAAGGCCCGCGCGCGCAATCGACCCGCGCCTTCGCGCGAAACTTCTCCAGGCTGACGGAGCTTGCCATCGGCCTTTGGGACGAACGCCTCTCTACTGTCGCGGTGGAGCGCGAACTGATCGGCATGGACATGAGCCGCGCCAAACGCGCCAAGGTGATCGACGAACACGCCGCAATCTTCATTTTGCAGGGCGCGCTGGACCGGCTGCGCACGTTGCGCCAAGCGCCGGGAGAACACTGACCGATGTTGCCTGTCGTTGCGGCTTGAAACCAGCTTTCCGGAAAGCCTACGAATTATTCGCGAGCAAGAAAGTCTGCACCGTCGCAGCGAGGTTGTTGATGCCGTGCAGGATCACCGTCAGCCATGTCGAGTTGCTGCGGTAGCGCAGATAGCCGAACAGCAATCCAATGGCGAATACTTGTCCTAAGAAGAACCAGTTGTATTGCATATGCATCGCCGTCCACACCGCCGACGACAGGATGATCGCACCGGCTGGCCGCAGGAACGATTCCGACCATCCGCGATAGAGAAAACCGCGCGCGAAGAACTCTTCCGTCACCGGCGCCGCCACGCAGAAGGCCAGCCCCAGAAGCCACAACGCGCCGTCGGCCCGCGCTGTTTTCAGCACCTCCACCATGAAACCCGGTGACGACTCGCGGCCAGCCGCGCGCGATACGATCTCACATGCCACCATCAGCAACACGAGAGATCCGAGACCGATGGCGAACATGCGCCACGACGGCCAGCGCAGTGCGAGATAATCCGCGAATGAAATCCGCGACCAGCGGATCGCGACCCACAGCGCGAGCAGGATCGCCGGCAATCCCATGATGACCGACAGCGAAATGATGCGACCGTTCGACGACAGAGCGACCAGAGTCTTCCCGTCGATCGGCTCGCCGCCACTCCAGAGAAACCAAACCACAACGGCGACCTGCCCGACGAACATCGCGCCGAACAGCAACAGGCCCCATAGACTGGTTCCGATGAATTTCCAGACACGCGGCTCACGGCTTTTGCCCGGCGGCGACACCGGCGCGACGTCAGCGGGGCCTTCAGCAACGGTCATCATGGCATCTCCAGGGCAACGACAGGCGGTTCACGCGGGCAGCGCGCGATCCAGCAGGCTGCGAATATCGCCGTCGGCAATATCCACCGCGCCATAGAGATTACCGTGGTCCGCCGCAAGCCGTGTCGCCGCGAACAGTTCGGCGTGTTTCGGTGACACCTCGTTGAGTGCCGCGGCCGCCGCGACCAGCGCCAGCTTCTCGACTGCCAATCGCGCGACACGCTCGGCATCAGGCTGCCGAAACGCTTTGGCGATGAATGCCACCGCCTCAACCACACCGGGCAGGCCCTTGGTTTGATCGACGAGACTGCGCAACACATCCGCTGCCGCATCCGCTTCACGCGACAGCGCGCGCAGCACGTCGAGGCACATCACGTTGCCCGACCCTTCCCAGATCGCGTTGACCGGCGACTCGCGGTAGTGCCGCGCAAGAATCCCCTCCTCGACGTAACCGTTGCCCCCGAGGCATTCCATCGCCTCGTAGAGAAATCCCGGCGAACTCTTGCAGGTCCA
Organism: Afipia sp.; assembly: GCA_051653085.1. GTDB lineage: Bacteria > Pseudomonadota > Alphaproteobacteria > Rhizobiales > Xanthobacteraceae > Afipia. Next base: position 121,341 of record JBOFVL010000062.1, on the reverse strand, counting down.
GTACTTCACCACCGGCGTCAACAGCCGCATATAGGCGGCTTCCGCCTTGTCCGAGGGCGCGCGGTCGAACGACCGGCACAGCCGCATCACCAGCGCCGTCGAGGCCTCCACATGCAGCGCCATGTCGGCGAGCACACTGCGCATCAGCGGCTGATCGGAAAGATGTTTCTGGAACACGCTGCGATGGCGCGTGTGATGCAGCGCATGCGCCAGCCCCGAACGCATCAGGCCTGCGGACGCCAGCGAACAATCCTGCCGCGTCAGCGAGACCATCTGAATGATCGTGGGCACGCCGCGCCCCTCTTCGCCAAGCCGCAGTGCATATGCGTTTTCGAACACGACTTCCGACGAGGCATTGGAGCGGTTGCCGAGCTTGTCCTTCAAGCGTTGAAAGTGGATGCCATTGACCGAGCCGTCCGGCGCAAAGCGCGGCATGAAGAAGCAGGTCAGTCCGCCTTCGGCCTGTGCCAGCACAAGAAATGCATCGCACATCGGCGCCGACATGAACCACTTGTGTCCGGTGATACGATAGGCGTCGCCGTCGGGGACAGCACGCGTGATGTTGGCCCGCACGTCGGTGCCGCCCTGCTTCTCGGTCATGCCCATGCCCATGGTCATGCCGCGCTTGGTCCACCACGGCGCAAATGTCGGGTCATAGGAGCGCGTGCCGAGCACCGGCATCACCTTCGCGCGCAGCGCGGGGTCCACCGACAGTGCGCCGACCGCTGCGCGCGTCATGGTGATCGGACACAGGTGCCCGGTCTCGACCTGCGAAGCGATGAAAAATTTCGCGCCGCGCACAACTTCGGATGCGCCGCCGGCCGCCTCTCCCTTGTCATTCCATGTTGAATTGTGAATTCCGGCATGGGCGCTGTGCGCCATCAGTTCGTGATAGGCCGGATGAAACTCGACCTCGTCGCGACGGAAACCGCGCGCGTCGTAGGTTTTCAGCTTCGGCGTGTTCTCGTTGGCGACGCGGCCGCGCTGTGCCATCGCCACCGAGCCCCAATGCTTGCCGAAGTCGGCAAGCTCCGCTTTTGCGTCACCACCGCCATTGACCGCGACCGCTTCCGCGAGCGGACGGTCGAGCGTGAACAGGTCGACATCCTCAAACGGAGGCGACTGGTTGAGGACTTCGGTCGTGGCGGACAAGATCGACTGCGTCATCTGTTGTTCCCGGCGTTGAGGACAACAGACTATACTGCAATTCCGCGCATTTCACGCCAGTTCAGTTATGGGGCAACCTGACGCGCCGGAGGCTCATTCCCGCCCGCAGTATCCGGCATCTTCTCCTTAGCCTGAGGCAGTTCGTCATAACCGTGACGGCTGCTGTAGAAGGTCAAGGCCATCAGACCGAACCCAAAGAGAAGGGAGAAAAAAACTCCCAGTCCCATGGCGATGAACCCATGGATGGACATCTGCACATCGGCGTGTGCGGTCCAGCCCTGCCACGCCCACCAGATCGTGGCGGCAAGGATGGCCATAAGAACTGCGATGATTGATATGCCGCCTCTGCTCATGATGAGGCTCCTTTGCATCAGGCACACTGTGTCGCGCGCCTCAACAGAGAGCTATTACAAAACGCCTGAAATTCAAGCCTTAAACAGCGCGGCGCTAACGATTCATGACTGGAAAATTGAACGCAGCGTTCCCTTCGCCGGGAAGCGAGAAGTGCCACCATTCCAGACGATAATTGGTAAAGCCTTGTCGCGTCATTGCTGAAACGAGCGTGTCGCGCCAGCGGCGCTGCTGTGCGTTGATCGCCTTCGAACCTGTATGCGCTTTCTCATCGGAGCAATCATAGCCCGTGCCCATGTCAACACTGCTGTCCGGCGCACGAAGATTTTGTGGCCCGGTACAATCGGCATAATTCGCTTTGGGATCGAACGGCGGCGTTGCGGCTGCGGGCAGTTGCACCAGCGTGAGGTCCACCGCCTTGCCGGTCGAGTGCCCCGAATGCCGTGCAATGTAACCGAGGCGAAACAGATCGGCTTTGCTCATCTTGGGATTGTAGCGCCGCTGCGCCGGCGTCTCCCGGCCGTCCTGCGCCCACGCATACATGTCGTCGACTGCGCGCTGCGGACGATAGCAGTCGTACATTTTCAGCGACAGGCCGCGCGGCTTCAGATCCTGCTGCACGCGCTTCAGCGCGGCTCCGACGCTGCGCGTGACGATGCACTCCCCTGCCTCGTAGCCGTTCAGCACACGCCCGACGAAATTGTTCGCCGTGGCATAACGCATGTCCTGAATGATGGTCGGATCGACATCGCGCAGATGGACGAAGTCAGCGGGCAGCGGCTGGGCGATGGCGGCAGAAATCCCGAGGCCGCCCAGCAAAATTGCAATTGGAAGTTTCATGACCGGCGCCCGATATCGTCATGCCGGGCAAGCCCGGCCATGACGGCGAAAATACGATAAGTGCGATGTTCCGCATCGTGCTTTCGGCCTGTTTACCCTGCCCGGACATCAGCGGGGGAAAACTCCAAAGGGACGGAATCCGCCTTGCTCCGCCGGGCAAGTCTGCCTATAGCTCTTGCTTTAATGACAACTGCATCAAAATCGAGTTTCGTCCTCGGACACCGGCATTTGCTGGGCATCGAGGGCCTTTCCGCGGCCGATATCAGCGGCCTTCTGGACCTCTCCGAGGAATATGTCGAACTGAACCGGCAGGTGGACAAGAAGCGCACCAATCTGCGCGGCCGCACCCAGGTCAACCTGTTCTTCGAAGCCTCCACGCGCACGCAATCCTCATTCGAGATTGCAGGCAAGCGGCTCGGAGCGGACGTGATGAACATGTCGGTGTCCTCATCGTCGATCCGCAAGGGCGAGACCCTGATGGATACGGCGGTGACGCTCAACGCCATGCACCCGGACATTCTGGTGGTGCGCCACCATGCCTCCGGCGCGGTGGAACTGCTGGCACAAAAGGTTGACGGCTCGGTCATCAACGCCGGCGACGGCGCGCATGAACATCCGACACAGGCGCTGCTCGACGCGCTCACCATCCGCCGCAACAAGGGGCGGCTCGAAGGCCTGCTGGTCGCCATCTGCGGCGACGTGCTGCATTCGCGGGTGGCGCGCTCCAACATCATCCTGCTCAACGCGATGGGCGCGCGCGTCCGCGTGGTCGCGCCCTCCACGCTGTTGCCGCCCGGCATCGAGCGCATGGGCGTCGAGATCGCGCGCGACATGCGCGAGGGCCTCGAGGGCGCGGACATCGTGATGATGCTGCGGCTGCAGCGTGAGCGCATGAACGGTTCGTTCGTGCCTTCAAGTTCCGAATATTTCCACTATTACGGCCTCGACCAGAAGAAACTCGGCTACGCCAAGCCCGATGCGCTGGTCATGCATCCGGGGCCGATGAATCGCGGAGTCGAGATCGACTCCATCGTGGCGGACGGCGCGCAGTCGCTGATCCGCGAACAGGTCGAAATGGGTGTGGCAGTACGCATGGCGGTGCTTGAAGCACTGGCCCGCAACCTGCCCAACGCGTGACGGGTGTGCTGAAGATGCTGACCGAGCGCCGCCCCATCCTGCTCGCCAACGCCCGGCTGATCGATCCCTCGCGCGATCTCGACGGGCCCGGCGACGTGCTGATTGCCGACGGCATCATCCGCGACGCCCGGCGCGGCATCGGCGCGGCCGGCGTGCCCGAAGGCACAGACATTATTAATTGCGCCGGCAAGGTGATCGCCCCCGGCCTGGTCGACATGCGCGCTTTCGTCGGTGAACCCGGCGCGGGCCATCGCGAGACTTTTGCCTCGGCAAGCCTCGCTGCGGCAGCGGGCGGCATCACCACCATCGTCTGCCAGCCCGACACCAGTCCGGTGATCGACAATTCCGCGACGGTGGATTTCATCCTGCGCCGCGCTCGCGACACCGCCATCGTCAACATTCATCCCATGGCTGCGCTGACCAAGGGCATGAAGGGCGAGGAAATGACCGAGATCGGCCTGCTCAAGGCAGCAGGCGCGGTCGCTTTCACCGACGGCGACAACAGCGTGATGAACGCGCTGGTGATGCGCCGCGCGCTGGCCTACGCTCGCGACTTCGATGCGCTGATCGTGCATCACACCGAAGACCCAAATCTGGTCGGCGAAGGTGTGATGAACGAAGGCGAGTTCGCCTCGCGGCTCGGCCTGTTTGGCATCCCCAACGCATCCGAAGCCGTGGTGCTGGAGCGCGACATGCGCCTCGTGGCGCTGACCGGCGGACGTTATCATGCGGCTTCGCTGACCTGCATCGACTCGCTGGACATCCTCAAGCGCGCGAAAGATGCCGGCCTTCAGGTAACCGCGTCAGCCTCGATCAATCACCTGACGCTGAACGAAAACGACATCGGCCCCTACCGCACCTTCCTCAAGCTGTCGCCGCCGCTGCGCACCGAGAGCGACCGCCTCGCGCTGGTCGCCGCCGTCGGCTCGGGTCTCATCGATGTCATCATGTCGGACCACAATCCGCAGGACGTCGAGGTCAAGCGTCTTCCCTTCGCGGAAGCCGCCGCGGGGGCCATTGGCCTCGAAACCATGCTGTCCGCGGGACTGCGCCTCGTGCATTCCGGCGATATCGAACTGAAAACGCTGATCCGCGCCATGTCCACCCGCCCCGCCGAACTGCTCGGCCTGCCCGGCGGCTCGCTGCGGCCGGGATCGCCCGCCGATGTGATCGTGATCGATCTCGATACACCGTGGGTGCTGGATCCGGCGGACCTGAAGTCGCAATGCAAGAACACCCCCTTCGATGAGGCGCGATTCACCGGACGTGTCGCGCGCACTATTGTCGGCGGACGCACCGTCTATGAACATGTCTAGGCGCCGCGGCCGGTTTTGCATCCGATCGCGCGTTTTAAAGATAGGTGACGAGTCATGATTGGCATTCTCATCGGCGCTCTCGTCTTCGGCTATCTGTGCGGCTCGATCCCGTTCGGCCTGATCCTTACAAGGCTCGCCGGCACCGACGACCTGCGCTCCATCGGCTCCGGTAACATCGGCGCCACCAATGTGCTCCGCACCGGCAACAAGGGCCTGGCCGCAGCAACGCTGCTCGGCGACATGCTGAAGGGCACCGTCGCCGTGATCGTGGCCGGGCATTTCGGTGGACCTGATGCGGCGATCGCAGCCGGCATTGGCGCTTTCGTCGGGCATCTGTTTCCCGTGTGGCTGAGGTTCAAGGGCGGCAAAGGCGTCGCCACCTACATCGGCATCCTGCTCGGCCTGTTCTGGCCGGCGGCGGTGGCGTTCTGCGGCATCTGGATCGGCGTGGCGCTGATCTTCCGCTACTCCTCGCTGGCGGCATTGATCGCTAGTGCGGTGATTCCGTTCATGCTGTTCTGGTCGCAGCACCAGACGCTCGCCGCGGTGTTCGCCCTCTTGTCCGCCGCGCTGTGGATCATGCACCGCGCCAACATCAAGCGGTTGATGGACGGCACCGAAGGGAAGATCGGGAAGTAGAGCTCCCGTCAGGCCTCAACTGAAACGCTGGCCGCCGCGTCCATTGACGAGCGCCCTGCTCGCAAGGCGTGCGGCGGCCAACATCTCGTTCACCGCCCCCCATTTGGAAGTGAGCTCAATCCGGGCTGAGGCGCGGCCGTCTTGGGCTTGCGCGGTCCATTGGATGTCACCCTCACGCCGCCACGCGCCGGCGACTGCACCTTGCGAACACCAAGCACGCCCTTCGATTGCTTGCGATGATCTGTGACCGTCGGCTTCGCACGGTGATCGGTAACCTTCGGGGGTGCGCGATGATCGCGAACCGTTGCCGGTGCAAGCGTGCGATGGTCGCGCACCGTCCGCGTAACTGGCTGCGGCTTCGGTCCGCTGCCCATGGACGAACCGCCGCCACCCCGGTTCCTCGCAAAGGCACTATCGGGGTCGATCAGCAGCACGGCTGCCAATGTCAGTATCGTGACGAGATGTTTCGAATTGGCGACGGTCTTCAATGCGTTCATGAAAATTTCTCTCATTCCGGGTTCTGTTTTCTTGCGGGCTCGCAGGCCGGCAATCTCGCCGCAGCGAAATCAGCGCAGGCGATAGCGTTCGATTGAACACGCAGCGTCCATCGATCAGTTGATCGCTGCAGCACCGCTCAGCGCGGCAGCACACACTTGCGTGAACCTCAACCGTTCGGTGGACGGAATTGAAGCCAGGATCGGCGAGAAGCGATCACCGCCTTCGGGCCATTTCCCATATCGCAACGAGACGACAATGACCGACACCGCGCTTATCGATGCCGATTTTCTTGAGGCCGGCACATCCGGTCCGCACGTCATGCTGGTCCATTCCAGCGTCTCCGGCGCGCGTCAGTGGCGCAGGCTCATGGACGATCTGAAAGACCGGTATCGTGTCAGGGCGGTGAACCTCTACGGATATGGCAAGACACCCTCGTGGCATGGCGGCGCGTTTCAGACGCTTGACGACCAGGCCCGCCTTGTCGAAACGGCAATTCCGGCGGATGCCGACGAGCTTTATGTCGTCGGTCACTCGTTTGGCGGATCGGTCGCGATGAAACTTGCGGCGAATTTGCAGCGCCGCGTCACAAAGCTGGTCCTGCTGGAAACCAATCCCTTCTATCTGCTGGCGCAGGCTGGCCGCGCCGATGCCTTCGCCGAAGCCGTGGACCTGCGCAATTGCATCAGAAAATTCGGCGCGCTCGGCGAATGGGAGACGGCAGCCGAGACGTTCGCGGACTATTGGAGCGGTGCGGGAACGTGGCGCAATATGCCGGCGGATCGCCGCATCGTGTTTACCGCAGCGCTGAGACCGAACTTCCATGAATGGAGTGCGGTGATGAATGAAACGACGATGATCGACGAATGGGCGGCTAGGCTGCCGCGCGCGACAATGGCTCTGTGCGATCCCGCCACCGTATCACCGATCCGGGAAATCGACGCGCTCCTGCGCGCCGCATGTCCGGCCTGGACATTCGCGGCTGCGAGAGGCGGCCACATGGCTCCGCTGACCCGTCCGGACCTGATCAACCCGATTGTCACGTTGTTTCTCTCGCGCTGACCGTTCAGACGGTATCGGGTCGTATCGTTCGCTCGCCTGTCAGTTGCCATATACGTCATCGGTGTCGCCTGAGCGCCCGCCGGAAGGCGACCCTTCCAGAGTTCTGCGCTGGTTTCAGTATCGAACGCGCGCGACGCGCTCAACGCGTGCTGTGGATCATGCACCACGCCACATCAAGCGGCCGATGGATTGCACCGAAGAGAAGATCTGGCCGGAAGCCCTACCGGAGCCTCCGGCCAGATTCAGTCGCTGTCTGTCGCTTAGAAGTCCAACGTCAAACCCGTCGTAACCGCTTTGATTTTGTCTCCAGCGACGACGTTATTGTTAGCGTCTCGACCGCAGACGCCGTAACCATGTCCGCTTGGGCCGAGACAGTAGTGCGCACCGGGGCCGTTTCGGAGATAGCTGCCAACAACGTACCAGCTAAAGAACTGGTTGAAGTGGTATTTCGCGCCGATGGCGTATTGATCGGCGCTGCTGTCGAGCGCATTGAGAGCGAAGTCAGCAGACCCCGGAGCCGGCGCCGCTGAGTAGGTGTTGAATATGCCGGTACCCGGTGAACCCGGTGATGCATTGGCATGGGCCCATGAACCACTGACATCCCATTTCCCGATGGTCTGGGTCGCGCTTATGAAATATCCGTCGCGCGACCGTTCGTTGAATGCGGCGATCGTGTTCTGCCGACGCATGATCTCGTAGATTCCGTAAATCTGCAAAGTTCCCCACATATCGGTGAGCTTGTAACCGGCACCGAACTTTGCAGCCCATTCGTTGGCCACTCCAACTGCACCGAGCGGAACGACCAAAGTACCGCCGTTGGACAAAGGTATAACGCCCTCATCGCCCGTCCGATTGGTTTGCTCATGCAACTCAAACGCTGCAACTGCCGTGAACGGCCCACCGCTATAGCTAAGTGCCGCACTGTATAAATTGCCGTACGAACCATCATTGCAGCCGCCGGGGCCGGGTCCAAGCGCGCCGCCAGGAGCGGGGAAACCGCTGCCACTGCCGCGCGAGGATGTTGCGGGACAATTAAAATCGCCAAAGGAAAAATTACTGTTGTCCTTCGCAGAATTTTGTCCTGGCGAGAGCATCGCTGATAGCTGGAACCCTTGCCAGACCGGCGACTCGTACCAGATTGCATGCGGCGCACGCCAATCAAACTCCGCGCGCAGATCGCCGCCGGTGTTGCCCATAATAGAATTGTAATCGCCGAGAGTTGCGGAGAATGGATCGTATTTCGCGGTTGCCCTCTTGTAAGGCGTGTCACCCTTACCGGCTTTGATTGTACCCCAGGGTGACTCCAGCCCGATGAAACTGTCTCTGGTTCCGAAGGCAGCTCGTTCTGTCGGCACAGAAGCGACTTCAACCAGAGATTCGTATTGAGCCAGCGCCGCCCAACCTACGTATCCATAGGGCCCAAGATCATGACGAACACGCACACCAAAATAACTTAGATTGCTCGATATCCCGAGTTTCGTCCCTTGATCAAATACGCCGGGGTTAAAGACATCGCCTGAAACGTCGACGTGGCCGTAAAGCGTAACCGTCGTGTTATCAATGAACGGGTTGCTGCCAGGTACCTTGCTGTAGATCGGCACCCCACCGACGCTCACGACTGCCCGCTCGGGCGCCGGTGACGGCGCCACCGCCGCGTGCTGAACGGGATTACCCTTTGTACCCGGCGCAGCGGCTGCAACGGCAGGCTTGACCGTTTCGATGTGATTGACCCGATCGCGCAGCTGAGCGTTTTCCTTCGCGAGTTTTGCGTTGCTCCGCTCAAGCGCATTCAGCCGATCCATGACATCGTCGAGCGTCGCAGCGTTCACTCCGCCGTTGGGGAGTGTCGTGCAAAGAGCGGCAAGAGCCGTTCCTAGAAGCAGCTTTTTCCTCATGGTGTTTCCCTCCTTGTTTTGAGCCCGGTCGCGCATTCGACGCGATCGAAATGAGGCTATGGCATGCCAGATGCCACATACAAGGAAGGTGACGGTACGGAAGTACGGTAGTTCGCGGGCGTGATATTATTGCAACTGTTATATTCAAATTTCAGAATTGGACAAAATGTCGCATTGCGATGCACCAAAGTACGCAGCAGCCACCCCGATCACTCGGAGCCGCTCGCGATAGTGGATTCACGATTTCAGAGATTAAGTCCCGCGAACAAGATGTTCAGCTGGCCCACGGCTTCTCGCCCTTGGCCATCTTCTCAGCGATGTCAGATTGAAACGCCGGAGGACCGAAAGCAAACCAGTCCTTTTGGGACTGATAGATAAGCAGGCGCTTCTTTTCCAAGGAAAATTTGGTCAGCCAATCCAGCGCTTTCCTTCTCGGACTCTCCCCCGCGGCAACCGCGACATCGACCGGCAATCCGCGCCAGATAAAATTAGCTGGAAGCAAGATCATGTTCGCCTTGTCGGGACGCATCCATTCGGGCAGCGGACTTGAGTCGACAAGCCACCCGCAAACAAATTGCCGGCACGGATCGTCAGGCCGGTCTTTATAAATAGTGCATTGATGTGCCGAGCTAAACGGGCAAGCTCGTCCAGGAAATATCTGATGTCCACGGACCTCAATCTTGAGCCAGCCATCGCAACAGGCCGTGCAATCTCCGCAGATCCTCACACTCCTTCGATCCATCGCGGGCTTCCGAAAAAGTCATTGTTCGAGCGGTGTGAACCAGTGATGTGAGAATGACAAGACGGAACACGTGTGGCCATCAAAATCTCAGCCCTCTTCATAATTCCTGTTCTCGGTTGATCGCCAGACAGTGGCGCACTATGTCGGCGGATCGCCGCATCTGCAGCGTGCAACGATAACGCTATGCGATCCCACCGTATTGCGGATCCGCGAAATCGATGCACTCCTGCGCGCCGCATGTCCGGACTGAACATGCGCGGCTTCGAGAAGTGGCACGTGGCAGCGCTGACCGTTCAGACGATATCGGGTCGTATCGTTCGCTCGCCTGTCGACTACTTCGGCAACGCAAACGCGACGAGCGAATCCCCAAGCTTCGTTCCCAACTTTCCGTGACCACCGGCCGCGATCACAACAAGCTGCCTGCCGTCATGAGTTGCCATATACGTCATCGGCGTCGCCTGACCGCCCGCCGGAAGGCGCCCCTTCCAGAGTTCTGCGCCGGTTTCAGTATCGAACGCGCGCAGATAATTATCCATTGCCGATGCAATGAAGGTGAGACCTCCGGCCGTCACGATCGGGCCGCCGAGATTTGGCGTTCCTTGAACAATCGCCGCAGAACTTTTGACCATGTCGGCGGTCGTCCCGAGCGGCACGCGCCACTTGATGGATCCGTCGGATAGATCAACGGCGACCAACTCGCCCCAAGGCGGTGGGTTGCAGGGCAATCCGAGAGGAGAATGAAGCACCTGACGGCTCATACCGAACGGTGTTCCGTGCTGAGGAGAAACTTCGGCGCGCAATTCGCCTTGCTCAGCGGCCTTCTCCATCGGCTGATACTGATCGCGAGGGATGAGATGAACTGCCATCGGGAGATTGTTGACGTTGGTGACAAAGATTAGCCGCTCCGGATCGAAAGCCCCGCCGCTCCAGTTCATCCCGCCGAGATTGCCGGGAAAAACGATCGTCCCCTGCACGCTGGGAGGTGTGAAAATCCCGTTCGATTTCAACTTTTCCATCTGGACGCGACACGCGTCCCGCTCTTGCGGATTGATCCCCCAGGCCTCGTTAGCAGTGAGGTCTTGACGCGCCAGCGCGGGCGGCGCGAGCGGGAATGGCTGTGTCGGCGAAGTGTCCTCACCTGCCGCGTCGCTCCTGGGAGCCGGACGCTCTTCCACGCCGAAGACCGGCTGTCCCGTCTCCCGATTCAGGACAAAGAGATTGCCGGTCTTATTCCCTTGAATCACGACAGGTGTCTCGACGCCTGCGCGGCGCAAAGTGCCAAGCAGTGGCTGAGCTGCCGTATCGTAGTCCCATAAATCGTGATGGACGAGCTGAAAGCCCCACACCAATTCGCCGGTCTTTCCGGACAACGCAACGACGGAGTTCGCCCATTTGTTGTCACCCGGCCGTTTGAAGCCGTGATAATCCGGACTCGCGCTGCCTGTCGGGAGAAACACCAGGCCACGCTGCGCATCCACCGAGATCGTCGACCAGACATTGCCCGCACCGGTCGGAGCGAGGTCTCTCTGAATCGGATTCCAGCTCCAGCGCAGCTTGCCTGTCCTTGCGTCAAAGGCCCTGACGACACCATTCGGACTATCGACGCGATCATTATCGGCGATCGACGACCCTACGACAACGAGGTCATCGATCACAGCCGGCGCTGACGTTTCCTCATACTCGCCCCGCCGCTTGATGTTGGAGATGCCTTGCTTCAGATCGATCTGCCCCTCAATGCCGAAATCGGCACAGGGACGGCCGTTCAGTGCGTCGAGAGCGAAGAGACGTGCATCGATGGTCGCCAGAAAAATCCGCTGCTGACAGGCGCGACTTTCAAGGTGGTCCGCATCTGACCAGAACGTCACGCCGCGATTCACCAGACCTTCGGAGTATCGCGCGTACAAATCGATCTTCGGATCGAAGCTCCATTTCTCCGCTCCGGTTTCAGGATCGAGCGCGACGACACGATTGAATGGCGTACTCAGAAACATGGTGTCACCGACGACAATCGGCGTCGCTTCAAACTCACTCTTGGGACGTCCCCCGCTGCCGTCGGAGACGTCGCCCGTGTGATACTCCCAAGCCATCTCCAGCTTTGTGACGTTGCTTTTGTCGATCTGGCGCAAAGGTGAGTAGCGGCTGCCGCCCGCGTCGCCTCCATAGAACGGCCAGCTTCCGGCAATTCCGCTGAGCGTGTCCTCGGCAGCAGCATGGCCTGCTGTTGCCGATATCAGGACGATTGTAGCCAGAGCTATCGTCAGTGAACGCATTGGACCCTCATAAGCCCAAACGAGGCCGGGACTGTATCTCAGAACAGGTACCAGTCGAGTCACGAACTGGCGAAAATGACTCAGCAACTTCCAAAAAATCTCAAGTCTAACGTTGTGAGAGCCCTCAACTTGCGCGATGCTTTTTGCTCCGGGGGCGGGCATGGATACACAACCACACAACACTCTCAGACTGACCGACGCGCAGCGCATCGACTGGCTGCGGCTGATCCGTTCCGACAACGTCGGGCCGCGCACCTTCCGCTCCCTTGTCAATCACTTCGGCAGCGCACGCGCGGCGCTCGAACGCGTGCCAGATCTGGCACGGCGCGGCGGCGCTTCAAAACCGGGGCGCATCTGCACGCAGGCCGATGCGGAGCGAGAGATTGCGCAGAGCGCAAGGATGGGCGTCGCCCTGCTCTCGCCCGGCGAAACCGGTTATCCGCCGCGCCTTGCGCTGATCGACGACGCGCCGCCGCTGCTCGGCGTGCGCGGCGCGCCTGAGGTCGAGATGCGGCCGATGATCGGCATTGTCGGTTCGCGCAACGCCTCCGGCGCCGGGCTGAAGTTTGCGCAGACATTGTCGCGCGATATTGGCGACGCTGGCTTCGTCATCGCCTCAGGTCTGGCGCGCGGAATCGATCAGGCCGCGCATCGCGTCACGCTCGGGAGCGGCACCGTCGCTGTGCTCGCGGGCGGTCATGACAAAATCTATCCGCCGGAACACGAGGATTTGCTGCTCGACATCATCGAACAGGGCGGCGGCGCGATTTCGGAAATGCCGCTCGGCCATGGCCCTCGGGCGCGGGATTTTCCCCGGCGCAACCGGCTGATCTCCGGCGTCGCATTCGGCGTCGTCATCATCGAGGCCGCGCATCGTTCCGGCTCGCTGATCACCGCGCGCTTCGCCAACGAACAGGGCCGCGAAGTGTTTGCCGTACCCGGATCGCCGCTCGATCCGCGCGCCGCCGGAACAAACGACCTCATCAAGCAAGGCGCGACGCTGGTAACGGAAGCTGCCGACGTCATCAACGCCGTCGCGCCGATCATGGGCCGGCCCGTCGAGTTGCCGATCAGCGAATCCGAAGACCGTCAACCGGTAAACGACGAACCTCATGCCGACGAACGCGCGCGCATCGTCAACCTGCTCGGCCCCTCGCCCGTCGGTATCGACGATCTGATCCGCATGACGGATGTTTCGCCGGCCGTCGTGCGCACCGTACTGCTCGAGCTTGAACTCGCGGGACGGCTGGAACGCCACGGCGGCGGGATGGTATCGCTGCTCTAGGATGCGGGACGCGACGTTGAATCTGTCAATCGTTCGGGTCTATAGAATCCGCCGATGGAATTTCACGACGATGATCTCACGAATTTTGCAGCGCATGGCGCGGCACCGCTGCCGACGGCGAGCGAGCAAGGCTACGTGGAGAACGACGGCGCACGAATTTGGTATGCGGCCTTCGGCTCCGGTCCTGTTGTGATCCTGCTGCATGGCGGCCTCGGCCACAGCGGCAACTGGGGCTATCAGGTTCCGATGCTTGCCGACGCCAGCTATCGCGCCGTGCTGATCGATAGCCGCGGCCACGGCCGCAGTACCCGCGATGCACGTCCCTATTCATATGAGCTGATGGCATCCGATGTTCGCGCGGTGATGGACGCCTTGCGCGTGGAGAAAGCAGCCGTCGTCGGCTGGAGCGACGGCGCCTGCACTGCATTGACCCTCGCCAGGACATTTCCGGCGCGCGTTGCCGGTGTCTTCTTCTTTGGCTGCAACATGGATCCCAGCGGCACGAAGGAGTTTGTGCCTACTCCTGTCATCGAACGATGCTTCAGCAGGCATACCAAGGACTATGCCGAACTCTCATCCACACCGGACGACTTCAAAGCATTTGTCGATGCCGTCAGCGAGATGATGAAGACCCAACCCAACTACGCTGCGGATGATCTGGCCGATATCCAAGTGCCGGTCGCGATCGTGCAAAGCGAGCATGACGAGTTCATTAAGCTTGAGCATGCCGAGTATCTCGCGCGGAGCATCCCGGGAGCGGAATTGATCCACCTGCCCGGCGTCAGTCATTTTGCGCCGCTGCAAAGACCTAAGCAATTCAACAGCGTGGTCCGCGCCTTTCTTGGCAAAATCCTTCCTTGAAAAAACATGGCCGTGCGAACGCGGCCATGCCATTGCCTGAAACATATTCGCTTCACGCGAACCGACGTCCACGCCGCTGGAAGCTCTTACCGATAGATCGGCGCGCCCGCGGGAGACGACGTCGATCCGCCGTCGACAAAAATTTCCTGAGCCTGGACATGCGCGGCATCGTCCGACGCCAGGAACAGGACGGTCTTGGCGATGTGATCTACCTCACCCATCCGTCCGAGCGGAGTTGATCGCGAGATGCGCGCCTCGAGCGCCTTCTCTGCTTCAGGCGTCGCGATGCCCGGCCCCCAGATCGGCGTGCGCGTGCCGCCGGGTGCAACGACGTTGACGCGGATGCCGCGCGGCGACAGCTCGGACGCCATCACGCGCGCCATCGCACGCACGCCAGCCTTGGTGGCCGCATAGGCCGAGTAACCCGGATTGCCGAGCACCGAGATGACCGAACCATTGAGAATGATCGAGGCATTGTCGTTGAGATGCGGTACCGCCGCCTGCACGGTGAAGAACACGCCCGTGAGATTCGTCTTGATGACGTTCTCGAACGCGGCAAGCGTGGTGCCGCCAAGCGGTGTGTTGCCGGCGATACCGGCATTGGCAAACAGGATGTCGATCTTTCCGAATTTTCTCTCCGCCTGTGCGACCGCGTTTTCGATCTGTGCGACGTCGGTCGCATCCGCTTTCACGCCAAAACCGTTCGGCCCCAATTCCGCCACTGCGGAATCGAGTTTGACTTGATCCCGTCCCGTGATTGCCACACGCGCCCCTTCGGCCACGAACAGCTTCGCGGTGGCCAAGCCGATGCCGCTGTTGCCACCCGTGATGAACGCAGTTTTGCCCTTCAGCCTCATGGAACTCTCCTCTTCTGATCTGGTTTAATAATGAAACTCTACTTGATCAGTAGCTACATTGGTTTTATAATGCAACCACAATGTCGTGATCTGAGGCCAGCTCATGAAACGCAAGAGTCTTCAAGGTGATATGTGCCCCATCGCGCGGTCGCTGGATGTGATCGGCGACTGGTGGTCGCTTTTGATCGTTCGGGACGCGTTGCTCGGCGCCCGGCGCTTCAGCCAGTTCCAGAAAAATCTGGGCGTGGCTAAAAACATCCTAACCGTGCGCCTGCGGACGCTGGTGGCTGAGGGCATTTTCGAAGTGAAGCCGGCGGCAGACGGCGGCGCTTATCAGGATTACGTGCCGACCGCGAAAGCGCGCGGGCTGTTTCCGGTGCTGGTGGCGCTGCGCCAATGGGGCGAGGAATTCGTGATCAAGCCCGGCGAGAATTTCAGCGCGCTTGTCGATCGGAAGGACGGCCTGCCGCTGCGTAAAATGCAGATCCGGGCACAAGATGGCCGCCTGCTCAATCAGGCTGACACCAGGATTGCGGTTCCGGCAGTTAGCCCGGAGGTATCGGCCTAAAGCTTGCCGTGCGTCAGTCCCCGCCGAACGATTTCGTCGGCCTCGAGCTGCGCCATATCGAGCAGGTAGCCGAGCATATTGAGTTGGTGCCGCCGGGAGAGCTGCGCCAGTTCCGAGACCGCTCCGGAAATGAAGCTCGCGGCCTCGCCCGGACCGCCATCGGTGGCCGTGCTGTCGGTCTGCAAGAACTCGCTGCGGCCTTCGCGCGCGACCATCCGTGCAAACCCTTCCAAGGCGAGAATCAAACGCTATAGACGCATTTTTATATAATACACGCATAAATTGCACAATCACAAGTACCCATACATTGCAACCATAACGCGAAATTGAACCCCGAATTTGGCGCGATCACTAGGTCACGATTTGACAGCGGACCCCCTTTTACCCATGTATCGGGCAAGCCAGCCTCATGGAATCTCACGATTCCGGCCCGCGTATCCCCAGTAAGTCATTGGAATAAAATGAATCTCGTCATTGTCGAGTCGCCTGCCAAGGCCAAGACGATCAACAAATATTTGGGCCCCACCTACGAGGTTCTGGCCTCGTACGGCCATGTCCGCGACCTTCCGGCGAAGAACGGATCGGTCGATCCGGACGCCGATTTCCAGATGATCTGGGAAAACGACCCCAAGGCGGCGGGCCGCCTCAACGAGATCGCCAAGGCGCTCAAGGACGCCGACAAGCTGATCCTCGCAACCGACCCTGATCGCGAGGGCGAAGCGATTTCCTGGCACGTCCTGGAGATCATGAAGCAGAAGCGCGCACTGAAGGATCAGAAGATCGAGCGTGTCGTCTTCAACGCCATCACGAAACAGGCCGTCACCGAGGCCATGAAGAATCCGCGCCAGATCGATGGCGCATTGGTTGATGCCTATCTCGCGCGCCGCGCGCTGGACTATCTCGTCGGCTTCACGCTCTCCCCTGTTCTCTGGCGCAAGCTGCCCGGCGCGCGTTCCGCCGGTCGCGTGCAGTCGGTCGCGTTGCGACTTGTTTGCGACCGCGAGCTTGAGATCGAGAAATTTGTTCCGCGCGAGTACTGGTCGCTGCTCACCACGCTGGCGACGCCGCGCGGCGAGAGCTTCGAGGCACGCCTGGTCGGCGCCGACGGCAAGAAGATCCAGCGTCTGGATATTGGTAGCGGCGCGGAAGCTGAAGACTTCAAGAAGGCGATCGAGGCCGCGAACTTCACCGTCACCACGGTGGAAGCGAAGCCCGCGCGCCGCAATCCGCAGTCGCCGTTCACCACATCCACGCTGCAGCAGGAAGCCAGCCGCAAGCTCGGCTTCGCGCCTGCGCACACCATGCGCATCGCGCAGCGACTTTATGAAGGTATCGACATCGGCGGCGAGACCACGGGTCTCATCACCTATATGCGTACCGACGGCGTGCAGATCGATCCTTCGGCCATCACGCAGGCCCGCAAGGTAATCGGCGAGGACTACGGCAAGGCTTACGTGCCGGATGCGCCGCGCCAGTACACCTCGAAAGCCAAGAACGCGCAGGAAGCGCACGAAGCCATCCGTCCGACCGACCTGTCGCGTCGTCCGGCATCCCTGAAGCACAAGCTCGATAACGATCAGGCCCGGCTTTATGAGTTGATCTGGATGCGCACTGTGGCGAGCCAGATGGAATCCGCCGAGATGGAGCGCACCACCGTCGATATCGCGGCGAAAGCAGGCGCACGCATGCTCGAACTGCGCGCCACCGGTCAAGTGGTCAAGTTCGATGGCTTTCTCGCGGTCTATCAGGAAGGCCGCGACGACGATCCGGAGGACGAGGACAGCAAGCGCCTGCCGGTAATCAACCAGGGTGAAAATCTCAAGCGCGAAAGCCTCAGCGTCACCCAGCATTTTACCGAGCCGCCGCCACGCTTCTCGGAAGCCTCGCTGGTCAAGCGCATGGAAGAACTTGGTATCGGCCGTCCTTCCACCTATGCATCGATTATTCAGGTGCTGAAGGATCGCGGCTATGTGAAGCTCGAGAAGAAGCGCCTGCACGGCGAGGACAAGGGCCGCGTCGTCGTGGCGTTCCTCGAGAATTACTTCGCGCGCTATGTGGAATTCGATTTCACCGCCGATCTCGAAGAGAAGCTCGACAAGATTTCGAACAACGAAATCTCGTGGAAGCAGGTGCTGACGGATTTCTGGAAAGACTTCATCGGTGCGGTCAACGAGATCAAGGACGTGCGCGTCACCGAAGTGCTCGACGTGCTCGACGCCATGCTCGGCGAACACATCTACGAGCCCCGCGCCGACGGCGGCGACCCGCGCCAGTGTCCGAGCTGCGGCACCGGCAAACTGAATCTGAAAGCCGGAAAGTTCGGCGCCTTCGTCGGCTGCTCGAACTATCCGGAATGCCGCTACACGCGTCCCCTCGCCGCCTCCAGCGGACAGAGCGACCGTCCGCTCGGCAAGGATCCGGTGTCGGGTCTTGAGGTCATGGTCAAGGCCGGACGTTTCGGTCCCTACATCCAGCTCGGCGACGCCAAGGACTACGGCGAGGACGAGAAGCCGAAGCGCGCAGGCATTCCGAAGAATATGTCACCCGCGGACGTCGAACTCGAACTCGCGCTGAAGCTGCTGTCACTGCCGCGCGATATCGGACCGCATCCGGAGGATGGCGAAGTGATCACCGCGGGCATCGGCCGGTTCGGTCCGTTCGTGCGCCACGGCAAGATCTATGCGAGCCTGGAAGCCGGCGACGACGTCTATCACGTCGGCCTCAACCGCGCCGTAACTCTGATCGCGGAGAAGGTCGCAAAGGGTCCAGGCCGCCGGTTTGGCGCGGACCCCGGCAAGGAGGTCGGCGACTATCCGGCGCGCGGCGGCAAGATCATGCTCAAGAAGGGCCGGTACGGCGCTTACGTCACCATCGACGGCATCAACGCAACCATCCCCGACAGTATTGAGCCGGAGAAGCTGACGGTCGAGGAAGCGATTGCACTGATCGAAGAGCGCGCGGCAAAGACCGGCGGCAAGCCGAAGCGTGGCGGCACCAAGAAGGCCACGAAGAAGGCCGCAAAGGTTGCGGCTGATGCCAACGGCGCGGCTGAATCTGCGACACCTGCAAAGAAGCCTGCTGCCAAGAAAAAGGCGGCGGCAAAGAAGGCTGCGCCGAAAAAAGCTGCGGCTGCGCCCGTCTCGCTGAAGGACGTCGCCAAGGCCAAGGCGGCGGCACCGAAAGTCGCGGCGGCCAAGATCACCAAGGTCGCGGAAAAGAAGAGCGCCGGTAAAGCACGCGGATAATGAAGAAGAAGAGCGACGCGACGACGGCCTTTCCCGACAGGGAGAGCATTGTCGCGTTCGTTAAGGCGCACCCCGGTGAAGCCGGCACGCGCGAACTGGCCCGTCATTTCGGATTGAAGAACGAATCCCGTGCGACCTTGCGGCGGATTCTCCGTGAGCTCGCCGACGAAGGCGTCATCGCGAAGCAAGGCAAGAAGGTACGCGAACCGAAAACCTTGCCGCCGACCATCGTTGCCGACATCACCGGCCGCGACGGCGACGGCGAACTGCTTGCTTCCCCTGCCGAATGGCTGGAGGAGGTTGACGGCCCCGCTCCGATCATCCGCATCCATGTTCCGCGCCGCCCGCAGCCGGGCACTGTTGCAGGTATTGGCGATCGCGCGCTGCTGCGCGTCGAAAAGCCCGACAGCAAGCACGACAAGGCCTATCGCGGACGAGTCATCAAGCTGCTCGACAAGGGCGCGCATCGCGTCCTCGGAATTTTCCGCGCGCTGCCGAATGGCGACGGCCGGCTGATCCCGGTCGACAAGAAACAGGTTGGCCGCGAACTGGCCATTGCATCAGCGCACGCCGGCGGCGCGCAAGACGGCGATCTCGTCAGCGTCGAACTGATGCGTTCGCGTGGTTACGGGTTGCCTTCCGGCAAGGTGAAGGAGCGGCTCGGTTCGCTGAAGACTGAGAAGGCTGTCAGCCTGATCGCGATTCACGCCCACGAAATTCCGCAGGAGTTCCCCGTCGATGTCATCGCTGAATCCGAAGCGGCGAAGCCTGCAACACTCGCCGGGCGCGAGGACTGGCGCAATGTGCCACTGGTCACCATCGATCCGCCGGACGCAAAAGATCACGACGATGCGGTGCATGCCGAGCCAGACGCCGATCCGAACAATAAGGGCGGCTATATCGTCAACGTCGCCATCGCCGATGTCGCGTTTTATGTGCGACCGCAGTCGCCGCTCGACCGCGAAGCGCTGAAGCGCGGCAACTCGGTCTATTTTCCCGACCGCGTCGTGCCGATGCTGCCGGAGCGCATCTCCAACGATCTGTGTTCGCTGAAACCGGGCGAGCCGCGCGGTGCACTCGCCGTCCGCATGGTGATCGACAAAACCGGACACAAGCGTTCGCATACCTTCCATCGCGTGCTGATGCGCTCCGCCGCGAAGCTGAATTACGCGCAGGCGCAGGCCGCCATCGATGGGCGCCCCGACGACACCACCGGCCCCCTGCTCAATCCGATCCTCAAGCCGCTTTACGACGCCTACGCGCTGGTCAAGCGCGCGCGTAACGAGCGCGATCCGCTCGATCTGGATTTGCCCGAACGCAAGATTCTGCTGAAGCCCGACGGCACCGTCGATCGCGTGGTGACGCCCGAACGTCTCGATGCGCACCGGCTGATCGAGGAGTTCATGATCCTCGCCAACGTCGCTGCAGCTGAAACGCTCGAGAAGAAATCGCTGCCGCTGATCTATCGCGTGCATGACGAACCGACGGTCGAGAAGGTTCACAACCTTCAGGAATTTCTCAAGACGCTCGACATGCCCTTCTCCGCCACGGGCGCGCTGCGGCCAACGGTCTTCAATCGCATCCTCGTGCAGGTGAAGGGCCGCGATGCGGAATCGCTGGTGAACGAAGTCGTGCTGCGTTCGCAGGCACAGGCGGAATACTCGGCCGAGAACTACGGCCACTTCGGCTTGAACCTTCGCCGCTACGCGCACTTCACCTCGCCTATCCGCCGCTACGCGGATCTGATCGTACATCGCGCGCTGATCCGCGCACTTGGGCTTGGTGAAGGTGCGCTGCCGGACACCGAGACGTTTGAAACACTCACGGAAGTAGCTGCGGCAATTTCGCTCACCGAACGCCGCGCGATGAAGGCAGAGCGCGAAACCGCCGATCGTTTGATCGCGCATTTTCTCGCGGATCGAATCGGCGCGACATTCGAAGGGCGAATTTCCGGCGTCACGCGCGCAGGATTGTTCGTAAAATTGACTGGAACGGGAGCCGACGGACTCATCCCTGTTCGCACGTTGGGAAGCGAATACTACAATTACGACGAAGCGCGGCACGCCTTGATTGGCTCGCGCAGCGGAGCCATGCATCGATTGGGTGACGTGGTGCAGGTTCGTCTGGTAGAAGCAGCGCCAGTGGCTGGCGCGTTGCGGTTCGAGCTCTTATCTGAAGGCTCAACCGCTCCACGCGGAGGCCGCTTCCGCGATAGCCGCACTGGCAAGCCGCACGCCGGCGGCAAGACACGACCGGGACGCGACAAGAAAGACGGCAAGACAAAATCGCGCAAGCCTTCCCGCAAGGCGCACAAACCGAAGGGCTGATCTTCGAGGTCGGCCTTCGAAGGAGAAGATCATGGAGAGCCCGACCACAATGCCCGCGACGACATGGACACCAGCACAACCTCTGCCGAAGCGCGATGTCTGGCAGGCAATGGCGCGCGGCCTGCGCTGCCGCTGCCCGAACTGCGGCGAAGGCAAAATCTTTCGCGCCTTCCTGAAGGTCGCCGACAACTGCTCGGTTTGTGGACAGGATTTCACCGGTCACCGCGCCGACGATCTCCCGGCCTATCTCGTGATCGTCATCGTCGGTCATATCGTGGTGCCGATCGCGCTGTGGATCGAAACGGATTACGCGCCGTCTATCGCATTGCAACTATCGATCTACCTGCCTTTCACGCTGATCGCGTCGCTATTGCTCTTGCAACCGGTCAAGGGAGCCGTGGTAGGATTGCAGTGGGCGTTCCGCATGCATGGTTTCGATGAGAGCCGGCCTGAGGGCGTCGAGGAAGGCACCATTGTCAAGAAACTGAACCCGGTGAAATGAACGCTCCTGAACAAGAAGAAAAAGAAGACGACAGTCACCCCTATCGACGCCCGAAAGATGCCGCGACGCTAATCCTGGTCGATCGCAGCGGAACTGTGCCAAAAGTTCTCGTCGGCAAGCGGCACGACAAGGTCGTGTTTCAGCCCGGCAAGTTCGTGTTTCCCGGCGGCCGGGTCGACGCGACCGACAACAAGATTCCGGTGGCCGCGGAAATTCCCAAAGCGCTCGAGAAGAAACTCATTGGCGGCAGCCCCAGGATCGCTCCCGCCCGCGCCCGCGCGCTGGCTGTCGCGGCTATCCGTGAAGCCTGCGAGGAAACCGGCCTTTGTCTCGGACGAAAAGTAGCACGCCTGAACGGGGCTGCTGCGAAACTCGCCGGCGAATGGAAACCATTCGCTGACGCGGGATTGCTGCCAGACCCTTCGGGCTTGTTCCTGATTGCCCGCGCCATTACCCCGCCCGGCCGGGTCCGGCGCTTCGACACACGTTTTTTTACGGCCGACGCATCGTCTATCGCGCACAAAGTGGAAGGCGTGGTCCATGCCGACGCTGAACTCGTGGAACTGGTCTGGGTCGAACTCGGTTCGCCGTCGCTCGAAGGCCTGCATTCGATGACGAAAAACGTGCTGCGTGAGCTGGCGCAACGCCTTGCCACGGGGCCATTATCACACGCCGCCGAGGTGCCGTTTTATCACTTCCAGGGCGGTGACTGGCGGCGCGACACAATCTAACCCGCACGCCTATTGGCCCTGCCGTCCCGCAAAAATTATCAACAAAACGATCGCGCGGGCCGGTATGCTGGCCGGCGAAAGGCGGCAGATTGCCGTTAGGGATGATCGAACCACAATTGTCATGCGTACTGGGGCAGCCATATCGGTCGCCGCCCATGTGGCGGGTCTGACAGCGTGTCTCGTTCTTGCGGGCGTGCGGCCATTCGAACCGACGACCGCGGAGGCCATCACCGTCGATATCGTGACACCGGATCAGGCTCCGCCTCTCCCGAAGGAGCCCGATCCTAAATACGACTTCCCCACGCTTTCGGAAAAAGACAAGCAGCAGCCGTTTCCGGAAAAAGCCCCGGATCAATCCCAGCCCGCGCCTGCCCCAACCCCTCCGCCAAGTGCGGCGGCAAAGTCGAAAGCCGATACCCGGCAAGCGGCACTCCAGCAGAAACCTGTCGAGCCGCCAAAGCCTGCTGAACAGCCGAAGCCCGCCGAGCAACAACAGCAGCAGCAGCCACAAGCTCAGCCTCAGGAACAGCCGCAAGAACAGCCAGCAGTCCCGACCGCGCAGCCTGATATCACCAGCAAGTTTGGCATGATGTTCACATTGCCGGATGCGGGCGCGGCCGGCGACTTCGACGCCAAGTCAACCGCTGCCGCGAACATCAAGGTCGAGGACGCCGCGGCCATGCGTGCTCATCTCAAAACTTGTTCGATCCTGCCGAAATCGGTGTCACCTTCCGACAACGTTCGGATCGTGCTGCGCGTGGCTTTGAGCCCGGATGGGCGGCTCGCAAAGGAACCGCTTCTGATCGAGGCCAGCGCGTCTGCAAAAGGGCCGGCACTGATGCGCAGTGCGATGGATGCGCTGGAAAAGTGCCAGCCCTATGCCATGTTGCCTGCAGACCGCTACAACGAATGGCGCATGCTCGATCTCAGCTTCACCCCGAAGGATTTTCAGGGTGGCTAACGCAGCGTGAGGACGATGATGCCTTTCTGAAGCGTGATGACCGGCTTGGAAAAATCATCCCTTTCCCAATAACAAAAAGCAATAATTGTCCGTAGCGGCGCGCCGTGCGCGCCACCATACATTCTGTCGGTCCGCCTCACGCTCTTTGCTTCACTCCGGGGAGATAAAATGAGCCCACGCCAGTTGCGCCTCGGCGCGTTTATGCGTCCCGTGAGCATTCACACCGCCGCATGGCGATACCCCGGCAGTTTCCCCGACGCCAATTTCAACTTCGCTCACCTCAAGCGCTTCATCCAAAAACTTGAACACGGCAAGTTCGACGCCTTCTTCATGGCCGATCACCTCGCGGTGATGAACATGCCGATCAACGCGCTCAAGCGCAGCCACACCGTCACATCGTTCGAGCCGTTCACGCTGCTGTCGGCGCTGGCCGGTGCGACCGAGCACATCGGGCTGGTCGCGACGGCATCGACCACCTACGACGAGCCGTATCACGTCGCGCGCCGTTTCGCCTCGCTCGATCACATCAGCGGCGGTCGCGCCGGCTGGAACGTTGTCACCACCGGCAATCCGGAATCGGCGCTGAATTTCGGTCAGGACGATCACATGGAGCACAGCGAGCGTTACAAGCGCGCGCGTGAATTCTTCGATGTCGTCACAGGCCTGTGGGACTCCTTCGCCGACGACGCCTTCGTGCGCGATGTCGAGAGCGGGCTTTATTTCGATCCGGCGAAAATGCACACGCTGAATCACAAGGGCCAGTTTCTCTCTGTGAAGGGACCGCTCAACATCGCTCGTCCCCCTCAGGGCTGGCCAGTGATCGTGCAAGCCGGAGCGTCCGAGCCCGGCAAGCAGCTTGCGGCCGAGACCGCCGAGGCGGTGTTTACCGGCGGCGGCACGCTGGCCCAAGCGCAGGCTCTCTATGAAGATATCAAGAGCCGCATGGACAAGCTGGGACGTGACCGCGATCACCTGAAGATTCTTCCGGGCGCCTTCGTGGTGGTCGGTGACACGGTCGAGGAAGCACAAAAGAAGCGCGAACTGCTCGACAGTTTCGTGCACTACGACAGCGCCATCGCTGGACTCTCCGTCATCCTTGGCACCGACGCCTCGAAGTTCGACCCCGACGGTCCCCTGCCGCCGATTCCGGAATCCAACGCCAGCAAGAGCGCCCGCGACCGCATGGTCGAATATGCGACCAAGAATAACGTCACCGTCCGGCAGCTCGCCCAGCGGGTCGGCGGTTACGGCGGCCTTTCGTTTGTCGGAACACCTGCAACCATCGCTGATCAGATGGAAGAATGGCTGGTGACACACGCTTCTGACGGCTTCAACATCATGTTCCCGTTCCTGCCGCAGGGGCTCGACGACTTCGTCGACAAGGTCGTGCCGGAACTCCAGCGCCGGGGCATCTTCCGCAAGGAGTACGAGGGCCGCACGCTGCGTGAAAATCTTGGTCTGCCCCGGCCCAAAAACCGGTTTTTCGAGGCCTCCGGGGCTGCAGATGCAGCGGAATAATGGGTCTTAAAACCTTGACTTTGGGGCGTTCGGAGCTAGGTTGCGGCCCAAACGCGGCCCGGCCTGTCGGGACTGCTTTCGATTCCTGACATTCGAGGTTCTGAACATGGCCAAAGCGGTCACCATCAAGGTCAAGCTCGTTTCCAGCGCGGATACCGGCTTCTATTATGTCGCCAAGAAGAACTCGCGCACGATGACCGACAAGCTCGTCAAGAAGAAGTACGATCCAGTCGCGAAGAAGCACGTCGAGTTCCGCGAAGCCAAGATCAAGTAACGATTTCAATCTATTACATAGTTTAACGGAGCCCTCTGGCTCCGTTTTGCGTTTCAGGCGACCCTCTGGCTTCCCGATTCCCAAGCGGAGTGCTGGCGTCATGACCTCGCAACCCACGGCCCCGGGCGACAGCCCCGCTGCGCCCCACCGCATCGTTATCGCCGGAGCGGGCTTTGGCGGGCTGGAAACCGTGCACCGGCTGGCCGGAGCTCCGGTCAGCATCACTATCGTGGACCGGCGCAATCACCACCTGTTCCAGCCGCTGCTCTATCAGGTGGCCACCGCCTCGCTGGCGACCTCCGAGATCGCCTGGCCGGTCCGGCATCTGCTGCGGGATCGCCCGGAGGTCACGACGCTTCTGGCCACCGTCACTGGCGTTGACACCAACACGCGCCGCGTTCTCCTCGACGACGGTGGGTCGCTCCCCTACGACACCCTGATCCTCGCCACCGGCGCGCGGCACGCCTATTTCGGCCACGACGAATGGGAACCGTTTGCACCGGGTCTTAAGACCCTTGAGGACGCGACGACCATCCGCCGCCGCATCCTGCTCGCCTTCGAGCTTGCGGAACGCGAGACAGATCCGCAGAAGCGCAACGCCCTGCTCACCTTCGTCGTCATCGGCGGCGGCCCGACCGGCGTCGAGCTGGCCGGAACCATCGCGGAACTGGCGAAGGTGACCATGCCGCCAGACTTCCGAAATATCGATACGCGCAAAGCGCGCGTCGTTCTCATCGAGGCTGGTCCGCGGATTCTGTCCGGATTCACCGAAGACCTGTCAGCCTATGCGCAGCGCTCGCTCGAGCAGATCGGCGTTGAAATCGTGCTCGGCAAGGCCGTCTCGGAATGCACCGCCGATGGCGTGGTCTATGGCGGAGAAAAACTGGATTCAAAAACCATCATCTGGGCCGCAGGCGTGCGGGCCTCGCCCGCCGCAGAATGGCTCGGCGTGCCTGCGGACCGCGCGGGACGGCTGATCGTTTCTCCCGATCTTACTGTCCCCGGTCACCCAGAGATTTTCGCCATTGGAGATACGGTGGCGATCAACGCTCCCGATGGTTCACCGGTGCCCGGCATCGCGCCCGCGGCCAAGCAGCAGGGCCGTCACGTCGCCGGCATCATCAAGGCGCGCTTGAAAGGCGACACCTCGGTCGCACCGTTCGTTTACAAGCATTCGGGAAGCCTCGCACAGATCGGCAAGAAGCGCGCCGTGATCGACTTCGGATGGATCAAGCTACGCGGTGCACTCGCGTGGTGGATCTGGGGCATTGCGCACATCTATTTTCTGATCGGCCTGCGCAACCGCCTCGCCGTCGCGATGAACTGGCTATGGATTCACACCCGCGACCAGCGCGGTGCGCGCCTGATCACGCAAGGCCGTGCCAGCACGGATCCCGTCAAGCGTTGAAGGGCGACCTGAGCGCGCTGTGGCTCAGTGGGACAACAGAACCCAGCATGGCGGATTCGTCAGAATTGATTGCGTGGCACCGCCAAGGATGAATTCACGCAGCCTGGAGTGGCCGTAAGCACCCATCACCAGAAGGTCGATATCGCGGGAGGCAACGTAGGATTCCATGAAGCTGCCGATCGAATGCTGATCGGTTTTCTTGACGTCTTCGTGGATCGCTTCAATTCCAAAGCCCGCAAGATGCTCGATGAACTGTTGCGCCTGCGCCGACGATAACGGCTTGTCGTCCGTTGCCGTGAACGCACGCACGGATTTCGCGCGCCGGAGAAACGGCAGCGCGTCGGCGACGGCTCTTGTGGCTGGCCGGCTTCCGTCCCACGCCACGGCGATATTCTGGAACGATGTCGCCAGCTTTCGCACAGGTGCTTCCGGAAAGACCAGCACTGGCCGGCCCGATTCAAAGATGAGCTGTTCCGTCAGATCGAACTGATCCTCGGTGTCCTTTCTGAGCGGCTGAACAGTGATGTGATGCAACCGCGCAGCTTCCACCAACTGCCGGCTCATATCGTAAGCCGTTCTGCGTTCGAGACGGCAGCGGTGCATCACGGTGTGACGAGCGGCGGCCTCTTCAAAGGTCTGGACGAGCTGCTGCGCATTGGCCGCGCTTTTTCCCGCCTCCTTTTCGAGGAATTCCCCCATATGCGCGCCCTCGAAATACAAGCCCGGTTGAATTTCGATCTCGTATACAAGCGCGGAAATCCGCGTCTTTATCGCAGGGCCATTCGCCGTCAGGCTGTCGGACTGCGACAGGCTCTCGCCCAGGCGAAGTACGGACTCGATTGCGGGTTTCGTTGTCGGCTTCGGATAACTGACAAGCGGAAGCAAGAAATCCCTGATGGCCATGACGGTCTCCTCATGACCTAACGTATCCGGTGCCGAGGCCTGTTCACTTGATGTAGCTCAAAAGTGCCGAGCGAAACGTGCTCTTGAGCTTACGCCGCAGCGGCAACCACGCGGTTGCGGCCATCATTCTTGGCGCGATAGAGCGCCTGATCGGCCCGCTTCAGGACATCGCCAATGGCCTCACCCTTGGTCTCCAGGGTCGCGATGCCGATCGAAATGGTGACGTCGATGCGCTTGGCGCCCTTCTCGATGGAAAAAGGTTCGCCGGCGATGGACCGGCGAAGGCGCTCGGCCACCATCCCCGCCACGTGCAGATCGGTCTCCGGCATCACGATGACGAATTCCTCGCCGCCATAGCGGCACGCGAGATCGATGCCGCGGATCGACTTGCGAATGCGCACCGCGAATTCGCGCAGCACGTCGTCGCCTGCATCGTGACCATGGCGATCGTTGATGGACTTGAAGTAGTCGATGTCCAGCATCATCAGCGCCAGCGGCTTGGCCCGCAGCGACGCCTGCTCTGCCAGTGTCGTGAGGTGGCTTTCCATATAGCGGCGGTTGTGCAGTCCGGTTAGCGGATCGGTGATCGCCATCTCGATGGAATTCTGCACATTGTCACGCAAGTGATCGGTGTAGCGGCGCTTGCGGATCTGGGTACGCGCGCGCGCCAGCAATTCGTTCTTGTCCACCGGACGCAGCAGGTAGTCGTTGACGCCGATTTCGAGGCCACGCAGCAGCCGCGCGTTGTTGTCGGCATCGGCGATGGCGAGAATCGGCACGCTGCGCGTCCGCTCCAGCGAGCGCGCCTGGCTGCAAAGCCGCAGCCCGTCGAAATTCTCAAGACCCAGCGACACGATCAGCAGATCGTAATTGCCCTCAGCCGCATGGAATAAAGCTTCGGCGGGATTAGGCTCCACGTCGACGTGATGCTCCGTCGCGAGCACCGGCGCGAGTCGCTCGTAGGACGACGGCCGATCATCAACCAGCAGGATGCGTCCGCCCTTCCCGGTGTCGGCGACGGCGTTGCGCTCCGGCGCGTTGACGCCGATTTCCAGCGACGTGATCGCGCGCATGCGCAATTCGTCGGTCATCATCTTCAATCGTGTCAGCGAGCGCACGCGGGCGATCATCACCACGTCTGACACCGGCTTGGTGAGGAAGTCATCGGCACCGGCATCGAGGCCACGCACGCGATCCGACGGACTGTCGAGCGCCGTCACTATGATGACGGGGATGAAATGGGTCTTCGGATTCGATTTCAGGCGGCGGCAAACCTCGAAGCCGTCGATGTCGGGCATCATAACGTCGAGCAGCACGATATCGCATTCGGCGCGCTCGCAGATGTCTAGCGCCTGCATGCCGCAATTCGCCGTCACCACGTCGAAATACTCGGCCGACAGCCGCGCCTCGAGCAGCTTTACGTTGGCGAGAACGTCGTCAACGACCAGAACGCGCGCGGACATCGAATTCTCCTAGCCCACAAACCGTCGAACGGTTTCAATAAATTTCCCAACCGAGATCGGTTTGGAGAGGTACGCCTCGCATCCACCTTCACGGATGCGTTCTTCGTCGCCCTTCATCGCAAATGCAGTCACCGCGACCACGGGGATCGCACGTAGATCGACGTCCGCCTTGATCCAGCGCGTCACATCGAGACCGGAAACTTCGGGAAGCTGAATATCCATGAGGATGAGATCGGGCCGGTGACTGCGAGCGAGATCGAGTGCTTCAACCCCATTGCGCGTGCCGACCGTCTGATACCCATGAGCCTCCAGTAAATCGCGGAAGAGCTTCATATTGAGCTCGTTGTCTTCCACGATCAGGACGGTTTTGGCCATCCTGGCCCTCCAATTCCCGCAAAATGCCCGTGCGTGCTGAAACCATTGAATTCGCCACGCCGTGATGACTCGGGCATGATGCTGCAAAATAGAGACCATAAGTTACGGAAAGGCAAACACGATCAATGACAAAGGGCCCTAAAAACCCTCAGGAAGTTGCTGAATTTGTTGCGATTCAGGCGCTTTCGTTCCTGGCCTCGGACCCTGAACGGCTAGGGTTGTTCCTGACAGAGAGCGGTATCGGTCCGCAAACACTGCGTACCGCCGCCACCGACCCGAAGTTCCTCGCGGGCGTGCTCGATTTCATCGTGCGCGATGACGCAACCGTGAAAGCCTTCGCCGACGCCTCGCAACTGACGCCGCAGGCTGTCACAAACGCGCGCGAGGTGCTGGACCCGCGCTGGGAGTAACATGAACGATCGTCTGCCAGCCGTTTCGCCGGGTTTCTGCCGCGACTGCCTGACGGACGCCGCGGCAAAGACGATGCGCTGCGCGGACTGCGGCTCGCCCCGCCTCGTCCGGCATCGGACACTCGCAGCGCTGACGCTCGCCCATATCGATTGCGATGCGTTCTATGCGACCGTAGAGAAGCGCGACAACCCGGACATCGCCGACAAGCCGGTCATCATCGGCGGCGGCAAGCGCGGCGTCGTCTCGGCAGCCTGCTACATCGCGCGCACCTACGGCGTGCGCTCGGCGATGCCCATGTTCAAGGCGCTCGATCTCTGCCCCTCCGCGATCGTGGTGCGTCCCGACATGGCAAAATATGCTCGTGTTGGCCGCGAAGTTCGCCAGGCGATGATGGCGCTGACGCCGCTGGTCGAACCGCTCTCCATCGATGAGGCGTTTCTCGACCTCAGCGGCACCACGCTGGTACACGGCATGATTCCCGCCAAGGTGCTGGCGCGGTTCGCCACAAAGGTGGAGCGCGAGATCGGCATCACCGTGTCGGTCGGCCTGTCCGTAAACAAGTTCCTGGCCAAGATCGCCTCCGACCTCGACAAGCCGCGTGGCTTCGCCGTGCTCGATCAGGAAGATGCGCGCGCAATGCTTGCCGACAAACCGGTCGGCTTCATCTACGGCGTCGGCCCCGCCTCGCAGGAGAAACTGTCGCAACGCGGTTTTCGTCTCATCAAGGACTTGCAGGGTGCCGACGAGACCGACCTGATGAAACAGTTCGGCCCGGAAGGGCGGCGGCTGTGGCGGCTGGCGCGCGGCATCGACGATCGCAAGGTGGTTGCGGATCGCGGCGCCAAGACGATCTCGAATGAAACGACGCTGGAAATCGACGTGCGGGATTTCGCGACGCTGGAGAAGATCCTGTGGCGGCTATGCGAGCGCGTCTCCTCGCGTCTCAAGAGCGGGGATCTGTCCGGCTCGACCATCACGTTGAAGCTCAAGACCGCGGACTTCAGGCAGCGCACCCGCTCGCAATCCATCGCGGTGCCGACGCAGTTGGCGACGCGCATTTTCGCCACTGTGCGCGAGATGCTGAGCCGCGAGATCGACGGCACCGCATTCAGGCTGATCGGCGCTGGCGTCAGCGCGCTGAAACCCGGCGCCGAAGCCGACGACCAGGATTTGCTCGATCAGCGCTCCGCCCACGCTGAACGCGCGATGGACGACGTCCGCAAGAAATTCGGCAATGCCGCGGTGATGCGCGGGATTGCGTATGACGGTCCGGCGAAGGCGGAGTGAGGCCCGCCCACCGGCCTACTTGCAAGGCTTGGTTTCCTTGACGTCGATCTTGCCCATTGCACCGGCAATGACGAAATCGTTGTAGTCCAGCACCAGCGCGCGGGAAACGCCGTCCTCGTACAGTTCGAACGACATGGCGTAAACCGGTGTCTGCTCGCCGGACTTGGACTGCGCCGCACGATCATAGTAGCTCACGGTGACCGGCCACCGTGTCTGGGATTTGAGTGTGGCGTTGCCGCTGGTCGCATCCGGTGCGGCCGGCGCCTTGGTACCCGGGATGGGCTGCCCGATCACGGTGAGAGTGTTGTAAACCTTCTCGCCGTCATCCGATCCATCGTAGACAACGAGTTCGAGCAGCGACTTGCCCTCGCGCGCAGCCTCGATGATCAACCTCACCTGCTCGGTCGGAAACACCGCGCCATCGATGGTGAATGTCTTGGCTGTCGGCTGCTTCAGCTTGACCTTGATGGTCTTGCCGTCACGCTCTGCAACGCCATCGACGGAGGTGACGTCCGCCTCGTTCATGCGGGTCTCGATCTTGAACCGATAGCTCTTGCCTTCGGCGTCTTCCCAACTGGTCGAGCGCAGATCGCTCATCGTGGTCTTGTTCTCGCCGGTATCGATTTGCGAGACTTGCCGAAATTCGGTGGTGTAGCCCTCGCAGGCACTGCCGGCGAAGTTATACAAAATGCGGCCACGCGCATTGCTGACGCTGGCGTTACCGCGCGACGACTTGAGGCTCAGATCATAGACCGCCTGATGGGCGAGAAACGAAACGCTCGGCGCGGCCTGTGCCCTGCCGATGCCCGGTGCGAACAGTGCGGCCGACAGCATCATCGGCAAGGCAAGCGATCCTGAAATCCGGGGCAGCGCGCGACGCATAACGTCTCCTTCAATGTTCGAATCGAACCCATATTAACCGGCACATGGAGCCGCAACCGGCGTCATGTGACAGAATTTCTCAAACTGATGTGAAAAATGAGCCTTTTTTGAGGGTTCCATGCGCTCCAGTCCGGTGGCACAAGACCCGGACCGTCCCCTGTTGTACACTCGGACGAGACAACCTGAACACACACCCGCAGGTGGAATATGCATTCGCATTCTCTCAGCAACTGGACGCACGACCACGCCTTCCTCGGCGCGGCACATGAGCGCAACGAGCGGCGCACCTGGCTGGTCGTCGGCCTGACCCTCGCCATGATGACCGGCGAGATCATCGGCGGCACCGTCTTCGGCTCGATGGCGCTGCTCGCCGACGGCTGGCACATGTCCACCCATGCCGCGGCCATCGGCATCGCCGCGCTGGCATATCGATATGCGCGGCGTCATATGCACGATCCGAGATTCGCATTCGGCACCGGCAAGCTCGGCGAACTGGCAGCATTCACAAGCGCGGTTGTGCTCGCGATGATCGCGCTGGCGATTGCCTATGAGAGCATCGTCCGCGTCGCAAATCCGGTCCCCATCGCCTACGGCGAAGCCATCGCAATCGCAGGATTGGGACTGGCGATCAATCTGATATGCGCGTGGCTCCTGCGCGAAGATCACAGCCATCACCATCATGCCCATGGTCATCATGACCATCACGACGACCATGACCGTCACGATCACGGCCACCACGGGCATCATCGTGACAACAATCTGAGAGCCGCCTATGTGCATGTGCTGGCCGATGCCGCGACATCGGTTCTCGCCATCGCGGGGCTCTTTGCCGCGCGCGCCTTCAATTGGGTCTGGATCGATCCCGTCGTCGGCTTTGTCGGAGCATGCGTGATCGCAAGCTGGGCTTACAGCCTCATCCGCGACGCAGGCGCCGTATTGATCGACGTTGTTCCGGATCGGGAGGCCGAACACAAAATTCGGCAGCTTGTCGAAATCGATGGAGACAGGATTTCCGATCTCCATCTGTGGCAGATCGGGCCCGGGCACCGGGCCGCGATTATCTCGATTGTCACCGACCGGCCGCAAGCCCTTGCCGTCTACAAACAGCGTCTGGCGGCGCTTCACGGCTTGAGCCACGTCACGGTCGAAGTCGCGGCCTGTGAGGGACACGACCACGCCCGCGCGGCATAGCCGCGCTGGACCGCTATTGAATTTGCGGTGCTTGCATGTGTCCGCTCATTGGGCGACATAGGACGCGGCATCTGACGGATTTACAAACAACAATCACCCAACGAGGACAAACATGGCGGGAACGGTCGAGCAGAAGTTGAACGAGTTGGGCATTACACTGCATGAGCCCAACCCACCGGTGGCGAACTATGTCGGCTTCGTGCGCACCGGAAATCTGCTGTTCGTCTCCGGTCAGGTTTGCAACACTCCCGAAGGTAAGCTGATCGCAAAGGGCAAGCTCGGCGCGGGCGTGACCATCGAGCAAGGTGCTGAGGCTGCACGCGGTTGCGCGATCAATTTGCTGGCCCAAGTCAAGATGGCGCTCGGCGATCTCGATAAGGTCGCGCGCGTTGTTCGCCTCGGCGGCTTCGTCAACGCGACACCGGATTTTCTCGACGGGCCGAAGGTGCTGAACGGCGCATCGGATCTGATGGTCGCCGCATTCGGCGACAAGGGTCGCCATGCACGCACGACGGTCGGCGTCGCCGCCCTGCCCTCCGACGCCGCAGTGGAAGTCGAAGGCGTGTTCGAGGTAGCCTGATCCCATGTCTTTCCGCGCGCCCGACTGGCTGACGGCGCGGCCGATTGCTCATCGCGGCCTGCACGATCGCGCGCGCGGCATCATCGAGAACATGCCGTCGGCGATAGACGCCGCTGTTGCCGGCAATTTCGCGATCGAGGTCGATCTGCAACCCTCCGCCGACAACGAGGCGATGGTGCATCACGACTATGAACTGGGCCGTCTGACGCAAGGCAGCGGCGAACTCTTGTCGTTGACCGCCGCCCAACTCAAGCAGGTGGGATTCAAGCACACCGCCGAGCACATGATGACGCTCGGCGATCTTTGCGCGCGCGTTGCCGGGCGCGTGCCGCTTGTGCTTGAGGTGAAGAGCCGCTTCGACGGCAATCGAACGCTGGTGAAACGGATGGCCGAGGTGCTGGCCTCCTACAGCGGGCCGGTGGTGGCGATGTCGTTCGATCCCGAGCAGGTGGTGGCGATCCGCAAGCTGATGCCGAATCTGACGCGTGGCATCGTGGCCGAACGGCACTACACCGAGGGCGAATGGAAGCAGTTGCCACCCGAGAAAACCCGCGAGATGACCAACTTGCGTCACGCCTTCCGCACACAGCCGCATTTCGTCAGCTATCGGGTCGATGATCTGCCTGCGCTAGCACCCTGGATCGCGCGCAACGCCTTCGGCTGTGCGCTCATAACCTGGACCGTGCGGACACCGGAGCAGCGCACGCGCACCGCCCGTTATGCCGATCAGATGACCTTCGAGGGTTTCATTCCGTAGCCGGAAAGTGCGATGCCAAACACTTGAAGTCATCCGCACAAAGGCCGATCTATACTGCTGAGCGGTTTCGGTTTTCTCACGGCCACGGTGCCCCTACCCTTTGACGGATCCTTGCGAGATCACCCTTGAAGCGGTCTCCTCGATCGGCCAGATCACGGCCGACGAGTGGAATGCGTGCGCCCAGTCAGAGGGCGTTTACAACCCCTTCGTCTCGCATGCCTTTTTCTCGGCTCTGGAAGCCTCCGGTTCAGCCATTGCGCGCACCGGCTGGGCGCCGCGCCATCTGGTGGCGCGGATGGGCGGCCAAGCGGTCGGCATCGTGCCCAGCTATTTGAAAAATCATTCGCAGGGCGAATACGTGTTCGATCACGGCTGGGCTGACGCCTACGCCCGCGCGGGCGGAAGCTATTATCCGAAGCTGCAAGCCACCGTTCCATTCACGCCGGCCACTGGACCTCGCCTGCTGGTGCGTAACGGTCCCGATGCCGCGCGCGTCCGCGAGGCGCTTGCGAGCGGACTGGTCGCGCTGTGCGATGTGACCCATGCGTCGTCGGTGCACGTCACCTTCGCCCGCGAAGACGAATGGGCGTTTCTTGCCAAGCACGGATTCCTGCAACGCACCGATCAACAGTTTCACTGGCGCAACGACAATTACGGCACCTTCGAGGATTTTCTTGCCACACTGGCGTCACGCCATCGCAAGGCGATCCGCCGTGAGCGCCGCCACGCGCTCACCAATGGCATCACCATTCATCCCCTGACCGGCGACGACATCACGCCCGACGCATGGGACGCGTTTTTTGAGTTCTACATGGAGACCGGCTCGCGCAAATGGGGCCGGCCCTATCTCACCCGCGCGTTCTATACCCAGATCGGCGAGACGATGGCAAAAGACGTGCTGCTGGTGATGGCCAAGCGCGAAGGCCGATGGATCGCCGGCGCAATCAATTTCATCGGATCGGACACATTGTTCGGCCGCCACTGGGGCGCCATCGAGCAACATCCGTTCCTGCATTTCGAGGTCTGCTACTATCAGGCCATCGACTTCGCGATCCGGCGCGGGCTGAAGCGCGTCGAGGCCGGCGCCCAGGGCGAACACAAGATCGCACGCGGCTACCTGCCGCAAACCACCTACTCGGCCCACTACATCGCCGATCCGGCGCTGCGCCGCGCCATACACGACTATCTCAAGCACGAGCGCAACTACGTGCAGGAGGCGGTGCGCGAACTGACCGAGGCCGGCCCATTCCGCAAGCCGGAGACCGACGACTGACGCACCCGAGGCGTTGTGACCGCGCCACAGGCGGCCTAACCTGAAGCCGCAGACTCATCACATGAGCAGTCACGGACGCACCTTGAGTTCAATCGCCACCAGCACCCGCGAATTCCTGACGCGCCGCGCTCCTGAGCTGCGCCAGACCTTTCGCGTCACCATCGCCGCCGGGGTGGCCTACATCGCCTACAGACTTCTCGGCCTGCAACAGGGCTATTGGGCGGTGTTCACCGTGCTGATTGTCATGCAGGGCTCGATCGGAGGTACGCTCGGCGCGGCAACGGAGCGGATGATCGGCACGCTCGCCGGCGCCGTTCTCGGCGGGCTGGCGGCTGCGTTTCATTCGAACACCTCGCTCGGAATCGGTATCGCCCTCGTGCTCGTGACCTGCGCCACCGTATGGGGCGCGGCCATTCGTCCCCAACTGCGGGTTGCTCCGGTCACGGCAGCGATCATGCTGCTGACCGAGCCTGCCGGCGCGCAGGTCGAACATTTCGTCATCGACCGCATCATCGAAATCGGATTGGGCGGCCTGATCGGCGTGCTGGCGATGGTGCTGATATTTCCTGCGCGGTCCCATGCCGTCGTGGTGACCCGCTCAGTGGCCGTGCTGACACGCATACAGAGACTGCTCTCGTCGGAGGCGGATGCGCTCGAACGCGGCGAGGCGCTGGTGCCCTCCACCGAACATCCGGCCTTGCGGCAGGCGCTGATGGCCGTCGAACAGGCGATGAAAGACGCCGACAGGGAGCGGGCCTCGCGTCTTGCCGATCATCGCATTCCTGCCGCGGTTCCCCGCACACTCTGGCGGATCCGCAACGATCTCGTCGCCATCGGCAACATGCTTCGAGAACCCCTTTCCGCCCAGATCGCCTCGGCCCTTGCACCGGCGGCGGCGTGCCTGCTGCGCGCAGAAGCCGAACTGACGAGCCGATGTGCAACCGCGCTCAATGCCGTCACCGTTGTGTCACGGAATGACGTGTCGTCGGTCTATCTCGCGTTCACGGAAACATTCAGCGGATTGCGGCAATCCGGTGTGATGCGCCCGCTCGATTTCAACGCAGTGGGGCGAACCTTCGGCCTCGCCTTCGCACTCGATAGTCTTCATCGCGACTTGACGGACCTCGCCGACAGGATCGACGAGATCGCAACCGGCATACCAGAACGCACGACGAACCCCTGACATGCACGACAGCGACAACAACCCGGCTTGACCGGGCCGCGCCGGGCGGCGATTGTTCGGCCAGTTCATTTCGAGAGTGCCCATGACCGCCTACGATCCCAACAATATCTTCGCGAAAATCCTCCGCGGCGAACTGCCGTGCCACAAGGTCTACGAGGACGAACATACCCTCGCATTTCTCGATATCATGCCGCGCTCGCCGGGCCACGCGCTGGTGATCCCGAAGGCGCCGGCACGCAACATTCTCGACGTCGATCCCGAGAGTTTTGCGCATGTCATCCGCACCGCGAAGAAAATCGCCATCGCCGGCAAGAAGGCTTTCAACGCCGACGGCATCACGTTGCAGCAGTTCAGCGAGCACGCCGGCGGACAGGTCGTGTTCCATCTCCACGTGCACGTCATGCCGCGCGTCGAGGGCATCGCACTGTTGCCGCCGGCCTCCCGCAAGGAAGACGTCAAAGTGCTGGAAGATCACGCCACACGGCTGATCGCCGCGTTGAAGGACTGACCACCAGGAAGCGTTGCCCACGGGTTTGGCCGCGCTTTTTCAGGGCATGATCTATTCCGAAAACCGGTTCCCACTTTTCGGGATCATGCCCCTAACCCATCCACCATTTTCCGCCGAGAACGACGATTTCGCCTGCGACCACGCCGGCGAAAACCGATTTTCGCGCGGCCAGATACACCGCGAAGCCTGCCACAGCCGCACCGTAGCGCACGACATCCGGCACCGTCGCCAGCGCACCGGGCGGTGAAATCAGGATCTGCGCGATAACGCCGGCGAGGATCGCGGTGGCAACCGCCCTCACCCAGACCAGAAACTCCGAACCCTCGTCGATGCCGCCGCCGATCACGAGGCCGAGCACGCGCCAGACCTCATTCGAGAGAAAACCCGCGAACAGCAACAACGCGATCGCATGCCCATCGCCAAGAAATCCGGTCATGCGCGCTTCCGCCAGCGATGGACGCCATAGGCGATGGTTCCGGCGGTGACGCCGCAAATCATGATGTCGACGCCGGTTTGCAGCAGTTGCACCAGCGGAAAAAGGGCGAGCCCGAGTGCCAGCGCAAGCTTGTCCACCAGCCGATGCGCATTGCGCGCGGTCGACAGCAGGAAAGTCAGCGGCGTCAGCGCAAGAATTCCCGCAGACAGCAGCGGCGGCAAGTTTGCCGCAAGGCCGTAGCCGATCATTGTCGCAAGACTGCTCAGAAGTACCAGCCCGCCGCCAAGCCCGTTCATGAACGCGATCCGCCGCTCGCGGGGCACATGCGGCAGAAGACGGAAACTCTCGACCCACACCGTGATGGCGGTCAGATGCGCTGGCAGCGCGAGCTGATACATCCTGGTCTTCGGCGTGCGCACCATTGGCAGCACCGTCACCACCATCGGCAACAGGCGGATCGCGCTGATGGTCACGGCCAGCGCGGATTCCAGCAGCGTCGCCCCGGCGTGCGATGTCGAAATCAGGATGATCTGCGCGGGACCGGCCCAGACCAGCACAGTGCTGGCCACCGCCCAGCCGAGCGTAAAGCCGGTGTCATGCGCGAACGCGCCGACGCCGATAAAGGTGCCGAATAGCACCAGCGCCAGAATTGACGACAACGCTGACTTTACACCGAACGCGAACGCCGCGGCCGTGCTTTGCCATTTCGGGGAATCGAGGGCGGGAAGTGCCAAGAGGACGAAATACCGGATGAATCGTTCGATTCATCACGCGGGTGAAATGGCCCTGCCGTCAAGGACAGAATCGCGCATTGCACATGCGCGGCAGGCCGCGTGACCACGCTCCAAAGGCAGCGGCGAACTCAAAATCAGATGGACGGCTCGCGCACCGACGACGAGAGCGTGCCGAGTACGCACAGGGCCGCAAATGCAAGACCGGTAATTAGAAAAATCAACACGACAACCTCCCGAGCAGTCGCGGAGGAATTTTCCGCAGCGCCCGGCCAGATGATTGGAAAACGGTTTCACAAAAATTAAAGGAAAATCATCGCGATCGCGTTAGCATTTCGTTGAGCATAAATTTTTGATGCGGAATGAAAGTTATGCCTGCAATTATTGGACTTCTTTAAACACGAAGTCAGGCCGCGCCGTTAACCGTCGCAAGAGATTCCTCGTATCCGCCCGCTTGCGTCGCTCAGACGCCGCGTCAGCGTTAACCGGGCCCCTACGCGTTCTTTAGGACGATGCACGCCTGCCCCGCCCGCTTGATCTTGTCGCAAAGATCGTTGGCGGCCGGGCGCGTGTCGGTCCCGATCCGCACCTGATAGAACGGACGCGTGCCTCGGCTTCGGAAAATCGAACTCAACAGGCTTGGATCGCGGTCGCCGATCACCGCGCTCAGGCGCTTCATGGAGCGGGCATACATCGCCAGTGCCCGATCGCGCGAGAATCCGGCTGCGAGCTGCACGCCCCACGGGGCATCGGCGCCAAGCTTCACCCGCTGCGCAAGCTCGGTCACGAACGGATTCGGCGCACGCTGCAGCAGCGCCATCAGTTCGCGGCACCCAGCCGGCGGCGCGCGATCCTTGATCGTGCCGTTTTTGCCCGCCGCCGCCCAGTCATCCACCGACATACCGGTGATCGCATAGACATAGTTACGCGTTTCGGACGGCATGTAGCCGGTGCCGGCAAGCCACTCCTGCACGCGGCGCGGTCCTGCATTATAAGCCGCCGCGGCGAGACCGAGATTGCCGAACTGTTCGCGCAACTCGCTCAGGAACTCGGCCGACTTCGGCAATGCCTGCACCGGATCGAACGGGTCGAGCAGACGGCGTTCATTGGCAGTCCCCGGCATGAACTGCGCGACGCCCTGCGCGCGCTGACCGTTACGCGTCACCGGGCCCACTGCATCGGGTTGAAATCGGCTTTCCTGCCAGATGACGCGGGCAAAGAATTCAAGCGGCAGACCATGAGCGGATGCTGCCGACTCGATCATCAGGCACATCGCTTCGCGCGTTCCAGCGTCTTTCGCCGTCGAATCCGGCGGCGCAGTCGAAGGTGGCGGCGCCTCCGCCGCTGGCTTTGCTTCAGGTGCGGGTATTGGCGATGGTGCTGAGACCGCAGCGCCGCCCCGGTCCTGCGGCTTCTCATCGGATTTCGGCTCGGATGTTTGAGGAGCCGCAACAGGTGCAGCCGCAGTGGGCGGGACCGGATCGTCAGCGCGCGCCATCTGTGCGGCCGCCGTCAGCGCCACGCCGACGACCAGACACGTCAGCCACTTCACCGGAAACCGTCGCTTCATCCCAAAAACATGTCAGACAAGAGTGTCGAAAAGCGGATCGGCGCAACGAAGACCATCGGACGACCCCAAAAAGCTCCGCGCTTGGTGAGGTTTGCCGAAAGTCCGTGATCCATCGGGTGAACACGTCAGGGGATCTGCAAGCAGAGACGTTTACCTTAACAAGGCCTTTCCAGCTCGCGTCATGGCCTCGCCTCCACCGCCCGCTTAAGGTTAGCAAACAATGAAACC
The DNA here is from genome assembly GCA_051653085.1 of Afipia sp. Taxonomy (GTDB): domain Bacteria; phylum Pseudomonadota; class Alphaproteobacteria; order Rhizobiales; family Xanthobacteraceae; genus Afipia. Next base: position 81,112 of record JBOFVL010000062.1, on the reverse strand, counting down.
ACAGGGATAAGCGGCGTGCTCACGGTCAACGAAATCGGTTCATCGCCGGCCGGCGCGCTGCACGGCATCACGTCTGCAGAGTCGTCTGACATCCGTACAGAAACCGGCGAGACGAACCTACCGCACGCGGAGAATGAGCCCGCCCGTCCCCTGGATGCTGACGCCGCTTCTCACCTTCAGACAGACTTGCTGACGCAACAGCGCAGCAATGGCGTTCAGCGAATGGGCCGTGCATTGCTGAGGCCGTTGATCGCCTTGGCGACGGCGCAATATGTCCTCGTGACAGCGCTGGCCGTATTCGCCGCGCTCACCGTCGCCTCCGAGGCAGGCAAAGCCGTCAACGCCAAACTCGAACCGATCATCGCCGCGCTGAAGCGGCTCTGATTTTCCCGCAACGCGCGCAAAGAAAAACCCGGCGATCGCATGATCGCCGGGTTTCTCAAACAATGGCTTGCGTGCTCAGGCCTTCACGAGCGGGCGCTTCGCCGAGCCGTCACCACCGCCGCCGCCCTTCGGCTTGCGCGGCGCGGTGCGCTTGCGGGCACCCGGCAGCTTCTCGGGCTTCGGCGTGACCGGGCCTTCGACATATTCGAAGCTGATTTTGTCCGCGCCCGCGTCGTCCTTGGCGAGAATGACGCGCACATGGCCGCCACCCTTCAGCTCGCCGAACAGAACCTGATCCGCTAGCGGCTTCTTGATGTGTTCCTGGATGACGCGCGCCATCGGCCGCGCACCCATCTGCTCGTCATAGCCTTCCTTGATCAACCAGGCCTTGGCGGCCTCGGATAGTTCGATGGTGACATCACGATCCGCAAGCTGCGCTTCGAGCTGAAGCACGAACTTCTCGACCACCATTCCGATCACATCGGTGTTCAGATGTCCGAACGACACGATGGCATCGAGACGGTTGCGGAACTCCGGCGCGAACTGGCGGTTGATCGCCTCGTGGTCGTCGCCTTCCCGCTTCGTCCGCGTGAAGCCGAACGCTTGCCGCGCCATGTCGGCCGCGCCCGCATTGGTCGTCATGATCAGAATGACGTTACGGAAGTTGACCTGCTTGCCGTTGTGGTCGGTCAGCTTGCCGTGATCCATGATCTGCAACAGCACGTTGTAGAGATCCGGATGCGCCTTCTCGATTTCGTCGAGCAGCACCACGCAATGCGGATGCTGGTCCACGCCGTCGGTCAGGAGACCACCCTGGTCGAAGCCGACATAGCCCGGAGGCGCGCCGATCAGGCGCGATACGGTGTGCCGCTCCATGTACTCCGACATGTCGAAGCGGATCAGCTCCACGCCGAGCGACGCCGCAAGTTGCTTCGCGACTTCGGTCTTGCCGACGCCGGTCGGCCCCGAGAACAGGTAAGAGCCGATGGGCTTTTCCGGTTCGCGCAGGCCCGCGCGGGCGAGCTTGATCGAAGCGGCCAGCGCCTCGATGGCCTTGTCCTGACCGAACACCGTGCGCTTCAAGGTCTGCTCGAGATGCTTGAGCACCTCGGCATCATCCTTGGAGACCGACTTCGGCGGAATCCGCGCCATCGTCGCGATGGTCACTTCGATTTCCTTGATGCCGATGGTCTTCTTGCGCTTATTCTCAGGCACGAGCATCTGCGCAGCGCCCGACTCGTCGATCACGTCGATCGCCTTGTCCGGCAGCTTGCGGTCGTGGATGTAGCGCGCAGACAGATTCACCGCGGCCTCGATGGCCTCATTGGTGTATTTGAGCTTGTGATAGTCCTCGAAATACGGCTTCAGACCCTTGAGGATGCCAATGGCATCGTCGACCGTCGGCTCGTTGACGTCGATCTTCTGGAACCGGCGCACCAGTGCGCGATCCTTCTCGAAGTGCTGGCGATATTCCTTATAGGTCGTCGAACCCATGCAACGGATCGTGCCGGAAGCCAGCGCCGGTTTCAGCAAATTCGATGCATCCATCGCGCCGCCCGACGTTGCGCCGGCGCCAATCACGGTATGGATTTCGTCGATGAACAGGATCGCATTGGGATGCGCTTCCAGTTCCTTGATGACCTGCTTCAGGCGCTCTTCGAAATCGCCGCGGTAGCGCGTGCCTGCGAGGAGCGTGCCCATGTCGAGCGAGAACACCGTCGCAGCCGCCAGCACTTCCGGAACTTCGCTATCGACGATGCGCTTGGCGAGGCCCTCCGCGATCGCGGTCTTGCCGACGCCGGCTTCGCCGACGAACAGCGGATTGTTCTTCTGGCGGCGGCACAGCACCTGGATGGCGCGGCTGATCTCGGCATTGCGGCCGATCACCGGATCGATCTTGCCGTCGCGCGCCTTCTTGTTGAGGTTGACGCAATAAGTGTCGAGCGCCTCACCCTTCTTCTTGGAATCCTCATTGCCCTTGGTGTCGGCTTCCTCATCGACGCCGCGCACAGGCCGCGCCTCGGACACACCGGGACGCTTCGCGATACCGTGGCTGATGTAGTTCACCGCATCGTAGCGGGTCATGTCCTGCTCCTGCAGGAAATACGCCGCATGGCTTTCGCGCTCCGCGAAGATCGCGATCAGCACATTGGCGCCGGTGACTTCCTCACGGCCGGATGACTGCACGTGAATCACCGCGCGCTGCACGACGCGCTGGAATCCGGCCGTCGGCTTGGCATCATCCGCGCCTTCAGCCACCAGATTTTCGAATTCGGTTTCGAGATAATTGACCAGACTGCCGCGCAGCTTGTCGAGGTCGACGCTGCATGCGCGCATGACCGCGGCGGCGTCGGAGTCGTCGATCAGCGAAAGCAGCAGGTGCTCAAGCGTCGCATACTGATGATGCCGCTCGTTTGCTATCGCCAGCGCGCGGTGCAGGGATTGTTCAAGGCTCTGAGAGAAAGTCGGCATTCGCGTCCCTTATGGCCCCCGCCACTCCTACTTGATCGTTTGTCGTCCGGTCCGGCTTGATCAGTTCCTGCAACCTGTCTTGTCGTTCACCAATCCGGTTCCCATGCCGGATCGGACTCAAATGCTACTTCTTTTCCATCACGCATTGCAAAGGATGTTGGTGTTTTCGCGCAAAGTCCATCACCTGCGTCACTTTGGTTTCGGCGATCTCATATGTAAAAACGCCGCATTCGCCGATGCCGTGATGATGCACATGCAACATGATCGTGGTCGCGGCTTCAACGTCCTTGTTGAAGAATTTCTCTAGAACGTGAACAACGAACTCCATGGGAGTGTAATCGTCGTTCAGGATCAAAACGCGATACAAGTTCGGCCGCTTGGTTTTCGGCTTAACCTTGGTGATGACAGAGGTGCTCGGACCGCCCCGCCCGCCGTTACCGTCGTCATCCTTGCTCATTCGCGGGCTGACGCTGGTGGTTGGCTCGCCGGACATTGCTGGCGCCGCGGCTGGTTCCGGATATGAAGACAATTGCAGCATGGCTTGAGAGTTCGAAATCCCCACAGAAGATCGACCTGCAGGCAGCAAAAGCGCCCCGGATCACATTAACAATATGGGTCGCGATTGGCCCGCCCGCAAGCATGCCGTTACCTGCCGAAACCGGGACGAACAAGCGACCTCGCCGTGTTCGGAGCGCTGCCTGTGGTTAACGCAAGTGCGGGAAAATCGCGCCAATTTCGCCGCATGCCGTTGAGGCGCGGTTGGGGATATGCATCGATAAGGGACGGAAGCGAGCACTTTATGGGGCATTTTACGTAGATTGGCGGCAACTTTTACCGCCCCTTCATCGGCCCCCGCCTACGACATGGCATGACCTATTTTTGGGTGCCAGCCATGAACATTGTATCGATTTTCAAGCGTTCCCGCCCTTCAGCCACCGCCCAGTCAGCGGGTGAATCGATAAAATTTGAACGAAGCGGGCAACCCGACCTTTACGGTGAAGACGCAACTCCGGCGTCGGCGAACGCCTTCTCCTCGGGTGTACCCGTTATTCTCCGCAGCATTTTACTACCTCTTCACGCCTACAGCCTATCCCGCGTCCCAGAACCTCATTCTTCTGGTGACGTCATGGCCGGTGCATCGATCTTCAGTCGGGTCCACAGTTCCGTCGCACGTTTCCGTCGCGCCGAACGCGGCAACGTCGCGGTGATGTTTGCCATTGCTGTCGTTCCGTTGCTGGGCTTCGTGGGCGGCGCGATCGATTATTCCCGCGTCAACAACGCCCGCACCGCCATGCAGGCAGCCCTCGATACCGCCGCGCTGATGATTTCCAAGGACGCGACGAACAGCATGAGCGCCTCGCAAATCAATCAACAGGCGCAAGCTTATTTCAATGCACTCTACAACCATCCCGAGGTGCAGAACATCGTCGTGAATGCAGTCTACACCAACAGCACGGCCAACGGTTCGCAGATCGTCATCACCGGCTCGGGCCAGATGCCAACCGACTTCATGAAAGTCGTGGGCTTTCCGAGCCTAGAGTTCGGCACGAGTGCGACCACGGTCTGGGGCACGACCAAGCTGCGCGTGGCGCTGGCGCTGGACAACACAGGCTCGATGTCTCAGTCGGGAAAGATGACTGCCCTGAAAGCGTCCGCCAAGAGCCTGATCGACACGCTGACTGCCGCGGCAAAAACCAACGGTGACGTTTATGTCTCCATCGTTCCGTTCGCCAAGGACGTCAATGTCGGCAGCACCAACCAGAATGCAACCTGGCTCAAATGGAGCGGTCAGTCGGATACGTGGGATGAGAACAACGGCACATGCAACAATTACTCCGGAAAGTCCCGTCCGACGACGAAGAGCAGTTGTCAGAGCAACAGTGGGACCTGGACGGTCGCAAGCCATAACAACTGGAACGGCTGTGTCACCGACCGCGATCAGGACAACGACACGACCAGCACAGCTCCCAACACGGCGGTGAGCGCAACGCTGTTTCCTACTGAACAATATAACGCGTGCCCTCAACAGATCACGCCGCTGAGTTATGACTGGACGACGCTCAAGAACAACATTGATGCAATGCAGCCAAACGGCGGCACCAATCAAGCTATCGGCGTGGCCTGGGCCTGGCTGTCCCTGCTTCAACAGTCGCCATTGAACGCGCCGGCCGAAGATACCAACTATAAATATAACAAGGTCATCATTCTGCTGTCCGACGGCGACAACACCCAGGATCGCTGGCCCAGCTATGGCAACGGCAACACGCAATATAACTGCCAGCCGGGGAATGTGCCTTGCATCGATGCCCGTCAGAAGCTGCTCTGTGACAACGCTAAGGCTTCGGGCATCCAGATCTATACGATCCAGGTGAATACCGACGGCAGTGCTACATCGAGCGTCATGTCTTACTGCGCGAGCGGTAACGGCAACTACTTCTCGACCACAACCTCCAGCGGCATCAACGCTGCGTTTAGTTCGATCGGCTCCTCGCTCTCGAAGCTGCGCGTCGCGAAATAAAGCCCACAGCGCGACCATTAAAAAAGCCCGGCGTCGAGCCGGGCTTTTTCTTTGGTGGAGAGCCGCAAGATCAGTGCGTGGTCGGGGTGACCTTGGCGACAAAGGTCTCGAAAGGCTTGAATGCCTGCTTGGCGAGATCGCCGTAGAGTTCGCCGATCTTCTGCGACTCGGCGACGAACGTCTCGTAAGAGGTCTTTGCGAATTCGGTCTGAACCTCGATGGCCTTCTCAACCGACTTCACGCCGGAGAGCTTCTCAACGAAGGCCTTGGTGTCTTCGAACGACTTCTTGGCGTATTCGCCATAGGCATTTGCGATCGACTGGATTCCGCTCGAAAAAGTATTGACCGACGCCACGGCGGCATCGAACTGCTCTTTGCCGTACTTCTGAATGTCCTCAACTTGAGCCATTACGAGTCCTTTCCCAGACTTAAAACCTGCAATGCCGGGAGGTACCCGGCTCCCTAACCACGCCCCAACCATGCCGCATTGCACAAAATTTGTCAAGAATCTGGTGCGTCGCACAAATGTCTTAAATCCAAGACAAATCCCGAGGGCCGCGGAAACCCTTGCTTAACCCTTTTGAAACCGTCGGCACCTAACTTGATTCCCTGCGCTCTTCGCATTCGGTCGAGAATCCGAAAAGCGGCGCTGCTCCAATGCTTTAGCTGGATGAACGAGCATCCGGCCAATCGGGGTCAGGAGCAGCGACTTCGCATGGACGCCGTGGCCACAAAGAACGGCCACGCGGACCAAATTTGGCCTCAGAACGAGGCGAATAAACTGGGAATCGGACGGGGAATTTCATGCTTGGGGTCAAATCGTCGGCGTCATCACGCGCCCTTCGTCTTTGCCTTCTCGGCGTCGCCACCATCTCCGTGGCCGTGGCCTTCACAGTCGACACCGCCGATGCCCGCCGCCGTCACCGGCACCGCTCGCATCACGCCGCCGCGCCCAGTTACAGCCCCGCTTTCTCTTCCATCATCGTCGATGCCAATTCCGGCGGCACGCTACAGGCGACCAGTGCCGACAGCCTGCGCCACCCCGCATCGCTGACCAAGATCATGACGCTCTACATGCTGTTCGAGCAGCTGGAGAGCGGCAAGATGAAGCTCGATACGCAGATGGACGTGTCGGCCTACGCCTCTCAGCAGGCGCCGACCAAACTCGGGCTTCGCCCCGGTCAGTCGCTCCGCGTCGAGGACGCCATCAAGGGTCTCGTGACCCGCTCCGCCAATGACGCCGCTGTTGTGATCGCAGAAGCGATTGCCGGCGATGAAGACGATTTCGCCAAGGCGATGACGCGCAAGGCGCGCGCGCTCGGCATGAGCAAGACGGTCTACAAGAACGCATCCGGTCTTCCGGATGACGACCAGGTCACCACCGCGCGCGATCAGGCCACGCTCGGCCGCGCCATTCAGGACCGCTTCCCGAAATACTATCGCTACTTCTCGACCGAGGCGTTCAACTACAAGGGACGCTCGATCCGCAATCACAACAAGCTGCTCGGCCGCGTCGAAGGCGTGGACGGCATCAAGACCGGCTACACGCGCGCCTCCGGCTTCAACCTCGTCACCTCGATGAAGCGCGGCAACCGCTTTGTGGTTGGCGTCGTGATGGGCGGACGCAGCGGCGGTTCGCGCGACGCCATCATGCGCAACCTGCTCGCCGAACATCTCGATGAGGCCGCAACCCGCCGCACTGTCGCAGCGATCACCGAACGTGGCGGCGACACCAAGTTCGCCAGTGCGGAGACCGACGGCGATACCGACACCAAGATCGATGCCAAGTCCCGTCCTGCCCCGTTGGTTCAGTCGCAGGGCGCGATCAAGGTTGCCTCGACCACGCCGGAGCCTGTTCCGCTCCCCACGCCGCGTGCATCATCCGCTCCGGCGAAAGCCGCGGCCGAACCAGCGAAGCCCGTCGCTGACGCACAAGACAAGCCCGCTCCCGCTCCGCTCACCAGCGGCGTGATTTCATCGCAGTCCCTCGCCACCATTCCGGGATCGGCCGAGCCGATGACACCGGTGCGCGTCAAGACCGTGCAGGTCCGAATGGGCCAGACCAAGGTTGCCTCCGCAGCGCCGAGCGCACCTGCTCCGGTCTCGACCAGCGCCATTCCTGCGCCGTCCAAGGCCGATGTCGCCGAGACCTCGAAGGCCGTCGTCGCCAAGGCGGAGATCAAGACGGAGGTTCCGGCTGAACCTAAAGTTGAACGCCGCGCAGAACCGTGGCCTGCTACCTACGCGCAGACGCGCAGCGAATTCCCCGCCCCGCTTCCCGCCCAGCCCAACACCAGCAACGGGATCGGACAGGGCATCATCGGCGCCGTCCCCGCCTCTTCCTCATCGACACCTCACGCACAGACGTTGGCATATGCCGATCCTGCGCGCGGCACACCGCCTACCACGCTCGGCGCGCAGGCCGCAGCTCTCCAGACATCTTCAGCACCGCAGCAGCAGCAACCTGCTCCGCAGCCCATTCAGCAGGCGGCGCTTGCACCCGCTCAGCAGCAACCCGCGCAGACGACGCAGCAGAACGGAGCGATCAAGGCGATCGCCCGCTCAGGCTGGATCATTCAGGTCGGTGCGCTCGACAGTGAGAGCGAAGCTCGCAAACGTCTCGACGCTGCACGCGGCAGTGCCAGCAAGCTGCTGAGCGACGCCGAGCAATTTACCGAGACGGTGTCCAAAGGCAGCAAGACGTTGTATCGCGCGCGCTTCGCTGGCCTCAATCAGGATTCCGCCGAAGCCGCTTGCCGCACGCTGAAGCGCTCCGACATTTCCTGCATCGCCATTCGGAACTGATCGCCGGTTCGATCAAAGACTGAACGAGACAAAGCCCGCGGTTCCGCCGCGGGCTTTTTCTTTGCCGGTATTTTCTGCCAGTTATCTTTTTGCGCTCCGCTTGCGCGTGACAACCATTTTTCAAGATTTGGTCTCTAAAACCTTAACTGCGGGAACGATCACGCCGGACAACGGCGGGCGTCCGCAGGGGCACTCAAGACAGAGACGGAAAGGCTGCTCGCAGTTTGTAGCGTGATGTTGCGTGCTGGAGTCAGCGATGATTGCGAAGAAGAGTGTCCTTGGCCTCGTTCACACGAGCAGCGAGGTACGTCGAGCCCCCCTGGTCGGGATGAAGTTTCTTCATGAGCCCTCGGTGAGCCCGGCTGATTTCGTCGCGCCCCGCGCCCGGCTTCAGGCCAAGGATCTGATAAGCCTCCTCCGCCGTCATTTTTCCACTCGACGTCGCACGGCGATCCTCGCCGGCACCCCCGCCTGCCCCTGCGCCCTGCGTGTGCTCACGCCAGGCGGGAAACCGGCGGTCAAGATAACTTTCAAGAAGCGCCCAGCTCTCCGCGTCGAACCCCCGCGCCAGCGCAACGAGTTCGTCGAGCGTGAATTCGTCGAGCATACGCCCCGCTTCGGATCCGGCGGTAATAAGCCCCTCAAGCGCTCCGGTGTCGTGGTCGAGCGTCATCTCTATAAACTGGGACCGTACCTGGGACTTCTGCCCCTTTGATTTCCACGCGCCGGGGCCGTAGTTGCCCCAGGACTGAGTCCAGGCTGAGCCGAGTTGCGCGCCGAACGGCGACCACCCCAGCAGGCCCGCGCCGAAAATGCCGAGCGGGATCGCGACCGCGAGCTCGCCCCTGATCCCGATGAACAGCGCCGCGGCCAGCGTCACCACACCTCCGCCGCCCCGGATGATTTTCGCGAGCCATTTTGGATCGGCGCCCTTGATGACGTTGAGGGCAACGTAGATCAACGCGACGGCGACGATGCCTGCGATCAGGGTCGGCATGGGGGTCGGGTCATCCTTGCAAGTCGTTCGTCAGCGATACGTCACTGACACGCATACCTGATCTAGGGTGATACCGGGATTTGTTAAGTCGACATATTGCGAAATAACGCCGCGCCCGTCCGGCAGGTTGAGCATGACCTATTCGGAAAACCGGTTTCCACTTTTCCGGGTCATGCTTACTTACTTCATCTGCCCGAGCAGCGCCGCCGCGCCCGATGTATTCTTCGCCAGCCGCGTCAGCGCCTCGCGCCCGCCGGCCGCATAAGCCGCCGCCGCGCGGAGCAATTCGCGCAATTGCGCCGCTGAGCCCATGTCGAAGCGGCACCACGCGCCACCGGTCAGTCGTGCGATTTCGCGGAACGCCGCTTCCGCCGCCGGATCGTGGCCCTCCTGAAACATGAAACACGGCACCTTGAGCAAGCCGAGTTCGCCGGCCGTGGCGCACAACGCATCCACGTTCTCCTCCATCGCGTCACCGACGAACACGATGGCGCGCACGCCTGAATCGATAGCCTCGCGACGCGCATCCGAGAGCACGCGGCCAAGTTGCGTCTGCCCGCCCTGGCAATCGATCTTGCTCATCAGTCTGGCAAGATGTGCGGTGTCGGTGATCCAGTTGCTGGCGCGGCATTCATTCAGGCCACGATAGTAGACAAGGCGAACGGACAGGCCGCCGATGCTGCCAGCTTCGCGGAACATGTCGGCCTGCAGCGCGCACGCCATATCCCATGTCGGCTGCCGGCTCATGGTGGCGTCGAGCGCGAAGATCAGGCGGCCTGTGCCGGACTTGCCCGGCGTCATCGCGCGCGCCTTGGCAACGAAGGCCGCGATGTCAGCCGAGGCCGAGGTCTGTGTGTCCGGTACCGCTCCGCCCCTGGCCGTAACAGGCCTCTCGCCGGATTTCGGAATGGTTGGATCGCGGGTCATCACATCTCGCAGTTAGGTGCGAGTCTTATGTGGAGCGCGATCGGAGAGCGGTCAATAACCGCTTGAAGCCGGTCTACTCGATCGGCACTGCGAGCCGCCCGATGAGTTGCGCTACCTCGTTCAATCGCCGGTCGTCGTGTTCGGCCACGGCACGCGCCAAACGCGACATGCACTCATCGTCGCTGATGATGTGAGCGATCTGGTCTTTCATCGACGGGGCCAGACCGGGAGATTGAAAAGAGTTGCTGACGACCATGACTTTCACCTCGCTTGCAACTGGGAGAATCAAAACAAGCAGAAATCATGCCATCAATGAAATGTGGCGAGAGCAAGTGAAATTATTTCACACAAACGTGCAATCCGCCGGAACCACATCCGGCGTGGACTGCCTGCAATCAGGGCTTCAGTTGATGGGAGGAGCGACCTGCGCCACGGGGCCGGGCTTCGGCACAACGATCTTGTTGGTATTCACCGGCCCCAGCTTGCTGTCGTCTTCCAGGAACTTGTCGAGGACACCCTGGATCGACGTTTTCACATTGTCAGGTCCGCGATCGCTCATGTCGGTATGCTGGAAGCCCGTATTGACCACCGTGATGCCGGTCTGCTCACAAGTGTCATCATCCGGCACGACACCTGGATCGGCTTTGAACACAGGATCCTTCGAACGGAACGAGAGAATCTTGAACTTGCCTTCGGTGAGGAACGGCACGCGCAGATTGTCGAGCGTGACGACTTTCTTCACTGCCTCAGGATGCATCTTTGCGAAATACATCGAGATGTCGCCGCCATTGGAATGGCCGACCATGGTCAGATGACCGTAATCCGCGTTCGGCTGGATCTTCTCCATCTGCGCGACGGTGAATTCGATGTTCGCGACGCCGCGCTGATAGACCGGCAGGCGGCCGACATAAGGCTCGCCGACTTTGGTCACGAGCGGAGCATCGGTCGGCAGATCGTGCTGAATGCTGACGGCCATATAGCCGCGCGCCGCGAGTACGTTCGCGAGGAACGAGTATTCAGTGAAGCGGACGGTGTTGCCGTGATTGACGATCGCAACCGGCAGCACATTCATGCCGGCGTTCGCCGCCATTTCCTTGTCGCGTCGTACGGCGACGGCGACGTCGATGCGACGATCGCGGGCAGCATCATAGAACGTCAGGGTTTCGTGACGGATCGCCCATTTGCTCGCAGTGAAGTAAGCGACCACCGCCACCGCAAACAGACCAAGCAGGATGCAAATTCCGCGCTTCATCACGTCCTCAAAATTTTCAGGGCCGATCGGACACCCGCCCCGATCGCCCTGCTGATATAGTGTTTTGGAATCCTTATGACTTGTCCAGCCAGATCATAACATGGCTGTGACAAACCAATAGAATTCTCGGCAATGTGCCTGATGTTCGACACTTATTTTGTGCAATGCATCAAACGTGCCATTTCATCCTCTGATACTGCAGGAGGATAAGCGCTTGGCTCCCAAGGAGTTCAGGCGGAAATATGTAAAATTGTACTTTTGGGCCGGGAACCGCAAATTGCTGCGGCCGCGAAATGCCTTGGAACCGGGCTGCCGGAAGCAAGATTTTAGGCGGTCAGCCCATGGTTCTCCAGCGGCCGGTCGACCTGGCTGAACCATTCAGCACGGGTCGCGGCCCGTCGTCGGCCACGCTCGTCGAGTGGCAGCTTCAGGTGGCGCAGCAGATTCGTCACCTCCTCACGGGCGGTGACGTGGGCCATGTTCGGCCGGGTGCCCAGCGTCGCCTCGTCCAGATCGTCCAATGCGGTCAGGCCGCGCGGAAAGAACTCGCGGTACACCACCCGCTCAGCAAAGCCATCGACAGGACGGAAGCCGAGCCGGAACGAAAGCTGATCGAGTCCTTCCGCGATAAGCTGCTTGTTGCGCGAACCCAGCATCGACAGCCGGTTGCGCACCACGATCCAGTCCGTGGTGGCGCCGTCGAGATCACGTCGCTGCTTGCGCGCGGTTCTCACCATCGTCGAATAGTGGCTTTCGCCGATCACGGAATAAGTCGCGGGATCGACCGAACCGAGAACGTCGAAGTCGAGAAAGCTGTCATTCAGCGGCGTAACAAGCGTATCGGCCATGGAGTGCGCCAGCCGCATCAGGTAGCTGTCGGTTCCCGGCGTATCGATGACGATGAAATCGTAAGTCCGCTCCACCGCACTGACGGCCGCGGAGAACTGCTCGAACTCCGAATTTTCGTTGTCGTCGATCTGCATGCTGGCGCCCAAGGCGATGCAGCAATGGTGCGGCAGTTCGAGGGAAAGACCGGTGCGCTGAGCCCAGGCCCGGCGATTCTCGATGTAGCGGGTAAAGCTCTTCTGGCGCGAGTCGAGATCGATAGTGGCAACGCGCTGGCCGGCTTTGAGCAAGGCGACCGCAACGTGAAGCGCGGTGGTGGACTTGCCAGACCCGCCCTTCTCGTTGCCCAGTACGACGACGTGCGCCGACCCGGATTGCCCCTGACTCGTCTGCAAAAGCATGAACGATCCCCTGTGGATATCTTCGGCCAAGTACGGAAAGAATCAAGCGAAATACGGTTGGCTCATACTTCATGATGAATTTGCCGGCGTCCTGCGGGCGTCGGCTGAGGTCGTTGGCTCGCACCGCCGGCTTTGTTAAGACTGCCGCCCACGCCACGATCAATTGCTTCAGACACCGGTACGAATGACCCGCTCCCCCATCATCGCACGCACACTTTCATCGCTTCATCGCGCCCGCGCCGAACTCGGCAAGCGCAACGCCACGATCGCCCTCGTGCCGACCATGGGGGCGCTCCATGACGGCCATGTGTCGCTGGTTCGTCTCGCCAAACGGCGCGCGAAGAAGGTCGCCGTGTCGATCTTTGTAAACCCCGCGCAGTTCGCCGCGCATGAGGATCTGGGCTCCTATCCGCGCACCTGGAAGGAAGACATCGCCCGATTGACTGACGAAGGGGTCGACCTCGTCTGGAATCCCGACGTCAAGACGATGTACCCCGACGGCTTCGCGACCAGGATCGCTCCGGAAGGCCCGGCTCTGGCGGGGCTTGAAGACAAGTTTCGTCCGCACTTCTTCGGCGGGGTCACCACCGTCGTCGCCAAGCTGTTCACGCAGGTGCGCCCGGACATGGCATTTTTCGGCGAGAAAGATTTTCAGCAGCTCAAGGTTGTCACGCGCATGGCGCGCGATCTCGATCTCGGCGTGAAGGTGATCGGCGGCGCGATCATCCGCGAGCGCGACGGCCTCGCGATGTCGTCACGCAACGTCTATCTGTCACCCGACGAGCGCCGGACGGCCACGGTGCTGTTTCGCACGCTAAAGGAAACATCGAAGAGGCTGCGCGCCGGCGACGACGTCAAGACGGCGCTATCCGATGGCGCCGACGCGATCCGCAAAGCGGGATTTGTCCTCGATTATCTCGAGGCACGGCACGCCGAGACGCTCGCGCCGATTTCGTCGTTGAAGGATGGGCCGGTGCGGCTGCTGGTGGCGGCGAAGATTGGAACAACGCGTCTGATCGACAACATCAAGGCGTAAGCTTTTTGGCATGATCTTTTTCCGAAAACCGGCCTCCACTTTTCGGGATCATGCCATTTACAGAAGCCCAAGCTCGCGCAGTTCGCGGCGCATCGGTTCAGGCATCGCGGCGACGCTGGCCGCAGCCTTGCCGAGATCGGGCGGCGCGCTCTTGGGATCGAGATAACGCCAGCCCTGGAACGGCCGCATCGGACGCGGCGACACCGCGATCAGCTTCGGCTCCATCACAAGGCGGCACCGGCCGATGCCGTCCTTGTCGCGGAACGGCTCGATGGCGAGAATTTTCTCGCGCGCAGCGATTTCACCTTTGATGACCCAGTAGATCGATCCGCCGTCGAGAAGTTCCTCAACTCGCTTGGGAGCCATTCGGGTGACGTGAATATGGCGGGGCGGCAACCCCTTCGCCTTGGCCTGACTCACGCGCTCCGCGATCCAACCCTTGAGATCTTTGACCGAGGTCGCGCCGACACTGAGTTTGACGAGATGTAACGGCATATTCGGGATCGCCGAGGCGCGACGCGAACGTCACGCCTCTCGTGAGAGAAAACGATCAGTTATCATCGCTCGCCGCGGGAGGCGCAAGCTGCACCGGAGCTTGTGCACGCGATTTCTGCGGCGCGGGCTTTTTCGCCGCTGTCGGTGCCGGCTGTGGGTTTATCACCGCGGCAGGCGCACTGCGCGCCGGCGGCGAGGCGCCGGGTTCCGCCGGACGTTGTGCCGCCTGTGCGCCCTGCGGAGCCGTCTCAGGCGTCATGATGTTGATCGGAGGGATCGAAGCCGCGCTCGGGAAATCGCCCGACACGGGCCTCCCCGGAGGCGGCACAGTGCCAAGCGCCGCGACGGGTGCTGGAGCGCCGGCGCTGGCAGGCGGCGCATTCCAGGATGGCGCGTAGCGGCCGACAAACCCGTCGTACAGATTCTCGCTCATATTGGACGAGATCTGCGCGGAGTTGGTGAGCGACTGAAAGAACGGGCACGGCGCCGAAAGCGAGCAGCCTTCGCGGGTAGCGAGAACATGAGCGACCAAACCATAGCGATCACGCTCGATCGTCCGGCGCAACGCACTGAGCTCTGGCGTCATCACCCTGTTGGCCGCCGCCGCATTACCGAAGGCCGCAAGCCGTGTGATCTGGGCCGCGGTGTAGGATACGCCGGCGGCGACGGAGTCCGCGGATGCGAACAGCGCCTTCTCGCAGGCCGTCTCGACGCTCTCGCCGGCCAGCCCATCAAGACACGCCAGCGCCGGAAGGGATGCTGCCGCTTGCCCGGATGATTTGGAATCGCCGGACTGCCCCCCACCCGCGACACCCGAGGCGCGCATCATGCTGGTGACCGCGATACCGATCGCCAGAAGCGTGATGACGGTCAATGCGCCGTTGGCGACCGAACGCTCCGCACGAAACAGCGTGACCAGCAAAACGACCGCAAAAAAGCCGGCGGCTGCAATCGTCAGCCACATCGGCAAATTCTGCGAATGCCATAGATTTTCGATCGACGTTGCCCACGCCCGGTTCATGCACGGTCCCCTTTAAGACAATCAGACCAAGCACCGCAACCGCGGCAAAATTCCGTCAGGTCGAACCTGTCAGGCCAGAGCCCATCAAGCGACGTCGAGCTGGCTTTCCTTGGCCACGCGCTCGAAAGCTTCGGTCGAACTCTTGATACGATACTGGCAGTCGTCACCGTCTGTCGGCAGCAGGCGGATCACTTCATAGGTTCCGCTCGCGGCTGGCCGCGCCACGTTGCTTGCCGTGAAATAGACGGTCTCTCCGACGATGAATCTGTGCTTCAACACCCTGCTCCATCACGCGATACGCGAATTGGTTGGCCTGCCGTTGTCCCAGCAAAAGCCAGTTTGACGCCCTGCAAAGGTATAGCATGCCGGGCCTTCATTTGGCCAGACAAACCCGCACATAGGTAATGGCTAAATAGTCCTTATACTTCAATTAGATGAATGATTTTTTGGGGCGTTGCGCGGGGGTCAATACAGGGTCCAGCAAGGTGCAACGCCGCAATTTCGCCTTGGGGGCGCTCATGGACGAATAGCGGGGAACATCAGTGTGTTAGCTGAGATAACTCACGCGGTATGCGGAAGCGTCCCCTTTGGGCTCGCCTGATCGACGGCCGTTGGCAGAACCTGAGCCAGCACCGTCGAAAGTTGATCCGCTGGAATGCCGAAGCGCGCGGCGAGTTGCTTGACCACATCGCTCCCGAGCACCTGCTGAAGCTGCTGCGCGCTGATCGGAAGATTTTGTCCGGTTCCGATCCATGATTTCACCTGATCGCCGAATCCGGCCTGCTGCAGCTTCGCAACGATCGCCGACAACCCGCCCTGGCTACCGTTGCCGAGCACTTCACTCAGCACGACAGGGATGACGGCGGTCTCCAGCTCGCTCGCGCCCTTCGACGCCAGCATGCTGGTCAGCATGTCCAGAATACCCATGGCTCAAATCCTCAAACTGAAAATCGACACTGACGGTAGCCAAGCGCCGTTCGCTGTTGGGCGTCAAGGCAAGATGCGGGCACATTTTCGCGAGCGGCGGTTTAGATCAGTCGATCTCGAATTTTTCGATGATCAGCGTCTCGGCCAGTGCCGCCTTGGTCCATTCCTGGAAGGCGGCGTTCGCGAGCATCGAATCCATGTACGCGCGAACCGGCGGCGTCACCTCGATGTCGTAAGTCCGAAATCGATGGATGACCGGTGCGTACATTGCGTCCGCGCCGGAAAACGCGCCGAACAGGTATGGCCCCTGCCCGCCGTACTTCGCGCGGCACTCCGTCCATATCTGCTGAATGCGGGCGATGTTGTCCCTGGCGTCATCGGAAAGCGGTTTCGAACGGACGGGACGATGGATGTTCATGCCGCATTCGTTGCGCAATGGCATGAAGCCCGAATGCATCTCCGCGGAAATCGACCGCGCATGGGCGCGGCTGGCGACGTCCTGCGGCCACAGGTGCGCGGCCGGAAACCGCTCCGCGGCGTATTCGATGATTGCAAGCGAATCCCAGACGATGATGTCGCCATCAACCAGCGCCGGCACCTTGCCCGACCGGGTGAAATCCAGGATGCGCTGCTTGTCGGCTACCCCGGTATAGAGCGGAATCACGACCTCCTCGAAAGCAATTCCGGCGCCTTTGAACGCCATCCATGGCCGCATCGACCACGAGGAATAATTCTTGTTGCCGATAGCGAGCGTCAAAGCCATGGATGGGGATCTCCGTGTGGAACAACTTTGCCATGCCCGGCGCTCCACAGGCAACCGGGCCTGTCGCTAGTGTCCTGAATCCGAAGTTCATTATGCAGCGCCCCCTGGAGCGAACTTCGGATTCGAAGAGACACTAGAAATTATGGATTCTAGTGTGGTTTTGGTTCGCAAGTCCGCAAATGAAGGTGCTGTGGGCATGATGCGGACTTGCGAACCACCACACTAGGGCCAAAACCGCTTCGCACTTGTCCGCGTCATGTTCTATCGTGGCAACCATCATTCGGAAGGCATCGAGTCGTGAACCTGTTCGCAACCGCCGACATCGCGGCGATCGCATTCTTCATTCTCGCGTGGATGGTTTATGCGGTCACGCTCGAGCGTACCGCGCATGGCCGTAACAGCCTGAATGCCCGCATGAGCATCTATCGCGAGGTTTGGGTGCGGCGCATCCTCGATCGCGAAACGCGGATGGTCGACATGCAGATCATGACCTCATTGCAGAACGGTACAGCCTTCTTTGCGTCCACGACATTGCTGGCGATCGGTGGCGGACTGACGCTGCTGCGATCGACCGAAGAAGCGATGTCGGTGCTCTCGACCCTGCCGCTCGGCATACGAAGCTCTCCTGCCCTGTGGGAGATCAAATGCGTCGGACTGATCGTGATCTTCGTCTATGCGTTCTTCAAGTTCTCCTGGGCCTATCGCCTGTTCAACTACGTCGCCATCCTGCTCGGTGCGATGCCATTTGCCGAGAAGCACGATACGCCCGAAGCGCAATCGCATGTGATGCGGACCACGAGACTGTTTCAGTCGGCAGGCCGGCATTTCAATCGCGGCCAGCGCGCGTTCCTGTTTGCGCTGGGCTATCTCGGCTGGTTCATCAGTCCGTGGGTGCTGATCATGACCACGCTGGCCATTGTGGTCGTGATGTGGCGCCGGCAATTCGATTCCGACGCCTATCGGGCGATGTCGAAATAGACCTAGTGTCCTGAATCCGAAGTTCGCCTCATTTTGCAGCACTTTTCGTAGCGAACTTCGGATTCAAAAGGACACTAGAAATTATGATTCTAGTGTGGTTTTGGTTCGCAAGTCCGCCAGAGGGCGCGCTGTAGAAATGATGCGGACTTGCGAACCACCACACTAGCGAGCTTGCCGCGCGGGCGGCGATGCGTCATGGCATGGTCATGACCAATTCCGATTCGAAGATCGCCGATACCGGTTCGCTGGACGATGCCATTCTCGCAGTGCTGGCGCGCGCCGGTGCAAAGACCCTCAGCGCGCCCGAGATCGCGCATGCCATCGCCGCCGAGGACGATTGGCATGGATTGCTGGTGCCGATCCGCAGGACGGCTGTGACCCTCGCGCAAGCTGGCCGGCTCGTGATCTACCGCAAGGGCAAGCCCGCTGACCCAAACGACTTTCGCGGCGTGTATCGCCTTGGTCTCCCAAGGCACGATTAAATCAGTTCGCCTTGCGCGGTCCTGGAAACAATTCGCTGCTACGTCCCGTCGCCCAATAGGCGATCAGTCCGATCCACTCGTGAACGGCCACATCGGTGCGGGCCAACCCCGCGCTAAGACTCGCGAATGGCTCCAGACCGTCACGCCAGCCGCGTGTGCGCCAATCGACCGGATAGGCTTCGACGTCGAAACCCGCCTTCCGGAAGGCTCCGATTGAGCGGGGCATGTGGAATGCCGATGTGACCACCAGCCAGCGCTCACCCGGCTTCGGCGAAACCAGCTTGCGCGTGAAGGCGGCGTTCTCCGCAGTGGTGCGGGACTCGCTCTCAAGCACGATGCGCGAGGACGGCGTGCCGAAATCTTCCAGCAAATCGCCAACAATCGGCGCCTCCGGCACAGGCGTATCAATGAGGTTGGCGCTGCCGCCAGTGAATACAATGCGGGCCGCAGGGTACCGGCGCGCCAGTTGCAGCATCGTGATGATCCGCTCCCCGGAGGAATCCATTTCCAGCGACCCGCGCGCCTGACTGCGCTCGGGATCGATCGCGCCCCCAAGAACAATAATGCCGTCCGGCGGCCGCCCTCCCGCACTCCAGGCCGGAAAACGCTCGCTCAACGGCAACAGCAACAGATTGCCCAGCGGCGAAAATCCCATGACCAGCAGCAGCACGACGCCGAGCGTCAGGATGCGCGACGCGGCTTTGCGGAATCGCGTCGCGAGCAACAGCACGCCGAGCGCGCAGAGCATCACTGCCGCGTTGGAGGGAACAGCGAAGAAGCCGAGTATTTTGGAAAGGCTGAAAAACATGATCACCCTGAATGGGCGATCACTGCCGCAAGATCAATCCCATTTAGGAGCAAAGCCGAAATCGGTAATGCGCCCGCCGCGCGTGCCCATCGCAAAGATCTCGTCCATTTCCTCGTCGTCCAGCGTGAAATCGAAGACGTCGATATTTTCCGACAACCGCTCGACCTTCGAGGTGCGCGGGATCGCCACCACGTTCTGTTGCATCAGCCAGCGCAGGCAGACCTGTGCCGCCGTCTTGCCGTAACGTGCGCCAATCCGGTTCAACGCTTCGGCGTTCTTGACGCGCCCTTTCGCCACCGGACTATAGGCCACCAGCGAGAGGCCGTTCTCGCGGCAGGCTGCCAGCACCTTGGCCTGGTCCAGATACGGATGATACTCGACCTGATTGCAGACCAGCGGTGCGGCAGCCTTTGCCACCGCTTCCTCGATCAGCGCCACCGTGAAATTCGACACGCCGATGTGTCGCGTCAGGCCAAGCTGCTGAGCCTGCACGAGCCCGCCCAGCGTCTCCTCCAGCGGCACCTGCGGATTGGGCCAATGCAGCAGCAGCAGATCGACCTCGGTCATGCGAAGCCGCGCAAGACTTTCCTTGGTCGATCGCAACAGGTCGTTGGGCGCGAAATGGTTGGTCCAGACTTTTGTGGTCACGAACACGTCGCTGCGCTTGATGCCGGAGGCGCGCACACCGTCGCCGACCTCCCGCTCGTTCTCGTAGATCTGCGCGGTATCGATGTGGCGATAACCGAGCCGCAACGCCTGCTCGACGATGCGCGAGCAGGCACGATCGCGCAATTCCCATGTTCCGAGCCCTATCGCCGGAATCTCGGCGCCATTCGCTTCAATCGTCAACATCGCATGCCTCAGCGCATCGCCCCTGCAAGCCGGACGATTTTGTGGGGATCATGAGCCGCGCGGCTCACCTTGCCAAGAACCACGCACACCGAACTGCAGCCTGCAAACAGTTGAATCAGGCCCGGCGTGCAAGCGCGGCAAACACCATGTCCGGTTCGTGGGCGATCACGGTCAGCAACGCCCGCGCAGGCCCGCGCGGCGAACGCTTGCCCTGCTCCCAGTTTCGAATTGTCTCGAGAGGAACGCCAAGACGCGAAGCGAACTCTGCCTGCGTCAGCTTTGCGCGGAGGCGCAGATCGCGCACGACCGGCGCGACGGTCGTCTTGCGCGGCGGCATGTGGCTCGGCATCTCCGGAACCAGCGGCATCTCCCGCCCGTCCAGCACTTCGACGATCCGTCCGTCAGCCTTGAGCCGTAGCCGCTGCATATGCCGCTCCCTCCGGTTCGTTGAGGGTCGGCCGACATGGTTAATCGCGGGTTAACGAAATAGAGCCGCCCGGAAATGAATTTCCCGGACGGCCCGTTATCTATCGATTTAGCGCATACGCGCGTAGGCACTTCGCCACGAATGACGGCGTCCACCGCCGTGAGCGAACCGCAGTCCCATCTCGCGGCCGCCGCCATCGTCGTAGGAAATGTGGATGTGCTGTACACGTCCCGCGTCGGTCGAATAGCCACCGCTCCAGCCCTTGAGCTGGCTGTAGATGCAGCCGTACGGACCGCGCACGTCCACCGCCTTGCCTTGAGCGTGGAGCGACATCCGCCGCGTCCCCGCGATCCGTGTGTGCCGCACGCCCGAGATTGCATGCGTGCCCGGGCAAGCCGCCTGGATCGATGCGAGCTTGGCTTGCAACGGCCCGACGAGACCGGACGAATATCCTTCCGATGCGCTCTCCGCGCGATCAAAGGAACGACGGCGCCGTTCCATGGGGCCCGTCGGTTCGACCGACGCGAACGACTGCATCGGCTCGCGCTGCCGGCGCTGACGTGCGTGAACAGGACTGTCCACGCCAATGCATGGCATGGTGACGTTACATTCCGGCGAAACGGCCGGCGTGCGAACGCGTGCTTCGGCCAGCGATGACAACGCGCAAAGCGCCGCCACGGCGGTAACTGTTCGAATCAAAATGTTAGCTCCGGATAATTCTTGGCGTCACGGACGGGTCGCATGCGACAGCGTCTCAATCGCCCAAGGTGTATAAAAGCCATCAGAACACCGATGTTTCTGCGGCCAGCGATGAGTCGGTTTCATTCGGATGGGTGGCGACAATGAGGCATCCGTGTGACGGCGATCACACACCAGCGCAATGAACCCATGCAGAATGTGGCAGCTCTACTGCAATCCAAACCACAGCGTCGCGATGGTGAGGAACGCAAAGAATCCAACGATGTCGGTGACGGTGGTGACGAACGTTCCGGAGGCAACGGCTGGGTCGGCACGTAGACGGTTGAGCGCCATCGGAATCAGGATGCCGCCAAGCGCACCGGCGATGAGATTGCAGATCACCGCAAGCCCGATGACGACGCCGAGTCCCGGAAGCTTGAACCACACCGCCGCGGCGACGCCCTGTTGAACCGCGTCCGCGATCATCCCGACAAACCGGGGACGAATCTGACCGTCTCGTCCCTCATGGGATCTTGGTCGAGCACAGAATCGTGACCTGCATCCGCCTCGGCAAGGTCTTGATGGTCGGCCATGCCGTGCCTCACGGGTTCAATGGAGGTCTGCTGATTTGCGTGTGCGTTTCAGGCATTACCCAATCGACACCGCGGAACGCAATGCTAAATGTGCGCAACAACAAAACCGTTCCGGGAAGTCTGTCATGATCGTGTTGAGAGCCGTGGTGGTGGCGCTTGTCGCTACCGCCGCGACTGGTGCCTGTGCCGCCGATTGTCCTCGCAAGGATGCGCTCGGCACCTCCCGCGTCATGACGGTGGACCCGCAGGCTTTCCCCCGCGTCGGCCTCAAGAGCTTTCCGCAATCCCTGCCGCTGGCGGACAAGGAAGTCGTCCTGACATTTGACGATGGCCCCTTCCCGCCGACCACGACGAAAGTTCTAGCCGCGCTCGCCAGCGAATGCGTGCAGGCGACGTTTTTCCTGATCGGCAGAAATGCCGAAGCCAATCAGGCTATCGTCAAAATGATCGCCGCGGACGGCCACAGCATCGGCCATCACACCTGGTCGCATCGCCCCCTCGACAAGATCGGCCAGCAGCAGGCGCTGGAAGAAATCGGCCGTGGCATTGCCGCGGACGAACTGGCCCTCAACGGCACCGCCAAGCGCGTTCCGTCGACGCCCTTCTTTCGCTTTCCCGGCTTCGCCTCAACGCCGGCGTTGCTGACGAATCTGCAATCGCGCGGAATCGCCGTATTCGGGGCCGACCTCTGGGCCAGCGACTGGAATCCGATGACGCCGGAGCAGCAGTTGCATCTTTTGACCGCGCGCCTGGAAGACGAAGGCAAGGGCATTATCCTGCTGCACGACATCAAGGCGCAGACCGCGAAGATGCTGCCGGCATTCCTGCAGTACCTGAAGCGCAACGGCTACAAGGTCGTCCATCTCGTCGCGTCACAACCCGCCAAAAGTTCATCCCATGACCGATAAGTTCCGGCACGCACTCCGAGTTAAGGTGTCGTTCATGGTCGCAGCGCTAAGCACGCCAGTCTCGCGCCTCGCTGTCGGGTTTGCCATGCGCCGAACCATCACAAGAAGCCGTACCGCGCTCACGTCGGCGCTGGGCATCGTCATCGCAATGGCTGCGCTCGGCGCACCGGCGGTCCATGCCGCCGATTGCCCCGGCAATCCCGATGCGCTCGGCACATCGCGCACTATCGTCGTCGATCCGAAGGAACATCCGCGCATCGGCACGATGCAATACGGCGAGACCTTGCCGCTCGAGGACCACGAAGTTGTCCTGACCTTCGACGACGGACCGTTGCCTGCCCACACCAATGCCATCCTCGACACTCTCGCTGCGCAGTGCGTGAAGGCGACGTTCTTCATGGTCGGCCGCATGGCCAAGGAATTCCCGCAGGATGTGCGCCGTGTTCACGACGCCGGCCACACCGTCGGCACCCACAGCGAGAACCATCCGACGTTCTTCGGTAAACTTCCGCCGGAACGCATGGCCTCGGAAATTGACGACGGCATCGCGCATGTGTCGGCGGCTCTTGGCGATCCCGCGCAGCTTGCGCCGTTCTTCCGCATCCCGGGTCTGCGCCGGGGCGATCTCCTCGAAGAAAACCTCAGCAAGCGCGGACTCATGACCTGGAGCGCCGATTTCCCCGCCGACGACTGGCGGAAAATTTCACCGGGACAGGTTGTCCACTACGCCCTGTCCCGGCTGGAGGCGAAGGGCAAAGGCGTCCTGCTGCTGCACGACATCCAGCCGCGGACGCAGGCTGCGCTGCCCGTTATCCTCAAGGAATTGAAGGCACGCGGCTATCGCATTGTTCATGTGGTTCCGGCGACGCCGGAGCGGCCGAAAACGGTGACGGATCCGGCGCAATGGGTTCCGCACTGGATTCACGGTCCGAACGTTGCGACGAAGGCCTATCCGGGCTTCAGGTTCGGCGCAGCAGAGACGCTGCACAATGCGCCACGATCAGAGCGCTCGATCTGGCTGGCGCGGCAACAGCCCACTGCGGTACAGGCGTCAATGATCCTGCTGGGCCCCTCGTCTGGCGAATTTCAGATTGGCGGAAAGCCGATGCCCGCCGACATCTCGGCGGCGAACAGGCAGCGCAGCCTTGCAAGATTGCCGGGAAGCTGGCCGACTCTGCCGGACGCTGGAACATTCCGGCCCATCACCACCCCAGCTATCAAAGCTAGCAGCCGCACAGCCTCGTAGCGGGCCACGCACAAGCGTTAGCAACAGCGCGGCGTGAGTTACGCGCCGGGCAGCGATAACGCCTGCGGTCAGATGTTAAACTCCCAAATCAGCAGAATCACGCCCGCCACGGTGGCGCAACTCAGTATCCACCCAGCGACGTACGCGGCCTCTTCGAGGCCCGTATTGTCCATGTCTTCTGCCGGACTTCGGTGAATGTGGTGCCAATGGTCGGCCATTGCAGCCTCCGATCAAGCCTCCCTGAAAGAGACAATCGCGAAGTTGCCCTGGAGTTCCCGCACCTGCCCGGCAAGGTGCTGGTGCCCGGATCCGAAAACAGAGTGATTTCAAAGCTGTTTTTTTGAGGTGGTGCGCTCGGAGGGACTCGAACCCCCACGATTTTACTCACTGCCACCTCAAGGCAGCGCGTCTACCAATTCCGCCACGAGCGCTGAAGGATCATCGGCCCCGGATTCGCACCCGGCGCAGGATCAACGGCGCCCATGTAACAAATCGAGGATGGGGGGACAAGGCCTTGGCGCCGCACGGCCAAGGGCTTTCAGAACTATCTGCGGTCAGGCGTCCGGGGCAACATTTGCTTGACTTCGACCGCAATGCGGTTGCGGTTGACGACCACCACACCGCTGGCGATCGGCAGGTTGTTGGCCAGCACTTTGACCTCGTCCTGCTCGGTCGCGTCGAGTTCGATGATGGCGCCGCGGCTGAGCCGCATCACCTGATGGACGGGCATCGAAGTGGTCCCCAGAACCACCATCAGATCGACAGAGACATTATCGAGAGTTGCCACTTTGATTTGACACCCACACATGAATGATGGACGCAGATCAGCACGAATATGGTTACCCAATGGTTAATATGCTCCCGGAGCGCCGCGAAGACCTTGCTTTGACATCGTTTTTTCCCCGCTTCGGCCCGCCTGCCGAGTGGCGGGTGGCGGATTCGCCGGTGGCCTATCAGGAAGCCGTCGAGACCATGGAAAAGCGGGCGGCGGATATCGCTGCCGGCAGCGCCCCCGAGCTGATCTGGTTGCTGGAGCACCCCCCGCTCTACACCTCGGGCACCAGCGCGAAGGCCGACGACCTCCTGGACGCGCGGTTTCCGGTGTTTGCAACCGGGCGCGGCGGACAGTTCACCTATCACGGCCCCGGACAGCGGGTGGTCTACCTGATGCTCGACCTCAAGCGCCGCAGGCCGGACGTGCGGGCCTATGTGGCCAGCCTCGAGCAGCTCACGATTCGCACCCTCGCCGCCTTCAATGTGCGTGGCGAGCGGCGCGAGGACCGCGTCGGCGTCTGGGTCGCGCGGCCGGAGAAAGGTCCGGCCCACGAGGACAAGATCGGCGCCATCGGCGTGCGCCTGAAGCGCTGGGTCTCGCTGCACGGAATCTCGATCAACGTCGAGCCGAACCTCACGCACTTCTCGGGAATAGTGCCCTGTGGGGTCGAGGATCCGCGGCATGGCGTGACCAGCCTCGTCGATCTCGGCCTGCCGGTGACAATGGCTGACGTGGACGTGGCGCTGAAGCAGGCCTTCGAGGAGATTTACGGGCCGGCGATGGCGCCTGCGGACAAGCTCGCTGTCTGATCGCAATTACGGGACACTAAATCGTCGGCAGAACCGAAAACCGTTCTCCCGGCATGCGCAGGTTCAGCATATCAGCATTAGCCGGTTCATGATCGACAGCCGTCACCCGCGCCATGCTGGGACCGTAGTGACATTTTGCGATCAACGCGGTGACGGCATCTTCCGGACCCGACAGCACGGCTTCCACCGTGCTGTTCTTCCGGTTGCGAGCCCATCCAGCGAGGTTGCGGGCGACCGCCTCATCCTCGATCCAGGCGCGGTAACCGACCCCCTGCACCCTCCCTCGAACGATGATGTGGCGGATGACGTCGCTCATCGAACCAACCCGATGGTGTTACTTCTTCAACCCTAGAAAATCCGCAACACGCGCCTTGACGGTGGCGTCGCGCATCACGCGACTGGTCAATTCCGCAGACGGCAATCCCTTCAAGTCCTTCGGCACAACGCCATCGCGCAGCGCCTTCTGCGTTTCATAAACCGCCTGGATCGCCGCTGCGATCGGCTGATGGCCTTGATTGGCGACGCGCACACGCTGGCTGGCGAGAAACGCGGTGTCCGCCAGTTCGCCATCGGCGCTGCCCATGATGATCGGCAATTTCGTCACGGCCGCAATGGCCTGCAGCTCGGCGCGGATTTTCAATCCGGTGAAGAACAGCGCATCGACACCCGCGGCTTCATAAGCCTTCGCGCGCGCAACGGTGTCATCGATGCTGGTGATCGATGCAGCACCTGTGCGGCCGACAATCACCAGCGACAGATCGGAGCGGCCATCCAGCGCCGCCTTCATCTTGCCGACGCCCTCATCGATGGAGAGGACCTGCAGCTTGGCCTCTCCGTAGGCTTGCGGCAGCAACGTGTCCTCGATGGTGAGACCGGCAGCACCTGCGGCTTCAATTTCCTGCACGGTGCGGCGGACGTTCAGCGCATTGCCGTAACCGTGATCGGCATCGACCAGCACCGGAATGTTTCCGGCGCGGCAGATGCGCCGCACCTGCTCGGCCAGTTCAGACAGCGTGATCAGCAACAGGTCGGGATCACCGAGAATCGTCAGCGAGGCAGCGGAGCCGCCGAGAAGTCCGAGTTCGAAGCCGACGTCTTCGGCGATGCGCGCCGAGATCGGATCATAAACCGAACCGGGACGGATGACCTCGCGGCCCGACAGGATAGCCCGGAATGCTTCGCGCTTCTCCTGCGGCAACATCGCGACCTCATGCAAATTCGAGGATCAGAGCATCCACGGCCAGCGTAGCCCCCGGCGTAGCGGCGATTTTCTTGACGACGCCGTCGCGTTCGGCGCGCAGCACGTTTTGCATCTTCATCGCCTCGATCACCGCGAGCGTTTCACCCGCCTTGACGTCCTGACCTTCAGTCACCGCGATCGACACCACCAGACCCGGCATCGGACACAGCACCTTCTTGCCGGTGTCGGCAGCCGAGTTGACCGGCATCAGGCGCGCAGCCGTGGCTTCGGTCTCCGTGAACACCTGCACCGGCAGCTCGTAGCCCTGATACGCCAGCCGGAAACCGTTCGGGATCGATCTTACCTGGACTGCGATAGGATGGCCCGCGATGCTGCCCTGCCAGACCGGATCGCCGGGTTTCCAGTGCGAGAGCAGCGTCACTGGTTGGCCGAGGTGTCCATCGGCACCGATCAGGCGGACGACGATCCCCTCGCCATCACGCGCGACTTCGAGCGGCACTTCGTTGCGGTCGAGCCAGACCGCGCGGCGGCGTTCGCGCGACACGGCACGGCCATTCAACTGGCCGGAAATCTGCCGCTTGCGTTCGCCAAGGATATGATCGACCGCGGCCGCGACAGCCGCGATCCGGTGCGCCGTCTCGCCTTCCGGCGTGCGCGGCCCAAAACCTTTCGGAAATTCCTCGGCGATGAATCCGGTCGAGAAATTGCCCTCGCGCCAGCGCGGATGATTCATCAGCGCCGACAGGAACGGAATGTTATGGCGGATGCCATCGACGTAGAACGCATCGAGCGCGTTCGACTGCGCCTCGATGGCGGCGGCGCGCGACGGTGCGTGGGTCACGAGCTTGGCGATCATCGGATCGTAGTAGATCGATATCTCGCCGCCCTCCTGCACGCCGGTGTCGTTGCGCACGGTGATGTCTCCCACCTTGCTCTCCGCCGGCGGGCGATACTTCACCAGCCGTCCGATCGACGGCAGGAAATTGCGGAACGGGTCTTCGGCGTAGACACGGGACTCGACGGCCCAGCCGGTCAGCGTGACGTCCTTCTGCGCGAGCGCCAGCTTCTCGCCGGCGGCGCTGCGGATCATCTGCTCGACCAGATCGATGCCGGTGATGAGCTCCGTCACCGGATGCTCGACCTGAAGGCGCGTGTTCATTTCGAGGAAGAAGAAGCTCTTGTCCTGCCCGGCGACGAATTCGACGGTGCCCGCGGAATCGTAATTCACCGCCTTCGCCAGCGCGACGGCCTGCTCGCCCATCTTGCGGCGCGTCGCTTCGTCGAGCAGCGGCGACGGCGCTTCCTCGATCACCTTCTGGTTGCGGCGCTGGATCGAACACTCGCGTTCGCCGAGATAAATCACGTTGCCGTGCTTGTCGCCGAGGATCTGGATTTCGATGTGACGCGGATCGACGATGAACTTTTCGATGAACACGCGATCGTCGCCGAACGACGACTTCGCTTCCGCTTTGGCGAGATTGAATCCTTCCGCGACTTCGGACTTTGAATGGGCGATACGCATGCCCTTGCCGCCGCCGCCCGCCGACGCCTTGATCATCACGGGATAGCCGATCTCGTCGGCGATCTTCACGGCATGAGCATCGTTCTCGATTACGCCGAGATGACCCGGGACGGTCGAGACCTTGGCCTTGGCCGCGGCCTTCTTCGATTCGATCTTGTCGCCCATGGCGGCGATGGCGCCGGGATTGGGGCCGATAAACACAATACCCGCCGCTTCGAGCGCGCGCGGAAACGCCTCACGCTCCGACAGGAACCCGTAGCCCGGATGCACGGCCTCCGCTCCGGTCTGGCGGCAGGCCTCAACGATCTTCTCCATCACGAGATAGCTCTCGGCGGCCTGCGGCGGTCCGATGAAGACGGCTTCATCCGCCATCTCGACGTGGAGCGCATCGCGGTCGGCCTCCGAATAGACGGCAACCGTCTTGATGCCCATGCGACGAGCGGTCTTGATGACCCGGCAAGCGATTTCGCCGCGATTGGCGATCAGTATTTTTTTGAACATGGAGGTGAGCTTGATCTTCTCGTCTTGAGGGCGGGATCGGCCTTAGCCAGAAATCTCTTTTTGGCATGTGCGGGGGATTGTAACAATTCCATTGCGCATGGAAACTACATCTGTACTGGCCCTAGGGGCTCACTACCTCAATGAAAATTGGCTCAGACGGGGGAAAACAATGCGCCGCACAATCCTGCTTATGGCTGCCTGCACGTTCGTCTTATCGAATACGACGGCTTTCGCGCAGAACGATCGCCCCCGCAACCTCATTCTTTTCGTCCCCGACGGGATGCGCGCACTGATGGTGAAGCCCGAAACAGCCCCAGTCATGGCTGCATTGCGTGACAAGGGCGTCAACTTCACGAATTCCCACTCGCTTTTCCCGACCTTTACGACCGCAAACGCATCCGCGATGGCCACCGGCCATTACCTTGGCGACACCGGCGATTTCAGCAACACCATTTACACCGGCTATCCGGTGGCCCACGCCAATGGAACGGTCGTGCCATTTCTCGAGAACGATGTGGTGCTGGGCGACGTCGACGAGCATTTCGGCGGCGACTATCTCAACGAAGAAACCATCCTCAAACTCGCTCGCGAGAAAGGTTTCAGCACGGCCGCGCTCGGCAAGCTCGGCCCCACCCTGATCTTCGATCACACCGACCGCGCCGACCGGCCGGGGCTGCATTCGATCGTAATTGATGATTCCACCGGCGAAAAAAACGGTGTTCCGATCTCGCAGGAGATGAAGGATGCGCTGACGAAGGCCAACCTGCCACTGGCGACTCCATCTCGTGGCGAAAGCGGTAAAGCCGGGGATTTCAAGACACCGGGCGCGCTCGTTGCGAACATCGAACAGCAGGCCTACTTCGCCGATGTCGCCACGAAAATCATCCTGCCGATGTTCAAGGCGCGCAACAAACCATTTGTACTCGTGTTCTGGTCACGCGATCCGGACGGAACACAGCACAACACCGGCGATAGCCTGAATGTCATCACGCCGGGCATCAACGGCCCCACCGCGCTCGCGGGAATCAGGAACGCCGACAACAATCTCGCGCAAATCCGCAAGGCACTCGACGATCTCGGCCTGTCGGAGAATACGAATATCATCGTCTCCGCCGATCACGGCTTCTCGACCATATCGAAGGAAAGCAAGACCAGCTCGTCGACAAGGATCACCTATGACGACACGCCGAAAGGTTTCCTGCCGATGGGCTTTCTGGCGATCGATCTCGCAAAGGCCCTCAACCTTCCGCTGTTCGATCCGAACGACAAGAATGCGCGCGTTCCTGATAATGCGCATCCGAGGGCCGGCAACGGTCTGCTTGGATCTAATCCCGAAAAGCCCAACGTTGTGGTCGCGACAAACGGCGGTTCGGATTTGATCTATCTGCCGGGAAAGGACCGCAAGCTCGCCAGCCGCATCGTCAAGGCGCTTCTCGAACAGGATTACGTCAGCGGCATTTTCGTTGAAGACGATCTAGGAAGGTTTCCAGGAGCGCTACCGTTGTCCCTGCTTAGCCTGCGCGGCAAAGCCGTGACTCCCCATCCAGCGATCGTCGTAAACTTCCGATCCTACACGACCGGCTGCGACGAGCCGTCCATTTGCTCTGTCGCGGTTGCCGATACCGTATTGCGTCAAGGTCAGGGAATGCACGGCAGCTTCAGCCGCGGCGACACCAGAAATTTCATGGCCGCGATCGGGCCAGATTTCAAGGCCGGCTACACCGACACTCTTCCTGTCAGCAATGCCGATGTCGGAATCACCGCCGCGCGGCTTCTGGGCCTCGCCCCCAAGCACAAGGGTGCGCTGATCGGCCGGGTGATGACGGAAGCGATGCCGAACGGCGTCACGCCGAAGGGCTTTACCGGCACGATCGCGGGAGCACCTGCCGCCAACGGCCTGCGAACCGTGCTGCAATTCCAGCGTGTGCTGAACCAGCGCTATTTCGATGTGGCGGGATTTCCGGGGCGGACAGTCGGCCTTCCGGAGACGGTCAAGACGGCAGGCGCGAAATAGCGCCTGCCTCTTTCAGTTAGGACGTGCGGCTTACATCCCGAGGTCGAGGAAGTTCGGCAGCGACTGCGCAAGCGGCAACGTCGCAGCACCGATCAGGGTGGCAACCAGCGTCTTCAGCGCGAGGTTGCTGCGGCGCTTGCCGCGCATCTGGCTCGCAATCCACTCAAGCACTTCGGTGTTGACGCCGACGGCCTTGGTGGGCGCCCAGCTTTCAATTGCCGTTTCCGGCGACAACGCAACGGAGCGGGGCGGCACCGGCAGGCCGGAGGCCGCAGCCGCATGATGCACGATCGCCTTGGCGAACAGGTCGTCGAAGCGGCCATCATCGCTGCGCTCTGAAGCGGCTTCGTTTATCTCGAAAAGAGCTTCGGCCTCGGCCCGGCTGACAGGCTCGCTGGCATTCGCCGCCGCGGTGAGAATACGCGCGCACCAGGCTGCATCATACGCATCCAGCGCCCGCGAGAAGTGGACGCGGCCGGCGGTCGTGGGCCCCTCGCCCGTGATCACGCCATCGCGCACAAAAGCAAGCGCGGTAGCGGAGATATCGCGGTCTGCGGTGGAGCTGGTTTCGATTTTCCGGATCAGTTCGGAAAGCGGTGCGGTCGAGATGATCGAGGCGGACGTCATGTTACTTTTCTCTTTTGGTGTCCCGCAGCATTTTCATGCGGGTGTAAACGAAGCGTTAATTAAGCGATTCGGGTGCCGCTTCTTTCCCTTATGGTTGCGGATTGGTCGCACTGACCGTCCCCGCGGTTCGAAGGAAATGACAGTGGGAACCGGCGGCGTTGCGGCGCATCAAAGTCAAATTCGGGGCATCGCGAAAACGTGAGTGTCGCAATGATGGCGCCATCTTACAGTCGTGACGTTCCATCAAATGGCCGAAAGACAGCAAGGATTTCTGAGAAGCCGCAGTAAGTGAGAAGGATATTGTCCTTTTCGCCATCCCGTTTCGTTTTGCCCTCTCGCCAGTTATACCCCTGCAATCAAATTTCTTTGTAACTCTAAGGACATGAGGCGGATCGATGACACTCCAGATTGGCGCGGTGGCGCCTGATTTCGAGGCTGATACCACCGAGGGACGCATCCATTTTCACGACTGGATCGGCAATAGCTGGGCCATGCTGTTCTCGCACCCCAAGGACTTCACGCCGGTCTGCACCACCGAACTCGGTACACTGGCGCGGCTGAAGCCGGAATTCGACAAGCGCGGCGTAAAGCTCATGGGATTGAGCGTCGATCCCGTCGACCGGCACGAGAAGTGGAGCGACGACATCAAGGAGACACAGGGCTTCGCGCCGAACTATCCGATGATCGGCGACACTGAGCTCTCGATTGCGAAACTCTACAACATGCTGCCCGCAAACACCCCCGGCGGCGCTGACGGCCGCACCGCTGCGGACAACGCCACGGTGCGCACCGTGTTCATCATCGGCCCTGACAAGAAGGTCAAACTGGTGCTGGTCTATCCGATGACCACCGGGCGCAACTTCGACGAGATATTGCGCGTGATCGACTCGCTTCAGCTGACCGCCAAGCACCGCGTCGCCACGCCTGCCGACTGGAAACAGGGCGAAGATGTCATCATCGCAGGCTCGGTATCCGACGATGAAGCCAAGACGATCTATCCCGGCGGCTGGAAGGCGCCGAAGCCCTACATCCGGATCGTTCCGCAGCCGAAGTAACCGTTACGACAACGCCAAACAAAAAGGGACGCATCGCGTCCCTTTTTTATTGTCTCGAACATCTGGTCCTGTGCAACCTGGCTTGCGTAGCGCATGCGCTCGCGGCTTACGCCAGGACCCGCTCGCCTTAAGACGCGCGTGCCGGAGTCGTATTTCTGTTCACGAGCAGAACGGCCGCGGCACAGATCACCATGCCGACGATGGAGAGCAGATCCAGCCGCTCGTCGAACAACGCATACGCCATGAGCGCGGTGACGCCCGGCACGAGATAGAACATGCTTGCCACCCGCGTGGCCGCCGAATGTCGGATCAACCAGTACAGCAGTCCGATCGATCCCATAGAAAGTGCAACGACCAGCCAGACGACGCCGAGCACAAATTCGCGATTCCAGACGATCACGCGCGTCTCGAACAGCCACGCACCGACGGCAAACAACAATCCCGCTGCGACAAACTGAATGAGATTACCCGCGCGCCAGTCGATCTGGCTGCAATAACGTTTCTGGTAAAGCGTGCCGAGCGTGATGCTGATAAGCGCGACGCAGGTCCCGAGCCAGCCCCAGCCCGCTTCGCCGGACATCGAACGGCCGTGCAGAACCAGCAGCGTCCCGGCGAGGCCGATCAACAATCCCGCCCACTGCAACCGCGTGACACGCTCGCCGAGCCAGCGGTTCGCCAGCGTGGAGATCAGAATCGGTTGCAGGCCAGGGATCAGCGCGGACAGTCCCGCCGGGACAGAATGGTAGATCGCAACCGCAGTGCCGCCGAGATAGAAGCCATGAACCAGAAGGCCGGCAATGGCGCTGTGCATCGCACCGATCCGGTCAGGCCACTTCGGCCGCCAGATCGCTGCGATCACCCCCATCAGCAGCACCACCAGAAGCATGCGTACCGTCAGGAACGTCATCGGTTCGGCGCCGGCCAGCGCGTATTTGGTGCCGATGAAACCTGTGCTCCACAGCACAACGAAGATCGCGGGCGCGGCGCGCGCGGCAATCGAGTCGAATGTAGGCTGAGATACCGGCGAGCTCATTTGCGCAACTGCTTGCCCGATCTTATGCTGTCGGGCAATCGTCAAATATGCCGGGCGATATGCCCACAAACGCAGACCAAGCTCTCTTCAAGCCTCAAAAGGATTCGTCATGGATGTTCGCGCCGCCGTCGCTACCGCTGCTGGTAAACCGCTTGAGATCACGACCGTTCAGCTTGAAGGCCCGCGCGAGGGCGAAGTCATGGTCGAGGTCAAGGCGACGGGCGTGTGTCACACCGATGAATTCACGCTGTCCGGTGCGGACCCCGAAGGCCTGTTTCCGGCGATCCTCGGCCACGAAGGCGCCGGCATCGTGGTCGATGTCGGCCGCGGCGTCACCAGCGTGAAGAAGGGTGACCATGTCATTCCGCTCTACACGCCGGAATGCCGGCAGTGCCCGTCGTGTTTGTCGCGCAAGACCAATCTCTGCACTGCGATCCGCGCAACGCAGGGACAGGGCCTGATGCCGGACGGCACGTCCCGCTTCTCGCTCGGCGGCAAGCCGATCCATCACTACATGGGCACGTCGACCTTCGCGAATTACACTGTGCTGCCGGAAATCGCCGTGGCGAAAATCCGCGAGGACGCACCGTTCGACAAGGTCTGCTACATCGGCTGCGGCGTCACCACCGGCATCGGCGCAGTCATCAACACCGCGAAGGTGGAGCAAGGCGCCAAGGCCATCGTGTTCGGTCTCGGCGGCATTGGACTGAACGTGCTGCAGGGCCTGAGATTGGCCGGCGCGGACAT
This sequence comes from Afipia sp., assembly GCA_051653085.1. Taxonomy (GTDB): domain Bacteria; phylum Pseudomonadota; class Alphaproteobacteria; order Rhizobiales; family Xanthobacteraceae; genus Afipia. Next base: position 47,012 of record JBOFVL010000062.1, on the reverse strand, counting down.
GATCATCGGCGTCGACATCAACAACGACCGCAAGGCATGGGGCGAGCGTTTCGGCATGACGCATTTCGTCAATCCGACGGAAGTCGGCAAAGATCTCGTCCCCTATCTCGTCAACATGACGAAGACGAAAGAAGACCAGATCGGCGGCGCGGATTACACCTTCGACTGCACCGGCAACGTCACGGTGATGCGTCAGGCACTGGAAGCGTGCCACCGCGGCTGGGGACAATCGATCGTCATCGGCGTCGCACCCTCGGGCGCGGAAATCTCAACGCGCCCGTTCCAGCTTGTCACAGGACGGGTCTGGAAAGGCACTGCCTTCGGCGGCGCGCGCGGCCGCACCGATGTCCCGAAGATTGTCGACTGGTACATGCAGGGAAAGATTCAGATCGATCCGATGATCACCCACGTGATGCCGCTGAACGACATCAACAAGGCGTTCGATCTGATGAAGCGTGGGGAGTCGATCAGAGGCGTGGTGACGTTCTAGGTCAAACTCGGAACGGCAACAAAGCATAGCGCTCGTCAAACACACAATGTCGTCCCCGCGCAGGCGGGGACCCATAACCACCGGACATCGTGATGATGGCGAGAAAACTGCTCCAGCATCTCCGCCAAATCGCGAACTCAGGGAGTATGGATCCCCGCTTTCGCGGGGACGACGTGGAGAGACTCGGAATAACCCTGCAACATTTCGTGATGGGGATACGAATCCCCACTCTCAAAACCTCTCGTATCTTCGGCCCGTCCTGTTCGTGAGGGGCGCTTTCTAGAGGCGTCTTGAAGGCGAAGCAGGATGCGGCGTCTGCGCGATGTGGTTCGCACCCACACCGTCCGGAAGGCCGGGGTTGACCGTCCGGGCCAACTACGTGGCTCTGCCGTTCGCGGCTGGACGAGGAGAGGATAAAGGCAGGCGAAAGCCCGCCGGATCAGGGGTCGACTAGCTCCCCCATCCTCACCCGGAAGTACGGTCCCTGGCTCACAAATCGCCGCGAATGGAGCGCCGTGAGGCGATGCGCTTCCGGAAATCCACCGCTTCGCAAACGGTGCCGGAAGCGAAACAAGACAAGGTGCGCCTCGCGGCGCTCCATGCCCCTCGTGTTGGGGGCAAATTTCGAAGGATCAACTCGCGCGATAGCGCGGGAGCAATGACGCGTGGCTGTTTGAAAATTGAATCGGAAAGCCGACGTGACGCGCGGTGCGACAGAAAGATCAGAAGAACTCTTCCGGGCACGGATCGACGATCGTCCAGAGATCCGTTCCGTTCTTGATCTTCTTCATCTCATTCGTGAGGCCACCGTTGCGGCTGATCCACGACTTCACGGTCGAGGGGTAGTACGACATCAAATCAGACGTCCCCTCGCTGCTGTTGACCTTGAGACCGAACGTAAAGGCCTTGTCGTAATAGGCCTGATGGAAACCGAGGCTTGCACGCGGCGTCACGCAAATCTTGTTCATCGGCACGATGCCGAAAACCAGCGTGCAGGCCGAGTTGCAGATACCGTCGATGATGACGCGCTCGCCCCGCGCACGAATGCGCTGGTACTTCGCCTTGTATTCTTCGACATAGCCGCCGTGGTCGCGCGTGATACGCAGATCGGCGCGCGCCGGCAGGCTCGCCAGCAGCGACAGAGGGACTGACAGAAAAACGGCAATTCGCATGCGGATTCAGAAGGCGGATGTGACGAGTTCTGGTGACGTGAAACGCCTACCAACATGAAGACTCTGGCGGGACTGTGTTTGAAAACCGTTAAGCATGACGCCGCGATTCGAAAAACGGCATCAAAAATCCCGCCTAAAACCCTGAAAACAAATAAAATTTATCAAAATCGCCCCGCAGCCCTCCAAACAGTTCGCCAACAGAAACGGGCGCGCTCGCTTTTCGCAAACGCACCCTTCCTGACTTCAGCCGAAGTCCCAAGGACTCACTTCTTTGGGCGGACCGCGTCGGCGGTGCCCTGAATGAACGCCGTGATTTTCACGACGTCATCCTCGCTCAGCTTGCCAGTGAAGTCCGGCATACCCTTGTCGACATGCGGCCCCTTGAAGACGAAGTTCTTCAGGTTCGCGATCGTCTCTGCGCCGACATACCCGAGGTTTCTGACGTTGCCGCCCTTGTCCACACCGGGCACGCCGTGACAGGTTACGCAACTGCTGACGTACAACAGCGTTCCCGGCCCCACATCCGCCGGATCGTATTTCACGCCTTCGACAAGGTTCTCCATCTGGTATTTCGTGATTGGCGGCAACGGCGCCTTGCCGTCGATCGCGAAGGTATAGACCGTGCCGGGATTGTCCGCCTCGGTGGCGCGTACCGCGATCCCGAAGACGCCACCCCACCCGACCGCGATGGACACATATTGCTTGCCGTCGAGCATGTAGGTTGAGGCAGCCGCGACGACGCCAGTACCCGTCGGCGATTCCCAGAGCTTCTCGCCTGTCGTTGCGTTGTAGGCGATGAAACGGCCGTCGGCTGTGCCCTGAAACACAAGATTGCCGGCGGTGGTCAGCGTTCCGCCGTTCCACGGCGCAACGTATTCCTGCTTCCAGGCTTCCTTCTGCTTCACCGGATCCCACGCGATGAGCCGGCCGAACGGCAGGTTCTTCGGCGGCGTCGCGTTCAGCACGAAGCCGGTGTTCCAGCCTGTGTTACCGCCAAACTCGCCGGGCTGATTGGCGTTGTGCTTCCACCCCTTCTGCGGAGTGAGATTCAGCGGCACACCCTGCGCCGGCAGATACACGAGACCAGTCATTGGATTGAATGACATCGGGTGCCAATTGTGTGCGCCGTACGGACCCGGGATAGCGTCGTATCCCTTTTCCGGATCGCGCGCCGCCGCCACTTCGATCGGCCGCCCGCTTGCGTCGTACCCCGTGGCCCAATTCACATCGACGAAATTCTTGGCCGAGATGAACTTGCCATTGGTGCGATCGATCACAAAGAAGAAGCCATTCTTCGGCGCGTGAAGGATCACTTTTCTCGGTGCGCCGTCGATATTGATGTCGGCCAGGATCATCGGCTGGGTCGACGTGTAGTCCCAGTGATCGCCGGGCGTCTCCTGATAGTGCCAGACGTATTTTCCGGTGTCGGCATTCAGCGCGACGATCGATGCGAGGTAAAGATTGTCGCCGCCGGCCGGGCTGCGCAGATGGCGGTTCCAAGGCGAGCCGTTGCCGGTCCCGATGTAGACGAGGTTCAGTTCGGGATCGAACGTGATGCTGTCCCATGCGGTTCCGCCGCCGCCGTTGATCCAGTATTTTCCGGCCGGATCCCAGGTCTTCGCGGCCGCTTCCATCGATTCATCTTCATACGGCTTTGCCGGGTCGCCAGGCACGATGAACCAGCGCCAGGCCTGATTGCCGGTTTCTGCGTCATACGCAGTGACGTAGCCACGCGCGCCATATTCCGCGCCGCCGTTGCCGATCACCACCTTGCCGTTCACGACGCGCGGCGCGCCCGTGATCGTATAGGAGTGCTCCTTGTCGATGAGCGTGTCCTTCTCCCACACCTTCTGGCCGGTCACCGCGTCGAGCGCCACGAGCCGCCCGTCATAGGCCCCGACAAATATCTTGCCCTTGTAAAGCGCGACGCCGCGATTCACGACATCGCAACAGCCTTTGTAGCCGATGGTGCGCGGCACTTCCGGATCATAGGTCCATATCTTCTTGCCGGTGCGCACATCGATCGCATGCACGACGCTCCACGATGCAGAGACATACATGATGCCATCCACCACGATTGGAGTCGCCTCAACGCCGCGCGACGATTCAAGATTGTAGGTCCACATCAGACCGAGGTTCTTGACGTTGTCGGTGTTGATCTGATTCAGTTTGCTGAATCGTGTCTCCCCGTAATCAAGGCCGACCGTCGGCCAGTCGTTCGATGTCGCAGCGTTGGCCTTGATGGAATTCTGATCGACCGCGGACGTCACCGCCTTGATGTGTTCAGGCGATCCTTTCGGCGGCGATTGCGCGGAGGCTGCGGAGAAGACGGCTATCGTCGCAACAGCGGATGCAACCATCAAAAAACCCAGCGGTGAACGCTGGGTTTGGGCATTGGCTGGAAATTTTGAACGAGCATTTGGGCTAGCAAGACGATTCATGCATTCCTCCCGTTGGCCTCTCACGGACCTGCATGAATGTTAGACGCAATAAAAAGGCCGTCAACGAAACCATGTTGCGCATTGCAACGTAGGCGCATCGCAACGCACGCACAGCGAATACAAATCGACATGGAATCTTGTGTACCAGTTCGAGATCAAACGGCGGACTGCGGAACCAACGGCGAGTATGAACGCGAAAATCGAAGATGCCGCCTTTACCGAGCTGACTTGATCTGGCGCTAAGCAGGGACGACAGCTCTCCTGCCGATAAAAAAGACAGCTTTTCGAACCATTTCAGGGTGGATTTCAGGCCGTCCTTGGCTATGGTGCGGCCCTCAGCGCTCCTAGCTCAGCTGGATAGAGCATCGGATTTCGATTCCGAGGGTCGGGAGTTCGAATCTCTCGGAGCGCGCCAGCCACGTCATTTTGTGGACTGATGGGACACCCCCTTTTCGCTGGTGAAATCCCACGTTAGCCTGAGCCGCTTTGGTTCGGGCACGGGAGATTTTCCGATGGCGAAGAAGAAGCTTGATGGCAGACATCGCGACAAGAGCGGCCAGATCGACCGCAAACACGGCAATACCCTTGTCGGCTCGCTGCGCAAAACTTATGGCGAGCACTTCGCGGCAGGCCGCCGCAAGGACATGATGCTGAAAACATTGCTGGCGGAAACCAAAACTGCTTCCCTTCACGAATATTTACGCAAGAAGCATAAGTAATATCCTATCCAACGACCGCACCACGCCTCGGCAAGATTGCCAGCTTCGCGCGGTTTATGGGTGCGCATCGGATTCCGATTCCAGGCGCCGGGATAGAACCTCTGCGAACGTCGCATCATGCGGTACTAACCGCACTTTGAGGCCTTCTCGGTCGCTTTCGTAATCATCTGTCCGAGTTCAACGAAATGGCGCTTGCGCGGCGAGCTTCTGCGCCACGCCAGTCCGATGACACGCTGCGGTTCAGGATCTGCGAATCGCATCAGGTGAATGTCGCCGTGCCGGGTTTCGAGCGGCACTGCGATTTCCGGAAGCAGCGTCATCCCGAGGCCATTTGCCACCATCTGCACCAGCGTCGAGAGACTCGACGCGCCGAAGGTGTTGATGTTCTCGATCCGCCGCAGATTACAGAATGCCAGCGCCTGATCCCGCATGCAGTGCCCTTCTTCCAGAAGCAGCAGCCTGTCGCCTTCAAGAAGGTCAGGCGTCGCATGCGCGCGGTTTGACATGCGATGGGAGTTCGCCATCGCCAGCAGGAAGCGATCATCGAACAGCCGGATCGTCTCGATGTCAGGATGCTCAACCGGCAGCGCCAGTAGAAGCAGGTCGAGTTGTCCCTCGATCAGTTCATTTACAAGTGATTGTGTCTGGCTCTCGCGGATGTGCAGATCGAGATTCGGAAATTCTTCCCGAATCATGGGCAGCAGCCGTGGCAAAATGTATGGGGCCACCGAAGGTATCACGCCAAAGCGCAGCGGACCTGAAAGGGCATCGCCCTGCCCGCGCGCAAAATCAACGATATCTCGCACGTCGGCAAGAACCCGGGCCGCGCGTTGCGCGACTTCCTTGCCACCTTCCGTCAGCATCACACCGTTGCGGCCACGCTCCAGGAGCTGGACGCCGAGGAACTTCTCCAGTTCCTGGATCTGCATCGAGAGCGCCGGCTGGGTGATGGCGCAATGCTCCGCAGCCCTGCCGAAATGACCTGATCTGGCCACGGCGTCGAAATACCTGAGTTGTTTCAGCGAAACCATATCGATCATATTTTCTTATATAGAACCGTTACTAATACGATTAGGCCTGATTGAAAAGCCCTCTTAGCGTCCCGGGTAGCGCAACAAGAGGTGCTTCCATGAACCCGGGTGAGAGGAAACAGCTCTTCAGCAACATCGCAGCGGCGATGGACGGCGTACCGACCGAGATCGTGAGCGGCGGGTCGTTCACTTCTAACGCGCCGATCCCGGCTACCGCATCGGCGTGGCAACCCGCATGGGTCTCTCCGCCAGCGATCTGCCGACTGCCATGGCGGCGGATAGTGTGACGACATATGTCAGACTGCATCAGCAACAAACCCGCGCGGACAAGCTCCGCGCGGGTTTCGTTTTGCACCTTGCTCCACATTGACAGAAAATCGGCGCGGGGCGTAGCCTCCCCCGATCCGCTACGTGGGCCTGGCCCCGGCCGGGCTGAACTTGCAACGCAAGGAGCACGGCAATGCGTGAACCCAACCCCGAAAAACTCGATGCACTCGTTAACCGCATGCTCGGCGACATGGGCGCTTGCGTCAGCGGCGCACTCGTCGTCCTCGGCGATCACCTTGGACTCTACAAGGCGATGGCCGATAGCGACGGCATGACATCGGAAGAACTGGCGAAAGCGACAGGCATGAAAGAACGTTATCTTCGTGAGTGGCTATCCGCGCAGGCGGCCTCCGGCTTCGTCGACTATGACGATGAAACCGGACGCTTCAGCCTCAATCCTGAACAGTCGATGGTCTTCGCCAATGAAGACAGCCCGGCGTTCTTCGCCGGAGGGTTCGAAGTCGTTCAGTCGATGTGGCTGGATGAGCCCAAGGTGGCCGATGCGTTCCGAACCGGCAAAGGCCTCGGCTGGCATGAACACAGCATGTGCCTATTCCGCGGTACCGAGAGGTTTTTCCGGCCCGGTTACAACGCGAACCTTGTCGCAAGCTGGATACCCGCTCTCGATGGCGTCAAGGACAAGCTCGAGCGCGGCGCGTCCGTCGCCGACGTCGGATGTGGACACGGCACCTCCACGATCCTAATGGCACAGGCCTATCCTCGCTCCCACTTCACTGGCTTCGACTATCATGGCCCCTCGATCGAACGCGCGAAGGAAGCCGCTGCCGCTGCGGGTGTCGGAGACCGCGTGACGTTCGAGCGTGCCTCCGCTGCCGACTTCCCCGAGCGAAAATACGATCTGATCGCGATGTTCGATTGCCTTCACGACATGGGCGATCCAGTCGGCGCCGGGCGGCATGTGAAACAGGCGCTCGCCAAGGATGGCACGTGGATGATTGTGGAGCCGATGGCGCACGACTGCCTGAAGGACAATCTCAATCCTGTGGGCAGAATCTATTACGGCGCGTCCACGATGATCTGCACCCCCGCCTCGCTCTCGCAGGACGTGGGTCTCGGACTCGGCGCGCAGGCTGGCGAAATGAAACTACGCAAGGTTGCGCTCGACGCGGGATTTTCGAAGTTCCGGCGGGCCACCGAAACGCCCTTCAACATGGTGCTGGAAGTCCGACCCTAGGGGCGATCCGCACCAAGCGCTGCAACGATGGCATCGAGACCGTCGGTCAAGGCCGCCGGTCCCGGCTGCAAGATCAGCGGCGATTTGATCTCGACAATCCGATTGTCGCGCACGGCAGCGATGGTGTCCCATCCCGGCCGCCGACGGATTTTGTCTGGCACGACTTTCTTGCCGCACCACGATGCGAGGATGATGTCGGGATTCGCCGCGACCACAGCCTCCGCCGCAACGATCCGATCCTTCGCGGCCTTCGTTTTCGCAAGCTGCGGGAAGATATCATCGCCGCCGGCGATCGAGATCAGTTCCGAGACCCAGCCGATGCCGCTGATCAGTGGATCGTCCCATTCCTCAAAATAAACTTTTGGCCGCGATGACTTGGCGCGTCCGGTTGCAGCCACACCCGCAAGCCGCTGCTCGAACCGCGCCGCGAGGTCGTCCGCCTTCTTTGCCTCACCAATCAGCCCACCGAGCGTGCGGATCATCGCCAAGATGCCGGCGATGTCACGCTGGTTGAAGACGTACACCGCGACCCCTGCCCGCACCAGATCGGCAACGATGTCCGCCTGCAAATCCGAGAACGCCAGCACAAGATCCGGCTCGAGCGCGAGAACCTTGGGAATATCCGCCGAAATGAACGCCGAGATGCGAGGCTTCTCGCGACGTACCTGCGGCGGCCGCACGGCATAACCCGACACGCCGACAATGCGGTCCTGTTCGCCGAGTAAATACAGGGTCTCGACGGTTTCCTCCGTGAGACACACGATCCGGCGCGGGGGAAAGGCTGTCATTTAAGGAAAATATGATCGCGCGGCGGGAATGCCCGCTTATCGGCGACCCGATGCCTCACGCGCGGGATACGTCGAAAACGTCGCCGTCATAACCCGCCTCAATAGGAATGCGCAGACGCGTGGTTCCATTCTCGTTCCTGCTCATCTCAGGCACCACGGTCACCACCGGCGTCGCCCGCGCGAAATCCATTGCGGCCTGAGCGGTTCCGAGCTTGTCGAGCTTGATCAGATTGCGAATGGTTGGAAACGGCAGGTTGAAGCGGCCCGACGCCGCCGCATCGAGCGCCGACTTCGGCGACAGCCAGATGGAATCCACGGACTCCCTGCCGTCGTGTTTGCCGATCTGATCTGTCGGGGCCAACGCCAGCAGGAAATGCGTGTCGAAGCGCTTCGGCAGATTCACCGGCGTGATCCAGTGGGCGAAGAGCGCCAGCAGATCGATCGCAGGAGTAAGATCATGTTCGCGCAGAATGTCCGCGAAACTCACCTTGCCCTCATCGAGTGCTTCACGCTGCGGACCGAGCGCTGCGGCCTTTGCCGCAGAAACCAGCGAAGACGATCCACGCGAACGCGCCAGGAGGATTCCGCTTTCCTCGAACGTCTCGCGAATGCCGCCGATGCGAATAGCCGCAGTATCGATATCGAGACCGCCGCGATCGGCAACGAGCGCCGGATCGGCCGCGATCTCCCGATCGTTCGGATCCATGCTGCCACCTGGAAACACCAGCGCACCGGAACTGAACTCGATCTCACGGTTACGCTGCACCATAAAGATTTCCATGCCGCCGGCTGCTTCGCGCAGCAACAGCACAGTGGAAGCTGTTCGCAGAGCTTTCGACTTGTCCGGTACGCTCTTATCACCGCTCATCAAAAGTTCGCCCGTTTGTCGATGCGCCCGACGCGCGACAGAAGATAATCCACTTCACTGCGCGCCAGCGCGCTCATGCTGGAGCCCGGCTTGCGCTGCGCGTCCGACGCGATCTTGCCGCGCTTCTTCAGGACATACTTGCGCACGGCAAGGCCGACACCCGGCTGCTGCTCGTAGCGGATCAGCGGCAGATGCGCGTCGAACAGATCGTGCGCGGCATCGCGCTTGCCTGCCTTCGACAGATTGACGACATCCACCAGCAAATCCGGGAATGCGTAGCCTGTCATCGCGCCGTCGACGCCACGCTCCATCTCGAAATCGAGAAACAGCCCGCCGTTGCCCACCAGGATCGACAACGGACGCAGCGAGCCCTCTTTCTGGAAACCGCGCAGCGCTGAAATCTTTTCCAGCCCCGGCCAGTCTTCGTGCTTGAGCATCACACAGGACGGGCTGTCCATGACGATCTTGCGAATAACCGACGGCGTCATGACGACGGTCAGCGTCAGTGGATAGTCCTGCAACACCCACGGCACGTCTGTGCCAATCGCCTCACTCGCCTGCCGGAAATATCCGAGGATCTGCTCGTCCGTGCGCAGATGCGGCGGCGGCGCAATCATCACGGCCGCAGCCCCGGCGTCCATCGAGGCGCGCGCCAGCGTGCGCATTTGCGCGAAACCCGGCGCGGAAACGCCAACGATGATCTGCTTGTTCTTCGCCCGCTTGATGAAGCGCGTCGCAACGTCGATGGATTCGTTGCCTTCGAGCTTTGGTGCTTCGCCGAGAATACCGAGCACGGTCACGCCGTTGCAGCCGACCTCGGCATAAAAGTCGGTCAGCCGGTCGATCGAGTCATAGTCGATGCGGCCGTCATCGAAAAACGGGGTCGGCGCGATGGCGAAGGTGCCGCTCGCCTCATGGGTCAGCTTCATCGTTCAGGTTTCTTTCGTGGATTAGAATCTGCGAGCCGCAATCTTATCCTGCTCGTCGAAGAAAATCTCTTTCGCGTGGCTCACGATATCTTGGGCCTTCCAGGGACCGCCGGGCTTCCAGCCGTCCATTTCCAGCATCTTCATTTCGCGCACGCCGCGCGGCCCGGAAACGCCCAGCACCTTGCCGGTCTGCTCGCCGGACAGCGAACTGACCATATAAAGCACCGCGGGCGCAATCTCGTCAGGCCCCATCGCGGCGCCCGGGTTCTCGATATAGCGCGGCAGGTCCGCTGTCATGCGCGTCAGCGCGCCCGGCGCCAGCGTCCAGAGCCGGATGTTGTGTTTGCGGCCCTCGATGGCCAGCACATTGCTCAGGCCCCAGATACCGCCCTTGGCGGCGCCGTAGTTGCTCTGGCCGAAATTACCGATCAGACCGGACGTCGAGGACGTGTTGACGATGACGCCGCCGCCGTTGTCCTTCATCCACTTGAACACTGGCAGCGTGACGCAGAAGGTGCCCTTCAGATGCACCTTCATCACCCGATCCCAGTTCGCCTCGGTCATCTTCGCGAACGTGCCGTCGAGCAGAATGCCCGCATTGTTCACAAGAATGTCGGCGCGCCCGAAATTCTTGATTGCATCGTCGAACACCGACTGGCCGCCGGCCATGGTCGAGATGTCCGATCCATTGGCGACGGCCTTCCCGCCCTCCGCCTTGATGGCATCGACAACCTTTTGCGCCATCGACATGTCGGAGCCGCTGCCGTCACGCGGGCCGCCGAGGTCGTTGACGACGACAACCGCGCCTTCGCGCGCGAACAGTCTCGCGTAAGCCTCGCCGAGGCCGCCGCCTGCCCCGGTGATGATCGCAACCTTGCCGTCGAGCAACCCCATCGCGTCCTCCCGTTTCTTCTTGTTCAGGCGAGAACCGTCTTGCCGTTCCTGATGACAGTGACGTTGCGGCTTTTAACGCGGCCCTCCAGCGAGATCACGTTGCCGTCTTTCCACAGATCGAACGACACCGTCTCGCCGGGAAACACCGGCGCGGAAAAACGAACCGCGTGCTGCTTGAACGCCAGCGGATCGTAATCCGCATAGGTCTGCAGCACCGCGCGGCAGCTCAGGCCATAGGTGCACATGCCGTGCAGGATCGGGCGATCGAAGCCGGCCTTCTTCGCGAATTCCGGATCGCTGTGCAGCGGATTGCGGTCGCCACACAGCCGATAGATTAAAGCCTGATCCGGCCGCGTCGAGATATCGACGCTCATGTCCGGCGCGCGCTTGGGGATCGGATGCGGCTCAGGTTGTCCTTCCGACGGACCACCGAAGCCGCCGTCGCCGCGCGCGAACTGCGACGCGATCAGCGTCGCCAGATCCTCGCCCTTCTCGTTCTTGAGCACGGTCTTGCGCAGGATCACCGCGCCCTTGTCCTTGCCCTTGTCGAACACGCCGAGAATGCTGGAGTCCGCCGTGATATTCGCAGCCACCGGCAGCGGCCTGTGGAAGGTGATATCGCGCTCGCCATCGACCACCATGACACGATTGACATCGATAGGACCCGCGCTCGCACCCCAGGCGGCGACCGACGCATAGGTCGGCACCACCTTGAGTTCGCGCGGCGTGTAATAGCCCTCGTTGACGAAGGACAGTTCCTTCTGATCCATCGGATCGGCGCCCATGCCGATGCCATAGGCGTAAAGCATGACCTCGCGGTCGGTCCACGAATACTTCTGGCCGACGTTCTTGAGAGCCATCACCTCGTCGTACTTGATCGGCATGTTTCCTCGCCTTTGTTTTTATTATTATCCCACCCTCGTAAAGAACGGCAGCGGCGCGCCATCCGTCGGCTTGAACACGACCTTGACGCGCTGACCGATTTTCAGCGCCGCCAGATCGCAGTCGACAAAGTTTGTCATCAGCGACGGACCTTCATCGAGCGTGACGTAACCGACCGCATAAGGTCCGGTCGGCGACTTGCGCATCAGGCTGTAGCTGTAGATCGCGCCCTCGCCCTTGCTCTCTTCCCATTCCGTCTTGTCGGAGAAGCAGAACGGACAGATCGAGCGCGGGAAGTAATGCGGCTCCTTACAAGCAAGACAACGCTTGATGAGAAATTTGCCCTGCTTCGCGGCTTCCCAGAAGTGTGCGGTCTCGGGATTGCCCACAGGGGCTGGGTACTTCGGCTTGTCAGTCATCACACGCGCTCCAGAATCGCGGTCGAAGCCGCATGCCTTACACCCAACAATCCGCCGGTGCCGTGCACCACTGCAAGATCGCAATTCGGAACCTGAACCTTTGGATGCGCCTCCCCGCGCAACTGTCGTACCGCTTCAATGATCTTGGTGATGCCGCCACGATTAATCGGGTGATTGTTGCACAACCCGCCGCCATCGGTGTTCCACGGCAATTTGCCGACGCCTGAGATCAGATTTCCGTCAGCGACGAACTTACCGCCATCGCCCTTCTTGCAGAAACCCAGATCCTCGAGCTGGATCACCACCGTGATGGTGAAGCTGTCATAGATCGACGCGTACTTGATGTCCTTCGGCGTCACGCCCGCCTCCGCGAACGCTGGCGGTCCGCTCCACACACCGGCCGAATATGTCAGGTCAAGCTTGCGTCCGCCGTTCGGTCCCTTGTGCGATTCACCGTGGCCGGTCAGGCGCACCAGTGGCCGCTTCAGCGATTTCGCGATCTCCGGTGTCGTTACAATCAGCGCTCCGCCGCCATCCGAGACGACGCAGCAATCGAGCCGATGCAGCGGGTCGGAAATCATCGGCGAGTTGACGACGTCTTCCACGGTGACCAAATCGCGCAGCATTGCGTGCGGATTATATTGCGCGTGATGAGACGCGGCGACCTTCACCCACGCCAGCTGTTCGCTGGTGGTGCCGAACTCATGCATGTGGCGCATGGCGCACATGCCATAAGCATTGTGGGTTGTCGGCCCATAGGCGAGTTCGAAATCCATCTCAGGGCCGTAGGCGCGCGGCGGCATAGGGCCGGTGCGCGGCTTGCCAGCCAGCGTGATCAGCGCGACGGAACACTTACCCGCGGCAATCGCCTCGGCGGCATGACCAAGTGCGATAATGTAGGAGCAGCCGCCGGTCTCGGTGGAATCGAGATGGCGCAGCTTGTTGAGGCCGAGATAATCGGCCATTTGCAGGATGCCGCCCGGCGCGTCGCCTGCGCAGAAATAGCCGTCCACATCGGCCTTGGTGAGGCCCGCATCGTCGAGCGCGCCCTTGGCGCATTCGGCGTGAAGCTGTGCAGTCGATTTGTCGGGCGCGTGCCGGGTTGGGTGTTCGTAGATCCCGGCGATGTAGGCCTTGTTCTTGATTGTCAAAAGATGTCTCCGCTGGAACGTCTCCAGCGGATTATCTCACCCGCCCGCGCGGACTTGGCAAGCATCTTGAGTTTCGCAGGGCGAACGAACGCGCGGCGAATGGCAGCCATCCATTTACTCCGCTGCGATCTGCGGCGTGATCAGCGGCGGCGGATTGACAAGCTCCTTGGCAAGCTGCTCGTATCGTGTCTTCGCTTTCGCGACTGATGCTTCCTTCACCGGGCCGTAACCGCGGATCTGATCAGGCAGCGATAGCAGCTCAACCGCGATGTCGTGGGTCTTCGGCGAAAGCAACCTCACCGCCGTAACCACGTCCTGCTCATAACCCTTGATCAGATTGCGTTCGAGCTTGCGGTCTTCGCTGTAGCTGAACGGATCGAACAGCGTGCCGCGCAGGAAGCGGAATTTCGCCATTGTCCGGAACACCGGCATCATCCACGCGCCGAAGACGCGCTTCTTCGGACGACCCAGCGCATCGACGCCGCTGTGCAGAATTGGCGGCGCAAGGTTGAAGCTGATCTTGAAGTCGCCCTCGAACTGCTTGCCGAGGTTCTCCGCGAACCTGCCGTCGGTATAGAGCCGCGCGACCTCGTACTCGTCCTTGTAGGCGAGCAATTTGGCGTAGTTGATCGCAACAGCGCGCGGCAGCGCCTCGCCATATCCGCCGTCGAATGCGACCTTGCGCACCTGATCCACCAGATGGCGATAGCGCGCGGCATACGCTGCGCTCTGATAATCGGTCAGCAGTTGCGTGCGATGCGCGACGACCTCGTCGAGCGACATCTGGTCGAGCGTCTTCGGCGCTTCGGGTTCGTCGCCCTTCATCATCGCTGCAAGCTTCGCAGGATCAGCAGCGGCGAGCCGGCCGAGACGGAACGCCTGAGTGTTCATCTTGATCGACACGCCGTTCAGTTCGATGGCCTGTTCGATGGCTTCTGCGCCGACCGGCAACAGGCCCTTCTGATAGGCGAAGCCCATCATCATCATGTTGGTCGCGATCGAATCCCCAAGCAGCATTTCGGCAGGCTTGGTGAAATCGAGGAACGCGGATTCCTTGCGCAGCGCATTTTCCAGCACGCGATTGACCTTGCCGCGCTGGAAATCGAAATCGCGGTTCTGGATGAAGTCCGCGATCGGAATAAGATGGGTGTTGATAACACCATAAGTACGCGACGACTCGGCGAGCGAGATCGTCTCCTTTGCGACGGCAACCACTTCATCGGCCGCGATAAGCAGATCCGCCGTTCCGGTGACGATGCGCGAGCAGGTCACATCGGCTGTGTTCTGCGACAGCCGCACATGGCTCAGCACCGCGCCGCCCTTTTGCGCGAGGCCCGACATGTCGAGAATCATGCTGGCCTTGCCTTCGATGTGCGCGGCCATGCCGAGCAGCGCGCCGATGGTCAGCACGCCCGTGCCGCCGACACCGCCGACAGCGATATTGTAAGGCTTGTCGAGCGACGGCATCGTGGGCGGCGGAGGCAGCTCGCCGAAATCGCCGAGATCGGCCCGTGCTCGCTTGCGCAAGCTGCCGCCTTCCACGGTGACGAAGGACGGACAGAAGCCCTTCACGCAGGAATAGTCCTTGTTGCAGCTCGACTGGTTAATGGTGCGCTTTCGCCCCAGTTCGGTTTCCAGCGGCTCCACCGAAATACAATTCGACTGCACCGAGCAATCGCCGCAGCCTTCGCAGACCGCCGAATTGATGAAGACACGCTTTGACGGATCCTCCAGCGTGCCGCGCTTGCGGCGGCGGCGCTTCTCGGCCGCGCAGGTCTGCACGAACACGATCGCCGAGCAGCCCGGCACTTCGCGCAGCGTGCGCTGGACTTCATCAAGCTGGTCGCGGTGCGCAACCTTGGTGCCCGGCGCAATGTCGGACGCCGGGTAAGCTTCAGGATTCTCCGACACAAGATAAATGTCGCGGATGCCCTCGCTGTGAAGCTGGAAGGTCACCTGCTGCGGCGAAAGCTCGCCATCGACATGCTGACCGCCGGTCATGGCCGTCGCGTCGTTGTAGAGAATTTTGTAGGTGATGTTCGCCTTGGAGGCGACCGCCTGCCGGATCGCGAGGCTGCCCGAGTGGAAGTACGTGCCGTCGCCGAGATTGACGAAGACGTGCTTCTCATTGGTGAAGGGCGCGATGCCGACCCACGGCACGCCCTCGCCGCCCATATGCGTGAAGGTCTCGGTGTTGCGATCCATCCACAGCGCCATGAAGTGACAACCGATACCGGCCATCGCACGGCTGCCTTCCGGCACCTTGGTCGATGAATTGTGCGGACAGCCCGAACAGAAATACGGCGTGCGCGTCACCGGCGCGATGGCCTGCACCTGCGTCGCCTGCCGGCCGTTGAACCAGTCGGCCTTGGCGCGCAGCATCGCCACGATTTCAGGATTGAGGTCGAGTTGCAGCAGACGCTCGGTCAGCGAGCTAGCCAGCGACGCAACGCTGAGCTCTTCCGCGAACGGCAGGAAGCGCTTGTCGTGGTTGTCCATCTTGCCAATGATGCGCGGGCGCACATCGTCACGCCAGTTGAACAGTTCCTGCTTGACCTGGTTTTCGACGATCTCGCGGCGCTCTTCGACGATGAAGATTTCCTCGAGGCCGACGGCGAATGCGCGCACGCCTTCCGGCTCCAGCGGCCACGGCATGCCGATCTTGTAAAGCCGCAGGCCGATTTTCGCGGCGACTTCCGGCGTAATGCCCAGTTCGCGCAGCGCCTGACGAATGTCTTCGTAGCTCTTGCCGGACGCCATGATGCCGAACCGTGCGTTCGGCGAATCCATGGTCATGCGATTGATCTTGTTGGCGCGCGCAAAGGCGACCGCGGCAAAACCTTTATAATCCTGCAGGCGCTTGTCCTGCGCGTAGCGGTCGTCCGGCCAGCGCAGGTTGAGGCCACCCGGCGGCATCTCGAAATCGGTTGGAATAATGAATGGCGTCATCTCATCGGTGAGATCGATTTCCGCCGTGGTCTCCACCGTCTCGGTGATGACCTTCATGCCGACCCAACAACCCGAGTAGCGCGACATCGCTATGCCGAGCAGGCCCATCTCGATCATTTCGTGGATGCTCGACGGATAGAGATACGGCATCAGCGCCGAGATGAAGGCATGGTCCGACTGATGCGGCACGGTGGAGGATTTTGCGCCGTGGTCGTCGCCCGCGAGACAAAGCACGCCGCCATTCTTGGCAGAACCTGCCGCGTTGCCGTGACGGAACACATCGCCGCAGCGATCGACGCCGGGGCCTTTGCCGTACCAGATGCCGGTAATGCCGTCGAACTTCGCGCCCGGGGACAGATTGAGCTGCTGTGAACCCCAGATCGCGGTGGCCGCAAGGTCTTCGTTCACGCCCGGCTGGAACTTCACATCATACTGGGCGAGATGCTTGCGGGCTGCATGAAGCTGCTGGTCGTAGCCGCCAAGCGGTGAACCGCGATAGCCCGTGACAAAAGCTGCGGTATTCAGGCCGGCCGCCCGGTCGCGGCGCACTTGCGCCATCGGAAGCCGGACCAGGGCCTGAATGCCGGTCAGGAAAACATGTCCCGACGCCTGCGTGTACTTCTGATCAAGACTGATCGGCCCTTGGTTGATTCCCATATTCGATTGCCTCTTTGCCGGGCTCTTGTTGCGTTGTGACGAGTCTAACTTAGAACCAGTCTATGTCGCTTTTTGTTTCCCGCACATCATAAATCGCAATCATCAGACCTTTGTTTTTCAAAGCAATTTTAGGTTTGCTTTCGGCCCTGCTTCGGACTGTTGTGTCGTGTCTCGGGCCGCCCTCGAAAGGACATTGCGGACGGCCCTTTTCGGCTCCAAACGACCGGCGGCGGCGCTGCGGTGCGGCAGCCGCTTCGCAATGCTGCCCCTCCCCCCGTGCAACACTCGCCCGGAACAGCCCTGCGCGCGGACCGTTGGTTGCGACGACATCGAACCCGATCTCAACGGGGCACGAAATCAAGTGGAGGAATGCATTATGACCCGCACGCCGGAAACCGGTTGGATGCCGGACAGCGAAAAAAGTGGTCACGACACGCCGCCGGGCGAAGACTTCGACATCAACCAGCAGGGCAAACCGATGAAGACCGTCATCGGGGTCGCCCTCCTTGTCGTTCTCGCGCTGGTTCTGTCGCGTATGCACCCTGCCCCGCATGAGATCGCAGATCCCTCGGTGACCACGGGACAGGTGACGGACATGAACGCCGGGTGAATACCCTGACACCTGCGAAGCCCCGAAATCGATAACCCACGGACGCCGGGAACCGGGAACGTCCCCGACTTCCGGCAATTGTCTTCCAAGCTTGCAATAACTGGAGGAATGACCATGGCAATCGAGCGTAATCCCAACGATCCGACGAACGACGAGCTGATGCGCCGCCGGGTGAATCAGTTCGACGAAGAGATTCAAGCTGATCCTGAACTGGCAGAAGGTCCGGCAAGCGGCGGACGCATCGCATTGTTCGCCATCGCGCTGGTCGCCATCCTCGGCGTCGTGTTCTACGGAATGAACTCGTCCAACACGTCGCCGGATACGACGCCAACAGCACAGACGACACCGGCCTCGCCGCCAGCAGGCGCCACGGCTCAGGCGCCGCGTGCTCCGGCAGGCCAGACCACCGGCATGACGCGCCCACAGCCGGCAACGCCGCCTGCGGCAACTGCGCCGGCGCCTGCTCCTCAGAACAACGCTCCGGCAAATGGAGCACCGTCCAGCAACTAACGGCGGTCAGCATGCAAAGACGACAGCGGGCGCTCGAATGAGCGCCCGCTGTTTGCATGTTCGGCTTTCAGCTCTTGGCGAACAGTCCATTCATCTCGCCATTGGGAATGGCTTGCGTCATTCCGGCAAACGATCCGCTGTCGGCAATTTCACGCGCGGCCTTCAGGAATGCACCCCATGCCGTGCGGGCGAGAGCGCCGCCAACGCTGATACGCCGCACGCCGAGATCGGCCAATTCCGACACGGTGAATCCCGGACCGGTCCAAAGCACGTTGATCGGCTTCGGCGCCAGCTCCTTCACCACAGCCACGATCTGCTCTTTCGTTCTGATGCCGGGAGCATAAAGGCAGTCCGCGCCCGCCTCCGCGTAAGCAACCAGCCGCGCGATGGTCGCCTTGATATCCGGCTGACCGACCAGAAAGCTCTCGCACCGCCCCACCAGCAAAACGTCGCCGCCCTTCGCGTCGATTGCCGAGCGCGCCGCGCGCATCCGCTCCACTGCAAGTTTCATCTCGTACAGTGGCGCCGACGCGTCACCGGTCGAATCCTCGATCGACAATCCCGCCACGCCGGTATCGACGCCGCGTGCGACATTCGCCGCAACACCTGCGGGATCGTGCGCGAACCCCGCCTCGAAGTCCGCATTCACCGGAAGGTCCGTGGCGTCGCAGAGCGATTTCAGATGGCCAACAACATCGTCGCAACTGACATTATTGTCGCGATGGCCGATGGACCAGGCAAAACCCGAGCTCGTCGAAGCGAGCGCCTTGAATCCCATGCCTTGCAGCAGCTTCGCGCTGCCAACATCCCAAGGGTTCGGCAAAACGAAGCAGCCGCTCTCGTGCAGCTTCCGGAATTCCGCGCACTTTTGCTTTGTTGAAATCGGCATTCTCTTTCCTCCCAGGCAAAATCATCTTGTTTTGTTCGTCGACGGCAGGATGCCGCCCATGGACTTCGAAATCAATCGATGTGCGGCGGTATCAGTCCTGCACCTGCCGCAAAAAGGTTCGCTCCTCGGAGAGGATGAACTTGTGCTCCTGCGCGAAGGTGAAGTTCGCGACGCCTTCGGCATCGGTCTTCAACCGGGCACGATAGGCCTCATAGTCCGCGAGACTTGGAAACGAGATCAGACCAAAGGCGATGTTGTCGGTCCCCTCATGCGGCATCCAGTAGCCGAGCAGATTGCCGCCGCATTTGGGAATGATGACGAGCCATCGCTGTGCGTATTGCTCAAACAGGTGACGCTTGAACGGATCGAGTTGGTAACGGATGAAAACGGTAATGGTCATGAGGCGCTCCTCGTTGCTGATCGGACACTAGCCCGTTGCCTGCCGCCAACGCTTCGATTAGGATCGAAGTATGAAGGCAGGACCGGACATGGCCATGATCGCTTCGCTCGTCGGCGATCCGGCGCGCTCGAACATGCTGACGGCGCTGATGAGCGGCCGCGCCCTCACCGCGACCGAACTCGCGCAGGAAGCGGGCATCACGCCGCAAACAGCGAGTTCGCATCTCTCCAAGCTTGAGGCCGGCCATCTGATCGTGCCGGAGAAACAGGGCCGTCATCGCTACTTTCGCCTTTCCGGTCCCGACGTCGCTGCGGTTCTGGAAGGATTGATGGGGCTCGCCGCTCGTGCCGGCCATCTGCGGGTCCGGACTGGTCCTGCCGACCCCGGACTGCGCCGCGCCCGCGTCTGCTACGATCATCTCGCGGGTGATTTCGGCGTACAGATGCTCGACTCCATGACAGAGAAGAAGCTCCTGCGCATCCACAAGGACAGTGTCGCACTCACGTCCCAAGGCGAGCGCTTCGTTGCCGATTTCGGTATTGATCTGGCGGCACTCGATGGATCACGCCGCCCACTGTGCAAAACGTGCCTCGACTGGAGCGTTCGGCGCAGCCATCTCGCCGGATCGCTCGGAGCCGCCATCCTGTCGCGGCTTTACGAACTGAAATGGGCAAGGCGCGAAAAAGGCAACCGTGTCGTGGCTTTCTCTCCGAACGGCGCTGCCAAATTTACCGCGCTGTTCGGCACGAAGGACAATTAAATGCAACAATCCGGTGTTGACAGCACCGCGCAAAAATTGGCGTAATTCGGCGCGCTTTTGCGCTTTTGATTTCCTAATTTCCCAACAGGTGCTCCATGTTTCGCTATGGTTTAGTGGCATTTCTCGCGTTGTCCTCGGTTGCCGTCCCCGCGACCGGCTGGGCCTACGAGATCAAGCCGAAGGCGCCTGAGAGTGCTTTTTCCGGAAAACTCCAGCCTGACATTGTCGGCCTGTCGAGCAGCACCGAGGGCAGCAAGGCTGCACCGATTTTCGAGGCCTACTTGAAAGATTTGCCGGGCGTGAAGCCGGAGACGGCGCAGCAGAAGTTCGGCGGCACGAATGTGACTTACATCACGGCGATGAAATTCACGCTCCTGCCGACCGGCACTCACCCGGGCGAATCGATGCTGGCGGTGTTTTCTTCGCCGGCGAGCGCCAACCGGGCCTACTACATCACGCGCACGCTAGGCTTCTCGTCGGACAAGCAGCCTCCGAAGGCTGAAATGATCGAGCGTGTGACAACGAAGTACGGCGCACCCACTGCAATCGGCGACGGGCGCATGTACTATTTCTACAAGGCCGGCAAGGTGATGTCGGTGAAGCAGAAGTATACCCCGGCCAGCGCGCTGGAAGCGCTCAACGCGCCGATCAATCCCAAGGTCGCGGTGGCGCTCAATGATGCCAATGGACGCGGAAGCTGCGTCGCGGAGCTGAAGCGCGTCCAAGCGCTGGAAAAAACACTCGACAAGCTCGTTAGCGAGGCCAAGGCCGCGAACTGCGACGGCCTTGTGACGGTCGAGATCTTCCCCGGCATCACGGCTGACCGGGTCAGCAAGGCCGAATTCACGCTGATCGACTTCAAGCAGATCGTCAGCGCTGCAAAGATCGACGCGGATGCCTTCGCCGCCGAGAAAAACGAAACGCTCAACAAGACCCCTCTCGGCAACGCGCCGAAACTCTGAGAGCGGTCACGCCATCACACGAAGTGTTGACGTCACCACTTTGTCATGACGCCATCCGTGGCGGCGCTTTGATTTCAATGCGGCGTGGCGCTAATGAAGCCGGAAATCCCGGAGAGATTCATGGCACGACGTTCCGCCCTTCTGCTTGCTTCTTTTTTGCTGGCCTTGATGATGCTGGCCCTGCTGCCCTTCGTCCCTGCCGAGGCCCAGCAGCCGGCCTCCACGAAAGACCCTTACGGCATCGGGCTTGAGGGTTTCGCCTATCCCTATCCGGTCAACATGCTGCCGCTGACCAACGAAGGCGAGCAGGTCCGCATGGCCTATATGGACGTCGCTCCTGCGACGCCGAACGGACGCACCGTCCTCTTGCTTCACGGCCGCAACTTTCCGTCGAGCTACTGGGCGCCTGTCATCAAGACGCTGACCGATGCCGGCTACCGCGTCGTGGTGCCGGACCAGATCGGCTTCGGAAAGTCCTCCAAGCCGGCGTTCGACCTGCATTTCGATACGCTGGCGCGCAACACCGTCGCGTTGCTCGATCACCTACAATTGCAGCAGGTGGATGTCGTGGCGCATTCGCTGGGTGGCATGCTCGGCGTACGCATCACACGCGCTTACCCCGATCGCGTGTCACGCCTGCTGCTCGCGGCGCCCATCGGGCTTGAAGACTACCGGCTCTATGTGCCGCCGACCCCGACCGAGAAAATCATCGAGAACGAGGACAAGCTGACCGCCGACGGCTATCGCAAGCAGCTCGTCACCAACTACTCGCTGAAGCTGCCGCCGGATCAGATCACGCCATTCATCGACGCGCGCTTCAACATCAAGGATTCATCCGAATATCCGCGCTGGCTGCGCGCCTTCGTCAGTTCGGCGCAAATGATCTACCGCGAACCGGTCGCGCACGAGATTCCGCTGATCGACAAGCCCACTCTGTTCATCATGGGCGAAGACGACCACAACGCGCCCGGCAAGCCGAACGCGCCGGAAGCACTGCGGCCGAAGATGGGTCACAATGCCGATCTCGCCAAGGCGTTCGCGGCGAAGATGCCGAACGCCAAGGCCGAGGTGATTCCGAACGTGGGCCACCTGGTATTTCTCGAGGCTGCGCCGAAGTTCAACGAGTTGATGCTTGGATTCCTCGCTTCAAAATAGATAATGGCGAGGAACATGACGACGGGTATTGGGGACCGACGATGAGGATGTTTCTCGCAGCGTTTCTTCTTGGCGCAATGCTGTTGCCGGGCAATGGCACTCAGGCAGCTCCCCTCGCCCCGTTCACGTTCACGTTCAATGCGACCGCCGACGTCGTGACGGTGAAGGACGGATGCGGCGTGGGATTTCATCGCCTGTCGAGCGGGGTCTGCCGCCCGCAGCCTGAAGGGCCGAGACTGATGAAGCTCTTCGCGCGGAAATGTCAGCTCGGATATCGCCGCAATCTGCTCGGCAAGTGCGTCAAAGAATGAATGCCGTATGAACTCGATTGGTTCCACTTTTCGCCAATGAACGCGCAGACGTGACGATCGACGTTATTTCTGCAGTTTCGCTGCTGGCCGATGAAGGAATCCGGCGAGGATAGATGACGAGAAGAAAATGAGTCCCTTCGCTTGGCATAATCGTCTCTGAAGTTATCGCGATGGAACCAAATTCGGTTCATCTTGTGTCAATATTCGAAAGAATATCGTCCCGCCGCCGGCCGATGCCGGCACATCACTTTCGTTTCGCGGCCATCCCCCGGCCAAGCGCGAAACACACCGCAACGATAGGAAGGACACAAAAATGAAAACCTTGTTCGCAGCAGCATTCCTCGCAGCTTCCGTTGCAGGCCTCGGCGCTGTCAGCGCAATGCCTGTGGCTCCTTCGTCAACCGGCTCGGACGTCATCCGCGTTGCACAGGGCTGCGGCCCCGGATTCGCTCGCGGCCCAATGGGCGCGTGCCGCCCGATGCGCGGCTACGTGCGCCCTGCCGTGCGCCGCTGCCGTTACTGGGCCCCCGGCCGCCGCGTTTGCCGCACCTGGTGGTGAGCCGCACAACCACGCAAAATACAAACCCCGCTTCGGCGGGGTTTTTCTTTTCAGCACATGCGCTCCTCCAGACATAACTTCGCGATCTCGCGACGCGCTTTCGCGCCCGAGGGGTGATGCTCCTCTCGCCCTCATCAGATGAGGGCGCGCGGAACGCCGGATGCGCCAACGCATCCGCAGCCCCGTGTGCAAAAGTAAAAAGCACACGAGCATAGTCGCCATGGTTGCGCCGGAATCATCCGGCGTTCCGCACGCGGTGGTGCTCCGGCTTGCTTCGTGCTCTCCCCGGGAACGCCCTCAGGCTGTCACCGTCGTCTCCGCGGTACTTTTCTCCTCCGGTCGGAGGTGAAAAGAGCAGACCGGATTTCGCAGGACCACACGACTTGGGCCGGCGCGGAAGAGCGCGTTCATGCGAAGTGTCGCCACTTCGTAATCCTGCGCACAGCGTGGTCCGTCAGCGCTTGCGTCGATCGCTCACGCCCCCTTTGTGCAAGGAACGCGCCCTGCCACCGTCGTTCGCGCCTGACGCTGCCGCGCCACCGCATCCCGCCCCGCGTATCGTGACGATCGCGAAACGCCCCTCATGACGGGGCGGGACGAGAAGGAATATAATCCTAGATCAGAAAATGTCAAGGCGGAAGAGACCGAATGGGTTGTTCCGGGGCGCCTGGACCCGCCGCACGTACCGCTATTTTTTTTCAAACCCGATGCAACCATTTGCGGTTCCATGATTGGTAACAGATGGCCAACAGCATCATCGCCAGCCCCGCGACGCGTTCCCGCACCAGCAGATGCGCCCATGTGATCGAGCGGATCGGCCTCGCCATGGCAGGCGCCTCGTGCGGTCTGTTCGTTGCAGCCCAAGTGGCCAGCACGCGCATCGAGGAATTGAGTTCGGTCGCGCTGGTCTTCGCCTTGATGGTATTGGGCGCCATCGGCTTCTATCTGGGGATCGACGTCCCGCCCCATCGCTCCGGCAGAGCGTCCCTTGCGCGCGCCGCCAATTTTGCGGGCGAAGATCCTCCGCCAACGGACCCCGTCGAGCTGCTGAGTTCCGCGGGCACGTTCCTCGCAGCGTTAGCCGCACTGGTATCGGTCTACATCATCGTATTCGCCGACACGCCAGACACATACTGGACTCTCGGGCTCACATTCTGCTGGCTGTTCGGCGCCTTGCTGCAAATCGCAGCCGGAATCACCGCCCGCGTCCTGCACGCCCCGCGCGCATGACGATGTAAAATCGCGGCACCCTGCCGCAATATTGCCCCGCGACGGCACTCAACTTAGCGCCGCTTCGCGCGTTAGCACCTGTCGCTCACTCACGATGGAGACCGCTCATGGTTGGAACAGCAAAACCCATTCCGGACGGATTTCACACCGTCACGCCCTATGTGATTGTCGAAGGCGCGGGAAAAACGATCGAATTCCTGCAACAGGCGTTCGGCGCGAAATTAAATAGTGAAGTAACGAAGCGGCCGGACGGCACAATCATGCACGCCACGCTCAAGATTGGCGATTCGATGGTGATGCTCGCCGACGCGTCCGAGCATGCGAAGGCCTCGCCCATCATGCTTTACCTTTATGTGCCCAATGTCGACGCCGCCTATCAACTTGCGCTTAAGGCCGGCGGAACATCGATCATGGAGCCGTCGGATCAATTCTACGGCGACCGCAGCGGCGGCGTGAAGGATCATGCAGGCAACAGCTGGTTCATCGGCACGCATATCGAGGACGTGGCGCCCGCCGAATTGAAGAAACGCGCCGCAGACATGTTCAAGAAGCACGGCAAGGCGGCATGATGCTGTTACGTAATGTTGTGACGAAAGCCATCCTTGCGCTGCTGGTCATTTCGGGTTTCGCCGGCGCATCCCGCGCCGACGATGCCCGGCCCTCGATGCCCTACACAGGCACGGCGCGCATGGACAGCGACGGCACCATCACATTGCAGTTGACCGCCACCGCCGACGGCAAGCCTGCCGAAAGCAGTGTTTTGACCTACAAGGTCGGCGACCGCGCCTACGACAGCGTGAAGCGGCACATCGGATTGAAGCCGGGCGACATCAAGCCGTTCAGACCGTGGAAGGATTGAGGCGCGGCGAAGGTGTTACGTCCGCAGCGCCTCGCGCTGCTTTTTCAGGGAGTTTGCGCGGACCTCTGCCAAGCGCTCGCTATCGTTGCGCTCGGGCTGCTTCGGCCCGATCACCCCGACCCGCGAGTTCATTGGCTGCGGCATGCCGCGTCCATCGTCGCACGGCTGCATGCACATCGGACTTGATAATCTGGGTGTTGATGCTTTTTTCCCCGGCATGCCAAAACAACGCGCATGGGGCAAAATTGTTTCGGCACGAATTGACGCAGGGATTTGGACAGGTTCACTGACATGAACGGAACCGGAATTCAGTGCGGCCCTTCCCGCTCGTAGATGAACTTCGGCATTTCCCATTTGTAGCGGATCGCCAGCAGACGAAACGTCAGGCCGAACGCCACCGAACCGATCACCACCGCGACATGTTCGGTTCCGAAATGCGTGCCCGCGACATAGATCGCGCCCGTCGTCAACGACACGCTGGCGTAAAGCTCGCTGCGGAACAACAGCGGCACCTCGGTGCAAAGAATATCGCGCAGCACGCCGCCAGCGCATCCGGTGATCATACCCGCCACCACCACAATGGTCAGCGGATGACCCATGCTCTTGGCAACGTTGCACCCGATGATGGTGAAGACCACGAGGCCAATCGCGTCGAGCACAAGAAAGAGATAGTGAAAGCGATGCACCACCCGCGCCAGCGCGATGGTGAGCAGCGCCGCGCCGCCGGTCAGCAGCAGCAGCGAGGGATGTTTCACCCAGAGCAGCGGATAGTGCCCGAGCAGCACGTCGCGCAAGGAGCCGCCGCCGAGCGCGGTCACGCATCCGAGCATCGCGACGCCGAACCAGTCCATCTTGCGCCGCCCGGCCGCGAGCGCCGCCGTCATGGCCTCGGCGACCAGGGCGAACAATCCGAAGAAGAAAAGTACCGATTCGGCGGGCTCCATGGCGAAGCCCTAGCACAGTTCCACTGCCGCCGCAGCGCGGCGATGTGGGTGCGCCCTTGGACGGCGCAACAATCACACGACGCCCATCGACCAAGATCGTCATGGCCGGGCTTGACCCGGCCATCCACGTCTTCCTTCCGAATTTGTAACAAAAGACGTGGATCACCGGGGCATAGGCGAGCGAAGCGACGCCGTCCTTCAGACGGCTATGCCCGGTGATGACGACTGCGTGTGGAGCAGCGAGCCGTAGCCCGCATGAAGCGCAGCGAAATGCGGGGCGGCACGAGAAATTCCCGGATTGCGCTTCGCTGCATCCGGGCTACGCGCTCTGCCTCAGCCGCTATAGTCTTCCGCCTGCACCATAATGTCGCGCGTGCGCTTCACCTCGGGCCAGTCGCGGTCGAAATCGCGGATCAGGCGCTTCATCTCCTCCCCGCCTGCGGCGCTATCCAGCGACGCGCGGTCGGGAAACTCGTACATAGCCAGATGCACGGCAGGTTCGTTGGCGAGCCAGTAGCGCCACGCGCGCTTCGAGCCGAACGACTTCACAGCGTCCGGAAGATGTTCGCGCGAATACCACGCATCGAACGCAGCGCGTTGCGATTCATCGGAGACAGTGGCGCGGATGGAGAGGATGTGGAGAGGCATTATGAAACAGCCCTGCGCCATCGAATTGTAACGATCACGTCACTGATAGTCCGCGCCACATCCGCTACGCCTTTGTCACCGCGTCGTAGGCATCCATCACCCTTGCGGAATAAACCAGCGCAGCCCCGGCATTCAGCGCGATGGCCACCCCAAGCGCTTCCGCGACTTCTTCGCGTGTGGCACCGTTCTTGACGGCGGCGTCTGTATGCACGGTGATGCAGCCATCGCACTGCCGGGTCACGGCGACAGCCAGGGCGATCAGTTCGCGGGTCTTGGCGTCAAGGTGTCCCGTCTTCGCGCCTGCCCCGCTGATCTCTGCGTATCCCCGCGTAATGCTGGGACTGAGCTTTCCAATTTCGCCGATCTTACCCAACAGTTGCTGCCTGTATGCGTTCCAGTCGAACATCATCGCTGCCTCCTTGTTTATCCGGGGTTTACGAACCTGCGAGCATCGGCGTGTCCGGATCCTTTGCGAGCCCCTTATTGATGTTTCCAGCGTGACTTTCCGCCGTGTTCGCTCACAACGGAATATTGTCGTGCTTCTTCATCGGCACGTCGACGTGCTTGTCCTTCAGCATCGCCAGCGCACGGGCGATGCGCTTGCGGGTCGAGTGCGGCATGATGACGTCGTCGATATAGCCGCGCTCGGCTGCAACGAACGGTGACAGGAAACGGTCTTCGTATTCCTTGGTGCGCGCGGCGATCTTTTCCGCGTCGCCGATATCCTGCCGGAAGATGATCTCCACCGCGCCCTTCGCGCCCATCACCGCGATCTGCGCCGTCGGCCAAGCGTAGTTCATGTCCGCGCCGATTTCCTTGGACGCCATCACGTCGAACGCGCCGCCGTAGGCCTTGCGCGTGATGACGGTCACCAGCGGCACCGTGCACTGGCTGTAGGCGAACAGCAGCTTCGCGCCGTGCTTGATCAGCCCGCCGTATTCCTGCGCGGTGCCCGGCAGAAAGCCCGGCACGTCCACGAAGGTGACGATCGGAATGTTGAAGGCATCACAAAAACGAACGAAGCGCGCGGCCTTGCGTGAGGCGTCAGAGTCGAGCACGCCCGCCAGCACCATCGGCTGATTGGCGACGAAGCCCACCGTCTTGCCCGCGATGCGGCCGAAGCCGGTGACGACGTTCTTGGCGAAGGTATCGGCGAGTTCGAAGAAGTCCCCCTCGTCTACGACCTTCAGGATCAGTTCCTTGATGTCGTAAGGCTGGTTCGGATTGGCCGGCACCAGCGTGTCGAGCGAGTCGTCCACGCGCTCGATATCATCAAAGCTCGGCCACTCCGGCACGCCGTCGGTGTTGTTGCTCGGCAGGAAGTCGATCAGCCGGCGCATCTGCAGCAGCGTCGTGACGTCGTTGTCGAACGCGCCGTCCGCGATGGACGAACGCGTCGCGTGCACCGACGCGCCGCCGAGTTCTTCCGCCGTCACCACTTCGTTGGTCACGGTCTTCACCACGTCCGGGCCGGTGACGAACATGTAGCTGGTGTTCTTCACCATGAAGATGAAGTCGGTCATCGCCGGCGAATAGACGTCGCCGCCCGCGCACGGCCCCATGATGACGCTGATCTGCGGAATGACGCCCGAGGCCTGCACGTTGCGGCGGAAGACATAAGAGTAACCCGCCAGCGCCGCGACGCCTTCCTGAATGCGCGCGCCGCCCGCGTCGTACAGCCCGATGATCGGCGCCCGCGCTTTCAGCGCCATGTCCTGCAGCTTGGTGATCTTCAGCGCGTGGGTCTCGGAGAGAGAACCGCCGAACACGGTGAAGTCTTTTGCGAACACGAAGATGGTGCGGCCGTTCACCGTGCCCCAGCCGGTGACGACGCCGTCGCCGGGGATCTTGGTCTTGTCCATGCCGAACTCAACCGAACGATGCTCGACGAACATGTCGAATTCCTCGAACGAGCCCTTGTCCAGCAAGAGCTCGATGCGCTCGCGGGCGGTGAGCTTGCCGCGTGCGTGCTGCGCCTCGATGCGCTTGTCGCCGCCGCCCTTTTTCGCGCCCGCGCGGCGCTCATCGAGTGCTTCGAGGATATGCTTCATGGATTTTCGCCCCAGCGTCTTGTTTGGCGGCAGGCCGCCGCTGATATGGTTGGCCAGCGTTCTAGCACGCTGTTTGGGCGGGAGAAAATGGCTGGGCAGACCTGAAAATGACGGGTCTGCCCTAGCCCCGGCCCTGTGATAAACTGCGGTTTTACAGGGGATTTGGCCATGACCGACACCACGACGACACCGCCCGCAGGCGCCGTGACCGGCGGGGTCCGCATCCTGCTGCGGCTGGAAGGGCTGGGACTATTGGTTCTGGCCGTGATGCTTTACGCGAGCACCGGCCTGCCATGGCTGGCCTTCGCCATCCTGTTCCTGACGCCGGACCTGAGCTTCCTCGGCTATCTCGTGGGGCCGCGCGCGGGCGCCGTGATCTACAATCTCGCGCATGACACGCTAGGGCCGCTGCTCCTGGTGATCGGCGGTTATTTTTTCGCGGCTCACAGCTACGTACTGGCCGTGGCGCTGATCTGGCTGGCGCATATCGGCATGGACCGCGCGCTCGGCTACGGCCTGAAATATTCCGCCGGATTTTCGTTCACGCATCTCGGGCGGATCGGGAAGGCAGCCAGAACCTGACGTCGCGCGTCAGGTTTTCGGCGCGCGGCTCTGAACAAAGTAGCTCGACTTGTGCACCACCTTGCCGTCGCGCAGGGTGATCACGTCCACCAGCTCCATCGTCACCGGTTTTCCGTCCGGCGTGGTCGCGGTGAGGATCGATTCCGAGACGAAATGATCGTCGCTGCCGTAGAGCGCGACCGGCTCGAACTTGATGCCGGGAAGCCCGGAGATGTCCTTGCCGAACTGTTCGGCCACTGAGTCTTTGCCCTTGTACACCTTCGGGCTGCCATGGCGCTGATAGCTGGTGTCGTCGGCATGAAACGCCATAATCGCCGGAACGTCGTGCGCATTCCAGGCTGCGTTGTAGCGTGTGGCGATGTCTTTCCAGGCGGCGGCTGACATGCGTGTTCTCTCCCTGCTTTTCTGGTTGGCGGCAGACTAGCGGCTTTGCGCCAGGAATCCACTGGCCGACACGGCCGCTGGCCTGCGGTGCAGTGGCTGACCTATCATGCAGGAATGATGTGCGTCAGATCGCCCCGATGTCGCCGAGGCACTGCTGCGCGATCTTCATCCGGCTGGCGGTATGCTTCGGCTCGCGAACATCGAGACTGAGCGCGAACACAGTCTGCGCGCTGCCCTTCTCGGCCCATCCGACCAGCCAGCCCACCGAGGTCTTGGTGCCGTCGGTCATGCTCTTGTCGGTCACGCCGGTGAGACCCGTCTTGGCGCGGATGATGCTGTCGCCCGCTTTCGTCACCGGGAGAATATCGCGCGTTAATTCCTGCGCGCGTTTGGAGACCGGCAACACGCCACGCCGCAGCTTGTCCACGAAGGCGACCTGCTGCAGCGGTGAAATCCGCAAGCCACCGCTCAGCCAGAATCGATCGATGCCGCCGCCGATATCGCCGTTGCCGTACTCGAAGGCATCGACATATTTCGGCATCCGCTCCGCGCCGATCCGCCGCGCGATCTCCTGATAGACAGGAACGGCTGACACCGCGATAGCCGAACGCAAGGTGTGATCCTTATTCCAGTCAGCGATGCTGCGCGTCACGCCGTCCCACTTGAAGACGTCCTTGTCCGGATCGGCGACGACGCCGGTCTCCAGCGCAATAACGGAGTTGGGGATCTTGAACGTGGATGCCGGAAGGACCGAGTCGCGCGCGCGGGAATTGTCGCTAGCGATCAACTGCTGATCGTCGATCCGAAACGCCGCAAAGGCGCCCACGGTGCCCTCGTCGGTAAAGTACTTCTGCAGGCTCTTGCGAACCTCATAGTGAGGCACGATGTCGGCGAATGCGCGTGAGGGAATGACTGTGGCGGCAACGAGCGGGAGAATCTGACGGCGGGACAGCACGAGCGGCTCCGGATTTCAAGGAGCGCGCAAGATTGTCGGCGATCATGGCCGAAGTGCGATCAGCGCAGCCGCCCCGTCAGCCGCATCACAAAAATCAGCACTTCCGCGACGCCCTTGTAAAGCTCGGCCGGAATCTCGTCGCCAAGTTCGACATTGGAGAGCGCGCCCGCCAGCACTTCATTCTCTTGAATGGGAATGTCATTCTCTTTGGCAATTTCAATGATCTTCTCGCCAAGCGTGCCCCTACCCTTGGCGACGACGCGCGGCGCGCCCTTCTTGTCGTAATGCAGCGCGACCGCGAGCGTATTCTTCGTCTCGCCGATCATAGCGCGCGATCCAGAAAGTGACCGGCCGGCGGTGGCGCCGGCTTCGGCGGCGCGCCCTCGCCAATCACGATGTCGCCGGGTTCGAGCGCCGCTTCGCGCAGCGCGTGGGAGAGCTGCGGCGCGTTGATCCGCAACTGGGCGGCAGTGGCGGGCCGTTCCGCCCACATCCGCACCGATGTGCGCCCGCCGCTCAGCGACACCAGCGCATGCACCGGCCCGCTCGGCTCGACATCGAGCGAGAACCGCGCCCGCCACACGCGCGCAGCGGCCTCAGCTTCATTGTTGCCTCCGCCATCGCGGGAAATTTCGAACTGCGCCACCGCTGTGCCCTGCGGGGCTGCGAAGGGAATCTCAAAATTCCAGCGCGGCACGGTCGGATCGTTTCGTATGCCCGGCACATCGACCGGCAATGAAGCCGCTTGCAGCAGCGTCTGCCGCGCCAGCGCAGCATCGGTGTCCTCGATCAGACGATGGGCAACCGCTGTCGGCGCATCGTCCGGCGTGAGCGATGGCAGCGCCACGGATTGCGCGGTGGTCGCCGATCCGCGAAACGGCGGCGGCGGCACATTGCTGTGCGCGAATGCGTCATCGCCCTCGGTCGCCGCGCGAGGCGTCGCGCGTCCTTCGGCATCGAGCAAATTCGCGACCGCATCGCGGACACCTTTTGGAAGGGCCTGCAAGATTTCCTGCAACTCGGTCAATCCGGCGCTCGCCAGTGCGGCGCGGTTCGCCGCCGTCGGCAGCGGCTCGTTCGGCGCGTAGATGCGGACCTTGCCGTCGGGCTCGCCTGCGTCATCCGCGACGCGCGCTGGCGCTTGCGGCAACAGAATATCGCCGGCCTCGATCTCGGGAGATAAAGGCGGCGCGGCCGATGACGGCACCGTCGATGGCTGCGGCGGCGTGGCGGTTGCCGGCGAAGGTGTATTGCCGAGCCACGATGCAACGGTTTGGCGGAACACGATCAGCGCCGCTTTGAGATCGGGTGTATTCACCACGGCTTGCGGCGATGTGCTGGCAAGACCCTGTTCGAGAAATAGTCCTGATTTCTGGAACGCGGTCTTCAGAGCGTCCCCGGTCAGATTCTCGCCGAGCGGCGTGCGCTGCGCCAGCAATTGCGCGGCGGCCTGCTGAAGTGTCTGCGGCAGCGTTTGCGACGATGCCGCAACGCCGAGATTCGCAAACAGCGGCGACAGGCTGCCCTGCTTCGCCGCGGCGGTCTGCACCGCGGCCGACACCGCCAGCGCTTCAAGATTAGTGAGTACGCGGCCCGCCACAGCGGCCTGCACCGGCACATCGGCCTTCGGGACGCTGACGGTATCGACCTTAGCTGTGTCGATGGCAGGTGCGGTCGGCGGTGATGATGTCGTGCCCTGGCCCGGCACGATCTGAAGCCGCACGCCTTGCGGCGTTTGCGACACTGCAAGCTGCAACGCCTGACCAGGCTGCAGCGAAACTTCTGACAGAACTTCGATGGTGAGGTTCGCGATGGCGATGCGCACCAGATTGGCGTCGAGCTGCTTCAGCACCAGCGCGTCGATCACCGTCCCCGGCTGCAACACGGCGCCTGCCGCCACCCCTTGGGCGGCAACGACCGGAAAGACGGGATTGATCGCGATGGACATGACTGGGAAGCTTCCTCTGGCGGGGGAAGCTAGACCAGCGTCGTAAACGTCTTGTTAACTTCGATCGCGAGCCACGCTGGAGGGGATTAACCAGAGCAGCACAGGCGATCACTTGGCGGCGGCTGGATCACCGAACTTGTAAGTCAGCCCGACCAGCGCCGTGTGTGTGCGAACATCCACCTTGCCGGTTAAGCTATCCCCTACGAGCGGCGTTTCGGGCATAAAAACTGTGACGTGTCCAAAATCCGAATAGCGATATTCGATACGCGCGTTCCAGTTCCGCCACACCGTCGTTTCGAGTCCGCCGCCCACCGTCCAGCCGGTCTTCACAACCGATGTGCTGACCGTCTTGATACTGTTGCAAAAGGACGGACTTGCATCCGCTCCGAAACAGGCCGCGCCCGCTTTAAGCTCGTGCCATGCCGCGCCGCCGGTCACGTAGAGCACCGTCGATGGCGTCATCAGATAACCAGCACGCACGCGCAGGCTCGCGTCCCAGCCGAGCTTGAGACTGACAGCATCGGTCGCTTGCGACTGGAAAAACTCCGATGCATCCACCCCCGGAAATCCGGCCGACGAAGATCGGTTGTTCGCCCAACCGAAATCACCTTCAACGCCGACAACCCACCCTGGAGAAAGTTGCCAATTGTATCCGACGATTCCACCAACCCGCGCCGCAGCGCTATCGAAACGCGTTCCGTTGGTTGTCGGATCAACGGGAAAGCTGCCGAGATCGAGCGTGGTCCACCGAGAGTCGGCCACGCGTGCGCCCACCGCACCGCCGACATAGAAGCCGGTCCAGTCGCTGACCTGCACCACAACCGGCGCTTTGGCATATGGGCGCGGCGCAATGTCGGCAGCGAGTGTCGAAGCCGCGCTCAGGCTTACGATCACGGACGCAAGGAGAAGTCTCTTCATATGAATCCCACCGGCGGACTCGAACTGCACGAATCCCTGAACCTTGATGAGAATCTTGCTGAATCCCGCCGATCTTGACGTCAACCGTTCGGTTGATGCCGCGCCGCGCATTGCGTTTTGCGGATCGCGTGTGGCTTGCGGGGCACAAGCTTCAACCGGTTCGCCATCGCGAACGTTTGATGAGCCCGGGTTATCGTGGGAATTTACCGGCGCGGGGTGTCGCGCTTCAGCGCGCGCGGAAGGGCGTCAACGGACATCTTTTGCGGTTTGTCGCGCACAAACAGCAGGGCAACGGACGCCAACACAAAGCCGAGCCCCACTCCGGCCAGAAGCGACATGGGATGAAACTGTGCGAAGCCGTTCATTGCTGCCCCCAAAAAGGCCGGAACAATGATCAACGCCGCGTTGCCTCCCAAGCCGTCAGCATCATGCCGACAAAAGTTGCGCGGGGCGTCCTCCGTTCGGTCTACCCGTGCTTCTTTTTTACTTGAACGCCTTCAAGACCAGAGCCGCCGCCTCGAAATCCTTCAGCCGCGCCGCACGCCGGGCTTCGACTTCCTCGTCAGCGCCCCATTTCTCGCGATTCCAGTCCTCGTCCACATGCGCCGCCGCCCAGACCTGTGCCTCGTCGAGTACGCGATGCTTCAGCGCCAGCGCGAGCAGCGCGGAGCCAGTGATGCTCGTAACGACATGAAACGCTCCCACCGGCCACGGGTCTGCGGGTAACACAGCGCGCACGGCGGCAACCGCTGCAGTCGGCTGCTGTACATGCATTACGCCCTCAGTCAGAATGAAATGTGCGCCGAGATCGTCGGCCGTCCAGCGCAGCACGGGATCCCAGTGCTCGGCCTGCCGCGCAATCAGGGCCTCGGGGAAGCCGGCGCGATAAAACAGAAGATCGGTCTCGAAATATTTTGCGGCATCGTCGGCGACAGCCTGCACATTTCCCGCGACGCCATCGATCACGCTGTTGGCGAGCCGCGTCAGCGGCATCGACATCGGATCGATCATCTCCGGCTGGGCCTCCCATTCGGACGCCATCGCCTCCGCAAGTTCGCGCGTCGGCGCGACAAGCGCATTCTTGCCCGGCGTGCGGATGGGCTTGCCATCCAGCGTCACCGCAAAACCGTCCGCCCCCTCCGCGACCCCTGCGCTGGTGTAGAAACGCTTGCGCAGCGGCGTACGTGAAGACTTGCGCGAGGCTTCGCGAGGATCGAGCGGCGACTTGCCTGCAACTTCATCGAACAATTCGCGCATAGTCTCTTAAGCCCTATTGATTTGCGCACGAGCGCGAATATGCGGCTCGCTGGTTCGGATTCATGCCCCATGCAGCGCCATCGTCAAGACAACGCGCAACGCGGTCGCTGAACGAAGGCCGACGGCTCCGCTTGAGAACCGGTTCGGGCGGCGTGTCCTGCGTCACATATCCCGGCGTTGTGTTCTGCAATGCGAATGGCGGCGGCGAATTCATCTGCGGCACTTTTGGTACCGTGATCGGTGGCGGCGGCGGCGCGGCTGGCGCGGTTGGAAATGGAATGACGGGCTGATTGTTGACGCCGCCCGGCGGAAAGACCTGCGCATGGACAAAGCCGGAAGCGGCAACAACGGCGATCAGAACTGCAAAAGCGATTTTCTTCATCGCATCTATATCGGCATCCCTGACGGCCACAGCAAGAGCATCATTCTTCCGGAGCGTTCTCGATGGGGTCAAAACGATCGGCTTCGAGGCCAAGCAGGTTCCACGATTGCAGCATGTGCGGCGGTAACGGCGCCGTGACGTCGATAAAGCCGCCGCGCGGATGCGGGATCACAATGCGGCGAGCAAGCAGATGCAGCCGCTTCTGCATGCCGCCGGGAAGTTCCCAGTTTTCCTTGTTGAAGTATTTCGGGTCGCCCACAATCGCGTGATCGATATGCGCCATGTGCGCACGAAGCTGATGGGTGCGCCCGGTCACCGGCTTCAGCGACACCCAGGCCAGTTTCTGCGCCGAGGCTTCCACCACCGCATAATATGTCACCGCATGCGCCGCGCCTTCGTCGCCATGCTCCGCGACGCGCATGATGGAGTCTTCCTCGCTCTCGTCCTTGGCGAGATATGTCGAGATGCGTCCCTGCTTCGGCTTCGGCACGCCGGCCACCAGCGCCCAGTAGATCTTGCGCGCCGAACGATGGCGGAACGAGCCGGTCAGCGCGGTGGCGGCAAAGCGCGTCTTCGCAATCAGAAGACAGCCGGAGGTTTCGCGGTCGAGACGATGGACGAGACGCGGCTTCTGGCCCTTGGCGTCGCGCATCGCTTCCAGCATCTGGTCGACATGCTTGGTCATGCCTGAACCGCCCTGCACCGCGAGGCCCGCGGGCTTGTTCAGCACCATGACATCGGCGTCTTCGAACAGGATCATCTCGCGCAAGGCATCGAGTGTTTTGGTCGCCGCCTCGGACAGTTCGCCGCCGACCTTCGGCGCGTCGAGCTTCAGCGGCGGGATGCGAACGCTTTGGCCCTCTTCAAGCCGATCCTTGCTGTCGGCGCGCTTGCCGTTGATGCGCAGCTCACCTTTGCGGACGATGCGCTGGATGTGGGAGAACGACAGGCCGGGAAAACGATGCTCGAGAAAACGATCTACGCGCATGTTGTTCTCGTCGGCGGTGACGACGACAGTCTGCACCTTTGTCGGCAGCGGCGGCGGCGCGGGCTTCTCTTCCCTCACGGGTTCGGAACGCGGCTCGCGGATCGGCTTCGCCGAGCGGGAAAACTCCGCAGCCGGGCGACGCGGCGGGAATTTGCTGCCCGCTGATCTGACAGGACCGCGCTTCTCCGATCCGCGTTCGCCGAATTCAGGCTTGCCCGAGCCGCGCTTTTCAGAGCTGCGCTTGTCCGGGCCGCGCTTGGGACCGGCGCGCTTGTCGCCGCGCTCGGACTTTTTGGGCAAAGGTTTTCTGAAACGGCGGCTCATGATGATTTTTCTTTTCTCAGCTTGGCCCAGTAATCGAGCCGCTTGCGAATCTCACGCTCGAAGCCGCGGTCGGGCGGATCGTAGAACGTCTGGCGGCCGAGCGCTTCGGGAAAGTAGTCCTGCCCGGAAAAAGCTTCCGGCGTGTCGTGATCGTATTCGTAACCGCCGCCATAACCTTCAGACTTCATCAGCTTGGTCGGCGAATTAAGGATGTGCTTCGGCGGCAGCAGCGAGCCGCCCTCCTTCGCCGTCCGCATCGCAGCCTTGTACGCCATATAGCCCGCGTTGGATTTCGGCGCGGTGGCGAGATAGATCACCGCCTGCGCAATGGCGAGTTCGCCTTCGGGCGAGCCGAGAAAATCATAGGCGTCCTTCGCGGCGTTGCAGATCACCAGCGCCTGCGGATCGGCGAGACCGATGTCCTCAACCGCCATCCGCACCACACGACGCGCCAGGAACAGCGGGTCTTCGCCGGCATCCAGCATGCGCGCGAGATAATAAAGAGACGCATCCGGATCGGAGCCGCGCACGGATTTATGCAGCGCGGAGATCAGGTTGTAGTGACCGTCGGCGGACTTGTCGTAGATCGGCGCGCGGCGCTGCAGAATCTCCTGCAGCTGCGCGGCGGTGAATATTTCATCGGCCCGCGCGGCGCGCCAGACCTCTTCCGCCAGCGTCAGCGCCGCGCGTCCGTCTCCGTCCGCCATCCGCACCAGCACGGCGCGAGCTTCCGCATCGAGCGGCAGCTTCCTGCCTTCGACCTCCTCGGCGCGGGCGTAGAGTTTTTCGACCGCTTCGGCATCGAGCGAATGAAACACCAGTACACGCGCACGCGACAGAAGCGCCGCGTTGAGTTCGAACGAGGGATTTTCCGTGGTCGCGCCGACCAGCACCACGGTGCCGTCTTCCATTACCGGCAGAAATGAATCCTGCTGCGCACGGTTGAAGCGATGCACCTCGTCCACGAACAGCAGCGTGCCCTTGCCCATTTCGCGGCGGGCGCGCGCGGCATCGAACACTTTCTTCAAGTCGGCGACACCGGAGAACACAGCCGAAATCTGCTCGAACTCCAGCTCGGTCGCGTCAGCGAGCA
This sequence comes from Afipia sp., assembly GCA_051653085.1. Classification (GTDB taxonomy): domain Bacteria; phylum Pseudomonadota; class Alphaproteobacteria; order Rhizobiales; family Xanthobacteraceae; genus Afipia. Next base: position 9,381 of record JBOFVL010000062.1, on the reverse strand, counting down.
GCCGCGCCACCGTGGTCTTGCCGGTGCCGGGCGGCCCCCAGAACACCAGCGAGCCGAGCGTGCGCGTCTCCAGCATGCGCGTCAGCGCGCCATCCGGCCCGAGGATATGATCCTGTCCGACCACATCGCTGAGCGTACGCGGCCGCAGCTTGTCCGGCAGCGGACGCGGAGCATCCTGCTCCAGGCCGGCTGCGGCGAAGAGGTTCGCGGAGGGCTGTGGTCGCTTCGGGCTCATCCCCCTAGCACAACGGACAATTGCTGGCCGCCACGGATCACCGTAATGCGCCAGAGCCGGGACGATTCCTTTGTCGCCTTCTCAAGGTCGGAGGTCTTGGCGATCTTCTGCCCGTTCACTTCCAGAACAATATCGCCCTTGCGGAATCCGACACCGGCAGCCGGAGCATTGTCGGCCAGATCGGTGACGACGACGCCCTCAACGCTGGAGTCCAGCTTGAGTTCGTCCGCCAGCGCGGGAGAAATGTTGGCAACCTTCGCGCCCTGGAACGGCGAACGCGATTTGATGACGATTTCGTCGCGGCCGGTATCGGGCGCAGTCTCCAGCGCAATCGTGAGTTTGACCGGTTTGCCGGCGCGCTGCACATCGATCTGCGCGGTGCCGCCAAGCGGCCGGGTCGCGAAACGGTAATCGAACGCGTTCGGATCGTCGATCACCTGGCCGTCGATCGATACGATCAGATCGGACAGCTTGAGGCCTGCCTTCGCGGCCGGACTGCCGGCGGTGATGTTCGCAACGAGTGCGCCGGTCGGACGCTTCAATCCGAGCGTCTCTGCAATCTCTGGCGTCACCGCCTGCAGACGTGCGCCGAGCCATGGACGTTTCACAGCGCTGCCGCCGCCTTTAGCCGAGGCCACGACGACGCGCACCATGTTGGCGGGAATAGCGAAGCCGATGCCCTGCGAACCGCCGGAGCGCGAGAAAATCGCGGTGTTCACACCGACCAGCTTGCCGGTCATGTCCACCAGCGCACCACCGGAGTTGCCGGGATTGATCGCGGCGTCGGTCTGGATGAAGAACTGATAGTCGGTGATACCGACCTGCGTGCGCGCCAACGCCGAGATGATGCCGTGGGTCACGGTCTGGCCGACGCCGAACGGATTGCCGATGGCAAGCACGACATCGCCCACCAGCGCATCGTCCGAATTAGAAAACTCGAGCGTCGGGAATTTTTCCTTCACATCCTTCAGGCGCAAGACCGCAAGATCGGTGCGGCTGTCCTTCAGCACGATCTCGGCCTCGAACTCTCGTTTATCGGAGAGCGAAACCTTCACCTGATCCGCGCCTTCAATGACATGGTTGTTGGTGACGACGAGGCCGGACGAATCGACCATCACACCGGAGCCGAGCGAGCGCTGCATCTGCTCGGGCTGGTTGCCCGGCACGCCGAAGAAACGGCGGAACATCGGATCGTCCAGCAGCGGATTGCGATTCTGCACCATCTTGGCGGCATAGACATTCACCACCGCCGGCTGCACGCGCTGAACGATCGGCGCATAGGACAGCTTCAACTGGTTTGGCGACGCCGGAACCACACGGTCCTGCGCCGGTGCGGTCGTTGCGAGAACGGACGAGAGAGTGAGCGCAATGAGCGCGCGAACAACGATCATGAAATCAATCCTGAGCCTGATGCCAAAGATAAGTCGTGCCAAAATGGCAAAAAACGTAACGGTTATGCGGGCTGAGCCTGCCGCGAAGGACGCGGCGCAGCGCCCGGTTGTGATCTGGTCTTCTTTGCTCCCGCGGCTTTGCTTTCAGACGCCGCATCAATCCGGGCGCGATTATCATCGCCCCACGCCTTGAGTGCATCGATCACCGGCCGCAGCCGCTGGCCCGTCTCGGAGAGTTCATAATCCACCCGCGGCGGGACCTCGGCATACACCTTGCGGATAATGAGGTCATCCTCCTCCAGCGCGCGAAGCTGCTTTGTCAGCATCCGCTGGGTAATCCGCGGCAGCTTCTTGCGCAATTCGCCGAAGCGCAGCCGCCCCTCCTGGAGATGGTAGAGGATGACCCCCTTCCACTTGCCGTCGATCAGATCGAGCGTCACCTCGACGGAACAGCCCGGAGCGCAGCCAAAGTCCTGTCGTTTCATCCGTGATTTTCCAATGGTATCCAAACGGTGACTATATCCCCAAAACGACAGTACTTGCAAATCACGGCAGAGCGAGACACGTAAGTTCCGCCGATCACACCGGGCACAGATGGAGCAAGAACAATGAAAGCCGTGGGCTACAAGAAGTCACTGCCAATCGACGCGGCAGAGGCACTGATCGATTTCGAGACCGCAAAGCCGGAACCGCTTGGGCGCGACATCCGCGTCGCGGTCAAGGCGATCTCCGCAAACCCGGTGGATTACAAGGTGCGCAAGCGCACCGAGCCGCCGGCGGGCGAAACCAAGATCCTCGGCTTCGACGCGGCGGGCATCGTCGATGCCGTCGGACCCGACGTGTCGCTGTTCAAGCCGGGCGACGAAGTCTGGTACGCCGGTTCGATCCTGCGCCAGGGCACCAACTCGGAATTCCATCTGGTGGATGAGCGCATCGTCGGTCACAAGCCGAAGACGCTCACCTTTGCGCAGGCCGCCGCCCTGCCCCTCACCTCCATTACGGCATGGGAGCTGCTGTTCGATCGCCTCGGCGTTGCGCCCGGCAAGAGCGTCGATCCGCGCACGCTGCTGATCGTCGGCGGCGCGGGCGGCGTCGGATCGATTCTGATCCAGCTCGCGCGGCGGCTCACCGGCCTCACCGTCGTGGCGACAGCGTCACGGCCTGAATCCAGCAAATGGTGTCTCGATCTCGGCGCGCATCATGTGGTCGATCATTCCAAATCGATGAAGGAGCAGATCGCCGCGCTCAAGGTGCGGCCGGTCGCGCTGATCGCGGCCCTCACCAACACCGAGCAGCACTTCGCAGCTTTGGCAGACATCATCGCGCCGCAAGGTAAGCTCGGGCTGATCGACGATCCGGCTTCGCTCAACGTCAATCTGTTGAAGGGCAAGGCGGTGTCGCTGCATTGGGAATCGATGTTCACACGCTCATCGTTCCAGACCGCCGACATGATCGCGCAGCACAACCTGCTCGACGATGTCGCCAGCCTGATCGACAACGGCGTGCTGCGCACGACGCTCGACAAGGTGCTCGGCAAGATCAACGCCGTGAACCTCAAGCAGGCGCACACGCTGCTGGAAAGCGGACGCTCCACCGGAAAGCTTGTTCTCGAAGGCTGGTAAAATCCATTCGCGCTGGACGGCACACGTGCCAGACAAAATTCCAAAGAATCGCTGACGCGCTACGCGACAACAAAAAACCTCCGGCAGGGCATTGCCGGAGGTTTTGGAGGTCTTAAGGCTTGAAACTTGTTGTCGGTACTCACCTTGAAAAACGGCGACAAGATCGTCGCTTCACGATGGTATATGCCGCGATTAGCTTATTTAGTCAACTAATTCGGGGTCGCTGAGCTTCACGATTTTGTGCATCAGCGAAATCATTGGTGAAGAAAAAACCCCGGCAGTTTTTCTGCCGGGGTTCATTTTCGTTTCACATGCAGTCGCCGTCAGGCGGCCGCGGTTACCAGGTACGGCGGACGCGGAGCTGGCCGGACAGGATGCCCTGATCCTTGAACTCGTAAACGCCAGCCGGCTTGAAGGCACCAGCGTTGCCCGCTGCAGTAGCGGTGAGACCACCCGTGCTGCTCTGGTCGATGGTGGTGTACAGCACTTCACCCGAGAGCGTCAGGTTCTGGACAGGAGTCCATGCGGTACGCGAACCGATCTGCCAGATCTTGAAGTCTGGGTTAAACGTGCTGCCGGCCGTGAGCGCAGGTGCATAGCCGGTACGCAGGATCGCCGAGGCAGTGTCATTGTAGTTGACGTTGACGTAGCTGCCGAACACGCCGGTCTGCCAGTTGGCATTCCAGTTATGCTCGTAGCCGCCCTGCACAGCCCAAACCTTCGTCTTCTGGATCGAACCGCCGGTGGTGTAAACGCCATCCTGCAGCGAGGCCACAGCGAACGACTGATAGAAGCCGGCGCCGGACGTGCCCGAGTTGTTGAACGCATCGAAGCTGTTGCCGGTGGTGCCACCGATCGCATACTTCGGAGCGCCATCGGTGTAGATCGCGCTGAACGACAGCTTGTCGCCCGGGCCCGTCGGCAGGTTCTTCAGCTGGATGCCGCCCTGGATCGCGAAGCCCCATTCATCGCTCGGATGGCCGGTAGGCTCGGTCGTGCCGTAGTAGCCAGCGTGGAGGTTGTGAACGCCACCCGACAACTGAGCGGTGAAGGCTGCCTGGTCGAGGCGGATGTTACCGGTGAAATCAGGCGAAACGTTACCGCCGGAAGCGTTCGCAAAGGCGCCCGTGAAGAGCGCGGAGTTGGCCGGGATGACTGCACCGTTATACAGCGGCGCGCGGGTGATGGTCTTGTTGTCTTCCACCGCGACCGAGGCCGACAGGCCGTTGCCGAACTGCCAAGTGTAGGCAATCTGCGTAATACCGGTGGAGTTGTCGTAACCGCCGAGCAAGTTGGAGGTGTTGAGATTGATCGGCGATCCGCCCCAAGGCGTCTGGAACACCGAAATCGCCTTACCGAAGGTGAAGCCGGCGAACTGCACGAAGCCGAAGTCGAGGGTCAGAGTACCTGCGGACGGAGCTTCGCCGCTGGTGTGCTGGAAGTTGCTCGACCAGTAGGTACGCACAACGCCGTACTCGCTCGCGGTGCGGGTGTCGACGTTGAAATTGACGCGGGTACGGGTGATGAACGCATCCGACGACCGGTTCTGCAGGCCGGTATTGCCGCTGTTGTTCCATGCCGGCTGGCCGTGTGCGCTGCCGTTGATGGTTGCGTCAAACTGCGCGTAGCCGCCCAACTTGATGCAGGTGTCGGTGCCAGGGATATAGTAGAAACCAGCTCCATACAGGGAGCAGATCTTCACGTACTGGACCGCTTTCGCCTTGACGGGAAGATCAGCCGCCTGTGCACCCGCGATCGTGGCCAAACCCGCCACCGAACCCAGGATAAGGCTCTTAATCTTGCTCATAAAACCTCCAAAATTTTTCAATTGAGGAAAGGTCCGGTCCCCGTGGCGCAAGCCACTTCCAAGTCTCAGCCCCTTAACCCCGCTCACCGCTCGATTGGACAGCTTGTCTTTCGCAAATCCACCGAACAGGACGCCCGGGTGGTCCCGGGAGTCGTCGCGACATTGCCTTCATTAATCACGTGAGTTCAATAATTGATTTACTCATGTATTTATTTGGGACCGGGCGTGTGCTTTCCCGGCAACGCGTTGAAATGCCGCATACGACGATTGCATTAGAAACATGTCTGACTTAGTTTTCTCTTTCCCTTCACAAGGTTGAAATAAAGATGGCTGCAAAGACCGCCACGAAGAAAAATTCATTCAGCCGTCACAAAACAAGCAACGACCGCAGCACCGCGCGCGGCGCAACGACCCTTGGACCGGACGATGCTCTGGTTCGGCAATTCATCTGGGATGTGATTTCGATCAATACGCATCTCGAAGAGATCCGCTCCATCTGGGCGCGAATCCTCGACATCACCTGTCCGCAATGGCTGATTCTGATGGCGGTCAACGATCTCGATCGGGGCAAGGGAATTTCAGTCCGGGAGGTATCGACAAAACTTCACGTCGATCCCTCCTTCGTCACGACCCAGACCAAAAATCTGGAGAAGCACGGCTTCATGCGCCGTGTCCCATCCAAGGAAGACGCGCGCGTTGTGCTGATGTCGCTGACCGATAAGGCGCACAAGCAGATCGCGAACCTGTATTCGCGGCAAGTCGTCGCCGACAACCTTGTTTTCTCGGACTTCTCCGATCAGACGTTCCGCGAGCTGAACACCACGCTCTCGACCATCAAGGAGCGTCTCGCCAAGGCCGCCCAGGTGATCTCTGCAGACACCTGACGGTCACGGCGCTGCGACAGCCGGAACTGCATTGAGGCGACCGGCAATCCAGTCGAAGATGAATTCGTTGCCGATCGTCGGATTGTCGGTCTGCGCATGCGATGCCGCGGTCTCAGCCGCGGAGAAAACCTTCAGGGTCACATCCGCCCCGGATTCCCGCAGCACCCTGCACATCTCGGTGGCATGGCCGATATCCAGCCAGTCGCGCTCGCCGAACGCAACCAGGGTCGGACACCTGACTTTCTCCAGCCCGCCATGACGCTCCATCCTGCGAATTTCCGTGCCGATGGCGTCCTTCGCGTTATCGCGGGACATCCACATCATCGTGGACACACGCTCGTGCATGTCCCAGATGCCGGCGTCGGAAACGGACGCGGCAAACCGATCATCGAGACTGGCGGCGCGCGATGCAAAGGCCGCACCCAGACCGTCGCCGAAAATGGCGATCCGCTGCTCGTCAACATCGTCACGCGCGATCAGATAGTCCACGCAGCAACTGATTGCGGTCTCAACCTCAAAACGCACACTCACCTTGTTTCTGGGCGATGCCCCCTGTCCCGGCAGATCGACCAGCAGCAGCGACAACCCCCGCGCATGGGCCTGCCGCAGCAGCGTGTGCAAATGCCCGTCCTTGAAATGGCCCTGCCCGCCGACACAGACAACGACAGATTTCTGCGGGGCTAGTCCCGGAGCACGCAAGAAATAGGCTTCAACGAAGCCGCCCTCGAAACAGGGAATGCGAACCCGCTCTCCGCCCGGCGACTGATGGATGACGAAAAGATGCGAACAGGCCCGCATCTCTTCCAGCACGGCGGCGCGCCGGCCGTCATCCAGCTTCAGGAAAACTTCCGAGGTCCGGTAGTAGTTGGAGGCTCGCAGCCAGTTGCTGCATGCCGAACGGATATTGCCCACCGCGCGCGCTCGATCGCCACGCTCCTTGTTGGCATCGGCGATGGCTTTCCATTCGCGATACCAGCTTTCGTCATCGCCGGCGGCAATGCGCGACGCCGTCAGGAAGCATTCCGAAACCGTGCTGCCGCCCTCCTGCGCCGAGCCCAGCACCCTCATGAACTGGAGGCTGTAGTCCTCATTGTCGGGCCAATGCATCCAGCCGCTCGCCTCGAAGCGCGGAGGCGAGAGATTGACGGAATAGTCGTCCAAGATGGTCGTCCACACGAGCGAGTCAGCCAATCGTCGAAAGAGCAGCGCCTGGTCCACGCCTGATATGAAGCTGCAGATGTCGCGGACAAGGTCAGCGGGGATGGTGCAGTGCAGCCATGTTTATGGCCGCATATGTGCGACAGTGGCGTTACAGACGTATGACAACGCAGCGGTTCGCTCGATTCAAGCGTGCGACACGACGTCACTCATCGCCGCGCATATCGGACATGCATCGAAAAAGGCGACGCAACTGCGCCGCCTTTCAAATCCGCTTACAAACCACAACAAATCACACCGGCGGCACGCCTTCGACAAAGATCAGACGGCGATCAAGCGCTATCTGGCGAAACTTCAATGCTTCCGCGTATTCCAGCGAGGCGTACCATTCGCGCAACCTTTCCATGGAGGGAAATTCGGCGACGATGATGTTCTTCGGCGGCGGTCCGCCCTCCACGACGGTTGCCGCCCCGCCGCGCACCAGATAGCGGCCGCCATATTGCGCAATCGCCTTGGCCGCGATGGTGCGATAGGCCTCGAAACCAGCCGCATCGCGCACGTCAACTTCGGAAATCAGGTAGGCTGACATATCGCACCTATGCAATTGTCTGGACGATGCCGCCTTCGGCCCGCAGCGCCGCTCCGTTCGTCGCGGATGCCTCGCGGGAGGAAACATAGACCACCATGTTGGCGATCTCATCGACGGTCGCAAAACGCTGGATCAGCGACGTCGGCCGGTGCTGCTTGACAAACTGCGTCGCCGCCTCCGCTTCCGACTGGCCGTTCTGCTTCGCCAGATCCATCACGAAGGTCTCGACACCTTCCGACATGGTCGGCCCCGGCAGGACTGAATTGACGGTGACGGCAGTACCCTTGGTCAGTTCAGCAAGGCCGCGCGAGATGGCGAGCTGTGCGGTTTTGGACGTGCCGTAGTGGATCATCTCGCTCGGAATGTTCAGCGCGGATTCTGAGGAAATGAAAACGATGCGGCCCCAGTTGCGCTTCAGCATCCCCGGCATGTAGGCGCGCGACAGCCGCACGCCCGACATCACGTTGACCTCGAAGAACCGGGACCAGTCCTCATCCGGAATCTCGAAGAACCCCTTCGGTTCGAAGATGCCCGCATTGTTGATGAGAATGTCCGCATCCGGCACGGCCTTGACCAGGACAGCACAGCCGACTGCCGTGGAGACGTCAGCCGCGACACCGCGCACCGTGCTGCCGGGGACAGCCTTGACGATGGCGGCAGCCGCTGCATCGACCTTCGCCTGCGTGCGTCCGTTGACCACCACGCTTGCGCCCGCCTTGGCGAGCCCCTTGGCAATCGCGTGTCCGATGCCTGCGGTTGATCCCGTCACGACCGCCGTGGTGCCTGAAAGATCGATTTTCATGGAACGTTCCTTTGCTATGGAGCTTCATATGGCAACCCAAACCGCGAATGCCATTGCGGGATCGTGTCCTGCGGTTCATGGCATCGTGGCCCCGCAGGAAACATCCTAGCAACAAAAAAGCGGCGCACCGGGCGCCGCTTTTTCAAATGTCTGATTTCGGAAAGCTTACGCTGCTTCCGAAGCCTTCTCCTGCACCGGACCCGAATCCTGGCCCTTGGCATCGACGTCGCGGTCGACGAATTCGATCACCGCGAGCGGAGCATTGTCGCCGTAGCGGAAGCCGGCCTTGATGATGCGGGTGTAGCCGCCCTGACGGTCCTTGTAGCGGGGCGCCAGCACGTCGAACAGCTTCTTGACCTGATCCTGGTCGCGCAGCTCGCTGATGGCCTGACGGCGCAGCGCGAGGCCGCCCTTCTTGCCGAGGGTGACGAGCTTCTCGACGATCGGACGAAGCTCCTTGGCCTTCGGCAGGGTCGTGACGATCTGCTCGTGCTTGATAAGAGCCGCCGACATGTTTGCGAACATCGCCTTGCGATGCTCCGCGGTGCGGTTGAGTTTGCGGTGAACTTTTCCGTGACGCATAGTTTAGTCCTCAATTTCTTGTCTCGACCGCGTGTCGGACATGCTTCTCAGGTGGGCCGCCTGCGTTCGCCCAAATTATTGTAGACACACCGTGATGGCCGGACATATGCCCGGCCATCACGGTGGTTTTTCTCAGTAGTGATCTTCGAAGCGCTTGGCCAACTCGTCGATATTCTCCGGCGGCCAACCGGGCACTTCCATGCCGAGGTGCAGACCCATCTGGGCCAGCACTTCCTTGATTTCGTTCAGCGACTTGCGGCCGAAGTTCGGGGTGCGGAGCATTTCCGCTTCCGACTTCTGCACGAGGTCGC
>JBOFVL010000061.1:0-17250 GCA_051653085.1 Afipia sp. | reverse complement strand
CGGCGCGGCGATCGACTTCGTGCTGACGAGCGGCGGCCACAATGCCGGCATCGTGTCGGAGCCAGGGCGACCGCGTCGTTCCTATCGACTGCTCCGCCGCGAGGCGGACGGGCCGGCGCTCGATCCGGATGAGTGGCTGACCAGGACCCAACTCTTTGAAGGAAGCTGGTGGCCGGCTTGGAGCGACTGGCTCAAGCGGCATTCCGGCGAAGCCGCAACGGCGCCGCCGATGGGCGCGCCCGACAAGAACTATCCGATCATCGCCGACGCGCCCGGCCACTATGTGCTGGAGCGTTGAGCGATGGCCGATGAGGGGATGATCGAGAACCGGACATTCGATGAAATCCGGGTCGGCGACACAGCGAGCATGACCCGGACGCTCCGCGAGGAGGACATCAAGCTGTTCGCGCTCGTCTCCGGCGACGTCAATCCGACCCATCTCGACGCCGACTTCGCGGCCACTGACATATACCGCCGCGTGATCGCGCATGGAATGTGGGGCGGCGGCCTGATATCCGCGGTACTCGGCACTGAACTGCCGGGGCCTGGCGCTGTCTATCTCAGCCAGTCGCTGCGCTTTATCCGGCCGGTGGGCTTGGGCGACACGATCACCGCGAGCGTGACCGTCGCCGAGAAACGGCCCGAGCACAGCGTCGTCGTGTTCGACTGCCGCTGCGTCAACCAGAACGGCGAGGAGGTGATCTCCGGGCGCGCGGAGGTGAAGGCGCCGAAGGACAAGGTGCGTCGTCCCCGCATCGCACTGCCTGATGTGCATTTGGCCGAGCATCGCGGCTATCGCCGTCTCGTGGAGAAGACGACGGGGGGCGAAGCGGTGGCGACCGCCGTCGCGCATCCCTGCAGCGCCGCGGCTATCACGGCTGCGGTGGAGGCGGCGGAGGCCGGCCTGATAACGCCGATCCTGGTCGGGCCTGAAGCGAGGATCAGGAAGGCTGCGGAGGAGGCCGGCAAGGACATCGCCGCGCTGCGCGTCGTGCCGGCCGCCCACAGCCACGACGCGGCAGAGAAAGCGGTCGCGCTGGTGCGCGCCGGCGAAGCGCGGTTGCTGATGAAAGGATCGCTCCATACCGACGAACTGATGGGTGCGGTGGTCGTCTCCACCACCGGTCTTCGCACCGAACGCAGGATCAGCCATGCCTATGTCATGGACGTGCCGGACCATCCGGTGCCGCTCATCATCACCGACGCCGCGATCAACATCGCGCCGACGCTGGAAGAAAAGGCCGACATCATCCGCAACGCGATCGACCTTGCCCATGTGCTCGGCGTGGAGGAGCCGAAAGTGGCCATTCTCTCTGCCGTCGAGACCATCAATCCGGCCATAGGCTCGACCCTCGATGCAGCCGCGCTCTGCAAGATGGCGGATCGCGGGCAGATTACCGGCGGCATTCTTGATGGGCCGCTCGCCCTCGACAATGCGATCAGTGCAGCGGCCGCGAAGGAGAAGGGCATTGTCTCTCCCGTCGCCGGCCAAGCCGACATTCTCGTCGTGCCCAATCTTGAGGCCGGGAACATGCTCGCGAAGCAACTGACCTTTCTCGGCGATGCATCTGCCGCCGGTATCGTCCTGGGTGCGCGCGTCCCCATCATCCTCACCAGCCGCGCCGACAGCCTGCGCACGCGCCTTGCCTCCTGCGCGGTCGCCGTGCTGATGGCGCGCACGGCGACCAAGGCGGCTCCAGGACTGCCGGCCAGCGCATGAAAGCCATTTTCAGTCTCAACTCAGGCTCATCGAGCATCAAGTTTGCGCTGTTCACGCTCGACGGGGCTAATAACCCCATGCTGTCAGCCGGCGGCAAGATCGAGCGGATCGGCATCGCACCCAGCCTGAGGGTCCGCTCAGCCGACGGCGATATCGTGCTGGAGCGTGACTGGCCGGACGGCGCATCGCTGAGCCACGCCGAACTGCTAAAGGACATCTTCGCTTGGGCGGCGGAACGTTTGGGTGACCGCCAGGTGATCGCGATTGGCCACCGTGTCGTCCACGGCGGGACCGAGTTCGCCGCACCGCGTCTCGTCGACGACGCAGTCCTTGATGCACTGGAAAAGCTCAACCCGCTCGCCCCGCTGCACCAGCCGCACAATCTGGCCGCCATCCGTGCGATTGCGCAGCTCCGCCCGGGCCTTCCGCAGGTGGCCTGTTTCGACACGGCGTTTCACCACGACAAGCCGCCGGTCGCCGCGCGCCTGCCCCTCCCGCGCGCCTTCCATGAGCAGGGCATCCGGCGCTACGGATTCCACGGTCTGTCTTACGAATATATCGCCCGGCGCCTGCGCGAGATCGATCCCGTGCTTGCCGCCGGTCGCATGATCGCTGCGCATCTCGGCAATGGCGCCAGCCTGTGCGCGATGCGCGACGGCAAAAGCATCGACACCACCATGGGCTTCACCGCACTCGACGGCCTGATGATGGGAACACGCTGCGGAGCCATCGATCCTGGCGTTGTCCTTCATCTCCAGACACAGCTTGGCATGTCCGCGGCGGATGTCGAGGACCTGCTCTACCGCAAGTCGGGACTGCTGGGCGTGTCTGGAATCTCAAGTGACATGCGCACGCTGTCTGACAACAGCGGCCCCGAGGCTGAAGAAGCAATCGAACTCTTCTGCTGGAGGGTCGCGCGCGAGGCGGGCGGCCTCATCGCCTCGCTCGGAGGGCTCGACGCCTTCGTATTCACCGCTGGCATCGGAGAGAACCACGCCGATGTGCGCCGCCGGATCTGCGAGCGGCTCGCCTGGTCCGGCCTCTGGATCGACGAATCGGCCAATCTCGGCAGCGCTCTGCGCATATGCGAGGCCAACAGCCCCGTCGCCGTCCTCGTCATACCCACCAATGAAGAGCGGATGATCGCGCTTCATACACTCAACGTCGTTAGAGAAGATCATTCGTAGAACTGTTCATCGCCCGGCGCTGCAAGCGACGTGATCGTCCGCAATACCAACAAACAGAGCATCGCGCCCGGCTGTGCTACGCCTTTGCCCTATTGTTGTGATGCCGGTAATCGAATTCCACGGTGTCGAATGGAGCGTGCCTTCGTGCTATGCGTTACCGGGCGTTGCCGCCCGCGAACGCAGCAAGTCGCGTAGCTTCGGAAATTCGGTCCGCACGTGTTCGTCCAACGCATTTGCGAATTCGCGGGTGAGCCAGAAGCGAAAAACAGCATCGATCACGCGGCCGGCACCGCGAAATCCGACCTCGACCACGTGGGAGAGAGCGACGCCCTCTGCCTGATCTTCGAGGCGCAGGGTGAGTTTTCCGGGCAGCCGTACGCCCTTTATGAATTGCCAAGTGATCGCCTTTCCCGGAACAACGACGGTCACGATCGCGTGGAATCTCAGCCGAAACCGGCCAACATACTCATCCATGTAGACCACGTTTCCGACATCTCCCGTGACCCGGCGCACGGTGTGAAACTGCAAGTGAACCCCGGGCCACCAGGCTTGATAGCTGGCGTCGTCGCAATTCAACATGAAAGTCTGTCACTTCACGGCCGTTCAGGCCGGGGACGCGAATGTTGGTTTGCAGGCGCATCATCTTGCGACCTTGAGAGCCTCGGTCCCTCTCGGACATGGACCTGTCGTAGTTAAACCATAACATCGCCAAGCGACGATGCGAGCGCGCGCTTGGCCGCACGATCCTGACAGGGCGGGGGACGCATTCGCTGCCAGGATTCCGCCCAGGCGCCGCGAAATTTTCTCGGCCGCAAGAGACTGAGTCTCTGGCATGAGCCACTCCGGCCGGAGCCCGCGGCGTCGGTCCAGCGGCGCGCCGTTCGCTGCTGACGAGCCGCGTACGATCGGCGGAGGTTCGGTGAAACCCAGTGCAACTTTACAGCTATCCAGACGGCATGATGGCCTAGAATGTGATTGCACGGATGATCTGCTCGTCAGAAGATCCCGGTCGCCTTCTTTTGTCTCCCTCGTGCAAAATAATGAATAATAGTGAGGTCGCGGTTACCAGAGGGTGCGATCTTAGCTTAGAAGCATTTTAAGTAAAGAAGGACGTGAGGGTGACCGAAAAACTTCGCTTGGACATTCCGATCCTACTGCCGGGCGTCCCCGACACCGATGACGCGTGCGTAGCTCGGCTGACATCGGAGATCCAGGGCCGCGAAGGGGTCGAGGAGGTTCATGTCGCCGCCGCCGGCCCCGGCGAGCCCGCTCAGCTCTGCATCCACTACGACCCAAGCGCCGTACCGCTTCCACGCATTCGCGAGCTCGTGGCAAGCGCCGGAGCCAGGATCACCGAGCGTTTCGGCCATGTCCTTTGGCAGGTCGAGGGAATCGCTCACCAGCGTAGGGCGCGGACGGTCGCTGATCGTCTGCGTGCAGTGCCGGGCGTGCTGGAGGCGGAAGCGAGCGCCGGCGGGCTGGTGCGTGTCGAGTTCGACCGGACCCGAGGTTCCGAGCAGGCCATCCGCGATGCGCTCTCCGGGATGGGGGTCACGGTGACCGGACCCATCGCCGCCCGCCGGCCGGCTGCGAAGCCTGATCGCGTCGACAAAGACCAAGTGGCCGATGCTCATGCAGGTCATGACCATGGCGAGCACAGCCACGCACGGGGAGAGAAGGAGCACGATCACGCGCATGGCGGTGTTCTCGGGTTCAACACCGAGCTGATCTTCTCCCTCGCATGCGGCGCTATGCTTGCGATCGGCTTCGCGATCGAGAAGCTCCTGCCCGCTGCCCCCGGCTGGTTGCCGATCACCTGCTACATCGCCGCCTATTTCTTCGGTGGCTTCTACACGCTGCGCGAGGCGATCGACAATCTGCGCCTGAAGAAGTTCGAGATCGACACGCTGATGCTGGTCGCGGCGGCCGGCGCTGCGGCACTTGGCGCCTTCGCGGAGGGCGCGCTGCTTCTCTTCCTGTTCAGCCTCGGCCACGCGCTTGAACATTACGCGATGGGACGAGCCAAGCAGGCGATCGAGGCGCTGGCCGAGCTCGCCCCGCGAACGGCCACCGTACGCCGCGACGGCGAGACCCGCGAGGTGCCCGTCGAGGACCTCGTGGTCGGCGACGTGGTCCTCGTGCGCCCCAACGAGCGGCTGCCGTCCGACGGGTTTCTCGTGAAGGGCGAGTCGAGCGTCAATCAGGCGCCGGTCACCGGCGAGAGCATCCCCGTCGACAAGCGCCCGGTCGAGGATGCCGCAACGGCGCGCGCCAGACCCAATTCGGTGGGCGCCTCCTCGCGCGTGTTCGCCGGAACCATCAATGGCGCGGGTGCGATCGAGGTGGAGGTGACGCGCCTGTCCACCGAGACCGCACTGGCCAAAGTCGTCCAGATGGTCAGCGAGGCCGAGACGCAGAAATCACCAACACAACGGTTCACTGACAAGTTCGAGCGCCTTTTCGTGCCAGCAGTGCTGGCACTCGCTTTCATCCTGCTGTTCGCGTGGGTGGTAATCGACGAGCCATTCAGCGCTAGCTTCTATCGCGCCATGGCGGTGCTGGTGGCGGCCAGTCCCTGCGCGCTCGCAATCGCTACTCCGAGCGCGGTGCTGTCCGGTGTTGCGCGAGCGGCACGCGGTGGCGTTTTGGTGAAGGGCGGCGCGCCGCTCGAAAATCTTGGCTCGCTGAGCGCGATCGCCTTCGACAAGACGGGCACGCTGACGGAAGGCCGTCCACGCATCACCGATATTGTCCCGGCAGAAGGAGTTTCGGAAGAAGATCTGCTCAGGGTCGCCGTCGCGGTCGAGCAGCTCAGCGACCACCCGCTGGCGGCTGCAATTGCGCGCGACGGTCGCGAGCGCCTGGGCCGGCGCGACGTCCCGCAGGCGCATGATCTCAAGAGCCTCACCGGACGCGGGGTGACCGCGACGCTCGACGGCAAGCCGGTCTGGATCGGCAAGGCCGAGATGTTCGGCGCCGACGGCATCGCCGCACTGGGCAAAGCTTCTGCGGCAGCAATCGCGAAATTGCGCGAAGGCGGCCGCACCACGATGGTCGTCCGCCATGGCAGCAACGAACTCGGCGCAATCGGACTGATGGATACGCCGCGCGCTGCCGCCCGCGATGCGCTTGCGCAGCTGCACGCGCTCGGCATCAAGCGGATGATCATGATCTCCGGCGACCATCAGAAGGTCGCCGAGGCGATCGCCAAGGATGTCGGGCTGGACGAGGCCTGGGGCGACCTGATGCCGGAGGACAAGGTCGAGGCGATCAAGAAGCTGCGCGCCGAACAGAAGGTCGCCATGGTCGGAGACGGCGTGAACGATGCGCCGGCGATGGCGAGCGCGACGGTCGGCATCGCGATGGGCGCGGCCGGCTCCGACGTCGCGCTGGAGACAGCGGATGTTGCGCTGATGGCCGACGACTTGAGCCATCTGCCTTTCGCGGTGGGTCTCAGCCGCCACACCCGCGGGATCATCCTCCAGAATGTGTTCATCAGCCTCGGCGTGGTCGGGCTGCTGGTGCCGGCAACGGTCCTTGGCCTCGGCATCGGCCCGGCGGTGGCGGTTCACGAGGGCTCGACGCTGGTGGTCGTCGTCAACGCGCTGCGCCTGCTCGCGTATCGCGACAACAGGCGGTAGGGCTTTGGAGCATCTGAGGCTATGGACGCTCGGGCTGGCCACGCAACCGCGTAAACGGTCTACTCCCCCGTCAGGCGATAAGACTGACTACAATCCCGGTAACCGCCCAGGGCGAATTCATGAATGAGTGCGCCCATGAGTTTGTCTTGAGGAACAGCCGCCTCATTCACAGCCTTCTCGGCATGTGTGGGGAAGTCATGCACGCGCCAGTGGTTAAAGACATTCTGCTGCAGGACGCCTGGTGATAATGTTAGCCGTCACCACGAGGTGTTTGGAATATAAGAACGGCAGCTCGATGTCGTTGCGCCGAGTAGGTGGAATAGGAGTTGTTGCTTGCGTTCGATCCGCGGATGTTTGCGGACGTTTCCATCCCGCCAGAGGAGGTCAAATGCATAGTAGAACAGCCGTCCTGCCTGTGCAGGCGCTAGTGTCCCAAGTCACAAGTTCGCAATCGTAGATTCGCAGTAGATTTGCATCGCTGTGCCAAGAGGGAAGCAAACAGCGACGGAGCATCTAATGGCGGTCCAGCAACTGCCCCCCCTGACATTGAGCGATGAGGAGCGTGCCGAGCTGGAGTCGCTGACGACGCGGCGGAAGACGGCGCAGGCACTGGCTCTGAGAGCCCGGATTGTGCTGACCTGCGCTGCAGGAGGTCAGAACACGGAGGTGGCGGCCAAGCTGGAGCTGGACCGGCAGACCGTGGGCAAGTGGCGGCGGCGTTTTGTGAAGCGGCGCGTGGACGGGCTGAACGACGAGCCGCGCTCCGGGGCACCGCGCACCATTGACGATACCCTTATCGAAGCCGTGAGGACGCTGGAAAACTGCCCCGAGAACGCCACCCATTGGAGTTCTCGCGACATGGCGAAGGCCAGTGGCCTCTCGGTGTCGATGGTGCAACGCATCTGGCGGGCCTTCGGGCTCCAGCCGCACCGGCTGGAGCCGTTCAAGCTCTCAACCGATCCGAACTTCGTGGCCAAGGTGCGCGACGTCGTGGGCCTTTACGTCTCGCCGCCGGAGCACGCCATCGTTCTGTGTGTGGACGAGAAGTCTCAAATCCAGGCGCTGGACCGCACTCAGCCGATGTTACCGATGCGTCCCGGCCAGCCAGCCCGAAGGAGCCATGACTACAAAAAGGCACGGCTCTACATCGCTGTTCGCCGCCCTCGACATTGCGACCGGACGGGTCATCGGCAAGTGCTACGGACGGCACCGTGCCGCCGAGTTCCGCAAGTTCTTGGACGAGATCGAGGCCGCCGTGCCGCGCGAACTCGACGTCCATCTCGTCATGGATATCTACGCCACCCACAAGACCCCGCTGATCCGGAAATGGCTGACTAAAAGGCCGCGTTGGCATGTGCACCTGACCCCGACCAGTTCGTCATGCCTCAATCAGGTCGAGCGCTTCTTCGCGCTCCTTACCGATCAGAAGATCAGGCGAGGTGTCTATCGCAGTGTCGCCGCCCTCAGGGCTGACATCACTTCGTTCATCGAGCGGCACAACGCCGATCCCAAACCGTTCCGATGGACCAAGTCCGCCGATGACATCCTCGCTTCCATCGAGCGCTCTGCCGATACAATGCCCCAATCATTTTAACGGTACCGCAGTTGTCCGCGTTTATTTCCAGAATTCGTTCTCCAGGTTTCGGCGAGGCTTCTTGGAAAAGCGGCTCCCACCAACTTCCCATCCGTATCGTTCGCCGATAGCCCCGCTTGTAAATGCGTGTGAGTAGGCACGCCAGTAGTGAGCGAGGGAGCAAGGTCACGCGCATGGAAGATCTCGCAGGCGCTGATCTAACGGAATGCGTTCAAATGCCGGCATTTGACTTTCTCCGTCCCATAAAACCGAAGTTTCGTATGCCCCATTCGACCTTGCGACCTCGAAACTTAGCAGACTTTTCAATTCAGCGCGCCGACAATTGCGGCTGCGGCAAGGCAAGTGCGATTTAGTCAATGCGTCCATGCGCCCGGTCCACTGGTTACTCTCGCGGTTGCCAACAATTTGGCACGCATTGTCAGGGCAATCCTGCAGAGCAGGTAGCACCTTTTGGGGAACAGACGTTCAGAATCACGTGGTGGGGCTTGGCAATGAGGCCTTGCGGTGACCCCATCAATAGCGTCTCGACAAACGAAAGCCGAGTTGGACAAGGGCAATGACCCTTGATGGCATCCGCTCGACATACCGAGGATCAGGACACTTCGAACCTGTGCACGGACTTTGAGTTGCACGGACATTGAGTCCGTCAACGATGACGGGGGCCCGATCAGCGGACAACCATCGAGGCCATGTTGTGAGAACAGACCACAAGCAAAGGCCGGACAGATGACCGCAACGACCAAATGCTATGACGTTAGAAAAGCTCGGCCATGTGGGTGTCATCCACAGTGATGGTGTGGATGGCGTCCGCTACCGGCATCTGATGTGCCAAAGTGAGTCGTTGTCAGATTCACTTAAAGGGAGCCATCCACGATGCCCACTATGACAATCGGACTTGATCTCGCCAAGCACGTTTTCCAGGTTCACGGTGTCGACGCGACTGGCAAGGTCGCGGTTCGCAAGAAGCTCCGTCGCTCGGAAGTACTCGAGTTCTTCAAAGGACTGCCGCGTAGCCTGGCCGGCATCGAGGCCTGTGGCACCGCCCATCATTGGGGTCGCGAGCTGACGGCACTCGGGCACGACGTCCGGCTGATGCCAGCGGGCTACGTCAAACCGTACGTTAAGCGCGGCAAGAATGACGCAGTGGGTGCAGAGGCGATCTGTGAAGCGGTAGCCCGACCCACAATGCGATTTGTCGAAATCAAAAGAGCTGAGCAGCAATCGGGCTTAATGCTACATCGGACACGAGAGCTGCTGGTCCGTCAGCGTACAGCGCTGATCAACTCGTTGCGTGGCCAGCTCGCTGAGTTCGGACTGGTCGCGCCCAAGGGAGTCTGGAGCATCCCGGAGCTGCATGCGCTTGCCCAAGGCGCGACCCCAGCGGTCCTCCCCGATGCGGTCCGCAGCTGCGTCGAGCTGATCATGGGCCAGATCGACGATGTGCAGACACGCGTACAAACGATCGAGAACGCCATTCGAGTAGCGCACCGCGCCAGCGAGGTCAGTCTGCGACTGCAAACGATCCCCGGCATCGGAGTGATCACGGCATCCGCAATTACAGCCACCATTGGAGACATCAAAGTCTTCAAATCCGGGCGGCATCTGGCAACGTGGATCGGGCTTGTCCCACGGCAGTCCGGATCCGGTGGCAAGGTCCATATGGGAAAGATCTCGAAAAAAGGCGACGCGTATTTGCGCAAGCTGCTCGTGCTTGGCGCCACCGCCGTGATTCGCTATTGCCGTAACAAGCCCGAGCTTGCCGGCTGGATCAACGCGCTCCTCCAAAGGCGTCCGGCGCGCGTGGTCACGATCGCGGTGGCCAACAAGATGGCGAGGATCGCGTGGGCGGTGATGAGCCGAGGCGAGGCATTCCGCCAGGAAGCCTCCGCCATCGCGTAAGGAGACGCGGCCGGGAAGGAAAAGAAAGTCAGCTGCCGAGTGGGATCATCGAATTGGTGAGAGCGACGACGACGTAATGGCAACCGGTCGAGACCGAGGATCGGGACAACCCGTACCTGTGCATGCGCATCAAGCGCGCCATAGTGGCTGGGACTCGATCCGCGGACTACCATTAGAGCCCGCGGACCAGGAATCCGCTTCGATGAGGCCGGACCGATGACCGCACCCCGACCACCAATTGTCAGAGCGTCGAAAAAGTTCTTGCCATGCGGGCGCCATCCACCGATGCACAGGTGTGAAGAGATCATTTTGAAGCAATTTGACGCGCTTCTCATCGGGTGATCTTGGTTCGTCTTGGTTCAGTTTGCGTCGGAACCCGCGGACTCGAGCCTGCGGCGGTGTTTGAGAGCACTTGCCGACGAACTCGAAGTCTGAAGGAGCCGGTCGATCCCCTACGGCTCGATCGTGCGGTGCGCCGGCATCTCGGGCCTGTCCAGGAATTCCGGAATGAGGGATTCACGTGGTCACGGATCGCGCATCCCTTTGCTGCGGTCGGCATACGGCGCGCCGATGGGGGCCTTCTCGGCCGATCGTCTGCGTAGCGGTCAGGCGCGGGATTCCTGGGGACCTGGCTCACAGGAACGTTACGCGCGAATACTCAGAATCCATCTGCTCCCTGGAGGGCTTGCTAGCCTCGGGGTTCAAGGAACGCGTCGGAAACCATCATGAACTCGAACCTGCGACGACGGCTAAATGCGGTTGCTCACGATCTGCGGGGACCACTCGGACGCATTCCGCTCGATCGGGTCTTGCGAAGACATCTCGATCTGTTCGAGGAGTTGCGACGCGAGGGATGTACATGGTCGCAGCTGGCGCGGGCCCTAGCGGCGGCCGGGGTCAGGCGCGCCGACGGGGAGATGGTTTCAGTTGATCACCTGCGTGGGACGGTGTCGCGCCAGATGCGGGAAAAAGCGTCCGTGCTACAAGACCCGCCGAAGAAAGATCGTGCGCCACAGCGAACGGCGGTCTCGGTGGGCCGGACGCGTTCTACGCCCCAAATCGGCAAAACAGCCAAGCTCAGAGGGCGGAAAACGGCTCGAAGATCGCCCGTGGTTGCACTTGATCCTGCATGAGCTTCCAAAATTCGTCTGGATTCATTTTGCTTCGGGTAACGCGATGAACTCTAACTTGCAGCGACGGCTGAAGGCGCTCGTTGACAATTTCAAGGGACCGCTCGGCCCTATACCGCTCGATCGTGCGGTGCGGCGGCATCGCGGCCTGTTCGAGGAATTCCGGGATGAGGGATTCACTTGGTCACAGATCGCGCGTGCGCTTGCTGCGGCCGGCATACGGCGTGCCGATGGGAGTTCTTTCTCGGCCGATCGTCTGCGCGGTGCGGTATCGCGGCAGATCAAGGGGAATGCGTCCGCGTCAACAGGCCGGCCTGTGGAAGACAGCACGCGCCAGCGGACTGCCGCACGAGAGGAAACGGCGTCATCCCGATCCATGACCGGTGAAACAGCCGAGCCCCGGGCCGGGAGAACGGTTACCGTCAAACCGGTCGCCGTGCCGAAATCAGACCAGCCGACGGCTGGTTCGCGTTCGATCCAGGACAAGCTTTCGCGTGTGGCTAAGTTGCGAGGCGGATAGGCTCAAGGTCGCAGCTCACAGGAACGTTACCAGCCGGATACTCAGAATCCATCTTCTTGCCGATGAGCTTGTTAGCCTTTGCGGCGCCGATGACCAAGGAAACAAGCATGGCGGCAGACCTGCCGACTTCGGACATCGAAAGGAACAAGCTGCGCAAGCTGTTGCTTTCGGACACACCGTTCCAACGGTATCTCGACTTCAGCCGGCCGGTCGTCGCGGTGAGCGGGGAGGCCATACGCGAGGGAAGGGCCGCTTATCCGCCGCAGGTTCCGCTGAAGATGAAGATAGCGGCTGGCTGGCCGGCTCAAAGTCTGCAAGGGATGATTGTCGATAGCCTCGACGATCCCCTCCCGATCCAGGCAACGCCCGAGGAACGGGAACGGTTTGACCGGGGTGAGCCGCTGCTGGTTCGAGCAAATATGGTCGGCATGCGGCCTGAGCGGTCAAGCGGCGGCCAGGTTGCCGACGATATCGAGAAGCAGATCAAGGACGCCTTCGCTGTCAACGTCTTCGTGATCTTCGAGCGCCTTCGGTATCTTGTGCCGCTGCGCGATGGGAAGAATGTCCGTAACTGGGCGGATCAGGAGGCGGCGCAGAACTTCATCTTCGACAAGGAGTTACTGCCGCTTCCCTGGCCCGAGCGCGATCATCGCACCACCGGGAAGCGCCGCCGTCGCCTCATCGATACGGCCTGGCGCAACGGGCAGCGTCAGAAGTTCCTGCGATGCCTGTACCCGAGCAAACGGCTGCGCCGGGAGATCGCCGCCTGGGCGGAGGGCTTTCGCGGCCAGCGCCAGGATGTGATCGAGGAGGAAATCCGTTTTCAGAAGACTCAGTTTGTCGCGCTCAACATGTGCCGCGAGCGGGCGAAGGAGTTTCGCTTTATTGAAAGCGAAATCAGTGAGAGCATCCGGCGGGAGCCGGACGGAGATGGGTTTCTCGATCCGAAGCAAGCGGCGGTGGCCGCAGGTTTCAACCACCCGATCGATGCCGGGGCGATCTTTCCCGCGGTCTATGCCGGGGATTTCGATCCAAAGCTGATGTTCCATCGGCTGGCGAGTTTGAAGGGCTTTGAATTCGTCCGGGACATTGGGAGGATCGCTCGCAGGCAATCCGCACCGTTGTCTCCTGCGCAGTTCATCGAACGGATCGAACGCAGCCGGCAGCATCTTGAAGAGCAGCCCGAGATGTTTAGCGAACGTCGGCACCCCGAATTGATGAGCGGGCGGGAATTCCTGCTTTACGCGTACAAGAATTATGAAGATCAGTGCGCGGCGTACCTCGCGCGTTGAATTTTTTCCGGAAGCCGACTCAGAATCCGTCCGGCCTGTTCGATTCCATGGCTTCTTCCTTCGCCCCGCGATCAACCGGGACGAAGGAACAAGCCATGACAGAGACAGACAAGAGGCGCTGGGCCATCGTTGTCGCCAACGAAAAAGGCGGGGTTGGCAAATCGACGCTGGCGCTGGCCATCACTGACAAACTGACGATCGCGGGATACTCGCCGGTCGTTATTCAAATCGACCGTCAAAAGCGGTTGTCGGCGGCGCTGGGCCAGGACGTCATCACGATTGCATCCGATCCCAAGGCGGCGCGTGCGGATCCCGGCAAGGAGCTGGCGCGGTTCAGCCCGGTGCTGGACGCCGTCACGCAAGCGGAGACGGCCGCTCCGATCCTCGTCGACATTGGCGCCGGCGAGGTTGGCCGGTTCTCCGAATGGGCGGCTCTGGTCGACCTGGACGAAGAATTTGGCGAATTCGGTTTCCATCCGGTCGTCTTCATACCATTCACGGCCGAGGCAGAATCGATGCGACAGGCGCATTGGACGGTCGAACGCCTGACGACGGCCATCCCTCGCGCGGACATCATCCTTGCCGAAAACCAGCGCGATGGCCGCATCGCCGATCTGCATCCGGCCTCCTCTGCCTGGCAGGAGTGGGCCGATAAGCTCAAGCCTGCTGCGGAGAGAAATACGCTCATAGTGATGGGCGCCATTCCCGGCGGCTCATGGCGGTATTTCGAGGCGGCCGGCTCCCGGTTCATCGATGTCGTGGACCTCGAAACGCCGGCAGCCATGCAATTGAGCGGCCTGCCACGCGCGGAAGCCAAGATCGCACGCGGTGACGTTGCCCAGTGGCTGGTGGCGCTATTCGCAGAACTCGACCGTGCCTTCAAGACGACGGAGACAGTCGATGAAGAGTGAGAGTTTCAGAGCGGCGGCGTCACGCGCCATCGACGAAGGCAGCCGTGAGCGGTGGGCAACCGCACAGCGGCTGGCCTCGCAATTCGAGACGGGCGCGGACGAATTCGACCTACGCTCGCTGGAGCGCCTCGGAGAAGAGGGCCTCGCGGCGTTCCTGTCGAGCCTCGGCCATCAAAACCCGTTTCCGAATTGGCAAGAAGTAGAGCCCGCCCCGAACATCCAACCCTCCTCCGACCCGGAGGCTGGAAGGGATTACGGCTGGACGATTTTGCGATGCCGCGAACCCCGTTGGTTGGTCCGTGCTGTCGTGCGTGGATGGGCTGCGGGCTTTGCCCTTGCCGTCATCGGCTCGATCCTTCTCAAATTTGTGGAGTAACAGGACAGTGACAACCATCAAGGTCAAGAAATCCCCAAGCCCCGCACTGGCAGCCGCGCTACTCGTGGCATGCGGTGTCATGGTCTTTAGCTTCTTCATCATCACCCTTCTCGCCCCATTTGACAATCCGAACATCACCCCGGCTTATTTCTGGAGAACGGTCTGGGATGAAGGTTTCCACCGCCACTGCGGACCGGGGCCGTTGCAGGTCTTCGATTTCGATTGCCGCACAGCGAACCTTCGGGGGTGGTTGGCCTGGCCGCCGTTCTATCTCCGGCTCTGCCTGTTTTTTGGCTGCACGATAATCGCGGCAACCCTTGCGGCAATCTGGAGCTGGAAGCACACCTCGCCCAGGGAGACCGTCCGCACCATCCGGGGGCTGTGGCCGAAATTCGGCGCGGAGGGGCGAGCCTCGTTGCGGAAGGCCGTTGCCGTGACGGGGATACCGCAACCGGATTCGCTCTGGCTTGCACCTTACGTTCAGCTCACGCCTGTCGCGGAAGCTTCCAACATTCTCGTCATCGGTGACCAAGGTTCGGGCAAGAGCGCCGTGATCCGTGGCTGGGCGGAACAGATTCTGGCACGTGGGGAGCGGTCGATCATTCACGACGCCAAGGGGGACATTCTTGCCTGCGCTCCGATTGACGAGATTCTTCTGGTGGCGCCTCATGACGCAAGAGGATGGACCTGGGATATCGGCCGCGACGTAATCAATGCGCAAGGCGCGCGCGAGGTTGCGGAAAAGCTCGTGCCGTCGGGTTCAGAACTGGAATCGATGTGGTCCAATGGCGCCAAGGCCATCCTGTCGGGAGCCATCGAGGCGTTGCAACGTGAGCGCAAAACCGATTGGGGATGGGCCGATCTGTTCAAGTTCGTATTCAAAAGCCCGAAAGAGCTGCGCGCGGCTCTTGAGGCCGCGCACTCACCGAGTGTCCACCTCATCGAAATCGACGCCGATGGGGTGGCCAACAGAACCACTCTGAGCCTCATGTTGACGCTGTGGGTCGCGGCCCTGACGACGATCCGGCCGCTCGCACAGGCGGAGGCATCGAACAAGGAGTGCAGTTTCAGCGTCCGCGACTGGCTTTCCGAGCAGTCCCGTCTGCCGCGAACGATCATTCTTCAGCACAATGCCGAATATCCGCTTCTCTCGACCGCGATCAGCGGCCTTCTTGTCGATGTCGTCTGCGGCAAGTTGCTCAGCCCGTCCACGCCCAAACGGGATTGCCCGTGGTTGCACCTGATCCTGGATGAACTTCCGGTTCTGGGCCGTCTCGAACAGTTTCCCAAATTGCTCAATGTCGGCCGGGAAAAAGGCGTAGCGGCGATCGTGGCGACGCAGGACTGGGAACAGATCCTCAAGCTCTACCAGCGGTACGATGCGGCAACGCTCGAAGCGCGCTTCAAGATCAAGGTCGTCTGTAGACTCGGCACTTCCGAAACACGCGAACGCGTGGTCGGCAAATATGCGGGTCGCCGAACGATCGAAACGTGGGTTGCCACCAGCAGGGACAAACCTGAGAAAATCCGCCACGAGAATGAAATCGATGTGATCGAGCCAAACTACCTGGACGATGAGCTTGGCGTGCGCATCGTTGACGGTTTCCTTGTCGTTCGCGCCCTGGTTTTCGGTCTCGGCAATCCTGCCGTCGTCGAAACTCCGTTCACACAATGGCGAAAACGGCGCGAAGCCTACAGGGACGCCGCCTGGGCAAAGACCAGCGCGTAAGCAAGAACGAACGATCAAGCGAGTGCCGCACAATGTGGCGCTCGCTTTGTCCTGTCCGGTCGGGGCGATGCTATTTTTGGCAGCCGTGTTTTCCGAGCCGGGCGGAGCCCGGCGAGCGGTTTTTTTTACCCAGCACCTTCTTTGCCGGTCCGCGTGCGGACCGGCAAGAATTTTTCGGCACGGGGCAAAAGCCGAGAAGCCTTGTCCGGCTCCCCGGCCTTGCGGGTCAGGCCGATTTCAGGCGCTGCATGCCCTCTGCCAGCGTCCAGAGCGCGCGGTTGATGCCGACATTCTGGTCGATGCCATTGATGGCACGGGTCTGCGCGCGGCGAATACGGCCATCAGTGGTCTGGCGGCGGCCGTGAAGTCCGCCACGAATGAGGTTTTCCTGGGCTGCGTTCAGTGTCAGCCAGAGACTTTGCCCGACATCCTCGCGGCGTCGAGGCGCAATGATCTGGTCCGGACGAACGGGGCTTTCGTCCTCGCCGTAGCGGGCGACAAGTGCGGCTTCAGCAAAAACGGTCTGCTCGTCCCGCGAGAGCTTTGTTTCCTTCATCGTCTCGACGGATTCGATGAGGCGCGGAAAGTCTTCCGCAACAGTATAAACGCCCTCGATAATGTCGTGCTGGATATTGCCCTTGTGCGCCACACGAACTTCCTCGAAGCGCTCGCCCGCGACAAGGCTGTTTGTGCAAACAAACCTGAGCAACCCCGCAAACATCTGGTACGCCGAGGTTCCGTCATGCGAATTGACGATGATGACTTCGGCCGCTTCGGGCTTGCCGATGCCCCCATCACGACGCAGGCGGAGCATGTGCTTTGCGTGGCCGAGGCGGTCACCGTCGCGTGGTACGGCCTGCACGGCGAAGAACGGAAACCATCCTTCGCGGCGCACTTCCTCCACAATCTCAATGGTGGGTACGTAGACGTAACGTTCTGACCGGCTGTCATGCGCCTCGCGGGCGAAGATGGCGGGGACGTGCCGGTACAGGGTCTCGTTGTCGAGAGCTTCGCGTCCGCTGATTTGGTGGGCGTTGCGGCCGAATCGGGTGGCGAGATGGTGATGCATGATCTTGCTCCTTTGAGGCTTGGGTTGCAGCGCTGCGCTGCAGCCCTGCCTCGCGGCGAGCAGCGGGGTAGCAAGGGCAAGAGAACTCTTCGGCACCGTGGAATAAATGGAGGGGCCCCGGCTTTCGGGGAGGAGGCCGTTTATGCCGCGAAAGGCCGAAGAATTTTCTTGTCCCGCGCGAG
>JBOFVL010000060.1:0-4999 GCA_051653085.1 Afipia sp. | reverse complement strand
GTAGGGACTTTCTTCCCCTGGGCTTGCGCCCATTCCTCGCGAGGCAAGAAAGTCCCTACGACGGCGTCCTCCGCTTCGCTCCGGCCCGAAGGCGGGTGCGTCGCCGATCGTCTTCGGCCCGTCCATCGCCATCGAGGCCGCGGTGGTCGCGGGCTCGAAACACAACAGGAGAAGACAAATGGCTACCATCGGTTCGTTCAAGAAGGTCGGAAACGATTTCCAGGGCGAGATCATCACCCTCAGTCTGCAGGCCAAAGGCGTCCGTATCGTCGCCGAGAGCAATCCCTCCAACGACAAAGCTCCGAGCCACCGCGTTTTTGTCGGCCGGGCTGATTATGCGTAGCGCGGGATTATGCGGAGTCGTTGGCTGGTGGCCGCGGTTTTCAAGGGCTTTGCCGCTGTGTCGCTCCGCATAATGACGGGGCGCTGTCCGCGGCGCCTCGCGTGTTTGCGAGACGCCGCGGTGTAGGTCAGCGCGACCAGATCAGCGCACACTCGCCATCGTCGCCTTCGAAGAGGTTGGCGTAGATGGGCGCCGTGAAGGACGGATCGTCGAGCTTGACCGAGTGGTAGGAGCGATTGTCCTTCGAAGTCCGGCGCCAGGCGGCACCGATCTCGACGCCTGAGACGATCACGCGCAGGTCTGGCGCCTTGTCGCTGGTGGAGGCGGGATCGCTGGGGACGATGCGGGCCTTGGCATCGATCGCGAGCGTCTTGATGGTGCCGGTGTAGGTGCCATCGTTGCTGCGGGTGAACGAACCGATCTGGGACATGGTGGATCTCCTGTGCTGTGTTCAAGCCCGCGACCATCGCGGCCTTGTGGCGATCGAAAGCCCCGGGACGGCCGACCCGCACCGTCAGGCCGCAGCGCATGCGAAGGACGGCGTGCGGCGATCTTGTTGCTCCGCGAGGAGCGGCGCAGCCGCGGGGAAGAAGATCGACGCACGCTGTTGCGGGGAATAGGCCGGGTCGCAGACCGCATCTCGGGGCAGATCCGCCGACAACAGGCCCGTCGGTCGCAGGGCATCACGGCGCGCCTGGAGAATCACCGGCTCCAGTCGGTCACGCATGGGACGAGTGCACGCGGCACAATCACTGACTGACGTTCCGAACAGCAACCACCTCGACCATAGTCCTGCCTCCACATGCAGAAGGGGGCGACATGCCGACAGGTGTTTATGTCCGTCAGAACGCGGTCTCTGACCGATTGAAGGCGGGAATGGCCGCAGACCACGCGGTCGACTTTGCGCGATGGCTCCGTGAGCGCCGATACACGCCACTTACCATCGTCGAGAGGATGCGGCTGCTTGCGAGTTGGACGCACTGGGCGCGCGGGGCAGGCTACACGCTGGCTGCAATCCGTGAGGCGCACGCGGCCTCGTTCTCCTTGATCGAAGCGGGACATCGGCCGCGCTTCCGCGGCGACCTCAACAAGGACGCGGTCGAGTGCGCCAAGCTGTTCATCGCCTACCTTGAGGATCAAGGCCAGTTAATGCGATTGCCGGCTAAACCGGCAGCGCCAGTGGTTGTCGAGTTTGCCGCTTGGGCCCGCGAGCAGCGCGGCCTGGCCGAAACGACGCTCGCGGCGTATCTTGGGACGATTACTCCCTTCGTCCAAGCGCTGGGGGATATCCCGACCTCCTACGACGCCGTAACGATCCGGGCATACATGATCGAACGTGCGAAGGCCGTATCGGTCGAGCGCATGAAGGGCATATCGGTCGGCATCCGCGCGTTCTTGCGCTTCCTGATCGCGAGAGGACGATGTCCGTCTGGGCTCGACCACGCCATGCCGAATGTTGCGGGATGGCGGCTGGCATCGATCCCGCGCTTCCTGCCTGATGCTGATATCGCGCGGATTATCGGTGCATGCAATGGAGAGCGGCGCCTGCGCGACCGCGCCATCATCCTGCTGTTGGTCCGGCTTGGGCTTCGGGCGAGCGAGGTGGCGCGGCTCAGCTTCGATGATATCGACTGGCGGCAAGGCAGCATCCGCCTGTGCGGCAAAGGCCGGCGCGAGGAACTGCTGCCGCTCACCCAGGAGATCGGCGACGCGCTGCTCGCCTACATAGAACGCGGACGGCCGGCACTGGGCACACCATCCCTGTTCATCACCGAATATGCGCCACTGCGGCCAATCGACCGCCTCACGGTCAAAGACCTGGTCAAGCGCGCGCTCAAGCGTGGGGGCATCGAGAGCCGCTACAAGGGTGCGCATATCCTGCGCCACTCGGCGGCCACGGCGATGCTCCGCCACGGCGTCAGCCTGCCGGGCGTGAGCACAGTGCTGCGCCACCGGTCGCAGGCAATGACGGCGCATTACGCCAAAGTCGATATCGCCCTGCTGTCGGCCATCGCGCAGCCCTGGCCGGGGAGGTCGCCATGCTGATCGATGATGTTGATCGCTACATCGAGCTGCGCCGCTCGCTCGGCTTCAAGCTCGCAAAGACGGCCCGACACCTCACCGCGTTCGCGCGCTATGCGGTCGACCGCGGCGATACTCATGTTCGCCGCGAGACCGCGATCGCGTGGGCGGCGGCCGTCTCGTCGACCCCGGGCAGTCACCAACGGCGGCTTCAGGAGATCGCGCTCTTTGCACGCTTCCTCTACGCCGAGGATCGCGAGCATGAAGTTCCGCATCATCCCCGCCGCCCTGCAACACGTCCCGCGCCCTATATCTATACGCCAGAGGAACTGGCTCGCATGCTCGACGCTGCAGGCAATCTGCGGCGCCAGAAGCCCAGCCCGCTAAGGCGCCACATCTATGTGATGCTGATCGGGCTGCTCGCATCGACCGGTCTGCGGATCTCCGAGGCTCTGAACTTGAAGTTGGGCGATCTGCTGCCCGACGGCGTGCTGCACATCCGCCAGACCAAGTTCAACAAGAGCCGGCTTGTGCCAATGCACCCCAGCGTGGTCGAAGCGCTGCAGGCCTATCTCGAGGTCCGGCGGCGGTTCGCCGGTCTGGATGACCATGTGTTCCTGTCTGTGGATGCCAAGCCGATGTCGGTTCGGACCGCCCAGACCAACTTCTATGTAATCCTGCGCAAAGCTGACGTCGGTCAGAATCGGTCGCGACGTCCGCGTATCCATGATCTGCGCCACACCTTCGCGACGCGCGTGCTGGAGCAATGCGCGATGCGTCGTGATGACGTTGCGCGCGACTTCGTCGCTCTCTCCACCTATCTCGGTCATGCGGACATCCGGCATACCTACTGGTATCTGGAAGCCACCCCGGACCTCATGGCCGATATTGCAGATGCTGCTGAGACGCTGATCGCCGGGGAGGTCGCATGACGCCGATCGCCCCGCTCATCACCAGCTTCATGCGCGAGCACATGCCGCAGCAGCGCGGCTACAGTCCGCACTCCTGCGAGACCTATGCGTATAGCTTCCAGCTATTGTTCGCCTTCACCGCCCAGCGCCTGCACACGCGCCCCTCTCTACTCCAGCTCGAGCAGATCGATGCAGACATGGTGGTCGCGTTCCTGCATCACATCGAACATGACCGCGGCAACGGTCCGGCGACTCGCAACCTGCGGCTCGCCGCGATCAAGTCGTTCATGCGCTACGTCGAGCTGCGGCACCCTGGCGCGTTGGAGCAGGTCGCCCAGATCAATGCGATCCCAGGCAAGCGTCATGACCAGAAGCTCATCCGCCATCTGACCATGGACGAGATCCGCGCCGTGCTTAATGCTCCCGACGCGACGACACGCCTCGGACTGCGGGATCGGGCGATGTTGCATCTGTGCTTCGCCGGCGGCCTGCGCGTCTCCGAGTTGATCGGCCTCACCCTGGAAAACGTCACGCTGCAACCGAGGCCAAGCATCCTGGTGTTCGGCAAGGGCCGGCGCGAACGCAGCCTTCCGCTATGGAAGGAAACCGCTCGCGACCTGCGCGCTTGGCTATCAGTGCGAGGGAAGCCGCCAGCGACAGAGCTGTTCGTCAACGCCCAAGGGATGGCGATGACCCGCGCCGGCTTTGAGTATATCCTCGAAAAGCACGCAAAGGCCGCCGCGGCTCGATGCCCTACCCTGAGCGGCCGCACGCTATCGCCACACCTTCTGCGGCACAGTTGTGCGGTCCTGATGTTGCAGGCCACACGCGACATCCGCAAGGTGGCGCTCTGGCTTGGCCACGCCGATATCCGCACCACGGAGATATATCTCCGCATGGATCCCTCTGAAAAGCTGGAGGCGGTGGAAGCGGTCATTCCGCCGGCGCTGCGCCGCGGACGGTTCAAGGCACCAGACGCGCTGATTGCCTCGCTGTCGGAGAAAGCACCTCTGCCTTCAGGGTGAGAGACGTCGGGCAGCCAATCGCTACGACGAAATACCTTTGATGCGCTGTGACGTCGCGGCATCACCGCGCCGTCCCGCATGAGCAATCGAGCGCTTCTTCATTAGGTTGGGATCGGCGAAGCAAAGCGCTGTGGCTCAATCGCGCTTGCTGTGATGGTGTCGCCGTCGCGGCGGTGGTGATGCCTTTGAGCCGTTACTCTCCTGTCGGGCTGTTTGGCCCCACGTCCATACCGGCCTTTTGCTGGCGGATCACGCGCCACAATACGCTCACTGCGCTCGCCGACCTTTACCCGCAATGGCTTGTTCGCGATCTTCTTCCCCTGCCGCCAAGCGGCGGCATTCCTCGCGAGGCAACAAGATCGCTCAGCCCGCCATCCTCCGCTGCGCTGCGGGCCAGAGGCTGCGGGCCGGTCGTTGCGGCGCTCAGAGATCGCCATCAAGGCCGCGATGGTCGCGGGCTTGGGAACAGCAACAGGAGATTACCATGGCTCAGATTGGCACCTTCACCCGCGCCGAAGACGGCTCCTACACCGGCACCATCAAGACGCTCTCGCTCAACTTCAAGGCGCGCTTCCTTCCGGCCGAACCCTCTGAGAACGAGAAGGCTCCGAACTTGCGCGTGGTGGTCGGTAATGTCGAGATAGGTGCCGCGTGGCAGCGGACCTCCAAGGACAACAACACCGTCTACCACTCGGTCA
>JBOFVL010000059.1:0-143732 GCA_051653085.1 Afipia sp. | reverse complement strand
GCGCGCGTTGCGCCGCTGCGGACGCACGAAAAAAGAGAAGTAGGAGACTGACGAGCGACCCGATCCGGACCTCGTTAGGGCTGCTTCCTTCCGGACCTGACCCGGTTGGCGAGTGGCTCGTCCACCGCCAATCTCCCGGTCCCTATTTGGGGCCAAAAGCGCCGGAAAGCAAGCGCGCGGCGGACCTTCGCACCACGTTGTTATGGCTCACGAAAGGGCCTGCCTCCTGGTTTGGCGTCTGCGGGTCCCGCCCCGGCCGAACAAAGGCATAGAAGCCCCGCGCAAAGCCGGGCATGACAGGTGTTGTTTGCAGCACTGCACTCTGCAAAATTGCGGGAACCGCTAGTGTCCCGTATCCGGCGTTCGCCCCATTGTCCGGGCACCTCCCGAGCGAACGCCGGATACGAAGGACACTAGCAAATATGATTCTGGTGATCCTTTGGTTCTGACATTCGTAAAGGCGCCCGCGAAGGATTTCATACGAATGTCAGAACCGGATCACCAGAGAAACCAAATGCCCTCTTCCACCTGGTCGCTGAATTCAAATCTCGAAAAAGACACCATCAACATCGGCGACCTGCCGCTGTCGCGCGTGCTTGTCATCAAGGACGCGAATTACCCGTGGCTGCTGCTGGTGCCGCGCCGCCCCGACGCCGTCGAGATCATCGACCTGAGCGACATCGAGCAGGCGCAGCTCACGACCGAAATCAACCGAGTCTCGCGCGCGCTGAAGGAGGTCACCGGAGCCCACAAGCTGAACATCGCAGCACTTGGCAATATGGTGCCTCAGTTGCACGTCCACATCATTGCACGACGGACCACCGACGCGGCATGGCCGCGGCCGGTATGGGGCGTGGTGCCTGCGCTCGCCCACGATCCGCAGGAAGTCGAGACATTCATCGGCGCCCTGCGCCGCAAGATCTGGCTGAGCTGAAAAATCCGGACCGATCAATGACAACAATAACAAGCGATCCATTTCCGCTCGGACAGCCGGGCTTCGTGTCCCATCCCATCGACCGCGCAGCGCATATCCGCACCGACGCCGAGAAACTGTTCGCGCTGGAGGGGGATCGCAAGGCGCGAGCCTATGTGGTGCATCGCGATTCGCTGCTGGTGACACAGGGCGCGGATGGACCGCGCGCACTGCTAACGCTGGATGAGGCGCGGAAGTTCGGCGCCAATCCCGGCACCATCTTCCTCGGCCTCAACGAAGGCGCGGCGATCTTCGGCATGGGCATCAGCGCCGCCGCCACCGAAGACCTGATCGGCCGCAACGACGTCGCTGTGGAAAATTTGCGCGCGGTCGCTGCAAGCGGTGCCATTCCCGCGCGTGAGCTGTCCACCATCGCGATGGCGAAGTCGCTGGTGAGCTGGCATCAGCGCCATGGCTTCTGCGCCAATTGCGGCACGCGCACGGCGATGGCGGATGGCGGCTGGAAGCGCGTCTGCCCGAGCTGCAAGACCGAGCATTTTCCGCGCACCGATCCGGTGGTCATCATGCTGGTGACCTCCGGCGACAAGTGCCTGATGGGACGTCAGTCGCAGTTTCCACCCACCATGTGGTCGTGCCTCGCCGGATTCGTCGAAGCGGCGGAGACCATCGAACAAGCCGTTCAGCGCGAAATTCTCGAAGAGTCCGGCATTCATTGCACCGACGTGCGCTACTACATGACGCAGCCGTGGCCCTATCCGTCGTCGCTGATGATCGGCTGTACCGCGCGCGCCACCACCACCGACATTACGGTGGACAAAAACGAACTCGAGGACGCACGCTGGTTCACGCGTGACGAAGCGGTGGCGATGCTGGCCAGACAGCATCCAGAGGGCCTGACAGGCCCTCATCCGGTCGCAATCGCGCACCACCTTTTGGCGAACTGGCTCGCGGAGACCGCCTGAGTCCTTTAGGTTCCATCGATAGGGAACCGCATCGCATGTCATCGATTGTCTTGATCGCGGCAACCCATGCCGCTTGGGGCGAGACGCAGTGTCAATGAACGTTCAAGCGCGCAAGACGAAATCACCGCGGATTCTCTGCATCGGCATGCCGGTGCGCGATCTGATTTTCCGCGTGCCAGACGTGCCCGAACGCGGCGCCAAGGAACACGCCAGCGAATTCATCGAACTCGCCGGCGGCAATTCGCCCAATGCCGCCATTTCAATTTCGCGTCTCGGTGGCCGCGTTCTGCTCTCAGGTCCGATCGGCGGGGCGCAGCCAGCGAGCAACGCCACCATCGACGATCAGTTCAGGAATGAAGGCATCGATACCAGCGGCCTTGTGGCCGTGGGCGATGTGGTCACGCCGATTTCCACCATCATGATCGACCCCAGCGGCGAGCGCACCATCGTCACCTTCCGCGATCCAAAGCTGTGGACCGTGAAGCTGCCGCCGCCCGATGCGCTGCTCGCCGAATGCGACGCCATCCTCACCGAAGACCGCTGTGCGGAGTTTGCCACGGAGGTCTGCACCGAGGCGCATCGCCGCGGCATTCCCGTCGTCGTCGATGCGGACCGGATGATGTCGATGCGTGAGGGCCTGTTGCAGGTTTCGTCCCACATCATCTTTTCGGCGGAAGCGCTCCGCGCCACCGCCGGAGAAAGCGACGATATCGCCGCGCTGCGCAAAATTGCAAAGATCACATCCGCGTTTCTCGGCGTGACGTCCGGCGCCAGGGGCGTGGAGTGGCTGGACGACAAGGGCGAGGCGAAGCACATGCCGGCCTTCCCGGTCCACACTGTCGACACGCTGGGTGCGGGCGATGCTTTCCACGGCGCGTTCACGCTCGCGGTGGCCGAAGGCCAGCCGCTGGAGCAAGCGATGCGATTCGCTTCGGCAACGGCCGCGCTGAAATGCACCCGCTTCGGCGGCGCCTTCGCGTCACCCCAACGCGTTGAAGTTGATGCCCTTTTGGCATCAAGCACGGTCGCCCTGACGACATAGAGGCCCTCTAAAGGCGCAGATTTGGACTTGTCAGAGAAGAATTTTCTATATATGAGGTATTCAGCCCTCAATTATGGAAGAAAGTTCTTCTAATGTCTGACCTTGCCGTAGCAATTCTTGATGCTCCACGCCGCCTCGACGCTATAGATCGCAAGATCCTGACCGTTCTGCAGGACGACGCTTCCCTGTCAGTGGCCGAAATCGGCGACCGTGTCGGGCTGTCCTCGACGCCGTGCTGGAAGCGCATCCAGCGCATGGAGGCCGAAGGCATCATCCTGCGCCGCGTGGCGCTGGTGGATCAGAACAAGATCGGCCTCGGCATCACGGTGTTCGTTTCCGTCGAAAGCAGCGATCATTCCGACGCCTGGCTGAAGAAATTCGCTGACGCGGTCAGCGCCATGCCTGAAGTGATGGAATTCTACCGGATGGCGGGCGATGTCGACTACATGCTGCGCGTGGTCGTCGCCGACATGCAGAGCTACGATATTTTCTACAAGAAGCTCATCAGCGCGGTGGCGCTGAAGAACGTCACGTCGCGCTTCGCGATGGAAAAGATCAAGTCGGTGACGGCGCTGCCGGTTCCGGCGCTGAGCGCGGCCTGAACTCCGCTCTCTCACGCAAACGAAAAGCCCGCTGCCATGCAGCGGGCTTTTGTTATGGCAAAGCGTATACGGCCTTGCGTCAGATCTTCTGATTGTACTCGCCGACTTCGGGATGGGTGCGCAGCACCGAATCCATCGCCTCGAACATGTCGCGCATGCGCTGTTCCGACACCGGGCTCTCGACCACGACGACAAGCTCCGGCTTGTTGGATGATGCGCGCACCAGGCCCCAGCTTCCGTCCTCGCAGGTGACGCGGACGCCGTTGACCGTGACCAGATCGCGGATCGGCTGACCGGCGACCTTCGCGCCCTTGGCCTTCACATCCTCGAAATGCTTCACCACCTGCGCGACGATTCCATACTTCGTCTCATCGGCGCAGTGGGGCGACATGGTCGGCGACGACCAGGTCTTCGGCAGCGCGTCCTTCAGGTCCGCCATGGTCTTGCCCGGCGCGTGGTCCAGCATCTCACACACCGCGATCGCGGAGACGAGACCGTCGTCATAGCCGCGCCCGACCGGCGTGTTGAAGAAGAAGTGGCCGGACTTCTCGAAGCCCGCCAGCGCCTTCAGCTCGTGGGTGCGGCGCTTCATGTACGAATGGCCGGTCTTCCAGTAGGTCGTATGCGCGCCCTGCTTCTGCAGGACCGGATCGGTCACGAACAGGCCGGTTGATTTCACGTCCACCACGAATTGCGCGTTCTTGTGAATCGCGGACATGTCGCGCGCCAGCATCACGCCGACCTTGTCGGCGAAGATTTCCTCGCCGGTGTTGTCGACCACGCCGCAGCGGTCGCCGTCGCCGTCGAAGCCGAGGCCAACATCGGCCTTGTGCTCGAGCACCGCATCGCGGATCGCGTGCAGCATTTCCATGTCTTCGGGATTCGGATTGTACTTCGGGAAGGTGTGATCGAGCTCGACATCAAGCGGGATCACCTCGCAGCCGATCGCTTCCATCACCTTCGGCGCGAACGCGCCCGCGGTGCCGTTGCCACAGGCGACCACGACCTTCAGCTTGCGCTTCAGCTTCGGACGCTTGGTGAGATCGGCGATGTAGCGCGCCGGGAAATTCTCGTGGAACTGATATCCGCCTGCGGGCTTGAGCTTGAAATCCGCATTGAGCACGATCTCTTTCAGCCGCGTCATTTCGTCCGGGCCGAATGTCAGCGGACGGTTCGCGCCCATCTTCACGCCGGTCCAGCCGTTGTCGTTATGCGAGGCGGTGACCATCGCCACACACGGCACGTCGAGATCGAACTGCGCGAAATACGCCATCGGCGTCACCGCGAGGCCGATGTCGTGCACCTTGCAGCCGGACGCCAAAAGACCCGAGATCAGCGCGTATTTGATCGAGGCAGAATAGCCGCGGAAATCATGCGCGGTGACGATCTCCTGCTTCTGTCCCATTTCAGCGATCAGCGTGCCGAGCCCCATGCCCAGGGCCTGAATGCCCATCAGGTTGATTTCCTTGCCGAACAGCCAGCGCGCGTCGTACTCGCGGAAACCCGTCGCCTTCACCATCGGCTCGGATTCATAGGCATAGGTATTCGGAATCAGTTCGGGCTTTGGCTTCGGAAACATTCAGATGGCCTCGTGACAATGCGGGCGGGCGATATCCAGCAGCTTTAGCGAATGCTTGGAACCGTGGAAAGGCGGGAGCCAAGCATTTACGAATGAAATACGGCATATTGGCAGCCAATCTGTACAGCTTTCATTCAGATCGGACGCATATGACCGACCGTCGCCTTGAGTATCCCGCCACCATGCGTAACCGCGACGCCATTCTTGATGTGCTGCGCGATGTGCTGCCCGCGTCTGGACTCGTACTCGAGATCGCCAGCGGCTCCGGCGAGCACGTCGTGCATTTCGCGCGAGCTTTTCCAGACCTCGCGTTCCAGCCATCCGATCCCGAAGACGCCGCCCTGCAAAGCATCGGGGCTTGGACGCAGGACACCGGCGCAGCGAACGTGTTGCCGCCGGTGATGCTGGACGCGGCGTCGGATCGCTGGCCGGTCACCTCGGCAGACGCCATTTTGTGCATCAACATGATTCACATTTCGCCGTGGCGCGCGACGGAAGGGCTTTTCCGCGGAGCGTCCAAATTGTTGAGCGAACGATCGCCGCTTTACCTCTACGGCCCCTATCGGCGCGCAGATGTCGTCACCGCCCCGAGCAATGACGCGTTCGACGCCAGTTTGAAAGCGAGAAATCCGGAATGGGGACTGCGCGATCTGGAAACAGTCGCGGCGCTGGCGCGGGATGAGGGATTTTCAGCGCCGACGGTCACCGAAATGCCGGCGAATAATCTGAGCGTGGTGTTTCGGCGGATGTAATCAGCAACTGAATTGTCATTGCCGGGCTTGACCCGGCAATCCATCTTTTAAGAAGAAGTTTTCTGGATGGATGCGCGGGTCAAGCCCGCGCATGACGAATCTTTTTGCAGAAGCCGCTCGCCCTATTGCTCCATCACCAGCTTGCCGCCGGCCATTTCAAAGCGCTTGAGCTTCGACAGAAACGACAGGCCGAGCAAGTTTTCCGACAGTGCCTCGTCGGGCAGCACCAGTGCATCCACATCGCGCACCACAAGGCCACCGATGTCGACCATCGCAAGCCGCGTGCGCGCAGCCTTGATTGAGCCGTTGGCGGTGGAGACATTTGCCGTGTAATCGCTGCGTAGCGGACGAACACCGATCTGCGCTGCGGAGCTTTCGTTCAGCGCAATCACCGATGCGCCGGTATCGACCATGAAGCCAAGACGGCGGCCATCGACGCGGCCCTCGGTCTGGAAATGACCGCGGCTGTCGCGCGGAACGGTGACGCTGCGAACGCCGGCCTGCATTGTCTGCGGCTGCACCGACGCAAAGGCGTTCATGGCTTTCGCCCGGTCGATGGCCTTGGCCTGCGCCTTGTCGCTGGTCATCTTGTCGGCGATCTGCGCCATCGACGTGCCGAGCACGACGAGAATGGCCGCCATAATCATGATGCTACGCATAACGCACACACCTGTTGCCGCCCAACCCGTACGGATATGACCATAACGGGCTGGCCCTTCGGTCTAACGCACCCAGCCAAGAGAGCGTTTTCGGCGATAAGGGTGAGCGAAAGGTTAACGGGCGACCGGGATCACGTCCCGCGCGGCTTGACCCGACGGGTCGGCGGCGCAGATGCCGGATCTTCCGGCCAGGGATGACGCGGATACCGCCCGCGCAGATCGGTTCGGACGGCGGCATAAGAGCCGCGCCAGAACCCCGGCAAATCCCGTGTGACCTGCACGGGCCGGTGCGCGGGCGACAGCAGTTCGAGCACCAGCGGAATTTTCCCCTTCGCGATCGACGGGTGAACCGTGAGCCCGAACAGTTCCTGCAACCGCACAGCAATCGTCGGCCCCTGCTCCGCGTCGTAATCGATCGGCAGCGAGGTTCCGGTCGGCGCCTCGAAATGCGTCGGCGCTTCGCGGTCGAGCCGCGCGCGCAGCTCCCACGGCAGTAGCGCCATCAAGGCGTCCGACAGATCGCCCGCAGAAAAGCCTGCAAGTGAGGTTTTGTTGAACAGCGCAGGCGCCAGCCATTCGCTGCGCTTTTCTGCCAGCGCATTGTCCGACAGATCGGGCCATTCGTCCGGTGACGCCGCGCGCAGAAACATCACGCGGTCGCGCCATTGCTTGAGCGGCTTCGACCACGGCAGGCGATCCATTCCCCCCACGACAAGACCATCCGCCAGCACGCGCGCAGTGTCCGCCGACGGCGCAATCGACAGCGGCTGTTCGGATAGCGTGATCGCATGCAGCTTCTTCCTGCGCCGTGCGCGCAGCGCCATCGCTGACCTGTCGAAGGTGACCTCGTCGTCGGTCTGGATGTGATCGGCGAACTGCTGCTCGATCTCTGTTTGCGTGATCGGCGCGGCGAGAAGGATGCGTCCGTTTGCCGCCGTGCCTGTCAGTTCCGCGACGGCGATGTAGGGCGATTTCGCCAGCGCCGATGTCTGTTCGACGGATGCGCCACGCCCGTTGGCGAGCACGAACGATCCATTGCCGCGATTTTTCGCCACGCGATCCGGAAACGCCAGCGCCAGCATGAGACCGGTGGAGAGCGAATGATCTTCAACGTCGAACGGCTCGCTCGCTGCGACCTGCTTCGCCCAGCGTTCCGCCAACTGCCGGGCGCTTTGCACGCGCTGCGAACGGTCGCGGCGAAAATTATCGATCCGCGTATCGAGATCCGCGCTGTCGCCGCCGAGGCCGCGTTCGGTGAGGATGGCGGCGATCAACGCGGCCTCCTCGCCTGCCCCGAGCCGATGCGAATCCACGATCATGCGCGCCAGCCGCGGCGGCAGCGCCAGCGCGCGCAAACTGTTGCCTTCCGGCGTGATGCGGCCCGCTTCATCAAGTGCATTGAGTTCGCGAAGCAAGGCGCGCGCCTCGGTCAGCGCCGGCAATGGTGGGGAATCGAGAAACGCCAGCGTGGACGGATCGGTCGCGCCCCAATGCGCAAGATCAAGCACCAACGAGGAGAGATCGGCGGAGAGAATTTCCGGCCGCGTGAAAGCTTCCAGTGATGTGGTCTGCGGCTCGTCCCACAGCCGGTAACACACGCCGGGCTCGGTGCGCCCAGCGCGGCCGCGACGCTGATCGACGGCGGCGCGCGAAGCGCGGATGGTCTCCAGCCGCGTGAGACCAATGTCGGGCTCATAGCGCGGCACCCGCGCCATACCGGAATCGACGACAATGCGCACGCCCTCGATGGTCAGCGAGGTCTCAGCGATTGAGGTCGCGAGCACCACCTTGCGCTGTCCCTTGGGCGGCGACGAAATGGCGCGGTCCTGCACGGTCGCATCGAGCGCGCCGAACAGCGGCACGATCTCGGTGTTCGGATCGCTGACACGCTCGCCAAGAAACGTCTGCGTGCGGCGGATTTCAGCGGCACCCGGCAGGAAAGCCAGCACCGAACCCGCATCGGCACGCAGCGCCGTCGCGATGGCATCCGCCATCTGCCGTTCGATCTGCACATCCGGCTTGCGGCCGAGATAGCGTGTGTCCACGGGATACGCGCGGCCCTCACTGGCGATCACCGGCGCATCGCCGAGCAGTTTCGCCACCCGCGCGCCATCCAGCGTCGCCGACATCACCAGAATACGCAGATCCTCGCGCAGGCCCTGCTGCGCGTCGCGCGCCAGCGCTAGTCCGAGATCGGCATCGAGTGAGCGTTCGTGAAATTCGTCGAACAGCACGGCGGCCACGCCGGACAATTCCGGATCGTCGAGAATCTGACGGGTGAAAATGCCTTCGGTGACGACCTCGATTCGCGTCGCGCGCGAGATCTTCGAGCCGAAGCGCACGCGATAGCCGACGGTCTCGCCGACTTTCTCTCCCAATGTCTGCGCCATACGCTCGGCCGCGGCGCGCGCGGCGATGCGGCGCGGCTCCAGCACGATGATCTTTTTGTTGCCCGCCCATGCGGCATCGAGCAGCGCCAACGGCACGCGCGTGGTCTTGCCCGCGCCCGGCGGCGCGACCAGCACGACGGTGCTGCTGTGCGCCAGCGTGGCGGTCAGATCGCCGAGTACTGCGTCGATGGGGAGAGGCGTGGTGAAGTTCATCATGCGATCTGCTCCCTCTCCCCGTTTCCGGGGAGAGGGTTGGGGTGAGGGGCAATAACCATAAAGGGAAACTCAGCGGCTAACACAAGCCTCGAAAGCCCCTCACCCGGAGGCTTCGCCTCCGACCTCTCCCCGCAAGCGGGGCGAGGTAAGAAGTTCACACCGCCCCGCGCCCGATGCTCTCGTAGATAAAGCCGAGCGCTTCCATGTCTTCGCGGCGATAGATATTGCGCAGATCGACGATCACCGGCGTCTTCATCTCACGCTTCAGCCGCGCAAGATCGAGCGCGCGGAACTGCCGCCACTCGGTGACGATCACCAGTGCGTCCGCGCCCTTCGCAACGGCATACGGATCCTCGCAATAGGTGATGTCCGGCAATTCGCTCTTCGCCTGCTCCATGCCGGCCGGATCGTAGGCGCGCACCTTGGCGCCGTGATCGAGCAGACCAGTCACCAGCGGGATCGAC
This sequence comes from Afipia sp., assembly GCA_051653085.1. GTDB lineage: Bacteria > Pseudomonadota > Alphaproteobacteria > Rhizobiales > Xanthobacteraceae > Afipia. The sequence continues at coordinate 134,132 of JBOFVL010000059.1, read as the reverse complement.
GGCGCTTCACGCATGTCGTCGGTGTCCGGCTTGAAGGTCAGGCCCAGGAGACCAATGGTCTTGCCGCGCAGGTTGCCGCCGAGCGCGGCGGATACCTTGCGCGCCATGGCGCGCTTGCGATTATCGTTGACCGCCAGCACCGCCTCGACGATGCGCAGAGGAACATCATGGTCCAACGCGGTCTTCACCAGCGCGCGGGTGTCCTTCGGAAAACACGAACCACCGAAGCCGGGACCGGCGTTGAGAAATTTCGATCCGATGCGGTTGTCGAGACCGATGCCGCGCGCAACCTCCTGCACGTCGGCGCCGACCTTTTCCGACAGGTCCGCTATCTCGTTGATGAAGGTGATCTTGGTGGCGAGAAACGCATTCGCCGCGTACTTGATCAGCTCGGCCGTGCGGCGCTCGGTGTACATGATCGGCGCCTGGTTGAGATACAGCGGGCGATAGACCTCACCCAACACCTTGCGTGCACGTTCATCACCCGTGCCGACCACGATGCGGTCAGGATGCTTGAAGTCGCGGATCGCCGCACCCTCGCGCAGAAATTCCGGATTGGACGCCACCGCGACATCCGCCTGCGGATTGGTTTCGCGGATGATGCGCTCGACCTCGTCGCCGGTGCCGACCGGCACCGTGGATTTGGTGACGACCACCGTGAAGCCCTGCAGGGCTTTTGCGATGTCGCGCGCCGCCGCATGGACATAGGTCAGGTCGGCATGGCCGTCGCCGCGCCGCGACGGCGTTCCCACCGCGATGAACACCGCATCGGCCTTGCCGACGGGGCCGGCGAGATCGGTGGTGAAATCGAGCCGCCCGGCCTTCACGGAGGTCTCGACCAGCCGGTCCAGATCAGGCTCGAAAATCGGGATTTCGCCGCGGTTCAGCGCGTCGATCTTGCCGGCGTCGGTATCGACGCAGGTGACGCGATGGCCGAAATCCGCGAAGCAGGCGCCCGAAACCAGCCCCACATAGCCCGTGCCGATCATGGCAATCCGCATGAAGTTACCTATCCCCAAAGCAAATTAACGACGTTGTTTTCGCGGGCCTTTTTAGCGCAGTTCGGCGTGAATTGGGCACAACATTTGTATGAATAAAGGAGAATGAAACCCATGCCGCCCAAGATGGCGCCGGATTGGACCGAAACGAGACACCATGAGCGATAAAGGCACAATTGGCACGCGCCTGTCGCCCGCCTCCGAGCGGGTCGACTGGGTCGACTATGCCAAGGGCATTTGCATCGTCATGGTGGTGATGATGCACTCGACCCTGGGCGTCGAGATGGCCGCTGGGAAGCAGGGCTTCATGCACCTGTTCGTGGAGTTCGCACGGCCGTTCCGGATGCCGGATTTCTTCCTGATTTCGGGATTGTTCCTGGCGCGCGTGATCGACCGCGACTGGCGCACCTATCTGGACCGCAAGGTCGTCCATTTCGCTTATTTCTATGTCCTCTGGGTGACGATCCAGTTCGGCTTCAAGACGCCTGGCTTCGCCGCCGAGCACGGCTGGAGCCATACCGGTGTCATGTATCTGCAATCTTTCATCGAGCCGTTCGGCACGCTGTGGTTCATCTATCTGCTGCCGATCTTTTTCGTGGTGACGAAGGCGACGCTGCGCGCGCCGGCGCCCGCGATCTGGCTCGCCGCCGCCGCCCTCGAAATGGCGCATGTCTCGACCGGCTGGACCGTGATCGACGAATTCGCCGCGCGCTTCGTCTATTTCTATTCGGGTTATCTGTTCGCAAACTATGTCTTCGTGCTGGCTGACCGTGCGCGCGCGCAGCCGGGCGTCGCACTGATCGGCCTTGCGGCATGGGGTGTGGCCAACGGCGTGCTGGTGTTCGCGGGATTCGGCGACCGGCCAGGCATTTCACTGGTGCTGGGATTTGCCGGCGCCTGCGCCGTCATCGTCACCGCGACGCTGCTCGCCCGCCTCAACTGGATCGGCTTCCTGCGTTATTGCGGCGAACACTCCATCGTCATCTATCTCGCCTTCTTCTTGCCGATGGCGATTGTGCGGATCGCGCTGCTCAAGACCAACATCATCCCCGACGTCGGCATGATCTCGCTGATCGACACCGCCGCGGGCGTGCTCGGCGCGCTGGCGATCTGGTGGGGCGCGACACGCGCCGGGCTCAACTTCTTGTTCGAACGGCCGGCCATGTTCTGGATCGCGCCGAAGCAGCCGCGCACCAGGTTGCAGGCGGCGGAGTAGATCCACCTGCGATGTCGTCATGCCCGGACTTGTTCCGGGCATCCACGTCCTCATAACCTGCTGAGGGAAACTCGTGGATGGCCGGGTCAAGCCCGGCCATGACGAATTCTGATGTGCAACCCTCCCGCTCAGGGGTGTTAATCGCGGCCAAAATCCTTAAGTTGCCGCCATGCCGAAAAAGCCAGCATCCCCTGCGAAATCACCCGCCGCGAAACCCGCCGCTGTCAAAGCGCCAGCCGCCAAACCTGCTGCGGCCAAGCCCCCTGCCGCCAACGCCCCTTCAAAAGGCGACCACGTCTTTCTGGTGGACGGCTCGGGCTATATCTTCCGCGCCTATCACGCGCTGCCGCCGCTGAACCGCAAATCCGACGGCTTGCAGGTCAACGCCGTGCTCGGCTTCTGCAACATGCTGTGGAAGCTGATGCGCGACATGCCGCCGGACAACCGGCCGACGCATCTGGCCATCATCTTCGACAAATCCGAGAAGACGTTCCGCAACGATTTCTATCCGGAGTACAAGGCGCAGCGCCCGCCCGCGCCGGACGATCTCATTCCGCAGTTCGCGCTGATTCGCGAAGCGGTGCGCGCGTTCGACCTCCCCTGTCTGGAACAGATCGGCTACGAGGCCGACGACCTGATCGCGACCTATGTGCGCGAGGCCTGCGAGCGCGGCGCCACTGCGACTATCGTCTCTTCCGATAAGGACCTGATGCAGCTCGTGACCGACTGCGTCACCATGTACGACACCATGAAGGACCGCCGCATCGGCATCCCCGAGGTGATCGAGAAATTCGGCGTGCCGCCGGAGAAGGTCATCGAGGTGCAGGCGCTGGCAGGCGACTCGGTGGACAACGTGCCGGGCGTGCCGGGCATCGGCATCAAGACCGCCGCACAGCTCATCACCGAATACGGGGATCTTGAAACGCTGCTGATGCGCGCGCCCGAAATCAAGCAGCCCAAGCGGCGCGAGGCGCTGATCGAGAACGCGGAGAAGGCGCGCATCTCGAAGAAGCTGGTGCAGCTTGACGACAAGGTGCCGCTCGATGTGCCGCTCGACGATCTGGCCGTGCACGAGCCGGATTCGCGCAAGCTGATCTCGTTCCTGAAGGCGATGGAATTCTCGACGCTGACACGACGCGTGGCCGAGTACGCGCAGATCGATCCGGCGGATATCGAAGCCAACGCATCGATGAAAAGCGCGTTCGCGCCTGCCGACGTAGCGGCGGGTTCACCCGCAACACCGCCACTCGGCGGCGAGCCCGACCTGTTCGCCAAAGGGACATCGGAGAGAACGTCCAGCGCCGGTCAATGGGCGGGATCGACGCCGCAACCGAAACAAACCGCCGCAAATGGTGCCGGACCGCAAACGCCAAAGGCGCTTGCAGATGCACGCGCCGAGGAAGCGCGCAGCGCCAAGTTCAACCGCGCGGCCTACAAGACTGTCACCACCCTCGACGAGTTGCACCGTTACATCGCCCGCGCTTTTGACACCGGTCATCTCGCGCTGACGATCGAGACCAGCACCGCCGACCCGATGCAGGCCGAGATTTGCGGCATCTCGCTCGCTGTCGGCGTCAATGAGGCGGCGTACCTTCCGCTGGCGCATACCAAGCCCGGCGATGGCTCGGGCCTGTTCGCTGGAGGACTGGCGGCCGATCAGATCAAGGCTGCCGACGCGCTGGCGGCGCTCACGCCGCTGCTTACGGACGCCGGCGTTCTCAAGATCGGACACGATTTGAAATTCGACGCCGTGGTGCTGGCGCAGCACGGCATCGCCATGGCGCCGATCGAAGACACGATCCTGATTTCCTACGTGCTCGATGCGGGCCGCGCGAAGCACGATCAGGAATCGCTGGCGGAAAGCTGGTTCGGCCACAAGACGATTGGCTTCGGAGAGCTCACCGGCAGCGGCAAGAACCGCATCGCGTTCGATCAGGCGCCGGTCGACAAGGCCACCGAATACGCGGCTGAACGCGCCGACGTCACGCTACGGCTCTGGCGCGTGCTGAAACCGCGCCTGATGTCGTATCGCGTCAACACCGTCTACGAGACGCTGGAGCGGCCGCTGGTTCCCGTGCTCGCGCGCATGGAGCGGCGCGGCATTTCCATCGACCGCCAGGTGCTCTCGCGCCTGTCCGGCGAATTCGCGCAGACCGCCGCGCGCGTCGAAGCAGATATTCGCAAAATCGCTGGCGAAGAGGTCAATCCGGGCAGCCCGAAGCAACTCGGCGACATCATGTTCGGAAAGATGGGTTTGCCCGGCGGCGCCAAGACCAAGACCGGCGCATGGTCGACATCCGCGCAGATTCTCGACGAACTGGCCGAAGCGGGCCACGAATTCCCGGCGAAGATTCTGGAATGGCGTCAGGTCACCAAGCTAAAGTCGACCTACACCGACTCGCTGCCGGAATACGTCAATCCGCAGACCCATCGCGTGCACACGACCTACGCGCTGGCGGCGACGACCACCGGCCGGCTGTCATCCAACGAGCCGAACCTTCAGAACATCCCGGTGCGCACCGAGGACGGCCGCAAGATCCGCAAGGCTTTCATTGCCACGAAGGGACACAAGCTGGTGTCGGCGGACTACTCGCAGATCGAATTGCGGCTGCTCGCCGAGATCGCGGACATTCCGGTCCTCAAGCAGGCGTTTCAGGACGGCCTCGATATTCACGCCATGACGGCGTCGGAAATGTTCGGCGTGCCGATCAAGGACATGCCGGGCGAAGTGCGCCGCCGCGCCAAGGCGATCAACTTCGGCATCATCTACGGCATCTCGGCGTTCGGCCTTGCCAACCAGCTCGGCATCCCGCGCGAGGAAGCGGGAGCGTACATCAAGAAGTATTTCGAGCGCTTCCCCGGCATCCGCGCCTACATGGATGCGACGCGCGATTTCTGCCGCGAACATGGCTATGTGGAGACGATCTTCGGCCGCAAGTGTCACTACCCCGACATCAAGGCCAGCAATCCGTCGATCCGCTCATTCAACGAACGCGCCGCCATCAACGCGCGTCTGCAGGGCAGCGCCGCCGACATCATCCGCCGCGCCATGATCCGGATGGAAGACGTGCTGGCCGAGAAGAAGCTGTCAGCGCAGATGCTGCTTCAGGTGCACGACGAACTGATCTTCGAGGTGCCGGACGACGAGGTGGCGAAGACGCTGCCTGTTGTGCAGCATGTGATGCAGGACGCGCCGTTCCCGGCGGTAGCGCTGTCAGTACCGCTGCACGTCGATGCGCGCGCAGCCAACAACTGGGACGAGGCGCATTGATGAGCGCGAGCGAATGAGCGGCGTGCTCTCCTCCTCTCTGCTCGCGTTCGCGATCACCGCGCTGATCATCGAACTCACGCCCGGCCCCAACATGGCCTATCTCGCGGCGCTGACACTCTCGAACGGGCGGCGTGCGGGGGCTGCGGCGGTCGCGGGTATCGCGCTCGGGCTGTCGCTGTGCGGACTGGCGGCCGCGCTGGGCCTCGCGGCCATCATCGACAATTCAAAATTTCTCTACGAGGCGCTGCGATGGGGCGGCGTCGCCTATCTGCTGTGGCTTGCCTGGGAAGGCTGGGCCCAGGAGAAAGAAGCCGTGCAGGCGCCCGCCGATGCCGAGGAATTGCCTCGCACCGCCTTCAGGCGGGGCCTGATCGTCAACATGCTCAATCCGAAGGCCGCGATTTTCTATGTCGCGATCTTGCCGGAATTCATCCAGATCGGGCGCGGATCGCTCGTATCGCAGACCGTTTTGCTGTCGGCGATCTATGTTGCAATCGCGACGGCGGTTCATCTTGTCATCGTGCTGCTCGCCGGATCGCTGCAAGGCATGATCGAAACGCCGGAGAAGCGCCGCTGGGTCCGCAAAGGCCTCGCGGTGGCGCTTGCAGGCATTGCCGTCTGGTTCGCGCTGAGCACCCAGCGCGGCTAGCCGAGCTTCACCTCAAACCCGCGGGTCACGCCGGGCCGCGCCATCATCGTCGCGTACCAGCGCTCGACGTTCGGAAATTCGCGGAGCGGCACCTTGTGGCGCTCGTGCCGCCACGCCCAGCCGAGAATGGCGAAGTCGGCGACGGACAATGTGTCTGCGACAAATTCACGATCCGCAAGACGACCATCGAGCACACCATAGAGCCGCCGTGTCTCTTTTGAAAATCGCTCGAGGCCGTAGTTGCGATCCTGCTCGTTCTCGAGCGCGATAAAATGATGCACCTGGCCCGGCATCGGCCCGAAGCCGCCCATCTGCCACATCAGCCATTCCAGCACCGGAATCCGCTCGCCGAGATCCTTCGGCAGGAATTTGCCGGTCTTCTCGCCGAGGTACAAAAGAATAGCGCCGGATTCGAAGATGCCGACCGGCTTGCCGCCCGGCCCATCAGGATCGACGATGGCGGGAATCTTGTTGTTCGGGCTGATCTTCAGGAAATCCGGTGCGAACTGCTCGTCTTTGGCGATGTTGATGGGATGCACCTTGTAGGGCAGGCCCATTTCTTCCAGCGCGACGCTGATCTTGCGGCCATTGGGCGTATTCCAGGTGTAGAAGTCGATGGTCATCTCACTACCTTTATTGATCTTGCGCTGTTGACGGTGGTCGATCCGCTGTGGAATGTCCACGCCAGCTTTCATTTGGGCATGATCTTTTCCGAAAACCGGTTTCCACTTTTCGGGATCATGCCGTAAATTCCGCAAAATTCCCGCACCCTGAAGAGATCGCCTTGACCAAATCAGCTTCCCGCGCACGCCTCGCCGACATCATCCGCAAACGCTCGTTCGGACGAGGCGAAATCACCCTGGCCTCCGGCCGCAAGAGCGACTTCTATTTCAACCTCAAGCCGACCATGCTCGATCCCGAGGGTGCCGCGCTGCTCGCGGAACTGTCGCTCGACGCGCTGAAGGACGACGCCATCGACTACATCGGCGGCCTTGAGATGGGCGCGGTGCCGATTGCCGGTGCCATCGCGCAACTGTCGTGGCTGAAGGGACACCCCATCGCGGCGTTCTTCGTGCGCAAGAAGCCGAAGGAACATGGCGCGCGGCTCGCGGTCGAAGGCCTCGCCAAGGGCGAAAGCCTCGCGGGCAAGCGTATCGTCATCGTCGAGGACGTCACCACCACCGGCGGCTCGGCCATCAAGGCAGTGGATGCCGTGAAAGACGCCGGCGGCCAGGTCGTGCTGGTGTTCACCATGGTCGACCGCGACGAGGGCGCCACGGAAGCATTCTCCGAAGCCGGCATTCCGTTCCGCGCGCTCTACAAGGCGGGCGAGTTTTTGAAAGGCTGACATTTGCTGTCGCGCCCCGTTTCGCATCGGCTTGCCGCTGCCTCTGCTTTGCTTTTGCTGTGGCCGGATGCCGCCTTCGCCGCCGAGGGACTGGACGGCGCAAAACTCTCGGTGCTGTGGGCGCTGCCGTTCGTCGGCATTCTGCTGTGCATCGCCACCGGCCCGGTGTTCTATCCGCACGTCTGGGAGCATCATTACAGCAAGTTCACCGCGCTGTGGGCGGCGCTGATTGTCGTTCCGCTGTTTCTGACGACCGACGTCTACACCGTGACGACGACGCTCGCGCACACCGCGTTTCTTGAATACATGCCGTTTATCCTGCTGCTGCTGGCGCTGTTCGTCACCGCAGGCGGCATCTATCTCGAAGGCAACCTGCGTGACAGCGTGTTCACCAACACCGTGCTGCTCGCTTTCGGCGCGGTGATAGCGAGCATCGTCGGCACCACGGGTGCGGCGATGATTTTGATCCGGCCGCTGATCCGCTGCAACGACGACCGGCGCTACAATGCCCATGTCGTGGTGTTTTTCATTTTTCTGGTCGCCAATATCGGCGGCGCACTGTCGCCACTCGGCGACCCGCCATTGTTCATCGGCTTTCTGAAAGGCGTCGATTTCTTCTGGACCACGCAGCATCTGTGGCAGGAGACGCTGTTCGTCGGCGGCGTGGTGCTGGCAATTTTCATGGTGCTCGATCTTTATTTGCATCACCGGGAAGGCCGCTTCACGCGTCTGAAAGACCCGACCCCCGACTCGCCGCTCAAGCTCCATGGCAAGATCAACCTCCTGCTGATCGCCATCATCATCGCCGCCATCCTGATGAGCGCGCAATGGAAGCCCGGCGTCTCATTCCTTGTCGCGGGCGTCGAGTTGCAGATTCAGGATCTGCTACGCGACGTGATCTTCATCCTGGTGACGATCTGGTCGCTGGCGCTGACGCGCAAGCAGGATCGTGAAGCCAACGGGTTCTCGTGGGGACCGATCAAGGAAGTCGCGATCCTGTTCGCTGGCATCTTCATTTGCATCGTGCCCGTGATGGCGATGTTGCAGGCGGGTGCGAAGGGGCCGTTCGCCTCGCTGCTTGGCCTCGTCACCAATGCCGACGGCAGCAACAACGCCGCTGCCTATTTCTGGCTCACGGGCATCCTGTCGTCGTTCCTCGACAATGCACCGACATACCTCGTGTTCTTCCAGCTCGCGGGCGGCGATCCGCAGGTCCTGATGACCGCGAAGTCCGCGACGCTGGCGGCGATCTCGTCGGGCGCGGTCTACATGGGCGCCAACACCTATATCGGCAACGCGCCGAACTTCATGGTCTATGCCATCGCACGGCAGGCCGGCGTGAAGATGCCGAGCTTCTTCGGTTACATGGTCTGGTCGATGCTGGTGCTGATCCCCACCTTCATTCTGGCGACGTTTTTGTTCTTCTGAGCGGAGATTCCACCGGCATGAAAGTTGCGGTCATGGGCGCCGGAGCCGTCGGAAGCTACATCGGCGCGATGCTGGCGCGCGCGAAGCACGATGTCACCTTGATCGCGCGGCCTCAGCATGTCGACGCCATCAAGAAACATGGCCTCTTGTTCAACAGCCGCAGCTTCCATGGCAGCGTCCCGGTGCAGGCCACCACCGAGGCTGCCGGCGTCGAAGGCGCAGACGTCGTGCTGCTGTCCGTGAAGTCGGGCGATACCGAAGCCGCGGGCCGCGCGATGGCACCGCACCTGAAGCCGGATGCCACGGTGCTGTGCCTTCAGAACGGCGTGGACAATGCGGAACGCCTGCAGGCCATCATCGAGCAGACCGCGGTCCCCGCCGCCGTATATGTCGCCACCGAGATGGCAGGCCCGGGGCACGTCAAGCACAAGGGACGCGGCGATCTGATTATCGGCTCGTCACCGGCGAGCGACGACATTGCCCGGCAATTCAGCGAAGCCGCGATTCCCACGACGGTTTCGAACAATGTCATCGGTGAGTTGTGGGTCAAGCTCATCACCAACTGCGTCTACAATGCGCTGTCGGCGGTGGCGCAGCTCCCCTACGGCCCCCTGTTCAAGGTCGAGGGCGTCAGCGACGTCGCGGAAGATGTGATCGGCGAATGCACCGCCGTCGCGGGAGCGCTGGGCATTTCGATTCCCGGCAACATCAGTGACACCGTGCTCGCATTGGCCAGCACGATGCCGGAGCAATATTCTTCGACGGCGCAGGATCTGGCGCGCGGCAAGCCGACCGAGATCGACTATCTGAACGGTTATGTCGTGCGGAAGGGCGCGGAGCTCGGCATTTCAACGCCGGTGAATCTCGCGCTGCAGGTCATGGTCAAATTGCGCGAGATTCACAAGACGCCGTCACCCTGAGGTGCCGAAGCGAAGCGGAGGCCTCGAAGGGCGACGGCGTTTCATAACCCGTCCTCCTTCGAGGCTCGCGAGAGCTCGCACCTCAGGATGACGGATCGAGTCCCTAGTCGCCTCGATCTCAAAACCATCGTGCCCTAACCTCGCGTTTACCATCACGCATTAAGGTCGTTGACGCTGCGGCAATCGCTGCCGCGGGCGTATGCGTTGCGTGAGTGGGGCCACAGTTGCGTAAACAGTTGCGTATTTCGCGCGTGCGGCGCCGCATGACGCTTGTTCTCGCCCTCATGCTGGCAATGCCCCTGGCGTTCGCGCCACGCATGGCCTCCGCCGGCATTTTCGATTTCCTGTTCGGAGGCGATCAGCCCTCGCGCGCGCCTGCGCAGTCGCAAAGCAATGCCTTCGCCGATCCGTTCGGCCTGTCCAATCCGAATCCCGCACCGGCACCAGCGGCAGCCCCAGGCGGACGCTTCACCACCTATTGCGTGCGGACCTGTGACGGCCGCTATTTCCCGCTGACCGCACGCAGTGGCAGCACGCCGGCGCAGATGTGCCAGTCGTTCTGCCCGGCGAGCGCAACCAAGGTCTACTCCGGCAACAGCATCGACTACGCCGTTGGCAATATGGGCGAGCGCTATGTCGATACGCCGAACGCCTTCGCTTATCGCAAGGCGCTGAAAGCGGACTGCACCTGCAATGGCCGCGACCCCACCGGCCTCGCGCCGGTCGATCTGTCGCTCGACACGACATTGCGCCCCGGCGACATCGTCGCGACCTCAAGCGGGCTCGTCGCTTATTCCGGCACCAAGACGGCGAACGGCCAGACCGCGGAGTTCACCCCGGTGAACAGCTATCCGGGCCTCACCCAGGAATTGCGCGCGCGCCTCGGCGAGATGAAGGTCGCGCCGGTTGCGGCTGAAGTTCCAGAAGACACCTATTCATCGCAGGACATCACCGGATCGCTGCCGGAGCCGAGGTTCGCACAGCCGATGGCGCCGGACGCCGTCATGCCGAAGATCGCCGCGCCGAGAGCCCGCGCTCGGATGTAAAACGGTTCGCTATACCGTCCCAGTTTAGCCTCTTAGAATAATCAAAAATGGGCTGGTTCAAAGAACCCAGGCATATCGGGCAGCTCTATTAGGCGTTCCCGAAAACACGATCCATGACCGGTCCAAACCTGCCATTTGGCAGAAGACGTTTCGACTGTGATGCGGCAAGGGTCGGTATCGGTTTTGTCGATATCGAGTCCGCAAAAACAACATGGGCCAAACTTCATGATCACGGTCATTTTGCCTCGCGATAAGGTTGCCTTAGCACGTGTCGCCAGAGAACTGAGCCGATAGCACAATTCACCGCCCGACGATGACGCCGATCACATTGGGCGCGGCGAGATATTTCTCCTCCATCGCCATCCGCGCCTTGGCCCTGATCTCCGGCGTCAGCAGGCCGCGATGTTCGGCGAGAATCATCCAGCAGTAGCCCCACCAGTCCGTGAGGATGCCGGTATCGTCGACCAGATCGTAGCCGTGCTCGGCGGCGAAGATGCGTGCCCGCGCCTCGTCCAGCGTGTCGAGAAATTCGTGATCCTTCAGCGAGAACAGATCGTCGCTGAAGTCGTCGGTGGTGTAGCCCCACACCGACATGCAGACCGCGTTGAACTCGCGGTCGATCTGGTCGTCGTCCACCAGCCTTGTGCGGGCGGCGGTGTGGAGGCGGGACAGCGTGCGGGCGAAGTCCGCGATGCGCGTCAGCGCCGTGTTGTCGAAGGCGATAGTGGACATGTAGTCCCCGAGATCATTGACAGACCCAAGATGTGGTGGCCGAAGGGGCCGAATCACAATGATATATCAATGACTTACTAAAGTGTTCTTAATTTGTTCTTAGCCCAGGCATTTCGCCATCCCTGAATCCAGCGGCGTCTTATCCACCTTGTGAGTGCTGCGCTACAATCCTCCCGACGGGAGGCGGGGCATGGCGAACGCAGCTGCACTTCTTGGAACCTGGCGAATGACATCGTGGACCCGCAAGGCGGTCGCGACCGGCAAGGTGACCGATGCCATGGGTGCCGATCCGATTGGATACATCGCCTATCACGCCGACGGGCGCATGATGGCGCTGGTTGTCGACCGTCACAGGGCCAAGCTCAAGGGAGCGACGCCGACGGACGAAGAAAAGGTCGCACTGTTCGATTCCATGCTGGCCTATTCCGCGTCCTACACGCTTTACGATGACAAGGTCGTGCATCATGTCGATGCGTCATGGAATCCGTCATGGGGTATTTCCGATTTGATCCGGCCCTATACGCTTGAAGGCGATACGCTGGTGATCAGCGGCGCACCGGGAAAAGATCCTGTCACGGGGGAAGAGGCGGTCTACAGGATGGAATTCCGAAAGGTGTGAAGAGCTCGCAGCGTTTTCTTGCTGCCGCGCTCAACGACCGCGCCGGCAATGACGCGCGCAGACCTCAGGGCACGACCGTGATGGGTATCGAAGCGAGTTCGTGCGAGAGTTTGCGCACGGCTTTCTCGGCCTCAGCTGGAAGCTGCTCCGGGCTGCAGCAAAATGGCACCTCCAGCCCCAATTTCTTGTTGGCGTCGCTTTCCCACACCAATCCGACAAATGACTTCTTCGCCACGAAGTCGTGCGTGAGACTGGCGATCTTGATGCCGTCGATATCCGCCATCTGAGCCTCCCGATTTATGGTCAGAATAGCACGCCTTGCGACTGGATTGTGACGGATCCAGCCATCGAGAGAAGAGAGACCCAAAAACGCAACGCGCGCCTCTCACTTCACCGCATTCAGATCCCGCACCACGCGGAAGCCATACGGTCCCGCGCCGCTGTCGGCACGTGACTCGTTGCGTGCGCCGGCGCGGATATTGTTGGCCGACCAGCCCCACTCGCCGCCGCGCACCATGCGCTTTGAACAATCGCCTTCGAGCCACGGCGAGCCATCAGTTGGCGTGTCTTCCGTGTAGCGCTTGTTGAAGCAGTCCTGCGTCCATTCATAGACGTTGCCGTGGACCTGATAGAGCCCGAACGGATTGGGCGCGTAGGCGTCCACCGGCTTCGGTCCCTTGCTGCGCTCACCGCGCGGCCCGTTCGCATACGGAATCGACGCGTCGTAGTTGGCATCCTGCGGGCCGACCGTCTTGCCGAACCAGAAGGGAGTGGTCGTTCCGGCGCGGGTGAAATATTCACGCTCGGATTCGCTCGGCAGCCGGTAGGTGCGCCCGGTCTTTTTCGACAACCACGCGAGATACGCCCGCGCGTGCTCGAACGAGAGTCCGTGCGCCGGAAGTCGGCCACGGCCGAAGCCGTGATCGTCGCCCTTCACGCCGCCGCAGCCGCCATCGGCGAGACACGCGTCCCATTCGTCGAAGGAAATCGCAAATCGCCCGACAGCAATCGGCTTCGCGATGGTCACGCGATGAACCGGGTCTTCGCCCTTGCTGCGATCGACTTCGGTTGCGGGCGTGCCCATCATGAAGCTGCCCTTCGGCGCCACCACCATCTCAGGGCATTCCGGACATTCCTTGAAGCTGTCTTTCGGCTTCAGGGTTGCCTCGACCTCCGCCGACAGGGGCAATACACCCCACGGCTGGATCTGGCGCGGCGTATAGGCAGGCTCCCTGGCGACAGACTGCTGCTGCGGACGGGTGTCCGGCTTGCGCTGACGTTTCCTGGCGGCCGACGCCGGCTCGCACGCCATGGATAAAACGACCAGCGCGAGCGCGCCAAGCCTGATGAGTTTTGCCACGAGAGCCCCTCCGATGCGACACGGTTTTTCTTGTGTCGCAGCGGCCGATGATTTCGTTCAAACCGGGTCAACCGCCGGTCAAACCAGGGCTTGCCTTACTGCCGCTTCTCCGCACGCGGCGAGGAATGATGATGCGCGATCATCCATTTGCCATCCCGCTTCACCACCAGCATGGTGAACCGCGAGGGCCGCGGCGTGTCGTTATCCGCCGCACGGGTGAAGGTATAGAAGCCCGTGCCAACCACAGCGTCGTCGTTGAGCACGATCGTATAGCGCTCTGTGATCGCGTTCTTTCGCCCGCTGCCCGGCAACGCCTCGAAATACGTCCGGAGCCCCTCCGTCCCTTTCGAGACAATCGGACTTGTCGTGCCGAGCAAAATCGCATCCGGCGTGTAGAGGCCCACCAGCGCATCGCGGTCGTTGGCGCTGTAGGTCGCCGACCAGCGGTCGATCACCGCATTTGCATCCTCCGCCGGTCCTGCAACGGCCACAACCGGAGCGGCGACAAACAGTGCGATTGATAGAAGTCTGGTTAATCCTGTCATCTGGCCCTCCCTTGCCCGGATATGCCGCGTCAATTTAGCACAGACGCCCCAAGGCTGGCACGCTCCGCGCAAGGGTGCCATGACCTCGCAGGTCATTGGCTTGAACAAAATCATCACCCAAACTCCCGCCATCAATCAGGAAGACGTCATGCTTGTGAAAACGCCGGAGACCGTGGCCCATCCGTTCGACCGCGCCACGCAGGTCACCACCGTGGACGGCCGGTTACGCGGCGCAGCCAGCGAGGACTATTTCGCTTTCGTCGGCCCGTTCGGCGGCGCCACCGCGGCAACCCTGCTCCGCGCGATCATGGAGCACCCGGAATGTTCCGGCGACCCGTTGTCGGTGACGGTGAATCTGTGCGCACCGGTCGCACAAGGTGCGTTCGATCTCGATGTGCGCCTCATCAAGGCGACGCGCTCGACGCAGCACTGGATGGTCGAGCTGTCGCAGGACGGCGGCGTCGCGGCCTTCGCGACCGCGGTGTTCGCCGCACGCCGCCCGTCATGGTCGCATCAGCCCGCGGCATTTCCGGGCGCGCCGGCATTCGAGCAGGTCAAGCCGCTGCCCGACAGCGGCATCGCGAACTGGGTCCGGCAATACCAGTTCCGTTTCGTGGAGGGCGCGCCGGGATACAACGCAGCTCCTCTCGATGTCCCGGCAAGCGTGTATTCAAAAATGTGGCTCAGCGACGCCACGCTCCGGCGCATCGACTTCCTGTCGCTGCTGTCGATGTCCGACACGTTTTTCGCGCGCATCTTTCATGCCCGCGGCACCATCGTTCCGATTGGCACGGTGTCCATGACCACGGTGTTCCATACCGACGCCGCCGACCTCGCCGATGAAGACATCACGGCGGTGCTCGGCGTGGCGGACGCAAACATCTTTCACAAGAGTTTCAGCGATCAGGTCGGCGAACTGTGGTCCCCCGGAGGGCGCCTGCTCGCGACCACCTCGCAGGTCGTGTATTTCAAGGCTTGAGAGGTTCAGCGAAAGTCGAGACTGCGCAGAATGATGCCCGGCGGGTTTCCCTCAAGCTCGGCATTGAGAAACTTCCGGGCCGCACGCGTTTCGATCGGCTCTCTCAGGCGCAGGAACTGCGCTTCGCGCTGAGCTCCTTTTGTGCCCACCGACTTTTCGAGATCGTCCATGGCCGACGTGCTGATGGCGCAGGGAACAACTTTGCCGTCATCCATCATTGTAAACATGACGACCATGCGGTCGAAATCGTAGGACTGGAACGTGCCTGATGCGAGCGTCATGTCGGCCATCCTTGTCGGAGAAAAAAAGGCCGCTCGTTTGAGCGGCCTTTCGCTATTCAACCTGCGAGCGGTATTCACTCCGCCGCGAGCTTGACCTCGGGAGCAGCGGCGCGGACTTCTGCGTCAACCTGCTTCTCGAACTTCTCGAAGTTCTTCTGGAACATCGCGACCAGACCGCGCGCGGTCTTGTCGAACTCGGCCTTGTCCTTCCAGGTGTTGACCGGATCGAGGATCTCGCTCGGCACACCATCCAGCGCGGTCGGCACCGCGAAGCCGAAATACTTGTCAGTGCGGAACTGGGCGTTGCGCAGCGATCCGTTCAGCGCAGCGGTCAAGAGCGCACGCGTCACCTTGATCGGCATGCGGCTGCCGGTGCCGTACTTGCCACCGGTCCAGCCGGTGTTCACCACCCAGCAATCGACGTTGTGCTTGGCGATCAGCTCTTTCAGCAACTGGCCGTATTCGGCCGGATCACGCGGCAGGAACGGCGAACCGAAGCACGCCGAGAATTCCGGCACAGGCTCGTTGCCGAGACCGCGCTCGGTGCCCGCGACCTTCGCGGTGTAGCCCGACAGGAAGTGATACATCGCCTGCGCCGGTGTCAGCTTGGCGATCGGCGGCATCACACCGAATGCGTCGGCGGCGAGCATCACCAGATTCTTCGGATGACCGGCGCGGCCGGTGAGCGAGGCATTCGGGATCGACTCAAGCGGATACGCGGAGCGCGTGTTCTCGGTCTTGGAGCCGTCGTCGAAATCAGGCACGCGGGTCAGCGGATCGAGCACCACGTTCTCAAGCACCGCACCGAACTTGATGCTGGCGTCGAAGATCGCCGGCTCCGCTTCGCGCGACAGCTTGATGGTCTTGGCGTAGCAGCCGCCTTCGAAATTGAAGATGCCGTCCGGACCCCAGCCGGTCTCGTCGTCGCCGATCAGCGTGCGGTTTGGATCGGCGGAGAGCGTGGTCTTGCCGGTGCCCGACAGGCCGAAGAAAATCGCGGCATCGCCGTCCGGGCCGACATTGGCCGAGCAGTGCATCGGCATCACGCCCTGTGCGGGCAAGAAGTAGTTCAGCGTGGTGAACACCGACTTCTTCATCTCGCCGGCATACTGGCTGCCGCAGATGATAACGATCTTGCGGGTGAAATCGATCGCGACGATGTTCTCGGACTTGCCGCCGTGACGCTTCGGATCGGCGCGGAAGGTCGGCAGATCGATGATGGTCAGTTCGGGCACGAAGCTCGCGAGCTCAGCGTGTTCAGGGCGGCGAAGCAGCGTGCGGATGAACAGCGAGTGCCACGCGAGTTCGGTGTAGACGCGGGTCTTGATGCGGAAGGTCGGATCGGCACCGCCGTAGAGATCCTGCGCGAACAGCGTCTTGCCTTCGCAATGCTTGATGACGTCGTCGTGCAACGTCTGGAATTGTTCGGAGGTGATCGACTGGTTGCCGCCCCACCACATGGTCTTGTCGGTGTTGGCGTCACGGACGGTGAACTTGTCCTTCGGGCTTCGGCCGGTGAACACGCCGGTCTCGGCGCAGAGCGCGCCTTCCGCGGTCAGCACAGCTTCATTGGCGCGGAGCGCATGCTCATAGAGCGGCGACGTACCGAGATTCCAGTACACCGATCCAAGTTTTTTTAAGCCGAATTTGTCGGCGCCGAAAGCACCGTTGCGCACACCCGTTTCCTGCACTTCTAGAATCTCCTACAAAGACCGCGGTCGTTAACTACGCGCTTGGCGACAAACGCCCCACCCGTCGCGGATGCCGGGGATCATAACTCCCGGGCCTCGATCCGGCGAACTTTTAGTGACCAATGCGCAGCTTGCCAAGCGGGTCCCGGCGTTTTGGTTGATGAGGCGCCGGAATCGTTCCAACTCAACGACTTCAGTTATGTTTCACACATCACCTGCATCTGAGCCGCATCAAATTTGTGCGGTGCGTGCGCTGTCTGCCAACGCTTTCAGCGCTTGCCGCAGTGCAACAGGTGTGACAATCCGTTGCGGAAATTCGAGCCGCAATGTGCGCGATTCATCCTGCAGATCGAGTCCTGCCGGGTCGCAACCGGTGCAGCGCCACGCGCCATTCGTCGCACCGAGAAGTTTTGTCGCGTACAGATTCATCGTGTCGGTGTGATCGGCATTCATGTGCGCGATGACGTCGGGTTCGGCTTCGATCAGCGCTTCCGCGCCTGTGAGGTCCGTCAAGAAATCTTCCGGCGCGAGATCGACGATGCGGCCGAAGCCCGCGACCAGATGCACGCCGCTCGGCCTGATGCGGAAGAACGAGAAATCGCGAAAGCCCGCAAATTCTTCCGCCGAAGGATGGGCCGCGAGATAACGCCGGCTCAGCATCGCAACATCATCGCCCTGCGCTTCTTCTGCCGTGCCCGCCAGCATGATGCGCGCGCCTTCCAGCGGATCGCCCGGCGCGCGCTCGTCCAGCATCAGTGATACGCGGGGATCGTTCAGGATGTTTTTGGTATGGATCGCAAGCCGCGAGATCAGCAGGATCGGCGAGCCGTCCGGCGCGGAGGCGACATTGACCAGCGAGCAATAAGGATCGCCCGAGCCCGGCATCAGGGTCGCGAGCGCGCCCTGCCTGCTCCGCCCCAGGAGAGAGCGTGTGAGGCGGGCGGGCTTGACGTGGGCGGAGGGATCCATGAGCGAACCTTGAGTGGACCGGGACCCGCGAAAGGGTCTGGAACCGCATTAGTTAACGGGGCTTTTTTCCGGCAAAAAGGGGTTATCTCGGCGAATTATGGGCCTATATAGCGGTATTGGCACGGGAATCTCTCGTGTCAGGAACTCGGTCACATTTCAGCCCAGCTTGCATTGCTCGTTGAAGATAAGCGAACGCCTTATTTCACGGCATCCCGGTTCAGCCGGTCAGTAAACAGTCGCCACGCCCGAAACTATCGATTTGGAAAGCAGGCTCATGCCCACAATCGCCTTGGTCGATGACG
Source organism: Afipia sp. (assembly GCA_051653085.1). Lineage (GTDB taxonomy): Bacteria > Pseudomonadota > Alphaproteobacteria > Rhizobiales > Xanthobacteraceae > Afipia. The sequence continues at coordinate 115,778 of JBOFVL010000059.1, read as the reverse complement.
ACCGCAACATTCTCACATCGGTCTCGATCGCGCTGGAAGCCGAAGGCTACCGCATCATGACCTACACGGATGGCGCGTCGGCTCTCGACGGTTTCAAGACGTCGCCGCCGGACCTTGCAATCCTCGACATCAAGATGCCGCGCATGGACGGCATGGAGACGCTGCGCCGCCTTCGCCAGAAGTCGGACCTGCCGGTGATCTTCCTCACCTCCAAGGACGAGGAAATCGACGAGCTGTTCGGCCTCAAGATGGGCGCCGACGATTTCATCCGCAAACCTTTCTCCCAGCGCCTGCTGGTGGAGCGCGTCAAGGCGGTGCTGCGCCGCGCGGTGCCGAAAGACCCTGCCGCCACGCAGAAGGAAATGGACGCCAAGGCGCTCGAGCGCGGCCTGCTGCGCATGGACCCCGAGCGGCACACCTGCACCTGGAAGAACGAGCCGGTGACGCTCACCGTCACCGAATTCCTCATTCTTCAGGCGCTGGCGACGCGGCCCGGTGTGGTGAAAAGCCGCAACGCGCTGATGGACGCGGCCTATGACGACCAAGTTTATGTCGACGACCGCACCATCGACAGCCACATCAAACGCCTGCGCAAGAAGTTCAAGGCTGCCGACGACGACTTCGAGATGATCGAGACGCTGTACGGCGTGGGTTACCGTTTCAAGGAAACCTGATCAGAATGCTGTCATGGCCGGGCTTGTCCCGGCCATCCACGCCTTGGCGAGAGTCCGTAGGAAGACGTGGATGCCCGGGACAAGCCCAGGCATGACGAAAAGCGAGAGGTTCTCGCTGGCACGTTAGTGCTATAAAATGTTCATCGAGAGCGAAACAACAAACGGTTCAGCGCTTGCTTGATCGAACGCAGCATGAGCGCGACGACGACGCCGAACTCGGCGCGCCGCCGCTTGCTCCGGTGTCGGACGAGGCGTCCACGGCTCCCGAAGAAACAAGCCGGGGCTGGCGCAGTCCGCTTGATCTGGTCAAGCGCGCGGGCCGCTACTTCGTCGCGCTCACCTTCTCCAGCCTCACCCGCCGCATTGTTTTTCTCAACCTGATCGGCCTGTTCGCGATGCTCGCGGGCATTCTCTATCTGTCGCAGTTCCGCGCCGGCCTGATCGACGCGCGCGCGCAGAGTCTGCTGGTGCAGGCGGAAATCATTTCGGGCGCGATCGCAGCCTCGGCCACCGTCGAGACCAATGCCATCACCGTCGATCCGGAACGGCTGCTGGATCTGAAGCCCGGTGAAAGCTACGGCGCGAACGACGAGTCGCTCACCAGCATCGATTTTCCCATCAATCCCGAGCGCGTTGCGCCCGTGCTGCGTCGGCTGATCTCGCCGACCAAAACCCGCGCGCGCATCTACGACCGCGACGGTGTGCTGGTGCTCGACAGCCGCAATCTCTACGGCCGAGGCGACGTGCTGCGCTTCGAGCTGCCGCCACCGTCCGCCGAGAAGCCGGGTTTCACTGAAAAGACCATGATCGCGATCCGCACCTGGCTCAATCGCGGCGACCTGCCGCGTTACCGCGAGCTGGGACCGGAGAACGGCAACGGCTATCAGGAAGTCCAGCAGGCGCTGGACGGCCAGAAGGGCAGCATGGTGCGGATCAACGACCGCGGCGAGGTGATCGTCTCGGTGTCGGTGCCGGTACAGCGCTTCCGTGCGGTGCATGGCGCGCTGATGCTGTCCACGCAGGGCGACGACATCGATCAGATGGTCAACACCGAGCGGCTGGCGATCCTGAAAGTGTTCGGCATCGCGGCTGCGGTGATGATCGTGCTGTCGCTGCTGCTCGCAAGCACCATCGCAGGACCGATGCGCCGCCTCGCCGACAGCGCCGAGCGCGTCCGCCGCCGCATCCAGACCCGCGTGGAAATTCCGGACTTCTCCTCGCGCGGCGACGAGATCGGTCATCTGTCGCGCGCACTGCGCGCCATGACCGACGCGCTTTACAACCGCATCGAAGGCATCGAGCGGTTCGCCGCCGACGTTGCACATGAATTGAAGAACCCGCTGACATCGATGCGCTCTGCGGTCGAAACATTGCCGCTGGCAAGATCCGACGAAAGCCGCTCGCGGCTCTTGGCCGTCATCGAACACGACGTGCGCAGGCTGGACCGGCTGATCTCCGATATTTCCGACGCCAGCCGCCTCGATGCGGAATTGCAGCGGCAGGATGTGGAGCCGGTGGATGTTCGCCGCCTGCTCAATACGCTGACAACGGTCGCCAACGAGACCCAGCACGGCACCGAAGTAACCGTCGAATGCCGCTTCGAAGGCCGCGCCAACGACACGTTCTCGGTGCCCGGACATGACTCGCGTCTGGGCCAGGTGATTTCGAATCTTTTGAGCAACGCGCAATCGTTCTCGCGGCCCGGCAGCAAGGTGCGCATCACCTGCCGCCGCCTCAAATCCGAAATCGAGGTCACTGTGGACGACGACGGCAGCGGTATCCGTCCCGGCGCGCTGGAAAAAATCTTCGAGCGTTTTTACACCGACCGCCCGGCGCAGGGTTTTGGACAGAATTCCGGACTCGGATTGTCGATCTCCAAGCAGATCATCGAAGCCCACGGCGGACGCATCTGGGCCGAGAACCGCCCCGGCCCGATCGACGCCGAAGGCGATGCCCGCATCGCTGGCGCGCGCTTCACGGTCCGGCTGCCCGCGATATGAGAACCTGCGCGTGACCACCAACGACAGCGCAAGCATTCACGCCTCGGCGGTGCTGACAGGCGGCCGCGCGATGCTGATTCGCGGCCCCTCGGGGTCCGGCAAATCCCGCCTCGCATTCGATCTCGTGCTGGCTGGACGCGCCGGACAGATCGCCGCAACCACTTTAATTGGCGATGACCGCGTTCGCCTGACGGTCCGCAGCGGTGAGCTACTCGTTCAAGGCGTCGGCCAACTTGCCGGAAAAATCGAAATTCGCGGGCTTGGGATCCGGACTCTCGACTTCGTTCCGGAGGGCGCCGTGGGGCTGGTGGTCGACCTGAACGCCGCCGACGCCGAGCGGCTTCCGCCGCCGGAAGCCCTGAAAACCATTGTTTCAGGGGTGGAATTGCCGCGTATCCCCGTGGCCGCAGGCCACGCCCCCCTGCCTCTGGTCCTAGCGTTCCTTACAACAACTTAAGGTTTCAAAACTGAACTTATGGACCTAAGGCTGATTGCTGAACCGGTGCCGCTCGCCATATAAGCCGTACCCTCGCCACTGAAGACGGCCAGCGCGGACCCTTTTTTAAGAGGGTACGCGGCAAGATCCCCCCTTGCGCCGGGGCTCTGGATGGTCAACATGTGGCCCTTTCGTGCGGTGCATCAAAAAGCGCCCGCGAGGAGTTTTGGATGATTGGTCTAGTACTGGTGACCCACGGGCGTCTTGCCGACGAGTTCAAGGCAGCGCTCGAGCATGTCATGGGTCCGCAAAAACAAATCGAATCGATCACGATTGGCGCCGAAGACGATGCCGATCTGTGTCGCAGCGATATCATTGAAGCCGTCAAGCGCGTGGACAGCGGCGACGGCGTCGCGATCCTCACCGACATGTTCGGCGGCACGCCGTCGAACCTCGCGATCTCCTGTATGAGCCGTCCGAAGGTCGAAGTCCTCGCCGGCATCAATCTGCCGATGCTGGTCAAGCTCGCGAAAGTCCGCGACGACAAGCCCCTCCCCGACGCGATCGCCGCCGCTCAGGAAGCCGGCCGCAAGTATGTGACGATCGCCAGCCGCGTGCTCGCCGGAAAATGAGTTCCGCGCCGGACGAGCAGACTGCACAGCCCGGCGTCATCGTCCGTGAACTTCCCATTATCAATAAGCGTGGCCTTCACGCGCGCGCTTCCGCGAAGTTCGTGCAGACCGCGGAGAAATTCGACGCCGAACTCACCGTCACGCGAAACGGCGAGAGCGTCGGCGGCACCTCGATTATGGGATTGATGATGCTCTCCGCCGGCATCGGCACGTCGATCACGGTGGCGGCAAAGGGGCGCGAAGCCCAGGCCGCGATGGACGCCATCACCGAACTGCTCGCCAACAAGTTCGGCGAGGAAGAAGCGGGCTGACGGCGCTCCCTACTTCTCGTCGTCCGGCTTCGCCGGTCCCTTGATCCAGATTTTCCATTTCACTGCCGGACCCGCCTTGCCGTGGAAATAGCGCCGCGAGGTGAGATCGACGCGCTCCGCGTTCGGCACGGTGCCGTTCATCCACGTCTCGCACTTCTGCAATTCGAGATCTTTTGTGTCGCAGATGCCGATGAAGCCGAGCCGCAGCGCTTCTTCCAGACTCGTTAGGCCCGAGGCCCAAATCTCGCGCGGCGTGAATGGCGCAGGATGGTCGGGACTATAGAACGTCATCGGCTCGCCGATTTCGGTCGTGCCCGCGACCACGGCCCAGCGGGTGTTGAACCGGGCGCGCCACGCCTCGGTCAGTTGCAGCGCGAATTCCGACTTCGGCGTGAACGGCAGGCCGGCTTCGCCGTCGCGCCGCACGGTCTGCGCCGCGATGATCGGCGAGATCAGGAGCATCACCAGCGTGAAGGCCAGCCACATCAGCATCAGCCGGATCAGCGCCATCTGCGTCACGCGCAGCGCGGGCAGCGCGACCAGCGCCAGTGGCACCAGGAAGAACAGTGAGATGCCCCAGTCGGTTTTCATGTAGATACCGAACACCAGCGCGGCCAGCGGCGGCACCACGCCGACGATAATCTGGATGATCCAGATGTGGCGCGCCTGTGTGAGATACACGCTGGAATTTGGCCCGCGCATCCAGGGGCGTTTCACGGAGTCGACAAACTCACTCACAACGCCCTTGCTGCGGATGGATTTCCACCATTGCAGTTTCCACGCCAGCGCAATGGCCGCGAAGGCCACCGGGATCAGCAGCAGCCCGACGTTGTGCGCCGCATAGATCGACACCAGCCGCAACGTCTCGGCGAAGTGCCGCCCGCCATAGACATCGTCAGCGTAGATCAGCGGCAGGAAATCCGCCTGCTTCAGCCACCACAGATGCGGCAGCATGCCGACAAAGCAGGCGACAAACGCCACCCACGGCGCGGGCGAACGCAGGAACCGCATCCGGTCCGGATGAATCAGCGCCGCAAGGCCGACGGCGCCGATCATGGTCAGCACCCAGTATTTCGTCATCAAGGCCAGCGCCGCCGCGAGGCCGAGCCACACGCCGGACATCCACGTGCGCTTCTGGAACGCATCGAGGTAGGCCAGCACGAACAATGGCAAGGTCACGAGCTGCAGCAGGTCGGGATTGTACTTGAAGCCCTTGAAAGTGAAGACCGGATAGAGCGCCAGCATCGCCACCGAAAACATCGCGCGGCGGTGATCGACAACGCGCACGGCAATCAGCCAGCAGAGCACGAGGCCGATGCCGACCGTGGTCATCGCCAACGCGTAGGTCGCCCAGTCGGTGACGGGGAAGATCCGGAACCAGACGCCCGCGACCCAGCCCGCCAGCGGCGGATGCTTGCCGTAGCCGAGCAGAAATTTCTGGCCCCAGGCATACGCCTCCGCGACATCCATGTGGATGTCCTGCGCGCCCTTCAGCGCAGTGAGGATGATGGTCCAGAGCAGCGTATGGGCGACGGCGAAGCCGATGACGAATTTGAGGGAGGTCGCCGGATCGTGGGCGACCGCCGCGATCCACGCCGCCACGCGGCGGGTGACGGGAACATGGCGCAGACGCGCATTCTGACGGGACCGCAATCCGGTGCGCGGGCCCGGGTTTTTTCCCGTTCTGCGCGCTATCTCGGTCGATGAAACATCGGACATACCAGTGACCCGTATCGGCTGTGATTGCTGGTGTTTGCTATCAGCGCAAAGCCATGACCGGCAACAGCAAATCATTGCGATTTCTGCGGAAGTCGGCCTCGGAACAGCCCAATTTTGTTGCCGCTTTGCGGCGCGGGTGCTATCCCGCGCCCATGACAACTGCCCCTATTTCCAACATCCGCAACTTCTCCATTGTCGCCCATATCGACCATGGCAAATCGACGCTGGCCGACCGCCTGATCCAGACCACGGGCGGGCTCGAGGCGCGCGAGATGAAGGAGCAGGTGCTCGATTCCATGGACATCGAGCGCGAGCGCGGCATTACCATCAAGGCGCAGACTGTCCGCCTCAACTACAAGGCGAAGGACGGCAAGACCTACATCTTCAACCTGATGGACACGCCTGGCCACGTCGACTTCGCCTATGAGGTCTCGCGCTCGCTGGCGGCCTGCGAAGGCTCGCTGCTGGTGGTGGACGCCTCGCAGGGCGTCGAGGCGCAGACGCTGGCCAACGTCTATCATGCGCTCGACGCCAACCACGAGATCGTGCCGGTCCTCAACAAGATCGACCTGCCCGCCGCGGAGCCCGATCAGGTCAAGCAGCAGATCGAAGACGTGATCGGCATCGACGCCTCCGAGGCGGTGATGATCTCGGCGAAGACAGGTTTGGGCATTCCCGACGTGCTGGAAGCCATCGTCACGCGGCTGCCGCCACCGAAGGGCGACCGCGACGCGACGCTGAAGGCGCTGCTGGTCGATAGCTGGTACGACGTCTATCTCGGCGTCGTGGTTCTCATCCGCGTCGTCGACGGCGTGATGAAAAAGAACTCGCGCATCCGCATGATGGGCACCGGCGCCGCCTACGACGTCGAGCGCGTCGGCTTCTTCACGCCGAAGATGACGCAGGTCGACGAACTCGGCCCCGGCGAGATCGGCTTCATCACCGCGGCGATCAAGGAAGTCGCCGATACGCGCGTTGGCGACACCATCACCGACGACCGCAAGCCTGTCACCGAGATGCTGCCGGGCTTCAAACCAGCCGTGCCGGTGGTGTTCTGCGGACTGTTCCCGGTCGACGCCGACGACTTCGAGACCTTGCGCGCCGCGATGGGCAAGCTGCGGCTCAATGACGCAAGCTTCTCCTTCGAGATGGAGACCTCGGCCGCGCTGGGCTTCGGTTTCCGCTGCGGCTTCCTCGGCCTGCTGCATCTGGAGATCATCCAGGAGCGCCTCTCGCGCGAGTTCAACCTCAACCTGATCGCGACCGCACCAAGCGTCATCTACAAGATGCACCTCAACAACGGCAGCGAGATCGAGATTCACAATCCGATCGACATGCCGGAAGTGACGCAGATCAAGGAAATCGACGAGCCCTGGATCGAAGCCACGATCCTGACACCGGACGAATATCTCGGCAGCGTGCTGAAGCTGTGTCAGGAGCGGCGCGGCAACCAGAAAGAACTCACCTACGTCGGCGCCCGCGCCATGGTGAAATACGAATTGCCGCTCAACGAAGTGGTGTTCGATTTCTACGACCGCTTGAAGTCGGTCTCGAAGGGCTACGCCTCGTTCGATTATCACCTCACCGACTACAAGGCCGCCGATCTCGTCAAGATGCAGATTCTCGTCAACAACGAGCCGGTGGACGCGCTGTCGATGCTGGTGCACCGGACCCGCGCCGAAGGCCGCGGCCGTGCCATGGTCGAGAAGATGAAAGAACTGATCCCGCCGCATATGTTCGTGATCCCGATCCAGGCGGCGATCGGCGGCAAGATCATCGCGCGCGAGACGGTGCGCGCGCTGCGAAAGGACGTGACCGCCAAGTGTTATGGCGGCGACATCAGCCGCAAGCGCAAACTTCTGGAGAAGCAGAAGGAAGGCAAGAAGAAGATGCGGCAGTTCGGCAAGGTCGACATCCCGCAGGAAGCTTTTATTGCCGCGCTGAAGGTGGATAGCTGATCCAAAGAGGTCCCCGTGTTCGAGACTGACAATGACTTGGTCACACTCTTTCGTCCTGTAGGACCCGCTGAATTAAAACTCATCGAAGAAACAAAATTCAGCGCCTTTCCTCCACGCTTGCCCGATCAACCCATTTTCTATCCCGTCCTTACCGAAGAATACGCAGTTAAGATTGCGCGCGACTGGAATGTTCCCGCCTCCGGTGCGGGCTATGTCACGCGTTTCACCGTAAGACGCGCATTTTTATCACACTATAAGATTGAAAATGCCGGTGGAAACGCCCTCCAGGAATATTGGATTCCCGCCGAAGACCTTGTGGAGTTCAATCGAAATATTGTTGGCGAAATAGCTGTCATCCGGAAATTCGGCCCCGAGAGCTAGCGGAGGGCTCACACGTCTGCCGAATATCTTCACACGCCGTCCCCGCGAAGGCGGGGACCCATAGCCCCTAACATCAGCTTTTTCGCTCGAAGAGTCCTCCGCTCCCGCATGGCTGGCGGGGACGACACTGGGATTATCCAGCGTTCAGCATGTCTATCGTCCGAGCTAAATTTTTCGCGCGATGTATCCGGCCTGCTTGACTTTCTCCATTATGGATTATATTCCTATCACTCTATCCATCCCTCCCCGCTCATGACGCGGAGGGATGAACACCGCAGCCGCCACCCCATCATTGTGGGCGCGGCTGGTGGAGCGCCGGGAGGCGCAGCGTCCGCGCGGTGGGCTTCGCAACCCCATCGATTGCGTGACGCGCGCGCCTCGCGAGACGGACTCGCAATCCGCTCTCGTTACGGCACGCGGACGAACCCTCGCAAGGTTCGTCATGAGGGGTCTCGCAAACCCCTGGCGCCTCCCGGCGCTCCATTCTCTCTTCACCGAGAGACGGAAAACGGGACCGGGTTGTCCGCACCCTTGGTGAAGCGGATGCATCGCTATGCGCTCACACATTGAATGACGCACGTCGCGCTTGCGATCTTTTCGAACGATGCATCAGCAGCGTCATTGCGAGCGCAAGCGAAGCAATCCAGCCTTTGTCCGCTTCAAAATCAATTTCAAAGCGGTCGCTCATGAAAAAATGAAAAGATGCATTGCTTCGTCGCAAGCGCTCCTCGCAACAACGGTATGACAAAACCTCGCATTGCTACAGGCTCCTGCAATCTCTGAGAAAATGATCGCTCAGGCGGAATTCATTTATGACAACGCATCATCGCTTCACATCGCTGTTCATCGTGCATTCAAGTCGAATCTGTTGGGTGCAACGTCGAGAGAAAAGCACGAGCCATGCTTGACTCTTCGCGCTCATCCATCGACGGTGCCGCGTGATCGAATTTTTTCAACCATCGGAGAGAGTGATGGCAGCAGCCTACAAATTTGAAATCTACAAAGACAAGTCCGGCGAATTCCGCTTTCGCTTCCGCGCGCCGAACGGCGAAAAGATGTTCGCGTCGGAAGGCTATTCCAACAAGGCGTCTGCCAAGAGCACGATCAAGTCGATCGTGAAGCACGTCGCCAAAGCCGAGATCGACGACATCTCGAAGGCCGTGAAGGCCAAGACCGAGAAGAAAGCCAAGAAGGCGAAGAAGAAGAAATCCAAGAAGTGATTTTTTGACGATCCACGTCGCAATCAATCAAACCCCGGCTCAAGGCCGGGGTTTTTGTTTGGGTGTGAATGCAGGAATGACGATCGGCTGCGATCGTTACGCCACGAGAATTTTGCTGGCCGGAGTTGTCGGCGATAAACCGCGCGCGTTGCGCTGGGCCAGCAGAAGCTGGGTGATCTCGGCGTTCGGCCGTGCGCGGCTGAACAGGAAGCCTTGTCCCTCGTGACAGCCTTCCGCGCGCAGGCAGCTCAATTCGGCTTCAGTTTCGACGCCTTCCGCCGTGATCGTGACGCCGAGACCTATGCCGAGCGAGATGATCGAGCGAATGATCGCCTGCCCGTCATGATTGGAATCGAGATCCTGCACGAAGGAGCGGTCGATCTTGATCTTGTCGAACGGAAAGCTGCGCAGATAGCTCAGCGACGAGTAGCCGGTGCCGAAATCGTCCATCGAAATCCGCACGCCGAGCGCGCGCAGCGCGTGTAGCGTCGCCAGCACCTGATCGCTCTTCTCGAGCAGCAGGGTTTCGGTGATCTCAAGCTCCAATCGTTTCGGCGACAGGCCGGATGTTTTCAGCGAGTCCATCACCACCGACAACAGGTTGCCGATGCGAAACTGCAGCGGCGACAGGTTGACCGCGACACGCACGTCGTCAGGCCATTGCGCGGCGTCCAGGCAGGCACGCCGCAACATCAGTCCGCCGACCGCGTTGATCAGGCCGGTTTCCTCAGCAACCGGGATGAATTCCGCCGGCGGGATCATGCCGCGTTCGCGGTCCGGCCAGCGCACCAGCGCCTCGAAGCCTGTGATCAGCCCGCTCTTGAGATCGACCAGCGGCTGATAATGCGGCTGAAGCACGCTGTTCTCGATGGCGGCGCGCAAATCGATTTCAATCCGGCGGCGCGACTGGGCGCGCGCATCCATCTCGGATTCGAAGAAATTGAATGTGCCGAGACCCTCGCTCTTGGCGCGCGACAGCGCCATGTCGGCGTTCTTGAGCAGCTTCTCGGCGTCGTCGCCGTCGCCGGGGGCGATGGCGATGCCGATGCTGGCGCCGCTGACGATGGTATGGCCGTCGAACAGATAGGGTTCGCTGATCGCCGCGATCAGGCGCCGCGCCAGCATGGCGACCTCTTCCGGCCGCGTGATATCCGCCTGCACGATGGCGAACTCATCGGAGCCAAGGCGCGCAATCGCATCCTCCTCGCGCAGCGACGAGCGCAGGCGCTTGGTCACGCCCTTCAGGAGCTTGTCGCCGATGGCATGACCCAGCGTATCGTTGATGGCCTTGAAGTTGTCGAGGTCGAGAAACAGCACCGCGACCTTGTCGCCGCTGCGGCGCGTGTGCGCCAGCAGTTCGTCGAGCCGCTGCCGCAGCAGGATGCGGTTCGGCAGCCCGGTCAGGCCATCATGCTGCGCCATGAAGGCGAGCCGTGCTTCGGCGCGCTTGCGCTCGGTGATGTCCATCAGCGCCAATAGAACCGCGGGCCGCCCTTCGAACACCAGGAGGCGCGAATAGATCGCGACATCGATCAGCGAACCGTCGGCCTTGACGTGCTTCCACGTCCGCGCAGCGCGCTCCTCGGTGCTCTGATCGCCGGTCCAGGGCGCCGCCTGATCGAACGCCTGAATGTCCGAGATCTTCAGCTTCTCGAAGTCTTCGCGCGCGTAGCCATAATGCGCGATGGCCGCGTCGTTGACGCCGATGATGCGCTCGCCGTCCTGGGCGCAGACGATCATCGGAACGGGGTTGCCGTCGAACAGCAGACGGAATGACGCTTCACGCTGCTTCAGTTCAGTGATGTCGACGCGCAATCCGATCACGCCGCCGTCGCCGGTTAGGCGCTCCTCGATCAGGATGCAGCGGCCGTCCGACAGGGTCTGCTCGTGGCGGTGCCCGGGATGGTAGAGCTTCTCGAGCCGCTCATCGATCCATTCGTCCTCGCGGCCGATGGCTTCCGGATAATCGCCGCGCGCGACGCCGACCTTGAGCGTGTCGCGCAGCTTGGCGCCATGCTCAAACAGATCCGCGCTCTTGGAGTAGATCTCCGCGTATTTCTTGTTCCAGAGAATGTAGCGGCCTTCGGCATCCAGAAACACGATGCCCTGCGGAAGAATATCAATCGCTTCGCGCAGCCGCGCGTCCGATTTCTGGGCGTCCGCGATGGCCGCTTCGGCTTCGGCGCGCTTGCGAACGATCTCGCCGATCTCGGAAACCTGACGGCCTCTGGTCAGCAATTTCGGCGCAGCTTTCGGCCGGCGAACCGACAATCTTCCCCGCGCCAGCTTTGCTTTTCCGGTCCTGTTTTTTGCTTTTGGCCGATGTGTCGGCATTGCCCCGCCATTTCTCGCATTCTGCGGGCGGTAGTCTTCATACAAGTGTCTGAAAAAATAGTTCCTTTCGCGGGACGCGCGAATATTTGGCGCTCCGCGGACTCTTACTTCGAGCGCGCCAGTGCCCAATTGCCGGGCTTTATCGCGCCTGCGGCGCGTGTTTTCGACGCTAGATGCAGCATCGGGCGGCGCTTTTCCGCTGCGGCACGCGTGGTCACGCGACAGTGATGTGCTGCATGCACAACAAATATGCCCGTGAGCGGCGCTTCGCACCAATATGCATCAGTCCTTGCCATGGCTAACGGGGGGTTAAGAAATGCCGTCATCTCGTCGCCGGACCGTCGTTACGCTATAAGACAGGACATGATGCGATTCCGTCCGATTCTCGCGGTGGCCCTGATCACGACCCTCGCGACGTCGGCCGTGATGATGGCGACCATCGCGGTACGGGCTCAGGACAAGGGAAGCGTCAATCCCAAGCCGCTTCCGCCGCTCGCCAATCCGAACGATCCTCATGTCGCGGCCAAGGAATTGTTCGGCCGCAAGCCGCTGCCCGCGGCTTCGCTCGCAATCAGATCCATCGGCTTTTATGCCAAGGGCTGCATCGCCGGCGCCGTCGCATTGCCGATCAACGGATCGGCGTGGCAGGTGATGCGGCTGTCGCGCAACCGCAATTGGGGCCATCCCGATCTTATTGCTCTGCTCGAACGAGTGGCCGCGAAGGCGCAAAAGACCGCCGGCTGGCCCGGGCTTCTGGTCGGCGATATGTCGCAGCCGCGCGGCGGGCCGATGCTCACCGGCCATGCCAGCCATCAGGTCGGCCTTGATGCCGACATCTGGCTGACGCCGATGCCGAACCGGCAGTTCTCGCGCGAGGAGCGCGAGGAAACCTCCGCGGTGATGATGGTGCGGAAGGATCGCCTCGACATTGATCCCAGCGCCTGGACGCCATCGCACCTTCCGGTCATCCGCGCCGCGGCGCAGGAGCCGCAGGTCGAACGCATCTTCGTCAATGCCGCCATCAAGAAAGCGCTATGCCGGGAAGCGAAGGGCGACCGAAGCTGGCTGTCGAAAGTCCGCCCGATGTACGGACACGACTATCATTTCCATATCCGCATGAAATGTCCGCCGGGCAGCACGAATTGCGAAGCGCAGCCGCCGCCCAACGAGAGCGAGGGCTGCAGCGCGGGCGACCTCGCCTACTGGTTCAGCGACGCAGTGCTGCATCCCAAGCCGCCGGTGACACCGCCAAAGCCGAAGCCGCCGATGACGCTGGCGGATCTGCCCGCCGAGTGCCGGCAAGTCCTGCTCGCACCATAAGATGTGAGTGCGGGCATAAATCGCCATCAAAATGATCGGCATGCCCGTAACTGGGTAGCGATCCGGGACTTTACGCAGCGACCACGCCTGATATTGTCCCCGCGAACGATGCCCCAGCACGCTGCGCGCTGCCGGGGTTGCCGGAACGGCGCTTCCGCTTGTCGTCAGACGAATTGATCAAAGCCGGTTTGCGCGCGCGTTTTTGCACGCGCCCCGCTATGGAGCGCCCAATGACCTTTATGCCCCGTTTTCTCGTTGTGACCGCGCTTGTCTGCGCGCCACTTATCCCGATGGCTCACGCGCAGGACGCAAAGCCGGCCGGTACGCCGCCGGCGACCGTGCAGGACAAGACCCTCACCGTGTTCGCAGCAGCATCCATGAAGAACGCGCTCGACGAGGCCAATGCCGCCTACACGACCAAGACCGGCACCAAGGTGGTTTCAAGCTACGCGGCAAGCTCCGCGCTCGCCAAGCAGCTCGAACAGGGCGCACCGGCCGACATCTTCATTTCCGCCGACACCGACTGGATGGATTATTCAGCCGGCAAGAAGACCATCAACGACACGTCGCGCGTGAACCTGCTCGGCAACAAGATCGTGCTGATCGCACCGAAAGATTCCAAACTCGCTGACGTCACGATCGGACAGGGCTTCGATCTCGCCAAGCTCGCGGGCGACGGCAAGATCGCAACCGGCGACGTGAAGGCCGTGCCGGTCGGCAAATACGCCAAGGCGGCGCTCGAAAAGCTCGGTTCATGGCAGGCGGCCGAACCGAAGTTCGCCATGGCTGAGAGCGTGCGTGCGGCACTTGCATTGGTGGCGCGCGGAGAAGCCAACCTTGGCATCGTGTATGAGACTGACGCCAAGGTCGAACCCGGCGTGAAGATCATCGGCACCTTCCCGGCGGATTCGCACCCCGCGATCATCTATCCGGTCGCGGCGACAGCAAGCGCGAAGCCAGACGCAACGCCTTACCTTGCGTTCCTCCGTTCCGCCGCGGCGAAGTCGATCTTCGAGAAGTACGGCTTTACGTTCCTGATCAAGCCGACGTCATAAGATAAGCGCAGACAATATGTCTGAGATTACCGCCGAGGAATGGACGGCGATCCTGCTTTCATTGCGGGTCGCCGCCGTCGCCACTCTTATTGCCACGCCGCTCGGTATCGCGGTGGCGTGGCTGCTTGCGCGGCGTGACTTCTGGGGCAAGGCCGCCCTCGACGCGCTGATCTATCTGCCGCTGGTGCTGCCGCCGGTCGTGACCGGCTACCTGCTGCTGCTGACCTTCGGACGCAAGGGCCTGGTCGGCGCCTGGCTCGCCGATCATCTCGGTATCGTCTTCGCGTTTCGCTGGACAGGTGCGGCGCTGGCTTGCGGCGTGATGTCGTTTCCGCTGCTGGTGCGGCCGATCCGGCTGTCCATCGAAGCGGTGGATCGCAAGCTCGAACAGGCGGCCGGCACGCTCGGCGCTGCACCCTGGCGGGTTTTCCTCACCGTCACGCTGCCGCTGGCGCTGCCGGGCATCGTCGCCGGCATGGTGCTCGGCTTCGCCAAAGCCATCGGCGAGTTCGGCGCAACGATCACCTTCGTCTCCAATATTCCCGGCGAGACCCAGACGATTTCTGCGGCAATCTATTCGCTGACCCAGACACCGGACGGCGACACGGCTGCGCTGCGCCTAGTGATCGTATCGATCGCAATTGCCATGGCCGCGCTGATCGCATCCGAGATTCTTGCGCGCCGCGCGACGTTGCGATTGCACGGCTATTAAGATGCTATCAGTCAATGTCGAAAAGCAGCTTGGCGATTTCAAGCTTGAAGCATCCTTCACAAGCAACGGGCTGGTGACCGGACTGTTCGGTAATTCCGGCGCCGGCAAAACCTCGATCATCAACATGATCGCGGGACTCGTCGCGCCGGATCGCGGCCGCATCTCGCTCGACGGCGAAGACCTCGACGATACGGCGTCAGGCCTGCACGTTCCGCCACATCGGCGACGAATTGGTTACGTGTTTCAGGACGCGCGGTTGTTTCCGCATCTCAGCGTCCAGCAGAATCTCGACTACGGTCGGCGCATGAACCGCCTCGATCCGGATGCCGCCGCCGAAAAGCACACCGTGGATCTGCTCGACATCGGGCACTTGCTCGATCGCCGTCCCGGACAGCTTTCAGGCGGCGAGCGTCAGCGCGTGGCGCTCGGCCGCGCATTGCTGGCGAAGCCGCGCCTGCTGTTGCTCGACGAGCCGCTCGGCGCGCTCGACGACGAACGCAAGGCGGAAATTCTTCCCTACTTCGTGCGGCTGCGCGACGAAGCCAGCGTGCCGATGGTTCTCGTCAGCCATGATGCCGGCGAGATGCGGCAACTGGCCACGAATGTGGTGATGCTCAAGCGCGGCAAGGTCGTCGCCAGCGGCGGCGTCGAAGTTTTGCCAACTGTTGCGTGAAGGAGAACGATCTCTACTTCAGCGTCCTGATCGCCTTCGTGAGATAATCCAGCCCTTGCAGCAGCGGCGGACCGCCGCAAAGCGTGTAGCGCTCCGGAAGGTCGATCCGCCTGTTCGCGCCATAACGCGCGAGCAGCGCCGGATGCGTGATGAAGAGCGCGCCCTGATCGCGCGCCTCGGCTGGCGGGTCTTGCAGCACCAGCACGTCCGGCCCGGCAGTCAGCAAGTGCTCCAGCGATACGAAGCCACCCTGCTCTGCCGACATGAAACCGCCGACACCAGCAGACGCGCGTTCGGGTGGCCGCAATCCCGCGATGGACAGCATGCCCGATGCAAGACTGGCGGGACCTTCGCGGTATCCTTCACGCTGAATGACCTGTGCTGTCAGCGGCGGCTTTAAAGCCACTGATGCCAGTCGTGCCTCGGCCTGTTCAAGCTGACGGGCCAGTGCTTCGCCACGTTCGGGGTGGCCGACCAGCTTTCCAACCTCGATCGCCTGCCGGCGCGCATCGGCAAGATTGCGAATGAGTTCGACGTCCACGACGCGGATACCCATCGCGCTCAGCATGGCATGAATCGGACGATGGCTGGGACCGCCGAGCACCAGATCGGGCGCAAGATTCACCACCGACTCCGCATCCCAATCCAGACGGGGAAACGCCGCGGCCTTGTCCGTCATCACGGACAGAACGGGATTGACCGCGTAGGGCGAAAGCCCCGCAATCTGGGCAGGATCGGCCAGCGCGAGCAGCAACTGATCGGCGCAGAGATTGAAGGACACGATGCGCTTCGGCGGCCCGTCCGCACGCACATCCTGCACGATACCGCAAAACGCCGTGAACATGGCCAGAACACGCACGCAAGCGAAGATGGTTTTCTTGATCATGATGGCCTGTTATGCCACGCCAATTGTGTTGCGTCAGCGGCTCTTCCGCTGTGGAGATATGCCGGAACAAGATGAAGAGCGATCACCAAAGCCATGTTCAGGGCACCTTGCTGACCGCGATGCTCGCCATTCTGGTGGCGGTGCTGTTCGTGTTGTCGCTCATGACCGGGCCGGCGCACTTTTCGCCGCGCACGGTCGTCGCAGCCCTGTTTTCCGATCAGGGCGTGGCGTCGATCATCGTGCGCGACATTCGCCTGCCCCGCACACTGCTCGCAATGCTGATCGGCGCGACATTCGGTCTGGCTGGCGCATCGTTGCAGGGCCTGCTGCGCAATCCGCTCGCCGAACCGTCGCTGTTCGGTGCGCCACAAGCAGCAGCGGCGGCGGCGGCGGCGATCATGGCGTTCGGTCTTGCGGGTGCGCTGTCGCTGGCGGTACCGCTTGGCGGCATCGCGGGCGCGTTGCTGTCGGTCGGCGCACTGGTCGCCATCGCCGGACGCCGCGCCTCGCTCACGGTGACCCTCCTGGCGGGCCTCGCGCTTGCGAGTCTCGCGGGCGCAGCCATCGCGCTCATCCTCAATCTTGCGCCCAATCCGTACATCGCGCTGGAGATCGCGTTCTGGCTGCTCGGCTCGCTGCGGGACCGCAGCATGGAGCATGTCTGGCTGGCCGCACCTTTCATGATCGCAAGCTGGTTCGTGCTGGCATTCAATGCCGGTGCCTTCCGCGCGCTGACGCTCGGCGAGGACGCAGCCGCCTCGCTCGGCGTCAGTATTGAACGCACCCGCGTGCTGGTGGTGATCGGCGTCGCACTCGGCGTCGGTGCGGCGGTCTCCGTCGCGGGCGCAATCTCGTTCGTGGGACTGGTCGCGCCGCATCTGGTGCGTCGGTTTTACGGCTCCGATCCCGCGCGGGTGCTGCTGCCCGCGTCACTCGCAGGCGCGGCGCTCCTGATGGCGGCGGATATCGCGGTGCGCCTGATCCCCGCCGTCATCGAAATCAAGATCGGCGTGGTGACGGCGCTGATCGGCGTGCCGTTCTTCCTGGCGATGATCTTCCACGAGCGCCGCGCGCTGGAGGACAGCACGCAATGAAGCCGAACGCCGCACCGCGCCTTGTCTCCACCGGCATCACTGTCGTCCGCGGATCGCGCCGGATCGTGGACAATGCCGATCTGACGCTCAATGCCGGTGAGTTGACGATTCTCGCCGGCCCCAACGGCGCGGGCAAAACCACGCTGGCGCGCGCCATGGCCGGCGTGATGAGCGCTGAGGGTTCTGTCACGTTTGACGGGATCAATCTTCGTGACATGCGGCCTCGCACGCGAGCCCGCGCCATTTCCTATCTGCCGCAAGGTCATGAGTTTCACTGGCCGATGCGGGTGGACAGCATCGTCGCGCTTGGACGCGAGCCGCACGCCGATCCGTTCTCGCAGACGTCTGTGAAGGACCGGATCGCGATCGAGCGCGCCATGGAGGCAACGGCTGTCGGCGAATTTTCGTCGCGGCTGATCACGACGCTATCGGGCGGCGAACGGGCGCGCGTCGCCATTGCACGGGCACTCGCCACCGAGGCGTCCGTGCTTATCGCGGACGAACCCACGACCTCGCTCGACGAGCGTCATCAGCTCATCGTCATGGATCTGCTGCAGCGTATCGCGCATCAGGGAACGGCGGTGCTGGCGATCATCCATGATCTCGCTCTGGCGATGCGGTTCGCGGATCGTGTCGTCGTGATGAACGACGGCCGCATCATCGCCAACGACGCCCCCTCTCTCGCACTGACGCCCGAACGCATCGCGGAAGTCTTTGGCATTTCGGTGAACCGCGTCGAGACGCCGGACGGACCGCTGCTGCTGCCCTCCCGCGCACTTTGAGATGCTGATTACAGGCCTTGCAGCCTGGTCCACGCGCGCGCGACTTTACGCTTCGCAGCGCCAACACGGGTCGGCGGAGGCGGCGCCGGCTCTTCGTCTTCCGGCAGACGCAGGCCGACCACGTTCACGCGGTTGCCGCCGATGTTGCGCGCCACCAGCACAATGGAATCGAGCGGCAAGGTTGCACCCACGCGCGGCGCATGATCGAGATGAATGTCGAAATAATCCGCCAGCGTGAGGTGCGCATCGCTGGGGGAGACAGTGACGCCGTAAATGTCGGCGACATCCCGCAGCGTCACGTCGCCGGGCATCATGAAGTCGCCGAGCAGATGCGGGTCGGGCGCGGGCACCACAGGCATGTCGATGAAGAACCGGTCCAGCGATTCTGCTTTCTCCGGCGGCGCCAGCAAGTAGAGATAGTCGCCTTTGACCACAGGTTCGGCCTCGACCGGCGAAAGAATTTTCTCGTCGCGGATCACCAGCGTCGGCTTCGACCATGACGGGATGAGGCCGCGTTTCAGGAACAAGCTGTTGGCGCGAACCGGATAGCCGACCAATTGCTGCTCGAGCTGCCCCGGCAGATCGAGCTCGACACGTCGCGGACCGCGGTCTGCTCTCGGCAGCGCCACATGGAGCCACCGCGCCGCAGAGGCCAGCGTCCAGCCCTGCAGCAGCAGCGAAATGATGACGACGACGAAGGCGACGTCGAAATAAACCTGCGCATTCGGCAGCCCGACCAGCATCGGGATGGAGGCGAGGAAGATTGCAACCGCGCCGCGCAGTCCGACCCAAGCGATAAATGTCTTCTCCCGCCAGTTGAACCGGAACGGCGCAAGGCCAAGAAACACTGCAACGGGCCGCGCCACCAGCATCAACACCAGCGCCACGCCGACCGCCGGAAGCACCGTAGCGAGCGTTCGCTCGGGTGACACCAGAAGGCCCAGCATCACGAACATGACGATCTGCGCCAGCCATGTCGCGGCATCGAGAAAGGCAACGACGGAATTATGCGCGCGCGTCGGCCGGTTGCCGATCATCATGCCGGCGAGATAGACCGCGAGAAATCCGGACGCATGCGATATCTGAGCCAGTCCGAAGACAACCAGTGCAGCGGTCGTGACGAAGGGCGCGTGCAAGCCCTGTGGCAGAGCGACCCGGTTCAGCGCGAAAACGACAAGCCATCCGCCGCCAATCCCGAATGCTGCGCCCAATACGGTTTCGCGCACGAACTGAAGCGCGACATGCGCCGGCGTGCTCTGCCCGACCGACAGAAACTCCACCAGCATCAGCGTCAGAAAGATCGCGAACGGGTCGTTGGTGCCGGATTCGACCTCGAGCGTTGCGCCGACGCGCGGCCGCAGCCGAAGGCCCTGGGTGTGTACCAAGAGGAAGACAGCAGCGGCGTCGGTGGAGGCCACCACCGCTCCGACAAGAAGGGCTTCGACCCAGCCGATATCCAGCGCATATTTGGCGACTGGCGCGGTAATCAGCGCCGTCACCAGCACACCGATGGTGGCCAGCACCGCCGAAGGCGCCAGCACCGCGCGAATGCTCTGGAAACGGGTTTTCAACCCGCCATCGAACAGGATCAGCGCCAGCGCCACCGATCCGACCAGATAGGTGGTCCGCACATCGTCGAACTTAAGTCCGCCTGGCCCGCTGTCGCCCGCCGCCATGCCGACGAACAGGAAGACCAGCAGCAGGGGCGCACCGAAGCGCAACGCGAGCAGGCTGGAGAGAATGCCTGCCATCACGAGGACCGAGCCGAGCAGAATGGCAATGCTGACCGAATCGAGGGATGCCATTGCCTGTGGGTGTCTCCGTATCGGTGAGCAGGTTCAAAATACCTGCATTTGCATGAATATCGTCGCAGCGGCCTCACGCCAACTCATTTGTCATCCGATCACGATTGTGCCGGATTTGCTGGTGTTAAGTCGTCCGCACGCGAGATTCTCACACACCGATACCTGCGGAATGTGGGAATCTGGCGAAGTTATCGAATCGAATCCAAAATCGAAGCTGAGGCAGGCAAACCAGCCTGCCTCCTTTTGAGGTGAGTTGCCCATGGAATGGGATGACATCCAGCAGGCGTTGCAGGCCAGCGTTAAGTCCGCTGAGGCCTATCTCGTATCGCCCTGGTTCTACATGCAGGCCGGCATCATCATTGTCGCCGCGGGCCTGTCGCTAGCTCTTGCCAGCTTCCTTCGCGCGCGGATCGACCCCACCTCGCTGGCAATGGGCCTGCCGGCGCCGCTGCGCATGTTGGTCCGGGTTCTGATGAACCGTGCCGGAACGATCATCTTCGCGCTGCTGATCAGCATCTCCCGCGCCATCATCGTGAAGACCGAGGTCCTGCGATACGGCTACCTGCTCTCCACCGCAGCCAGCCTTGCGACGGCCTGGGTCATCATCCGGCTGGCGACGGGATTGATCCGGAATGAATTCGTCGTCCGCGCGGTCTCGGTGGCAGCGTGGATCGTGGCGGCGCTGAGCATCATCGGCAAGCTGGACGATGTGACGGCGGCGCTGGACTCGGTGTCGATCCCTCTCGGTGCGCTGCGCGTGACACCTTTGCTGGTCCTGAAAGTCGCGGTGTCCCTGGGCATCGCGCTGTGGCTGGTCGGCATTTCCGGCAATTTCCTCGAATCGCGGATCACACGCTCGCGCGACCTCACGCCGTCGGTTCAGGTTCTCCTGGTCAAGATGGTCCGCCTGCTGCTGATGGTGGCCGCTTTTGCGGTCGTGATGAGCGCCGCGGGCATCGATCTGTCCGCCTTCGCGCTGTTTTCCGGCGCCATCGGCGTCGGCCTCGGCTTCGGCTTGCAGAAGATCGTCGCCAATTTCATCAGCGGCGTGATCCTGCTGGCGGACAAGTCGGTCAAGCCCGGCGATCTCATCACCATCGGCGACAGTTCGGGAAGGATCAGCGCGATGAACACGCGCTATATTTCCGTCGCGGCGGGTGACGGCCGCGAAATCCTGATCCCGAACGAGGATCTGGTGACCCAGCGCGTGGTCAACTGGACCTATACCAACAAGAACATGCTGGTGAAGGTCAACTTCGCGACCAACTACGACGCCGATCCGAACATCGTCTGCAAACTGGCGGTCGACATCGCCAAGCAGACGACCAGCGTTGCCAGTTTCAAGCCACCGAACTGCCTGCTGGTGGAATTCGCTGAGACCTGCATGAAGTTCACCCTGACGTTCTGGGTCGCCGATCTCGATGTGGGCGCAGACAATGTGCGCAGCGAGGTGATGCTGAAGCTGTGGGACGCCTTCAAACGCGAGAACATCCGCGTGCCTTATCCGGTGCGAGAAATTCGCGTGCGCGGCGGCGCGCTGCCGGTCGAGACCGTCATCGACGTGCAGAACTGACACCACATGCGTTTTGCCAGTGAACTGGTTCCGGCAACCCTGATCCGCCGCTACAAGCGCTTCCTTGCCGATGTTGAACTGGCCGACGGCACGGTCATCACCGCGCATGTCGCCAATCCCGGCGCGATGACCGGCCTGCAGGCCGAAGGTGCACACGTCTGGCTCTCGAAGTCTCCGAGCCTTGCGCGCAAGCTGCCTTATTCATGGGAACTGATCGAGGTGGACTTCGGCGGTGGCACCGAGTTGACCGGCGTCAACACCATGCATCCGAACCCGATCGTCGCCGAAGCGCTCGTCGCCGGCACGATTCCCGAACTGGCGGGCTACGCGAGCATCCGCCGCGAGGTGAAATACGGCCGCATCATTAACGGCAAGGGCTCGCGCGTCGATTTCCTGCTGGAAGACCCGGCTCGGCCGCCCTGTTATGTCGAGGTCAAGAACGTCCACCTGATGCGCCACTCAGGCATCGCCGAATTCCCGGATTCGGTGACGGCGCGCGGCGCAAAGCATCTCGACGAATTGGCGGAAATGGTTGGGTCAGGCGCCCGTGCGGTGATGCTGTTCGTGATCCAGATCGGCTCGGCGCGCTCGTTCAGGCTGGCGCGCGACATCGATCCCACCTATGGCCGCGCTTTCGACAAGGCGCGCGCGGCCGGTGTCGAAGCCCTGGCATGGACGTGCGATCTCACCCGCCAGGAGATCAGGCTGGCGCGTTCCGTTCCAATCGAGCCTTGAAACCCGAAAATAAGCCCTGAAAACAAGGCTTGGCAGCCCGGCGGATACCGCCGCTTGCGCTGGGGGCTGCATCCATTAAATTGGAGGAGAATTCAGCAATTTCCTCGATTTGAAGCCAGATTCCGCATGACCTACGTCGAAGCCAACGAAACCTCCCTACGCAAGACCGGGCAGATCAAACTGCATGGTCCCGGCGCTTTCGCTGCCATGCGCAAGGCGGGCGCGCTGGTGGCGCAATGCCTCGACGAGTTAACCGCCATCGTCCGGCCCGGCATCTTCACCTCGCAGATCGACGATTTCGTCCGGAAATTCGCATTCGACCACAAATCCTATCCCGCAACGCTGATGTATCGCGGCTACCGCTATTCGACCTGCACCTCGATCAACCACGTGGTTTGCCACGGCATGCCCGGCGATCGTCCTCTCAAAGAGGGCGACATCGTGAACGTGGACGTGACGTTCATCGTCGATGGCTGGTATGGCGACTCAAGCCGGATGTACGCCGTCGGCGAGATTTCACGCCGCGCGGAGCGGTTGATCGACGTGACCTATGAGGCGATGATGCGCGGCATTGCCGCCGTGAAGCCCGGCGCCACCACCGGCGACATCGGCCACGCGATCCAGAGCTTCGTCGAACCGCAGCAGATGAGCGTAGTGCGCGATTTCTGCGGCCATGGCCTGGGGCGGATGTTTCACGACGAGCCGAACATCATTCACATCGGCCGTCCGGGTGAAGGCGTGGTCCTGCGGCCCGGCATGTTCTTCACCATCGAGCCGATGATCAATCTCGGCAAGCCGCACGTGAAAGTTCTGTCCGACGGCTGGACGGCGGTGACCCGCGACCGCTCGCTGTCGGCGCAGTTCGAGCATTCGGTCGGCGTGACCCAGGACGGCGTGGAGATTTTCACGCTCTCCCCGGGCAAGCTGGACAAACCGGTCTTCAATAAGTGATTGCACAAGACTGCTCATCGAGATGTACCTTTCCGTACATCTCGATAGCGTCTTTTGTCTCTTGATACTGGCATAATGCCGGTTGCAAATGCTGCAACTCACGGCGATGCTTGCAGTGTTTTCGAGCACGCATTGCATCATGCCGACCAAGCCCAAAGAACCATCTGATCCAAACGGGTTCGCGGAAGCGCCGCATTATCACGGCCATCGCGAACGGCTGCGCGACCGCTTTCGCGACGCCGGCGCCGATGCGCTGAGCGATTACGAACTGCTCGAAATGGTGCTGTTTCGCGCGTTACCGCGGCGCGACGTCAAGCCGCTGGCGAAAGCGCTGATCGCCAAATTCGGGTCGTTTGCCGAAGTGGTCCACGCGCCGGAATTGCGCCTGAAGGAAGTCAGCGGGCTTGGCGATTCAGCGATCACCGAAATCAAGCTGATCGCCGCGACCGCGAGCCGCGTTGCAAAGGGGCAGATCAGCAAAGAAAAGACCGTGCTGTCGTCATGGTCCAATGTGATCGAGTATTGCCGCGCCGCCATGGCCTTTGCCGACAAGGAACAATTCCGGATCCTGTTTCTCGACAAGCGCAATCAGTTGATCGCGGACGAGTTACAGCAGGTCGGCACCATCGATCACACGCCGGTTTATCCGCGTGAAGTGGTCAAGCGTGCACTAGAACTGTCGGCCACCGCGATCATTCTGGTGCACAATCATCCGTCCGGCGACCCGGCGCCGTCGACCGCCGATGTCCAGATGACGAAATCGATCATGTCGATCTCAAGTCCGCTCGGAATTGCGGTGCACGATCACATCATCGTCGGCAAGAACGGCCATGCCAGCCTGAAAGGAATGCGGCTGATTTAGCCGCTCGCGGCTACTGCCGCATCAGGATCAGCGGATCGGCGCTGTCGGGAACGCGCCGCCATTGTGCGTTGTCATCGGCCTCGAAGCGCCAGATCTCTCCCTTGGCCGACTGCAGCAGCAATTCGCCGCGCTCAAGGCGCCACACAGTCGGCGCAAAAGCCGCCACCAGCGGATCGCAACGCGGTTTCAGGAAGACTGCAAAATTTTCCGGCGAGGTTTCCGTGTTGGTCAGGGTGAGCCCGCAGATCGACTTGCCGCTCTCACGCATCATGGCCCAGTCGCCGATCAACTGATCCGTCGATTTCGAGAGTGCTCGTGCAGCCGCAAGGTTCTGCAGAAGGTAGATTCCCTCGCCTTCCCGGCGGCCCTCGAAAATGCCGCTCTCGACCTCGGTCACATCGATGACCGATTCACCTTTTGCGTCCTGTAGACGCACGATATCAAGCCCCTTCACGCTCCAGGCGACGATGGCCTTGGTGAACGGCAGCGCATCGCCGCACCCCTTCTCAAGTTCGAGCTTTAGACCCTGCGATGAGGATTCGTTCTTGAGCGTCACGACGCAGGTCTTGTCGCGGCCCGCCGTCGACAGCTCCCATTGCCCGACCATGTCGCTGGAAAGCGACCGCGCGTCCTGCGCCACGGCGTTCGGCGCATTCATCACGACCGCGGCCAAGGCAAGCAGGCAAGCCTGCTTGCTCGACCGGGCGCGCATGAATGCGAACGGCGCGGCGCGGCGCACTGTCAGCGGCCCTTCACCGGCGTTTCGGCGATGGGCGTGAGCGGCACCTTGCCGGCGAACCACTCCTTGAGATTGTCCACCACCAGTTGATCCATGGCGTTGCGCGTGGTCACCGAGGCGGACGCGATATGCGGCAGCAGCACCACGTTCTGCATCGTCTTCAATGAATCCGGCACCTGCGGCTCGTTGGCGAACACATCGAGACCGGCAGCCATAATGGTGCCGTCCTTCAGCGCGGCGATCAGCGCGTCCTCATCCACCACCGATCCGCGGGCGACATTGATCAGAACGCCACGCGGCCCGAGCGCCTTCAGCACATCGGCGTTGATCAGTTTCGCGGTCGACGGACCGCCGGGCGTGATGGCGATCAAGGTATCGACCTCCTTCGCCATTTCGATCAGGTTCGGATAGTGCTTGTGGGTCATGCCTTTGGCCGCGTTGCGCGAGTGATAGACCACCGGCACCAGCGACGCATCCAGACGGCGCGCGATGGCCTGGCCGATACGGCCCATGCCGACCATGCCGACCTTGCGATCACGCAGCGAGCCGGGGCTCAGCGGAAAATTCTGCGTGGTCCAGTGTCCGGCGCGCAGATAGCGATCCGCCTTGATGAATTCGCGCACCGTGGCGATCAGGAGACCGAGCGCGGTGTCGGCAACTTCTTCCGTCAAGACATCCGGCGTGTTGGTGACGATGATGTTGTGCCCGGCGGCATATTTGGAATCGATGTGGTCGTAGCCGACGCCAAAGCTGGAGACGATTTCAGTCTTTGGAAACTGCGCCAGCATGGCGGCATCAGCCTGCACCAGACCGGTGACCGCGATGCCACGGATACGAGCGGCCACGTCAGGCGCCAGCCGTCCGAGATCGCGCTGGTTCTCGAATCTATGCAGCACGAAGTTCGCGGGAAAACCTCCATCGATGACCGGCTTCGACGGGCCGTAGACCAGCACATCGACTTTTTCCTGAGAACCATTGGCAGCCATTAGTTTTCCTTTCCAAGCGCACTTTCGTGCCAGCGTCGTAGCACAAGATACGAGGCCAGCGAGAGGCCCAAATAGATGACAATTCCGGCAATCGAGAGCAACAACAGCGCCGCGAACATTCGGGGGATGTTGAGCCGGTAGCCGGCCTCCGCGATCCGGTAAGCCAGTCCGGAACCGGCCCCCGCGGAGCCTGCGGCAATTTCCGCCACCACCGCGCCGATCAGCGACAGCCCACCGGCGATCCGCAAACCGCCGAGAATATGCGGCAGCGCCGAAGGCAATTTCAGATAGCGCAACGTCTGCGCGCGCGAGGCGCCATAGAGTTCAAACAGGCCGAGCAGATTGCGATCAACCGAATTCAGCCCGAGCGTCGTGTTGGACAACACCGGAAAAAACGCGACAATCCAGGCGCAGACCACCACGGCCACATGCTGCGGAAGATAGATCAGCAACAGCGGCGCGATCGCGATCACCGGCGTGACTTGCAGGATCACCGCATAAGGCAGCAGCGCATATTCGAGCCATTTCGAACGGCTGAACAACACCGCGAGCGCAATGCCGCCGACGGCCGCCGCGACAAAACCCTGAACCGTGGTCAAGAGCGTCGTCAGCAGCGATCCGAACAGGAGCGGCCAATCCTGAACCAGTGTCGCGAACACCACGCTCGGCGCAGGCAGCACATACACCGGAAGATTGTTGATGCGAACGACCGCTTCCCAGATCGCGACGCCGCCCGCGAGGGCGAGCAGCGGCAAAAGGAATTTCACAACTGTTGGCGATGTGTCGCGCACCGTCATCGGATTGCCTCGGCATTGCTTGCCTTGGCAAGCGCCGCCGACACGTCACGGCAATAGGCTGCATATTCCGGCGAGGTCCGGAAATCCTCGCCTCGCGGTTCAGGCGCATCGATACGAAATTCACGGGCGATACGGCCGGGCCGCGATGTCATTATCAATACGCGCTGCGACAGATACACCGACTCGAATACCGAATGCGTGACGAAGACGACGGTCTTACGCAGCTTGCGCCACAGCGCCAGCAGATCGTTGTTCAGTTTGAAGCGCGTGATTTCATCGAGCGCGGCGAACGGCTCATCCATCAGGAGAATGTCCGGATCTGTCACCAGCGCCCGCGCCAGCGAGACCCGCATCTTCATGCCTCCGGATAATTCGCGCGGATAGACTTCCGAGAACTCCGTCAGTCCGACCTGCGCCAATGCCTGATCGGCGCGTGTACCTGCTTCGGCTCGTGATACATGTGCGAGATCGAGCGGAAGTTGAACGTTACTCCTTACCGTCGCCCATGGCATCAGGGTCGGCTCCTGAAACACGAAGCCGATATCATGCCGCGAACGATCCTGCGCACCACGCTCGGCAACCTGCACAGTGCCGGACGTCGGCTCATTCAGGCCGGCAATGATGCGCAGCGCGGTGGACTTGCCGCAGCCCGACGGCCCGAGCAGTGAAACGAACTCTCCGGCGCGGACATCCAGATCGAGCGGTCCGAGCGCCACGACGCCGTTGCCGTAGACCTTGGTGACATCGCGCAGCGAAACCGCCGCGCCACCCGGCGGCCTGCCGCTCACATCGTCAGCCTCAAGGATGGACATATCGGGAGACCACCGCCGTCAGTTTTTCGGCCGCAGGTTGAGACCCACCGCCTTGTTGATGAAACGCAAGGTGTAGGACTTGCGGTAGTCGATGTCGCGCCGCGTTACGCCGGCGCGAACCATCTTGCCGAAGAAGGCCGCCATGCGCTCATCGTTCATCGCGCCGATGCCATCCTTCAGCGCATCACCCGAATCGACGACGCCATATTGCTTCATCTTGTCGACCGAATAGGCGAGCAGATCGTCTGTCATGTCGGGATTGGCCTTCTTGATGAGTGCATTGCCTAGGCGGTTGTCGCCATATAGATAATTGTACCAGCCGGTGACCGAGGCATCGACAAAGCGCTGCACTAGATCGGCCTTCTTCTCCGCGAATGCGATGCGCGTCTCGATCAAGGTCGAGTAACTGTTGAAACCGTAATCGGCCAGCAGGATCACGGTCGGCTTGAACTTGGCCTGTTTCTCGACGGCAAACGGCTCCGAAGTCACATAGCCCTGCATCGCGCTGGTCTTGTCGGCCAGAAACGGCTGCGCGTTGAACGTATAGGGCTTCACCTTTTCTTCGCTGAAACCGTATTCGGATTTCAGCCATTGGAAGTAGGTCGGCATGCCCTCCTTAGAGACGAACAGTGTCAGCGGCTTCAGATCCTCGAGCTTCGTGACCTTGGATTCAGGATGCGCCAGGAACACCTGCGGATCCTTCTGGAAAATCGCCGCGATCGCGACCACGGGCACATTATTCGCCACCGCATCGAACGACTGCAGCGTGTTCGCGCTCATGAAGAACTCAAGCTTGCCGGCAATCAACTGGATACGGTTGTTGACGTTGGGACCGCCCGGCACGATCGTGACGTCGAGGCCATAGCTCTTGTAGGTGCCGTCCGCCACGGCCTGATAGAATCCGCCGTGCTCGGCCTGTGCGACCCAGTTGGTGCCGAACGACACCTTGTCCAGATCCGCCGCCGTTTGCGCGCGGGCCGGCACGCCGGTGACGGGCCACAGCGCCACCCCGATGATTAACGCTCGCAGCAAAAGGCTGGGTGGCATCATTGGACTCCGTGGATCGTTTTGCCCATGATGGGCGGCAGGGACGGTCGAACTTTCAAAGGCTATCCTGCAAATTGCCTCAAATAAACGCCTGTTCGAAGAAACCCACGCGCGATGACCACAATACCCCCGCATGACTGGTCCGAGATCCGCTTGTCCGACGTGGACAAAGCGGCCGCGCGCGACTGGATCGCGGTGCTGCCGCTCGCGGCCACTGAACAGCACGGTCCGCATCTTCCGTTCGAGACCGACACGTTGATCGCGCAGGCCTATCTCGCGCGCGTCCGTGAAATTCTGCCGAACAGCATGCCGGTGACGTTCCTGCCCATCGAGCCGATCGGGATTTCAACCGAACACACCGCCTATCCGGGCACGCTGACGCTGCCGACCGATGTCGCGTTGAGCAAGTGGATGGCGCTCGGCGATACCGTGGCGCGCATGGGTGTGAGAAAGCTCGTCATCGTCACGAGCCACGGCGGCAACAGTGCCGCGATGGCGCTGATCGCGCAGGATCTGCGCGCGAAGCACGAGATGCTGGCCGTGACCACAAGCTGGAGCCGGTTCGGCGCGCCGGCAGGATTGTTCTCAGCCGATGAATTACGCTTCGGCGTTCACGGTGGCGCTGTTGAGACATCGATCATGCTTGCAGCCTTTCCGGATTCGGTTCGCAAGGAGCGGATCGCGAATTTCGAATCCGCTGAAAAGAAGATGACCACAGAATTCCGCTGGCTTTCGGCGGGACGTCCGGCGCCGTTTGCATGGGCGATGCAGGATCTCAATCCTTTGGGTGCAGTCGGCGACGCGACGACGGCTACCGTGGACAAAGGCAAGGTGCTGATCGACTACGGCGCGCGTGCGTTCGTTGAACTGCTCGCGGATGTCCAGAAGTTCGATCTGGCGCGGCTTGCAAACCAGCCGCAAGCCCTGCGATAGCCTCATAAACAGCTGATATTGCTATTATTATTCTCTTTATCGATTTTTATCGCCAGCCTTCGAACCAAACTCGGTCGGCTCTCCACCAATTGGCATGCGGTCCACACGGCCCGCCCCAAACAAGGATGGAGAGTTTCATGTCGATCAAGACCAAGATTGCCGCCCTCGCAGTTGCCGCTGTTGCGCTGACCGGTGGCATTGCCGCCTCCACTCAGGAAGCCCAGGCCGGCGGTTTCCATCATCATCATGGTGGTCTCGGCATCGGTGTCGGCCTCGCTGCCGGCGCGCTGTTCGCGGCCGCCGCTGCCAACAATGCCTACGCATACGACGGTTATGGCTATCGCCGCTGCGCCTGGGTCCGCCAGTTCGACGCGTACGGCAACTACATCGGTCGCGTTCGTAGCTGTTACTGATCGAATTCCGAGTTGAGTTCGACGCGGCGCCTCATCCACGCCGTGTCGGCCCAAGGACCCACCCGGTTGTCCCCCCGGGTGGGTCATTTTTTGCTGGTACATTGTCAGCCACTGCGCCACTAAACCGCGCTCGTACCGCTCACGTCATGCGATTGTCATCAGGCGGTGTCATGGCTCGCCGGACGGGTCTTGGTTGCCCGTTCATCACACCAACAGCGAACAATCTTCAGAATTGCACTTGCGAGGCATTTGCATCTAAAGCTAGATGCTTGGAAGCAAGCGCTGTTTCTGATGCCCTGCAACACACAACCGCTCCTTTCGATTCGGCCCGTCATGACACAGCCGCCATATCATCCGGCATTTCTCAAAGGCGTCATCGCCGGGCTCATGCTTGGCGTAGCGCCGATTGGATATGCGCTGGCGGCTGACGTTCCGGTGGCATTGTCGGTCAAGGCTCCGCACATCAAGCCCGTTTTCGACTGGAGCGGTCTCTATGTTGGCGGACATGTTGGTTATAGCGGTGGCGACTTCGGATCCGGCACAAACCCGCTGCCGCTGCAAGGCATCTTCTTTCCGCACAGCATCACCGGCCTGATCGGAGGCTTTCAGGCAGGCTACAATCTTCAGCTTCCAAACAATTGGGTACTCGGCGTCGAGGCAGACATATCGTCTCCGAGTCCGCTGGATCGTCCCAAGATCGTGCCTGCGCCGTTCAACACAACTTTTGATTACTTCAGCACGGCGCGAGGACGCGTCGGCTACGCATTCGGGACGTGGCTGCCTTATGTGACCGGCGGCCTTGCATGGGGACGGACCCACGTCGATCTCAATGATGCCGATGGCGACATCATCGGCATGAAAGCCCGCATGCATCTCGGCTGGGTTGCCGGTGCCGGCCTCGAATTCGCGCTTGGCGGAAACTGGAGCGGCAAGGTCGAATATAATTACATCGATCTTGGCGCACGAACTTACGGGCTCGGCGACGTGCCGCTGCCCGACGTGCGGGTCGATCCGCAAGTTCACGCGATCAAGCTCGGGCTGAACTACCGGCTTTGGGACACGCCGCCTTGGACCACCGGCTCCGCGATCCAGCCGCTCGCTCTTCCGGAGTCGACAGACTGGAATATCCACGGCCAGACAACCTTCATCACCCAGGGCTATCCAGGATTCCGGTCGCCATATCAGGGCACAAACAGTTTGCCCGGAATCAGTCAGGGGCGAGAAACCTGGACCGTCGGCGCTTTTCTCGGATGGCGGCTGTGGGAGGGCGGAGAACTGTATTTCAATCCGGAGCTCAACCAGGGCTTCGGCATCGGCAGCACATTGGGCGTTGCCGGATTCTCGAATGGCGAAGCGCAAAAGGGCGGCGGGGAATATCCGAAGTTTCGGGCCCAGCGCTATTTCTTCCGTCAGACATTCGGCCTTGGCGGCGAGCAGGAAGACGTTGCAGACGCCGCCGGTCAATTGCCGGGCAAGCGCGACATCGACCGCGTCACGCTCACGGTTGGACGATTTGCCGTCGGCGATTTCTTCGACGGCAATTCCTATGCGAAGGACCCGCGCCTCGATTTCATGAACTGGGCGATGTGGTCATCGGCCGCCTATGATTTTCCGGCGGACTTGCCGGGCTATACGCGTGGCGCGGTGGTGGAGCTCAATCGCAAGGACTGGGCTATCAGGGCTGGTCTCTTTCAGGTGCCGTCCGCACCCAACAGCGACGTTCTCACCTTCAAGACCGGCGGCACAGTGGTCGAATTTGAAGAACGCCATACGATCTTCGATCAGCCCGGCAAGCTCCGGCTCGGCGTCTTCGCCAACAAGGGCAACACAGCCAATTATCGCGACGTCCTTGGAATCAGTGCAGCGAACCCGGGGCTCGACATCAATGACATTGTCACAGGCGAGCGCCGCGATCGGTTGAAATACGGCTTCTACGTCAACGCGGAACAGCAAGTCGCGAACGACGTCGGCATCTTCGCGCGTGCGAGTTGGAACGACGGCCAGAACGAAATCCTGTCGTTCACGGATATCGACCGCAGCGTGTCGGGGGGCATTTCAATTAAGGGGAGTTATTGGGGCCGGCCCACCGATACATTCGCATTGGGCGGCGCCATCAACGGCCTGTCCGGCGCGCACCGCGATTTCCTGGCTGCCGGCGGCAAGGGTCTTTTGATCGGCGATGGCCTGTTGAACTACAGCACCGAGCGCATTCTTGAGACCTACTACGCTGTGGCGCTCAACAAGGCTTTCACGCTCACCGCCGACTACCAGCTTATTGTGAACCCCGCCTATAACGCCGACCGGGGGCCGGTTTCGATCTTCTCAGGCCGGTTGCACGGCGAGTTCTAGGCCCCAACTCCACGCACCGCAATCGGCGGCGCAGGTACCGACGCAGGCGTCGCAGGAAGCGGCGAAAACGACTCCGCCTGCGCGAACGCCCAGGCGTGGAAGCGCGGACTCTCGACCTTACCTTCCAGCAATTCACCGGGACGAAGCTGCGGATAAAGCCGGGCGAACGACAGCACGTCCGTTCCCGATATGCGATGCGAGAAGTGAATCGGGCGAATCTCCTGCGGATGGCTGAGACCGGAGGCCGCGATCAACTCCGCCAGCGCATGCAGTGTGGCGCGATGATAATTATAGACCCGCATGGTCTTGTCCGGCACCACCAGCGCGCGACTGCGCGTCGGATCCTGCGTCGTCACCCCGGTGGGGCAGCGATCGGTGTGACAGCTCAGCGACTGAATGCAGCCCAAAGCGAACATGAAACCGCGCGCGGAATTGCACCAGTCCGCACCGAGCGCCATGGCGCGTGCGAGGTCGAAACCTGTCGCGATCTTGCCGGCGGCGCCGATCCGGATGCGATCGCGCGCGTTGATGCCGATCAGGGCATTGTGGACGAAGCTGACGCCCTCACGCATCGGCATCCCGAGGTGATCCATGAACTCGGCCGGTGCTGCGCCGGTGCCGCCTTCATTGCCGTCGACGACGATGAAGTCAGGATAGATTCCCGTTTTCACCATCGCCTTGCAGATCGCCAGAAATTCCCAGCGATGACCGATGCAGAGCTTGAAGCCTGTCGGCTTGCCGCCCGACAGCCGCCGCAGCTCGCCGATGAACTGCATCATTTCGATAGGAGTTGAGAACGCTCGGTGATAGGCCGGCGAAATGCAATCCTCGCCCATCGGGACGCCGCGAATGCGAGAAATTTCCTCGGACACTTTAGCGGCCGGAAGCACGCCGCCATGGCCGGGCTTGGCGCCCTGGCTGATTTTCAGTTCGACCATCTTGATCTGGTCGTCGCTCGCAACCTTCGCGAACAGTTCGGGATTGAATGTCCCGTCAGGATTGCGGCAGCCGAAGTATCCCGAACCGATTTCCCAGATCAGATCGCCGCCGTTTTCGCGATGATAGGGACTGACTCCGCCCTCGCCGGTGTCATGCGCAAAATTTCCCTTTTTCGCTCCGGCGTTGAGCGCACGCACCGCATTGGGACTGAGCGCACCGAAACTCATGGCGGAAATATTGAACACCGACGCGGAGTACGGCTTCGTACAGTCCGGACCGCCAATGGTGATGCGAAAGTGCTCGTCGGCAAGCGGCTTCGGCGACACCGAATGATTCATCCATTCATAGCCTTCGGCGTAGACATCTTCCTGGGTGCCGAACGGGCGCTTGTCGAGCACCATCTTGGCGCGCTGGTAAACCACCGCGCGCGTATCGCGGCTGAACGGTTTGCCGTCCTTCTCGCTTTCGAAGAAATACTGCCGCATCTCCGGCCGGATTTCTTCCAGCAGAAACCGGATGTGCGCCGAGACCGGATAGTTGCGCAGAACGGCGTGACTTTTCTGCAGCAGGTCATGAATGCCGAGCACCGACAACGAGCCGAAGATGGCGATCGGTATCGCAAACAGGAAGATGTCTTCGAAATCGTAGA
This sequence comes from Afipia sp., assembly GCA_051653085.1. Lineage (GTDB taxonomy): Bacteria > Pseudomonadota > Alphaproteobacteria > Rhizobiales > Xanthobacteraceae > Afipia. Next base: position 82,001 of record JBOFVL010000059.1, on the reverse strand, counting down.
TCGCACCGCAAACCAGCACAGCGGTGAAAAAGATGCAGAGCGTCAGGATGATGAAACGAGGCGAAAACATCAGCATGAGAGTTTGCATAAAAACCTCGATAACGAGTTCGGCGGAACCATCGCAACGCGCATGTTGGCGCGTTTCCTTGCGCGGGTCGATAGCTCAATAAGAACAGCCGCCACCGGCGAAACCATACACGAAACTGGGAGGCCTCGACATCGACGCCGCCATGGTATCTGACGTCATTCTGTCATATCGCAAGCGTCGGAGTTGCGGCCTCTGCACTTATTGCAGAGCAATAATTCTGGTGTGGTCTGGCTCGCCCGTTTTCCTCGAGCCGCGGTCAGTGGCTGTGTGGACGCATCTCGCCGGGGATGCCGCCCTTCTCCAGTCCGCCATCGGCGAGCCACGCCTCGGTGCTCTTGATGGCACGCGTAATGTGGTCATTGGTCCGGCTAAAATCATAGGGCGAGCCGACCAGCGGGCACAGCGGCGGCACCACGTAGTATTCGATGGCCGGCTCCAGATACTCGAGTTCCGTGGTCATCTGCCGCGAGATCAGCAGCGTCAGCGCATGAAGCACGTTTGCGACCGCGCCTACCGGCGGTGCGGTCCCCGCACAGGCAAACCCCGTCGGGACAATGATGAGACGTTGCGCGCCTTTATTGATAGCCACGCGGATTGGCGTGTTGCTCGATATCGCCCCGTCGGCCAGATAGCGATTCTTGTATTTGACCGGCGCGAACGCTCCGGGAATGGCCGTACTGGCAACGATCGCTTCGGCAGCAGAACCTTCCGACAGCACCACGGTCTCACCCGTGACGATATCGGTGGTCACGATGTGAACCGGAACCTGAGCATCTTCCAGATTTTTGTAGGGAAGATGAGTCTCGATCAGGTTGCGGATGCCGTCATGCGAGATCAGGAAATCCCGGCGCCACAGAAAATTTATGAATGAATGAAAGGACACCGGAAAGACGTCGTGCCGGGTCAGACCGCGCCAGATGTCCGCCAGTTTCTTGACGCCGTCCAGCGACGGCGCACCGGCATAGTAGGCGCCGTTCATCGCGCCGACGCTCGACCCCACCACGAGATCAGCGTGTAGCCCGTAGGCCGCGAGCGCCTGCATCATTCCAACTTGAATCGCGCCAAAGCTGCCGCCGCCTGCGAAAACGAAAGCTGTCTTTTTTTCAGAACGTCCGTCTCTGCCATGCATTGCGTGGGACAATAGCCTCCGCGTCTTTCATCCGACTCTTCGTCTCGGACTTGCGAAGTCTATATCAATGCGCGCCGATGCGAAGCAATCAAGATTGCTTGTTCGGCATTGGCTAGACCACGAACAACCGCTTCGGGCTCTTGTGCAGCGCGACGACGTCCAACGTATCGCTCGCGCGCGGATAGAGATCGCGCACCATCGGATCGTGACCGGGAATGACGCGATCGGGATGCCCCGCGAGGCGCCCGACGGCCTTCCAGCCCTCCATCATGTCGCCGACGTTGTAGACGATCGGGAATGGATTGCGGCGATGCATATTGCCGTAATAGTGCGCGGCGTCGGAGGCCAGCACCACGGGTCCGCGTTCGGTTTCGACGCGAACCACTTGCAAGCCATCCGAATGACCGCCGACATGATGCAAAGTCACGCCCGGCGCGACCTCACCGTCACCATCGTGAAACACGACACGGTCGCTGAACACATGGCGCACCATCAGCGTCACGTCCTCGGCGGAAAACGGATGGCGCAAGAGCCCATGGCACATGCAGCGCCCAGTGGCATAGCTCATCTCGCGATCCTGCAAATGAAACCGCGCATTGGGAAAGCGATCGAGATTTCCAGCGTGATCATAGTGCAAATGCGTGATGACCACGTCGCGGATGCTGTCGGGCCGCACGCCGAAGCGCTCCAGCGCATCGGCAGGATTGATCGTGAGCGTCCGCGACCGCTCGCGCGCCGCGACATCGTTGAATCCGGTGTCAACCAGGATGTCGCCATCACTGCCTCGGATCAGCCAGACAAAATAATCGAGATCGGCGCCTTCGTTGTGGATGTCCGGCGTCAGATAGTTCTGATGCGGCTGGCGCCCGGTGTTCGTGGCGTAACGGATCGCATAGAGCTCGTTGTGATGGGCCAAGGCGTTCCTCGTCGGCTGTTATCGTTTTGCCGACACTCTGCACACGGGCAGCCATCACGACAAGCCGCGAGAAAAGGATAGGTCGCCTTACGCAAACGCCGTCGAATAGATCGTTGTGACTCCGATCGCGATGGTGACGATACCGACGACGCCCTGAAGGGTGCGATTGGCGAAAGTCAGCCAGCGCGCCGAAACAGCGAGCGGAACTGCGATGGCGGTCGACAGCGCGCCCATCCCCAACATCGAGCCAATTCCGAACAACAGAACGTACAGCAGGCCATACGCCGGGCTCGCGGCCTGCGTGACGGCGAGCACCAGCAGCGCGGCTGAGCCGGCCATGCCGTGCATCAGGCCGACCAGCAAGGTCCGCCAACGAAAGCCGTGCTGGTGCGCGTGAGGGCTGCGCTGATGCGGAACGAGATCAGCGGCATGGCTGTGGAGATGGAAGTGCGCGGTGCCGTCGCCATGCCGGTGCTGATGGAAGTGCACGCGGTCGCGCCACAGCCGCCACAGCACATGCGCGCCCAGCCCGACCAGCATTACGCCGACCGCGGTTTCCAGCGGCCGTGACAGATGCTCGGGAATGGCATGACCCAGCAAGATCGCGGCGCCGGCGAACACGAACAGCGTCACCGTGTGACCCAGTCCCCAGGTCAGCCCGTGCTTGACGATGTCGCCGACATTGGTGCGCCGGGCAGCGATGCTGGACACCGCCGCGATGTGATCGGCCTCGAGCGCGTGCTGCATTCCGAGAATAAAGCCAAATCCCAGAATTCCGAACATACGCGCCACGATCTCGTTTGAGGATTGGCTTGGCCGATGCCGTGCCGACCTTAAGGTACCGACGCTGACACTCCGGGTGTGATGTTGTCAATAATTCGTCATACAACCCTGATGCACCGGGGCTGCGGTGGCTCATCCTTAGCCACGGGGGCAGCGACGATAAGACCCGTTGCCGGGGCTACCCGCTTACCGGATCATTCACGTCCTTTGCAGGCTCGTCGCCTGTTCTGGTCTCGCCCATCAATCCGGAGTCATCCGGCAAAAGCGCCCGCACAAGCTGGCGCAGCATAATATCCCGGGAGGAAAAGCCGTGAATTCAAAATCCAGTTGCTACGCCCTGTTCATGCTTCTGGCAGGTTCTGCCGCCGTGGCCAGCCACGCCCAGGCCCAAACATGGCCGGAGAAGCCGATCACTTTCGTCGTACCGTTCGCGGCCGGCGGCGGCACGGACGCCTTCGCCCGGCCTCTTGCCGCGCAACTCGACATGCAACTTGGAACGCGTGTGTTGATCGAGAACCGCGCGGGCGCTGGCGGCACCGTGGGTGCATCGCAGGCATCCAAGGCCGCGCCGGACGGCTACACCTTCTTCGTCGGCGCCGCGCACCACGCCATCGCGCCGGCGCTCTATCCCAATCTCGATTACAATCTGGAGAAAGACTTCATCCCCGTCGCGCTGATTGCGCGGCCGCCACAGGTCGTGGTCGTCAATCCGGACAAGGTCACCGCCAAGACACTCGCGGAATTCATCGCTTACCTCAAAGCCAACCCGGATAAATTGAATTACGGTTCCGCCGGCGCCGGGACGACGCATCATCTTGCCGGCGAGTTGTTCAAGATCGTCACCAAAACACGCATCGTCCACGTGCCCTATCGTGGCGCGGGACCGGCCATGCAGGATCTCGTCGCCGGCCACGTGCCGCTCGTGTTCGACGGCCTCGGCTCTTCAGCCGCGCAGATCCGGGATGGCAAGTTGCGCGCGCTCGCGGTCGCGGCTCCCAAGCGCGTGCCGGCATTCCCCGATATTCCCACCGCCGCGGAAGCTGGCGTGCCCGGTTACGAAGTCGCGACCTGGTATGGCGTGTTCGCGCCGAAGAACACTCCGCCGGCAGTCGTGGAGCGCATGACCAAGGAACTGCAGAAGGCCCTGCAGGCGGCGACGATCAAAGAGGCGTGGGAGCGCAACGGCTCCGACGTCCCCAACGTGACGGGCCCGGCATTCGCGACCATGGTGTCCGCGGAAACCGTCCGCTGGCAAAAGGTCGTGACCGAAGCCGGCGTGAAACTGGACTGAACGACACAGAACGTAGCGAACAACAAAACGACCAGTTCAGCTCGATGCTGAACTGGTCAGCACCTCATGACGCATTTCTCCGCAATGCGTGTGTGGGCAATACAAAATCCGAACATCGCCTTTTGCAAAAAGCATCGGCATAGATTGCAGCGCCGTTGGTCAAAGCGCCGCGCGCAGCCTACGCGAAATCGCGTACGCGTTTGCAAATCTCATCCAAAACTAAAGTCGTATATCGACACGTCTGCGCAAAGAAACCCCTGTACCCCAGCGGTTTCTTTGATTGCCATGTGCTGGATAGAGACAATGACATTTTTGCAACAATACTGGCATACGACTTGCGACATCTGATGCAACGCGAATGAAGACAGGCAACCCGCTTGTGGGGCATCCGCGACTCTTGCTCGCTGAATGAGCAAGTGGGGATGAGGCCGGGCCAGATGCTCGTGCTTCGATTACATTGGGGTATCAGATGACGACGACACGTTCGAAACAACGCAGCCTTTCTTGGGTTGCTTCTCTTGCGACGGCAGCTTTCGTGACAACGACAGCAGCAATGGCCGCCGATCTGCCAATCTATACAAAAGCACCGCCGCCTCCAGCGCCGCTCGACATCCACGGCTATATCGATGCGAGTTTTGGCGGCGACTACATCACATCGCGCGGCCTGCATGTCACCGGCACCGGCCTGACATCACAAATCGCGATGGGCCTGTCTTTCGACCTCTACAAGAATAAGACCGGTCCGATCAACGCGATCAGCGTGTACACCGGAATCTGGAACGACCTGTGGAGCGAACAGAAGGACCCGCGTGTCGGTTCATGGAATGAGTTCGACTGGTGGGTCGGCGGCAAGGTCGGTTTCCTGAATAACTGGACCATCGACACGATGTACATCGAGTTTCTGAGCCCGCCGGTGAACGGCTTCCGCACAGAACGCAACATCTCGGTCACGTTGTCCTATGACGACACATCGTGGGGACTGCCGGTTCAGTTGAAGCCCTATATCCGCGGCTGGTATCAATTCTCCGGCTCGTCGAACGTCACCACCGGTAAGGTCGGCAGCGGCTATACCGAATTCGGCGCCGTTCCCACTCTCAATCTGACCAAGTACGGGTATGGCGTTATCTTCACGGCTCCCACATGGGTCTCCGTGGGTCCGAAGGAGTTTTGGACCGCCGACGCCACGACGGTCTGCGGAACGATCGCCACGCCCTGCGGCACCAGCAACGGCGGCGTATTCTCAACCGGTCTGACCGCAACCGTTCCAATCACCTGGATTCCGAAGAACTTCGGAAACTGGTCCGTGCGCGGCGGATTTCAGTACTATCACCTGATCAACGACTACCTGTTGCAGGGTCAGGTCAACACCGGCGTGGCCGCAACATTTGCTGACGCAAAGCGCGACATTGTTGTCGGTTTCGGAGGCATCAACTTCAACTTCTGACGGCTTGATCGATACGTGCACTCACACCCCGGGATGCGTCCCGGGGTGTTGCGCTTTTTGATCCATTAAACAAACCCGGCGCGCCCAAGCGTGAATACGCCCGATGACGAACCCGACTTTACCATCTCGTCAAGTCGGTTGGTTGCCTCGTCGAATTTACCCAGGGGCGGAACGTTGCGCCCCGATGCTTATCGCATCCAGACCATCTGAGATCGCCAACATCCGAAATTGAACATAGTTCATCCACAGATCCATTTTCCTTTGCAACGGGGTTGATGAATCGCCGATCTGTGGTCCATAAGCCGTCTTCCTGCGGTCGCGATTCAGCGTCGCGATTTTCTCGTTAGGAAAGATACTGCATGGCCAAAACAATTTCTCAACAGATCGCCGACGAACTTGGCGTTCGTGAACAGCAGGTCGAGGCCGCAGTTGATCTGCTTGATGGCGGCGCCACCGTTCCGTTTATCGCGCGATACCGCAAGGAAGCCACCGGCGCGCTGGACGACGCGCAGTTGCGCACGCTGGAGGAGCGCTTGAACTACCTGCGTGAGCTTGAAGAGCGCCGTGTCACTGTCCTCAATTCGATTCGCGAGCAGGGCAAACTCGACGCCGCGCTGGAAGCAGCCATTCTTGCAGCGGACAGCAAGGGACGCCTCGAAGACATTTACCTCCCGTTCAAACCCAAGCGCCGCACCAAGGCGGAAATCGCCAGGGAAGCCGGACTGGAACCGCTGGCGGAATTGCTGCTCACCCAACCGGAGAACGATCCGCAAAGCGCTGCGTTGCCTTTCATCGATGCAGACAAACAAGTAGCAGATGCGGCGGCGGCACTCGACGGCGCACGTTCCATTCTGGTTGAGCGCTTTGCTGAAGACGCAGATCTGATCGGCGGCCTGCGCGAACAGATGTGGTCGAATGGGCTTCTCTCATCGAAATTGCGTGACGGGAAAAAGGAAACCGGCGCCAAATTCAGCGATTATTTCGACTTTAGCGAGCCATTGAACAAGCTGCCGTCGCATCGAATCCTCGCGATGTTCCGGGGCGAGAAGGAAGAGATACTCGATCTTCAGATGCTTCCCGAGGCCGTCACGACGACGCCAGCCACGGTCAGTTCCTATGAACTGCGCATTATGCAGCGCTTCGCCATTTCTGATAAGGGACGCCCCGGCGACCGATGGCTGGCTGAAACTGTACGCTGGGCATGGCGCACCAAGATCCAGATACATCTCAATATCGATCTGCGGATGCGGCTGTGGACTGCTGCCGAGGAAGAAGCGGTCCGTGTATTCGCCTCGAATTTGCGCGATCTGCTGCTGGCGGCGCCCGCCGGCGCACGCGTCACCATGGGCCTCGATCCGGGATATCGAACCGGCGTCAAGGTTGCCGTGATCGATGCAACCGGCAAGGTCGTCGCCACAACCGCGATTTTCCCCCATGAACCGCAGCGGCGCTGGGATGAATCGCTTGCGATTCTCGGCAAGCTCGCGCGCGAGCATCGCGTCGAGCTGATCGCAATCGGCAACGGCACAGCCTCGCGCGAGACCGACAAACTGGCGACCGAGCTGGTGAAGCTTTTACCTGAATTGAAGATGTTGAAGATCGTGGTGTCGGAAGCCGGCGCTTCGGTCTACTCGGCGTCCGCCTTCGCCTCCGAAGAGCTGCCGGGACTTGACGTGACGCTGCGCGGTGCTGTTTCGATCGCACGGCGGTTGCAGGATCCACTGGCCGAACTGGTCAAGATCGATCCGAAGTCGATCGGCGTCGGCCAATATCAGCATGACCTCGGCGAAACCAAGCTGTCACGTTCGCTCGATGCCGTGGTCGAAGATTGCGTGAATGCGGTCGGCGTCGATGCCAACACGGCCTCGGCGCCCTTGCTGGCACGCGTATCGGGAATCGGTTCGGGGCTCGCGCAAAGCATCGTCCAGCATCGCGACGCCAATGGCCCATTCCGTTCACGCAAGGCGCTCAAGGACGTGCCGCGATTGGGCCCGAAAGCGTTCGAACAATGTGCGGGCTTTCTGCGCGTCACAAATGGCGACGATCCTCTCGACCAATCCGGCGTCCATCCGGAAGCCTATCCGGTCGTGCGGCGAATTCTCGCCGCAACCAAGAGCGACATCAAGGCGTTGATCGGCAACGTCGAGATTCTGCGGCAGCTCAAGCCACAAACATTCGTCGATGACACATTCGGTCTGCCGACGATTACCGACATTCTGCGCGAACTGGAAAAACCCGGCCGCGATCCGCGCCCGGCTTTCAAAGCTGCAGTGTTCAAGGACGGTGTCGAGAAGGTCAGCGATCTCAAGCCCGGCATGGTGCTGGAGGGCGCAGTGACCAACGTGGCGGCATTCGGCGCTTTTGTCGATATCGGCGTGCACCAGGATGGCCTGGTTCACATTTCAGCGATGTCCAGGACCTTCATCAAAGATCCGCGCGAGGTGGTGAAGCCCGGCGATATCGTTCGCGTCAAAGTGCTGGAGGTTGACATACCACGCAAACGCATTGCGCTGACGTTACGGCTTGACGACGAGCTCGGGGCAAAGCCCGATCGCTCCACCAGGAGCGAACCACGCAGCAATGCCCGCCCATCTTCCACCTCGCCAGCGCCGCAGCCCAACGCATCAGGCGGCGGCGCGCTGGCAGAGGCGATGCGTCGCGCAGCGGAGCAGAACAAAGATGGAAAGACGCGACCCAGTTAGCGCGACGACACAATCCGAGAGACGGCGCAGCCGACCTGAATACGGCAGCGTCACTTCATTGTCGGCATCACGAACTCAGGTCCCTGCGCGATGCTTGTCGGCCAGCGGGTGGTAACGGTCTTGAGCCGGGTATAGAACCGGATTCCTTCTGGTCCATGCATGGAGTGATCGCCGAACAAGGAAGCTTTCCAGCCGCCGAACGAATGGAATGCCACCGGCACCGGAATCGGAACATTGATGCCGACCATGCCGACGCGAATGCGATGAGCAAACTCACGGGCCACGTCGCCATTCTGGGTGAAAATCGCGGTTCCGTTTCCGTACTCGTTCTCGTTGATCATCTTCGCCGCCGCCGCGTAGTCAGGCGAGCGCACCACGCCCAGCACCGGTCCAAAAATCTCTTCCTTGTAGATCTTCATGTCGGTGGTGACGCGATCGAACAGCGTGCCACCGATGAAGTAGCCACCCTCGTTGGAGCGGAAATCGCGGCCGTCGACGACCAGCTTCGCGCCCTCCGCGACACCGGAATCGATGTAGCCGCGAACCTTGTCGAGATGTTGTTGGGTGACCAGCGGCCCCATTTCGGATTCCGCATTGAATCCCGAACCGATCTTGAGCGCCCGGATTTTGGGCTCCAGTTTCGAGATCAACGCATCGGCCGTCTTCTCTCCGATCGGAACCGCCACCGAAATGGCCATGCAGCGCTCGCCGGCCGACCCGTAAGCCGCACCCATCAGTGCGTCGACTGCCTGATCGAGATCGGCGTCCGGCATCACGACCATATGGTTCTTGGCGCCGCCGAGTGCCTGGCAGCGTTTGCCCGTGCTTGTCGCAGTCGAGTAGATGTAGCGTGCGATCGGCGTCGATCCCACAAAGCTGATCGCCTCGACATCCGGATTCAAAAGGAGAGCATCGACCGCTTCCTTGTCGCCCTGCACGACATTGAAGACGCCAGCCGGCAATCCTGCTTCAGTAAGCCATTGCGCGATCAGAAGCGATGCGGACGGATCACGCTCGGACGGCTTCAGTATGAATGTGTTGCCGCATGCCAGCGCCACCGGAAACATCCACATCGGCACCATGGCCGGAAAATTAAACGGAGTAATGCCCGCAACGACACCAAGCGGTTGACGCACGCCAAAACTGTCGATCCGCGTACCGACGTTCTCGCTGACCTCACCCTTCAGAAGCTGGGGCGCACCGACAGCGAACTCGACAACTTCCAGGCCGCGCTGAATCTCGCCCTTGGCATCGGAGAATGTCTTGCCGTGTTCGGACGTGATCAACGTAGCCAGTTCGTCGATCCGATCCTCGGCGATCCGCAGGAAGCGATTGAGAATCCGGGCCCGGCGCAACGACGGCGTCTCGCCCCAGCTCTCTGCGGCAGCGCGCGCCGCTGCGACGGCCTGGTTCACCTCAGCCGTGCTGGCGAGGCCGACCGTCGCGGTCTGCTCGCCCGTCGCGGGATTGAAGACAGGCGATGTGCGGCCGCTGCGTCCGGCGACAAGCTGACCGCCGATATAGTGCTTGATTTCCGAAGCCATCGAACTCTCTCCTTCTGATGTTTCAATGGTCTTTGCGCGCCTCCCTCGCAGCAGACAACGTGAAGTATTGCGGCTTCGATGTGCAGCAAATAAAGTCATCCGATGGATTGGGACAAAGTTCGAATTTTTCTTGAGGTCGCGCGCACCGGCCAAATTCTGGGAGCAGCCAAGCGCCTGAAGCTCAATCACGCGACCGTGGCACGCAAACTGACCGCGCTTGAAAAGGACCTGAAAACCAAGCTGGTGAACCGCCAGACAACAGGCTCTTCGCTGACGCCGTCAGGCGTCGCGCTTCTGGCCGCGGCGGAGCGTGCGGAATCCGAACTGTTGCGTGTTGGATCGCAACTCACGTCCGTAGCCGAAAAAGTCTCCGGCACGGTGAGAATCGGCGCTCCGGATGGTCTTGGAAATTACTTTCTGGCCAATCATCTGGGCGCCTTCGCAGCGGCAAACCCGGCGCTGGTCCTCCAGCTTGTGGCTCTGCCGCGGACTTTCTCGCTTGCCAAACGGGAAGCCGATATCGTCGTGACGCTTGAGCGCCCGACCGAGGGCCGGCTGATTTCTACGAAACTCACCGACTACACGCTGAGCATCTACGCATCCGAAGGTTACCTGAGGAGCGCTGCGCCCATCCTGAAGCCCGACGATTTGGCCGACCACCTGCTGATTACCTACATTCACGACATCATCTACAGCCGCGCGCTGGATTATGCTTCGACGCTCAATGAGCTGGTCACTCGCCGATATGAATGCGGTAGTGTCGTCGGTCAGGTCGAGGCCGTCCGCGCCGGACACGGCGTCGGCATTCTTCATGACTACACAGCCGAGCGCTATCCGGAATTGAAACGAATTCTCCCCGCCACCCGCTTCACAAGAAGCTATTGGCTGGTCTCGCATCCCGATACGCACGAAACCCGCAGGGTTCGAGAGGTTCGCCGCTACATTGTCGCAAAGGTCCGCGAAGCGCGAAACCAGTTCATCGTGTCCTAGCGGCGTTCGAATTCCTGCATCGATAAAGCTAAGCGGCGCTATTCGCGCCTTCCGAGACAACCGCGCCGAACTTGGTGAAGAACTCCCCCGCAAGCTTCTTTGCGGTTGAATCGATCAACCGCCCCCCGAGTTGAGCCAGCTTTCCGCCGATCTGCGAGTCGACCTCGTAATGCAGGACCGTTTCGCTTTCGCTGACAGATTCGAGCCTGATCGCCGCGCCGCCTTTTGCGAAGCCCGCAACGCCGCCGGATCCCTCGCCCGTGATCTTGTATCCGTTCGGCGGATCAAGATCGCTCAGAGTGACCTTGCCGCCGAATGTCGCTTTCACCGGCCCGACCTTGATCACCACCTTCGCCGTCATCTCGGTTGGCGATGTCATCTCGAGATTCTGGCAGCCCGGAATGCACTGCCGCAGGATGTCTGGGTCGTTGAGGGCCGCCCAGACTTTTTCTCGCGACGCTGGGATGCGCTGGCTGTCATTCATTTGCATGGGATCACCCGGATCAAAAGAAAAACGATTCAGACCGCGCAGTAGCGCTCCTGAATGGATTTGTCGGCCAGCAGAGCCGCGGCACTGCTCTCGTAAACGACCTCGCCCTGATCGATGACAATCGCGCGGTCAGCGAGGCGCAGCGCCCATTCCACATTCTGCTCCACCAGCAGCAGCGTCACACCCTGATCGCGCAAGCGGCGGAACAGCACGCCCATCTCCTCGACCAGCACAGGCATGATGCCTTCGGAGGGCTCGTCGAGCAGGATCATCTTCGGCTTTGCGATCGTCGCCCGGGCGATGGCCAGCATCTGCTGCTCTCCGCCGGACATCGTGATCGCATCTTGATCGAGCCGCTCCTTCAGGCGAGGAAAGCTTTCTGCAATCTCATCGATAGCAACGCGCTCGTTGATGCCAGCGTCGCTGGCGACGAGACCCAGTTGAAGGTTTTCGCGCACCGTCAGCCCGGGCACGATCCGGCGCTCTTCCGGAACATAGGCAAGACCAAGCTTGAAGCGATGATGCGAGCGCAAGGACATGAGATCCGTGCCCGCAAAGTTCACGCTTCCTGCGGTCTTCGGCATCAGCCCCATGATGGAGCGGATCGTGGTGGTCTTTCCCGCGCCATTGCGGCCAACGAGAGCGACGACTTCGCCTTGCCCGACCGAAATCGATACCCCGTGAAGCGTGTGGCTCGCGCCATACCAGGCGTGAAGGTCTTTGGTTTCAAGCATAGCCATCGTTCTGTCCCAGATAGACGCGACGGACTTCCGAGTCCGTCTGGATATCACGCGGCGTGCCGTCGGCGATCAGCCGGCCGTGATGCAATACGAGAATGCGGTCGCTGAGGCCGAGGATCATTTTCATCTTGTGTTCGACCAGGAGAATGGTCCGCTGCGTGGCAAGCTTCTCAAGCAACGCCACCATATCCTTCGTCTCTTCCGGCCCCATGCCCGCCGTCGGCTCATCCAGCAGCAGCACTTCAGGATCGGAGATCAGCGCAATCGCGATCTCAAGAGAGCGCTGCTGGCCGTGCGCCAGAAACTTTGCGGTTTCGGCGCGCTTGCCGGTCAGGCCGACGGCTTCGAGCGCGGCATCAGCCTTTGTACTCAGCTCGGAAAACCTGTCGCGATTGGTCCAGATGTTATACTGCGACCGGCTGGCCTGCGCTGCGACACGCACATTTTCATGCACGCTGAGCTCAGGAAAGATGTTGGTGATCTGATAGGACCGCGCGATCCCGAGATGCACGAACTCATGCTGCCGCGTGCCCTTCAGGTCTTTGCCTTTGAACCTGATCGAGCCGCTCGACGGCGTCAGCACGCCGGAAAGCACATTGAAGAATGTGCTCTTACCCGCGCCGTTCGGCCCGATGATCGACGTCACCTTGCCCGGGTGGAAAGCCGCTGTGACACCTTCGAGCGCGACAAACCCGCCAAACCTGCGTCCGATATTTTCAACGGCAAGAAGCGGCTCGCTCATCGCATGACCTTTAACAGAAAGGTGCCCCAAATTCCCTTGGGCAGGAACAGAACGAAAAGAATGAAGATGGAACCAACGATGATCTGCCAGTGCGACGTCCACAGCGAGAACACGTCTTCCATCAGAAGAAAGACGAGCGCGCCGATGAACGGACCGAAGAAGCTTCGCGCGCCGCCGAGCAAGGTCATCATCACGATCATGCCGGAGGTCTGATAATGCAGGACGTCGAGCGGCACGAACGCCAGATGAAGCGCCGACATCGTGCCAGCCAATGCGCAGATCAGGCCTGACAGCGTGAACGACAGCAGCTTGGTCCGCTCCACGTCGAAACCGCAGGTTTGCGCGCGCCGCTCGTTTTCGCGGATGGCTTCAATCGCGGCGCCGAACGGCGAATTCAGGATGCGCGAGACGACCCACAACGCGAATGCCGCGAAGATCATCAGAATGTAGTACTTGTTGATCGGATCGAGAAAATTGATGCTCCAACCGAACAGATTGATCTTCTCCACGGTCAACCCGCGCAGGCCGTTTTCGCCACCGGTCCAGGACGATGCCTGCAACGCCACATAATAAATGAGCTGCGCCAGCGCGAGCGTCACCATCGAGAAGTAGATGCCGCGCGTCCGCGTCGACAACGCGCCGATGATGAATGCCAGCAAGCCGCCACCGAGAACGCCGAGCGGCACGGCGGCATACCAGGGGATGCCGAATTTCGCGATTGCGATACCGGCGATATAGGCACCGGCGCCGAAGAAGGCAGCGTGTCCGAAGGACAACATTCCGGTATAGCCAAACAGCAAATTGTAGCCGACCGCCAGGACGCCATAGACGAGAACGTTGACGGCCAGTGCCTGCGACGGCAACAGCCATGGCAACAGGCAAAGCGCTGCGATCGACAGCAGCACACGATATGTCGTTAACGTCGCCGCGAGCCCGGAGGGCTTGCGCTCAGTGGGCAGTGCGGATGCAGCAAGCGCGGGAGATGGCATTTTTCCCTCCGTTACGCGAGTTTGCCGAACAGGCCTTGCGGCCGGATCAGGAGGACGATCGCCATCAGCGCGAACATCACAATGGTGGCCATTTCCGGCGCGAACAGCGCCGTCATGCTGATTGCGACACCGACCAAAAGTCCCGCGATGATTGACCCGAGCAGCGAGCCAAGGCCGCCGATCACCGTCACGACGAAGGCTTCGGCGAGCACCAGCGACCCCATCTCCGGATTGACGCTGCGCATCGGTCCGGCCAGCACGCCGCCCAGAGCCGCCAGCCCGACACCGAGACCGAACACCAGCAACCAGACCTTGCCGATATCGACGCCAAGCACCCGCATGATGGTCGGATCGCGCGCGCCGGCGCGCACGATCAGGCCGAACTTCGTCTTCTCAAGACCGAGCCACAACAACAGCAGCACGGCGATGATGACGCCGACCACGAACAGACGATAGATCGGAAAGAACCCGACACCGAGATCGACGACGCCGGTGAGCTGCGGCGGCGTCGGGAACGGAATGCCGTCGCTGCCGAAGATCATCCGCACGGCCTCGACCAACACATAGCTCAGCCCGAAAGTGAGCAGCAGCGGATCGTCGATCGACCGGCCATACAATGGACGCACCAGAACAAACTCGATGACCATGCCGAATACGCCGATCATGATCGGCGCAACCAGCAGGCCCCACCAGAAACTTCCAGTCAGCGACGCAACCCATAGTCCAGCGTAAGCACCGACCATGAACAGGGCGCCGTGCGCGAAGTTCACCACGCCCAGCATGCCGAAAATAATCGACAGGCCGAGCGCCGTGATGACAAGGATCGCGCCGAGGGCAACTCCGGAAAAGAGTTGCATCAAGATGAGTTCTGCATCCATTGGAGGTCTGGCTTTCCTGTCAGGCCGGGAAGCCGAGCTCGGTGCAGCTCCGCAGGACGTCTTCGGAAGCCGCTTCATTCGCAACGACCTGGAACAGGTCCATGTCGCTCTTCATGTCCGCCTTCTTTTTCGATTCGAGAACGAGCACCGACTGCACCGACTGATGGTCGCACTTGCGATAGCGCTGCGCGCCCTTTGCGACGTCGTATTTGAGGCCTTCCAGCGCCGTGATGACCTTGTCGGTGTCCGTGCCGCCGGCCGCCTGCATCGCAAGCAGCAGCGAGAAAATTCCGGTATAGCCGTAGGCACCGTAGTCAGTCGGAATCGCGCCACCGTTTGCGGCACGATAGGCGTCATTGAAAGCCTTCGCGGTGGGTATCTGGCTCTCCAGGCCCCAATAGTAATTGGCGCCGCCGACAACGCCCTCGAAGACCTCGGGACCGACCGCCAGCCGCTGGTTGTGCAGCAGGACCGGCACCACGATCTTCATCTGCTGTTTCATGCCGAAATCGACGGCCTGCTTGATCGAGTTGGCCTGATCGCGGCCAAAGTTGCTGATGCACAGAATGTCGGGACGCATAGACCGCAATCGCGGCATGAACGTCGAATAATCGGCGGCACCGAATGGATGCAAAATCTCGCCGACGCTCTCCGCACCGATCGCTGCCTGCGCACGTTTGAAACCGCGTAGCATCTCGTGTCCATAGGCATAATCGGCGGAGAGATATGCGACCTTCGATCCCTTCTTGAAAGTCTGGCGCGCCACGGCGCCGGCGGTCATGTGCGGATTGAGCGCTTCATGGAAGGTGTACTTGCTGAAGTCTTTCACCTCATTGATGGTGTCGGACTGGCTGATCGACACATAGATCACGCCGCGCGCACGGGTGACTTCGTTGACAGCAAGCTGTACGGCACTCGACAGCGACCCGACGATCGCATGCACCTTGTCTTTCTCGATCAGTTCCAACGTGCGCGTCGCGGCCTCGCCGCCATTGAGCTTGTCGTCCCGCACCAGCAGTTCGATCTTGCGGCCATTGATGCCGCCCTTGTCGTTGAACTGCTTGACGGCGAGTTCGGCGCTCTTGACCTGATCCTTCGCTTCGGCAGCGAAAGGTCCCGTCAGCGGCGTCGGAAAGCCGATGCGAATGGTGTCGTCTGCCGCCCGCGCGATCCATGGCATGGCAAAATAACTTGCGCCCGCGCCGAGAGCCGTCAGTGCGCTACGTCGGGAGATTTTTCGCTGAGCAATAGTCCGGATTACGTCCGTCATGGTTTCCTCCTCCATAAGAGTTTGTTGATTTGTTTGCTTCGTTAGAACCGTCCCAATGCCTTCAGGATTCTGCCCGGCGTCATCGGCACCTGTGCGATCGAAGCGCCGAACGGTGACATTGCATCGTTGATTGCATTGAGCGCCGCAGCCGACGCCGCGGCCGTGCCGGCCTCGCCGACCCCCTTGGCTCCTAGCTGCGTATCCATCGTGGGTGTCTCAACGTGGGCGATATCGATGTCCGGCATCTCGACCGCCATGGGCACGAGGTAGTCCGCGAGCGAACCGTTGGTAAGCTGGCCGCTCTCGCCGTAGATGCACTCTTCAAAGAACGCAGCGCCTAGGCCCTGCACGACCCCGCCGCGTATCTGTTCGTCCACCAGCATCGGATTGATGACCCGGCCGCAATCCTCGACGACCCAGTGTTTCAGGATCTTCGCGAAGCCGGTCTCGACATCGAGTTCGATGTGGCATCCCTGAAGCCCGTTCGTAAACGCGAACGGATAGCCTTGCGGCGCATAATGATGTGCGACGGAGAGCTGCGCCTGTGTGCCGGGCGGCAGCGTGTCCGACCGGAAGTAGGCGATGCGCGCAATTTCGGCGAGTTCGATGCGCTGCTGGGCTGTCGCCGCATCGACGATCCAGCCATTTTGAATGTCGAGCCTGTCCGGCTGCTCCTGCAAAATGGCGCCTGCGACCGCCAGCACATTACTCTTGAGTTTATTCGCAGCTTGAAGCGCAGTCTCGCCGCCGATACCTGCCCCCCGACAAGCCCAGGTCGCACCGCCGTGCGGAGTTACTTCGGTGTCTCCGGTGATGACCTTCACGCGAGCACGGTCGACACCAAGATGCTCGGCGACAATCTGGCCGACGATGGTTTCGGTGCCTTGCCCCAGTTCGGTGACCGAGATCAGGCAGCGGACATCACCGGATGGCGTAATCTTGATGATCGCACCATCTTGCGAGGAAATGCGGGCACCGCCGACGCCATAGAACGCCGGACCCGGATTGGTAATCTCGACGAACGCAGCGATCCCGATGCCGCGATGGATGCCGCGCTTCCTGAGCTCCGACTGATCGGCGCGGAGGCGATCGTAGTTCATCATCTCCCGCAGCTTGGCGAGGCACGCGTGATGCGACAGCGCTTCGAACTTGTAGCCGGTCGGCGACGTGCGCGGATAGGCGTCGTCCGGGATCAGATTGCGCGTGCGAACATCAAAGACATCGAGCGCGGCCTTGGCCGCAACCATGTCCACGAGGCGCTCGGTGACCGTGCAGGCAATCGGATGCCCGACGGCCCGGTACTGGCTCATCTGCACCTTGTTCTGAAACACCACCTGCAGGTCGGCGCGGTAGTTCTGGAAGCCGTAGGGCGCGCCCATCAACCGGTAAACCTGATTACCTTCGACCACACTGGTGCGCGGATAGGCGGAGAACGCACCGATGCCGGTCACATCTTCCACGTCCATCGCGAGGATGGTGCCGTTGGCATCTACCGCCATGCGAGCGCGGACCCGATGGTCGCGCGCATGGATATCGGAGACAAATGACTCGATACGATCAGCGACGTATTTGACCGGACGGCCCAACATCATGCTGAGACCGACCACCGCCATGTCCTCATGATACATGTGCAGCTTCATGCCGAACGACCCGCCGATATCGGGCGCGATCACCCGCACGCAGGCTTCGGGGATGCCATAGTGGCGGGCGTAGATGTCCTGGAACTGGTAGGGCGTCTGCGTGGCGTGATGCACCGTCAGCCGCGGTTCACTCGCGTCATAGTCAGCGACAATGGCGCGCGGCTCCATCGTCACCGCGGTGTGGCGCCCGAAGCGGAATTCGTCTTCGACGATATGCGCGGCGGTTGCGAAAATCTCGTCCACGCCGCCGGTATCGATTTTCCCGCGGTAGCAGATATTGTCGCCAAGTTCGGGCGTGATCACTGGCGCACCCGGCTCGCGCGCAGCGTCGATGTCAACGACCGCCGGCAGCTCCTCGAATTCAACATAGACCGCTTCCGCCGCATCCTCGGCCAGCGCGCGCGTATCCGCGACAACGGCAACCACCGCCTGCCCCGACCAGACCACCTTGTCGATCGGCAGCGGCAGTTGCGGCGGGGATTTCATCCCCTTGAAGTGATCCATGGTGCCGACCCACGGCTTGCAGAGGCCCGCGAGGTCCTCACCTGTCGCCACCAGCCGCACGCCGGGCAAGTTCCGCGCGGCTTCAATATCGATGGACACAATGCGCGCGTGAGCGTGTGGGCTGCGCACGAACGCCGCATGCACCATGCGCGGCAACACGATGTCCGTCACGTAACGCCCGCGTCCGGCGAGAAGCCGCTTCGCATTGGGGCGCGGGACAGAACGGCCGATATAGGAGTTCGGACGGTCAAGCGAAGTCAACGGCGCATTCATGCACTCGCCTCCTCGATTGTCCGGTCAGCCGGCGCGCTTGCACGGCCCTGCGCAACACGCTCGATGGCATCGACGATCGCTTCATATCCGGTGCAGCGGCAATAGTTACCCGACAGCGCATCACGGATCTCTTCGCGCGATGGCACGCCTGGCTGGGACAGAATGCTGTAGGCAGTCATCAGCACGCCCGGCGTGCAGAATCCGCACTGCAAGGCATTGCGCTGATGGAACGCCTCCTGGATATCCGCAATGACAGCGCGTTCGCTGAGCCCTTCGATAGTCTCCACGACAGAACCGTCCGCCTGCACCGCGAACGTCAGGCAGGAATGCACCACCCGGCCATCCAGCAGAACAAGACACGCGCCGCAGACACCCATTTCACAGCCGGTGTGCGTGCCCGTCAGTTCAAGCGTCTGACGCAGAAAATCGGCAAGCGTGTCGCGCGGCGCAACACTGCGCGAAACCTTGCTGCCATTCACGAGCAGGTTGATGTTGACCGCTTCGCTCACGCGCGCTCCATGATCTGGCCAAGCAAGCGGCCCAGCAGAACGCGCGCAAGGTGGAGTCGCATGGCGGGCGGCACTTGTTCATCCTCTGGCGGAGCAAGATCGTCGCCGACAACCGCCTGCGCCGCGACGATCGCCTCTTCATTCAAGCTGCGACCGATCAGGATCTCTTCGGCTTGCCGGGCACGCACGGGCGTGTTGCCAACGCCAAAGAACACGATGCGAATTTGCTCGATCAAGTCGTCCTTGAACTCTGCAAGAATGCCTGAGCCGACAAGGGCGAAATCACCGCGGCGGCGCGCGAGTTCATCGAAAGCCCAGCGGTGACCGGGCCGGGCCACCGGGACATGAATTGCGACCAGCAATTCGCCGGGCTCGATCGCCGTCTGAAACAGATCGACGAAGAAGTCATCGGCGGCAACGCGGCGGGTTCCGGCGCGATTTGAAATTTCGAGTTCACCGCCCATTGCCAGCGCCATCGCCGGAAACTCTGAAGCCGGATCGGCATGCGAGATGCTGCCGCCGAGAGTGCCTTTGTTGCGAATGGCAGGATGCGCCACATGGGGCGCAGCTTCGCGGAATAGCGGCGCATGCTGCGCTATCAGGGGATCGGTCATTGCCTCGCAATGCCGCGTCAGCGCGCCGATCCGCAGCCACTCGCCTTGCAGCTCGATCCCGCGAAGCGATTCAATATGCGCGATGTCGATCAGGATTTCGGGAGCCTGCAACCGCAAGGCGAGCGCAGGCACGAGACTCTGGCCGCCCGCGATATAGCTCGCGTCCTCGCCAGAATTCGCGAATGTCTCAAGCGCCTCGGCGACCGTGACGGGTCGCACATAGCGGAATGCTCGGGCCTTCAAAACAAACCCCCCGGTTCGTTCATGCGTCCAGAATTGTGACCATCTGGTCTTAAATCTAGATCACGCTCCGCCCGATCCGTCAATCAGAAAAGACCATTTGGTCACTTTTTGCGAATAAGGTATCTCGGTGTTTCCCGTAACGCATCGAACCCAGATGGCAAGAAAAGCAGTCAAAGCAGCCAAAAAAACACCGCGACGCAATATGCGCGCGGCCGATCGCGAACGCTTCATTGTCGACGAGGCCGTGCGGTTTTTCGCGGAACATGGATTTGGCGGACAAACGCGTGAACTTGCCAAGCGAATGGGCATCACCCATTCAGCGATCTACCGGCATTTCCCGAGCAAAGAAGCGCTGATCGAGCGCGTCTATGAAGAGATCTATCTCAGCCGCTGGTCGCCGTCGTGGAGCGGGCTTGTCCGCGATCGCAGCCTCCCGCTGCAGACGCGGCTGTCGCGGTTCTATCTCGAATATGTCGAACAGGTCTTCGAGTACAATTGGGTGAGGATCTTCGTCTTCTCCGGCATGAAATCGTTCGACATCACCAAGCGCTATCTTGAGATCGTTCGGAAAGAAATCATCGAACCCGCCTGCGGTGAACTGCGCCACGAACTCAAACTGCCGCCGGCTGATGAGGTCCCACTGTCAGAACGTGAGGTGGAAATGTTCTGGGGATTGCACGGCCGCATCTTCTATATGGCGATCCGGCGCTTCGTTTACGAAACTCCGACGCCGAAGCAACTGGATGCCATCGTCGTCGATGCTGTCAGGACATTTCTTGATGGGGCAAAGGTCCTGATGTCAGAGCTTGCGATATCGGAGAACCAGCAATCGTGATCCAGCTTTCGCTGGACCAGCGTCGGACGGAGTCACGAATGACCGCTTTGCGCCGCCAATTGCAGACGTTTCGCCTTCTGCAGATCGGATAAGTAGCTTGCGGCTAGTCCAACGTCGATAGGTATAAACCAGAATCAAAATAGTCCTTGGCCGGTATTGCCGTCGTCACGCCAGCTTCGGCCATGAAGAAATCGCTGACTTGCTGCAGCCATTTTGCAACCGTGCCGTCGGCATAAAGCCGCTTCCATTCCCGTGACGAGAACATCTTTTGCGCCTTGAGCGCCTCGGCAATGTCGGCAATCGAGGCTTTCTGGTAGTGCCGCTGCTGGAGAGATTCCGCTGCGGCCTTGGAATTGCGCACCATGTAGTCATTCGCCGCCGCCCAGCCGCGGATGATCCGCTGCAACACATCCTTGTTTGCCGCATAATAGTCGTGGCGCGCGGCCCAACCGCTAACCACGGCCGACTGCGGATAGAAGGCGGAGGCGTCTACTAACTTGATGGCGTCAGGCACTTTGTCGCGAACGATCAGGTTAAAAGGCACCCACAACGCGACGGCAGGCACCTCGCCCGCGATAAATGCACCCACAGCCTGCGTCATGTTGCTGTTGACCACCTGCACATCGGCGAGGCCGAGACCATTGGCGCGCAAGGCACGGTCGAGAAAAATATGCGCCGTGGTTCGGGTCGTCGTCGCGATGCGCTTGCCGCGGAGGTCTGCGAAGGATTTGACCCCGCGATCCGGGCGGACCCAGAGCTGTGCAGTGGCGATCTCGATATCGTTGATCAGAAAGCCGCGACCGGCGCCGAGCGCCAGATAGTTCGAAATCACTCCGCCGACCGATGCGACGTCCACCTCGCCCCGCGCCATGGTCTCGAACACTTCGGGCCCGGTGTTGCGCTCGACCAGTTCGAAATCGATGCCCTGCTTGTCGAACGAGCCTTGATCGAGGCCAGTGAAAATCTGGCCATCAACGGCGACGGCATGGACGTATCCCAGCCGGACGCGTGTTCGCGCCTGCGCGATCGCAGGAGCGGCAAAGGCGGCGCCTGTCGCAAGCCCACCGGCCAACACCTGACGCCTATCTACAGGACGTACCACACGCGTCATTGTATCGCTCCGCTAGCCACAAAGCGCGGCCCTTGCAACTCCACGCGAAGCCTTTCGGCATGGTACTGCGCAACGCCGTCGCCGGGATACTGAGCGAGAAAGTCAGTGACCCTTATCATTGCTGCAGCTGGCGGATCCTGCCGGATCGCAGCATACGCAATTTCCCAGCGCTGACAGAAGGCATGCTCTGAAGCTTCATCCGTCTCGTGGCGCAGTTCAAAGATCCGCACAGCCTCGGCAAAGCCCTTCGGCCTGATTTCGTCGACGCTGCGGAAGGCAAAGCGTCCTTCGACACGCTCCTTCACGGCGGCGCTGACCAGCACCTGCGTCCCGTAGTTCTTGTTGAGCCCTTCCAGGCGCGCGGCGAGGTTAACGGTCGCGCCGAGCGCTGTGTAGTTCATGCGATCGGAAGAGCCGACATTGCCGACAACGGCGTCGCCGGCATGCAGGCCGAAGCGGGTGCCATAGGCGGGCCAGCCGGCGCTATGAAACTGCTCGTTCAGCTCGCTGTTGCGTTTGACGCAGGCAAGCACGGCTTCGCAGGCATGGACGACGTGATCGGGATCGTCATCGGGCGCGTTCCAGAATGCCATCACCGCATCGCCGATGAATTTATCGATCGTGCCCTGATGTTTCATAATGACCTCAGATAGCGCCGCGAAATAGCGCGACGTGAAGATCAAGACGTCGGAAGGATCGGCCTTTTCCGTCTTGGCGGTGAAATCGGCGACATCGGTGAAGAGAACGGTAACTTCCCGCCGCGTTCCTCCGAGCTCAATGGATGCTCCGGACTCAATGAGCTGTCGCACGATCGGCCGCGGCACGAAGCTTGAGAAATTTCGGATTGCCGTCCGCATCGTGGCTACCGACAAGCCGAGTTCGTTGATCTCATCGATCACCGAATGTACGCGCGGGCGATCCGCGAGACGAAAACGCTGAATCTCGTCGGTTTGTTGTGCGAGGTTCCGCAGCGACCGCGCGAGCATGGAGCCAAGCCAGATCGCCAGCGGCAGCATGCCGAGCACAAAACCGAGAGCCAGTGCAAACAGGCCGGTGCGCTCCGAGATGATCTTTGCGAAAAATTCGTCGAGCGGCGCGATCACCGCGAGCTTAATATGAGCATTGCCCGCCGTCTCGATGCCGTGGAAGGCGGCTACATAGGTTCGCCCGGCATCGTCTGCAAAAAACTGCTGAGATGCGCCACCCTTCTGCCACGCTCCAACCGCTTGCGAAAGACCGGGCAGCTTGATGGCACTCATCGGCGGCAACTCGTTGCCGCGCTCGGGAATTTCCTCCATCAGCCGGTTCATCTCTGGATGGCCGACGATCTGTGCGGAATCGTTGAATAGAAAGGCCAGTCCGGAGTTACCGAGCCTTTGCTCGTCCAGCATCACTTCGAGGCGATTGAGCAGGAGATCTGCCGCCACCACGCCGCGGCGGCCCTCCTTCAGCACCGTGCGCAAAGTATAGCCGGGCTGGCTTGTGGCAAAAAACACATACGGCCCCGTCAGAAGCGTCTTCTCGTCCTTGAAGGCATCGATGTACCAGGGCCGCTGACGGGGATCGTAGGTCGCGGGACCCTTGGTCTCGGCAACCTGAATAAGATTGTCCGAAAGATAGATGGTCACGGGCGACGATGATGCCGTTCCGGTGTGGGAAATGATGACCACGCGGAAGGCAGCATCCTCATCCACACCGAGGCTTGCACGGAAAGCCGGCTTGGCGCGGTCGATCACATCCATTTCAAGAAATGAGCCGTCCTCATAACCGACATAGAGATTGAAGATCTGCGGATTGTTGCGAAGCATCGAGGCCATCAGGCCGTAGAGCCGCGAATTGTTTTCGATTTCCGCTGATTGGATCGACGGAAGGCCGGCGAGAATTTCAAGGCTGTCGCGCACGTTGCGGAATTTTGAATCGATCCGGTCGGCGCCGAGTTGCGCCACCTTCTCGATGAAAGTTCTAGCGGCCGTCTGCGTGATCAGGGAGACACGGCTGAAGCTGAGATAGACCAACGTCAATCCGACGAATAGCACCACCGCTAAGAACAGCGTGACGATGGATGTGCGAAACCCGATACGAAGCGGGCGCCGCTCTGCTGGACGCTTCATGGTCATCTTTGTACTCAAAACAGATTGACGTAATTCAGGATCGCAATCTGTCTCAACAGCACCTTGCGGATGATATGCGTTGCTTTGACATGGTCGGTGAAAATCGCGGCCTCGCCGACACTTCCGGCAGGCAACAGCGCCTCAATCCCGGCGTCGTCGAGCTTCACGCGGGCCACGAACGGCGCGGACTGCACCGCTTTTGGCATCACGGCGACGCCAGACGTCTGGGCCTGCCCCGTGGCGACAGCCTGAAGAATACTTTCCACTCGCCCTGCATAGACGTTGCCCGGCAGATACTTGAACGTGACTTCGACGGGCTGCCCGACTCGCAGATACCGCGCGTCGTTCTGCGCAATTTCGACGCCAATAATCGTATCCGACGTATCGATGAAGGCCATCACCGGCGTCAGCGGCAGGTTCGCCACCCGCGCGCCTCTGCGCAGCGCGACGTTGGTCACATAGCCGTCGGCTGGCGCGCGCACGATGGTCTTGTCCAGATTCCATCGCGCGCTGTCGCGCTGCGCATTGAGCTGATCGACCTCCGATTGCCGCTGCTGAACATCGAAGCCGCGCCCTGCGTCGCGCTCAAGCAGTTGCGTCATCTGTGCAAGACGCATGTTCGATAATTTCAGTTGCGCTTCGATCCCCTTGACCTGCGCCTCGTAAGGCACCGGATCGATCCGGAACAGCACGTCACCGGCCTTGAGCGGCGTGTTGGCGACGACCGGAACATCGATCACCTCACCTGCAATGTCCGGGACGATGGAGACCGAGTGGCGGACCACCAGAGCAGGTCCCTGCGGCGCACCCCATCCCATCGGAATGAACAGCAGCAAATTCAAAAGCAGGAGGACGATGAACGGAGAGCATTTCCAGAAGAGGTTGAAAGGAACGAGGCCCGTTCGCACAAGCACGAACAGCAGAACCAGATAAACCGCCATGATCGCGATCATCATGACTGCTGCTCCTTCTTGCTGGAGGCAGGCACATCGACATAAGCCCAGATAAGAGCGACTGGCCATAGTGCGAAGCCGCAAATCAGCGTGATCCAGCCCGCCACGGTCACGGCCTGCGCCTGCGGATGACCGCGGGTTTTCGCGATATGTCCGGGCAGCCAGCCCGCAATGCAAAACACGCCGACAATGCAGGCGGCCAGGATGATCAACACGATCCACGCAAAGATGTCGTAACCGCTCATGAGCGTCCCTCGCTACATCGACTGCGGTTCCGGGAACTTCCACTTGCCGCTGAGGATTTCTGCACGCGGGCGATAGAGCCGCACGATGTAATTCCAGCCTTTTGAAATCGGCAGGCAATTCGGAATCTTGCCGTCGCAGCCGCCGAATTGCACCGCAATCGAACCGTCGGCGGCTTTCTGACCGGTGATGTTGTTCACCGAATAGGCGTTGTACTGGTTCTTATCGAAATAGCCCTTTTCGTCGTAAACACTGATTGACCAAAATCCATCAACCGGCACGTTCTTCACCGTCAACTTTCTCGGCGTCGTACTGTCGTTGTTGGGTGGTGTAATCGTAAGGTAGGTCGCATCCTTTTCCGGATTGCCACCCCATGCCATCGCGGAGCCAATCAGACGCCGCACCGGATCGACCTGCCCTTTGATTCCAAACATGCCCTTTGAATCGGGGAGCGTCGCGCCCAAGACGAGCAACGCATCCCGTACCTTCTTCTGGCTGGTTTGATCCCAGTTCGGCACCTCGAACTTGCCGGAACTCTTCTGGCTCACCTTGATTGCATCTTGCAGTGCATGTACCTGCCCCATATCCTTTGGATCGTTCGGATCGACCAGCGTCCGAATAGCGGCCACGACATAACGCGTGCCGATCTTGTCGCGCGTCAGTGTCACCGGACCGGAATGATAGACCACCATCGGTGTGTACTGGTCTTCATTGATGATCTGCATCGACATGAAGCGCTTGCCGGCATCCGGCAGAGTGATCGTGACCGGTCCTGCGTCCAGGTCGAAAATTGCACCCGAATATAGCGTGTCGCGATTCATGCGAATGACGGTTTGCCTGTCGATCGGGGTGGGTTCGCGATTGTGAAAGAATTTCCCGATGCCGCCGGCGTCTTTGATAACGCCACCGAAATACAGGTCGGTTTCGGCGCGAACGAAATTATCCGCAGTGACCGGAGCGGAGCCACCTACTGGTGTTTGGGCTTGAGCTGCATTGATTGCGACAGATGCCAGTACGGAAGCGAGAAGAATGGAATGAATTTTCATGATGTCGTTCCCTTTCCTTGTTCAATTCACCCGCGTCAGCGATGGCGCCTTCCATTTTCCGTTCAGCGCCTCGGGCTTCGGCCAATAAAGCCGCATCGCCGCGAAGAACGGCCCCTTCGGCGCGGGAAGCCAGTTGGCCTCCTTGTCCGCGCCCGGCGACTCGTTCTGGACATAGAGCGTGATGCCGCCGTCCGCGTCGCGCTTCAGGTTCGGCAACATCGGCGAGTTGATCAGATAGCGGTTGAGCGGATTGGCGTAGAGCAGGCTCGCCGGCAGCTCGTACAAGGTGAGTGACCAGAACGCATTGACCGGCGGCAGTTGGCCCGGCGCAAAGCGCAGCGTGTAGCGGTTCGCCCCGTCGAGCTTTTGCTTTCCCGCATCGACAAAGTAGGCCGGGTAAATCGCCTCCTGCTTCGCGTTTCCGTAAATACCAAGCGCCGCCGCACTCATGCGAGCCATATAGTCGTTGTTCAGGAACGCACGCGTGCCAAAATTATCACCGCTCGTGCGCTTGCCGGTGTCAATCTGTGTGGTCTTGTATTCATCTGCGGCTTTAAAGGCATCGACCATGCCGTCCTCCAGCGCCTTGCGCATGTCGGGCGAGAGCGCGTTGGCATCGAACGGCTTGCCTGAACCGACGCCGATCTTCGCAAAGCGCGCCATCAGCGCCGTCTCCGACGGATGCGTCGGGCAGAACCGGAGAATGAAGTTCAGCACGTTGAAGAATTGCAGCGACGTGCGCTCCTGCCCGACCGTCAGCGGCTTGACGAAATCGACCGCGGGCGCAGCCGCAGGCGCCGGCGTGCCGAGGAATTGCGAAAGCGTCTGGACCTTGTAGCCCGCCTGGATCTTCTTGACGTTCTCGATGTCGGCGGGATTGAAGAGCTGGGTGCGGTAGAGCACGAAGACGAATTCGGTCTCGGACCGGATCACGGCCTTGATGCCCTTCGGCGTCTTGCCCTTCCACTTCGGCCCCGCGAGCAGATAGCTTCCCGCGCCGTTGCCGGTCGCACGGCTGCCGACATAGGCGAAGTCGAACGTGTACATGTCGATGAACTGGAGCGAGTAGTATCGCCCCTTGTCCACTGCCGGCACGGTAAACACCACCGGCTCGGCGCGCAGATCTGCGCCGACGTAGGAATAAGGCGTGTCCGAATTGGGCGACTGGATCGACTTGTCGTCCGGCGTATAGACCCGCGCGTTGTTGAACAGCGTGTTCCAGTTCACCTTGTATTCCGGGCCGCCGCGGTCGACGAAATAGGAATACTGGACGCGATAGCTGTCCACGAGAGGGAAGCCGTAAATCGTCGCCTCCTTGGCGATGGCTCGGGCTTCCTGCTCGGAGACATTTTGGGCAGATGCAGAACTCGACAACGCCAATAGCGCCAATGGCACCAATCGAAGGGTAGCTCTCATCACGACAATGCTCCTGTGCAATTCATGGCTCGCTCCATTTTCTGTTCAGTTATGTCTACCCCTGCTCATTTGACCTTCACGACATCGTCTGGAATCCAGCTCTGGTCGTAGAACGGCATCGTCGCGCCATAGAGCCGCAGCGAGGCCGCGAAGCCTTCGCCGGATTTCGTCTTGATCCAATTCGATTCCGGTTTGCCTGCGGGCAACTGCGGCCCGAAGTAGAGGTCGTATGATCCGTCCGAATTTTGCTCAACTTTGCTCAGCGAATTGATGGACGGGAACGGCTGCCCGGCATCGACCATTGTGCCGTTCACCGGACTGTACAAGGTGACAGACCAAAAAACGCCTGCCGGAACATTTGCCGGAAGGTGCAGCCGGTACGACTTGTCGCCAACGAGGTACTCCCCGTCAGCATCCCGGAATGTGCTCGGGTATCTCGCACCCAGGCCGGGTGCATTCACGTTCATGTAGGGCGCCGACGAATAGGCCATCAAGAAGAAGACTGATTGCACGTCCGCGTTGAGGTAGCTGTTGGTGAAAAACTTGTCGTCCACCCCCGAGTAAGCATTAATCCACTGGCGCTTGCCCGGATAATACAATCGCCCGGAGATAGCCTCGCTGCTGACGTTCAGAGCGGCTGCCATTCTTGGCGCGGCCTGCGCCGCCTTCTCGAGAATCGCGCGGTGACGTGCGTCAGGCTTGAAAGGCTGACCTTTGACGATGCCGATCGACGCCATCAGGCCGCGCAAATAGGGATCAGCAGAAGCAACGGGCTCATAGTCGATGAACTGAGCGAGTCTGTCGTAGAATGTCGCGTCGCGCGGATACATCATATTCAGCGGCACACCCGACGCGTCCGGGAACTGCATCTTCTTCCATTCGCTCGGTATGCCCGCACGCAATGGATAGACAAGCGTCTGCTCGATATGCTTGACGGGCTGAGTGGCATCCGGCCCGGACGGGCCTTTTGTCATCGGTCCGCGCCAGAACAGGAAGACGTTGTAGGTTGGTGAGCGAAACGTGTTGTAGCCGGTCGGGATTGGTCCATCGTAGTCCGGCGGCAGCAGCAAATAGAGTCCGCCCTGTCCCTTGTCGGGTCCGCCGACGCCAACGTCGGTGAGTGCGCGCTGCCAGAAGTCAGTCAGCATACCGATCAGGCCGGGAGGAGCGACGACAACGAGTGGCCCGTCTTTCTTCAAGTCAAGATAGCTTTGCGCGTAAATGACATCTGCGTTCGGTGTCGGAATGATTGCCTTCGCATCCATCCGCTTCTTCCAAACGGGAAGAATGTTGTAACCCGCGCCGAACTTGGCCTCCGACCCGTCCCGGATCGCCAGCATGTTCACCGCCGGCAACGCGCTGAGGTAAACCTGCACTGCGCGCTGGAAATAGAGCTCGTCGAGCAGCTTTGTCCGCGTCTGCTCGCTCGGGTATCCGTTCGGGAAGGGCGCATTGGCAAGTTCGTCCCACCGGGATTCCTGTGCAAGCGCAGGGCTTGTCAGCAGGAGGGCAACGGCTATCGATATCAACGTATCACGCGTTTTCCTCATGACTCGCTTCCTTCCAGGTGAGTTTCGATCAGTCCTTGCGTTGCAGGAAAACTGTTTTCCAATCCTTCTTCATGTCGACGACGGTCCAGTTTTTCGCGCCCGCTTCATCGAGCGCCTTGTCGAGCTGTCCGATCTTCGACGGGCGGTCGTAGGCATATTCGCGCGCGGCGTCGGTGTGGTGCACGATGCCGGCGAACCGTGCGCCGCTTCCCGCCATGGTCCATTGCAGCATCTGATGGTCGCCGTCGGAATTGGTAGAAACATGGCCGACAGCGCAGCGAACACGAAGCGTCTGGTGAACCTCGCTGCAGCTCCTCGATGCCGAGGTGTATCCCCTCACTAACGACAAAGCACCGGCCGGCATCGCTGCCGGCCGGCACGGCGCAATGTTAGTGCGGCGGCTCAAGGCTCCGCTGCATTTTCTCGACCAACTGATCGATGCTGAAGCTCGATGGTCTCTGGCTGGGCGGAAACTCTTTGAACGTGGCGAGGAAAGGCGCCACTATCGCTTGGGACGCAATGAACGGGCCGGCTCCGTCCGACATGAAAAAGTCGTAGAACGTGTTCGACGTGATGTCCGCGCGCTCATAGGGGTCCGACCGCAGGTCGAAAATTTTCGGAACACGCAGCTTGGTGAAGGGTTCGGCCCAGATTCGCATCGTGCCCGTCGCGCGCTGCTCCTCGAACACAATCTTCCAGTTTTCGTAACGCATGGCGACGAGATCGCCGTCGTCGTTGAGGTAGAAGAACTCCTTGCGCGCGCTGCGTGGCTGTTGGCCGGTGAGATAGGGCAACTGGTTGTAGCCGTCGAGATGAACTTTCCAGGTCTTGCTCCCGGTCTGGTAACCTTTGAGCAGCTTGTCCTTGATGTCAGGATCGCCGGCAGCCGCCATGAGGGTTGGTAACCAGTCGAGGCCACTTACGGTGTCGTTAGAGACCGAGCCGGGTTGAACTTTGCCCGGCCAGCGGATCATGCATGGGACGCGGAACGCGCCTTCCCAGTTCGTATTTTTTTCGCTGCGGAACGGCGTCGTACCGGCATCCGGCCACGAATTCTGATGCGGGCCGTTGTCGGTCGTGTAGATCACGATGGTGTCGTTGCCGATGCCAAGGTCGTCCACTGCCTTGAGAATCGTCCCGATCACCGCATCGTGTTCGATCATGCCGTCGGCATATTCAGTCCGCGCGGTCAGTCCCGGCTTGTCGCGATGGGATTCCCGCACATGGGTGCGGAAGTGCATGCGCGTCGAGTTGAACCAGCAGAAAAACGGCGTGTTCGCCTTGGTCTGACGCTGGATAAAGTCGATGGCGGCCGCCGAGGTCTCGTCGTCGACCGTCTCCATGCGCTTCTTGGTAAGCGGGCCTGTATCCTCGATGGTCTGCTTGCCGACCTTGCCCCAGCGCGGTTGCTCGGTCGGATCATCGCGGTCCGATGCCTTGCAGCGCAGGACGCCACGGGGACCAAGGGCTTCACGGAAGCGAGGGTCGCGCGGGTAGGTCCGCGATTCCGGATCCTCTTCGGCATTGAGGTGGTAGAGGTTGCCGAAGAACTCATCGAAGCCGTGCACCGTCGGCAGATATTCGTTGCGGTCTCCAAGATGGTTCTTGCCGAACTGCCCGGTGGCGTAGCCGAGCGGCTTAAGTAATTCGGCAAGCGTCACGTCCCTGGCTTGGAGCCCTACCGTGGCGCCGGGGATGCCTACTTTGGAAAGGCCAGTGCGCAGGGTGCATTGGCCGGTAATGAACGACGAGCGGCCCGCGGTGCAACTCTGCTCGGCGTAATAGTCAGTAAACATCATGCCTTCTTTGGCGATCCGATCGATGTTCGGAGTCTTGTAACCCATCAAGCCGAACGAATACGCGCTAAGGTTGGTTTGGCCGACGTCGTCGCCAAAGATGACGAGGATGTTCGGTTTACGTCCGGACGGGGCGGCTGGAGCCGGAGCGGGCGCGGCTTTCTGGGCCTGTGCCACCGCCGGCGACGTCATCGTTGCCATGGCGACCAGTGCCGATGAACCAAGCAGAATGTTTCGGCGGCTGAGAGCGTGATTGTCGGCGTCGTTCGATGGAGCTTCGAGTTGATCCCGGTCTTTCGCACTGCTCGTCATTCTTCTCTCCGTTTTTTTACAAGAAAGTTGAAGTCACTGCGTAGCGAGTTTCCTTGTCACACAGCGGAATCCGACGTGGCTGGTGGACGTGTCGATGGGCTCGGCGTGACGCGCAGCCGGGCGATAACGGCGGCAGTAATTAGGTGCGCAGAGGTGCGAGCCGCCTTTCAGCACCTTGCGTGGAATTCTGATGTTCGGCTGACAGGAATCGTAACTTTGATCTTCGCGGCCGCCGCGTGGATTTTCCGGAATGCAGCACGCTTTCGGCGCATCGGCTTCGTGCTTGGTGGTGTACCAGTCACTGGTCCACTCCCAGACATTGCCGATCATGTCGTGGACGCCGTAACCATTCGGCGGGAACGCCGTCACCGGCGAGGTGCGCTCAAAGCCATCCTGATTGAGATTCTGCCGCGGGAATTCGCCCTGCCAGGTATTGGCCATATGCGCGCCGCCCGGCGTGAACTCGTCGCCCCAGGCGAACTCGGCGCCATCGAGACCGCCGCGCGCCGCGAACTCCCACTCCGCCTCGGTCGGCAAATCCTTGCCGGCCCATTTTGCGTAGGCGAGCGCATCCGCATACGAAACGTGCACGACAGGATGATTGTCGTGCACGTTGATGTTGGTCTTGGGTCCGTAAGGATGTCGCCAGTCGGCTCCCTTCATGAAAGACCACCATTGGCTCCAGTCCCGGAGATTGACCGGCCGTTGCGGCGGCGTGAACACCAGCGAACCGGCGTAAAGCATGTGCGGCAGCGCGCCGGGGTAGTCCTTGGGGTCAGGAGGAACCTCCGCAAAGGTCACATGCCCGGTGGCTTTGATGAATTCCTTGAACTGCCGGTTCGTCACCGGAGTGCGATCCATCCAGAAGCCATCGACGGCTACGCGATGACTCGGTGCTTCTTCCGGATAATGATGATCCGATCCCATGCGGAATGTGCCGCCGGGAATCCATATCATCCCGTCCGTTCGCAGACCGTCCGCTGGTTGATCGCTTCGCTCGATGTCAACCCGCAACATCGTCATGGCATTCCCACTAACTATCGATTACTGGCAAACGTCCCAGAATCCCTGCCTCTGACTTGGGTCGGTGTAGTACCCGCAGTACCCGGCGGTCGCCGGCGCATCTGGAATCGCGACGAGAAGTCCCGACACGATGAGCATCGCAGCATTCCTGCGAAGAGGCCTTGAATTGCCGAAGGTCATGGTGTCTGCCCTTCTTGTTTCAACGCATTGAAATTTTAGCAAAAAAACCTTGGCCGCGTCGAACGATAACGCAGCTAAATTGATCCAGGCGGCGAGTACACTATGCGCATGATCTGAAATTGGGATGTGCAGTTTGTGCCAATCTTCCTTGTCACAAGGATAGGATTAAAAGAACATTCGTCGCGGCTCGCAATTGTTTTAAAAATGTCGCGTTTTACGTCGTTCTCTTTGAGCTTGGTGTCTCGCAGGAATTCCGCTTAGACTGCACGCGGCCATACTCACGGTCACACATCGATTCCCTTGGGCGGAGGTAACGATGCGATATAGTTCCCGTTTGGTTTTTGGCTTCGGTGCGATGCTGCTTGTTGCGGCCGCCGCCGAGAATGCAAAGGCGGCGGAAGGTGCTGTCGGCGTCTATCTGCTTGGTGCTCGCGGTCCGATGGCCGGCTTTACACCGCCCCCCGGCGTCTACTTCCAGGACGATACGTATTTTTATGACGGCAAGATCAGCGGCGGACGGACGCTCCCGTTCGGAGGCTTGCTGGTTGCGAACGTCAGCGCATCGACCTGGATGAATCTTCCGACCACGATGTGGGTAACGCCGGCGAAAGTACTTGGCGGCGACCTGGCTTTTTCAGTCACCGTGCCGACGTTTGGCGAACCGCGCGTGAACGCCGGCCTGCTGGTGAATTCACCGCGCCTGGGGCCGATCGGCGCGAACGTTTCCGATTCACAACTCAATCTCAGCGACTTTCTCGTGAGCTCTCTTATCGGATGGCATTCGGGAAATTTCCATTGGCAGCTCAGCTTGAACGGTGTCATTCCTTCCGGGAGCTACGTTGCGGGGCAGTTGTCCAATGCGTCGTTGAACCGGCCAGCGGTGGATGTATCCGGCGCGCTGACGTGGCTCGATCCGGCAATCGGCGTGGATCTGTCCATGGCGATGGGTGTCACGTTCAATCAAACTAACCGGGCGACGGATTACAAGACCGGCGACGAATTCCATCTCGAATGGGCCGCTTCGAAGTACATCACCAAGGAATTCACCATCGGTCTCGTTGGTTATTACTATCAGCAGTTCACTGGCGACAGCGGCAGTGGCGCGAAACTTGGAGCATTTGAAGGGCGCGTCATCGCGCTCGGCGGAACAGTCGGCTACACCTTTGAAGTCGGGAAGCTGCCGATCTCGACGCGGATCAAGGTCTATCATGAATTCGATGTGCAGAATCGTATGGAGGGCACAGCCGGCTTCTTCACCGTTTCGCTTCCCCTCGGCGTCGATTCATCGGTGAAGCCGATGGCCGTCGCGATCAAGGCTAAGTTCTAGTCGGTCTTAAGCGCTTTCACCCTGTCGCTGTCCGATGAAGGGACGACATGATGAGTGAGCTTTCGGTGACAACCGCCCGCGTGAATGACTTCGAGGGCTTTCGCGAAGCCGTTCACGGCTCCCACGTGGACGTAATGCAGCTTGAGCGCGGCAGGCTGCGTGGCTCTCTGACCCATATCGGAATCGGAAATTTCTCTCTCAGCGTCGGATCATTCTCAGCCGGAATTCGAACGCAGCGGACGTCGAAGGAGCAAAAGCTCATTGTCGGGATGCTGCTGGAATCCAGGAACCGCGTGACGCACTGGTCCTACGACATGCAGCCCGGCGACGTTCTGGTTATTCCGCCGAGTATCGACCATGACGGCAGATTCTTTGGTGCTTCCTCCTACGCCGCCATTCGTCTGGATTTGACGGATGTCGCCAGCATCTTCGGCGGTGAAACGGATTTAGCCGATCCCGCCACGTGGACTGTAAAGAACCACTACAAGGCCAATCGACGTCTCGGGGCAGTTGCGATTCGCAGATTGCGCCAGATCGTCTCGCGCCTCGCGGACCCGAACATCGACTTGCCCGATCAATCGTCTGACTTCTGGAGACGATCAATCACCGATGCCATGATGGCAACCGTCCTGCACTCGCTGCCGTCTGAAAACGCGCGGCCACACACGTCCGCTATCGGTTTGGTCCGGAACGTCGAAAACTACATCGATACGGCAGGTGCCAGGCCAGTACATATCTCCGAGATTTGCGCCGAACTCGCTGTGTCTCGTCGAAGCCTCCATCGCGCATTTGACGATGTTCTGGGGATGGGGCCGGTGACGTTCCTGCGCCACAAGCGCTTGTGCGACATTCATTCCATATTGCGAGAAAGCGATCCGGCGCAAACCACGGTAGCCAAAGTCGCAATCCAACATGGATTTATCGAGTTGGGGCGTTTCGCCCACTATTACCACGCGCTTTTTGGGGAGCATCCATCGAAGACGTTACAGTCGCCGTCGGGCAGAT
Source organism: Afipia sp. (assembly GCA_051653085.1). Taxonomy (GTDB): domain Bacteria; phylum Pseudomonadota; class Alphaproteobacteria; order Rhizobiales; family Xanthobacteraceae; genus Afipia. The sequence continues at coordinate 47,314 of JBOFVL010000059.1, read as the reverse complement.
TCACAGCATCGCCCGCAGCATGGTCCGAACAAGCATCACACGGCAGGGCAATTTGAGTGTAGGGCGCCGACCAGTAAAAAGCCTTGTGTTGGATGCGCCAGTCTCACCTCTCTCGGATGCACAACGCTGTCGGCGGCCTGCTTTGCGCCAAAAGTAGACCTTCGATTTATTAGCTGCTGTACATTTTCTTATCTGTGCGGTGCGCCGAGCATAATACGTCCCCCAATAATACGTCCCCTATTTAGGTGAAAACCTCACCGGCGACAGCGGGGTTTTTCATCTTTGAGGTTGGTTCGCATCCTAACCGGCCCGATAACACCGTTAAAAAGAAATCAGGCCTCGAACTGGCGCACATTATAACCGGTCGGCTGGGTTCGTTCGAAGGCGGCAGCCGCCCGAACCACGTCACCTTCGCAAAAGGACCGCCCGACAATCTGCAGTCCCACCGGCATGCCGTCCGGCGCGATGCCGGCACACACCGACGCAGCAGGCTGCCCTGTCAGATTGAACGGATAGGTGTAGTACACCCACGAAACCAGATTCCGGTCGCTCAGCCCGTCGGGGATATTCTTGCCGGCATCGAGTGAGGTGACGGGAATGACCGGCGAGATAAGGATATCGTAGCGCTCGAAGAATGTGTTGATCCTATCGCGCAGCGCATAACGGGCGAACACCTTGGTGTAATAGTCACGCATATCTTGCGAGAGTGCCGGCTCCAGCACATCGGCGACAGCCGGATCGAGCAGATCGCGCTGGTTTTCCATGAACGACCGCAGCCGGATGCCAACCCCAGCATAGAATTCCGCCGTCCACAGATCCGCTGGATCGGCGTCGAAAACATTCTCGACAAGATCAACGGTGCAGCCAAGCTCCCGGAACATGATCGCCGCCTTGTCCGTGAGTTTCAAGACTTCGGGATCAGGACGCGCATAACCGAGCGTCGGACTGTAGGCGATCTTGAGATCCGTCACAGATGCGAAGGCCGCACCGAGAACGTCGGGTACGGGCCCCGCGACGCTGAAAGGATCACGTCGATCGAGGCCTGCAATCGCTGAGAACAAAAGCGCTGCATCTTGTACAGAGCGCGCCAACGGTCCGACATGAGCGAGCGTCGGTGTCGCCGACGTCGGCCACACGGGAACGCGCCCGAATTGTCCCTTGATGCCAGCCAGCCCCGTAAACGCCGCAGGAATTCGGATCGATCCGCCACCGTCCGTGCCCAGCGCGAAAGGTGTGATACCGGCGGCGACTGAAGCGGCGGCGCCCGCGCTTGAGCCGCCTGGCGTCTTGTCGAGATTCCATGGGTTGCGGGTGATGCCGGTGAGCGGACTATCGCCCACCGGCTTGCAACCGAATTCACTTGTCGTGGTCTTGCCGATCAGAATCGCACCAGCGGCTTTCGCACGTTCGACGGCAGGGGCGTCAACAGCGGCGATGTTCGATTCCATCGTGCGTGAGCCGGAAGCGTAGCCCACACCTTTGACCGCCATCAGGTCCTTCGCCGAAAACGGAATTCCGTGAAGGACGCCGAGCGGCGCGCCCTTCATCACAGCATCTTCAGCAAGCCTTGCTGCGCCCATGGCCGGCTCGGGCAGCAGGCGATAAAATGCATTGAGTGTGGATTGCGTGGCTTCCGCCTTCTCGAGCGCGCGCCTCGTCACCTCGACCGGTGAAATCTCCCTTGCAGCGATGCGGCGGCGCATCTCCATCGCGCTCATGGTATCGAATTCATGCGACATGGATGCTCTTCCTGGATCGGACGGACAAAATCCGGGCGGCCCGCGAAGATCGCCCGGATATTCAAGAGGTCAGTCGTTCACGATGGCGAACGCGCGAACGGGAGATCCCGAACCGCCTTTGAACTTCAGCGGGACGCCGAAGAACTGAAATTCACCCTTGCCGAGCAGGGACTCGAGGTTCACCAGCCATTCCCAGTGGCTCATGCCGAGGTCGCGGCACAAACGGTGTTGGGCGAAGATATCGTCGGTCGGCTTGTCGGTCGACGGCCCCTCGACGCCATGCATCTTCGATTTGCGCTCGTGCAACCACTTGGTGGCCTCGACGGTCAGCAGCGGATTCTTCCAGACCGACTCAATCTTGGGATAGTTGCGCTTGTGGAATCCGGTGCACAGCAGAACGATATGACCATCGACCTTGACGCCGGCCTTCTTCTCGGCCTCTTCCATGTCCTTGACGGTGATGTCGCCGAGATCGGGAATGTGCTGGAGATCGAAGCAAACTGCCTTCCCGATGAACATTTCCAGCGGCATGTCGCTGACTGGAGCGCCCTTCGGATTGACATGCAGGAAGGCATCGACGTGGGTGCCGACGTGGTCCAGCATCGAGATGTGATTGGTCTGGAATGTCATCGCATCGCCCGGCACGCCGAGACCCGATGCTTTGGTGCTCTCATGGCTCAGGTGGACGGTAATCACCGGCCGCTGAAACATCTTGTGGGCCGGCATGTTATCTTCGATGAGAAGGCTGAGATCGATTACGCGTTGAGCCATGGTCACTCCTTAGGCTTGTGGTTAGTGGTTGACTTCTTTTTGCCGAGGAACGCTTCCATCACCTCGGGATCGCGCGACAACGCCGCACTTGGTCCCTCGCGCGCGATCTTTCCATTCGCGACAACGAAGCCGTAATCGGCGATCGCGAGCGCGTAGGATGCGAGTTGCTCGACCAGAAGGATCGTCAATCCCTCCTTGTTGAGCATCGTCAGTACGCCCATCAATTGATCGACGATCTTCGGTGCAAGACCGAGTGACAGTTCGTCGATGATGAGAAGCTCGGGCTCGGCCATCAGTCCGCGTGCAATGGCCAGCATTTGCTGCTCGCCGCCGGACATGCTGCCCGCCTGTTGATGGAGCCGCTCCTTGAGCCGCGGAAACAGCGCGAGGACTTTGTCCAACGACGAGCGCGACTGCGGGCTCTTGATGCCGCCCTGCAGATAAGCGCCGAGAATGAGGTTGTCCTCGACCGTCTGATCCGGGAACAAAAGACGCCCCTCCGGCACCATCACCAGTCCGCGCGCAACCTTGCGGTCGGCACTGAGGCTCGTTGTGTCCTCGCCGCGAAAGAGCACCTTTCCGCCAGACGGCCGCACGAGGCCCGTGGCGCCGCGGACCATCGAAGACTTGCCAGCACCGTTGTTGCCGATGACCGCGACAAGCTGGCCCCGCTTGACGCTGAGCGATATCTCGCGCACGGCGATTGCCGCGCCGTATCGCAGTTCGAGATTCTGGATATCGAGAAGAACGTCGCTCATGCGCCGACCTCCGCGGTCTTACCGTGGTGCGCTGATGTGCCGAAGTAGGCCTCGATCACGCGCGGGTCGTCCTGAATCACCGACGGACGATCACTGGCTATCACCTGGCCGTAGTCGAGCACGGTGACGTTATCGGCGAGCGCCATGATGAGATCGACGTGATGCTCGATCAGCAACACCGAGATGCCCAGCGCTGCGATCCGGCGCACCATCTCCTCGAGTTCGTCGATCTCCTGGGTCGTCAGGCCGGCGGCCGGTTCGTCGAGCAGCAACAGTTTGGGCTTCGAGGCAAGTGCCCGCGCTATCTCGAGCCGCCGCTGCAACCCAAACGGCAGGAAGCGCGCCTCCTCATTCGCGTACGACGACAGGCCGACGAATGTGAGCAGGCCGATGGCGGTCTTGCGGCATTCGAGTTCCTGACGACGCATCCGCGGCGTGCGCAGCAATGCGTCGAACACCCCGTAGGACAGCCGCTGATCATATCCGGCCATAACGTTCTCCAGCACGCTCAGCTCGCCGAACAGCTCAGTGTTCTGGAAAGTGCGGGCGAGGCCCAGCCGCGCGATCTCAAGTGACCGCCGGCCTGTCATGTCGATGCCGTCGAGACCGAACTCGCCCTCGTTGGCGCGATAGAAGCCTGAGATCGTATTGACGAAGGTCGATTTACCGGCGCCGTTCGGGCCGATGAGCGCGTGGATTTCGCCGCCCCTCACCCGCAGCGACGCCTTGGAGAGCGCGGTCAGGCCGCCGAATCGCACGGTCAGACCATTGGCAACAAGTTCGGATGACCGCGCGTTCTTCTCCCGGTGCAGCGCCGCCTCAGCCGGAAGGCCTTCGGACGCGTCAGGCGCACGCTCAGCGGGCCGAAAGCGCTTGAACAGATGCGTAAGCGTGCCGAGAATGCCGCGCGGCAGCGCGAACATGACGAGCAAGAGCAGCGCGCCATAGGCGAACTTCTGCCAAAGCTGGAATTGCTGGAGGTACTCGGGAAGGTAGGTGAGGATGTAAGCGCCGATGACCGGCCCGAAGGTCGATCCCGCTCCGCCGAGGATCACCATCAGCAGGAAGCGCACGCTGTCGGAGAAGGTGAAGATATCCGGCGAGATATAAGAGTTCAGAAAGGCGTAGAAGGTTCCTGCGATTCCCGCCGTCACGGACGAGATGACGAAGGCCATCGTGCGCATACCGGTCGGATTGATGCCGAGCGCGCGCGACGCTGTCTCGCTCTGGGAAACCGCGAGCATGGTGCGGCCGTAGCGTGACAACTTCAGATTGTGAATGAGCAACGTGAACAAAAACAGCGTGACGGCAAGAACGCCATAGAAGGCAAAGCCCGATAGCGGGATGCCGAAGATGTTCGGACGCGGGATCGATGTCAGACCCGTGGTTCCGCCTGTGAGCGACTGCCATTCGATCGCGACGTTTTCGACAATGATGCCGAATGCGATGGTGACTACCGCAAGATAGACACCGCGCACGCGCACCGTTGGAAATGCCAGCAACACACCGAAAAGTCCGGAGACGATAGCCGCGCCGATGCCGGCGGCAACGATATCGAAGCCGAGCCGCATCGCGAGGATCGCCCCCGCGTACGAGCCGAGCGCGAATAGACCCGCTTGCCCCAACGACACCAGGCCGGTTAGGCCGACGAGCACGTTCAGACCTACTGCGATCACGCCATAGATCAGGAACAGCATGAACAGCCGCAATTCATATTCGTTATCAGCCATCACCGGCACGGCAACGAGAATCATCGCGAAGATCAGAAAACAGATCGGGTTGAGGTACTTCATACCTTGGCCACCTCTCGCTTGCCGAAGAGGCCCTGCGGGAAGACAAGCAGCACCAGGATCATGACGCCGAACCCGATGATTTCGCGGGAGGCCGTGGAGATGTAGCCCTCGACGAACTTCTCCATCACGCCGAAAGCGAGACCGACGATGACAACACCTGGCGCGCTCGTGATGCCGCCGATGATCGCGACAGCGAACCCCTTGAGACCGACCAGCGTTCCCATGGTGGCCGAGACCTGAATCACCGGAGCGACCAGAACGCCAGCCGCCGCCCCGAGCAGCGATGCCAGACCGAACGAGAAGGCGACGATGCGATTGACGTTGATGCCCATCAGCGCTGCGGCGCGCTTGTCGTGCGCGACGGCCTGCATGGCGCGCCCCACCAGCGTGTGACGCTGCATTAGACGCAGACCAATCATGATGAGAATCGCAACGACGGGAATGACGAGTTCCTGTGGATAGACGCCGGCACCAAAGATATGAATCGCGCTTTTCACACCGGGCGACGGAAGCGGCCGCGAGAAACCGCCGAACTGAATCGTCGCGAGAGATTCGATCATAACGCCGACAGCAATCGTCGTGAGCATCCAGCCTATCGACGTCGAACTGGTCGCGAACGGACGGACAGCGAAGCGTTCAAGCAATACGCCGAACACAGCGCCAGCAACGACGCCTAGCACGCAAGTCACGGACAACGGCAATCCTGCATCGACGCCGAGAACAGCGATCACGGCGCCGAGCATCAGCGTGTCGCCATGGGCGAAGTTCACTGCCTTGGCCGACGACCACATAATGTGGAAGCCAAGCGCAACCAGGGCGTAGATGCCTCCGATGGCGAGGCCTGACAGAAAGTATTGAATGGTCGTTGTCACAGTTCAATCTGCCCTGAGGAAGCGGCCCGCGCGAATTCCATCTGCGCGGCGGTTCGCAAGAACCGCTGGCTCGGAAGGCGAGCGCCGAACGGGCGCTACGCTGTGAGTTGTTAGTAGCTGATCAAGATCCCTGACGAAGATCCGGGTTCGGATCAGTTCGTCTTGCCGAAGCTGGTCTGCTCAAGCGGAAGCAGTTTGCCGTCAGACCAAACCGTGAGCTTGTAGTGCTTCGGAAGGATCGCATCCTGACGCTCCGGATCGGCCGCATCGAATGCCGGCTTATAGTCCGCGACGAGACCCTCATAGTTCACAGTGTAAAGAGCTTCGCGAACTTTCTTCCAGTCGTAAGCACCGGCCTTCTCGATCGCCTTCGCTAGGATGTAAACCGCGTCGTAGGCGTTGCCGACACCGGACCCCATCTTGATTTCCGAAGGATCCTTGACGCCGTACTTCGTCTGAAGCTTCTGCCAGAAGGCCTTCTTCTTGGCATCCATGTCGCCCATGAAAGTGTAGGTCTGTACGACCTGAACACCATTGGCGAGCGGGCCGGCAAGTTCGCCGAGGTTTCCGGCAATGCCCCACGCGCCGATGATCGCCGGCTTGTAGCCAACCTTGTCCATCGAGCGGACGATCTGGTTGCCTTCACGATCGAGCGCCCAGAGCAACACCACGTCCGCGCCTGCGTCACGGGTGCGGATTACCTGCGGGGTCATATCCTGGTCGTTCCAATTGAAAGTCTCGGCCGCGACTAGCTCTTTGCCAGCCTTGGCCATCGCATCCTTCACATCGGGTAGCGCGCCATTACCCCAGCCGGTATTCTCGTAAAGGAACGCGATCTTACCGGTCTTTGAGGATTTCAATGCTTGCTCGACAAGGAAGCGCGCAACCCACTTGTCCTTCGCGGAAACGCGGAACATGTAGTTCGGATTGCGGCCGTTCTCGATCGCTTTCGTATTCGCAGCCAGCACACCGACATAGGGAATGCCAATTTCATTCACAGGCTCAGCCTGCGCTACCGCGACAGTCGAGTGATATCCACCGAGAACAGCGATGCACTTGTCGGAGAGCGCGATCCGGCGCGTGTTGTCGACACCCCGTGGAGGCGCGCCAGCGTCGTCATACTGAACGAAGCTCAGCTTCTGGCCAAGGACGCCACCCTTGGCATTGATCTCATCGATGGCAGTCTCGGCACCCATCTTGATCGCAAGGCCACCGAACGCCGCCGGCCCAGTGATAGCCGCTGAGTTGCCAATGCAAGGCCTTTGCTGAGCGTAGGCAGGAGCGGTGGCCAGCACAAGCAACGCGGCTCCGGCGATCATCCCGCCCCGTATCTTTGTTTGCGAAATCATACCAACATCCCCGCTCTTCAATGTCCGAACAATCGCAAAAGCGTGTTCGCCATGTCGCGAGCTAATCTCAGGCGCGCCGGCCAAACAAAGACCAAATTCCGATGAGATCTATAGGCAAAACCTATTATAGTTGCACTGCACACACCTGATGCAATCGAATGCAGATTAAGTATTTGATTTTTAATGGATTTATCACGGTATAGGCAATAGGCTATTGCAAATGCTCAATCGATTGGCATTTGCCTGCGACAAAAATGCGAGAACGCATGCCAAGTGAGAAACCTTGATGGACCTAAGGCAACTCAAATACTTCGTGCAGATCGCCGACAGTGGAAATTTCTCGCGCGCAGCTGAAGTGCTGCGCATCGCACAGCCTTCGCTCAGTCAGCAAATCAAAAGCCTGGAAGAAGAACTCGGGGTTCAGCTCCTGGTGCGCCATGCAAGAGGCGTTACCCTGACAGAGCAAGGCCAGCAACTCTACGATCACGCCTGCCGGATTCTACAGGAAGTTGATGATGCAAAGGACTCGATCCGTCTGCAAACCTCGGATCCCTCAGGACGTGTCACTGTCGGTTTGCCGACATCGGCGTGCCGCGGAATTTCCGTCGAGCTCATGCGGTCAATGGAGCGACTGCTGCCTAACGTCAATCTCCATATTGTCGAAGCGATGAGCGGTTATCTCGACGAGTTGATACAAGCCGGTCGCCTAGACGTAGCGCTTCTCTACGACCACAAGGCCTTCGAACACGTTGCTTGGACGGAGATGATTACGGAAGAGCTCATGCTGTTCATGCGCAGTGACAATCCTTTGGCAAAACGAAAATCAATTTCATTCCAGAACGTTTTCAAATCGTCCGTCGTGCTGCCCGGGCGACCGAACGTGGCACGTGTTGTCGTCGAACAACTTGCCGCTCGAACCGACATCACGATCGACGTCAAGGATTGCGACAGCCTGCCCGCAATCGCAAAGATGGTATGCCACTCCAAGTTCGTGACGATTTTGCCGCACTTCGCATTTCTTGACGAAATCGCGCGGGGCGAGATGACGGCGGTCCCAATCGTTGATCCCACCCCTTCATGGACATTGTCGGTAGTGGTTTCACAGAGAACGATGAATATGCGCGGAAGCGAGGCCGTAGCCCGCGTCATGGCCGATCTGATCGCAGACATGGTGGAGCAAGGCACTTGGCGCGCAAAGCTACGCGGCGGCAGGATAAACAAGCCGTCGCCCGCCTAGCTACGTCGTCGTCAAATCCCTTCCTCCCTCTCCAAGGTTCAAATCGAGGCACCACCGGAAGGACATGGAATTTATGTTTCATGCAGCTCACGCGCCAATGAAGCTGGTGTATACTCGGTCGGCTTATCAGGGCGACGACCTCGCTTTGGCTGGTTTGCTCTTCAGCCAACGAAGTGTCGCCTACTAGGCAGGAGTTGAGCCGGTGGCCGGTATTGAATCGAAGCCGCGACAGGACATCACACCGATGCCCGATGCAGATTCCCTTTTGGGCTCGGTCGCATCGGAGGCGGTGCGTTACTTTGCTTCGTTTGCAATGATCGCCGTCACGACGGTCGTGGCTGTCAGCATTGACAGCAAGGTGACGATCCCCAACCTATCCCTCATATTTGTGGTGCCAGTTATCATCGCGGGCGTTAGCCTCGGCTTGGGTCCGTCATTCTGTTCGGCGATACTTGGTGCTCTGGCCTTCAATTTCTTCCTTACTGAGCCTCGCTACTCACTCGTGGTCGACGACCCGGCAAACATCTGGGCGATTGGACTGTTGTTTGTCGTCGGATTCATCGTGAGTGGCGTTGCCTTCACCTCCCGCCAGAGGGCGACCGAGGCGGCACTGTTACGAAGGCAGGCGACTGTCCTACAAGGCTACAGTCGTGACGTCGTCGCGGCCGATAGTACGAAGGCGATCGTCTCAATCACTTCCCAAGCTCTTGCAGCACTCTTCCAGGTTCCCGCCGTCGTGATGCTCGTTGCGGAGGGCAAGGTGGTTTCCGTCGAAAGAGTGGACGACGCAGAACTCCAAGAGCCCGAATTAGAGGCGGCAAGATCGTCCTTGGCGACTGGAACTGTCGTGCGCGGCGGCGTCTACCCCGATCTGGCCTCGCGTTTTGATTTCTGGCCTGTGAAGACAGCCGAAGGGCAGAATGCCGTCATTGGCCTTGCATTCAACCCGGACGAACGTCCTTCGACGCCAGACGCGCAAGTCAACATCGTTGGGAGCGTTTTAGCCCTGGCGCTCGAGCGTCAACATGCGCGGATTAGGCGCGATGCTCGGCCCGCAAGTTGAATCCAAGCGACCTCGCTCTGTGCATCTTGCAACCGCCAGCAAGCTCCGCACGGCTGCGATGTCGTGGCTCCGCAGCTGTGTTGCATGGAGCTGACGGTACGCTGTGTATCTCGGTGTAAACATACGGAGCCACCGGAGCATACGGAATGCACGATGCAACACGATTTTTGGGCTAGGAACAAATTGCGGACAGACAAGAAGTGGCTGATTTTATTGTCTTAAGTGCAATAAAAGCGTTGGCGATCCCGGGAAGACTCGAACTTCCGACCTACGGTTTAGGAAACCGTCGCTCTATCCGGCTGAGCTACGGGACCGGTCGCATGCCCTGCCACGAACATCGGCAAGGCGATGAGAGATTCTGCATTTCCATACCAGAGAGCGCATGCCGCCGCTACCCCGGCGGATCCGATCTAGTCCGTGATGACCATGGCCCAGAACATGCGATAGGGCGAAGCCGGATTGGATACCGACGCAACGCCAACCTTGCGTGCGCCGGCCATCAGCAAATTTTCACGATGTCCCGGGCTGTTTTCCCATTGCTTCAGCGTCTCTGCGAAATTCGTAAAGCCGGCTGCGATGTTTTCAGCCGCCTTCGACTTGCGCAACTTCGCCACGCGTGAAGAAAAGTTGCCACCAACCGTATGGCTGACCGTTCCGCTGGAGGCCATCGCACGCGCCTGCTGAAGAGCAACGGCATTCAGCCGGCTGTCGATCTGAACTGGCGACAGGCCATGGGCTCGCCGATACGCACTGATCTGACCGGCATAGTCGGCCGCCATGACGGGCGTCAGCAGACCCAAAGCGAAGACAGCGGCGAGAAGAAGGGTTTTCATTTTCGCTCCTTCCTTGAAGACCGACGCGGAACGCTGGTGACGTATATCAAGAATACAGGTTCGTAAATTTATCTCGTCGTTGGCACGACTCGCGCGCCCGGGATTCGCTGCTTTTGATGAATGTCCGTTCATCGACATTAAACTTCAGAGCCAATTACGCGAGGCCATATTTTCGGGCAACTTTTTCCTCTCAATCGCGTTTCGCTTTCGACCGAAGGAGGGAAAGATGAAGCTCAAACTTGCAGTCATCGGCTTGGCAGCGCTCGGAAGCGCTGCGCTGATTTCCGGCGGTGCATCGGCGATGCCGAATGGTTTGCCCGGAGTCTCTGACGCCGTCAAAAATATCGAACATGTTCGCTGGGTCTGTAATCCCTGGGGCCGATGCTGGTGGCGCCCCAACTATTACTATGGCGGCTATGGCTACTACGGGCCGCCACGCTACTATGGACCGCGTTACTACGGCTATCGCGGCGGCTGGTACGGCCGGCGCTGGTAGGATAGCAAGGAGGGCCGTTGCCCTCCTTTTTTATTCCTCGGGGTGATTGCTATCAATTTCCTAAAGTTGCGCAGGACGTCCCATGCCTGTTGAAATCAAGGCCCTCGATCATCTCGTGGTGAACGTGACCGACGCTGAAAAATCTGCCGCCTGGTACGGGCGCGTGCTGGGAATGAAACGGAGCGACTTCGACCCTGGCCAGGGCCAGCCGAAACGGATTGCCATGGTGTTCGGCGCTCAGAAAATCAACCTGCGCCCGGTCTCGACAAGCAAGAAGGCATGGTTCACCGCCGATCATGAGGCCGCTGGAAGCGATGACCTTTGCTTTCTGACAACGGCGTCACCCCGGCAGGTTGTCGATCACCTCAAGAGTTGCGGCGTCGCAATCGAGGAAGGCCCCTGCGAGAGGCAGGGAGCGAGAGGGACACTCCTGTCCGTCTACTGCCGCGACCCGGACGGAAGTCTGATCGAAATTTCATCATACAAGGACGCTGCTGGGGGCGGCGCGTAACGCCAATGACGTTCCATGGGCCCCGCCCGCGGCCGGACTGCCTTGTAACCGTCATAGCCAGACACTAGTCTTCGGGCCAGGGGCTGAAGCGACGACAGGAGATGACAATGGGATTGCTCGACATTCTCAACGGTATGCAGAACGGCCCGCGCGGACCGAGCGAGCCTAGCAATTCGAGCCAGAGCAGCGGCGGGATGTCGCCGATGACCATGGCGATCCTCGCTCTTCTTGCCTACAAGGCCGTCAAACATCTCGGCGGCAGCCAGTCCGGCACGAGCCCGGCAGCACCCTCCGCTCCTTCCCCACAGCAGTTGCCAGGAACAACCACAGCGAGCGCTGACGGCGGCGGCTTGGGCGGCCTGCTTGGCGGCGGCCTTGGCGATCTGATGAAGGGCCCGTTTGGTGGCACGCTCGGCGGATTGCTCGCAGGCGGCGCAGCCGGAGGTGCCTTGAGCGGCGGCCTCAACGACCTGCTCAAGCAGTTCCAGGAAAAGGGCCACACCGAGACCGCGAATTCGTGGGTCAGCAACGGCCCCAACAAACAAATCTCGCCGGGCGATCTCGCCTCCGCACTTGGCGCGGACCAGATTAGCACGCTGACATCACAAACCGGTCTGTCGCGCGACGAACTGCTCGCAGGACTCGCGAAGCAGTTGCCCGACGTCATCAATCAACTGACGCCGAACGGCCGGCTGCCGACCGAGCACGAAGCCTCGCGCTGGATTTGATCAGCGTCGCAAGCAATCGTGGAGCGCGATTTCTCGCTCCACGTTGATCGAGCAGATACTCTCGCGGTTTCATGCATGAAGGACATTAGCAATGCTTTACGTACTGTTTGTCGGGGCGGTCGCAGGCTTTCTTGCCAGGCTTCTGTCGCCCGGCCCGAATAATCCGACCGGCTTCATCCTGACGATCGTGCTCGGCGTCGCCGGCGCGTTTCTGGCAACGTTCATCGGTCAGGCAATCGGCCACTACAGCCCGGGCCAAGGTGCCGGGTTCATCACGGCGACTATCGGCGCGCTGGTCGTGCTGTTCATCTGGAACAGGCTGGTGGCGCGCGGCGTCGTGTCCGATCCGGGAAACAAAGTCTAAGAAGCGGCAGATAGGCCCGTTCAGTTCCGATTGAACGGGCCGCTACCACACCAGATGCGCGCCAGCATCGATGCGCATGACTTCGCCGGTTAAAGTGCGCGAAGCCGGGCTCGCGAGAAAACAGACAAGCTCGGCAATATCCTCGGCTGACGACGCGATCTTGAGCGGCGATTTTGCCGTCACCATATCGCGAACCATTTTGGCAGCTTCCGCGCCTCGCCCTTTGGTAAACCAAGGCGTATCGATGTAACCCGGACAGACGGCGTTAACACGGATCGCCGGGGCCAGCGCGCGGGCCAGCGAATACGTCATGCTGTTCAGCGCGCCCTTACTCGCCACGTAGGCGTGCGACGATCCAATTCCGGCAACGCCCGCAACCGACGAGACATTCACGACAGATGAGGCGCGGTCGATTTGCTTCGCGCTTTCTTCGAGCAGCGCGCGCGCAGCCCGGATCATCTGATAGGGGCCTATGGTATTGACCGCAAATATCCGCTGAAACTCCTCCGCCGACAGGCCGTCCAGATTGCCGTGATCCATATGCTTGGTGATCCCGGCATTGTTGATCAACGCGTCGAGCCGGCCCCACGGCGCGGCCGCCGCTACGATCTTCTTGCAGTCTTCGTCGCGCGACACATCGCCCTGCACAACGACAACCTCGGCGCCTGCGCTTCGGCAGATATCCGCAGTCTGCTCGGCTTCCTTCTGACTGGACGAATAGTTGATGACGAGGCGCGCACCCTGTTTCGCCAGCATGGCGGCTGACGCCGCGCCAAGACCCGACGCTGAACCCGTCACGATAACTGTCAATCCATCCTTGGCCATCTGTCGTCCTTGTTGCGAGACTGTTGTTGTGGGGGAAATCTAGCGATCAAACCTGGTTCGGAATAGCGCTTTTACGCCCGTTACCGTGTGCGAATGGCAGATGCGCAAAGCAGCTCGTTCACGCTATGAGTTGAAAGTCCACACCGCCAAGGAAGAATGAATTCCCTTTGACAGCATGACCTTTGGCCTTTGCCGCATTGAGCACGGCTGCCGGACTGCGGACCTTGAACCTTAGCGCGCTCATGACCTCGTTGCCGCCCTCGGTGAAACGTATCTTACAATTGACCAGCGCGATCTCCGCGCCTGCTTTCGTACTGCTCGCAGGAATGCCGACGATGCGGCCCCAATGATCCGCCAGCCCTTGCGGATCGGGGCTTGTCAGCACCACTTCGGTCAGCGCCATCGTGACGTTATCGCGGATGGCCTTGTGCCACTCAGGCCCGGCCGGCGGATAGGGCCCGCGGATATTGTCGCTGCCAGAGGTGTGATTGAACTCGATGAAGGCGGCGCGGCAGTCGCGCGGGTGAAGCTGGACGCCGAGATACGGCGGCCGGTCGATCACATGCGAGGTGCGCACTCCGATAGCTTCGGCGTTTTTCTGCCGCTCGTGCGGATCGGCGCAGGAGAAGATCGCCATGTAGCCGCCGCGACCACCGGTCTTGTCGATGAAGCGACCGGCGGCAGTGCCGTCACGGAACGGCCCGACCACTTCCAGCAGAATGGTATCGACCGGAAGCAGCGCATTCTCGAGGCCATAATGCGCGACGTTGGGATCGCGGTAGCAGATCTCCAATCCCATGATCGCCGCAATATCGCCGACCACCGGTTCAAGGTGCGGCGCGACAAGACAGATCTGCCGCAGCCTCAAGGACTCCACCATTCGCGCGCGCTCCAGTTTATCCCGGCTCTATTTTAAATGGGGCATGATCTTATCCGAAAAACCGGTTTCCACTTTTCGGGATCATGCCTAGCGCCCCTTGAATACCGCCGCGCGCTTTTCCATGAACGCCTTTGCGGCTTCGAGATGATCGGCGGTTTCCGAGCAGCGCGTGTGATGCGCAGCCTCGGCGTCGAAGCAGGCTTCCAGCGACAAGTGCTCGGCGTTGTTGATGTTGCGCTTGATGTAGCCAAGGGTCACCGTCGGCCCCTGCGCCAGCGACATCGCGAGTTCAGTCGCCGCATTGCCAACCTCCGCATCCGGGACGACCTTCGTGACCATGCCGAGCGCAAAAGCCTCCTGCGCCGTGAGCACCGGCGACATCAGATAAAGCTCGCGCGCCTTGGCGCTGCCGAGCATCTGGGTCAGGAAATATGTTCCGCCGTAGTCACCGGAGAAACCGACTTTCGCAAAGGCCGTGGTGATCTTGGCGGACGCGCTGGCGACGCGCAGATCGCAGGACAGCGCAATCGACAGACCCGCTCCCGCCGCTGCGCCATCGATCTGCGCCACCACCGGCTTCGGCATCAGGTGAAGGAGGCGCGAAATCTCCATCCCGCGCCGCAGGTTCTCCCGCTTCGCCTCATACGACAGTGTCGATTTGTTTTCAGCCATCGACTTGACGTCGCCGCCGACACAGAACGTTCCGTTGGCGCCGCGCAACAGGATCGCGCGAACCTCGGAATCGTCTGCAGCCCGCCGTGCAGCCTCGATCAGGCCGGCCGACATCTCCGCATTGATTGCGTTGCGCCGTTCAGGCCGGTTCATGGTGATGGTCAGAAGGCCGCGGTCGAGGCTTTGCAGAACGGTGTCGGTCATGATGGAGCTTCCCTGAAATCGAGACGACGTGTAGAGGCCAGCGCTTCTTACTTCTTGATGAAAGGACAGCGCGAAGCATCTAGCGACTGAAATGCCTGATCGCCGGGGATCGTCGCCAACAGCTTGTAGTCGTCCCACCGCCCCTTCGATTCCAACGGCTTCTTCACCTCGAAGAGATACATGTCGTGGATCATGCGCCCGTCCTCGCGGATCTTGCCATTCTTGGCGAACATGTCGTTGATCGGCGTCGATTTCATGATCTTCATCACCGCAGCCGAGTCGGTGGTACCCGCCACCTTCACCGCCTTCAGGTAATGCGTGACGGATGAATAGACGCCGGCCTGCGCAGAAGTCGGAACGCGCTTGACCTTGTCCATGAAGCGCTTGGTGAACGCGCGGGTGTCATCGTTCAAGTCCCAGTAGAATGCTTCCGCGAGCACCAGCCCCTGCGCGGTATCGAGCCCGATGCTGTCGATATCGGTGATGAAGGCCAGCAACGGCGAAAGCTTCTGACCGCCCTTCATCAGGCCGAACTCCGAGGCCTGCTTGATGGCGTTGATGGTGTCGCCGCCGGCATTCGCGAGGCCCACGACCTTCGCTTTCGATCCCTGCGCCTGCAACAGGAACGACGAGAAATCCGACGTGTTCAGCGGATGCTTGACCGTGCCCAGCACCTTGCCGCCCATCTTGGTCACGACATTGGACGTGTCCTTCTCGAGATCTTGCCCAAACGCGTAGTCCGCCTGAAGGAAGAACCAGGTGTCGAGGCCTGTCTTCACGGCGGCGAGGCCGGTCGAATTCGCCTGACCGAACGTATCGAAGACATAGTGCACGGTATAAGGCCCGCAGGCTTCGTTCGTGAGCCGGACGGACCCAGGACCATTGAACATAATGATCTTGTTGCGCGCCTTAGCGATCTCGTTGGCCGCGAGCGCGGTCGCCGAGGCCGCAACATCGACGATCGCTTCGACGCCCTGATTGTCGAACATGTCACGTGCGATGCTCGACGCGAGATCCGCCTTGTTGAGATGATCCACCGCGATGATCTCGATCTTGCGGCCCAGCACCTCGCCGCCAAAATCTTCCGCCGCCATTTTCGCCGCGGTTTCGCTGCCGATGCCGGTGATGTCGGCGTAAAGGCCGGACATATCGAGGATCGCCCCGAGCTTCAGCGGCGGTTTGCCTTGGGCCGTTGCGGCGCCGGAGCCGAACACCAGGACAGATGAAATCACCCCTGCGAGAATTTTCTTCATTGTTGCCTCCTCTGTCGATGGTGCGCCTTGATCGGCGACATCTTTCGTTATGCTCATCATGGCGGAACGCCGAGGCAGCAGCAAGCAACGGGTCATGCAAATGCCCGGTCTACTCCTTAGGCGCACTTGACTCGCGTCATGCACCGGCAACACATTTCGCAGATCGGAATTGATCGTGTGTCGTGTCCGCTTCTGCTTGCCTGCAAGGTTTGACAACGTGGTGATCGGCCGCCGCATCTCGATGACGCTCTGCTGCGCGACGCTGCTGATAACGTACAGCGACGGCGGCCTTCACGCAGCGTGCATGGATGCACTTCAAGGCGAAGGCCGCGTCAGCACCGTGCTTGACGCGCGAACATTTCGTCTCGACGACGGACGCGAGGTGCGTCTCATCGGCATCGAACTGCCGGAAGAGATCGCGATGCGAAGCCCTGACACTCTCACGTCGCTGATCGGCGGCCGCGAGATCACGCTGCATGGCGTTGACGACAGGCCGGACCGTTATGGCCGCCAGCCTGCCTTCGTTTTCGCGAAGGGCTCCGGGATTTCGATCCAGTCGGAACTGCTCGCACGCGGCGAAGCGCTCGCATCGGGAACCATTGCCGACAAGGCGTGTTCCAATACGCTGCTCACTGCGGAGGCCGCCGCACGTGCGGCAAGGCGCGGCATTTGGGCCGGTTCCGCTGCCTTAAAAAACGCGGAAAGACCCGACGATATTTTGGCCGGGACGGGACGGTTTGCCGTGGTGGAGGGGACGATTTCGTCCGCCCGGCTGGCCGGAGCAACATTTTACGTCAATTTCGGCCGGCGATGGACACGGGACTTTGCCGTGACTATTTCAAGGCGCATGGTGCCATCTTTCGAGGCCGCCGGGATCGATCTTAAGTCTCTGAAAGACAAGAGAGTTCGGGTCCGGGGCTGGATTGAGGCACGTGGCGGCCCCCGAATCGAGGCAACTCGCCCGGGGCAGATCGAGTTGATTGCGGCGGCCGAGACAACCTTAAGGGACGGTTCGGCCGCCAAGGATGTTGTGCCGAAGGATGAGGGCAAGTAGCGGCGTGGCGATAGCAGCGAGCCGACAAGAGCGCAGGAGCACCAACCGCATTTTCGCGGCGGTAGCGCTGTGCGCATCGCTGGCTCTGGGCGGCTGCGGCGATCTCGGCCGTTTCCAGACTGCGTCAAGTCCCGGTTTCGCGCCGGTCAAGCCGAACAAACCCGCCGCGCAAACCCCCGCCACCGAGCGCGAGCATGAGCGTATTCTCTCGTCCTATGGCGGAGCTTACGACGATCCGCGACTGGAGGCTCTGATCACCAAAACGGTCGATCGCCTCGTCGCAGCGTCCGAGCGGCCTGACCTTTCCTACAAGGTGACGATCCTGAATTCCGGCGCGGTTAACGCTTTCGCGCTTCCCACCGGACAGCTCTACGTCACCCGCGGGCTGATCGCGCTTGCGAGCGATACGTCCGAGCTCTCCTCCGTGCTTGCGCACGAAATGGCGCACGTGCTCGCCAAGCATGCGGCGATCCGCGAGGATCAGGCCAAGCAGGCTGCGGTCGTCACCCGCGTCGTTGCCGACATGGGCAGCGACGCCGACATGAATGCACTGGCGCTGGCCAAAACCAAGCTGACGATGGCGAGCTTCTCGCGTGCACAGGAATTCGAAGCGGACGGCATCGGCGTCGGCATCGCGTCGCGCGCCAAGTTCGACCCGTTCGGCGCATCCCGTTTCCTCACCGCGATGGAACGCAACGCCGCCTTGAAGGCTGGCCGCGCGCCTGCCGATCCGCGCTCGCTGGACTTCCTGTCGTCGCATCCCGCGACGCCGGAGCGTGTGCAGAACGCGCAGAACACTGCGCGGCAATATGCTTCGCCGGAATCCGTCGAACGCGACCGCGATACCTATCTCTCGGCCATCGACAACCTCGTCTATGGTGAAGACCCCAGTGAAGGCTTCGTGCGCGGCCGCCGCTTCCTGCACCCCAAGCTGGGCTTCACGTTCCAGGTCCCCGAAAGCTTCGTGCTTGAGAACACCGCGCAGGCCGTTGTCGGCGTTCGCGAAGGCGGCACGCAAGCCATGCGCTTCGACGTCGTGCGCGTGCCGTCCGAACAGTCGCTCGGCGATTATCTCAATTCCGGCTGGATGGAGAACGTCGACAAGACTTCGACCCAGGATACGACCATCAACGGCTTTCCGTCCGCGACCGCGACCGCCAGCGGCGATCAATGGCAATTCCGGATCTATGCGTTGCGTTTCGGCAGCGACGTTTATCGCTTCATCTTCGCGGCGAAGACAAAAACAGCAGAGACCGACCGCAGCTTCCGCGACACCGTGAACTCGTTCCGGCGACTGACGCTGGCCGAGATTCAGGCTGCACGGCCGCTGCGGATCAAGGTCGTCACGGTGCAGCCAAGCGATACGGTGGAAACAATCGCGCAGCGCATGCAGGGCGTCGATCGCCCGGTGGACCGCTTCCGTGTGCTGAACGGCCTTGATGCGCGCTCGACCCTGAAGCCGCGCGACCGCGTGAAGATCGTGGTCGACTGATCTTTGTTCGTCGCGGGTAAATCTTTCTGCTTAAACAAAAAGCCCGGCTGCAAAGCCGGGCTTTCTTAATTCTGGTTTTGTCGGGAGCTAAATTAAGCCGCCTCGTCCGCAGACACCGAGTCATCTCCATCGTCATCGGAGTCGTCAGCCGCTGCGTCAGCGCCGGCTTCCACTTCCGCCTTGGCGCCGCGGCGCGGGCTCTTGGCGAGGTTCGCCTCGATCTCCTTGACCGCCTCCGTTTCAGTCACATGCTGAACGACAGCGATCTCGCGCGACAGACGGTCGAGTGCGGCTTCATAAAGCTGGCGCTCGCTGTAGGACTGCTCGGGCTGCGATTCCGAACGGAACAGATCGCGGACCACTTCCGCAATCGCGACGATGTCGCCCGAATTGATTTTCGCTTCGTATTCCTGCGCACGGCGCGACCACATGGTGCGCTTGATGCGCGCGCGGCCCTTGAGGGTTTCCAGCGCACGCTTCACCAGCGAAGGATCCGACAGCTTGCGCATGCCGACATTGGCGACCTTCGCCGTCGGCACCCGCAGCGTCATCTTGTCCTTGACGAAAGTGATGACGAACAGCTCAAGCCGGGCGCCCGCGATTTCCTGCTCTTCGATCGCAAGAATCTGGCCGACGCCATGCGCCGGATACACCACGAATTCGTTGGTCTTGAATCCCTGACGCTGGGTCAGAACCTTCTTCGGCTCCTCCACGCGCGGCGCGGCAGCAGCCGGCTTCGCGGCAGGCTTGCCAGCAACAGTCTTCACGGCAGTCTTCGTCACCGTCTTGGAAGGCTTCGCCGCGGACTTTGCGGGGGCCTTCGCGGACGGCTTCACAGTCTTTTTGTTGGGCATTGTGCTTCTTTTGTTTTTTGAGGTTGGGGCGGATGCGCGAGCATCCTTTTTGGACGCACTGCGAGTGGCCGCAGACGTCTTCTTGGTGCCCTTATCCTTGGAACCCTTGTCTTTTATTTTGGAGTTCTTTTTATGACGCGATTTGTCTGACACAGCGCCTTTGCGTGGAACCGCCACGCCCCTGTTCAATGGTTTTTCGGGAACCCGTCAGGGCCCAAGCAGGGGCAAAAAGGGTTCAGCTCGCTCAATGTGCCCAAAATAGCACATTTCCCGCAAAAATCAATGATTTATGGCCCACGGCAGGCGTCCGCAGGCCTCCAGCGAGGTACTCATCGCGGGTAGGGTTAAAAGTTCTCAGCAGCCAGACTTGGCCCGGAGAGGCCGGATCAGTCGCCGGAGCCGGGATTGGCAGAAAAATATTTGTCGAACTTGCCTTCGACGCCGTCGAATTCCTTGGCGTCGTCCGGCGCGTCCTTTTTCTGGGTGATGTTCGGCCACGACTTGGCGTAGTCCGCATTCACCTCCAGCCACTTTTCGAGGTTCGGCTCGGTATCGGGCTTGATCGCATCCGCAGGGCACTCGGGCTCGCACACGCCGCAGTCGATGCATTCGTCCGGATGGATTACTAGCATGTTCTCGCCCTCGTAGAAGCAGTCCACGGGGCATACTTCCACGCAGTCCATGTACTTGCACTTGATGCAGTTTTCAGTGACGACGTAGGTCATCCAAGGCTCCGGAAGGGTCTAAATTTCACGTGTGGCGTAGCGCAGGACGTGCAGCGCTGCAAGGGACGTTGTGCTTGAGATTATTGGCAATTAATCACTCCGGGGGCGATTGCAAATCGAGGTAAATCGCCCGTGCGGCAGTGGCATCGCCGCGCCGGTCGGAGAATCCCGCCACCTTCAGGACGCGCACCCGGCTGTCGAGCGCGATGGTGAGCACGTCACCCTCTTTCACGGCATGTCCCGGCGATGACTGGCGTGCGCCGTTGATGCGGACGCGGCCTTTGCTGACAAGGGCCGCCGCATCCGTCCGGGTTTTGACCACCCGCGCGTGCCACAGCCATTTGTCGATGCGTTGGCGATCCAAGCTTAAGATTATTCCTTGCGAGTACCCGCGAGCTGCTCCTTGAGCGCTGCCAGTTTTGCGAAGGGCGAATTCGGATCGGCCGGGCGATCGCGTTCGCGCGGCGCGGCGCTTGTCGCATAGGTGCGAAGCGCACCACCGCGATCATCCTTGCGCCCGTCGCGGCCACGATTCTCGAACTTGCCCTTGCCCCGCTCCTGATTGCGGTCCTTGCCTTTGAAGTTGTTGTCGCGCGGTGGGCGGCCGCCCTTCTCGTTGCGGTCGTCGCGACGATCCTGGCGCGGCGGGCGCGCCTGCGCAGCGTCGGCGCCTTCTGCCGCAGCAACGGCTGGAGCGTCGCTGCGCGGCCTGCGATGTTCGTTGTTGCGGTCACGCCGGTTGCGGCCATGACGCTCGCGCTTGTCCGCGTCGGGAACAGCTTCGCCTTCCACCGCCGGAGTGGCGGATTTATCCGGCCCCTTGTAGCGGCTGCGATCGTGACGCGGGCGGCGCTCGTCTGAACGTCCGCCAGGACGCCAGACTTCGACCAGTTCGGGTGTTGCAGGTGCAGCGGCGTCAGCGACGGCTTGATCGCTCGGCGCGGCAACCTCGGTCGTTGCAGCCTCAGCAACTTCCGCCGCCGCGACAGGCTCAACGGAAACATCGGCGGCGGCCACTTCGGCCACAGGCTCAGCTTCCGGTGCTGGAGCAAAGTCGACTCCCGGCAACCGCGCAGCGGACGAATCCGCAGCTACTGTCTCGACAGGAACTACTGTCTCGGCAGGAACCAACGGCTCGCTGGCGATATCGGCAACGGCGTCCGTCGCCGCAGCGGCCTCCGGTTCAGCGGCGACAGTTTCAGATGACGTCGCAGCTTCGGTTCCAGCAGGATCGGATTCGATCACCGCATTGGCCGCTGTATCAGCGACTGCGGTCTCAGCAACTGCCTCGACAGGCGGCGCAACTTCAACCGGCAGCGGCGGACGCTTTTCCATGCGATAGCCGAGCGCCTTCAGGATCGAGGCGAAATCTTCGCCGGCCGATCCGGTCAACGACGTCATGGCCTGTGTCGCGGCGAACGAGCGGCCATCGAATGCGCCGGCGGGCTTGGTGCCCGGCGAACCGGGACGCCATGACAGCGCAGGCCGGATCAGGTCGGCGAGACGCTCGAGAATATCCACGCGCACGGCGCGGTCGCCGCACAGCTTGTAGCCGAGCGTGCGATAGGTCTCCTGATTGAGCGCCTTGTCGGCCGGGAACGACGTGCGCCCGCTCGACGCCAGATGCTGCGCACCGGTCAGCGCTGACCAGTCGGTGTTGTCGTTCTTCAGCGCCATCAAGAGCGACGCCAGTCCGCGCGCGGCAGGCTTCAGCAGCGCGGGAAGGAAAATATGATAGGCGCCGAAGCGCACGCCGTATTTGCGCAGGGAGGCGCGCGACGGCTGGTCGAGATCCTTCATCTCGGCGGCGATCTTCGTGCGCTCCAGCACGCCCAGCGCTTCGATCAACTGGAAGGCGATGCCGCGCGCGATGCCCGTGACATCCTCCGCCTTCGACAGGTCGAACAGCGGCCCGAGAATCTTTTCGATATGCGTCTTCAGCCACAGATCGAGCCGTGCCTGCACGGCATCGCGCGGCGCGCCGGTCAGCCGCTCGTCCGCGATAATGCGGATACGCGGATGCAGAACATTGTCGGCGGCGACAAGCTTGGCGACCGCATCGCCGGTCCAGCGCAACGTGCCATCGGATGCCAGCACGAACTGATCGTCCGGCGCATTCGAAAGCTTTTCGGCGCGCGCGTCGATCTCGCCGGCCAGCGCCTTCAGCGCTGCCGCCTGCAGGGCCTTCGCATCGGAGCCCGCTTCGGCGGACTCTGGCGCGAACATGAATCCGTCGAGACGGCCAATCATATGGCCCTCTACGATCACTTCGCCCGTCTTCCCAATCTCAGTATTCAGCATCGTGTTTTCCCGTAAGCGCCGCATCAATACACTGGTCCGGCGATCAACGAAACGCTCAGTTAGCCGTTCATGCAGCGCATCTGACAATTTATCCTCGACGGCGCGGGCAATTCCCTGCCAGCGCTCTGGGTCCACGAGCCAATCGGGACGATTTGCCGCGAATGTCCAGGTCCGGATCTGGGCGATCCGGGCCGATAATGTGTCGATATCGCCGTCGGTGCGGTCGGTTTGCGCGATCTGGGCCTCGAACCAGTTGTCCGGAATCCGCCCTTTTCGCATCAGAAAGCCGAACAGCGTGGTGACGAGTTCAGCATGCGCGGCCGGCGACAGCTTGCGATAATCGGGAATCTGGCAGGCCTCCCAGAGCCTCTCGACGGCGGCTGCGCCCTTGGCCATGTCCCGGACATCCTCATCGCGCGCGGCGTGATCGAGAACGCGGATGTCTTCGGCAACCGGCGCGCGGGTCAGAGCCTCGTGATTTGGCGTGAGCGCGAGCGAGACCTGAAGCGCTGCCAACGAGGAGAAATCCAGCCGCGTGTTGCGCCATTGCAGCACCTTCACACTGTCGAAAGTGTGGTTCTGCAATGCATTGACTAGTTCCGGCTCGAACGGCGCACAACGTCCCGTTGTGCCGAAAGTGCCATCGCGTGTCGCGCGGCCGGCACGGCCGGCGATCTGCGCGAACTCCGCAGGTGTCAGCCGGCGGAACTGATAACCGTCGTATTTGCGGTCCGAGGCGAAGGCCACATGATCGACATCGAGATTAAGGCCCATGCCGACGGCATCTGTGGCCACGAGATAATCGACGTCGCCGGACTGGAACATCTCCACCTGCGCGTTGCGGGTGCGTGGCGACAACGAGCCCAAAACAACGGCAGCGCCGCCATGCTGACGCCGGATCAATTCGGCGATGGCGTAAACTTCATCGGCCGAAAACGCCACGATCGCAGTCCGTCTTGGTTGCCGCGTAATCTTGCGGTCACCAGCAAATTCGAGTTGCGACAGCCTCGGCCGCGTCACGATATTGGCGCCGGGCAATAGCCGCTCGATGATCGGCCGCATGGTTGCGGCACCCAGCAGCAGCGTCTCGTCGCGCCCGCGCCGATTCAGGATCTTGTCGGTGAAGACGTGACCGCGTTCCAGGTCTGCGGCGATCTGGATTTCGTCCACCGCCAGAAACGACACGTCGAGATCGCGCGGCATCGCCTCGACAGTGGAGACCCAGAACCGCGCGCGAGGCGGTTTGATCTTTTCTTCGCCCGTAATCAGCGCGACGGCGTCCGCGCCCGCTCGTGCGGCGATCTTGTTGTAGACCTCGCGCGCCAGGAGACGCAGCGGCAACCCGATGATTCCCGACGAATGCGCGAGCATCCGTTCAATCGCGAGATGGGTCTTGCCGGTGTTGGTCGGGCCCAGCACCGCGGTAACACCGGCGCCGGGAGCGCGGTCGTTCGAAAACAGCGGCACGGAAGACGATAGGGGCATTTTCAAAGGGTCCGCATAACGCACACGACGCGGACGCCGCAGCAAGTTTCTCGAAGTGTCTCACAATGCGACGCATTTCGCGCCGTAACTTAAACTTTGGAACGAGTCCGGAACGAAAGAAGCCCGAATCGCTGACTCGCGAGTCGCCGACGATGTTCTCATCAACATGTCGCACAAACGGTCAGCTCACGATACTAGATGGGGTTTAGGGATGCTCCATGCGAGCCGGAATTGCGTTAAATTCGTTAAGATCGGAGTCGAATCGGATTGGCCGAAGAGTCAACACGATTCACGGCAAGATTCGCCGCTGAACAGGTCGCCTGTCGACCGTGGCCGCCGGCTCAGGCGGCGTCAGTTCGGCTCGTTGGTTCGTCTTGTCAGTTCAGTTTGTCTTGTCAGTTCGTCTTGGCGGTCTTCTGAACCGAGATGAATTCCGTCGCTTCGATCAGCCCGGTGCCGAGCGGGGTCGGGATCGAGATTCTGTACGGAGCCAGCACCCGCGTTCCGGCGATGGGCGCAAACCAGATTTCCATGTCGCGCTGAGCGGCAACATATTTGATCGCGACGCGATCCGGCACGTAGCCTGCAATCGGCGTGAAGAAGACGGCGCAAACCACGACAGGACCGCGGTAGCCCTTCTCGGTCTTGACCGTTTCCATCCGCTTGTAATCGAGACGCAGATCGTAACGCATGCGGCCGTCGAACACCGACAGCGTCTTGTGGCAAGCTTCGGGACCAACCGGATCACCGGTGCCTGCCACCTTCAGAAGCGAGCCCGTCATCGGATCGAGCACGTTGCGGCGGTTCGCGTCGGTGACCGGAATCCGGTCCGGATTTTCCGGCGGCTCCGGCTCGATCGCGGAATCCTTCACATTGCCGCCGGTCAGCGCAATGCGAATAATCTCGGCCTTCTTTCCGTAATTGATGGTCGAAATGTAGTTCAGCGGCGAAAACTGTCCGGCGACGATGCGGCCCTGGGAGGTCCCGGTGCCGTTGCCGCCGCCGATGGACTTCATCAGCCCTGTGGTCGCGCCGCTGACCGCCGCCGAATACTGGTCCTCGGCAATATCGACCACCCAGGCACCCTTCCCGATGGGGAGTCCGGCGAGCGAGGCTTCGTACTTGGCGTCCAGCCGGCCCTGGGCATTGACGGGCCCGGCAACCATCGCAACAGGGGCGCAAGCCGCCAGCGCAGCCAGTAAACGAAGCCCGGGTCCGGCAATCCACGCGAATTTTGGGAACCGGGACATGTCCAACGACGAAAACCCTGTTTGCGCCAACACCGGCAAAACGAAAATCGCGCTTAAGCAGCAAAAACTCATACGGAGGTCTGTCGATATCCTGTTTGGTGGCGGATTACGTCGATTATATGTTAGGAAACCACTGGTTTAATGGGGAAAATCAGGCTTTCCGCCAAATCGCGACGGCTTGGCCTGAGAGCCTGGTAAGCCCCTGAAATTGCCTCCCAACCTTGACGCTGGGCGGCTAGGCCCTTATAGGTCCGGCGTTCCTGAAATGGACGGTTTTAACCCGCCCCGCGCGGAGCCCCCTTCGATGATGGTGGGTCCCGGGGAGATACAAGGATTTTCGCCATGTCTCGGCGCTGCGAATTGACGGCCAAGGGCCCTCAGGTTGGCCACAAGGTCAGCCACTCGAACCATAAGACCAAGCGCCGGTTTCTGCCGAACCTGTGCAACGTCACGCTGATCTCGGACGCGCTCGGCCGTTCGGTGCGCCTGCGCGTGTCGACCAACGCACTGAAGTCGGTCGATCATCGCGGCGGCCTCGATGCATTCCTGCTCAAGGCCAAGGCTGATGACCTGTCGCCGAAGGCGGTCGAACTGAAGCGCCAGATCGAAAAGAAGAAGCTCGCCGCCGCGAGCTGATCGTTCGATCCCGCACATCTGATTTCGAAAGGCCGGGCGAGAGCCCGGCTTTTTTTGTTTGGCGGATATTCAAGACCACCGTCATTGCGAGGAGCGTAGCGACGAAGCAATCCAGTCCTTGCTTGACGATTATCCAGTCTGGATTGCTTCGCTCGCAATGACGAGGAACGGAACAGTTACTCGCCCACCAGCGTGAATTGCAGCAACAGCGTGCGCTGGATCATCGAAAAATTGTCGTCCGACACCATGGTCACCACGGTCTCGCCGTCCTCCGTGACGTGGGTGTCGATGCCTTCCATGTTGTCGATCTCATATCCGAGATCGACCTCGAAGATTGTCGGACCATCGAGCAGCGCGTCAGGGGCAAGGGATTTGATCGACACACGACGGATGCGAATGCCGACACCTTCCAGCAACGAGAACTTTCGCTCCAGCAACAAGAGATCGCCAGACGGCAGCAGAACGGCATCGCTGATGTCGAATTTTTTCGTCCGCGCCACGGTGAACTGACCCGGCGACGGACCGCCGATCAGGAACCCCTGAATGTTGCCGGCTGCATCCAGCCCCGCTTCTGAAATCGCGATCAGCGTCCCGGCAAGCGGCTGGCCTTTCGGCACGAAGACCAGAGTCTCAAGCCCCTTGTTGAACGGAAGCTTGCTCACGCCCTCGGGCACCGGCACAACTTCGCCCCGGGAGCGAATGCCGCCCTTGCTGAAATCGAACCGCAGGATCTGATTGACGCGTTCAAGGCCCACATAGGCCGTTGTCCCGTCGAAGGCGAGCGACTCGGTGTCGAACCAGCCCTTGGCGGTGATCTTCCTGCCACCAGAGTCCAGCATCGGCGCGGATTTCACATCAGCCAGTCCGGCAAGACGCTTGCCCTTGTAGACAAGTCGTCCGGTAAACCAGTTGCCCTTGTCGCTCAGAGAAACAAACTGCTCACCCTTCTTGTCGAGCCGCAAGGCCGACAATCCGCCGAAGCCGCGAAAGGAAGAGGTGAGAATGAGCCCGCTGCGAAATTCAAGCGAACCGTAACGCACATGGGTCGGATCGCGCTGATCGAAGTTCTCAATCCTGCGCGCATTCACCTCGACCGAAGCCGGCGCCGCCTGCGCGAAACCGGGCTCCGTTCTGAAAGCGATCGCGCTGGCCGGAAGCGCCGCCGCGGCGCTCTTCAGAAATCGCCGGCGGCTCAGTTCAATCGTCATGTCTCACGAGTGAAGTCTGCGCCGGCGCGTCGGCGATGGCGCCTCGACATGGGTCTCGCTGAACAGTTCGGCCAGCTTCTCGGTAATCGCACCGCCCAGTTCTTCCGCGTCCACGATGGTCACCGCGCGGCGATAATAGCGCGTGACGTCATGGCCGATGCCGATGGCGATCAGTTCGACCGGCGAGCGGGTCTCGATCTCTTCGATGATGTGGCGCAGATGCCGCTCGAGATAGTTGCCGGGATTGACCGACAGCGTGGAGTCGTCGACCGGCGCACCGTCCGAAATCATCATCAAAATCTTGCGCTGCTCTGAGCGACCGAGCAGCCGCTTGTGCGCCCAGTCGAGCGCCTCGCCGTCGATGTTCTCCTTGAGCAGGCCCTCGCGCATCATCAGTCCGAGATTCTTCCGCGCGCGCCGCCACGGCGCATCGGCGGATTTGTAGATGATGTGCCGCAGATCGTTGAGACGGCCCGGATTGGCAGGCTTGCCCGCCGCCAGCCACGCCTCGCGCGACTGACCGCCCTTCCACGCGCGCGTGGTGAAGCCGAGAATCTCAACCTTGACGCCGCAGCGCTCCAGCGTCCGCGCCAGAATATCAGCGCAGGTTGCAGCCACCGTGATGGGCCGCCCGCGCATCGAGCCGGAATTATCGAGCAGCAGCGTCACCACCGTGTCACGGAAGGTCGCTTCCTTCTCGTGCATGAACGACAGCGGATGATGCGGGTCGGTGACCACGCGCGACAACCGCGCCGGATCGAGAATGCCTTCCTCGAGATCAAATTCCCAGGCGCGGTTCTGCTGCGCCATCAATTTGCGCTGCAAACGATTGGCCAGCCGCGCGACGATGTGCTGCAAATGCGCGAGCTGCTTGTCGAGATAGCTGCGCAGCCGCTCCAGTTCGTCATGCTCGCACAGGTCCTCCGCCGACACGACCTCGTCGAACTTGGGCGCAAAGGCATGATATTCCGGCCCGCGCGGCTCGTTGCCGCCGCGGTTGGGCGGGCGATGCGCCTCGCCCGGCGTCTCATCCTCGCCCATCTCATTGTCGTCGAAAGCGTCGCTGGCGGACGCCTGCGTGCTCTCCATCGCGTTTTCCGACATTTCCTCGGTGGAGGATTGCGACTGATCGGCGCTCATCTCCTCCGCGGACTCGGTCTCGGGAGAACCATCTGCGCCGGACTGATCCTTCTCGCCGTCGCGGTTGTCGTCCTGATTCTCGTCCTCTTCCTGATCCGCGTTTCTGTCGTCGCCGAGTTCCAGCGCCTGCAGCAGATCGTGGATCGCGTCGCCGAAGCGGGCCTGATCCTCAGTAAAGTTCTTCAGAATATCGAGGCGCGGACCGATCTTGTCCTCGAGAACGGGCCGCCAGAGATCGACCATCTTGCGCGCGGCCACCGGCGGCGCGAGGCCGGTCAGCCGTTCGCGCACCATCATCGCCAACGCATCGGCCAAAGGCGCATCGGCGCGGTCGGTGATCTCGTCGTATTTGCCGCGGTGAAAATGATCGTCGAGCATCGCCGTGAGGTTCTTGGCAACGCCGCTCATGCGCTTGGCACCGATAGCCTCGACCCGCGCCTGCTCGACCGCATCGAACACACCGCGCGCCTGCGGATTGCCGGGCACCAGCTTGCGATGAACCTTCGGATCGTGACAGGCAATTCTCAGCGCAATGGAGTCCGCATGGCCGCGCACGATGGCGGCATCCTTGCGGGTTAGCTTGCGCGCCGGTTCAGGCAGGCGCGCCTTGCCGGGCGACAAGCCCGGACGCTCAGCAGCGAATGTCACTTCAAGCTCGGGCTGCTTGGCGATGGCGCGCAACGCGGAGGTCACCGCGCGCTTGAACGGCTCCGTCGGCGATTCCTTGGACCCGGTCCTGAACTTGATATTCGACGTGCTCATCGCTTCGATCTTGCACCCTTTGCCCCTCTCCCCTTGTGGGAGAGGGTGGATCGCCGGAGCGAAGCGGAGGCGAGCCGGGTGAGGGGTTAAGCGTCTATCCTGAACCCCTCACCCGCCTCGCAGCCTTCGGCTGCTCGGCACCCTCTCCCACAAGGGGAGAGGGAAGTAGCTTAGCTCAACGCCACGTTGACCGCGCTCTCCGGCAACTCGGCATTGAAGCAGCGCTGATAGAACTCTGCCACCAGCGGGCGCTCGAGTTCGTCGCACTTGTTCAGGAAGGTGACACGGAACGCAAAACCGATGTCGCCAAAGATCTCGGCGTTTTCCGCCCAGGTGATGACCGTGCGCGGGCTCATCACCGTGGAGAGATCACCATTGGCGAAAGCGTTACGCGTCAGATCCGCGAGACGAACCATCTTGTTGACGGTGTCGCGACCGGCATCGGTGCGATAGTGCTTCGCCTTGGCGAGTACGATTTCGACTTCCTCGTCATGCGGCAGATAATTCAGCGTGGTCACGATCGACCAGCGGTCCATCTGACCCTGGTTGATCTGCTGCGTACCGTGATAGAGGCCCGAGGTATCGCCGAGACCGATGGTGTTCGCGGTCGAGAACAGACGGAACGCCGGATGCGGCTTGATGACCTTGTTCTGGTCGAGCAGCGTCAGACGGCCGGAGACTTCGAGCACGCGCTGGATCACGAACATCACGTCCGGACGGCCGGCGTCGTATTCGTCGAACACCAGCGCGACATTGTGCTGAAGCGCCCATGGCAGAATGCCGTCACGGAATTCCGTGACCTGCTTGCCATCCTTGACGACGATGGAGTCCTTGCCGACCAGATCGATACGACTGATGTGGCTGTCGAGGTTGACGCGCACGCAGGGCCAGTTCAGCCGCGCTGCGACCTGCTCGATATGGGTCGATTTGCCGGTGCCGTGAAATCCCGTGACCATGACGCGGCGGTTCTTGGAGAAGCCGGCGAGAATGGCGAGCGTGGTGGCGCGATCGAAGCGGTAATCCGAATCGACGTCCGGTACATGCGGATCGCTGTTGGAATAGGCAGGAACCTCGAGATCGCTGTCGATACCGAAGACCTGACGAACCGACACTTTCATGTCGGGGAGGTTCGTGGATTCCTGCGATAGAGTCGTGGCGGCGCTCATCAATCCTCCGTGGTCCCGGATGCTCCCGAAACCAGACGTACTTGCTGCGGGTGGGGTTGCGAATGTCAGCCTAGCAGACAGATGCGAATGGCAGAAGCCCGCCGGGCGATGAAAGTTCCGCTGTCTTATCATCTAGATAGTCTATTTCCGCAGGTTTGGTAGGTCTGCCCTGCGATTGTTGGGGAACGCGGCGGGATGCTCCCGCGCCGGAACGGCCGCTTTGCAGCATTCCCGGCGGTTTGCCGCCGGTTGCGCCGGTGTATGTTGTCCGATCTTGGAATGACGCCAGCATCGGACACCGGGTGAAATCCTATCTCCATGAACTGATCGGCTTCGTGTCGCTGCACGACGAATTCGCCTATGCGGTCATTTTCCTGGCCGCGCTTCTCGAAGCCATCCCCATTCTGGGGTCGCTGGTACCGGGATCGACCATTATCGTCGCGCTGAGCGCGCTGGTGCCGGGTGGCAGCCTGAAGCTCGTGCCGGTGCTGGCGGCGGCGATTGCCGGAGCCGTTATCGGGGACGGCCTGGCCTACTTCATCGGCCGCAGGAGCCAGCGCGAGGTGCTGACCTCCTGGCCGATGTCGAACTATCCGGCGATCGTGGCGCAGGCCGAAACCTTCTTCGTCCACTATGGCACGCTTGCGGTGCTGTTCGCGCGCTTCGTGCCGCCGGTTCGCGCCGCGGTGCCGATCACGGCCGGAGCGCTCGGCATGCCGCCGCAGCGTTTCTATCCCGTCAATGCCGCAGCCATCTTGTTATGGGCGCCCGCGCATATTCTGCCGGGCGTGCTGGCCGGCTCCGCCGCCGAACAATGGGGCATGAAGATCGAGCATTACGGGTTGCCTCTGGCCGGCGGCATCATCGTCGTCGGATGCGTGGGGTGGGCGATCTACCGCTGGCGCGACCGGCACAAACGCCGCTCCGCATGAGGGAGAACTTTCGGTGAAGCGAAAAACGGAGCGCACCTTCCGGGACAAGAGCGTTGCGAAGATCTTCGCGGCCTATCCCACAGCCGTCCGCACGAGACTGAAGGCGCTTCGCGAGATCATCTTCCAGACCGCCGAGACGATCGATGGCGTCGGAGCGCTGGAGGAGACGCTGAAGTGGGGTCAGCCCAGCTATCTCACCACCGAGACCGGCAGCGGCAGCACGATCCGGATCGACCGCGTGAAGGCGGATGACGACCGGATCGCAATGTATTTCCATTGCCAGACCAATCTGGTCGAAACGTTCCGCGAGCTTTATCCAACCGAGATGGAATATGGCGGCAACCGGAGCATCCTGTTCGATGCGACGAGTAAGATCCCCGAAAAGGCGCTGCGCCACTGCATCGGACTGGCGCTGACCTATCACGCGCGCAAACCTTCTTCAGCGAAGAAGAAGATGGCTTCGAGCAAGAAGACAGTTTCGGAGCAACGCGCGCGTCCGAAAAGGCGAACCTAATCAGGTCGCGCGGACAACCGTCTTGAGATAATTGTAGGCCTTGATGATTTCGATCAGGCGATCCTCGGTCGAACGGTCGCCGCCGTTCGCGTCGGGATGATGCTGCTTCACCAGGAGCTTGTATTTCGCCTTCACGGTTTCAAGCGTGGCGTCGGGGCCGAGGCCCATGACCAGCAACGCTTTCTTCTCGGCGTTGAAAATCTTGCGCGTCTCTTCCTTCGGCTCCGCATTTGCGCTGCCGGGACCCGGACGCCACTTCGCGCGCCCGTTCATTTCGTCGAACATCTTGAACGGATCGGACGCGCCGTCCATGTCGATATCCGATTTGCCCTTCTTGCCTTTGGTGCCGCCGTTCGCGCCCATCTTCCAGGTCGGGCGATGGCCGGTCAGCGCGTCCTTCTGGTAGCTGGCGACCGCATCCGGCGCCATGCCCTGGAAGAAGTTGTAACCTTGATTGTATTCGCGGACGTGATTGAGACAGAAGTGCCAGTATTCCCTCTCGTGGCCACGGCCCTTGGGCGCGCGATGTCCGCCCTTGTTCTTGCAACCGGGTGCCTCGCACATCACAGCTTCCTCGCGCGCAGCAGCTTGCTGCTTCGCGCTCAGCTTGTTGGGTTTGACGCGGATGCTGTCGAAGAATTTGGATGAGTCGATGGCCATGGCTGACTATGACGATGCCTTGCTGAAAGCTTCAAGTCTTGACACGAATTTTTCGCGAACGCGGATCATACACCTTCACGTGGGTGAACCGCAATTGATGCGGCCATTGACCTGACCGAATAACGCACGATATTGCGCAGATCATGACCGCAAAAGATCACATCACAAAGAAGTTGAGCGAAGCTTTCAGCCCCGAAAGCCTTGATGTCGCGGATGAGTCTCATCTGCATGAGGGTCATGCGGGCCACAGGCCGGGCGGCGAGACCCATTTCAGGGTTTATATCGTGTCGAAGGCCTTCGAAGGGAAGACCCGGATCGACCGCCACCGCATGATAAATTCACTGCTGGCGCCGGAACTGTCGGGCTCCGTCCACGCGCTGGCGATTCATGCCTATGCACCGGATGAAGACGGCCGTCGCCCCGCGCCTGCGAAAGCCTGCAAGCACTAGCCACTACCGGGCTGCGTGGCTCGCTAAAACGCCGTTCCCGCCTTCGGCTTCTTCTCCGGCATGTCGCTTTCGCGCGGCAGCGGCACAATGCGCAAAGCCGTGATGCGGTTTCGCTCGCGCCGCAGCACCCTGAACCGGAATCCGTGAAACGTAAAACTCTGGCCGCGATCGGGGATCGAACGCGCCTCGTGAATGACGAGACCGGCGATGGTGGTCGCCTCCTCGTCCGGCAGATGCCAGTCCATCGCGCGGTTGAGATCGCGTATCGGCACCGATCCGTCGACCACGACGGAACCGTCCGGCTGCGCGCGCACGCCGGCCACGACGACGTCATGCTCGTCGGAAATATCGCCGACGATTTCCTCTAAAATGTCCTCAAGCGTGACAAGGCCTTCGACTTCGCCGTATTCGTCGACCACAAGGGCAAAGTGGGTCTTGCGGCGGCGGAACGCCTTGAGCTGCTCGGACAGCGGCCGCATCTCCGGCACGAACCACGGCGGCAGCGCAATCGCGGCGACATCGATCTTGGAGAGGTCCCCGTCGCTCGTGCGGATGGCGCGCAGCAGATCCTTTGCGTGCAAGACGCCGATAATGTTCTCTGGCTTCTCGCGCCAGAGCGGAATGCGAGTGTATTCCGATTCGAGGATTCCGCGAATGACCGCGTCGGGCGGCCCGTCCGCATTGACGCTGATCATCTTGGTGCGATGGACCATGACATCGGACACGGCCAGGTCGCCAAACCGGAAAACGTTCTGGATGTATTCGGCCTCGCCACTTTCCATTTTGCCGTGCTCGGCCGATTCCCCCACGAGCCCTTCAATCTCGGAATCGGTGAGAATTTCGTTCTGCGAGGATTCTCGCACGCCGAGCAGGCGCAGAATCGCCCGCGACGCGGTGTTGAGCAGCCAGTTGAGTGGATAGAAAGCGAGATAGGATACGTAGAGCGGATACGCGATCCATTGCGAAACCGGGATTGGCTCCCTGATTGCGAGCGTTTTCGGCACCTGCTCGCCGATGACGATATGCAGCGAGGAAAACACCAGAAAGCCGGTCAGGAACGCTGTGAAGTGCAGCGCGGAGTCCGGCATCCCGAGCGGTTCGAGAACAGGCTT
The DNA here is from genome assembly GCA_051653085.1 of Afipia sp. Taxonomy (GTDB): domain Bacteria; phylum Pseudomonadota; class Alphaproteobacteria; order Rhizobiales; family Xanthobacteraceae; genus Afipia. Next base: position 13,226 of record JBOFVL010000059.1, on the reverse strand, counting down.
GAGCAATGCCGAAACGGTCGGCTCGCCAACCCAGCCGAGGCCGAGCGAGGCCATGGTGATGCCTAGCTGGCAGCAGGCGAGATAGGCTTCAATGTTTCCCATCATTTTTTGCAGCAGGCGGGCACCGAAGCGGTTCTGCTCAGCCATGGCCCTGACGCGAAACCCGCGACTCTTCACGAGCGCAAATTCCGCCGCCACATAGAATGCATTGGCGGCGAGCAGGAAGATGGCGATGAGCAAATTGAGAACGGCTGAGTTCATGCTTGTCCCGCGACCGCCTCATCTTTACGCGATGCTTCCCCGGAGAAACGTCCCGGCATCACGTGCCCAGACAGCATCGCCCTCACCCCGATAATTTTTCTTGCAGGAAACTGCGAACCGTCGACGGATCGACGTCGTTGGCGATGACGGCCTTGCCGATCTTTTCCAGCAGAATGAAAGTGAGACGCCCGCGCTTCACCTTCTTGTCCTGCGCCATCAGCGCCATCAGCGTGTCGGCGTCCGCGAGACCTTCCTGCTGGAAGCCGGCGATGTCCTGCAAGCGTGTCGACAGACCGACAGTCGCAAGATGACGTTGCACGCGCGCCGCATCCGATGCAGGAATCATGTTCAGATGCGCAGAGAATTCGGCGGCCAGCACCATGCCGACCGCAACGCCTTCGCCGTGGAACAGCCGGTCGGAAAAACCTGTCGCCGCTTCGAGCGCATGGCCGAAGGTGTGTCCGAGATTGAGCAATGCGCGGTCGCCGGTTTCGCGCTCGTCGCGCGCCACGATCTCCGCCTTGGCGCGGCAACTCATCGCGATGGCGTGCTCGCGCGCGGCACTCCCTGAGAAAATCTCCGCATGATTGGCTTCCAGCCAATCGAAGAACTCCGAATCGCCCAGCACGCCGTATTTGGCGACTTCGGCGTAGCCCGCGCGGAATTGCCGTGGCGACAGCGTATCGAGCACCGCCGTATCGGCGACCACCAGTACCGGTTGATGAAACGCGCCGACAAGATTCTTGCCATGCGGCGAATTGATTCCGGTCTTGCCGCCAACCGACGAATCGACCTGCGCCAATAATGATGTCGGCACCTGCACGAAATCAACGCCGCGCCGGACGATCGATGCTGCAAACCCGGCAAGATCGCCGATCACGCCGCCGCCAAGCGCGATGACCAGGTCGTTGCGTTCGATCTTTGCCGCGATCAGCGCCTCAGAGACCTCTTGCAACACCGCGTAGCTCTTGGACGCTTCGCCCTCGCCCACCACGATGCGCGAGGATGCGATGCCGGCATCCGCGAGCGCAGCTTCGGTCTTGCCGAGCCAGTGCTTTGCCACGGTGCGATCGGTGACGATGGCGGTGCGCGCGCCGGGCCGTAATTCCGCAATACGATGACCGAGCGACGGCAGGACATCGCGGCCGATGACAATGTCATAGGCGCGGTCGCCGAGGGCGACGTCGACGGTCACCGGATTGGTCGTCTTGATGGGAGCGCTCATTTTGTTTCGCTAGCAGTGGGTGAAGCCGTGCCACCGGACAACAGATACGCATGAATCGCCTCGACGCATTCCTCGACGATTTTCTCATGTGGCACATCCCGCGAGGCAATCGCGAGATCGGCGAGTTGATAGAATGGGCTGCGTTCCCCGATCAGGCGTTCGATGGTCGCGGCCGGATCGGCGGTTTGCAGCAGCGGCCGGTCGGCACGGCGCTTGACCCGCCTCAGAATCACGTCGCCGTCGGCCCGAAGCCAGACCGAGACCGCCTTGTCGCGAATCCGGTTGCGCGTCTCCTCGCGCATGACCGCGCCGCCGCCGGTCGCGATGACGGATGGACCGCCCTCCAGCAGGCGCGCGATCACCCGCGCCTCGCCGTCGCGAAAATAAGGCTCGCCGTGCTGCGCGAAAATCTCGGAGACAGTCAGGCCGGCATGCGCGATCTCGATTTCATGATCGGCATCGAGAAAGGGAACATGAAGCCGCGTACCGAGGCGGCGTCCGATGGTCGATTTGCCCGATCCCATCATCCCCACAAGCACGACCGACCGGTTGCCCAGAGCCGCGACAATCTCGGCCTCATGGGTCATACCGTCCTGATGTTTGGCTGCGGTCTCGGTCATCTCGCTTTAGGGTTCGGTGGGCCGCGCAAACGGCTGATACGTCACCTATACTACTCCTGCGGATACCACCGCTAGTGTGATGGCTCGCGAGTCTGGAGACTCTTGCCGAAACGGCCCGAACATGTTGGTACTTCGAGCGGCTGTTCCGCTGGTTAACGCGGCTCACATTTCAAAGGTTAATTCCGAGGCTAGTGATCCGGTTCTGACATTCGTACCATATCCTTCGCGGGCACTTTACGAATGTCAGAACCAAAGGATCACTAGAATCATAGTTTGCGAGTGTCCTTTCGTATCCTACGTTTGCCAGGACGCGCTGCAAAATGAACCAAACGTCGGATACGGGACACTCGTAGATGCCTAGTCTGTTTCGCTTCCTGACTGTCGTCGCGATCATCGGCGGGCTGATCTATGGCGGTATCTTTGCGCTCGCCAATTTCGTCAATCCAAAGCCTCGCGAAATAACAGTCAGTGTTCCTCCCGACAGATTCCTCAAGAAGTAGATCGGCGGAGGATCATGCCCCGCGACAAATCCTCCGACGCACGGCTGACCAGTCTGTTTCTCGACATGCTCGCGGCCGAACAGGGCGCAGGCGACAACACGCTCGACGCCTATCGCGGCGACCTTGAAGACCTCTCCGAATTTCTCGCACGGCGCAAATCGACGTTGCGCGACGCAGACACCCAGATCCTGCGCGACTATCTCGCGGACCTCGACACCCGCGGCTTCAAGTCGTCGAGCGTGGCGCGCAAGCTGTCATCGACGCGGCATCTGTTCCGCTTTCTCCTGAGCGAACGTGTGCGCAGCGATGATCCCGCCGCGATCCTGTCCGGCCCGAAACGCGGACGCGCGCTGCCGAAGGTATTGTCCATCGCGGACGTCGATCGTCTTCTCACGCAGGCGAAAAATCTGATTGAGGCGCCGGAGCAATCGCCGCTGCAAAAGCTGCGCGCATTACGGCTCGCCTGCCTGCTGGAAATTCTTTATGCAACAGGACTTCGCGTCTCTGAACTGGTGGCGCTGCCGCTGTCGGCCGCGCGGCGCGACGCCCGCATGATCGTCGTGCGCGGCAAGGGCAACAAGGAGCGGCTGGTCCCGCTCAACGAGTCGTCCAAGCAGGCCATGGCGGATTACCTCTCCGCGCTGGATGCCCTCCAGCGCGAGCAAAAGAAATCGTCATCTGCCTCGAAATGGCTGTTTCCATCATCGGGCGAGAGCGGCCATCTGACGCGGCAGCATTTTGCGCGCGATCTCAAGGAACTCGCGGAGGCTGCCGGCATTGCACCGCGCCTCGTCAGCCCGCACGTGCTGCGTCACGCCTTTGCGTCTCACCTGCTGCATAATGGAGCCGATTTACGAATCGTCCAGACGCTGCTCGGCCACACTGATATCTCCACGACCCAGATCTATACCCACATCGTCGAAGAACGGCTGAAGAGCCTGGTGCGCGATCTGCACCCGCTGGCGGATAAATGAGTTACTGAAAACACCAGTGTGGCGGTTCGCAAGTCCGCTTCGTCCTCCAAGCAGGCTCCGTTTGCGGACTTGCGAACCAAAGCCACACTGGAATTACATTTGGCTAGTGTCCCTTCGAATCCGAAGTTCGCTATGGAAAATGCTGTAAAACCGGGCGAACTTCGGATTCGGGACACTAGCAATATCGGCACTTTTCACCGCCGTGCTTGACTTGGGCGCACTTCTTGACTTGAAAGGCGCACAGACCCGACCCCGCAACTGAATTAACCGTTTTGGACGCCCTTCGCCTGAGCGCCCCAATCCCTATATTCGCGACATGCCGGACCCGATGCGCAGTTATCTCGATTTTGAAAAACCTGTCGCCGAACTCGATTCCAAGGTGGACGAGTTGCGCGCGCTTGCCGCCAGCGGCAGCGACATCAGTGAAGAAGTCTCGCGCATCGAGGACAAGGCGTCGCAGGCGCTCAACGAGCTTTATGCCAATCTGACGCCCTGGCAGAAGACACAGGTCGCGCGCCATCCGCTGCGGCCGCATTGCGTGGACTACGTCAAGTCGCTCATCACCGAGTTCACGCCACTCGCGGGCGACCGCAAGTTCGGCGACGACGAAGCGCTGATCGGCGGCTTCGGACGTTTCCGCGGCGAAAGCATCTGCGTGATCGGCCAGGAAAAGGGTTCGACCACCGAAACCCGCCTCAAGCACAATTTCGGCATGGCCAAGCCTGAAGGCTATCGCAAGGCCGTGCGGCTGATGGAAATGGCCGATCGCTTCGGCATTCCGGTGCTGTCGCTGGTGGACACTGCGGGCGCCTATCCCGGCATCGGCGCTGAAGAACGCGGACAGGCGGAAGCGATCGCGCGCTCCACCGACGCCTGTCTCAACCTCGGTGTGCCGAACGTCGCTGTCATCATCGGCGAAGGCGGCTCGGGCGGCGCTATCGCGATCGCCACCGCGAATCGCGTGCTGATGCTCGAACACGCGGTCTACAGCGTGATCTCACCGGAAGGCGCCGCGTCGATCCTGTGGCGTGACTCGACCAAGGCGCAGGAAGCCGCCATCAACATGAAGATCACCGCGCAGGATCTTGCCCGCTTCGGTGTGATCGACACCATCCTGAAGGAGCCGCCAGGGGGCGCACACCGCGACCCGCAGGCCATGGTGGCCCGGACCGGCGATGCCATCGCGCAGGCCTTCAACGACCTGCGGAGCCTCGATTCGAAGGCCGTCCGCGACCAGCGCCGCCAGAAGTTTCTCGATATCGGCCGCCGTCTCGGCTGAGCGTTCCGCACGGGCCTGACCGGCTCGATCCGGCGGCGAAGTCACATCGTGGCTTTTTCTGGACAGGCCTTCTTCAGCCTCATCCGTTTTTCGCCAGTCATTTGATTTACTTAGCGTTGACCATAAAGCCGTTCGGGTCGCACCGGAACGGCCCCTTCGGCTTGCGACAGGGGGGTATTTAAGGATAATAATTGCTCAATTGCTCACGCACGTTTTTAGCCAAAAAGCGAACGCCGCTTTTACGACGAAAACACGTGCGACCTATTTAGACGGACAGCGTTTTCCGGCCGCCTCCTGCGCGCCACTTTGCCGGAAGACGATCTAGCCACCGGTCTTGAGGTCTGGTCTTGGGTTTAGTCTTGGGTCTAGCCGGAGTATGGGGATTGCCGGTTTTCCGCGGAGCCTTGCATTGATCGACCGCACGCATATTCGCGCGCTGGTGACGTCGGCTGCGCTCGCGGCTGGCGTCCTGCTCGCCGGATGCAACGGCGAACAGCTCTCGCCGAGTTCGAAGGCCAATCGCCCGATTCCCGACAAGCTGCTCGCCGATATCGAATCCAAGAACATGGACAAGGGCTCGCCGATGCTTGTCCGCCTGTTCAAGCAGGAGGCCGAGCTCGAGGTCTGGAAGCAGGATCGCAACGGCCGCTTCGCGCTGCTCAAAACCTATCCGATCTGCCGCTGGTCGGGAGATCTCGGGCCGAAGGTCAAGGAAGGCGACCGGCAGGCGCCGGAAGGTTTCTACTCGATCACGCCCGCGCAGATGAACCCGACGTCGGCGTATTATCTGTCGTTCAACATGGGCTACCCCAATGCCTACGACAAAGCGTGGGGACGCAGCGGCTCGCAACTGATGGTCCACGGCGATTGTTCGTCGCGCGGTTGCTACGCGATGACCGACGAACAGATTTCGGAAATCTATGCGCTGGGCCGTGAGTCCTTCTTCGGCGGCCAGAACGCGTTTCAGGTGCAGGCCTATCCGTTCCGCATGACGCCGCAGAACATGGCCCGCCATCGCAACAATCCGAACATGCCGTTCTGGAAGATGATCAAGGAAGGCAACGATCACTTCGAGGTCACCAAGCAGGAACCGAAAGTCGATTTCTGCGAGAAGAAGTATGTCTTCGACGCGGAGAAGCCCGCCAACGCGACCCGCCCGCTGACATTCAACGCCTCCGCGCAGTGCCCGGCCTATCAGGTCTCGCCCGAGGTTGCCGAAGCCGTTCAGGACAAGCAGCGTCAGGATGAATTGAAGACCGCGCAACTGGTCTCGCGCGGCACGCCGACCGCACGGTCGCGCGCCGGCATCGATGGCGGCATGCATCCAGTGTTCGCATCCAAGCTGCCGGAAGGCGAAGCGGCGATCGACAAGGACGTCACCGACTACACGGTCGCGTCCTATCTGCCCGCTCCGGGCACCGTGCCTTCGCACGCGACCATTCCGCGCGCGCCGGATCCTGCGCCGTCATTCAGCTTCACGTCCGCCACCAGCGAGCCGATGGTCGCTGCCACGCCTGCGGCAACATCGCGCAGCGCGCCGGCCTCTTCCACCAGTTCCAATGCCAACGCGAGCGCAGGTTCGTCCGAAGGCTTCCTCACCAAACTGTCACGCAGCGTCGGCCTGCGCGGTTCGGATCCCGAGCCTGTAGCTGCGGCCGCGCCGGCGAAACCTGCGGTTACCGTTGCGCCGAAGGCGAAATCGGCCGGACCGACGAAAGAGGCCGCCAAGAGCGCCCCGCCGCGCGTGATCCCGCTGGATCGTCCGCAGCAGGCTCAGGCCCAGCCGCAAGCCAAGCCCGCAGCCCCTGCGCCCGTCGCAGCAGCAACGGCTCCCGCAGCGCCAGCGCCGCAGCAGTCGCTGGCAGGCGCCCAGCCTCCCGTGCAGGCGAATTCGTTCGACAGCCGCTGGTCCACCGTCCGCTAGTGATTCTTTTGGGCATGATCTGATCCGAAAACCGGTTTCCACTTTTCGGGATCATGCCTAGTTACTTCATAAAAAAACGCCGCTCGAATGAGCGGCGTTTTTGTTTGGGATCGAACGGTGCCGGTCAGGCGTACTTGCCGTGGCAGTGCTTGAACTTCTTGCCGGAGCCGCACGGGCAATCCTCGTTGCGGCCGACCTTGCCCCACGTCGCGGGATTGTTCGGATCGCGCTCCGAGGCCGCCACCGGCACGAGTGATGCCTGCGCGAACGCCATTTCGTCTTCGCCCGTGTTCGGATTGAGCTTGTGTGCTTCCATCTGCGGCAATTCGGGCTGCTCATCCGGCGGCACGATTTCGACCCGCATCAGTTGTGCAGTCACCGCTTCGCGCAGGTGAGCGATCAGGCCCTCGAACAGGTTGTACGCCTCGGACTTGTATTCCTGCAGCGGATCGCGCTGGCCGTAGCCGCGCAGGCCGATCACCTGACGCAGATGGTCCAGCATCACCAGATGCTCGCGCCACAAATGATCCAGCGTCTGCAGCAGGATCGATTTCTCGACATAGCGCATCACGTCGGGACCGAACTGGGCCGACTTCGCGGCCATCCGCTCATCGACGCGCTGCTCGATGCGCGCCAGCATCTCCTCGTCGGCGATGCCTTCTTCCTTGGCCCAATCCTCGACCGGCAGGTCGAGATCGAGCACGCGCTTCAGTTCGTCCCGCAGCCCGGCAACGTCCCACTGCTCCGCATAGGCGTGCTCGGGCACATGCTTGCTGACCAGTTCGTCGACCAGCGCGTGGCGCATGTCGGCGACGGTCTCGGCCACGTTCTGATCGCGCATCAAATCGATGCGCTGATCGAAGATTGCCTTGCGCTGATCGTTCTGCACGTCGTCGAACTTGAGCAGATTCTTGCGGATGTCGAAGTTGCGCGCTTCGACCTTCTGCTGCGCCTTCTCGAGCGCCTTGTTGATCCACGGATGGATGATCGCCTCGCCTTCCTTGAGGCCAAGGCGCGTCAGCATGGTGTCGAGCCGGTCCGATCCGAAGATGCGCATCAGGTCGTCTTCGAGCGAAAGATAGAACTTGGTGCGGCCCGGATCGCCCTGACGGCCGGCGCGGCCGCGCAACTGGTTGTCGATGCGGCGTGACTCGTGGCGTTCGGAACCGATAATGTAGAGGCCGCCGGGCTTCTGGATCGTCTTCGTGCCGGGCTTGTCCGGGTTGAGATCGACGGTTTCCTCAGCCTTCAGCACCACGTCGCGGAACCGCTCGATGTCGGCCTTGATCTGATCGACGATCTTTTGTTTCTCGGCCTCGCCCTCAATGCCTGCGGTGGCAGCCGCAGCGCGCATCTCGAGCGAGCCGCCGAGTTTGATGTCGGTACCGCGGCCCGCCATGTTGGTGGCGATGGTGATCGCGCCGGGCACGCCGGCTTCAGCGACGATGTAGGCTTCCTGTTCGTGGAAGCGCGCGTTCAGCACGGCGAACAGCTTGGCCGGCTTGCCCGCGCGCGCGGCGGCATACAGCTTTTCCATCGCCTTCGGATTGTTGAAGTCGATCTGCTTGTAGCCGTTCTTCGCCAGATACTCGCCGAGCACTTCGGACTTCTCGATCGACGCCGTGCCGACCAGCACCGGCTGCATGCGCGCATTGGCGCGCTCGATCTCGGCCAGGATCGCGCGATGCTTTTCCTCCGCCGTGCGATAGACCTCGTCGTCCTCGTCCAAGCGCGCGATCGGCACGTTGGTCGGAACTTCGATGACCTCGAGCTTGTAGATGTCGAACAGTTCGTCCGCTTCGGTCGCCGCCGTGCCGGTCATGCCGGCCAGCTTGTCGTACATGCGGAAGTAGTTCTGGAAGGTGATCGAGGCCAGCGTCTGGTTTTCCGGCTGGACCGGCTGATGTTCCTTGGCCTCCAGCGCCTGATGCAGGCCTTCCGAATAGCGGCGGCCCGGCATCATGCGGCCGGTGAATTCGTCGATGATAACCACTTCGCCGTCGCGGACGATGTAGTCCTTGTCGCGCTGGAACAGCGAGTGCGCGCGCAGCGCCTGGTTGATGTGATGGACGACGGAGACGTTCTCGACGTCGTAGAGCGAGTCGCCCTTGAGCTGACCGGCTTCCTGCAGAAGGTTCTCGATCTTCTCCATGCCGGCTTCGGTCAGCGTCACCGTGCGCTGCTTCTCGTCAACCTCGAAGTCGGCGACCTTCTCCAGCTTCGGAATGTAGGTATCGATGGTGTTGTAGAATTCGGAGCGGTCGTCGAGCGGGCCGGAAATAATAAGCGGCGTGCGCGCCTCGTCGATCAGGATCGAGTCGACTTCGTCGACGATGGCGTAGGAGTGACCGCGCTGGACCATGTCCTCGAGCCGGTACTTCATGTTGTCGCGCAGATAGTCGAAGCCGTATTCGTTGTTGGTGCCGTAGGTAATGTCCTTGGCGTAGGCTGCCTGACGCTCAGTATCGTCGAGACCGTGGACGATCACGCCCGTGGTCATGCCGAGGAAGCCGTAAACCTGGCCCATCCATTCGGAGTCGCGCTTGGCGAGGTAGTCGTTGACGGTGACGACGTGAACGCCCTTGCCGGCGAGCGCATTGAGATAGACCGCGAGTGTCGCAACCAGCGTCTTGCCTTCGCCGGTTTTCATCTCGGCGATGTCGCCCTCATGCAGCACCATGCCGCCGATCATCTGCACGTCGAAATGGCGCTGACCGAGGGTACGCTTGGCGGCTTCGCGAACGGTCGCGAATGCGGGCACCAGCAGATCGTCGAGGGCCTTGCCTTCCGCGAGCTGTTTGCGGAACTCGACCGTCCGCGCCTTCAGGGCCTCGTCGGACAGCGCCGCGATCTCGGGTTCGAGCGCATTGATGGCATCGACGCGGGATTGGTACCCCTTGATCCGCCGGTCATTGGCGGAGCCGAAAAACTTGCGGGCGAGCGCGCCGAGCATGAAGAATTCCTGTCTTACAGTTTGGCATTGCGGCCGCGATCGCCGCAGCCCAAGAACCTTATGAGACCCGTGTCAGGCGCATCCCCAGAATTGCTTGCGGGGACAAGCCCTTGCGCGAATTCTTGAGAATGAGTGCGGGAAGCGAATTCCGAGGTTCACCCGCTCGACCGCGGCAAAACACCCCGCGGCAGCCAGGCGCGCCTGCGGGCAGAGATATGGGCCGTCCAAAGCCTTGTCAACGCGCGAACCTGTCAAGGATTTCATGATTTTGACGGCTTTTTCGCGTTGCTTCTGGACATCGGTTGGGCGAGTGTCCCGCACCCCGAACCGCCCCGACTTTGACCTATAAGGATTTTCCATGACCGTCTCTCCGAACCGCACAGCCTCCCACAGCGGACTTGGCCTGCGACTTGGACTGCTCACATCGGCCGCTGCAATTTGTCTCACGGTCGTTCTGGGCGCTGGCCAGCCGCTTCATGCGCAGGACGCCAATGCCGTGATCGCAAAAGTTAACGGCGCGGACATTCGCCAGAGCGACCTGGCGGTTGCCGAAGAGGAACTGGGGCCGAGCCTGCAGCAGATGGACCCGGCGACCCGCCGCGACAATCTGATCGCGTTCCTGATCGACATGAAGATCGTCGCCAAGGCGGCCGAAGCCAAGAAGGTCGGCGATGCGGCGGATTTCAAGCAGAAGCTCGCCTTCGCACGCGACCGGCTTTTGATGGACAGCCTTCTTGCGACTGAAGGCAAGGCTGCGGTCACCGACGAGGCCATGAAGAAGGTTTATGAGGACGCGACCAAGCAGGTGTCCGGCGAGAAGGAAGTCCACGCCCGGCACATCCTGGTTCCGACCGAGGACGAGGCAAAGGCGATCAAGGCCGAACTCGACAAGGGCGCGGACTTTGCCAAGCTTGCCAAGGAAAAGTCGAAGGACCCAGGCGCTGCGGACGGTGGCGATCTCGGCTTCTTCACGAAGGAGCAGATGGTGCCGGAATTTTCCGCCGTTGCCTTCGCGCTCGCGCCGGGAAAAATCTCGGACCCCGTGAAGTCGCAGTTCGGCTGGCATGTCATCAAGGTCGAGGAAGCGCGCGACCGCAAGCCGCCGGAATTCGATCAGGTGAAGGGCCAGATCCAGAACTTCGTGGTGCGCAAGGCGCAGGCCGACTACGTCACCAAGCTGCGCGCGGAAGCCAAGGTCGAGCGCCTGGACAAGAAGGACGAGGCGCCTGCCGCCGCTGCTCCGGATGCGAAGGCCGCCCCGGCCGCGCCTGCCAAGAAGAAGTAAATCGACTTCTCTTCGCGAGTTCTCTAGTTTGACGTCATGCCCGGGCTTGTCCCGGGCATCCACGTCTTAGGGCCTTCATCGACAAGGAAGTAAGACGTGGATGGCCGGAATAAATCCGGCCATGACGACTGATTGTCCTCGATCCAAGGCCCTGATCCCATGTCCACCGCCATTTCCCCGCTCGCCCCTACCAATGTTCCCGACATGCCGCCGATCGACGGCGTGCGCCTCGCAACGGCCGCCGCAGGTATCCGCTACAAGAACCGCACCGACGTGCTGCTGGCGCTGTTCGACAAGGGCACCACGGTGGCGGGCGTGTTCACCAAATCGAAGTGCCCGAGCGCCGCGGTGGACTGGTGCCGATCCAAGCTCAAGGGCGGCGAAGCGCGCGCGCTGGTGGTCAATTCCGGCAACGCCAACGCCTTCACGGGTAAGACCGGAAAGCAGGCGACATCGCTGACGGCGGCGATTGCCGCGAAGGCGGCGGACACCAGCGCCAATAAAATCTTCCTTGCCTCCACCGGCGTGATCGGCGAACCGCTCGACGCCACAAAATTCAATGGCGTGCTCGATGATCTCGCAAAGGCCGCCGAGCCCGATGGATGGATGAACGCCGCCAGCGCGATCATGACGACGGACACCTTTCCAAAGGTCGCGACCGCCACCGTGAAACTCGGCAAGGCGAAGGTCACGATCAACGGCATGGCCAAGGGTGCCGGCATGATCGCGCCGGACATGGCGACCATGCTGTCGTTCATCTTCACTGATGCGCCGATTTCGGCAGCCGCGCTGCAATCGCTGCTGAAGACCGGCGTCGAGGATACGTTCAACGCCGTGACCATCGACGGCGACACATCGACCTCGGACACGCTGCTCGCATTCGCCACCGGCGCGGCTGCGGCAAACGGCGCGCCAAAGATCACGCGTGCGTCCGACCCGCGCCTGAAAGCTTTCATAAAAGCATTTTACGCCGTGCTCGCCGATCTGGCCGAACAGGTCGCGCGCGACGGCGAAGGCGCGCGCAAGCTGGTCGAGGTTGTGGTCGAAGGCGCGACGTCGAAGCCATCGGCGCGCAAGATCGCGATGTCGATTGCCAACTCGCCGCTGGTGAAGACCGCCATTGCCGGCGAGGACGCCAACTGGGGCCGCGTCGTGATGGCGGTCGGCAAGGCCGGCGAGCCGGCCAACCGCGACAAACTGTCGATCTCGTTCAACGGCATCCGCGTCGCCACCAAGGGCGCGCGCGATCCATCCTATGATGAGGCGGAAGTCTCCGCGCTGATGAAGCAGCCGAGAATCCAGATCAAGGTGGGACTCGGCCTCGGCAAGGGCCGCGACCGCGTGCTGACCTGCGACCTCACCAAGGAATACGTCGCCATCAACGGCGACTACCGGTCGTGATCAAACTCACCCTCGTCGTTGCCTGCGCGCTGATCGATGCGGACAACCGTGTCCTGATCGCGCAGCGGCCCGAGGGCAAGACCCTCGCCGGTCTGTGGGAATTTCCCGGCGGCAAGCTCGAGCCCGGCGAGCGGCCGGAGCCCGCGCTGATCCGCGAACTCGCGGAGGAACTCGGCATCAAGGTGGAAGAACCATGCCTTGCGCCGCTCACTTTCGCGAGTCACGGCTATGACAGCTTCCATCTGCTGATGCCGCTTTACATCTGCAGGAAATGGGAAGGCACCGTCACGCCACGCGAAGGCCAGCAGCTCGCATGGGTGCGCGCGAACAAGCTGCGCGACTATCCAATGCCGCCGGCGGACATTCCGCTGATCGCACATCTGACGGATTTGCTGCTGTAGACCCCAGACGTCATCATGAGGCACAAGACGCCTCTTCATATTCGATGTCGTCTCCGCGTAGGCGGGGACCCATAACCACCGAACGTCGTGGTGATGGCGAGAAAACTGCTCCGGCATCTCCGCCAAATCGCGAACTCAGGGAGTATGGGTCCCCGCCTGCGCGGGGACGACATGGAGAGACTCGGAATAACCCTGCAACATTTCGTGATGGGGATACGAATCCCCGTGCTCTGAACCTCTCGTATGTTCGGCAAGTCCTGTTCATGAGGGGCGCTTCTCGAGGGCGCTTTTGAAGCGGAGCAGGATGCGGCGTCTGCGCGCACGGTTCGCACCCGTTGCGCCCGGAAGGCCGGGGTTGACCGTCCGGGCCAACTACGTGGCTCTGCCGTTCGCGGCTGGACGA
>JBOFVL010000058.1:0-6801 GCA_051653085.1 Afipia sp. | reverse complement strand
CATCGACGATCTTCCACTTGCCGTGCGGCACGACCATGTCGTCCTTGCCGAACGAAATGCCCGCCTTGAAGGCGTTGTAGAAGCCGAGCGCCATGATGCGGTCGCAGAAGATCACCGTCTCCTTCTGACCGCAGTGACGGTACACCTGATCGATCACGCTGGAGATTTCGCGCTTCGTCATCAGCTTGTTGATGGTGTCGAAGGGCACCTTGCCGTGCTTCGGCAGAACCTGCCCAAGCATGACGCGGCCGGCGGTGGTGTCGTAGATCTTCGAGATCGTCTTGCCTTCCTCGTCGATCCCGGTCCACCGATACTTGATCTTGGTGTGCAGGTGGATGACCTTCGAGAACAGCGCGTGCTCGATCTCCGCCATGTCGCGGTAGACCTTGCCCTGGCCCTGCAGGCCTTCGCGCAGGATCGAAAGATAGTAGAGACCCAGCACGATGTCCTGCGACGGCACGATGATCGGCTGACCGTTCGCGGGATGCAGGATGTTGTTGGTCGACATCATCAGGACGCGCGCTTCCAACTGCGCTTCAAGCGACAGCGGAACGTGCACGGCCATCTGGTCACCATCGAAGTCGGCGTTAAACGCCGCGCAGACCAGCGGGTGAAGCTGAATCGCCTTGCCTTCGATCAGCACTGGCTCGAACGCCTGAATGCCGAGACGATGCAGCGTCGGCGCGCGGTTCAGCAGCACCGGATGCTCGCGAATAACCTCGTCGAGAATATCCCAAACCTCGGGACGCTCTTTTTCAACGAGCTTCTTCGCCTGCTTCACGGTGGTGGACAGACCCTTGGCGTCGAGCCGCGAATAGATGAACGGCTTGAACAGTTCGAGCGCCATCTTCTTCGGGAGGCCGCACTGATGCAGGCGCAGTTCGGGACCGACGACGATCACGGAGCGGCCGGAATAGTCGACGCGCTTGCCGAGCAGGTTCTGACGGAAGCGGCCCTGCTTGCCCTTGAGCATGTCGGCGAGCGACTTCAGCGGGCGCTTGTTGGCGCCCGTGATGACGCGGCCACGGCGGCCGTTGTCGAACAGTGCGTCGACGGCCTCCTGCAGCATGCGCTTTTCATTGCGGATGATGATGTCCGGCGCACGAAGCTCCATCAGCCGCTTCAAACGGTTGTTGCGGTTGATGACGCGGCGATAGAGGTCGTTCAGGTCGGAGGTCGCAAAGCGGCCACCGTCCAGCGGCACCAGCGGACGCAGGTCCGGCGGAATCACCGGTACCACCGTCATGATCATCCACTCCGGCTTGTTGCCGGACACGCGGAACGCTTCGACGATCTTCAGGCGCTTGGCGAGCTTCTTGTGCTTGATGTCGGATTCAGTTTCCGCCATCTCGGCGCGAAGCTGGCCATCGAGCTTCTCGAGCTCAAGCCCCTTCAGCAATTCGCGGATCGCTTCCGCGCCGATCATGGCGGTGAAGCTGTCCTGACCGTACTCGTCCTGCGCGCGGAGATACTCTTCTTCCGACAGCAGCTGACGGTCCTTGAGCGCGGTGAGACCCGGCTCCAGAACGACGTAGTACTCGAAGTAAAGAATTCGCTCGAGGTCTTTCAGCGTCATGTCGAGCAACTGGCCGATGCGCGAAGGCAGCGACTTCAGGAACCAGATGTGCGCGACGGGCGCGGCCAGTTCGATATGGCCCATGCGCTCGCGCCGGACGCGCGACAGGGTCACTTCGACCGAGCACTTCTCGCAGATGATGCCCTTGTACTTCATGCGCTTGTACTTGCCGCAAAGACACTCGTAGTCCTTGATCGGCCCGAAGATGCGCGCGCAGAACAGGCCGTCACGCTCTGGCTTGAACGTGCGGTAGTTGATGGTTTCCGGCTTCTTGATCTCGCCGTAGGACCACGACAGAATCTTCTCAGGTGAAGCGATCGAAATCCGGATCTGGTCGAAGACCTGAGCCGGAGTCGTCGGATTGAAGAGATTCATAATTTCTTGGTTCATCGTCTTCTCCTCGCGTGCCGATCGTCATCGACAGCAAATTCGAAACTTGTCGGTCGTCTCGCGCCCTGCCCGACGTTCAGACAAGGCGCGGATGCCCGGCTCTGTAAGCCGGGCATGAAATCTTGATTACTCAGCCGCCTCGGACGTCGTCGCCGGTCCGAGCTTGGAATTGTGCAGGTCGACGTTAAGGCCGAGCGAGCGCATTTCCTTGACCAGCACGTTGAACGATTCCGGGATACCCGCTTCGAACGTGTCGTCGCCGCGGACGATGGCCTCGTACACCTTGGTACGGCCGGCCACGTCGTCCGACTTCACGGTCAGCATTTCCTGGAGCGTGTACGCCGCGCCGTAAGCCTCGAGCGCCCACACTTCCATTTCGCCGAAACGCTGTCCGCCGAACTGCGCCTTGCCGCCCAGCGGCTGCTGGGTGACGAGCGAGTAAGGACCGATCGAACGCGCGTGGATCTTGTCGTCCACGAGATGGTGCAGCTTGAGCATATAGATGTAGCCCACCGTCACGTTGCGATCGAACTGATCGCCGGTACGTCCGTCGTAGACCGTCGACTGGCCAGACTTATTGAGTCCGGCGAGATCGAGCATGTCCTCGATGTCCTTCTCCTTGGCGCCGTCGAACACAGGCGTCGCAATCGGCACGCCCGCACGCAGGTTACGACCAAGCTCCATCAACTCGGTATCGTTGAGCGTCTTGATGACCTCGTCGTCGCCGTAGACCTTCTTCAAGGTCTCCTTGAGCGGCTTGATGTCCGACTTGCCGTGGCCGTAGTAGGCATCGACCGCCTGCCCGATCCGCTTGCCGAGGCCTGCGCAGGCCCAGCCAAGATGCGTTTCGAGAATCTGGCCGACGTTCATACGCGAAGGCACGCCGAGCGGATTGAGCACGATGTCGGCATGCGTTCCGTCTTCGAGGAACGGCATGTCTTCGATCGGCACGATCTTCGACACCACGCCCTTGTTGCCGTGACGTCCCGCCATCTTGTCGCCGGGCTGAATCTTGCGCTTCACCGCGACGAAGACCTTGACCATCTTCATCACGCCGGGCGGCAATTCATCGCCACGCTGCAGCTTCTCGACCTTATCGAGGAAGCGCTGTTCAAGGCCCTTCTTCGATTCGTCGTACTGCTTCCGCATGGCTTCGATTTCAGCCATCAGCTTGTCGTTCGGCGAAGCGAACTGCCACCACTGCGACTTCGGATACTCCTCGAGCACCGCACGGGTGATCTTGGTGTCCTTCTTGAAGCCCTTCGGACCGGCGATGCCCTGGCGGTTCTCCAGCAGCTCCGACAGACGACCATAGACGTTGCGGTCCAGAATCGCCTGTTCGTCGTCGCGGTCCTTGGCGAGACGCTCGATTTCTTCCCGTTCGATCGCCAGAGCGCGCTCGTCCTTGTCGACGCCGTGGCGGTTGAACACGCGGACTTCCACGATCGTACCCTGCACGCCCGGAGGCACGCGCAGCGAGGTGTCGCGAACGTCGGAAGCCTTTTCACCGAAGATGGCGCGCAGAAGCTTTTCTTCCGGCGTCATCGGGCTTTCGCCCTTCGGCGTGATCTTGCCGCACAGGATGTCGCCGGCGCGGACTTCCGCGCCGATGTACACGATGCCGGCTTCGTCGAGGTTCTTCAGCGCTTCTTCCGAAACGTTCGGAATGTCGCGCGTGATTTCCTCAGGTCCCAGCTTGGTGTCGCGGGCCATGACTTCGAATTCCTCGATGTGGATCGAGGTGAAGACGTCGTCCTTCACAATCCGCTCGGAGAGCAGGATCGAGTCTTCGAAGTTGTAGCCATTCCACGGCATGAACGCGACGAGCACGTTACGGCCGAGCGCGAGTTCACCGAGATCGGTCGACGGACCGTCAGCGATAATGTCGCCCTTGCGGATCTGATCGCCCACCTTCACCAGCGGACGCTGGTTGATGCAGGTCGACTGATTCGAGCGCTGGTACTTCATCAGACGGTAGATATCGACGCCCGACTTGGTCGGATCGAGATCTTCCGTCGCGCGGATAACGATACGGGTCGCGTCGATCTGATCGATCACGCCGGTGCGGCGGGCTGCGATCGCAGCGCCCGAGTCACGCGCCACAACGCCTTCCATGCCGGTGCCGACGAACGGCGCTTCGGCGCGCACCAGAGGCACGGCCTGACGCTGCATGTTCGAGCCCATCAGCGCGCGATTGGCGTCGTCGTTCTCAAGGAACGGGATCAGCGCCGCGGCGACCGAAACGAGCTGCTTCGGCGACACGTCCATGTAGTCGACCTTGTCCGGCGTGATCTGCAACACTTCGCCGGCGTGGCGGCAGATCACGAGGTCGTCGGTGAAGCGGCCCTTGTTATCGAGCGGCACGTTCGCCTGC
Source organism: Afipia sp. (assembly GCA_051653085.1). Lineage (GTDB taxonomy): Bacteria > Pseudomonadota > Alphaproteobacteria > Rhizobiales > Xanthobacteraceae > Afipia. The sequence continues at coordinate 2,461 of JBOFVL010000058.1, read as the reverse complement.
GCGACGCGGTAACGGCCCTCTTCCATCGCGGAGAGATAGACCACCTCGTCGGTGACGCGGCCGTCCTTCACCTTGCGATAAGGCGTTTCCACGAAGCCGTACTTGTTCACGCGCGCGAAGGTCGCAAGCGAGTTGATCAGACCGATGTTCGGGCCTTCCGGCGTTTCAATCGGGCAGATACGGCCGTAGTGGGTCGGATGCACGTCGCGGACTTCAAAGCCCGCGCGTTCGCGCGTCAGACCGCCCGGTCCAAGCGCCGAGAGACGGCGCTTGTGGGTGATTTCCGACAGCGGGTTGGTCTGGTCCATGAACTGCGAGAGCTGCGACGAACCGAAGAACTCGCGCACGGCAGCCGCGGCAGGCTTCGCGTTGATCAGGTCCTGCGGCATGACCGTATCGATATCGACCGACGACATGCGCTCCTTGATCGCGCGTTCCATGCGCAGCAAACCGATACGGTACTGGTTCTCCATCAACTCGCCGACCGAGCGCACGCGCCGGTTGCCGAGGTGATCGATGTCGTCGATTTCGCCCTTGCCGTCGCGCAGGTCGACCAGCGTCTTGATGACCGCGAGGATGTCTTCCTTGCGCAGCGTGCGCATGGTGTCCGGCGCGTCGAGTTCGAGACGCATGTTCATCTTCACGCGGCCGACAGCCGACAGATCGTAGCGCTCCGAGTCGAAGAACAGCGACTGGAACATGGCCTGCGCGGAGTCGATGGTCGGTGGCTCACCCGGACGCATCACGCGATAGATGTCGAACAGCGCGTCTTCACGCGTCATGTTCTTGTCGGCGGAAAGCGTATTGCGGATGTAGGGACCGATGTTGACATGGTCGATGTCGAGCAGCGGCAGTTCTTTATAACCCTGCTCGTTCAGCGCCTTCAGCAGCTTCTCGGTGATTTCTTCGCCGGCCTCGGCGTGGATTTCGCCGGTCTTCGGGTTGACGAGATCTTCCGCGAGATAGTTGCCGACGAGTTCTTCGTCGGACAGGCGCAGCGCCTTGAGGCCCTTTTCCTGGAGCTGGCGCGCCGAGCGCACAGTCAGCTTCTTGCCGGCTTCGAGCACAACCTTGCCCGAGTCGGCGTCGATCAGGTCGTTGATCGTCGAATAGCCGCGGAAACGGTCGGCGACGAACGGCACACGCCAGCCTTCCTTGATCCGCTTGTACTGAATCTTTTTGTAGAACGTGGACAGAATCTCTTCGCCATCGAGACCGAGGGCGAACATCAGCGACGTCACCGGAATCTTGCGGCGGCGGTCGATACGCGCGAACACGATGTCCTTGGCGTCGAACTCGATGTCGAGCCACGAACCGCGATACGGAATCACGCGCGCGGCGAACAACAGCTTGCCCGACGAATGGGTCTTGCCCTTGTCGTGATCGAAGAACACGCCCGGCGAACGGTGCATCTGCGAGACAATGACGCGCTCGGTGCCGTTGACCACGAAGGTGCCGTTCATCGTCATGAGCGGAATGTCGCCCATGTAGACGTCCTGCTCCTTGATGTCCTTGACGGACTTGGCGCCGGTTTCTTCGTCGATATCGAACACGATCAAGCGCAGCGTCACCTTGAGGGGTGCAGCGAAGGTCATGCCGCGCTGGCGGCACTCATCGACGTCATACTTCGGCTGTTCGAATTCGTAGCGGACGAATTCAAGCTGCGAGGTGCCCGAGAAATCGTTGATCGGAAACACCGAGCGGAAAACCGCCTGCAAACCTTCGTCCAGCCGCCCGCCGGTTGGTTCATCGACCATCAGGAACTGGTCGTAAGAAGCCTTCTGAACCTCAATGAGGTTCGGCATCTCGGCAACTTCCTTGATGTGTCCGAAGAACTTGCGAACGCGTTTGCGACCGGTGAAAGTTTGCTGCGTCTGCGCCATCGTGGCCTCTCATTTTCGCCGCCCTTGACTGGCGGCATCTTCCGGAGTGCGATGGGCACCGCCCCCGGGTTGAATTTCAAAATCGCCCAAGCAACTGACCAGGCAAACAGCCCGGGTCTCGCGGCGTCCGAGCTTCAGGCGGCGGGAAACCCCGTTCCGAATCTCAAGACGCAAAATGACGCGCGGGGCGCTGGTGGCGCCCTGCCCGTCAAACAAATCCTACGGCTTGTTAAAGCCCGAAATCTCTCGTCTCCCGACGTCCCGCCTTGAACTCGTTCCGGGTTTCAAAGGGCGATCCGTCCTTTCGTGCCTCCGCCTATATGGGCGGCAATCGCGGCGATTCGAGGGGGTCAATCATCGAACCGTCACACTTTTATGTGTCCGGCCGGCCCCGAAGGACCGGCCGAAAACAATATCGACTTACTTGAGTTCGACCTTAGCGCCAGCCTTCTCGAGCTGAGCCTTGATCTTCTCGGCTTCGTCCTTGGCAACGCCGTCCTTGACGGGCTTCGGTGCGCCTTCGACGAGGTCCTTGGCTTCCTTGAGGCCCAGGCCGGTGATGGCGCGGACTTCCTTGA
>JBOFVL010000057.1:0-124465 GCA_051653085.1 Afipia sp. | reverse complement strand
AGGGGCGCTTCTCGAGGGCGCTTTTGAAGCGGAGCAGGATGCGGCGTCTGCGCGCACGGTTCGCACCCGTTGCGCCCGGAAGGCCGGGGTTGACCGTCCGGGCCAACTACGTGGCTCTGCCGTTCGCGGCTGGACGAGGCGAGGACGAAAGCAGGCGAAAGCCCGCCGGATCAGGGGTCGACTAGCTCCCCCATCCTCACCCGGAAGTACGGTCCCCGGCTCACAAATCGCCGCAATGGAGCGCCGTGAGGCGACGCGCTTTCGGAAATCCACCGCCTCGCAAACGGTGCCGGAAGCGAAACAAGACATTTGCGCCTCGCGGCGCTCCATGCCCCTCGTCGTTTGAGGGGCGCCACTAAAGCTCACCTCGCGCGTGGCGCGAGAGCGATGATGCGTGCGTGAAGGAAAGTGGCTGTTTGAAAATTGAATCGGAAAGCCGAAGTGGCGCACGCAAATCCGCGCGATCGCATCATCCGACAAAACGAAAGGGCCGGCTTGAGAGCCGGCCGTTCAAAAGCAGTGTCAGCGCATCAGGCCTGCGGCTGCGGCTCAAGCCCGGCGTCCGGACGCGGGCGCGGCTTGCCGGCGGGCGGCACTGCCGAGGTGCGCGGACCGGTCGGCTCGAGCACGGACTCGCGATTCGGCTTCTTGCCGCCCAGGAGATCGGTAATCTCGTCGCCGGACAGCGTCTCGAATTCGAGCAGGCCCTTCGCCAGGGTTTCGAGATCGGCGCGCTTCTCGGTGAGAATGCGCGTGGCCTCGTTGTAGCCTTCTTCGACGAAGCGACGGATTTCGGAATCGATCTTCTGCACGGTGGCTTCCGACGCGTTCTGGGTGCGCGACACCGACATGCCGAGGAAAACCTCGTCCTGGTTCTCGCCGTAAGCGACGGTGCCGAGTTCCTCAGACAGACCCCAGCGCGTCACCATCATGCGCGCAAGCCGGGTGGCCTGCTCGATGTCGGACGAGGCACCGGACGTCACCTTCTCCTTGCCGAAGATCAGTTCTTCCGCCACGCGGCCGCCCATCATGATGGCGAGACGCGAGGTCATCTGTTCGAGCGACATCGACAGCTTGTCGCGCTCGGGCAACTGCATCACCATGCCCAGCGCACGGCCGCGCGGAATGATGGTCGCCTTGTGGATCGGATCGGTCGCCACGACGTTGAGGCCGACGATGGCGTGACCGCCCTCGTGATAGGCCGTCAGCATCTTCTCTTCCTCGGTCATGACGAGCGACTTGCGCTCCGCGCCCATCATCACCTTGTCCTTGGCCTCTTCGAACTCGGCCTGGGTCACCATGCGCTTGTTACGGCGCGCGGCGGTCAAAGCAGCCTCGTTGACGAGGTTCATCAGGTCTGCGCCGGAGAAACCGGGCGTGCCGCGTGCGATGGTCTTGAGGTTGATGTCCGGCGCCAACGGCACCTTGCGGACGTGAACCTTGAGGATCTGCTCGCGGCCAACAACGTCAGGGTTCGGCACCACGACCTGACGGTCGAAGCGGCCCGGACGCAGCAGCGCGGGATCAAGCACGTCGGGACGGTTGGTCGCGGCGATGAGGATCACGCCCTCATTGGCCTCGAAGCCATCCATCTCGACCAGCAACTGGTTGAGGGTCTGTTCGCGTTCATCGTTACCGCCGCCAAGGCCGGCACCACGATGGCGGCCGACCGCGTCGATTTCGTCGATGAAGATGATGCACGGCGCATTCTTCTTGGCCTGCTCGAACATGTCGCGCACGCGCGATGCACCGACGCCGACGAACATTTCGACGAAGTCCGAACCAGAAATCGTGAAGAACGGCACGTTGGCTTCACCCGCGACCGCACGTGCGATCAGCGTCTTGCCGGTGCCCGGAGGGCCGACCAGCAGCACGCCGCGCGGAATGCGTCCGCCGAGACGCTGGAACTTACCGGGGTCACGAAGGAACTCGACGATTTCCTGGAGGTCCTGCTTGGCTTCATCCACGCCCGCGACATCCTCGAATGTCACACGGCCATGAGCCTCCGTGAGCATCTTCGCACGCGACTTGCCGAAACCCATGGCCTTGCCGGCGCCGCCCTGCATCTGGCGCGACAGGAAAATCCACACGCCGATCAATGCGATGAACGGCAGCCATGAGACCAGCAGAGACACGAACCACGGCACGTTGTCACCGGGCGGCTTGGCGGTGATCGACACCTTGCCGTCATACAGGCGCTTGATCAGCGTCGGATCGTTCGGCGCATAGGTGTGGAAGGTGGAACCGTTGGTGAAGGTGCCGTTGATGTCCGGACCCTGGATGACCACGTCGCGGACGCGGTTCTGGTCAACTTCGGTCAGAAGCTGGGAGAACGAAATGTCCTGCGAGGCAGCCCGCTGTCCTGGATTCTGGAAAAGCGTGAACAATGCCAACAGCAGCAAGACGATGATGACCCAGAGGGCGAAATTGCGCAGATTGGCGTTCATTGGGCTTCCTTCGTGGCCGCACCGATCGCGGCCTCAGATTCTTGGGCCTGCAACACATTTTTCAGTGCGGGTTGCAGTACAATCTAGGTGCGGACCCCCTTGATGCCAAGGGAACCTCGCGGGACTATTTAACGCATCTTAACGCCATTCCGGGTGAAATAAGGGCGGTTTGCACGGGCTATTTCAACAGTGGTTAAGGCAAACCAGCCATCCGCCGGCCTCGCAGCGGCGCCGGGGCGATGTGGATACGGTTTTTTTGGATGCTAATGACGGCCCCGGCCAGCGTCTGTTTCAGCCACACACGCCCGGATCCCGGTTTTTCCTGGGCCACGGCCTGATCCATCGCCTGTAACAGCGCCTCGACCTTGCCGAGTTCAGCCGGCCCCTCGTGACCCGTGCGGTTGATCGCGCGCAACAGAAGGCGGACCCGGATTTCGTCGGACAGCGCCGTGAACGCCGCCAGATCCAAACCCGGCGCGGTATCGATGCTTGCCAGATAGCGCTCCGCGCCGTCGGTCATGATATCGAGCGCGGCATTGGCGCGGGCGAGACGTGATGCAAGCCGCGCCAGCCCCCGCGCATCGGCCCCTTCCGCCGCGAGCGCGGGCATCAGGGCGCGCAGCCGCGGACGGGTGAAACGCGGATCGTGATTGGTGGGATCGTTGGCAAACGCAATGCCGGCTTTTTCCAGCGTGGCGATCAGCCGGGATTTCGGTACGTCGAGAAATGGCCGAACCAGCACAACACCGTCGCGGTCCGATTGCCGCGCCATCGCCGCCAGCCCCGCGAGGCCGCTACCGCGCGACAGCCGCATGATGACCGTCTCGGCCTGATCGTCCCGGGTATGTGCCGTGAAAATATGCGAGGCGCCATGACGCTGCGCGGCGCGAGCCAGCAGTGAGTAACGCGCGTCACGCGCGGCCGACGGCACTCCGGTTTTCGGTTTCGCTCCTGTCCAACGGACGGTGCGGTGTTCGACATCCAGCGATTTGGCGAGACGTTTAACGTCGCGAGCCTCGCGCCCGGCTTCCTTGCGCAGGCCGTGATCGACCGTGACCGCGACAAGACGCGGAGCTCTTTTTAGTACCCGCCGCCAGCGCGCGGCGAGCCACATCAGCGCAACAGAGTCCGGACCGCCGGACACCGCGAGCACAATCGCCGGCGCAGATTTCCAGTCGGCGAACAAATGCCGCGCTTCGGCTGTGGTAATGGGAGGCTCGTTCGACTTGGTCTTGGGCATGGCGTGGTCGGGACATCCGGATTCCGCGTCAGCGGATCATGCCCGAAAATCCGGACGAAGTCCCCGCATCGATCGCGAGGCCCCCGTTGAAAATCAGCAGCCGACGCGCTTCTGTTCGCGGGAAACGCCCTGCTTCACCCCGTTCGAGGCACGCGGATATTTCCGGGTGACTTCGCCGAACGCTGCACAGGCAGCTTCCTTCTCCTTCAGCGCAGCGAGCGACTGACCGAGCCGCAGCAGCGCGTCCGGCGCTTTCGCTGAGGTGTCGAACTTCGTGGTCACTCCCAGAAAAGCTTCCGCGGCGTCACGATATTTTTGCCGCTGGTACAGGCTTTCGCCGAGCCAGTATTGCGAATCCGGCAGCAATGCATCGGACGGATATTTCGAGGCGAAGTTTCGCATCGTCTCTTCGGCGAGCGCGTAATCCTTGCGCTGGATGTAGCCGATGCCGAGATCGAATTCGTCGCGCGGCGTCGCCGACGGCGGCAAGGTCGTCAATGACGCCGTGGTATTGCCGGCAGGCGGCGCGGTGCGCTGGGCCGGCGCGCCGTAGGGATCACGCGTACCGCCGACATTCGACAAATTGAGTGGCTCACCTGCGTCACGTCCGCCCGGTGCGCCGACCGGACCCTCCGCCACCGGCAATTGTCCACCGCCCAGTGCACGCGGCACGCCCGGTGCATTCGGATTCCGGCTCGGATCGAAGGCGTCACCGCGGCGGCCGCTGCTCGCGACGGGGGCGGCAATCACCGCCGGCGCTTCTCCGACGACGGGGGGCTGCTGGTAGCCGGGATTTTGCTGATAGCCAGGGTTCGGCTGACCTTGCGGCACGACCGCGACGTTGGGTGCGGCGGGACGAGGTGCCACAGCTTGATTGGCCGGGGCCGGCTGCGCGCCCTGCAACGCCCGCAACTGCTCTTCGAGCTGGCGGTTGCGATACTGCAACTCCTCGTTCTGGCCGGTCAGCGTGCGCAGCTGATTTTCCAGCCGCTCGATGCGGATTTCAGGATCGACATCCTGTTGCGCAAAGGCGCTGACAGGCAGCCACGCGGGTACGGCTGCGAGGACCGCACAGACGAGAATTTGAAATCTGGATGACATTTTGACCCGAAAAAAGCTAAGGGCGTCGCTTTCAAAGCGACCAAGATTGACCGGTTCAGTACGCCAAAAATATGGCTTCTGACAGCGGCTTATTTTCGTCCGGGCATGATCTTATCCGAAAACCGGTGCCCACTTTCGGGATCATGCCCGCGCGCAAAAACAAAAACGGCGCCCGAGGGCGCCGCTTTTAAATGCTCTCGATGACGGCCTTACGAACTGGCGTTCAGCACCGTGACCGCGCGGCGATTCTGCGACCAGCACGAGATGTCGTTACACACCGCGACCGGGCGTTCCTTGCCGTACGAGATGGTCCGCATACGACCGGGATCGATGCCGCGCGATGCGAGGAAGCTGCGAACCGACTGCGCTCGCTTGGCGCCGAGCGCGATGTTGTATTCGCGGGTGCCGCGCTCGTCGGCATGGCCTTCGATCGTGAACGAATAGCGGTTGTACTGCTGCAGCCACTGCGCCTGCTTGTCGAGGGTCGCAATCGCCTGCGGCGACAATTCGGTCTGGTCGCTCTCGAAGAACACGCGGTCGCCGACGTTGACCACGAAATCCTGCTGGCTGCCCGGCACGGCCGCGCTCGCCATGGCATCGCCGCCGACGCCGTTCTTGTTGGCACAGGCGCCCATCGACAGCGCCACGGCCAAAACGGCGGCCAACTTCAATCCCTGGAGGATACGCATCTGATGTTTCATTCCGGAGCCTCCACGCTCTGGTTCAAAATTACTAAGCGTCCGGTCTACAGGGGCTTGGTTAAGCGAACGTTCCGTCAACCTTGATGAGGAGTTGCCGAAGACGGTCAAATGCCTGACATCCGGCAAAACCGATACCGATGGTTAATGCGATATGAATATGGCGCGATGGTGAATGTGCCAAGCAAAAAGGGCCCCGGCTGGGGCCCTTCATATGCATATGCCGAAAATTTTGGCTGTTCAGCAGTGACCGGGCGCGCGGCGAAAGCCCGCCTCAGGACCGCGGGGCGATGGTCGCCTTTTTGAACGGAAACTCGGGCAAGGTAACGACGGACGCCGAATCCGGCTGCGACTGGTTTCGTTCGAACAGCTTGCGCCGCTCGAAGAAGCTGGATCGGAAATACGGATAGCGTTCGAACACGCGCTCGCGCATCGCCGGATAATCGACCGCCATCAGACAGATCGGCTTGATCAGGCCGGGATACTCGCGAGGCCCGCTGATCGGCTTATGCAGAAACACCCGGCGGTAAAATGCCTGGTGTTCCGAACGCACGCTGGCGAGCCCAACATCGGCTTCAAAATATTCGCAGGCGACGTATGCAAGGCGAAGCGTCATATAAGGCAGTTCGGGAAACCGCGTCTCGCGATCCGGATCCGCAACAAAGCGCGTCGGATCGACCAGCACCTGGCCTTTGGTTAAGTGAGGCTCAATCAGATCCGGAAACACATCGAACGACGGACAGGCCGGCATCTCAGGAGAGGCCACCGTGATTCGAAGCGAACTCATCAGGACGCCGTCGAGATAGACTCCGAATATCCAGGAATTCGGCAAATCGTCGTAGCGGTCGTAGACCATTTCGCTGGCATTCGGGGCAACGGCTCCCTCGCCGCGGTAAGCGCGATAGCGCAGCCGGTAAATCTCCTCCCTGTCAGCAGGAGCTTCGACCAGTCTGTAATCGACGGCATCGAGGGGGAAATTACTCCGCTCAGACGAACGGCCGGAGGTCTGCACTGCTGAAACCATTTTCTTGCTCCGACCGACGGCGCGGACGTTGTCTGCCACGGGCAAGAGGTTAATGCTTTCTTAACAGAAGGCAAAGCGTTGCATGAGTTAACCTTAACCAGGCTGTCAAATCGGCAAGATCGTCTCGCTCTCGAGCATATCGGTAGTACTAAAGTCGAGATGGAGAAGTTACCGGCGAGACCGTGCCTTAGCGCAATGTCTGCCGCAGAGGCACCACGGAATTGTTGGTGGCAGACGCATGCGAGGCCTTCAACAATTCACGCACGCGGGCCGCAGGGACGGGCCGGCTGAACAGATAGCCCTGCGCTTCGGTAATCGTGCCCTCGGCGCTGATCAACTCAAGCTGTTCGTTGGTTTCGATACCTTCGACCACAACTGACATGCCAAGGTCGGCGCTGAGACGCGCAACGCCGCGCAACAGTGTTAGCGGACGCTGGTTGCTGATGTCCTCAAGGAAGGATCGATCGATCTTCACTTTCTGAAGCGGGAAGTTGTGAAGATAACTCAGGCTCGAATAGCCGGTGCCGAAATCGTCGAGCGAAATGCGCACGCCCGCTTCGCGCAACTGCGACAGCACGTCGAGGGTCCATTGCGTGTTGCGCAACAACGAGGACTCGGTGATTTCGATTTCGAGCCGATGCGCCGGCAGGCCAGACACTTCAAGCGCGTAGCGAACCTCGGTCATGACGTCGCGCTGATGGAACTGTTGCGGCGAGAAATTCACGGCGACGCTGACCGCTTCCGGCCATTTCATGCACTCCATGCAGGCCTTGCGCAGAATCCACCGGCCCAGATCGACAACGAGGCCCATGTCCTCGACGACCGGGATGATGTCGGACGGCGACACCGATCCGCGCGTCGGATGGTTCCAGCGCAGCAATGCTTCGCAGGTCGAAATCCGGCCCGACTTCAGATTGACCAGCGGCTGATAGTACAGTTCGAATTCCTCATGCGCGAGCGCGTGACGCAGATCGAGTTCGAGCACGCGCCGCGCCTCGACGGTATGCGCCATTTCCTCACGGAAGAAACAGAAGGTGCCGCGGCCGTCAGCCTTGGCGCGGTAAAGCGCCATATCGGCGTTTTTCAACAGAACGTCCGCCGAAACATCAGGCGACGTGAGTGCAATGCCGATGCTGGCGCCAATCTCAACCAGATGGTGGTCGATCTCGTAGCGCTCGCTCAGGCGATCGACGATACGGCGCGCCAGCGACGCGGCGTCTTCGGTGGAATGAATTCCGCGCTGGAAAACGACGAATTCGTCGCCGCCGAAGCGCGCGACGAAATCCTGCGGCCGCAGCAGCCGGCGCAGCCGCGCCGTGACCGCGCAAAGCAGTTTGTCGCCGCTGGGATGACCCAGCGTATCGTTGACCTGCTTGAACTGATCGAGATCGACAAAAAGCAGCGCCGACAGCGGCGCGCCGCCAATGGGAGCCGCCAGCAATTTCTCAATCTCGTCGCGGAAACTGACACGGTTCGGTAACCCGGTCAGTTCGTCGACACGTGCCATATGGTTGATCTTCGCCTCGGCGTTGCGGCGTTCTGTGATGTCCTCGACAAGAACGACCGTGCCTCCGCCTTCCATCGGCTGGAATGTCCATGAAAGCGCGCGTTCGCCGGAAGGGCTCGCGTCGATGGTGACGATCTCGCCAGCGCGCGATGCTTCGGCTTCCGCGACGATCGCCTGGGCGCTGGCCTGCGAGAGCGTATTGGCGGTGATGGCCTCCGACACGATGTCGCGGACGGTCGCATCTCCGTGAACCAGATTCTTGTTCAGCTTCATCATCTCGGTGAAGGCCCGATTGACCACCGCGATATAGCCGTCGGGGTTAATCATGTAGAGGCCGTTCGGCATGTTGTTCAACGCCGTGTCGAACTGGGCCGCGATCGATGCTTCCCGCTCGTTTGCCAGAAGCGCTTTCACAAAGATCGAGTGAAGGCTGAGGTTGATGTCCTTCAATCCCAGGAAGAACAGCACCAGCAATCCCGCCAGCCCGATATGGTAGAGATCGCCGTAGACGGCGAGCGCCAGAGACATCGGCCCGCAGGACAACAGTATGTGGAGCTGGACGATACGCGGGCGCCCGTAATTGCGCGCAGCGCCGCCGCCGGTATAGGCGATGGTCACCGTCGTGCAGAGCATATGGGCGATCGGATCGTCAGTGCCGAGAAGCACCACCGCGCACCAAAGTCCGAGTACCCCGGCGTAGAGCATCGCGCCGACCATGTAACGCGGTTCAAAATCGGCGGCCTGTTCGGGGGTAAGAACCGTGGTGCGCTTCTCGTATTTGCGCATCTGGAACGCGCGTGCGATACCGATGGTGATGATCAAAAGTGCGCACGGCCAGATCGGGGCGTAGCCGGTCTTGAGCGCTGTCATCAAAGCCGCGGCGGCGGCACAGATAGCCCCAAACAGCATGGGCCAGGAATTCTGGCACATCGAATCGACCAGCGCCGCATAGATTCGCGGCGACAGCGCTTCGTCTGCCGAACTCTCTTTCCGTTGAATCAATTGCATCGGTGTGCGCACATCCCTTTGGACGCACAGCATTACCCAGCGCTGATGAAGTCTTCCTGAGGGAATATCGTTACCAATTCGTAGCGACGCTCAATGCAAGTCAGAATTTTCCAGCAAATTCAGCTGGCTAGACGAATTCGATCGCCTAGCGAACATGGCCTGAGGCGCCGTTAATCATTCATTTAGGAAAGCAGCGGCGACCACGCAGGGTCGGACGCAAAGCCCGGTGTTGGCACTTTCTGTTCATTGCGGCCAGAGATATCCACCGTGAACAACGACGGCCCGCCTCCCGCTTCGCGGAAGAACATCACGACACGGCCGTTCGGCGCGAAGGTCGGTCCTTCATTGTGATAACCGGAGGTGAGAATGCGTTCGCCAGAGCCATCCGGCTTCATGATGCCGATGGCGAACTGGCCGCCGCCCTGCTTGGTGAAAGCGATGTAGTCGCCGCGCGGCGACCAGACCGGGGTCGAGTAGCTGCCTTCGCCGAACGAGATGCGCTGCGCGGCGCCGCCGCTTGCGCCCATCACATAAATCTGCGGCTTGCCGCCGCGATCGGACTCGAAACAGATTCGGCCGCCATCCGGCGCGTAGGACGGCGAGGTGTCGATGGCCGGCGTATCGGTGAGGCGCGTGGTCGATTTCGACCGCAGGTCCATCACGAACAGATTCGAGTTGCCGCCCTGCTGCAAGCTCATGATGATGCGCTGGCCGTCGGGCGAGAACCGCGGCGAGAACGACATGCCGGGGAAATTGCCGACGATCTCGCGCTGGCCGGTCTCGACGTTGAAGAGATAGACGCGCGGATCGCCCTGGCCGAACTCCATGTAGGTGATTTCCTGCGTGGACGGCGAGAACCGCGGAGTCAGCACGAGGTCGGCGCCACGCGTGAGATAACGCACGTTAGCGCCGTCCTGATCCATCATGGCGAGACGCTTGACGCGGCGCTCCTTGGGACCGGTTTCATCGACGAACACAACGCGGCTGTCGAAGTAGCCCTTTTCGCCGGTGAGGCGCTCATAGATCTGATCCGAAATAATGTGCGCGATCCGGCGCCATGATTCCGGCGACGTGAAATACTGCTGACCCGTTAGCTGCTGGGCCTGAGGCACGTCCCAGAGACGGAACTCGGCCTTGAGGCGGCCGTCGCCCTGCCGCGTGGCGCGGCCGGTGACAAGCGCCTGTGCGTTGATCTGACGCCAGTTCGCAAATTGCGGCGGCACGTCGATGTTGGAAATGCGCTCGATGAAAGCTGCCTGATCGATCGGAGCGAACAGTCCGCTGCGCTTGAGATTGTTGGTGATGACCTGCGCAATGCCGACACCGACATCGTTGTCACTCTGCGAGCCGGGAACAAAGTTCGGTATCGCAATCGGGATCGGCTGGAAGTTGCCTTCGGTGACCGTGACGCGGGCCTGCGCCAGCGCCTTGCTGATCGGCGTCGCCAGCAACAATCCTGCGGACGCAGCACCGGACATCATCTGGCGGCGTGAAAGTTTCAAAGGGGTCGTCGCGATCATCGCCTTCAACTCGGCCTGCAACTCGTCGTGGTCTCGCATGCTATCCAAACTTCATTCTGGCGATGTCGCCGTTTTGATTTTCGTTACGAAAATTTTTCAGTGAATGCGGGCTCGAAAAATTTCCACTCGTCGAAATAGGCCGCAGGCAGATTATACGGCTGGCACTCGATGATCGCACGCTGGGCACTCTCCTGATAAACGCGGAAATAGGGGCTCGAGCCACCGGGCAGCGGTACCGGCATGGTTTCAAGCGTACCGTCGCGCTTCAGCCGGATGGTGAAAACGGCTTCGACCTTCTGCGCCTCGATGCCGCCGTAGGGCTTCTTCCAGCAACGCTCGACCTGCTGGCGGAACATTGCACCCCAGGTCGCCGAATTATCCGCAGCCGTACCACGGGCAGTGCCCAGCGACGCCTGCGAGTTGATCGCAGCTCCGGTGATGGACGCGCGCGTCGGATCGCGCTTGTCGAGCAATGCCGCGATCTTCGACTGATCGAAGGTGCGCTCCGCTTTTTGCTTGTCCGGCGGAGGCGGCGTCGCCTTGACCTGTTGCGGCTTCGGAGGCTTCTTGGCCTCCTCCTTCTTCAGTGCCTCGGCGATCGGATCCACTTTGGCCTGATCCGGCTTCTTCTCCGCGGGCTTCTGCTCTTCCTTCGGCTTGTTCTCCACCACAGGCTTCGGCGGATCGGGCTTTTTCTCGACCGGCTTTTCTTCCGGCTTCGGCGTCGGCGGCGGTGCCGCGTCGGTGACAACCGGAGACTTCTTGTCGTCGATCTTACCGACCGCGTCATCGACCGGCGGCTTTGGCTCCGCGACCTTCTCAACCAGCGGCTTCGGATTTTCCTTTTTGCCGGTCTTCATACCGGCCATGGCCTTGGCGAATTGATCTGCAGAAATGATATCGACCGGAACGGAATCCTCCGGCATCGACTCGAAGGCCCTGGTCGAGAACGACACCAAGCCCCAGCCGATCACCAGGGCATGCAAAGCGACAGACGCTGCGACTGTCTTGTCGATCTTCACGTCAGGTTCCCTGTTCGACCTCGGTCACCAGAGCCACGCGTTTGAACCCTGCGGCGGACAGGCGTCCCATCACGCGCATCACCGTACCGTAATCCACCTTTGTATCGCCGCGAACAAAGATACGCTCATCCATGCCGCCGCGCGCCTCGGTAATTGCCTTCAATTTCGGCACCAGTTCATCCATCGCTATCTCGGTGTTGTTGAGAAACACCTTGCCGCTGAGCTGGACCGACAGTGTCAGCGGCTCCTTGTCCTGGTCGAGGCTCTTGGCCGCCGTCTGCGGCAGGTCGAGCGGTACGCCCACGGTGAGAAGTGGCGCGGACACCATGAAGATGATGAGCAGCACCAGCATCACGTCCACCATCGGGGTGACGTTGATCTCGGCCATGACGTTGGCGCGGCGATAGCGACTGCGACCGCCGGACGACCCGCCTCCCATGTTCATGCCCATAACCGGTACCCCGAAGTTGAGCTCACCCGTTCGTCCGTCACGCGCGCTCGTCGATCTGGCGCGACAGGATCGCCGAGAACTCGTCGGCGAAACCCTCAAGCCGCTGGGCCTGCCGGTTCACCTCCGAGGTGAACTTATTGTAGAAAATTGTCGCCGGAATTGCGGCGATAAGGCCGATGGCGGTGGCAAATAGCGCCTCCGCGATGCCCGGAGCCACCACCGCCAGCGAGGTATTCTTGGACGCGGCGATGGACTGGAAGCTCGACATGATGCCCCAGACCGTGCCGAACAGGCCCACGAAAGGGCTGGCAGACCCCACGGTCGCCAGAACCAGCAGCCGCCGGTCCAGCCGCTCGACTTCGCGGGCGATCGACACGCTCATGACCTTGTCGATCCGCATCTGAAGGCCGGCGAAGGACCGCGAATGGCTCTCGAACGAGCGCTTCCACTCACGCATGGCAGCCACGAACAGCGCCGCCATCGATTGCGTCGGCTTGGCGGACAGCGCGCGGTACAATTCATCGATGGACTGGCCCGACCAGAACGCCTGCTCGAAGCGGTCCATCGCCTTCTTGGTACGCGCGTAGAGCAGCATTTTGTCGATGGCGATGGCCCAGACCCATACCGAGCAGGCAAGCAGGCCAAGCATGATCGTTTTGACGACGAAATGCGCGTGCCAGAACAGCGAGATCAGCGACACGTCAGCGGAGGCCAACGGCAACGCCGACTGCGCCACGTCTGCTGGATTCATGATCGGTATCCTCTCAAGGCGATTGTTCCAAATTCACGCGCGAACGCCGCATGGTCGCTGCCATCGGCCAAACGATAACCGCCGCAGCGAAAACGCTAACGCTGCCGATCGCCCCGTTCCGGTCTCGTATCGCGTGGGATGGCCTGTCCCAAGGCCGGACCCTGAGTCCCCTGCTAACGTGTCAAAACGAGGGCTGCCGGCGTCACTTTAGCTCGTATAACCAAACGCTAATCATAGTTAAGGCGAAGTTACCGTCACCCCGTTGGAACCGGAAAATGGCTTTGGTAACCGCAGCCTGTGACACCCGGGCGACCAGCTCCGGCGCAATCTAGGGTCCGGGCCGGGGCACCCTCCGCAGCCTCAGAACCAGAGGTTTCAGCAGCTGCGGCGACAGGTAAATAGGGAACTGCGCCAGCGCGAAATAGAGCCAGGTCAGGCCCGGCAGAACCCCGTCGGTTCCGGCCAGCATCAGGCCCATATTGCGCTGGGACGCCATCAAGCCGAGCGCCAGGGCGCGTTCATGTCCCGCCTTGCGGAACACCAGCGCGGTCGTGCCCAGCAGCACCGCAAAGATCACGAAGGCGAGCCCGATCAGGAGCAGCACTCCCGCCGGATCGGCCCAGAAGCTCGCCGCCACAGTGCCCATCACCGCGCTGACAAACACCAGCAGGACGAGAATGTTGAAGCCGTCGATCGCCTGCCTGTGCCGCGCGATCGCGTCCGCACCGGCCACGCGGCGGATCACGGCCGCAGCAAGGATCGCTCCGGCGAGGATCGCGAACAGTTTTAATCCCAGCGCGAGCGGCGACAGCGTCAGTGCGCTTCCGAAGAACACGTAGGCGAACAGCGGCGCGGTGAGCGGCACCAGTGCGGTGCTCGTCACCAGCGTGATGAGCACCAGCGTCGAATCCAGTCCCATCAGCGCCACCAGCGCGGGCGACGCCATCATCGGCGAAGCCACCGCCTGCAGCATCAAACCGAGAAACAGATCGGGGGACGATTTGTCGAGGCCACTCACAGCGCCGCCGATCCCGAACAGCAGCGGGACGGCGACCGTGCTCCAGAGCGTGGCGCCGATCACCAGCGCCGGACGCGCGAGATATCCGCGCATGGCGGCAACATCGACGCGCATGAACGAAATACAGAGCAAAACAAACACCGCCTCGGTGACATGGGGCTTGAGCAGTGCGCCGAGCGGGGGAATGGCGATGCCGATGAAAACCAATGCCGCGATGGCGCGCGTGCCTTGACGGCCGAGCCAGGCGAGCGCCGCCACGGGCAGCGCAAAAGGGTTTGCAGACATGATGTCTCCAAGGGTCGAACGAAGAGTCGAACACCGACAGAACGATTCATGATTGATGGGAAGAATGATGCCGATGCACACCGCTGGGCACCAGGCGGCGAACAGTTCGCCGCGATCAGCCTACCAGGTGCCGCTGCAAGAAACGGATCGCCACCAGCGGCGGCGGAGAGATGTCACGCGCTCGATCATGCCTCATTGATACGCATCCAGCCTTTGATGGCAACTGGAAAGACCGTGAGCGCGGCTCGGGGCTGTATTCGAAGGGAGTGTGACGCCGGGCAACGACGTCCGCACTGTTTGTTTGTCACGCGGAATGGGATTTACTTGAAGAATGACATCCATAGTCCCGACAGCGTCTGGCTCGAGCATTTCCGCGCGTCGCGGCCTATTCACATCGTCGATCCTGATCCTGTCGAATCTCGTGCCGCTGGCAGGACTCTTGTGGTGGGGCTGGGACGCCTTCGTCCTGCTGTGCCTGTATGGCCTTGAAACCGCAGTGATCGGGTTCTGGACCATCCTGCGGCTGGCGACGATGTCGCGCGATCCCGGATCGGTGGCAAGGCGCAGCATCGCCAGCACGCTCGTACTGTCGGGATTTTTTACGATCCACTCCGGAATGTTCATGACCGCGCACATGGCGTTCCTTTACATCCTGTTCGCAGGCCCGTGGGCCGGGAAAATTCACGACGCGCGGGACTTCATCCGGCTGATCGTGATTGGCATGGGCTTGTGGATTCCATTGCTGGCCCTGTTCGTGGGACAAGGCGCAATCTTCATCAACGATGCGGTCAACCGCTTCGTTTTCGCAAAGGCACCGCGGATCAATGTCGACGACGGCGAGATCATGGGCGATTTCTACAAGCGCATCATCATCATGCATGTGGCCCTCATGGGCGGTGCTTTTATCCTGCAGATGATTGGCCAAACGGCGCCACTGATCGTGCTGGTGTTACTTAAAACCGCTTTGGAAATCCGGTTTCGGATGAAGCTGCGGAGAGAAAGCTCCCCCTCGCCGTAAACGCGTCCGCAAAACAAAACCGCCCACCTGTTCGACAGGTGGGCGGCTTCGTTAGCCAGTCAGGGGGACGGGGGCGTTATCCCTGCGGCTGATCGTTCGGCGGTGTCGGGCGCTGCTTGTGCTGCGCCATGAAGGCGTCGAACTCTTCCTTGTCCTTGGCGTGACGCAGGCGATCGAGGAAATCCTTGAACTCGGTCTGCTCTTCCTCAAGACGGCGCAACGTCTCCATGCGGTAGTCGTCGAAGGCGCGGTTGCCGCTCGACGGCGCATAGAAGCCGCGGCCTTCCATGCGGCTACGCATCCGCTCCATTTTCCACTGCATGCGTTCCATCTTGTCGGCCCAGCGGCCGTGACGATCGTGAGACCAGCAACCCATGTTTCTGCTCCAAAGTGTGTAAGCCAGAGCGGCCAATCCGAGCGGCCACCAGATGATGAAACCAGCCACGATCAGGATGATCCGCCCGGGATGAAAACCCGGACGCCAGTCGTGCCGATTGTCGAAATTGTCCTGATGAGGTCCAGCCCAGGCAGGGCGGCCCCATCGGTCGAGGTGTGCAGTGTTGGCGTCTGCGGTGTTCGCCATAAGCGTCCTCCTGGGTTTCACGCTCTCGTGAATGTAAATAACATTTACATAGATAAAACATCCCGGGATTTTGTCAAGCGGAGCGGTTGTCGCAGCCGTGAAATTATTTCGAGGGAGCACCGGGGGGGCGTTGATCGGTCGGAAAACCAAGGCCCTTCAAATAGATCAGTACCCCTGCTTCCAGCAGATCTTCCGCCGACATCGGCAATTTGCGCCGCGCCGCATCGCCCCGTCCGAACAACGAGGCAATGCCGTGCGACATCGACCAGATATGGAGCGCCATCATCAACGCAGGTGGGCGTGGAACGTTGGGCGGCGCCATTGCCACCAGTCGTTCGGAGGCAGCACGAATGACCGCGAACGCCCGCTCCCCTGCAAGCAGCAAAGCCGGATTGGTCTCAAGCGGAATACCGGATTCGAACATCGCCGAATAATAAGCAGGATTCTCGCGCGCGAAGGCGAGATAGGCTTTGCCGACCCGCTGAAACGCGGTCGGTGTATCAGGCTGGCCGTTATCCCAGGCGGCAGTGAGTTGCGCCTCGAATTGCTCGAAGCCCTGCTGCGCAATGCTGGCGAGCAGTTCATCGCGATCGCGGAAATGACGATAGGGAGCCGCGGGGCTAACGCCCGCCGAACGCGCCGCCTCGGCGAAAGTGAATCCGCCCGGCCCCTTCGCGGCGATCAGATCGAGCGCGGCCTGCACCAGCGCTTCTTTCAGATTGCCGTGATGATAGCCGCCCTCGCGGCGGCCGCGGTTCTTGTCCCAACTCATGTGAATAGGTCTTACATGAGTTGAACGCGCGCGTCACCTGCGCAGAAATCTCAATTTGGGGCTTGAGAGGGCCCGCAAATGAGATCGACCGTGCCCCTGGCAATCGCTTCCAGTTCAGCTCGGGGCATACGGGCGCGCGAGCGGATCGCCAGTGCCTCGACGGTCGATGAGGCAATTTGCGAAAGAACCTGCACATTCGCCGTCTTGGGCAACTCGCCGCTTTCCACTGCGCCCTGAAATCGTCTGGCGAGCGTGCGCTGGGTCGAACCGAGCGCTTTCTGCACCAGCGGGCGGATCTCCGGATCGGCCATCGCTTCCGATGTGGCGGTCATCACGGTGAAGCAGCCGCGCGGACCGTTCTCACCGGCGAGGTAGACGTCGAGTGCGATCGCGTAGATTTTTTCCAGCATCTGCCGCAGCGTCAGCGCGGGATCGAAGGCGGGCGCAAACGTCGCCGCCATCTCGGCCCGATAGCGCTCATAGGCTTTAAGAAACAGATCGCGCTTGTCGCCGAACGTCCCGTAAAGGCTGGGCCGATTGATTCCCATGGCCTCGCTGAGATCGTCGAGCGAGGTCGCGGCAAACCCACCGTCCCTGAATGTGTTCATTGCCTTGCCGAGCGCCACCTCCGGCTCGAAGGCGCGCGGGCGGCCGCGCTTCTTCGGCGTGGTGGGCGCCGCCGTGGCAGCTTTTTTCTTTTTTTGTACCATATCGCAAATAATTCTCTTGACCGCAGTTAATTTATGCGGAACGGTATAAAAATCAAGGAACGATCCGAATTCAATGAAGGAGACGCACCATGGATCTCTATTTCTCGCCGCTGGCCTGCTCGATGGCAACCCGCATCGCGCTTTACGAGATCGGAGCGGACGCCCGCTACCTCGAGGTCGATCCGAAATCCAAGATCGTGCTTCAGGATAATTCGGACTTCTTCCCAGTGAATCCGCTCGGCCTCGTTCCGACGCTGCGCACCGATGACGGTGCGGTCCTCACAGAGAATGCCGCCATTCTTCAGTATGTGGCGGACCGCTTTCCGGACGCCGGCATGGGATCGGCCAACGGCATCGACCGCAGCCGGCTGCAGCAGTGGCTGTGCTTCATCGGTACCGAACTGCACAAGGGACTATTCCTGCCGCTGCTCGACAGGAAGGCGCCGGCGGAGATGAAGAGCTACGTGCTGGAGAAGTACCTCTCGCGGCTCGATGTCCTGAACAAGCATCTGGAAGGCCGCGAATTCCTGCTCGATCATTTCAGTGTCGCCGATGCCTATCTCGGCACAGTGCTGAACTGGACCATGGCGACGCCGCCGATCGACCTGACGAAGTGGCCGGCAGTCAACGCCTACCTCACCCGCTTCCGCGCGCGGCCGAGCGTGGCGAAAGCGCTTGCTGAAGAGCTCGTGCTGTTCAAGGCCGAAGTCGCGCGCCACAAGGCGGCGGCGTAAAGCGGCGGTGCATCCCCTCGCATCGCCGCTATTTTTCCAACAGCCTCTTTTTGGATTCAGCCAGCGCGCGCGAAAATACCTTGGCGTCATCGAACGCCCGTGCGATCACCAGCGCACCCTGAATTTCCAGCACCGCATGTTCGGCCTTGCGGCGGGCTGCGCCCTTGTCGTTGCCAAGATGCCGCAGCGCCGCCGCCAGTGCATCCACCCAGCCGACAAAATAGGTCTTCACCTTGGCCCCAAAAATGTCGCGCGACGCGCCGAGCGCGACGACGCCTACGAGACAAACGCGCTGCCCGGAGCGGAAGTAATTATCTGTGGCGGCATACATCTCGGCGATGCCCTTCGCGGGATCGGATGAGGCGCGCAACGGCGTGTAGATGTTATCGACAAACCAGCGCTCAATGGAGGCCAGCACCTCCGTCGCCATCTGCTCTTTGCCGCCGGGGAAGAAATTGTACAGGCTGCCCTTGCCGAGGCCGGTGGCTTCAGAGATCAGCGCGAGCGTCGTCCCCTCATAACCATGCGCGCGGAACACCTCGGCCAACGAGGCCAGAATATTTCCGCGTGCAGCTTCAGTCTTTGCCATTCCGGTCCCTCGCAAGCCAATTCATTTCGGCACCGGCGCAAGGCCGGGCGTCTCCGCGGGCCGTGGCCCCGGCGCCGGCCAGTGAAACCGGCGATCCGCTTCCTTGATCGCGACATCGTTGATGCTGGCTTCGCGGCGTTTCATCAAGCCGTGCTCGTCGAATTCCCAGTTTTCGTTACCGTAGGAACGGAACCAGTTTCCGGCATCGTCATGCCATTCGTACTGGAAGCGCACCGAAACGAAATTGCGGTCGAATGCCCACAAATCCTTGATCAGGCGATAGTCGTGCTCTTTCGCCCATTTGCGGGTGAGGAATTCAACAATCGCAGCGCGGCCCTGGAAAAACTCCGAGCGGTTACGCCAGATGCTGTCTTCGGTGTAGGCGAGCGATACCTTGACCGGGTCGCGCGAATTCCACGCGTCTTCCGCCATGCGCGCCTTTTGCGCGGCGGTCTCTCTCGTAAACGGCGGCAGTGGCGGACGAGACATAGGTTATTCCGATTTGTACCGATAGGTACAATCTTGTATCAATCAGTACAACCCGTCAAGCGCGCCTCAACATCAAAGAGAATAAAGTTTAGGCAGTCTCAGGCCGCGTCCTGATCGGCCTTCATGGCGATGCGCAGCGCTTTCGGGATCGGCCGGGCCCGGCCGCCCGAGACGAACGCAACTTTGACCCGCGCCTCGACCAGCACGTCGTCGCCGCGCCTGACTTCCTGCGCAAGCGTGATCGACGCGCCTCTGATATCGGCAGGCACCGTCACGACATCGAGTACATCGTCCATGCGCGCCGGCTTGAGATATTCGATCTGCATGGACCGCACGACGAAGGCAAAGCCCGGCGCCTCGTTCTGCGCTTCCGCGAACAGTGCATGCTGGTCGGCGCCGAGCAGCCGCAGATAGTTGGTGCGGCCGCGCTCCATGAAGCGCAGATAGTTGGCGTGATAGACGATGCCGGTGAAATCGGTGTCTTCGTAATAGACACGCACCTGCATGACGTGCTTGCCGTCGCGGATCGATCCGTCGAGATGAATGGTCATGTTCCAGCTTTTGCGCAAAATACCCATCCGCGCAAGCGCGGCATGTGGTTACGAGACAGCGGCAGGCGCGCCGCCCAACGTCACAAGCACGATTTCAGGCGGGACACCAAGACGGAACGGCATGATGCTGCAGCCCAGACCGCCTGAGACGATGACATCGCATTTCTCGCGACTGTGGCCGTAAGCGAATTTCCCACCGTATCGCGACGGCACCACCGGCGACCAGCCAAACAGCCTGACCTGGCCGCCATGGGTATGTCCGCTCAATTGCAGCGCGACCCGCGCCGGCACGCGCGGCGCGACGTCAGGTTCATGGGCCAGAAGAATAACCGGTGCAGAGTCGGTGACCTTCGCCATCGTCGCGGCAAGATCATCGACGCCGATACGGCTCATGGGCCTGAAACGCGTCGCAGGCAGATACGCCAACTGATCGCCAAGACCGGCCAGCCAGAAAGAACGGCCATCTTTGGTCAGGCGCTGCGCATCGTTTTCGTAAACCGGAATGCCGGCGGCTTCCATCGCGCGTCGAGCGACGGTGTGTCCCCGCCCCTCGCGCTGGATAATCTTGTCTTCCCACCAGTCGTGGTTGCCGAGAACCGCATGCACGCCGAGCGGCGCTTTCAATCCCGCCAGCACCGGCGCCCATTCATCGGCCGGAATATCGCGCGTGACATGGCGATGCCCGGCGACATAGTCGCCCAGCATCACAATGACATCCGCGTTGAGACGATTGGTACGATCGACGATGGCCTGGATGCGATCAAGCGACATCCATGGATCGCAAGCGTGAAGGTCGGCGATGACGGCGATCTTGAGCGGGAAATCGGCGGGCCACTGCTTCGGCGCAATGTCATAGCGCGCGATGCGAAGCCGCCCCGGCTCGATTCCGAATCCATAGGCTGTGGTCGAAGCGCTGAAAGCACCGAGCCCGGCGATGAAACGAAGAAAATGACGGCGTGAGATCATGAATGGTTAATTTGTGATGCAGCCCATTCATGACCGTAAATTGGAGCGAAATTACGGTTCCGCGTCTTCCTCACCGCCGCCAAAGAGCCCGAATTGCGCCGGATCGCGCGACGGCTCGGCAAGACCGAGATGCTTGAACGCATGCGAAGTCAGCAGCCGACCGCGCGGCGTACGTTGCAGGTAGCCGCATTGAATCAGGAACGGCTCGATGATGTCTTCGATGGCGTCGCGCGGCTCGGACAACGCAGCGGCCATGGTTTCGACGCCGACCGGGCCGCCGCCATAGTTCACCGCGATGGTCGTCAGATAACGGCGGTCCATCGCATCGAGGCCGGCCTTGTCCACCTCGAGCGCGCCGAGCGCGTTATCCGCGATCTTGCGATCGATAGCGTCGGCATCAGCAGCCGATGCGAAATCGCGCACTCGCCGCAGCAGACGTCCCGCGATGCGCGGCGTACCGCGCGCGCGGCGTGCGATCTCGTTGGCGCCGTCGGCGGTCATGCCGATGTTGAGCACGCGCGCACCGCGCGTCACGATTTTTTCAAGTTCTTCTTCCGTGTAGAAATTCAGCCGAATCGGGATGCCGAAGCGATCACGCAACGGATTGGTGAGAAGTCCCGCGCGTGTCGTCGCGCCCACCAGCGTGAACTTCGCTAGGTCGATCTTGACGGATCGCGCCGCCGGTCCCTCGCCGATGATGAGGTCGAGCTGGAAATCCTCCATCGCCGGATAGAGCACTTCCTCCACAGCGGGACTGAGCCGGTGAATCTCGTCGATGAACAGCACGTCGCGCTCTTCGAGATTGGTCAGCAGCGCCGCCAAATCCCCGGCCTTGGCAATCACCGGACCAGACGTCGCACGAAAACCGACGCCGAGTTCGCGAGCCACGATCTGCGCCAGCGTGGTTTTGCCGAGCCCCGGCGGCCCGACGAACAGCACATGATCCAGCGCCTCGTTGCGTTTGCGCGCGGCGTCGATAAACACCTGAAGGTTGGCGCGCGCCTGCTGCTGGCCAACGAATTCGGACAGGTTCTGCGGACGCAGCGAGGTGTCGCCGATGTCGTCGGCGCGGCGTTCAGGGGTGACGATCCGGGGCGAAGTCATGATGTATGTTTAACCCGATGCAGCGGACGGGCAAGCCACCAGCAGAAACTGGCCGCGAGAAAGGCGAGGACAGCCAGCATGGTGAACAATGAAAATGCCTGTGAGGGTGACTGCACGCTCGGCAGAATCAGCGCGGAGGACTCGCTGGGATGAACAAACATCCCGAAGACGACAAACCCCGCGACAGCGATACCGGCTGCGAGCCACGCCATCCAGATGGCATTGAGGTCCGCATAGATCGCGCTCCATGCGAAAATGGTTCCGGTCGCGACCGACGGTAAAAACGAGGCGAGAATCGCGACCGCCGCCAGCAGCCATGCAGCGAATGACGCAACCGTGCGCAACACATCGAGGTCGGCCACAGCGAGCAGCAGCTGCAACAGCGGCGCGCCGAGGACGATAACAAGCAGCGACACAATCGCCGCAATCGTCAGCGGTCCAACGATGGTGAAGACCGCAACAATGCCAAGAAATTTTGCGGCGCGCTTGAAGCCTTCGCTTTTGGCGCTCGGGGCTCCTACATCGCCGCTCACTTCGACAATTCCTTCAAACCGAGCCGGATGAGTTGTGCGGTCTCCGCTTTCTCGCCTGCGCTACGCGAAGCGGCGGCAATCGCGGCCGCCGCCTGCGGCTGACCGTAGCCGAGATTGACCAGCGCGGAGATTGCATCGGTGACGGGACGCGGCGCGCGGTTCTCGTCCAGCGCGCCAGATAGATGCACCACCGCCGGATCGAGGTTGGTGAAGGCCGGTGTCTTGTCCTTCAACTCGGTGACAATGCGCTCGGCGACTTTCGGACCGACGCCCGGCGTGCGCGCCACCGCGGCCTTGTCGCGCAGCGCAATCGCATTGGCGAGATCGTGCGGCGGCAAGGTGCTGAGCACCGCGAGCGCGACTTTAGCTCCGACGCCCTGCACGGTCTGCAGCAGCCGAAACCATTCGCGTTCCATGTCGGAGCGAAAACCGAACAGCTTGATCTGATCCTCGCGAACGCAAGTCTCGATCGACAGTACTGCCGCTTCGCCCGGCTGCGGCAGCGCCTGCAGCGTTCGCGCCGAGCAATGCACCTGATAGCCGACGCCCTGCACGTCGAGGATCAAATAATCCTCGCCATAGGAATCAATCAGGCCTTTGAGTTTTCCAATCACCGTTATGCCTGCCGTGTCGCGATGGCCGCCGCGGCGCCCGCCATCACGCTGCCGCCGACGCGATTGAGCAGCTTCATGGCGCGCGGACTGCGGAACAGCTTTCGCGCCCGTGCTGCTGCCAGCGCGTAACCTCCGAGAACGAGCACCAGCACCACGGCGATAATTGCGGCGAGTTCCGCGTAGCTCACGAGGTCAATGCGAGACACATCGATCAGCGTCGGCGTCAGCGCGAGATAGAACGCGATGATCTTGGGATTACCGAGGGTCAGCAGCAATCCACCAAAAAATGAACGCAGCGGTTTGCCGTCGACGTTATCAGCTGCATTCACATCGATCGGCGCCGCTGGAGCAGTCCAGAGCCGGTAGGCGATGTAGAGCAGATAGGCAGCACCGGCATATTTGAGGACGGTGAAGATCATCTGGAAACTGTTGGCGACGAACGAGAGGCCCAGCACAGCAATGGCAAGCCAGGTGATGTCACCGAGTACGATGCCGCCGATGAAGGCCGGCACGCCGGCGGTGCCGCGGCCGATCACGCGCGCCAGCAGCGCCGCGATTGCGGGTCCCGGCGAGGCCGCCGCAACCAGAATGGCGAGAGCAAAAATCATCAACGCGGTGACCGTCATCGTGAATCCCTGTGTCAGCTATCTTCGCATCGAACGCGCCGCGCCGCTACCCGTATGGCTGCCGCCGCTTCAGCGTATCGCGGCCACTTTCAACTTCAGTATCGCGCTCTGGCGGTGATGGGCATGCGTGATTGCGATGGCCAGCGCGTCGGCAGCGTCGGGCGTCTTCGGATCAGCCTTCGGCAGCAGCACACCGAGCATGACGCGGATCTGGGTCTTGTCGGCATGCCCTGCCCCGACCACCGTCTTCTTGACCTGGTTGGGCGCATATTCCGCAACCGCAATGCCGAACATCGCCGGCGCCAGCATGGCGACCCCGCGCGCCTGACCGAGCTTGAGCGTTGACGCGCCGTCCTTGTTGACGAAGGTCTGCTCGACGGCGGCTTCCGCAGGCTTGAAGTCCCCGAGCACGCGGGCGAGGCCTTCATGAATCGCGAGCAGACGCTCCGCCAGCGGCGAGGCTTCGCGCGATTCCACCGAGCCGCAGCCGACATAGATCAGCCGGTTGCCGTCGATGTCGATCACGCCCCAGCCGGTCCGGCGCAGGCCCGGATCGATCCCCAGAATGCGGACGGGTGAGCGAATCGGCAGAGATGTCATTTCCGGATGATAGCCCAAAGCCGGTGAAAGGTCCGGCTTCTACAACAGCGTTCCGCGCAGGATCAGCAGCGCAGCGCTGAAATAGATCATCAGCCCGGTGACATCGACGAGGGTCGCGACGAACGGCGCGGAGGCGCTGGCGGGATCGAAGCCGGCCCTTTGCAGAACAAAGGGAAGCATCGAACCGGCCACCGAACCGAACGTCACGACTCCGACCAGCGCGGCTGCCACCGTCAGCGCGACCAGAATCCAGTGCTCGCCGTAATCATAGATGCCGAGCTTCTGCCAGGCCACGACCCGCACCATGCCGATTGCGCCCAGCCCGGCGCCGAGAAGAAGACCAGTCGGCAGCTCACGAAACATCACACGCCACCAGTCGGACAACTTCACATCGCGCAGCGCGAGCGAGCGGATCAGGAGCGACGTCGCCTGCGAGCCGGAGTTGCCGCCAGAACTCATGATGAGGGGGATGAAAAGGGTCAGCACCAGAGCCTTTTCCAGTTCGCCTTCGAAGTGCTGCATGACGCTCGCCGTCAGCATCTCGCTGATGAACAGCACCGCCAGCCAGCCGCCGCGCTTGCGGATCATGCCTGCCAGCCCGATCTGCATGTAGGGCTCTTCGGTCGCCGACATGCCGCCGAATTTCTGCACGTCCTCGGTATTTTCCTCGATGATCGCGTCGATGATGTCATCGACGGTCACGATACCCAGCAGATGACCGGCCTTGTCGATGACGGGGACCGCGAGCAAATCGTGCTTCGTGATCAGCCGTGCGACGTCTTCGCGATCGATTAGGGGAAGCGTGGTGATCGGCGCAGTCGTGGGAGCCAGGGCCAGGATTTTTGCGGATGGCTCTCCCGAGATCAGCCGCCGCAGGGTCACCGCGCCGACAAGGCGCCGGGTGACGGGATCGAGCAGATAGATCGCATAGACGGTTTCGCGGGTCCGTTCGACCTGGCGAATGTGCTGAAGCGTTTGTTCGACCGTCCAATTGCTGGGCACGCTGACGAACTCCGTCGTCATCATCGCACCAGCCGTATTCTCCGGATAAGCCAGCAGGCTGACGATCGCCCTGCGCGACACGTCATCGAGCCCGGCCAGCAGTTCCGTCTTCGCAGACTCCTCGAGTTGCTGCACGATGTCCGCCGCCATGTCAGCGGACATGCCCGCGAGCAAGGGCGCCCCGACATGACGAGGAAGCGCCTCGATGATCTCGGCCCCGAAATCCAGTTCGGGCTTGTCGAGAATCTCAATCGCGGTCTCACGCGGCAGCAGCCGCACAACATCCGCGGCGTCCGATGGCGGGAGCGTGTTGAGAATTTCGACAGTATCGGCGGCGTGCTCGCCGATCAGGCTCGCGGCCAGAACAGCCGCATTGAAAGCGCCTTCACGCGCTGCGAGGGTTTCCGTCATAGCTCACCTTCTGGTTCTGCCGGCAACGGCAGGGTCGGTGAGCTGGCAAGCGCTCTAGACCACTGGGACCGTTGTCGGCAAAGTACGTGGACTGTCGCTTGGCATAATTCGTTGTTTCCAGTGCAGCGGTCGCGGGCGGTTCAACAGCCGCTCGCTCGTGAAATGGTCCTTCGGCGCAGCGGCGTCAAGAAAAAATTGGCCGGGCAGGATTAAATGGCGTTTAGGCGTTCATCTTGGCCGCGAGCGCGTCTGAGACCTCGAAGTTCGCATAGACGTTCTGGACGTCGTCATGTTCGTTCAACAGGTCGAGCAGCTTGAACAGCTTTTCGCCGGTCTCGTCATCGACCGTGATGGTGTTCTGCGGCTTCCACACCAGCGCAGCCTTGCGCGGCTCGCCGAACTTCGCCTCCAGCGCCTTGGCCACATCGCGGAACGTCTCCTGCGACGCAAAAACCTCATGGCCGTCTTCGCTCGACGCAACGTCTTCCGCGCCGGCATCGATCGCAGCTTCCAGCATGGCGTCGTCGGATGCGGCCTTGGCGTCGTATTCGATCACGCCAACACGATCGAACATGAAGGACACCGAACCGGTTTCGCCGAGGTTGCCGCCGGACTTGGTGAAATAGGAGCGAATGTCGGAGGCCGCGCGGTTGCGGTTGTCGGTCAGCGCCTCGACGATCACGGCGACACCGCCTGGGCCGTAACCCTCATAACGCATTTCATCGTAGTTCTCGCCATCGTTGCCGATGGCCTTCTTGATCGCGCGCTCGATGTTGTCCTTCGGCACGTTTTCCGCACGTGCCGCCGTAATCGCCAGCCGCAGGCGCGGATTCATCGCCGGGTCCGGCGTTCCCAGCTTGGCGGCGACGGTGATTTCCCGCGCCAGCTTGCCGAACATCTTGGACCGCATGGCGTCCTGTTTGCCCTTGCGGTGCATGATGTTCTTGAATTGGGAATGTCCGGCCATCGGGAGTCTCTCGGGAGTTCAGCGATGAAGTCTGGTGGTGAAGTTTAGTGATTCTCGGGCTTCGTTAACGCAAAAGCCTAGCGGGGCGGCGTTATAGGCCGGGAACGGCCAAAATTAAAGGCAGAAAGGCCGATTTTCGGTACGGCAGTACGGGAAACGGGGCCTGCGCACGGTAAAAGTTAACCATGATTTCACGCCGGAATGAGACACTACCCGCCTATTGCCCATATTTTTCAGAGATCCCTCATGGCGTTCGGTCTTTTTCGGAAGCGGCAGCCAGAACAGGCGATGCCCGATATTTCCCCTGAAGTCTCGCCGGCAACGGTTCCGGAATCTCCCGCAACCTCCGATCACGATTCAGCCCGCGAGATCCTCGAACTGCTCGAACTCGAACTGGTCGCGATGGTGCGCCAGCTTGAGCGCGCGGCGAGCTCGGTAGCGAGCGGCGCGCAATCCACCGCAACCACCCTGTCTGCCATCCGCCATCGCGCCGATGCGCTGACCGACCGCACCAGCGACGCACAGGCCACCGCCGAGACCTTCTCGCAGGCGGCGGAAAAATTCACCCAGTCGGCGCACGGCATCGGCGCGCAGGTGCGCGACGCCAGCAAGCTTGCGGATGAAGCGAGTGCCGCGGCGCGCGAAGCCAGTCTGAATGTCGAGCGGTTGCGCGAATCCTCCGCCGCCATCGGCAACGTGGTCAATCTGATCGCGACCATCGCCAAGCAGACCACGCTGCTCGCGCTGAACTCAACCATCGAGGCCGCGCGCGCAGGCTCCGCCGGCCGCGGATTCGCGGTTGTGGCCTCCGAAGTGAAGGCGCTCGCGGTCCAGACCCAGAACGCCACCGAAGAGATCAAGCAGAAGATCGACGCCTTGCAGCAGGACGCCTCAACATCGTTCGACGCGGTGCACCGGATCACCGCTGCGATCGACGCCATCAAGCCGGTGTTCGCGCATGTCAACGGCGCGGTCGCCGAACAGAATGAGACCACCAACGAGATCGCCCAGAACGCCGCGTCGGCTTCCCAGTTCATCGTTTCCGTCGGCACCAGCAGCGCCGAGATCGATACCGCGGCCAAGGAGGCCGAGACCCACGGCGAGACCGTCGCCCAGGCCGGCAAGGCTGTGACGATGTTCGCCGCGAAGTTGAAGACGCGCTGCGCGGTCCTGTTGCGCCAGAACGAAGGCGAAGAACGCAAGGCCGAGCGGATGCCGTGCCGGCTTCAGATCGAGATCGCGGCGCATCCCGCCCCGATCAAGGCCGAAGTGCTCGAACTCTCCATCGCCGGGATTTTGGTTTCCGGCGCAGGCGCGGACACCATTCCTCAAAATCAGATTCTGAAAGCCAAACTGGAGGGTATCGGCTCCTGCGATATCCGCGTGACCGAACGCACATCTGCGGGTGCACAGGCCGAATTCGTATCGCCCGATACTGCGCTCAAGGCGAAGATCGAAGACAAGGTCTGGAGCATTCACGACGAGAACACCGAGTTCGTCACACGGGCGATGGAAGCCGGCGACATCGTCACAAAGATCTTCGAGAACGCCGTTGCAAAGGGTGACATCACGCTCGAGGATCTGTTCGACGAGAACTACGTCAAGATCGAAGGCACCGATCCGGTGCAGTACCGCACGCGTTTTCTCGACTGGGCTGATCGCGCGCTCCCCGAATTCCAGGACACGATCCTGGGACACGACGCGCGGGCAGCGTTCTGCGCAGCGATCGACCGCAACGGCTATCTGCCGGTGCACAACAAGATCTACTCGCAGCCGCAGCGCAAAGGCGATGCCGCCTGGAACACCGCGAATTCACGCAACCGCCGCATCTTCAACGACGCAGCGGGGCTCGCGGCGGGCCGCAACACCCGCTCCTATCTGATCCAGAGCTACGCGCGCGACATGGGCAACGGCAAAACCGTGATGATGCGCGAGATCGACGTACCGATCCGCGTCAACGGCCGCCACTGGGGCGGATTCCGCACGGCCTACAAGATCTAAGAATTACCAGAAATCCGGCACAGCCCGATCCAGCATCGGGCCGATGCGCACCGGCGCCACGCGCGTGGCGAGACCGGTTGCATCGTCGGTTTCCACCGCAACGCCGCTCAATGTCGCCACACCCTCAGCGGGCTCGAAGCGTCCCGCAGGATAGCCACGCAAAAACCGTCCGATGGGTTCTTCGCGATCCATGCCGATGATGGACTGATAGTCGCCGGTCATGCCGGCGTCGGTCATATAGGCGGTGCCGCCGGGAAGAATCCTATGATCGGAGGTCGGCACATGGGTGTGCGTGCCGACCACGAGGCTGGCGCGGCCGTCGCAGAAATAACCGATAGCCTGCTTCTCGCTTGACGCTTCCGCATGGAAATCGACCAGCACCGCGTCAGCGGCTTCACGCAACGGACACGCATTTAACTCACGATCGATGATGGTGAAGGGATCGTCGAACGGCTGCATGAAGATGCGGCCGATGCCGTTAATGACCAGCGCGCGCTTGCCGGTCCTGGTATCGACCAGCGCTGCGCCGCGGCCCGGCGTACCCGGCGGAAAATTCGCGGGCCGAACAAGACGCGGGGCGCGTTCGATGAAGACGAGGGCCTCGCGTTGATCCCATGAATGGTTGCCGAGCGTGACGGCGTCCGCGCCCGCTTCAAGCAATTCATTGTAGATTGCTTCGGTGATGCCAAAACCGCCGGCGGCGTTTTCGCCGTTGACCACAACCAGATCGAGTTTCCAGTCGCGCACAAGACCCGGAAGCGTTTCGGTCACGGCCACACGGCCGCTTCGTCCCACCACATCACCGACAAACAGGATACGCACTCACAATCTCCGCAGATCAATCAGCTCGCGTTCCGTTAGCACACAATCGAGCTGTTCGTCGTGGGGAAGTCGCGGCACGATCTCGATTTCCTGCACTGCAAAAGCGAGACCGATCACCGTGATCCTTTTCATGATGCGAAGATTTTGCAGTGTCCGGTCGTAATAACCGCGGCCGTAGCCGATGCGATGACCGGCGCGGTCAAACGCCGCAAGCGGCACCAGCACAATGTCAGGATCGACTTCAGGTGCATCCGAGGACGGTTGAAAAATGCCGAAGGGCCCGCGCACTAACCCCTCTTCCGGCTGCCAGGCGCGGAAGATCAACGCGTGATCGCGTGCGATGATGACCGGCAATGCCAGTGCAGCGCCCTTGTCCGCGAGCGCACGCATGAACGGAAACGGATCGAACTCACTGTTGATCGGTGAATAACCCGCGACGATGACGCCTGGTGGAAGCTCAAGCGGCGGCTTGATCGCGGCGATGGCTTTCGCGGCGTCAGTGCGCGCCTCGACGCTCAACGCTTCGCGCCGCGCGAGCGCGCGGCTGCGAAGTTCGTTTTTCAGATTTTGCGACGAGTCGATTTCCATTCCCCACCGGAGCTCTATGTCGCCTCTTCCCGATCGCGGGGAAGGTGAGGTGAAGGCACGCTCATCGCGTGGAAAACAAAAGTGCGAAGCCACGATGGCCGTTGAAGCACTCGATCCCGGAGCACCTACGAAAGTAGGTGGGCACCATATGACCGGATCCACGGACCCG
The DNA here is from genome assembly GCA_051653085.1 of Afipia sp. Lineage (GTDB taxonomy): Bacteria > Pseudomonadota > Alphaproteobacteria > Rhizobiales > Xanthobacteraceae > Afipia. The sequence goes on along the minus strand of JBOFVL010000057.1, from coordinate 94,544 downwards.
GCCAGGGACAGTTCCCTGAAGGATCGATAAGGCCCCGGGGATATTATGGCTTCTGACGCGCGACGCAGCCTCGCCCGGACAATGTAACCACGATCACGGCCATCCGCCAGCGGCGCGCGGAGGATTAAACGTGAGGATTAACCGATTGCGATCCCGTTGCGCGCCGGGCGGTTGAGGGCATGGGCCATCTTTTCGATCCGGTCGGAGGCCGAATTCAGCGCGTTGGCGACCGCCGACTGCGTCGCGCGGGCGCGATCCGCAGCCACCACACGAACGTCCCGCAATGCGTTCAGTTCTTCTTCAAGGCCGCGGATGCGCTGGCCGGCGTCCACCAGTTCGTCGGCAACCGTCAGTGCCGCCATCACGGTCAGGCGTCCATCACCGATCTCTCCGAACTTGCCGCGCAGACTGGAGATACGAGCCTCCAGGCTCTCCGCCAGCCGCAGCAGCCGGCTTTCCTGCCCGGCTTCGCAGGCCATGCGATATTGCCGGCCATTGATGGTGACGTTGATGTGGCTCATGGGGATTCTCCCGAGTCGATGACCGAGCGGATGGTATCGATGGCAACATCGAGACGTTCGGCGATCTCGCGATTGGTCCGTTCCAGCGCGCGCGAGCGCACCAGCGTTCCATCGAGCTCGTTGGCGAGACGCGAACGGTCGGCGCCGAGCGCCTGGATCCGCGCGCCCAGTTCATCGTCGGCGCGATCCGACTCGCGCCGACGCTCCACGGCGCTTTCAAGCGCGTCGAGCGCCGCCGCCAGCCGCCGGGTGGCGAGTTCAATATCGCTCGGAGCCGCGGCTGGGGGCTCTGGATTGGCGAAACCGTTGGCACTGCGATCGGTCATCACGGAACGGCGGCCTTTTTGTTCTGTCCGGCATCGCAAAAATGGCGAACCGGCAAGCAGTTAGGCGGATAAATTTACGACCCGGGCGAGCCGCGCGCAACGCCGGTCCGAAGCTATGCACACAAAGCGCGAACTCGCGGCGAAAAGGCCTCAATGCCCTTGGACTCAAGGGTTTCGCGATGCTATCCACCCCGGGAAAGCTTCCCCGGCCGTGGCAATTTTGAGACAGGCGGCCACTTCCCACATCGAATGTCAGGCGGACCTCCCATGACTGTGCGTGTCGATCCTTCCCGTATGGCCAATGCGATTCGCGCGCTCGCCATGGATGCCGTCGAGAAGGCGAAGTCGGGCCATCCCGGCCTGCCGATGGGCGCGGCGGATGTCGCGACGGTTCTATTCACGCAGTTCCTGAAGTTCGACGCCAGCGACCCGGCATGGCCGGACCGCGACCGCTTCGTGCTCTCCGCCGGTCACGGCTCGATGCTGCTTTACGCGCTGCTGTATCTCACCGGCAATTCGTCGATGACCATCGAGCAGATCAAGAATTTCCGTCAGCTCGGCTCGCTGACGCCGGGTCATCCGGAAAACTTCATCACACCGGGAATCGAGACCACCACGGGTCCGCTCGGCCAGGGCATCGCCACCGCAGTCGGCATGGCGCTGGCGGAGCGCCACATGGCGGCGGAGTTCGGCGGCGACATCGTCGATCACCACACCTACGTGCTCGCCTCCGACGGCGATCTGATGGAAGGCATCAGCCAGGAAGCCATCGCGTTTGCCGGACACCTCAAGCTCAACAGGCTGATCGTGCTGTTCGACGACAACGGCATCTCCATCGACGGCGCGATTTCGCTGTCAGATTCAGTCGATCAGGTGAAGCGCTTCGAGGCCGCAGGCTGGGCCGCCGAGCGCGTCGACGGCCACGATCAGAAAGCCATTGCCGACGCGCTGACACGCGCGCAGAAATCCGACCGTCCAACCTTGATTGCGTGCAAAACCACGATCGGCTTCGGCGCACCTAACAAGGCCGGCTCGGAAAAATCCCACGGCTCGCCGCTCGGCGCCGATGAAATCGCCGGCGCGCGCAAGAATCTGAAATGGGATTCGCCGCCGTTCGAAATTCCGCAGGACATTCTCGACGCTTGGCGTGCAGCCGGATCGCGCGGCAAAGCTGCCCACGAAGCCTGGACCAAGGCCATCGGCGCCAAGGACGCAGGCCTGCGCGGCGAGTTCGAACGCCGTATGAAGGGCGATCTTCCCGCCAAGGCGCTTACGGAAGCTGTCGCGAAGATGAAGGCCGCACTCGCAGCTACGCCGAAAGACATCGCGACCCGCACCGCGTCAGAGCATGCGCTGGAAGTGCTTACCGCTGCTGTACCGGAGATGATCGGCGGCTCGGCGGATCTCACCGGCTCCAACAACACCCGCGTCAAGGGCATGGTCGCGATCTCCGCCAACAACTACGGCGGCCGCTACGTCAACTACGGCATCCGCGAACACGGCATGGCGGCGGCAATGAACGGCATGGCGCTGCATGGCGGCCTCATTCCGTATTCCGGCACGTTCCTCGTGTTCTCGGATTATCTGCGCCCGGCGCTGCGGCTCTCCGCGCTGATGGGCGAGCGGGTGATCCATGTACTGACCCACGATTCGATTGGATTGGGCGAAGACGGCCCGACCCATCAGCCCGTCGAGCATGTAGCGGCTCTACGCGCCATTCCCAATCTCAACGTGTTCCGCCCTTGCGACACCGTGGAGACACTGGAGTGCTGGCAGCTCGCGCTTGAGGCAAAGGAGCGCCCGAGCGTGCTGGCGCTGACCCGCCAGAACCTGCCGCAGCTTCGCTTGGCGAACGACACCGACAACAAGTGTGCCGCCGGTGCTTACGAAATCTCCAAGGCCGATGGCGAGGCGAAAGTCTCGATCTTCGCGTCGGGTTCTGAAGTCTCACTGGCTGTGGATGCGCAGAAGCTTCTGGCCGCGCGCGGCATTCCGACGCGGGTGGTCTCCGTGCCCTGCATGGACCTGTTGCTGGAACTTCCGGAAGCCAAGCGAGCCGCGATCATCGGCAAGGCACCCGTGAAAATCGGCGTCGAGGCGGCGATTCGGCAGGGCTGGGATGCGATCATCGGTTCCGACGGCATCTTCGTGGGCATGGGCGGATTCGGCGCCAGCGCCCCGTACAAGGACCTGTACCGGCATTTCGGGATTACCCCTGAGGCCGTCGCGGATGCCGCGCAGGCTCGGCTCTAAAGCGTTTTCGAGTGAAGCGGGGACCGGTTCGCGTGAAGAAAACGCGCCAAACAAAAGCTTGGAGCCCGAAGGGCTCCAAGGCCTGATAACCCTGCCGGAACATTCAGGATTCAAGTGATTGCATCGCGGCGTCATTCGGGGCAAAAACCGCCTCGAAAATCGTCATTTCCGAACCATCGAGGAGAACTTGAATGGCAGTCCGTGTCGCGATCAATGGATTTGGCCGTATCGGCCGCAACATCCTGCGGGCCATCTATGAATCCAAGCGCACGGACATCCAGGTCGTCGCCATCAACGATCTCGGCCCGGTCGAAACCAATGCCCATCTGCTTCGCTATGATTCCGTGCATGGCCGTTTTCCGGGCACCGTGACGGTCGAGGGCGATTCGATCAATCTCGGCAACGGCAAGATCAAGGTCACCGCGGTGCGCGATCCGGCGACGCTGCCCTGGAAGGACCTCGGCATCGACATCGCGATGGAATGCACCGGCATCTTCACGGCGAAGGACAAGGCGGCGGCCCATCTGACCGCTGGCGCCAAGCGCGTGCTGGTGTCGGCTCCGGCGGACGGCGCGGACGCCACCATCGTCTACGGCGTCAACCACGACAAGCTGACCAAGGATCATCTCGTGGTGTCGAACGGCTCGTGCACCACCAACTGCCTCGCGCCGGTCGTCAAGGTGCTGAACGACACTGTCGGCATCGAAACCGGCTTCATGACAACGATCCATGCTTACACGGGTGACCAGCCGACGCTGGACACCATGCACAAGGATCTCTACCGCGGTCGCGCGGCGGCGATGTCGATGATTCCAACCTCGACGGGTGCGGCGAAGGCGATCGGCCTCGTGCTCCCCGAACTCAACGGCAAGCTCGACGGCGTCTCGATCCGCGTTCCGACGCCGAACGTCTCCGTGATCGATCTCAAGATCGTCGCCAAGAAGGCCACCACCAAGGAAGAGATCAACGACGCGATCAAGCGCGCGGCGGCTCAGGAGCTGAAGGGCATCCTCGGCACCACCAGCGATCCGAACGTCTCGATCGACTTCAATCACGACGCGCACTCCTCCACCTTCGCCTTCGACCAGACCAAGGTGCAGAATGGGACGCTGGTACGCGTACTGGCGTGGTACGACAACGAGTGGGGCTTCTCGAACCGCATGGCCGATACGGCCGTGGCGATGAGCAAGCTGATCTAAAAAAGCAACGTCATCCCGAGGCGCGTGCTCGCGCCTCGAAGGATGATGCCGAGTAAAACTCCCACCCTTCGAGGCTCGCGTCGATGCGAGCACCTCAGGGTGAGGATGGGGAAGAACGCAAGATCGCAATGTCCGGATTTCGCACCCTCGATGATGTCGACGTGAAGGGAAAGCGCGTGCTGCTGCGCGTCGACCTCAACGTGCCGATGGACAATGGCCGCGTGTCCGACACCACGCGGCTGCAGCGCATCGCCAAGACCATCATCGAACTGTCCGAGGCCGGCGGCAAAGTCATCATCCTCGCGCATTTCGGCCGGCCCAAGGGGCCAGATCCGAAGGAGTCGCTGCAGCCCGTCGCCATTGCGCTCGGCTACGTGCTGCTGCGCCATGTGGAGTTTGTGCCCGACTGTGTCGGCGAGATCGCCGAGAAAGCCGTCGCTGCGATGAAGAACGGCGAGATTATCTGCCTTGAGAACACCCGCTTCCACGCGGGCGAAGAAAAGAACGATCCTGCTTTCGTCGCACAACTCGCAAAGCTCGGCGACATCTGGGTCAACGACGCGTTCTCCTGCGCCCATCGCGCTCACGCCTCCACCGAAGGCCTTGGCCGCGTGCTGCCTGGTTATGCGGGACGCACCATGGAAGCCGAACTCGACGCGCTCGGCAAAGCACTGGAACAGCCGGTCCATCCCGTAATCGCCATCGTCGGCGGCTCCAAGGTCTCCACCAAGATCGATCTGCTGGAAAACCTCGTCAGCAAGGTCGATGCGCTGGTGATCGGCGGCGGCATGGCCAATACGTTCCTGCACGCGCAGGGTGTCGATGTCGGCAAATCCCTCTGCGAAAAAGATCTCGCCACCACCGCGCTGCGGATTCTGGTCAAGGCCAACGCCACCAACTGCAAAATCATCCTGCCGATCGACGCCGTGGTCGCCGAAAAGTTCGAAACCAACGCGCCATCGCGCGTCCACGGACTGGACGCCATTCCCGCCGATGGCATGATCCTCGATGTCGGGCCGCAGTCCATCAAGCGAATCGATGCCGCCATCGACGAGGCGGCGACTCTGGTCTGGAACGGGCCGCTCGGCGCATTCGAGATGACGCCGTTCGACCGCGGCACGGTTCAGGTGGCGAAATATGCCGCCGCGCGGACCAAGGCCGGCAAGCTGGTGTCGGTCGCCGGCGGCGGCGACACCGTTGCGGCGTTGAACCACGCTGGCGTGGGGCGGGATTTCACTTACGTTTCAACGGCAGGCGGCGCATTTCTTGAGTGGATGGAAGGGAAACCTTTGCCCGGCGTCGAGGTTCTTAGAGTACGCTAGATTTCAATCGGGCGCCCATGGCGCCGAATTAAGCACGCGGAGAACAACCACACATGGCTCGCATCACGTTGCGTCAATTGCTGGATCATGCGGCGGAGAACGACTACGGCGTGCCGGCGTTCAACATTAACAACATGGAACAGGCGCTGGCCATTATGGAAGCCGCCAGCTCCGTGGATGCGCCGGTCATCATTCAGGCTTCGCGCGGCGCGCGCTCCTATGCCAACGACGTGATGCTGAAGCACATGATGGACGCGGTGACGGAGATTCACCCCTCAATTCCAGTCTGCGTGCATCTCGATCACGGTAACGAACCCGCGACCTGCATGACTGCGATCCAAGCCGGCTTCACCTCAGTGATGATGGACGGCTCGCTGAAGGCCGACGGCAAGACGCCGGGCGATTGGGACTACAATGTCGGCGTGACCAAGACCGTCACCGACATGGCGCATCTTGGTGGCATCTCGGTGGAAGGCGAACTCGGCGTGCTCGGCTCACTGGAAAGCGGTGAAGGCGAGAAGGAAGACGGTCACGGTTTCGAGGGCAAGCTGTCCCACGACCAGCTTCTGACCAATCCCGACGAAGCCGTGAAGTTCGTCAAGGAGACCCAGGTCGACGCGCTGGCGATCGCGATGGGCACCTCGCATGGCGCCTACAAATTCACCCGCAAGCCGGACGGCAACATCCTCGCCATGAACGTGATCGAGGAGATCCATCGCAAGCTGCCGAACACCCATCTCGTCATGCACGGCTCATCGTCGGTGCCGCAGGACTTGCAGGACATCATCAACAAGTTCGGCGGCCAGATGAAACCGACCTGGGGTGTGCCGGTTGCCGAGATCCAGCGCGGCATCAAACATGGCGTGCGCAAGATCAACATCGACACCGACAACCGCATGGCAATGACCGGGCAGATCCGCAAGGTTTTGAGCGAGAACCCGAGCGAGTTCGACCCGCGCAAGTATCTCAAGCCGGCGATGGAAGCGATGACCAAGCTGTGCAAGGAGCGGCTGCAGGAGTTCAACACCGCAGGCCAGGCCAGCAAGATCAAGAAGGTGCTGACCACCGCCCAGATGGCGCAGCGCTACGCCAAGGGCGAACTCGCACCGAAGATCGCGTAACCATTTGATTGACAGGGCGGGATATTAGTCCCGCCCCTTTTTTGGCCGCAGTCTAGTGGTCCTGTTCTGACATTCGCATCCCATTTCAGCGGGCACTGTTGCGAATGTCAGAACAATCGGACCACTAGCGGTATAAGTTTCTCGTGGAGTTTTAGATTTGACATTCGCCTGACCGATCTGCTGGAAAGTTGGGTAGCGAATGTCAAATCTACTCCACGAGGGCATCACACCGACATCATGGCCACAAAACCAGTCCCACCGCGCCCGACGCCACGGCTTTACCTTGCGACGCCGCTGGTTACCGATCATGCGCAGCTTGCGACACAACTACCTGCGCTGCTCGGCGCGGCCGATGTGGCGGCCGTTCTCTTGAGGCTTGCGCCAAGCGACGAACGCGGCATCATCCAGCACACCAAGGCGCTGGCACCTCCAGTCCAGAGGGCCGGCGCGGCACTGCTGCTCGACGGGCACTTTCAGCAGGTTGCGCGCGGCGGCGCGGACGGAGCGAATGTCAGCGGCATCGAGGCGATGCAGGAGGCCATGCCGGCGCTGAAGCCAGACCGCATCCTTGGCGTCGGCGGTCTCGTCACACGCCACGACGCTATGACGGCTGGTGAAGCCGGTGCCGACTATGTGCTGTTCGGCGAGCCGGATGCGAAAGGCGAACGGCCTTCCGCGGAAGCGATTTGCGAACGGCTGGATTGGTGGGCTGAACTGTTCGAACCGCCCTGCGTCGGCTTCGCGGCGACGCTGAACGAAGCGCACCTGTTTGCATCGGCGGGTGCCGATTTCGTGCTCGTCGGCGATTTCATCTGGCAGGATTCCCGCGGGCCGCAAACCGCGTTGCGTGAGGCGGCCGACGCCCTCGCGCAAGGTTTCGCAGCATCTGTTGCAAAAACCACGATCAAGGAGGAATAGCACTGCGATGACCGCGCTTCGTTGTGCATTGTCTTTTGCAGTTCCGGTCGCAAAACGTCTTGCGATGACCGTTGCTGCGCTCGGCGTGTTCACAGCAGGCGCGACCGCGCAGATTTCCCTGACGCCGCCACCGACCCAGCCGTTCCCACCGGCAAAATCCGACAAGCCCGCAAAGAACCCGGCAAAGTCCGCACCGAAGGCCGAAGCGCCGAAAGCACCTGCGCCAGCCGCGCAGAAGAAGAGCGCCCCGGCGAGAACCGCCACTCCGCCGGCTGCGCCTGCACCAGTTCCGGATAACCCCAATGCCGATCTCGCCTATGGCGCCTATCAGCAGGGGCTTTATCGGACCGCCTTCAACATCGCATTGAAGCGCGCGCAGGAGACAGGCGATCCCAAATCGATGACGCTGCTCGGCGAACTCTATTCCAACGCGCTCGGCATCAAGCGCGACGACGCCAAAGCGGCCGAATGGTACAAGCAGGCCGCCGACCGCGGCGACCGCGAAGCCATGTTCGCGCTCGGCATGATGAAGATCGCCGGCCGCCCTGCCCCGCCCAATCGCGAGGAAGGCGCGCGGCTATTGGCGTCATCCGCCAAACTTGGAAAAGCAGCAGCAGCCTACAATCTTGGCCTGCTCTACCTCGAAGGGCAGATTTTCCCGCAGGACATCAAGCGCGCCGCCGAGCTGTTCCGGCAGGCTGCGGATGCAGGCAACCCGGAAGCGCAGTACGCGCTCGCGACGTTCTACAAGGAAGGCCGTGGCGTGGAGAAAAATGTCGTCGAGGCCGCAAAGCTGATGCGCGCCGCCGCGATGGTCGACAATCTCGACGCCGAAGTGGAATACGCCATCGCTCTCTATAACGGCACGGGCACGCCCAAGGACGTTCCCACCGCGATCGCACTTCTGAACCGGGCCGCGCGACAGAACAGTCCGATCGCGCAAAATCGTCTCGCGCGCATTCTCGTCGATGGACTCGGCGTGCCGGCCGACAAGGTCCAAGGCTTCAAATGGCATCTGATCGCCAAGACCGCCGGCAACAGCGATCCCGACCTCGACGCGCAATTCGCGCAGCTTTCGCCGCTCGAAAAGGCAAAATCGGAAGACCTCGCGAAGAAGTGGTTTGGCACGAAATAAGCTTTATTTTGACGCGTTTCTTCACGCGAACCGGTACCCACTTCGCTTGAAAACGCTTTAGCGGGTGTTATCGCCCTTGACGCGCCTGCGCTTTGACGCCAAGCATCCCGCTTCACGCTCAGCCTTCATCCTGATCCGGCCTCGGCCGATCCCATCAAACCGAAACGATGCTTCATTCAGCGCTCATCAACGTCATGGTCAAAGCCGCGCGCCGCGCCGGCCGCAGCCTCAGCCGCGACCTCGGCGAAATCGAAAACCTTCAGGTTTCGTTGAAGGGGCCAGCGAATTTTGTGTCCCTCGCCGATAAGCGCGCGGAACAGATGCTCTATGAGGATCTGACGAAAGCGCGCCCGGGCTACGGTTTTCTCGGCGAGGAAGGCGGCACGCGCGAAGGCACCGACAAATCCAACACATGGATCGTCGATCCGCTCGACGGCACCACCAACTTTCTTCACGGCATTCCGCAGTTCGCGATCTCGATCGGCCTGCAGCGCGAGGGCGTGATCATCGCCGGCGTGATCTACAATCCGGCCACCGACGAACTCTACATGGCCGAGCGCGGCAAGGGCGCGTTCCTCAACGACACGCGCCTGCGCGTTGCGGCCCGCAAGCAGCTCAATGAGTGCGTGATCGCCTGCGGCCTGCCGCATATCGGGCGCGGCGACCATGAACAGTCCCGCCGCGAGATGGCTGAAATGCAGAACCGCGTCGCGGGCCTGCGGCGCTTCGGTGCGGCGTCGCTCGATCTCGCCTTCGTCGCGGCTGGACGTCTCGACGGTTACTGGGAGCGCAATCTCCAACAGTGGGACATCGCAGCCGGATTGATCATGGTGCGAGAGGCCGGTGGCGTCGTCAGCGGCATCGAGGGCGGCGACACGGCGATGGCGACCGGCAACGTCGTCTGCGGCAACGAGACGATCCAGCGCGAGCTCGTGAAGATCCTGAAGCCGCTCTAGCTTCACGGCGGCCGATAGAAGCATTCCAGCGACGCGCGCACCGCGAACCCGCCCGGACCATCGCACCATTATCGGCGCCGTGCGCGAAGCGCGCCGAATAACAACAATCACGTCTTCATCCGATTCCCACGCGCCCGGCATGTTTTGCGATGCAGTTCCGCGCCCAGTGGATCAATCGGCGGCGGCATTCTTTTCCCGCCCCTGCTGTGCCATATTGGTGCTCGACATTTTCCCGGAGAAGGATTGACCATCCGCCATGGCGAAAAATCACGCACCCAGCGCCGCAGCCGACATCAGTGTCACCAAACTGTCGTCACCCCGAATGTTTCTGGTCCGGATGCTGGTGTTCCTGATCCTGTGCGGGCTGGTGGTCGTGGTGCTCTACAAACAGATCTGGACGGCGTTTCTCGCCAACCCGGGTCTCAACGCGCTGATCGCAGGCGTTCTCGCCATCGGCATCATCCTGGCGTTCCGGCAGGTGATCCGGCTTTATCCTGAAATCTCCTGGGTCAATCATTTCCGCATTTCCGATCCGGGCTTGGCGGTGGATCGCCGCCCGACGCTGCTGGCGCCGATGGCCGCGATGCTGAGCAATCGCTCCGGCCGCATGAGCATCTCGCAGCAGACCATGCGGCATCTGCTGGATTCCATCGCCACGCGGCTCGACGAGGCGCGCGACCTGTCGCGCTACATGACGGGCCTTCTGGTGTTCCTCGGCCTGCTCGGCACATTCTGGGGTCTGATCGAGACCGTCGGCTCGGTCGGCAAGGTCATCGAGGGACTGAAAGTCGGCGGCGATGCCGGCTCAGTCTTCGACACGCTGAAAGAAGGCCTCGCCGCGCCGCTCGGCGGCATGGGCATTTCGTTCTCGTCGTCGCTGTTCGGCCTCGCGGGATCGCTGATCCTCGGCTTTCTCGATCTGCAATCGAGCCAGGCGCAGAACAGGTTCTATACGGATCTGGAAGACTGGCTCGCCGAGACCGTGCAGGAGTATGCCAGCGACGGTCATGCCACCGGCGCAGGCGGCGATTTCAGTCCCGCGCTCGATCGCCTGCGGCACGCCGTAGAAGAAATGGGATCGAACCGCACCGCCACTACGGCAATGGCCAATCTCGCGGAAGCCATTCAGGGCCTCGTGCATCACATGCGCACCGAGCAGCAACTGATCCGCGAATGGGCCGACGGCCAGGGCGAGCAAAACAAAGAGATCAAGAATCTCTTGGAGAAACTCGCGCGTCAGCCCGAGAACAACTGAACCGGGGATAACCAGCATGGCGCTTTCGCGATCACGCCGCAGCGACCCGGGCTTCAATTACTGGCCGGGCTTCGTCGATGCGCTATCGACGCTGGTTCTCGCCATCGTGTTTCTGCTGTCGGTGTTTCTTGTCGTGCAGTTCTTCCTGTCGCAGGAGGTCACCGGCAAGGACAAGGCGCTTGAGCGGCTGAACGCACAGATCGCACAACTCAACGATCTGCTTTCACTGGAAAAGCTCGGCAAGCTGAACCTCGACGATCAATTGTCGCAGATGCGCGCCGGACTTGCCTCCGCCGAGGCTGAACGCGACCGCGTCAAAGGTCTCTATGACGGCCTTGCGGGCGCAGGCGCCAGCGCCGCCGGCCGCGCCACCGAACTCGGCAAGGCGCTGGACTCCGAGAAACAAGTCTCGGCGCGGGCGCTCGCGCAGATCGAGGTACTGAACCAGCAAATCAGCGCGTTGCGACGACAATTGGCCGCACTCGAAGAGGCGCTCGACGCCTCCGAGAAACGCGACAAAGAATCGCAGGGCAAGATCGCCGATCTCGGCCAGCGGCTGAACGTCGCGCTGGCGCAGCGCGTACAGGAATTGTCGCGCTATCGCTCCGAATTCTTCGGACGGCTGCGCACCATCCTCGGCAACCGTCCCGATATCCGCATCGTCGGCGACCGGTTCGTGTTCCAGTCCGAAGTGTTCTTCGACACAGGACAGGCGCTGCTCTTGCCGGAAGGCCGGGCCGAACTCGACAAGCTCGCTGCGGCGCTGGTCGATCTGGACAAGCAGATTCCCCCGGAGATCGCCTGGGTGCTGCGCGTGGACGGCCACACTGACGTGAGGCCGATCAATAGTCCGCAGTTCAAATCGAACTGGGAACTGTCGTCTGCGCGCGCCATTTCGGTGGTGCAGTATCTCGTTTCGCTCGGCGTGCCGGCGCAGCGTCTGGTCGCGGCAGGCTTCGCGGAATTTCAGCCGCTGGACCCTGACAAGACCGAAGAAGCCTACAAGCGCAATCGCCGCATCGAACTGAAGTTGACCGAGCGATGAGCGGCGCGTCCCAGGTCTACCTATAATGAGCGCGTTCTTCATGCTGCGGCCCTACCGCGCGAGTGACGAAGACGCCGCGATCGACCTGTGGTTTCGTACCTGGCAGCAAGCCTATCCGTCGATCGATTTCGCGCAGCGGCGGGACGGCTGGCGGCTGCGCTGGCGCGATGAGCTTGTGCCTGTCGCGAGGATCGTGGTCGCTCTGCAAGGCAAGCGAATGACCGGCTTCGTCACAATCGATTCCGGCGGTTACCTCGACCAGCTTGTGGTCGCGCCGGAGGAATGGGGATCGGACCTCGGCAACGCCCTGATCGGAAAGGCCAAGGCGATATCACCGAAGGGCATTACGTTATTGGTCAACACCGACAACACCCGGGCCATTCGCTTCTATGAGCGTAACGGATTCGTCCACACCCATGACGACGTCAATCCGGTGTCGGGACGGAAAGTGTACGGCATGGCGTGGAAGCCGTAAGCTTTACACGCCCTCGAACTGCAATCGTGCCAGCCTCGCGTAAAGACCGTTCGCCGCCACGAGCGACGTGTGGGTCCCCTGCTCGACGATGCGGCCGTTCTCCATCACCAGAATGCGGTCGCACGACAGCACCGTGGCGAGGCGATGCGCGATCACCAGCGTGGTGCGATGCTTCATCAGTTCTTCCAATGCGGTCTGCACCAGCGTCTCGCTCTCGGCATCGAGCGCGGACGTCGCTTCATCCAGCAGCAACAACGGCGCATCGCGCAGGATCGCGCGCGCAATCGCAATCCGCTGACGCTGGCCACCGGACAGCGTGACGCCACGCTCGCCGAGCTGGGTGTCGAAGCCGAGCGGCAGACGCGTGATGAACTCGGTGGCATGCGCCAGATCAGCGGCACGCGCGACTTCCGCGTCGCTGGCATCGGGGCGGCCGAACCGGATGTTTTCGCGGGCGCTGGTTGCGAACACCGCAGAATCCTGCGGCACCAGCGCGATGCGCGAACGGACATCATGTGGATTGGCATCGCGGACCGGCACGCCGTCGACGGAAATCACGCCGCTCGCAGGATCGTAGAAGCGCAACAACAGGTGAAACAGCGTGCTCTTGCCCGCGCCCGATGGCCCGACCACGGCGACCTTTTCGCCAGCCTTGACCGAGAACGACACGCCGTCGACGGCAAGGTGCTCAGGCCGCGTCGGATAGGCGAACCGCACATTGTCGAACGCGACGTCACCGCGCGGCGGCACCGGCAACGCGCGCGGGTTCGCGGGCGCCGCGATCTCCGGCTTGAGGCGGAGAATTTCGAACAGCCGCTCCGATGCGCCCGAGGCTTGGGAGATTTCACCCCAGACTTCGCTCAACTGACCGAGCGCACCCGCCGCGAACGCCGCATACAGAATGAACTGGCCAAGCCGGCCGGGACTGATCTGATGAACGAGCACATCGTGCGAGCCGACCCACAGGATCGCCACGACACTGGTGAAAACCAGAAAGATCACGATCGCAGTCAGGACTGCACGGGCGCCGGTTGAGTTGCGCGCGGCCTGATAGGCTCGCTCGACCTCGCCGCCGAACCGCGCCTTCGCGAGGCTTTCATTGGTGAAAGCCTGCAGCGTGCGCATCGCGCCGATCAACTCGGACGCATAAGAGGACGCATCGGCCAGCGTATCTTGCGCACCGCGTGAAAGTTTCTGCACACGGCGGCCGAACGCGACAAGCGGCAGCACGATCAGCGGAATCACCGCGAGCACGAAGCCGGACAGTTTCGGGCTGCTGACAACCATCATGGCGGATGCGCCGACGAACAGCACGAAATTGCGCAGCGCGATCGAGACCGACGCGCCGACCGCGGACTTGATCTGCGTGGTGTCGGCGGTCAGACGCGAGACCAGTTCACCGCTGTGCGCTGTGTCGAAGAACGCCGGTGACAATGAGGTCAGATGATTGAACACGTCGCGGCGCAGGTCTGCGACGATGCGCTCGCCGAGCGTGATGACAAGGTAGTAGCGAATGGCGCTCGCACCCGCGAGCACCGCCACCACCGCGATCATCACCATGAAGTAGCTGTTGATCAGCGCGATGCCTTCGGGGCTAAAGCCGAAATCGATCATGCGGCGCACGGCCAGCGGCACCACCAGCGTCGCCGCCGAGGCGATGATCAGCGCAACCAGCGCCGCGAGCGCCTGCCCGCGATAACGCGCCACGTAGGGCGCCAGAGCCATCAGCGGCCGCAATTTCACGCCACGGGACTTTTTCGGCGATCGTTCGGGCCCACCCGGCGAAGGCCCGGTCGCGGCCACGGAGACGCCTTTGACGGCAGCCACCTCGCGCGCCAACGCGGATGGCAGACCGGGGTCTTCAACGCGTTCCACTGCACTCATTGTTTCGGCCACCGTGTTGCTTCAGGCCCTCAAATAGGCCCCATGACAGGCGCTGGCAAATGACGTTCTCGGCTTGTTTCACGGGCTATCCTGCGATATAGAGCGCCCAAATTCGTCCCGAACATCATTGATCTGTGGGCGCGCCGCGCCAGAGGATTTGCCATGAAAGCCGAAATTCACCCGGATTATCATACAATTAAGGTCGTCATGACCGACGGGACCGAATATCTGACCCGTTCGACCTACGGCAAGGAAGGCGACACGCTGAACTTGGATATCGACTCCAAGTCGCACCCCGCCTGGACCGGCGGAACCCAGCAGCTGCTCGACCGCGGCGGCCGCGTCTCGCGCTTCCAGAAGAAGTTTTCGGGCTTCCTCAAGAAGGACTGATCGTCCTTCCCAGCCTGTTTCGGCCAAGCTATTTCCAAACAAAAACGCCCCCGCTTTCGCAGGGGCGTTTTTCGTTTTGATGTGCTCTGCTTATCGCTCGAACGCAGCCTTGAGCATGTTCATCTGCGGCACCAGCGGATTGCCGATCGAAAGATGTTCGGAAGCCGGTGTATGAATCGTCGCATCGAGCCGGCGCACTTTCGTCTGCAGCGTCATCGAGCGCGCGACCAGTTCCTGCAATCGCGCCGGTAACTTCGACAGCATCTCTTCGGGCGCGGGATCCGCTGCGGTCAATTTGACCTTGGTCTTTTCGCGATTGGCCTGGTTGAGCGTCATCTCGCCTTCCTTGACCGCGCGATGCAGCAGCAGCCACGACGCCAATTGCATCAGGCGCGTCGTCAACCGCATGCTTTCTGTCGCATAGCTGAGACTCGCGGAGCGCTCCAGCGCCTTGGCCTCAGTGCGGCCCGGCCCGTCCAGATAGGCGGCCGTCTCTTCGACGAGATCCATGCCTTCCCTGAACAAGGTCCCGAAGGCCGGTGAATTGGTGATCCGCTCGCTTAAGAGAACGAGATCGGCTTCGCCCTGATCGGACATGGTTAACGCCTCACGCGGTTACGCTAGTTTTTTTATGATGAATAAATCATTGCGCGCCGGGAACCGGGAGTCCAGCCCTTGCAGTAACAATGACGAGATATGGTTTCCAGCGTGATGCCGCGCGCGGCGAAAGAAGGCCGCAAAAAAAGAGCCGCCGTTTCCGGCGGCTTTTGAAAGTTGATAACAGGGAGGCGTCAAACAGAGTGGACAGGAACCACTCGGTGTCCAAACAAGGACAATCCCAGTCATAAACCCGAAAGCTTAATACGCTGTAAATGAACGATTCCCTTTACGGTTCCTTTGCAAATGCGCGGAACCGCATTTACGATTTGAAGAACGCATTGGCGGCGTCGCGGCTGGCGCGCTTCTTCGCAGCGTCGGCTTTCAGCCGCTCGATCTCTGCCGCGAGCCCAGCGATCCGTTCCTGGATGTCCTCGACCGACAGCAGCGACAGATCCTGCCCCAATTCGTGAGTGACTTTCTTTCTCGGTTTGTCATCGTCATCGCCGGCCACGCTTCCCTCCTGTCGTTCACGCGATTATAGCTGCCTGATCGAATTGCATCATTCATTCCCCGCCTCGCCGCCGCAAGGATACATCATGGACAAGCTGCCCACGCATATGACCGCCGTCGCGATCAGCAAACCCGGTGGACCCGAAGTGCTCATCCCCGAGCAGCGGCCGGTGCCACAGCCCGGACCGAACCAGGTGCTGATCAAGGTCGCCGCCGCAGGCGTGAACCGTCCCGACGTGGCGCAGCGCAGCGGCAGTTATCCGCCACCGCCCGGCGCCAGCGATCTGCCCGGTCTTGAAGTGGCCGGTGAAGTGGTCGCGCTCGGCGAAGGCGTCACCAAGCGCAAGATCGGCGACAAGGTGATGTCGCTGGTCGCGGGCGGCGGCTACGCCGAGTACTGCCTGACCCATGAAACACACGCGATTCCGGTGCCGAGCAACTTCTCGATGATCGAAGCAGCGGCGACTCCTGAAACGCTGATGACCGTGTGGCACAACGTGTTCGAGCGCGGCGGATTGAAGCCCGGCGAAACGCTGCTGGTTCACGGCGGTTCGTCCGGCATCGGCACGACCGCGATCCAGATGGCGAAGGCGCACGGCGCAAAGGTGTTCGTCACTGTCGGCGGACAGGACAAGGTCGATGCCTGCCTCAAGCTCGGCGCGGATGCCGCGATCAACTACAAGACCGAGGACTTCGTCGCCAAGACGAAGGAACTCACCGGCGGCGCGGGCGTCAATCTGATCCTCGACATGGTCGGCGGCGACTATATCGATCGCAACTACGACGCAGCGGCTGTCGAAGGCCGTATCGTGCAGATCGCGTTCCTCGGCGGCCCCAAGGCCTCGCCGAATTTCGCCAAGCTGATGATCAAGCGGCTGCATCACACCGGATCGACGCTGCGCCCGCGTTCGGTCGAAGACAAGGCGGCGATGGTGACCGCAATTACGGCGAAGGCTCTGCCCTGGATCGCGGAGGGACGGCTCAAACCTTTGATGGACAGCACATTCCCGCTGAAAGACGCCTCAAAAGCCCATGCGCGGATGGAATCCAGCCAACATATTGGCAAAATTGTGCTCGTCGTTTAGGGCTGGGAAACCGCTCGAAACCCTTTGATTTGCTTCATATTTGTGGCATTTATCGCGTTCTTACCGGCGGGCCGCGAACGGTCCGCCATGTCTAACGCGGAGAGCTGACTTTGCGCTCGATCAGAGGCTTCGCGCTGCCAGTGTTTCACATCCGAAGTTCGCTTCGTGTCGCAGCGCTCTCGTTCCTGCTGAGCTTGGTGTTATTCGCCGCCACTAAACCGGCGCTTGCGCTCGACGCGATCAGCGTGCGCAGCGACGCGCCTGCGATCGATCTCACCGGCGTGCTCGAATTCCAGCGCAGCGATACCGACCGCATCCAGGTGTCCACCGCACCTGGCACCGACGGCATCGTCCGCCGCATCGAGGTGCGCGCGCGTGAAGGCGGTCAGAACTGGGTGGTGTTCGCGCTGACCAACAACACCGACGATCAGCTCGACCGCCTGATTGTGGTGCCGCACTATCGCATCGTGTCATCCGGACTGCTGTGGCCGGATCTCGGTCTCTCACGTATTGCAACGATCACGCCATCAACCGGCGATCGGCCCGAACGTCAGGACAGCGCCACCGCCGATATCTTCCGCATCACGCTCGACCCTGGTGCTGTGATCACCTTCGTCGCCGAATTGCGTACCGACAAGATTCCGCAGCTCTATCTCTGGGAGCCGGAAGCCTACAAGGACAAGGTCAACTCGTTCACTCTCTATCAAGGTATCGTCATCGGCATTTCCGGATTGCTGGCGCTGGTGCTGACCATCCTGTTCGTGGTCAAGGGCAGCATCATGTTCCCGGCGGCGGCCGCACTGGCATGGGCGGTGCTCGTTTACATCGGCGTCGACTTCGGATTCTGGGGCAAGGTGTTCGACATGTCGGCCGGCTCCGAGCGCGTATGGCGCGCCTCGGGCGAGGCCATGCTGGCGGCGACGCTGCTGGTGTTCCTGTTCGCCTATCTCAACCTGTCGCGATGGCACGTGCGCTACTCGCACATCACCATGGGCTGGCTGGTGTTCCTCGGCGCGCTGGTCGCACTCGCCTTGTTCGATCCCGCCGTGGCCTCCGGCATCGCGCGCATCTCGCTGGCGCTGATCGCGGTGTTCGGTTTCGCGCTGATCGTCTACCTCTCGACCCACGGCTTCGACCGCGCCGTGCTGCTGATCCCGACCTGGTTCCTGCTGGTGGTCTGGGTGATCGCGGCCGGCATGACCATCGCTGGCGGCGTCACCAATGACATCGTCGGACCGGCACTGCTCGGCGGCCTCGTGCTGATCGTCATGCTGATCGGATTCACGGTGATGCAGCACGCCTTCGCGGGCGGCGGCGCGACCAACGGCATCGTCTCCGACGTCGAGCGCCGCGCGCTGGCGCTGACCGGCTCAGGCGACCTGATCTGGGACTGGGACGTGTCCGCCGACAAGGTGTTCACCAGCCCCGAAACCGAATTGCTGCTCGGGTTGAAGCGCGGCACGCTCGAAGGCCCTGCCGCAAAGTGGCTCGAAGTGCTGCATCCGCTCGACCAGGACCGTTTCCGAGCCGCGCTCGACAGTGTGCTCGATCAGCGCCGCGGCCGCCTCGTGCAGGATTTCCGGCTGCGCACGCCCGACGGCCACTTCATGTGGTTCGCGCTCAAGGCGCGCCCGGTGGTCGGCTCCGACGGCGAAGTGTCCCGCGTGGTCGGCACGCTGACCGACGTGACCGAGACCAAGAATTCCGAAGAGCGGCTGCTGCACGATTCGGTGCACGACAATCTCACCGGCCTGCCGAACCGTCAGCTTTTCATCGATCGCCTCGGCGCGATGTCGAATTTCGCCAAGACGACGCCGAACCTGCGGCCCACCGTGATGGTGATCGATCTCGACCGCTTCAAGCAGGTCAACGATTCCGTCGGCATCGCGGTCGGCGACTCGATCCTGCTGACGCTGGCGCGGCGACTCGCTCGCATCCTCAAGCCGCAGGATACGCTGGCGCGCCTCGCCGGCGACCAGTTCGGCCTGATCCTGACCTCGGAGCATGAGCCCGTTCGCATTACGGCTTTCGCGGAAACCATCCGCAAGACCATCCGCGCGCCGATCGCCTTCGACGGCCGCGAGATTTTCCTCACCGCCTCCATCGGCCTCGCATTGAGCGATCCGCAGGTGCCGCTGACCGAGGAGATCATCAAGGACGCCGAGCTTGCGATGTATCACTCCAAGCGCATCGGCGGCGATCGCATCGACGTCTACAAGCCGGCCATGCGCGCGCGCAAGACCGATCGCCTCGCACTGGAAGCCGAGCTGCGCCGCGCCATCGAGCGCGAGGAGATCACCATCCTCTATCAGCCCATCGTGCGGCTGGAAGATCGCACCATCGCGGGCTTCGAGGCGCTGGCGCGCTGGGATCATCCCAAACTCGGCCGCATGTCGCCGACGGAATTCATTTCCATCGCGGAAGAGATCGGCCTGATCGTCGAACTCGGCCTGTTCGTGATGGACACCACCGCCAAGCAGCTTGCCATCTGGCAGCGCACGGTGCGCTCCCGCGAACCAATCTTCGCAAGCGTCAACGTCTCGTCCCGCCAGTTGCTGCGTCACGACCTGATCCACGACGTGCGCGGCGTGATGTCTCGTTCGGCGGTGGCGCGCGGCTCGCTCAAGCTGGAGCTGACCGAATCCCTCGTGATGGAAAATCCGGAGCACGCCGCACAGATGCTGCACCGGATCAAGGAACTCGGCGTCGGCCTGTCGCTGGACGATTTCGGCACCGGCCACTCGTCGCTTGCCTACCTGCAGCGTTTCCCGTTCGACACCATCAAGATCGACCAGTCCTTCGTGCGCACCACCAACCGCGGCGCGCGTCCGGTGCTGCTCAAATCGATCGTCGCGCTGGCGCACGATCTCGACATGGAAGTGGTCGCCGAGGGCGCGGAGACCGATTCCGACGCCGTCGAGCTGTTCCAGTTGGGCTGCGAGTATGCGCAGGGCTTCGCCTTCGGCGAGCCGATGGATGCTGACGCTACACTGCGGCTGCTGACCGGCGAGAAGGTGCCGCAGCCACGCAACCGCCGGCAAAGCATCCGTAACATCGCCGCGCCAGCCGCCGCGACGGCGCCAGCCGCTGCGCCCGGACCGGAACCCGGCTGAGGCTTCACGTCGATACTGATGAAGATTCCGGGTCCGCGCAAACAGCGCGTCCCGGAATGACAGGATGTTGCAGGATCAAAACCTACGCGTGGCCGGCTTCGTTCGACAGCATCGCCAGATCGATTCCGATCTTCTCCAACGCGCGCTGATATTTGTCTTCGGCATCGCGCCCGAAAATCAGATCGGGATCGGCAGGACAATGCAGCCAGCCGTTATGCTGGATTTCGTTCTCCAACTGGCCCGGCGCCCAGCCGGCATAACCCAATGCCAGGATGGCATGCTTGGGACCTGCGCCGGCAGCAATGGCCTTGAGGATGTCCAGCGTCGCGGTCAGGCAGATGCCATCGTCGATCGGCAGCGTTGCGTCCTTGATGAAGAAATCGCTCGAATGAAGCACGAAGCCGCGACTGGTATCCACCGGGCCGCCTTTCATGACTTTCATGTCTTCGGCGCTGCCGCGCAGCTTGATCTGCTCGGCCTTGTTGATGATGTCTAGCTGAACCAGCAATTGCGGGAAATCAATGCTGCCGGCCGGGCGGTTGACGATGATACCCATCGCGCCTTCGGATGAGTGGGCGCAGAGATAGATCACCGACCGGGCGAAGCGCTCGTCGTCCATGACAGGCATGGCGATCAGCAACTGTCCATCGAGATAGCCGGCGCCGGACGTCTCGCCTTCGGCCATGATCTGACCACCGGCAGGTTTCTCAGCTTTTTTGCGCGTGGCCTTCATCGCAAACGACTCTCGTCCTGTTGTCCATCCTGATATTGGGCGCAATTTCTGTCAATCAAGCGTCGCGGCTGCGACAGCGGCGTTCGGTCGCGAAAAAGACTGGATCACAGGCAATTCAATGGTTCACAGAGACCTCGCCCTGTAAGGACGTCTGATGGCATTTATTGTTCCCGTTCGCGCCTCCGGCTTTGCCCTTGCCGCTGTCGCCAGCCTTTTCCCCTTCCAGGCGCGCGCGCAGGACACCTCGCCGTGGATCGCGGACACCTATTCATCGGTCCGGCTGATCGCCGGCTCCCGCAGCGGCAACGTGCTGCTCGGCGGCATCGGCTTCCAGTTGCAACCGGGCTGGAAGACCTACTGGCGCACGCCGGGAGATTCCGGTGTGCCGCCGCGGATTGATTTTACGAAATCCGAGAATGTCGACTCCGTCACCATCCTCTGGCCCGCGCCGGCTAAATTCCCCGACGGCGCAGGAGGCACGTCATTCGGTTACCAGAAACAGGTGCTGTTGCCGCTGCGGATCATCACCAAGAGTCCTGACAAGCCGGTGACGCTGCGCGCATCGATCAACTATGCGGTGTGCGAAAAGCTCTGCATCCCGGTCGAGGCAGAGGCCGAACTGGCATTCCGTAGCGTGGCGAGCACGGAAGACAGCGCCATTGCGTCGGCCCTCGATACCGTGCCGAAACCGGCCAAGATCGGCGATGCCACGCCGCTCGCCATTCGCGACGTGCGGCGCGAGGACAAGCGCGTGCTGGTCGATGTCGTCGCCCAGGACGACAAGATTGCGGCCGGCAAGGAGATCGAGCTGTTTGTCGAAGGTCCTACACTGGACTGGGCGCTGCCGGTCCCCAAGCTGATCAAGCGCGAGCCCGGCGGCGTGCTGCATTTCGCCTTCGACCTCGACGGACTGCCGTCCGGTGCAACCGCCGAGGGCGCTGTCCTGAAGCTGACGGTCGCGGGACCCGGCGCCGCCTACGAATTCACCACAACGCTGCGGTAACAGCCGGTCGCGCTTTGCGCACCGCAGCAGCGGGCCTCCGACGACAGGTCGCAGGGGTTCTATTCGCAAAACCGGTTCCCATTTTTGCGAAAGACGCGCTAAGACACCCTCATCGATCCCACGGAGAATTATGATGACCATCAAAGTTGGCGACAAGCTGCCCGAGGCCAAGTTTCGCGTCATGACCGCGGACGGCGTCCAGGTCAAAACCACTGACGATATTTTCAAGGGCAAGAAGGTCGCGCTGTTCGCCGTGCCCGGCGCCTATACCGGCACCTGCCACAAGATGCACATGCCCAGCATTTTCCTGAATGCCTATGCGCTCAAGGACAAGGGTATCGACAGCATCGCCGTGGTGTCGGTGAACGACGCCTTCGTGATGAGCGCCTGGAAGCGCGACACCGACCAGCGCGACGAGGCGGTTTTCCTCGCTGACGGCAACGCGGATTTCACCAAGGCCATCGGCCTTGAGTTGGACGCCTCCGGCAACGGCCTCGGCATCCGCTCAAAGCGCTACTCCATGCTGGTGGACGACGGCACGGTGAAGCTTCTCAACCTCGAAGCCGTTCCGAGCAAGGTCGAGGTCTCCGGCGGCGACACGCTGCTGTCGCAGCTTTGAGCTGACTACAAATGCTGACTTCGTCATGCCCGGCCTTGTGCCGGGCATCCACGTTTTTCGATCGACGAAATTAAGACGTGGATGGCCAGACATAGGCGAGCGGAAGCGACGCCGTTCTTCGAACGGCTATGCCCGGCCATGACAGTTACTTGCGATTCTCCGCCAGCCCGTCGCGCGCGAGCTGGTCGGCACGCTCGTTTTCGGCATGACCGGCATGGCCCTTGATCCAGTGCCACCGCACATGATGCGGCTTCAGCGCCGCATCGAGCCGCTGCCAGAGATCGGCATTCTTCACCGGCTTCTTGTCGGCGGTGCGCCAGCCGTTGCGCTTCCAGTTGTGAATCCAGCTCGTGATGCCCTGCCGCACATACTGGCTGTCGGTGGTCAGATCCACCGATGCGGGTTTCTTCAGGGCTTCGAGTGCCGAAATCGCCGCCATCAATTCCATGCGGTTGTTGGTGCTTGGATTCTCGCCGCCCTTCAATTCCTTCTCGACATCACCGAAACGCAGGATCGCGCCCCATCCACCCGGCCCCGGATTCCCGGAGCACGCGCCGTCGGTGAAGATCGTCACATGCGGCAAGTCTTTATGGGAGAGCTTCGCGTCGCTCACGCGTCGAATCCTGAGTCTGCGCAGCCGTAGTCACCCATGCTTTTCACGCTCTGATGGAAGCGCAGCTTGCGGACATATTCGAGCGGGTCCTTCGGCTTGACCAGCGCACCGGGCGGCACATTGAGCCAGTCCACCAGCCGCGTCAGCAGGAAGCGGATCGCGGCACCGCGCGCCAGCAACGGGAACGCCTGCTGCTCGGCAGCGGACAGTTTTCGCTCGCGCGAATAGGCGCCGAGAAACGCCCGCGCCTTGGTGACGTTGAACGAGTGATCGATCTCGAAGCACCAGGCGTTGAGGCAGATCGCAACGTCGTAGGCGAACATGTCGTTGCAGGCGAAATAAAAGTCGATCAGCCCGGAGAGTTTCTCACCGAGGAACAGCGCGTTGTCGGGAAACAGATCGGCATGGATCACGCCTTTCGGCAGATCAGTCGGCCAGTGCTGTTCGAGATGATCGAGCTCAGTGCTCAAAAGATTACGCAATCCGTGCTGCACGCTGTCGGCGCGCGCGGCCGCCTGATCGAACAGCGGCCGCCAGCCCGTCACCGACAACGCGTTGAGGCGCGACATGGAAAAATCCGCGCCGGCCAGATGCATCTTCGCCAGCGCCTCGCCAACAGCGGCGCAATGCGCCGCGTTCGGCCGGCGCGGCCAGACACCTTCGAGAAAATCGATGATCGCGGCGGGCCGTCCCGCCAGCATACCAAGCGCCTCGCCGCTCTTGGTCACAACCGGCTGCGGACAGGTGATGCCGTGCGTGGCCAGATGCGCCATCAGCCCGAGGAAGAACGGCAAATCTTTCACCGCGACGCGTTTCTCGTAGAGCGTCAGGAAGAAATAGCCCTTGCTGGTGTGCAGCAGGTAATTGGAATTCTCCACGCCCTCCGCGATGCCCTTGTAGGACAGCAGATTGCCGATCCCGTAAGGCACGAGAAATTCGGTCAGTTCTTCGGCGGTGACGTCGGTGTAAACCGCCATCTGGCGTCTCGATTCGGCTAGGGTCAGGATTTGGGATTTCTAGACGAATTCGCGACAAAACGACAGGACTTCAGGCCTGCCGTGCGGGGCGTTTACTCCGCCGCGTCGTTCCGCAGCGGCCGAGGCAGCGGGAAGAACTCGTTTTCCTGTGCGGCGGACACGGTCTCGACGCTCAGCTTGTAGTGAGCGGCGAACGCATCCATGATTTCCTCGACAATGACTTCAGGCGCGGACGCGCCCGCCGTGATGCCAAGCGTCTTGATGCCTTCGAACTTCGACCAGTCGAGTTCAGAGGCGCGCTGAACCAGCACGGACACCTTGCAGCCTTCGCGCTCGGCAACTTCGCGCAGGCGCTGCGAGTTGGACGAGTTCGGCGAGCCGACGACAATCATGGCCTCGACTTGAGGCGCAACCTTCTTCACCGCAAGCTGGCGGTTGGTGGTGGCGTAGCAGATGTCTTCCTTGTGCGGGCCGTCGATGTCCGGGAAGCGTTCCTTGAGCACAGCGACGATTTCCGCGGTGTCGTCGATCGACAACGTGGTCTGGGTCACGAAGGCGAGCTTGGAGGCATCCTTCGGCTGGAAGGTGCGCGCGGCGTCCATGGTCTCGATCAGAACCACCGCGCCCTTCGGCAACTGGCCGAGCGTACCCACCACTTCGGGGTGACCGGCATGACCGATCAGGATGATCTCGCGGCCACGTTTGAAATGGATCGCCGCCTCGCGGTGAACCTTGGTCACCAGCGGGCAGGTCGCGTCCAAAGTGAAAAAATTGCGCTTGTCGGCCTCGTTCGGAATGGCCTTCGGCACGCCATGGGCGGAAAACACCACCGGCGCGTCGGTCTGGGGAATTTCGTTCAGTTCCGCGACGAAAATCGCCCCTTTTTCGCGCAGGCTTTCCACCACATAGCGGTTATGCACGATTTCGTGACGGACATAGACCGGCGCGCCATAAAGTTTCAGCGCACGCTCCACCGTGTCGATGGCCCGCACCACACCGGCGCAGAAGCCCCGAGGGGAACAAAGCACGACTGAGAGTAGCGGTTTTTGAGCTTCAAGGGTCATTTTAAGCCGGAATCAAGCATTTGGAGCCAATAAAAAGGGACTTGGGGCCGCCTTCCCCATTCTGTCAAGGGCGATCCAAACCATTGCACGGCCTACCCTCGACAGACTATATAGGGACGAATTCCCGTCATCACCGATGACCAGACGGCTTTACCCCCCAAAAAACTGGCGGGCGAAGCGTAAAGGAGATTTGCCATGAGCAATGCACCGCTGATGCCGAAGGCGACTGCCGTGTGGCTGGTTGATAACACCGCCCTGACGTTCGACCAGGTGGCCGAGTTTACCAAGATGCACCCGCTTGAAATCCGCGCCATCGCCGACGGCGACGCGGCGCAGGGCATCAAGGGCATGGACCCGATCTCGACCGGCCAGCTCTCCCGCGAGGAAATCGAGAAGGGCGAAGCCGACCCGGATTATCGCCTCAAACTCGGCGAATCCAAGGTGATCCTGCCGGAAGCCAAGAAGAAGAAGGGTCCGCGCTACACGCCGGTATCGCGCCGCCATGAACGGCCGAGTGCGATCCTCTGGCTGGTGCGCAGTCATCCCGAACTCAAAGACAGCCAGATCATGCGCCTCGTCGGCACCACCAAGACGACGATCGCAAGTGTGCGCGACCGCACCCACTGGAACGCCTCGACGCTGACGCCGATGGATCCGGTGACGCTCGGCCTGTGCTCGCAGATCGAACTCGATTTCGAGGTACAGCGCGCGGCGAAGGAAAAGCCCGCCACCCAGCAATATGGCGGCGCGACGCTGCTCCCGGCCTCGGAGACCACACGCAAGGACGCCGAGCACGAGGCTGCGGCAACCACCGAGAAGCAGCGCGACGACATGAACGTCGACGCCGTGTTCGCCAAGCTGAAGACCATCGGCGGCAAGAAGGCCGAAGACGAATAAGCTTTTGCGCGATGCCCCAAACGGGGCGTGACGTAACCGCCCAACGAGTGGTACAGGAGTGTGATGCGCAACCGCGTCACGCTCCTTTTTCTTAAGGTGGCAGTTCTGACTGCCCTCGCCGCGACCTTCAGCGGCGCGCCAGCGCGCGCCGACAAGATCGTCGATCCCAGGACGGTCGCCCCGGAATTTCGCGAGGCGGCCGAGAAGCGTCACGCCGAGCAGGTCAAACTGATCGAATGCAACAACGCCGCGCGGAGCGCGAAAATTCCACAGCGCGATCTGGCGAAATATGTTGGCGACTGCTTCGACAAACCGGCTGACAAACCGCAGTAACCCAAATCCCGACGACCCACATCAGCGCGATCTCGCAGCGCGATTCAACGCGTCCGAGTTGTGATGTGCTTCGCGCGCATGCGCGAAGGCGATGGAGCCTCGGGAGGCGCCGGGGTGTTTGCGAGACACCCGTGAGGCGAACCTTGCGATCGGTCCGCCTGCGCAGCCTTGCGAGGGCCGCGCGCGCCAAATGACTTTGGCGCTGCGCCTCCCGGCGCTCCACCGTCGTCACTTCGCTTTGCCGTTCCAAATGGCGATCAATCATTCAGAACAATAGTAGGATTATATTCTTAGTTGCTGAAACTGTCAAGCCGGGAGCCTGCTTCCCTGCTGCTTCCGCCACGCGACCCGAGCAGATACACTCGATCGAGCCTGATTGCGCGCAGGTCCACGACAAGGCCTTCAATGCATTATGAGATTGAAGCCGACTGGCACTTGTTGAACACCTGCAATTACAGGTGTCCGTATTGTTTTTTCTCGTCCGACATCCTCGGTGAAAAACTGCAAGCGCACGCGTCGCCGGAGCAATGGCAATCCGCTTTCGATGCCACCGGCTATATCTGGCTGCTTCACATGACGGGCGGCGAACCCAGCATCTATCCTTCGTTCACTGAGTTGAGCGAAGCGCTCACCCGGCGGCACTTCATTTCCATCAATTCCAACCTGAGCCGGCCGTTTCAGTCTTTCGCGGAGCGCATCGATCCGGCTCGTGTCAGCTTCATCAATGCGGGATTCCATCTGGAAGAGCGCGAGCGCCGGTCCGACAACGTCGCCTTCCTGAAGAATGCGGAGCTTCTCAAGTCGAAAGGCTTCCCGCTTCTGGTGTCGATCGTCGCCACGCCAAGCGCTCTCGAACGCTTTCAGGAAGCAAGCGACATTCTGGCGCAGATCGGCATCGTGCCGATTCCAAAAGTGCTGCGTGGACCGCACGGAGGTCAGCATTTTCCCGAGGCTTACACGGATCTGGATAAAGCAAGATTTCGCAAATTCGCTGAGCTGGCGCGACAATTTCATGAACCATTGCTGTCGAACGCTTCCGAGCGTCCAAGCATCGACATGTTCAAGGACGACGACCTGCTCGACGGCGAACCGACATTCGCCGGTCAATCGTGCGACGCCGGACATCGATTTGTAAAAATAGAGCCGGCGGGTGAAGTGATCCGTTGCGGCGGCCCGACGAGGTACGGAAATGTGCTCGCCGGAACATTCAAACGCGCCAAAGGTCCGAAGCCCTGTAACACACGGCACTGCGTCTACTTCTGCCAGAAGTATGCAAAGCCATCAGCGCGGCACACGCTCAATCCGTTTCGGAGGATGGTTCGGGAGCTTGGGATCTGGACATCCTGACTCGTGGCAGCGAAGGCGATACGTCAGAGCGCGTCCTTTAAGCGTCCCTACTTCTTCTTCGGCGCTGCGCCCTTCGCAGCTTTGCGCGCATCGGCAATCGCCAGCTTGAACTGCTCGGCGGTCAAACCGCCGGGCACGCGGAATGTGCCGACCACAAACGCCGGCGTGCCGCGAAAGCCGAACGCTTCTGCCTGATCGTTGTTGCGCTTGAGCAGCGCATCGATCGCAGCCTTATTGGCCACAAGGTCGGCCTTGGCTTTGGCGACATCGACACCGGCCTGTGCCAGCGTTTCGTCGATCCCCGCCTCCGTCAGACGGCCGACCTGGACGATCAGCGCACGGTGGGCGACCTCATACTTGTTCTGATACTTCGTGGCCAGCACCAGCCGCGCGGCATATCCCGACGGATCGCCGAGGATCGGCCAGTCCTTCAGCACCAGCCGCACCTTCTTGTCTTCATGGACGACCTGATCGAGCACCGGCGATATCTTCTTGCAGTAGGGACACTGATAATCGAAATACTCGACGATGGTGATGTCGCCCTGCGGATTTCCCAGCACGGGATTCTCCGCGTCGCGCAGCACCGCATCCTTGCTCAGCACATCGCCGGCCTCGCTCTGCTCTTGCGCCGGTGCAGTCCACGCCGGTTGCCATGCCAGCACGGCCGCAGCGAGCGCCACGGCCATCAGGCCGAAATATCTTCTGGTCGTCGCGATGGTCATGTCATCCGGCTTTCAAAACGGCTGGCGGCGCAACAGCGCTGCGCGCATCACGCCTTCTTCAGGAATTCCGTGCGCAGCACGAGGCCCTTGATCTTGTCGGTCCGGCCCTCGATCTCGTCCTCGTTGTCTGTGAGATGAATGTTCTTCACGACAGTGCCGCGCTTGACGCCGCTGGACGAGCCTTTCACCTTCAGATCCTTGATGACGACGACAGTATCGCCCTCTTTCAGCTCGTTGCCGTTGCTGTCCCTGACCGCCATGACATGTCCTTTGTGATGCACGGCACCTGCCGCGAGGCTAGTGTCCCGTATCCGATGTTCGCTTCACTCTGCAGCGCATTAGCGCGGATTGTTGAGCATGTCTTCCGCAAGATTGCGGTGAGCGCGTTCGATCCGCGAACTGCCCGAGCCCCGGCTGGCCGCAACGTCGCGGTCTTTCAGACAAGCCGCATAAGCCGACGAACCCGGCTGACCGCCGTTGGCGCGGCAATATGCGTCGTCATCCACCACGGCGGCCGGCGCAGGTGACCGTTCGAACTGGGCGCAGCCCGCCAGCAGCAACATCATGGCTACAATAAAAATCGTCGGTCCGGTCTGTTTCATGTAGACGCCAGTTTGCAATTGGTCCCGTCATGGTCGGGCTTGACCCGGCCATCCACGTCTTTGACCGCCACAGCAGGCAAAAGCAAGGCGTGGATCACCGGGTCAAGCCCGGTGATGACGATTGTGATTGTCGAACTTCCAAGACTCACTTCGCGACAATCGTCCCAAAATTTAACAGAACCGGCACGTCACGCCTATGCGAGTTCGAGTTCGCCGTCGACCGTGAACGAGAGATCGACACCGCCGACCGTGAGCACCATCTTGGCGGGCAGCTTTTCGCTGCCTTTCAGACGGCCCTTGGCAATCGCCTCGCGCACAGCCTTTTCGATTTCGCGCTGCGAGGTGACGCCGACCTGCTTGAGGAATTTTCGCACGCTGGTGTTGAATACGTCCTCGTTCATGGTCGCCTCCTGGCGTGGTGGTTCGCAAATCAGAATACTAGGTTCGACCGCTGAGTGCCGTCTTGATCTCTTCCAGCACCATGGGGTCCTCGATGGTCGCGGGCATGGTCCATGGCTCGCCATCGGCGATTTTCTTGATGGTGCCGCGCAGGATCTTGCCCGAACGCGTCTTCGGCAGCCGCGCCACAGTGATTGCGAGCTTGAACGCGGCTACGGGACCGATCTTTTCACGCACCAGCGCGACGATCTCCTTCTCGATCTCTGCCACGGGGCGCGTCACGCCCGCTTTCAGCACGAGGAAGCCGCACGGTACCTCGCCCTTCACCGAGTCCTTAATTCCGAGCACGGCGCATTCGGCCACATCCGGATGTGACGCCAGCACTTCCTCCATGCCGCCGGTGGACAGACGATGCCCCGCGACATTGATGATGTCATCGGTGCGGCCCATGACGAAGACATAGCCGTCCTCGTCCTTGTAGCCGGCGTCCGAGGTTTTGTAGTAGCCGGGGAATTCGGTGAAATACGCTTCCTTGCAGCGCTCGTCCTGTTGCCACAGCGTCGGAAGATTCGCCGGCGGCAGCGGCAGCTTGATGACGATGGAGCCCATGGTGTTCGGCGGCAGCGGCTTCGCCGCTTCATCGACCACGTCGACCTGATAGCCAGGCATCGGCACCGTCGGCGAGCCGTGCTTCACCGGCAGCATGCCGAGGCCAACCGGATTGCCCGCGATGCACCAGCCGGTTTCGGTCTGCCACCAGTGATCGATCACCGGCACCTTCAACTGCTGCTCGGCCCATTCCACCGTCGGCGGATCGGCGCGCTCACCGGCGAGAAACAGCGTGCGGAATTTCGTAAGGTCGTATTTGCGGATGAAGTCGCCGTTCGGATCTTCCTTCTTGATGGCGCGGAAGGCAGTGGGTGCTGTGAACAGCGACACGGCACCGTGCTGCGAGATCACGCGCCAGAACGCCCCGGCATCCGGCGTGCCGATTGGCTTGCCCTCGTACATGATCGAGGTAGCGCCATGAAACAGCGGGCCGTAGATGATGTAGCTGTGGCCGACCACCCAGCCGATATCCGAGCCGCACCACCACGTCTCGCCCGGCTTCACGCCATAGAGATTGAACATCGACCATTTCAGCGCGACGAGATGCCCGCCGTTGTCGCGCACCACGCCCTTGGGCTTTCCGGTGGTGCCTGACGTATAGAGAATGTAGAGCGGATCGGTCGCCAGCACGGGCACGCAGGCAGCTAGCTTCTTCGCCTTGATCGCGGCGTCGCGCAGATCGTTCCAGTCGTGATCGCGGCCCTTGATAAGGTCGCAGGTTTCTTGCGGCCGTTGCAGGATGATGCAGGCCTGCGGCTTCACGCTCGACAGATTGATCGCCTCATCGAGCAGCGGCTTGTACTTTACGATGCGGCCAGGCTCGAGGCCGCAGCTTGCGGAAAGAATGAGCTTCGGCTCCGCATCCTCAATGCGGGTCGCAAGCTCCTTAGCCGCGAAGCCGCCGAACACAACCGAATGAATCGCGCCGATCCGCGCGCAGGCCAGCATCGCCACCATCGCCTGCGGCACCATCGGCATGTAAAGAATGACGCGATCGCCTTTGACCACGCCAAAATCCTGCATCACGGCGGCGAGCGTCTGCACCTCGTGAAGCAATTCGGCGTAGGTGAATTTGGTCACGCTGTTGGACAGCGGCGAGTCATGGATCAGCGCGACCTGATTGGCGCGGCCGCCCGCAACATGGCGATCGAGCGCATTGTAGCAGGTGTTGACCACACCGCCCGCGAACCAGCGGCCGTAAAGCCCCATGGACGGATCGAACACTTTCTTCGCCGGCTCGATCCAGTCGATCTCGCGCGCCGCCTCACCCCAGAACCCTTCGGGATCGCGCAGCGAGCGCGCGTGGACCTCGGCATAGCGGCCGTTGGAAATGGTGGTCATGGCAATTCTCCTAGCGTCACTCTACCCGGAAATTTCTTGAATGTCGCAATCGCGGCCCGTCATCCTGAGGTGCGAGCATCTTGCGAGCCTCGAAGGATGACGCTGCGACGCGGGATGCCGTCGCCCTTCGAGGCCTCCCCTCCGCTACGGCTCCTCAGGATAACGGCAACAACATTCACTTCGTCTTCCCCTTCAGCGGCATCTGCGCACCGATGCGCTCGATCTCGCTGAAAAGGCTTTTGCGATTGGCCCGCGCGGCTTCATAGTCCGGCTTCAACTTGAGCGCGGCGTCGAAATCCGTCAGCGCGCGGCGGCGGTCGCCCTTGGCCCGCCACGCCATGCCGCGGCTGTTGAGCGCCTCGGCGTAAGCCGGATCGACCTTCAGCGCGGCATCGTAGTCGGCGATGGCGCGGTCGAGATCGCCCTTGATGTTGAAGTCGTCGCCGCGCGCGAGCAGGGTCTTGGCGTCCAGCGCTTTTGCCGCGTCATCCGATTTGCAGACGCTCATGGTGGTGACGGCGGCGCCCAGCGGACGCCCGAGGATTGCGGACAATTCCTGACACTTGCCGTCGGTGCAAAGCTGCCATTCGCCGGCCATGCCGGAATTTCCCAGCGCGACCTCAGGCAATACCGGCAGTTGCGGCTTCCAGCGAAACCAGCCATCGACAAGCCGCGCATCGGGCGGCGGCTCCATCCCCGCGCCCGAGCCCTTGACGCGCGCCTCAACGATTTCGAGCCCCTGCGGCGTGACGCGCCAGTCTTCCTGCCATTCGGTCTTCTCGACCGAGTGCGTCCACGACAGCATGAACGACGCCACCGCCAGCGACTTCACAACGCCGGCGGTGGCAAGACAGAGACCCACGAGTTCACCTCACGAGACGACTCAGGCCGTGGCGGCGATCTGTACCGGCTTCTTGCGCCACTGCCAGATCACAGCAGCAATCGCGATCGCGAAACCGAGTTCGTCGCTGTAGGCGAACTCACCCAGCAGGAACAGCGCTGCGACGAAACTCACGATGCGCTCAAGCACCGTCATGCGCGTGAACAGGAAGCCGATGGCGACCATGCCGAACAGGCCGATGGCCACGAGCGCCTTGATCGTCGCGTAAACGACCGCGCCATAGAAGCCGAGTGTCGCCTGCATCGGATCGCCGTTCTGCAACATCAGCGCGGGCGAATAGACCGCGATGAACGGGATCACGTAACCTGCCAGCGCGATGCGCATCGCTTCCCAGCCGATCTTGTCGGGATTCTCCTTGGCGATGGGCGCGGCGGCCAGCGCCGCCAGCGCCACCGGCGGCGAAAGGTCGGCCATGATGCCGTAGTAGAACGCGAACATGTGGCTGATGATCAGCGGCACGCCGAGCTTGGCGAGCGCGGGCGCTGCAAGCGCCGCGACGATGATGTAGGTCGGGATCGTTGGAATGCCGGTGCCGAGCAGGATCGACAGCAGCATGGTCATGATGAGCGCCAGGAACAGGCTCTTCTCGCCAAGACCGATCACCCAGCTACCAAAAATGGTGCCAACGCCGGTCTGCGTCATCATGCCGATGATGGTGCCGACGATGGCGCAGGCCATGCCGACGGTGAGCGCCGACTTCGCGCTGTCCGCCAGCGAGTCGCGGCAGGCGGCCAGCGTGGCGCGGCCGCCTTGCGTGAAAGCCGCGATGGCGACAAGCACAGCTACGATGGCTGCAACATAGCGGATATCGACGGAGCTGCCATTGCGGAACAGCGATCCGGCGATCAGTGCGAGGCCGATCCAGAACACATAGCGCAGCACGACATTGGAAAAGCCGAGCACGATGCTGGCACCGAGGATCAGCGCAACCGTGAGCGCGAGACCCATGCTTCCGGCATAGAGCGGGGTGAAGCCTTCAAACAGCATGTAGACGAGCGCTGCCAGCGGCAAAGCCAGATACCAGCGATCGATCAGCGCCTTCAGCGCGCTCGGAATCTCGTCCTTCTTCATGCCGACGAGGCCATACTTGCCGGCTTCGAGATGCACCATCCAGAAGGCAGAGGCGAAATACAGGATCGCCGGAATGACGGCGGCCTTCACGATCACCGAGTAATCGACGCCGAGCGTTTCCGCCATGATGAAGGCGACCGCGCCCATCACCGGCGGCATGATCTGTCCGCCCATCGAGGCGGTGGCTTCGACGCCGGCCGCGAAGGCTCGGCGGTAGCCGAACTTGATCATCAGCGGAATCGTGAACTGTCCGACGGTGACGACGTTGGCGACGCCCGAACCCGAGATCGTGCCCATCATGCCGGACGCAACGACGGCGACCTTCGCCGGTCCGCCGCGCGTGCCGCCGAACAGGCCGAGCGAGACGTCGGTGAACAGCTTGATCATGCCCGCGCGCTCAAGGAACGAGCCGAACAGAATAAAGAGAAAGATGTAGGTCGCCGAGACGTAGATCGGCACGCCGTAGAACCCTTCGGTGCCGAAGGACAGATGCGTGATAATCTGGTCGAAATCGTAACCGCGATGATTGAGCGGCGACGGCAGATACTGCCCGAACGCCCAGTAGAGCAGACACGCGCCGCACATCAGCGGCAGCGCGAGGCCCATCATCCGGCGCACGCCCTCAAAGATGAGAATTGCCAGCACGGTGCCGACCACGAGATCGAGCCGGGTCGGATCGCCGTCGCGCTGGATCAGGTCGGCGTAGAAAATGTACTGATAGAGACCGCAGAAAAATCCGACGCCGCCGATGATCCATCCTGCGGCGCGCTGGAAATTCGTCTTGGCGGTGAAGTTGGCGATCAGGCCGAAGGTGAGGAGCAGCAGGAAGCCGACGTGAATGCCGCGCACCGCCTGGCTCGGCAGGAAATTCCACGCCGCGACGATAAGTTGGAACACCGCGAAGGCGATGCCGATCACGTAGGCGAGATGGCCCCAGCCGCCGGGGCCAAAGCCCTCGGGAAAGCCGTGTTCGAAATTATCGAGTTCGACTTTGATTTTTTCTTCCGTGCCGTGCTCGTGCAACATGTCTTAAATCCCCACGCGCTTTGCAGCGTCCTAGCCCCAATATCTAAACTCGTCATGGCCGGGTTTATCCCGGCCATCCGCGCCCCGTTCAAATCTCTACCGTCATTGCGAGCGCAGCGAAGCAATCCAGCTGCAATTGCAGCAAATCAAAAGATGGATTGCTTCGTCGCTTCGCTCCTCGCAATGACGAAGACGTGGATGCCCGGGACAAGCCCGGGCATGACGTCTTTTATTCAACCAACATTTGTTTTCCGGCCGCCTTACTTGATCAGGCCCTTTTCCTTGTAATAGCGGATCGCGCCCGGATGCAGCGGCGCCGGGCTGCCGGTGGCTGCAGTCTCGAGCTTGATGTCCTTGCCCGCGACATGCGAGTTCGCGATTTCCGGCAGCGACTCGAAGATCAGCTTGGTCATCTGATAGGCGAGATCGTCGGATACGGCCGAACTGGTGACGAGATAGTTCACCACCGCTGCGGTCGGCACGTCTTCCTTCTGGCCCGTATAGGTTCCGGCCGGAATGACAACGGAGACGAACGGAGGCCCGATCTTGTCGACGATGGCTTTCGGCACCGACACCACATTGATCTCGGCCGAGCTGGAGAGATCCTTCAGCGACGCGACGCCGAGGCCAGCCGACTGCAACGTGGCATTGAGCTGACGGTTCTTCATCAGATCGACGGATTCGGCGAACGGCAGATATTCGACCTTGCCGAGGTCTTTATATTCCATGCCCGCGGCTTTCAGGATCGCGCGCGCGTTGAGTTCGGTGCCGGATTTCGGCGCGCCGACCGACAGCGTTTTGCCCTTGAGATCGGCCAGCGTCTTGATGCCGCTTTCGGAAATGGCGACGATCTGGATGTAGTTCGGATAGATCGCGCCGAGGGTGCGCAGCTTGGTCAGCTTGGTCTTGAAGCCGGCTTCCGCATCGCCATCGACGGCGGCCTTCAGCGAGTCACCGAGCGTGAAGGCGAGTTCGCCACGGCCCTGCTCGATCAGGTTGAGATTTTCGACCGACGCCTTGGTGGCCTGCACCTGGGTCTTCACGCCGGAAATCTTGTCGCCGTAGATTTTGCCTATGGCGACACCGAGCGGGTAGTACACGCCGGATGTACCGCCGGTCAGAATGTTGATGAATTGTTGGGCATGAGCGGCGGGAGCGGACAGAGACATTGCAGTGACGGCAACGGCAGCAAGCAGTTTCTTATTCATTGAATTTCCTCGTTTGAATTTGGCGGGAAAGTGGACGGATGAGCGCTCGCGGTCAACCCGCCGGAGCGGCAAAATCGCGCGTTCAGCCCGACTGTTAGACCTATGTATGAGTTGGAACCGATGCCCTGAGATTGCCCGGGGCGAGACTGGTTGCGTTGCACAATAGTCAATGGCGCGGGCATACCGTAAGAGTCGTCACCATTGGCGACGACGTAGTCGACCAGCAAATAAAAAATACGAGGCCCACAGGGCGCTCACATGGGAGAATTCAGGTTCATGTCCAAGCGATCCGCTTCCGCGCAACCTCATTCGGCTGCGCGCATCACACGCCGCTCTCTTCTTGCCGGCGGCGCAGCAGCATTTGCCGCCACGCCTTTCCTGACTCGCGCCGCGAAGGCCGCCGCATGGCCGGACCGTCCGGTGAAGTTCGTCGTGCCGTTCGCCGCGGGCGGCACCACCGACATTCTCGGGCGTCTCGTCGCACAGAAGCTTTCGGAAGAATACGGCCAGCAGTTCATCATCGAGAACAAGCCGGGCGCAGGCGGCAACATCGCCGCGGATTTCGTCGCGAAGGCTGATCCGGACGGATACACCTTCATCGTCGGCACGCCGGGCACCCACGCGATCAACAAGTATGTTCAGAAGAACATGCCCTACGATCCAATCAAGGACATCCAGCCGGTCACCATCATCGCGCGCGTGCCGAACCTGATGTCGGTCAGCCCGGACGTGCCTGCGAAATCCGTCGCGGAATTCATCGCACTCGCGAAGTCGAAGCCCGGCCAGTTGCTCTATGGCACACCAGGACTCGGCAGCACGGCGCACCTTGCCACCGAGCTGTTCAAGTCGATGACCGGTGTCGATATCGTTCACGTTCCTTATAAAGGCAGCGCGCCGGCACTAACCGATCTGGTGGCAGGCCGCGTCCATGTCATGATCGACAACCTGCCGGCCGTGCTTCCCTTCGCCGAAAACGGCAACGTGCGGCCGCTCGCCGTCAGCACAGCGACGCGCTGGCCGCTGCTGCCGAATATTCCCCCGATCGCCGAAACCGTGCCGGGCTATGACGCCGCGGCGTGGTTCACGGTGGCAGCGCCGGCGAAGGTGTCGAAAGACATCGTCACGCGCCTCAATGCGAGCGTGATCAAGTACATCAAGTCCGCCGACGGGATCGATCGCATCCGCAAGCTCGGCGGCGAGCCGATCGGCGGCACGCCGGAGGAGATGCAGGCGTTTGTCATCGCCGAAACCGAAAAGTGGGGCAAGGTCGCCGAATTCGCCAAGATCAAGCCTGAGTAATCACTCCGTCAACTGCTGCGGCGTGACCTTCGCCGCAGCAGCCAAAAATGTTCCACTGGCCAGCCTTCTCCCGATCGTGCCATTGTCGAAAATCAATGTCGCGTCCGATAACAGCAAACGATGCAACACAACCGCGC
This sequence comes from Afipia sp., assembly GCA_051653085.1. Taxonomy (GTDB): domain Bacteria; phylum Pseudomonadota; class Alphaproteobacteria; order Rhizobiales; family Xanthobacteraceae; genus Afipia. The sequence goes on along the minus strand of JBOFVL010000057.1, from coordinate 57,535 downwards.
CGGGTCTGGCTGATCCTGACCGGCGTCTTGCTCATAGTGCTGCTCGGCGCCGCCGCTATTCTCTTTTCCTACAAGATCGAGCCTCCGCCCGACAACGCGCGCGTCGTCACCGACGATCAGCGACTGACTTACGCGAGCACCCCATGCGTGGTGTATAACAAGCTCGACCGCGAACTGATTGCCAATCGCAGCGAGGTGACCGATCCGTCGAAACCGCTTCGGCTGTTTTCATACGCCAGCGAGAAGACCATCGCCGACATCAAGGCCGACAAGAAATGGACGCGCGATGCGGCCTGCGACTACGTGACGGGATTTGACCAGATCGTCACGCGCTGGATGCGCCTCATCGGCTACCGCTCCCGCTGGACGGACCAGGGGCAATGGCGCTGGTAGCAAATCTCTTTTCAAGCTGCTCCGATTTTAACATAGTCCTGTTTCATACCGCTGCGCCGGCAGGATCGTCCTAAAGCCGCGCGGTTTCGAGGATTGCTCTCTTGAATACGACGACCGACAAGCCCGCCAGACGGTCCCTGCTTGCGGCGGACGGCGTCGCCGCACCGCTGCGGCACGCGGTGTTCCGGCGAATCTGGCTGGCGAGCCTGCTCTCCAATCTCGGGCTCATGATCAACGGCGTCGGCGCAGCCTGGGCTATGACCCAGATGACGTCGTCCGCCGACATGGTGGCGCTGGTGCAGACCGCACTGATGCTGCCGATCATGCTGCTGTCGCTGGCGGCAGGCGCCATCGCCGACATGTACGACCGCCGCATCGTCGGCCTCGCCGCGCTGTCGCTGGGCCTCGCCGGCGGCATCGCCCTATCGGTACTGGCGTATCTCCATCTGATCACGCCCAACAGCCTGCTGCTGTTCTGTTTCCTGATCGGCTGCGGCAACGCCCTGTTCGGCCCGGCATGGCAAGCCTCCGTCAGCGAGCAGGTGCCGGCGGACACGCTGCCGGCGGCGGTCGCGCTGAACGGCATCAGCTACAATATCGCGCGCAGCTTCGGCCCGGCGCTGGGCGGCATCATCGTCGCCGCGGCCGGCGCCGTCGCGGCATTCATCGGCAACGTGCTGCTTCTGATTCCGCTGCTGGTCGTTCTCTATCTGTGGCGGCGAACGCTCGAGCCGTCGCGGCTGCCGCCCGAACGGCTGCGCCGCGCAATGGTGTCCGGCGTGCGCTACATTGTTCATTCGCCTTCGGTGCGCATCGTGCTGTACCGCACGCTGGTGACCGGCATCGCCGGAGGCTCCGTGCTGGCGCTGATGCCGCTGGTGGCGCGCGATATTCTCCACGGCAGCGCGCAGACCTACGGCGTCATGCTCGGCTGCTTCGGCATCGGCGGCGTGCTCGGCGCCATGAGCGTTTCGACCGTCCGCAATTATCTGACCAGTGAAGCAGCGGTGCGCCTCTGCGCCCTCGCCATGGGTATCGCCATCGGCGTGATGGCGCTCAGCCATTGGCCCGTGCTGACCGGCGCGGCGCTAATCGTCGCCGGCACCTGCTGGATGCTGAGCGTGACGCTGTTCAACATCGGCGTACAGATGTCGACGCCGCGCTGGGTCGCGGGCCGCGCGCTCGCCGCCTATCAGGCGGCGATTGCCGGCGGCGTCGCGATCGGAAGCTGGCTATGGGGACATGTCGCCAACGGTACGGGTGTCAGCAACGCCCTTCTCGTCGCGGGCGCGGTGATGTTCGTGTCACCTGTACTTGCGATCTGGTTTGCGATGCCGGCGACCGAGGGCACCAACACCGATCCGATCGAGATCCTCGCAGAACCGGAAGTGAATCTGGTCATCAGCCACCGCAGCGGACCGATCGTCGTCGAAATCGAATACCGCGTGAATCAGGAGAAGGCGCGTGCCTTCTACACCCTGATGCTGCAGGTGCAGGCCACCCGTCAGCGCAACGGCGCCTATGCCTGGTCGATTGCGCGCGACATCGCCGATCCGGAAATCTGGATCGAACGCTATCATTGTCCGACGTGGCTCGATTTTCTGCATCAGCGCAACCGCTCGACGCAATCCGAACGCGAGCTGCACCTGCGAGCCGTCGGATTTCACGTCGGGCCGGAACCGATCAAGGTCCGCCGCATGCTGGAACGGCCGCTGGGTTCGGTGCGATGGAAGGACGAGACACCCGATCGCACCAAGGCGAGCGACATTTCCATCGCGACGACCGGCACCGGCATCTGATCGCTGTGCTGTTCCGGACAGCAGCGCTCTAAACCACCGGAAATCGCAAACGTCAGTCGTCCGAGGACGCCGGCTTGTTTTCATGCCAGCGGTTGGCCCGCTCGAACATGCGCCAGTGAATGGCTTCGGTTTCCGCGAATTTTTCCGGGCTGAGCCAGGGCTTGAGAGCCTTCAGGGTCTTCTCCCACTCGGCGCGATCCGGCTTCGGCACATCGCCGAACAGCTTCGACAACTCACTCGAAACAATGCCTTTCGGCGATACAATTTTGTTCATGATCGTCGGCCCCGCACGCGAACGCCACAGTCACGCAAGCGTCATAGTTGAAACCATCTCGTAGCCTGAGGCGAGAATGATTCGAAAGAGTCGCTCAAACGCCTGTTGATAACTTGATTCGGTCAGTCCTACTGACCGATTGAGTCCGCTGTGAGTCAACGGCAAGCGTGTTTGCGCAGGACAGCGCAAGCCGCGCGACTCTGTCATCATATCAGCCATGATCGCGACGCCGACGTTTTGTGCGGGTATATCTCGGGAAGAAAATTTCAGGAGCAGGCACAACACGATGACCGAATTCACCGATCTTATGGCGAGCATGACGACCGACGGCGACACCTGTTCGGCCACCGCAACCGAGGACTGGCTGCAGGGCCGCACCATGTATGGCGGTCTCTCGGCTGCCTTCTGCCTTGAAAGTGCATCGCGGCAATTGGGCGAGTTGCCGCCGCTGCGTTCCGCGCAATTCTCCTTCGTCGGACCGGCGGCCGACACCGTGATGATCCGCCCGACGGTGCTGCGCAAGGGCAAGTCGACGGTGTTCGTCGGCGTGGACCTGTTCGGCGAAACCGGCTTCGCAACGCGGGCAACGCTTTGTTATGGTGCGGCGCGGACCTCCGCAGTCTCCTATGGCAGCCTTGTAGCCCCCAAGGTGCCCGAACCGGATGTTTGCCCGCCGTTCTTCCGCAAAATCCCCGGCCTGAACTTCATTCAGCATTTCGATGGCAAGTTCGCAGGCGGCAATCCTCCCTTCAGCGAGAGCGAGAATCCGACATTCGCGCTATGGCTGCGGCACCGCGACGAGGCTCGGCCCGCATCGATATCCGCACTGGTCGCATTGACCGACGCGCCGCCGCCCGCGGCGCTCGTGAAGTTCGAGAAACCGTCGGGGCCGATCAGCACCATGACCTGGGGCATCGATCTCCTGACCGACAAGATCGAAACGCGTGACGGCTGGTGGCTGCTCGAAACCAGAGCCGAAAACATCCGCGACGGTTATTCAAGTCAGGCGACGACGCTCTGGAATGCCGACAGACAGCCGGTGCTGGTGTGCCGGCAGAACGTAGCGGTGTTTATGTGAGACGTCTTCGATGGGCGATGGTGCTGGCGGCGTTGGCGACGGCTTCGGTGCTGTCGTCCATCACCCTCGCCCAGACCCCGCAGCAGATGGATGAGTATCGGCGCAAGCTCGCGGAATACACCGCCGTCCGCCAGCAGTTCGATGAAGAAGCCTCGGCCTACTGGAGCGCGATCAGCGACAAGCGGCGCGCGCGTAACGCCAAGCGGCGCAACGGCGAAACCATCGTCGCCGAAGATTATGTGCTGACCCAGCCTCCGGTTTACAGCGGCCCGCCGAAGCCAGTCGATCCGTCGGCGCCGGCGAAACCTCCAACGCCGCGCAAGCCGCTTCCGGTGGTTGCGGACTTCCTCGCCAACGCGCAGGAGCACTTCCAGTTCATGCCGCGCAAGCCCGCGACCGAAATCGAATACAAGCGCGCCTATGCGAAGGTCGCCTCGAGTTTCGGTTTGACCAGGGATCAGGCTGTGCGGATCTACAGCTTCGAGTCCGGCGGCAACGGCAAATACGATGTGCAGGCCGGGCTGGAGGGCTCCGGCGGCCGCGCGATCTCCACCGCGCTCGGCTACAATCAGTTGCTGACCACCAACACCATCGATCTCTTGGCCGAGCATGGCGGCATCATCCTCAAGGCGCTCCGCGACAAGGCGCACGAGGCTGCGGGACCGCAAAAGGCTGCGCTGGAGCGCAAGACGGCCATCGTCCAGCAGATGATCGCGTTCTGCAAAACCGTGCCCAACGAATGGGGCGCGCACGAGAAGCTCGGCATCACGCCGCGCGGCATCGCGGTTCACGCGCTCAACCTCGATGTCGATGTCGGCCCGCTGCTGCAAACGCTGAAGCTGATGGACTCGGTGAATTTCGCCAAGCGCAAGGGCTACATGACGCCGCTCAGCGCCGCCGAACTTGAGATGATGAATCTGACCGGCGACGGCAACGGGTTCGACATGGTGTCGATGCCGCAAGCGATGCGCACCGTCGTGCCGACGTCGAATTTCTTCCAGCGCAACGGCTATGAGCGCAATCCGGTGGCGATCCGCAACAATGTCGTCTCAAAGCTGCTGGCCGCCACCAATGCCCGGATGGACAACCAGGTCGGCCTGCAAGGTGCTAAGGATCTCGCGGCGGCGTTTTGATACCGTCAGCCTAAACCCCATCCAGAATAATAATGGTCGACTTCTTCGGCAGCGTGTCGCGCGAAATGGAGAACGACCGTTCGGGCCGGATGTCCATCTCGAACTGCCCATTCATGCGCCGGACGAAATCCTCCAGCGGCGTCGCGAAGCGGTGCATCGGCAATACGATCGAGGAGCGCAGCCGCCGCGTGATGTCCGACATGCCGTCGAGCGACAGCGTGAACGTGCCGTCGATCGGCACCATGACAATGTCGAGGCGGCCGATCGCAGCATAGTGCGTCTCATCGAGCGGGTGATGCAAATGGCCGAGGTGGCCAATGCACAGACCCGCCACCTCGAAGATGAAAATCGAATTGCCGTCCTTCTGCAAGGCCTCGGAATCGAAGCGATACGCGCGGATGTCCGTGGTGACGTTGCGGATCAGCACATCCCCGACGGTGAGTGCGTGGTGCGCCGGCTTGCTATCCTCGCCCCAGCCGTGCAGCACATGGGCGATGCGCGGATCGGGATTGAGCGTGTAATGCGTCGAATGCGCACGGTTCATCGTCACGACATTGGGCGACTTTCCCGCCGTATAGGCGCCGCTGAAATCGGTGGCGATGGTGACGCCGCCGGGCGTCTCGATGATGTAGGTCGAATGGTCGGCATAAGTGATGGCCACCTCTCCCTTCTCCGCCGCGACGGCGGACAGGTTGGCGAACATCACGCGGGGCAGTGACTGCGCAACGGCGAGGCATTCGCTCGGCGGCGGTTTCACCTGCGCCAGACTGGATGCAGGCGACAAAATGAGGCCGATGAAAGCGACGACAAACGCGGGGATGAGGCGCAGTTGAAACATCGAAGGCTCTCGCGAAGGCATGGCGGACACTCCGCCGGCGGCGCTTAGCCATCAATTGTCTCAGGACGCGATCACCACGGCAATCATCAATGCGGCTAGCCCCACGATATGCGGCGTGCCGTGAGCCGTCGGCGATTAAACTCAGCGAGCGCGCACAGCAGCCAGAAACAGCTCGACGGCTGCCCGCCTCCGCTGCTCCAGCACCTTCGGATCGGTCGCGATAGCATAGAGCGACAGGCGCTCGGAAGTCCCCAGCACCAGATTAAGGAACAGGTCGGCTGCGATTGCCGGATCCTTCACCTTGATCTCGCCACGAGCCTTGTATTCCCGAAGCAGAACTTCAACAGCCCGAACCGCGCGGAGCCATCCTTCCTCAAGAGAGAGTTGCGCCAAATCCGGAAACTGAATGGCCTGGGCGGCCACAATGCGTCGCAGCGCGCTGCTTTCTCGTGTCAATGCGATCGCTAACACGTCCCGGCTCAGATTGTGCAGCGTCTTGTCGATGCGTTGGGGACTGACTTCCGCGGCTTCGGCGGCTGCGGATAACGGTGCGAGCCACCGACGAATCCTCTCTTGCAGGACAGCCGCGAACAGATCGCGCTTGTCACGATAGCGCGCATAGACCGTGGGCTTGCTCACACCGGCAACCTCGGCGATCGCATCGATCGACGTGCCTTCAAAGCCTCGCTCCATAAACAAGCTTGCCGCGACATCGAGCAAACGCTTGTCCAGTTGCATGGCCTCGGCGCGGGAGGGACGCCCCCCCTTTGCCGGCCGGATGGCGGCAGGCGGGCGTTCCAAAGCGCCGATTTCATTCTGTTTCATCCAGTTCTCCTTGCCCGTCACCTTTAGCTGGACTAAATAAACGATACGGTATAGTTTAGATTAAGGCCACAGAAAGATGGCCTTTCCAATCTCTTTTCAGTGGAGGGAGATCACCAAGCGGCCTTCACGCCGAGAATGCCGCCAGACCTTGAGCATTCGCGATACGGCAGCTGGTTCAGGAACACCCGTACGCCTGACCCGGAAGCCGTCACACGGCACCCCCCTTGGAAACCCCGTCCTCCGAGCTGGTGTCGTCGAGCGGCTGACCTGCGGGATCTAGCGCCCGCCTCCCAGGTCAGCCGCTTATCCTTCCACGCAAGCGGGACACGACGGATTCAAAGGAAAAACAAGGATCAGACAATGACCATGCATTCGTTGCTCCGCGCCGTGATCCTCCTGATCATGGGAGTTATCATCGTCGCAGCGCCTATCCTTGCTTCGCTGTTCTTTTGATGCGACCCGGCGCTGATATTCGAACCTATGAGCGACGAATTTGGAAGGTCGCGCAATAGCTCGTCGAGCATCGGTCTCGACGAACAGCGCGGCCGGTCAGCGGCAGGAGGTGCGCAAACCATCGATGACGTGTTCGCCCGCAGCGCCATCCGGCGGCTCTACCAGATTTCGGGACGCCATTTCGTGCAATCGCATCACCGCGACAATGTCATGCGTGGACTTGTGATCCATGCCGCGCGCAGGCTCGGCCCTGACGCGGTGCCGGCTGAATTTGCGGCGATGCTGTGAGCGGCTATCGCTACTCGAAGGACGCGACGACGGCAGATTCAAAACAGTGACGGCATATTATGCCGTCACACATCTTATTGATTTTTCATTTAAAATGGTGCCCAGGGGCGGGATCGAACCACCGACACTGCGATTTTCAGTCGCATGCTCTACCAACTGAGCTACCTGGGCGCCGCCCCGAACGCTGCCCGGGGAGAGCGCCGGTTTATAGTGAGGCCGGGCTTCCCTGTCCAGCCACCGGGAGGTTTTCCCGGCCTCAAATCCGAAAGCCCGGGATCCCACAAAATCCACCGGATTCAAGGACTTCCGCGCTCAGTAGCACAACCTTGCCGGCTTATTTCGGCTCGTCCGCATCATCCTCGTCGTCGCTCGCGCGCGCCGGAATGGCATAAGACCCCGAGAGCCATCGATTCAGGTCGACATCCCGGCAACGTTCCGAGCAAAACGGCTTGGAAGCCTCGACCGACGGCTTGCCGCAGATCGGGCAGGGTTTCGCGGCAGCTACGGATTTCGCGCGGTCAACTGGCATTCAACCAGCCGAAGCGGATCGGAAAACCCTCACCGCCCATCAACGCGGTGGTCTCATAAAGCGGCAGACCGACGACATTCGTATAGGAGCCGACCAGCTTGACCACGAACGAACCCGCGATGCCCTGCACCGCATAGCCGCCGGCCTTGCTGCGCCATTCCCCGGAGCCGATATAGGACTGGATGTCGTCCTCGGTCAGGCGCTTGAAGCGCACCCGCGTTTCCACCAGCCGCTGACGGAATGTTTCCTTCGGTGTCACCAGACAGATTGCGGTGTAGACGCGATGATTGCGGCCCGACAGCAGGCGCAGGCATTGCGACGCCTCGTCCACTAGTTCGGCTTTCGGCAGAATGCGACGGCCAACGGCAACGACGGTATCGGCGGCGAGAATATAGGAGCCGCGCAACTCGTCATCGAGCTGCACCGACTTGAGCGCCGCATCGGCCTTGGCGCGCGCCAGACGGTTGGCGCAGGCGCGCGGCAGTTCGCCGCGTTTCGGCGTCTCGTCCACGTCGGCGGGACGCAACGCATCGGGCTCGATGCCGGCCTGATTCAGCAGGCTGAGGCGCCGCGGCGAGCCGGAGGCGAGAACGAATTTGGTACGGCCGAGCATGCGGGATTGTCAATTTCGGTCAGGGGTCAATGGGCGCGGAAACTATCCGAAGGTGACTGCGGCGACAACAGCGCGGCGGTGTGCTCAGGCGCGATTCTGCGTGATTTTTTTGGCATCCCAATGGTGTCCCGCGAGGGCGCTTTAGCGTGACGGCCACGCCCAGGACGGCGCTTCCCCGTCACGCGCGACCGTCTCACCCAGTTCCTTTTCAAGAAGAATCCGCCGGCTTGATTCTTCTCCCTCAAGCGCGGCGACCAGTTCGGCTGCATGCGAGACCACGATGACCTGCGAGCGTTTCGCTGCACGCGCGATCAGCCGGGCGAGCGGCTCGAGTAGATCGGGATGCAGGCTGGTTTCCGGCTCATTCAGGATCATGAGTTCGGGCGGACGCGGCGAGAGCAACGCCGCGATCAGAAGCAGATAACGGAGCGTGCCATCCGAGAGTTCGGAAGTCTTCAGGGCACGCAGCAGCCCGTGCTGTTTCATCTCCAGTTCGAAGTAGCCGTCAGTCACCGCCACGTTCAGACTGGCGCCGGGGAACGCATCAGCAATCGTCTCGTCAAGTTCCTCGGGATCGCCGATTTCAACAATGGTTCGGATCGCCGCTGCCAGATCCGCACCGTCGCTGGCGAGCACCGGCGTGTAAGTCCCGACCTGCGGACGGCGCGCGGGCGCATCGCGATCGGTGCGCAAGTGATCGTAGAACCGCCATTCGCGCATGCGCTCGCGCAACACCAGAAGCTCCAGCGCGTCGTGCGGATCGGCGCAGTGAGTCATCATGCTGTCGAAGGTCGCAAGATTGCGAAGCGTGTCGCGCCATTCACCGGTTTCCTTGCGGATGCGAACATGAGGGCCGCGGCGCTCCGCGAATGCATTCGCGCGGCCGAGCAATTCTCCGGTCCACAAACTCTCGGCCTTGATCTCCGGATCGCGGGAGAAATACGACGTCGCAGCCGGAATCGGCAGACCGAGATCGATCGCATAGCCATAGTCCGTACCGGCGAAACCAAGCTTCAAGGCGATGGAGTTGCTGCGCCGCGTCCCTTGCACCGGCTGCGCTCCGGTTTTCATCTTGCGCGAGAAACTTTCCGGCCCCGCCCACAGCGTCGACGGAAGCCCGCCCTCGGACGCCAGCGATTGAATGACACGGCCTTGTGCGATGTCGGCCAGCAACTTCAGCGATCGATAGAGGCTGGACTTGCCGCTGCCGTTCGCACCGGTGACAACATTGAGCGGCCCGAGTTCGAGGCGGATGTCACGCAATGACCGATATCCGGAGACGGCGAGCCGCGTGATCATGAGCACCTACTCGTTGGCCATGCCGGGAGGCCCGAAGCGCTCGCGGATGCGCTGGCGCAGGCTGTCCCGGACATGCCGGTAAGCATCGAGCTGCAATTCGCGGCGGCCCTCGACGCCGACCGGATCCGGCGTCGGCCAGTACTCGACCTCGGTCGCCGACGTCGTCGTCAATTGCAGCGCCTTGTGATGCGCTTCCGGCGACAGCGTCACGATCAGATCGAAGCTCAGACCTTCCCAGTCTTCGAGATCCTCAACGGTCCACGGCTTGTGGTTTGAAATGTCGAGACCGATTTCCTTCATCACCGCGACGGCGAACGGATCGAGGTCTGCCTTGTTGACGCCCGCCGACTGCACATACAGCCCGCGCGGAACCAGATGACGCAACAGCGCCGCTGCCGTTGGAGAACGGACGCTGTTCTGTCCGCACATGAACAGAACGGCTTGCGGAGAACGCGCCGCCATCCGTCAGGCTCGTCCATTAATGACAGGAAAGAGGCGCCAGCGCATGCAAATCATGCACCGCCCCCTTCGCCCTTCCAGTGCAGGACCGAAATCAGCGTGAACAGCCGGCGCGCGGTCTCGAAGTCGACCCGCACCTTGCCTTCAAGCCGCTCCATCAAGGTGCGCGAGCCTTCGTCGTGAATGCCGCGGCGGCCCATATCGATGGCTTCAATCTTGTCCGGGGTCGCGGTGCGGATCGCCTGATAGTAGCTGTCGCAGATCATGAAGTAGTCCTTCACGATGCGGCGGAATGGCGTCAGCGACAACAGATGCACCACGCAGGGCGTGCCGTCCTCGCGCTTGATGTCGAACATCAAACGGTTGCCGGTGATGCCTATGTGCAGCGTGAAGGGACCGCTGAAGTTGCCATCCGGCGCGAACAGATTCTTCTCGACGAGGTCGTAGATCGCGATGGCGCGCTCGTGCTCGATGTCAGGCCCCGACCGCCCGATGGATTCCTCATCGAGCGTCACCGCGATAACGCGATTATGGGAGTCTTCGTCCGGCGGGGGCTTGCTCATGTGAGATTAAGCCGCAATCCAACCGACCGTGCATGGGCGTCGAGCCCCTCGGCCTTGCCCAGCGTCATTGCGGCCGGACCCAATGCACGCAACTGATCCGGCCCGCACTTCAGGATCGAGGTCCGCTTCATGAAGTCGAGCACGCCGAGTCCCGACGAGAACCGCGCGGAGCGCGCCGTCGGCAGCACGTGGTTCGATCCGCCAACGTAATCACCGATGGCTTCCGGCGTATGCGCGCCGAGGAAGATCGCGCCGGCATTGCGGATGCGCGCGCTGATGCTGTCCGGATCGGCGGTGATGATTTCAAGATGTTCAGCGGCGATGGCATTGGCGAGCGTCACCGCTTCGTCGAGCGCCTTGACGAGAATGATCGCGCCAAAATCGTTCCACGAGGCGCGCGCGATCTCCGCACGCGGCAGCGTCGTCAGCTGCGCTTCGACCGCGCGTTCGACATCGTTCGCGAGCGACTCGTCGTCAGTAATGAGAATCGATTGCGCGTTGACGTCGTGCTCGGCCTGCGCCAGCAGATCGGCCGCGATCCAATTGGCGTTGGCGCTGCGATCCGCGATCACCAGCACTTCGGACGGGCCGGCGATCATGTCAATGCCGACCTTGCCGAACACCAGTCGCTTTGCGGCAGCCACGTAGGCGTTGCCAGGACCGACGATCTTCGCCACCGGCTTGATGGTCGCGGTGCCATAGGCCAGCGCCGCCACCGCCTGCGCGCCGCCGACGCGGTAGATTTCCGAGACCCCGCCGAGTCGCGCCGCCGCCAGCACCAGCGGATTGAGCTTGCCGTCCGGCGACGGCACCACCATCACAACGCGCTCGACGCCTGCGACCTTCGCAGGCACCGCGTTCATCAAAACCGACGAGGGATAAGCCGCTGTGCCGCCCGGCACGTAAAGTCCGACCGCCTCGATGGCGCTCCAGCGCCAGCCGAGTTCGACGCCGGCGGCATCGGTGAAACGCTCGTCCTTCGGCAGTTGGCGCTTGTGAAAGACCTCGATGCGATCGCGCGCGAACTTCAACGCGTCGAGCGTCGCCGTGTCGCAGGATTTCACCGCAGCGTCGATTTCCGAAGGCGTGATCCGCAGCCCACTCGCCTGCACATCGAGCCGGTCAAATTTCCTGGTCGCCGCGATCAGCGCCGCATCGCCATGCTTCGCAACGTCCTCGACGATGGCGCGCGCGGCCGCGTCGATGTCGGCGGAGACCTCCCGCTTCATGTCGAGAAAGGCGCTGAAGCGCTCGGTGAAATCGGCGCTGTGGCTGGCGAGACGGATCGGCATTCCAGGGTCCGGCAGGAGACTTGAGAGGCTGGTCATTGGCGTGATGCCAAATCACCGTCAACCCTTAACATTCTTGACGCCGAACCGCGAGCGGGACTGCGCGGATTGGTTGCTAAATGTCTGTGTCCGCTGGCAGATTGCGCTCCGTCGCCGGATCGGCGGCCAAGGCGTCCGGGCCGAGATCGGCCAATTCGCATTCGAGGCATTCGACCTCGAGCCGCAACACCCCGCCGCTGGCGAACAGCAGCAGCACCTGACCGCCCGGTTTCTTGCCCGGATGGAATTCCAGCCCAAGCAGGGTCAGCGGAAGTTCCGGAGCCTCCATATCGATCTCGCGCGACTGGCACGACAGCACGCGGTCGAAGCGCAGGGCGGAAATCAGGCGGCGCGGAACGCAATCGCCGGCGAGAATGTCCTCGCAATCCATCCGCCGCATGGCGACGATCAGACGCTTTTCGCTTTGCCGCCAGAGGATGTCGCCCGCGACCACCGCCGCATCCTGGATGTGCGCAGAGATCACCGCGAGATCGTCTTCATCCAGTGCGGCCAGCTTGCGCCGAGACGTATTTTTCTGAGCCGCTTTGTTCTGAGACATGGCCCCCGCCTGGATGTTTATCCGCTGATGCGTTCGATGGTTGCGCCGCAGGCTGACAGTTTTTCCTCGAGCCGCTCGAAGCCGCGGTCGAGGTGATACACGCGATTGACGGTGGTCTCGCCTTCTGCCGCCAGCGCCGCAATCACCAACGACACGGACGCGCGCAGGTCGGTCGCCATCACGGGTGCGCCCTTGAGTTTGGCGATGCCGTCAACGATGGCGGTTTCGCCGTCGAGGGAAATACGCGCACCGAACCGCGCCAGTTCCTGAACATGCATGAAACGGTTTTCAAAAATTGTTTCGGTGATGTGCGAGGAGCCTTTCGCGCACGCCATCAGCGCCATGAGCTGCGCCTGCAGATCGGTCGGGAAGCCCGGGAACGGCGCGGTCGAAACCTTGACCGGGCTGATGCCCGCGCCATTGCGCGCGACGCGAATGCCTTCGTTGTTCGGCGTGATGGTCGCGCCCGCTTCGGTCAGCACGTCGAGCGCCGATTGCAGCAGCTCGGGCCGCGCACCCGCGAGCTGGACATCGCCGCCGGTCATCGCAACCGCCATGGCGTAGGTGCCGGTCTCGATGCGATCCGGCAGCACCGTGTGCCGCGCGCCGTGCAGCTTGGTCACGCCTTCGATGACGATGCGTGTCGTGCCTGCTCCGGAAATCTTCGCGCCCATTTTATTCAAGCAATCGGCGACATCGACGATCTCGGGCTCGCAAGCGGCGTTGATGATGACGGTCGTGCCCTTGGCAAGTGTCGCCGCCATCAGCGCCACATGGGTGCCGCTGACCGTGACTTTCGGAAAATCGATTTCCGCACCAATCAAGCCGTTCGGCGCCTTCGCGATGACGTAACCGCCGTCGATCTGAATCTCCGCGCCGAGTTTCTCCAGCGCCATGATGAGCAGGTCCACCGGACGGGTGCCGATGGCGCAGCCGCCGGGCAGCGACACTTTCGCTTCCTTCATGCGCGCGAGCAGCGGCGCGATCACCCAGAAGCTGGCGCGCATCTTCGAAACCAGTTCGTAAGGCGCGGTGGTGTCGATGATGTTGGCTGCGGAGATGTGCAGGGTCTGGCCCTGATACTCATGATCGCCAGGGCGTTTGCCCGCCGCCATGATATCGAGACCGTGGTTGCCGAGAATGCGCTGCAACTGCGCGACGTCGGCCAGACGCGGCACGTTGTCGAGAATCAGCGTCTCATCGGTCAGCAAGCTGGCGATCATCAGCGGTAAAGCCGCGTTTTTCGCGCCGGAAATCGGAATGGTGCCATTGAGCTTGTTGCCGCCAACGATGCGAATGCGATCCATGCCAAACCTGCCCTTTTTGGATTATGGCTTTTAGCGCGTTTCGGAGGGGGTGGAAACCGCGTGCCGGACGCCCAGAAACCCGGCACTTCAGCTTAATACCTTAAAAATCGCTCGAATTGTGTCGATCTGGGCGCGGACGGCAAGCTTTCTGGCTACCCGGCCCAAAACGCGATCAGGCCCCTACCTTGTGGATGTCTTCCATTTCAAGGATCGGTTTCGGATAGCCGCGCTTGGCAACGCTAAGCATGGCGCGGCCGACCTCCTCAGTGGTGGTGACATATTTCGGCGCGACCTGATGCAGAAAACTCAGCAGCGGCCCGGTCACGACATAGATCGCCTGAACCCACGCCGTTTTCGACCGGACGCCATGCAGCGGCTGGATCGCACCGGGACGGAACATGTAGGCCGCCTTGAACGGCAGCTTGAGCAGATCGTTCTCGGTCTTGCCTTTGACGCGCGCCCACATCACGCGGCCCTGCTCGGTGCTGTCAGTGCTCGCGCCCGTGACATAGACGAATGTCATGCCGGGATTGAGCCGCGCCAGCGGCCGCGCCGCCGCCAAGGTGATGTCGTAGGTCAGATGGCGGTAGCGCTCCTCGTCCAGTCCCAGCGAGGTCACGCCGAGACAGAAGAAGCAGGCGTCATAACCCGTGATGTCTTTTTCAATAGAAGAGAAGTCGAGAAAGTCCTTGTGCACGATTTCGCGCAGCTTCCGATGCTGCTGACCGGTCGCGGAGCGGCCGACGGTCAGCACATCCGTGACGTCAGGATCGCGCAGGCATTCACGCAGAACGCCCTGCCCGACCATGCCGGTCGCGCCGAAGACAATGACTTTCATCGACGCTCCAAATATTCAGCCAGCGTCACGCAGGCCGGAAACGCTTGATACCGAGGATAATCGTGAAGATAAAGAAAACCAGCACCACGCCCTGCGTGATCGCGAATGGCGGCTCCGCACCGGTCGGCGCATAGACATTCAGCAATGCGACCTTCTGGAAGGACTGCGCGATCAGAACGAACACATTGAACCATAGCGCAAGCATCACGGTCACGACATAAACCGTACGCCAGATCCCGACGAGACCCTTGCCGTAAAGCGCGTAAACCGCGATCGCCAGCAGTACCAGCGAGATGATCGCGACGATATGGGACGGCAGCAGCTTCGTGAAGGGAAACAGGAAGCCGGTCGCGCTGGTGAGGATTGTCAAGATGAGAAACAAGGCCGTCCATGCGGGCAACTTGTTCGATGCAAGAAGTCCGCCCGCAACGACGAACCCGAAAGCGATAGCGATCATACTGATGATGAGGTGGAAGACCGTGAAACCTGCTAACGACATGCCTAAAATCATGATGCGCCCCTGTTTTAGAACTCATCCAGCGTACTATGGTACGGCTCCGATAGCTACACGTTGTCAGCGCCTTGCGGAAAAATCCCGCGACGGCCTGTCATAAAATCTTGAAGCTTTGCTTCATTTGCGAACGAAGGGCCGCTTCAAGCCAATAGCCGTGACCGGAGCCGTCCCAACTCAGCGGTTGAGGAAATCGATCAGCTTCGGAATCACCTGACCGGGCGCCTCTTCCATCAACCAGTGGCCTGAGCCCTTGACGATGACGCCCTCGACATTGGTCGCAACCAGCTTGCCCTGTTCGATCAGAAAAATCCCGCCCGCCTTTTCGCCCGAGAGAACCAGCATCGGCATAGGCAATTTGGTTTTCGCAAAACCTGCGAAGTCGTCCGCATCCTTTTCGAACGCGCGGAAGACTTCCATTCCCGCCTTCATGTGTCCCGGCTGCGCATAAGCCTTGGCGTAGAACTTCCGGTCTTTCTTCGAAATCGACTTCGCCGGATCGGCGGCAAAGTCATTCCAGAAGTGTTCGAGGTAAATCCGCTCGCGGCCGGTGACCAGCGCCAGCGGCGTCTTGCCGTAGAAGTGGAAGTGCCATAGGTCGCGCAGCAACCAGACATTTTTCCAGTCGCCAACGCCGGGCAAAAAGGCGTCCATCAGCACGATGCGATCGACCTCGGACGGATATTGCGCCGCATACGCATAGGCAACCATCAACCCGATGTCGTGGCCGACGATCTTGACCTTGGTGTACCCGAGGCTCTTCACCAGCGCGTGGATATCCTGCGCCATTTCCTTCTTGGTGTAGCCGCCATCGGGTGCTGCGGATTTTCCAAACCCGCGCAGGTCCGGCGCGATCACAGTATGGTTTCTCACAAGTCCGGGAAACAGCGGCCGCCACATGTGACCGGTCTCGGCGTAACCATGCAGCAGCACAACGGGATCGCCCTTGCCGGCGATGAGATAGTGCAGCTTCACGCCGTTGACGTCAGCAAAGCGGCTTTCCGGTGTCTGCGCCGAAGCGTTGCCCGACAGTGCAAGAAGGGTGGACGCTGCCATTAAGACGGCACAGATCGCGCCGCGAACAAACCGCCGGACATCGTGCATGCTGAAATTCCTTTAAGTCGATATGACTTGATGGACACTGAAACAAACGCAATTGGCAAGCTCAGATAATCGGCAGGCGCAACGAAGCTCTAGTAATAGCGCGGGATCGGACCATTGTGCGGGGTCTTTCGCGTCGACAGATCGAACATGATCTTATCGACATAGCACCAGCCCCAACCTTCCGGCGGATCATATCCCTCGATAATGGGGTGTTTGGTGACATGGAAATGCTTGGTCGCGTGCCTGTTGGGTGAATCGTCGCAACAGCCGACATGGCCGCAGGTCCGGCAGATCCGCAAATGCAGCCAGACATCGCCGGTCTTCAGGCACTCCTCGCATCCCAGAGCGCTCGGCGTGACGTCACGGATTTCGGCGATGTGCTTGCAGGGCATGGTCGTGGCTCCCCAATCAGAGCATTGCGCGTCTAAGCGCCCTGCAAGCTAGACAGCCGGGATTGGTTTGTCGCTGAGAAATCCATGCAGCGCGGCAACCACCTGCGCGCCTTCGCCGATCGCCCCGCCCATGCGCTTGACCGAACCGGCCCGCACATCGCCGACGGCGAAGACACCCGGCACCGATGTCTCCAGCCCCGAGACCGGCTTGCCTTCCTCACACTGCGACCCGGTCACCACGAAACCGGTACGATCAAGCTCAACGCCGCATCCCTTCAGCCATGAGGTCGCAGGATCGGCGCCGACAAACAGAAACACGTTGCGAATGTCGCCTGCCGCTTCGATTCCGGTTTTACGGTTGCGCCAGTGGACGCGCTCAAGACCTCCGTCCGCGCCTTCCAGCCTGACGATCTCGGTATTAATCATCAGTTCAATGTTCGGCGTCGCCATGATGCGGTCGATGAGGTAGCGCGACATGCTGTCGGCGAGGCCGCCGCTGCGGATCATCATCCGGACCTTGCTGGCATGTCCCGACAAAAACACCGCGGCCTGACCAGCCGAATTGCCGCCGCCGACCAGAATGATTTCCTGCTGCGCGCAGAGCCGTCCTTCGATGGGCGATGCCCAGTACCAGACACCGCGCCCCTCGAACGTATCGAGATTTTCGATGGCCGGCCGCCGGTAGCGCGCCCCGCTGGCGACAACGATGGATTTCGCCTTCAGGAAATGACCGCATGCCGTCGTCAACCCGAATGCACCGCCGCTCTTCGAGCAGTCCAGCGATTTCGCTTCGACCGGAATCATCAAGTCCGCGCCAAACTTCTGCGCCTGATTGTAGGCCCGCCCTGCAAGGGCCTGACCCGAGATGCCGGTCGGAAATCCGAGATAGTTCTCGATGCGGGCACTGGCCCCGGCCTGGCCGCCGAAATGGCGCGCATCGAGCACCGCCACCGACAAACCTTCGGACGCCGCATACACAGCTGTCGCAAGGCCCGCGGGGCCGCCTCCGACGACGGCGACGTCGTAAAGCTTGTCCCGTATCGGGCCGCCGATCATTCCCATCGCATAGGCGAGGTCGATTTCGCTGGGATTGCGCAGCACGGTGCCATCCGGGGCCACCACCAGCGGAAGATCGGAGGGCGACGGCGAATAGCGCGCAATCAGATCCGCCGCGTCCGTGTCCGTGGCGGGATCGAGCACGTGATGAGGAATGCCGTTACGCGACAGAAAGCCTTGCAGACGCACAACGCCGCCCAGCGACGGCGAACCGATCAGCACCGGGCCTCCGACGCCGGCCTGGATCAGGGCAACGCGACGCAGAATCAGTGCGCGCATGATGCGCTCGCCGAGATCGGCCTCGGCAACCAGCAACGCGCGCAGACTGGCCGGCGGAATCAGCAGCGTCTCAACGTCGCCATCGGCGGTGCCGTCCACCAGCGCACGTCGGCCTGAAAGCTGTCCGATCTCGGCGAGAAACTGGCCCGGTCCCTGCTCGATCACCGGCGTGACATGCCCCAGGCCGTCGCGCTGAGTGATGGCGACTTGTCCCGAGAGAATGACGAACATGCCGGGACCGACCTTGCCGCTCTCGAACAGCAGTTCGCCGTCCTTATGCTGACGCACCTCGCCAAACCGGCGCATGCGGCCGATCTCTGTCTCCGTCAACTTCGGAAACGTCTGCTCGAAACGCGGGAAAGCCCGCGCTGCGGGGGCCGTTGACGAGGTTTCCGCTCCAATTGCCGTTGCTGGATCTGCCGCCATGTCGCACGCACCCCTGTCGAAATAAACTCAAATGCGCAGCGGTCCCCATCTGCGAGGATCACCGCTGCTTCAGGCTAGATCGTGTCTGCACCTCCGACAATCAAGCAAGAAGATGGGCAGCACCGGATGCTATCCATCGCGGTCGTGCCGACCTGTACCAGGCGTCCCGTCGCGCACCCTTGCATCATCCTCCGGCGTGACGATCGCCATTCCGGCGCGGCCGCGCGCCTGCGACTTGCGGCGCTTCAGATTGTCACGCAGCGCCGATTTCAGCCGCTCCTCGCGGGCCGATTTGGTGTTGCGCTCATTCTTGACGTCGTCCGTCATGACAGGCCTGCTTGCATGTTTCCTTGACCGGTATCGCCGGTGTGAAGGACTATTTGCAATAATATCGAATACGGCACGCAATGTGACAGGGAGAATGTGATGATGGCTGATGCACCGGGACTTGCGCCTTCGGCGCAGGAGACGCTCAAGGGCTGGCATCGCTTCGTTGAGACCAAAAGCCAGGACGCGCTGCGGCCGCTTTTTGCGGAAACCACCGTGTTCCGCTCGCCGTTCGTGCACCTGCCCATCCCGGGGCGTCCCGCCAGCCTGCTGATCCTCGGCGCGGTCGTGCAGATTTTCGAGAACTTTCGCTATCACCGCACGTTCGTGGCAGGATCGCACGATGTCGCGCTAGAGTTCAGCGCCAATATCGGCGAACTGGACCTGAAGGGGATCGATCTGGTGAAATTCGATTCCGCCGGAAAAATCATCGAATTCGAGGTGATGATCCGGCCATTCAGGGCCCTGCAGGCACTGAGCACGCAAATGAACGATCGGATCGGCCCGGAACTGGCTAAATACAAGCCCGCCAAGGCCTGAGTTCCGGCCTGTCTCGGCCCGCCGAAACAAGGCGGCTCCGTGCTTGCGCCGGAGTGAGCCTTATGGCAAGGATCGCCCGCCTTTACAGGCTTTGACCTGATTCACGCATATGATGCGTTTCTGGCGTTCGCTGCCGTAGCTCAGTGGTAGAGCACTCCATTGGTAATGGAGAGGTCGACAGTTCAATCCTGTCTGGCAGCACCAGCCTTCCTTCCCTCGAAACACTTGAATTTTCACGCTTATTCAACGCTTTGACGGAGTCGCCTGGCGATTGCCGCGGGGTCACGGATCGAGCTGTTTTGGCCAGAACGAAGCATGAAATCGTGCGCCAGCTAACACAAAATTGGCACACAAAATCACGTTTCGTTCTTGCGGCCGAATATTAGCCTGTTTGGGCAGCCGTAGGTGCTCCGTCATGTCACTGAACCTGCTGAATCCGTTTGTGACTGCATACTCCTCCGTTATTGGACGACCCGATGTGACGCACTTCATAGTTTGCAGCCGAACTGAATAGCCCAGCCCGGTCCAATTCGCACCAGAAGCGGAATCTACCGCCGTAGCTTTGAGACACTCGACTCAACCGAGGCCAATTTCCGGATTGCATTTAGATCGTATCCGCCGTGGCAATAAGCGTCTCGCGCAGCCAGCGATGCGCGGGTTGATCATCGAAGCGCCGATGCCACAGCATGGTGCTCCGCAGCTTTGGTGCGTCGAACGGCAGTTCCCTGATTTCGATGGGATAAGCCCTGCGGAACTCCTGAGCGATCTGGCGGCCGAGCACGGCCACCAGATTGGATTGCACCAGCACCGCTCCCGCCGACAGATAAGGTGTCTCCAGCGCAATGGAGCGCGACAGGCCGCGCGCTGTTAGCTCCGCATCCACGAAGCTGATGTCCTCGCCGCTGGAAGAGATTGCCAGGTGCGGCAGATGAGCAAATGCGGACAACGTCAGCTTGCGGCGCAAGGCCGGATGCCCTCGCCGCAGCACCGCGACATAACGATCTTCGATCAGCGGCTGCGAGACGAAGCGTTCGGCAGATGCTTCCCGCGCCGAGATGACAAGATCGAGTTCACCTCTTTCCAGCAGCTCGAGCAGATCGAGCGTACCACTCGGCCGCAGCAATAAACGGATGTGCGGCGCCTGCGCGCGGCAAGCCGCGACAATCGGGGCAGCCAGCACGACCGCTGCATAATTGTTGACGGCGATCACGAACTGGCGGTCGGCGGTCGACGGCGAGAACGTCTCCGTTTCCAGCGCGATCTGCAAATCGTTCAACGCCTTTCGCACCGGCAGCGCAAGCTGCTCGGCACGCGGCGTCGGCATCATCCCGGCTGGTGTGCGGACGAAGAGCTGATCTTTCACGAGGTAGCGTAGCCGGTTCAGCGCATGGCTCAGCGCCGGCTGGCTGAGCCCAAGCGCTTCCGCCGCTCGCATCACGCTGCGCTCGCGCAGGATCGCGTCGAAGACGAGCAGCAAATTGAGATCGAATGTCCGCAGATTCATGGCGGCCTCCGCTACACTATTCATTTCATGAACTCGAATGTGAAATCAATGCATTTGATTGATTTTGTTGGTCCCCCGATATTCCCTCCATGAGCAAAAAACTCGATACCGGGACGGCTCTTTCGTCTCTCGATGACCGCCGCACAACCGGCTCTCGCGCGCAGGCTTTGGTCGCGGTCGTGACCGGAGGCGCGGACGAAGAAACCGGCGGGCCGGTCGATCTCGTGCGGTGGAGGCGCGTCAATCCGCTGGCGGATTGGATCCGGATCGACATGCGGGAGGCACCGAGGTCATCGGACGGGGCCTGGCTCAGACGACAATTGTCGGAACTGACGGACCACAGACATATGCAACCCGGTCAGTTGGTGCTGCTGGGCTGGCGCAATGCCGGCCGCCTCGCACTTAACCTCGTTCTGAACGGAGCACTCACCTGCGCGGGAATTGTTGCTGTCGATATTCCGTGCGCAACGCCTCGAGGCACGATTGCCCCAATGACCGCAGGCATCCGGCTCGTGTTGCACGAGGGCGAGGTAAGTCGCACCGACGAAGGCAATCTCATAAATGTCCTGCGTCGAGAGCACGCCGACACCCGGATCATGATGCTTCCCTCTGTTGGATTCGATGTTGCGGAAGCCACCGTTCGCGCCACCGGCACCTTCCTGTTCGAACTCGTCGCCAAAGCCAGTTCGCACGCCATCAATCAAGGACGATCGAACCATGTCTAACGTCATCAAGTTCGGCGCCATCATCTTGTTCGCCAGCATCCTGACCGGCGTAGCCGTTGAGCTTACCCGGCCGATCGAGCCTGCAACCGTCGGGCAAGGCAGCAATCCGTCAGCGGCTCCGAAAACAACGACACAAAAGGCCGCGCAAACGCCGGCGATCCCGGTTACGGCGGCGACGGTCCAGCAGCATGACGTGCCGATCGTGATTGAAGGGCTCGGCACGGTGCAGGCACTCAATACCGCGACCATGCGCACGCAAGTTCAGGGAACGCTCGACACCGTCGATTTCATCGAGGGACAGGAAGTCAAACGCGGACAACGGCTCGCGCAGATCGATCCCCGTGTCTATCAGGCTCAGGTCGATCAGGCGGAAGCAGCGCTCGGGCGCGACAAGGCGCTGCTGACAAACGCCCAAGCGGATCTCAATCGTTACCTGCCGCTGCTCAGCCGCGGCTTCTCGACTGGCCAACAGGTCGACACCCAGAAAGCCCAGGTTGCGCAACTTCAGAACACCGTCAAATCCGACGAAGCGGCGCTCGAAGGCGCACGGACGCAACTCAGCTTCACCTCGATCACCGCGCCCTTCGACGGCATCACCGGCATCCGCCAGATCGATCCCGGCAACATCGTTCACCCTACCGATGCAAGCGGCCTTGTCGTTGTGACACAGGTGCAGCCGATCACGGTCATCTTCACGCTCCCCTCCGTCGCCATTCCGCAAGTGCAACACGCGCTTGCGACCGGTCAGGCGAGCGCGGAGGCATATGACGCCACCAACAAGATCAAGCTCGACCAGGGACAACTCCTGCTGGTCGACAATCAGGTCGACGCCTCAACCGGCACAGTGCGCCTCAAGGCGAGATTCCCGAATGCACAGAAGACGCTGTGGCCGGGCGCCTTCGTCAACGTTCATCTCGTGATTTCTGTACGGCACGATGCGCTGACGTTGCCGTTGCCGGCCGTGCAGCAGGGACCTGCGGGCCCCTTTGTCTATGTGATTGCATCAGATGGAACGGTGACGGCGCGGCCGGTTTCGGTTGGTCAATCGCGCGACGGACAAGTGATGATCGATAGCGGCGTCACGGCGAACGAAACCGTCGTGCTGGCCGGTCATTATCGCCTCACCGAAGGGGCAACCGTCGAGATCGTGCACGGGGATCAGCAGAGCCGGGTTCAGAACGCATCCACAGCCAGCGCGGGAATGTTGCCATGAGTATCTCTGCAGGCTTCATACGCAAACCGATCGCGACCGCGCTCTTGACGGTTGGCATCACGCTGGTCGGATTGCTCGCGTTCCGGCAACTCCCGATTTCTGCGCTGCCGTCAGTCGACACGCCGACCATCCAGGTAACCGCGCAGCTGCCCGGCGCTGATCCACAAACCATGGGCTCGTCGGTCGCAACGCCGCTTGAGCGGCAGTTCGGGCAGATCGCAGGGCTGACGCAAATGAGCTCGAGCAGCGGTCTCGGCAACACACAAATCACGCTGCAGTTTGCCTTGAACCGGAGCGTCGATGCCGCTGCGCAAGACGTCCAGACCGCAATCAATGCCGCTGCGGGCCAGCTTCCGAAAACCATGCCGTCGCCGCCGACCTACCGCAAGGTGAACCCGGCGGATGTGCCTGTGCTCCTGATCGCGCTGATGTCCGACACTCAGCCGCTCACGAAGGTCAATGACTATGCCGACAGCATCGTGGCGCAGAAGCTCTCGCAGGTACCGGGCGTCTCTCTTGTCACCATCGGCGGCGCGCAGAAGCCTGCCATTCGCGTACAGGTCAACCCAGCCAAGCTCGCCGCCGCAGGTCTCGATCTCGAACAATTGCGAACGACGCTTGGAGCCGCCACCGTCGACCAACCGAAGGGCGTGCTTTACGGCCAGCAGCAGGCTTACACGCTCGCCACCAACGACCAGCTTCTCGTGGCAAGTGAATACGACAACCTGATCATCGCTTATCGCAACGGCGCACCAGTGCGGCTGCGGGATGTCGGCCACGCTGTGGCCGGTGCCGAGGACATTACGCTGCATGGCTGGTTCAACGACAAGCCAGCGGTCGTCCTTGCAATTCAACGCCAACCCGGCGCCAACGTGATCGACACGGTTGACCGGATCAAAGCGATCCTGCCCCAACTGGTGAGTGGCCTGCCGTCGGACATCAGAGTGGAGATCGCGTCAGACCGTACGCAGACGATCCGCGCAAGCGTCAGCGACGTGCAGTTCACCCTGCTTCTGACCATCGCGCTGGTGGTGGGCGTAATTTTCCTGTTCCTCCGCAAATTCTGGGCAACGGTCATTCCCGCTGTGTCGGTTCCGATATCGTTGATCGGTACTTTCGGGGTGATGTACCTGCTCGGCTACAGCCTCGACAATCTGTCGCTGATGGGCCTGTCCATCGCGGTGGGTTTCGTCGTCGACGATGCCATCGTGATGATCGAAAATATTTCGCGGCATATCGAGGAAGGCCTCTCCCCGCTCGACGCCGCACTTAAAGGCGCCCGCGAAATCGGCTTTACCATCCTGTCGATCTCCGTGTCGCTGGTGGCCGTATTCATTCCGCTCCTGCTGATGGGCGGCGTGATCGGCCGCATGTTCCAGGAATTCGCCGTCACCGTATGTGTCGCCATCGCAGTCTCCGTGCTGGTGTCCCTGACGCTGACACCCATGATGTGCGCTTATCTCCTGAGATCGTCCCACGAGGACAATCCCGGGCGGATATCGCGCGCGCTAGAAACCGGATTCCTCGCACTACAATCCGGATATGAGGCGGTGCTTCGTCTCGCGCTGCGCTTTAAACTCACGACGCTCGGTATCATGCTGGCGACCATCGCGACGACTGTTGTGCTGTTCGTTGTCATTCCGAAGGGCTTCTTCCCGCAGCAAGATACCGGGATGATCACGGGCATCACGGAAGCCGCATCCGATGTCTCACCGGATCAGATGGCAAACCTGCAGCGCGGTGTCATTGACGTCATTGCAAAGGATCCTGCGGTCGCCAATGCCACCGGCTATATCGGTCCCGGCGGTCCGACGGTCACGGAAAACAACGGCCGTCTGTTCATTCTGCTCAAGCCGCGCGATCAGCGCGACGTCAGCGCTGACGAGGCGATCCGCCGTTTGGACAAAAGCCTTCAAAAGCTGCAGGGCATTCAGGTCTTCATGCAAGCCACGCAGGACATCAACCTCGCGAGCAAGCTCTCCAAAACCCAGTATCAGTACACGCTCACCGACGTGAACCAGGACGAGCTCAATCAGTGGGCGTCGCAGCTTTACACCAAACTTCGAGGCCTGCCTGAACTCACCGACGTCGCCAGCGACCAGGCCAATACAGGCCGCCAGCTCAAGCTTCAGATCGATCGCGACGCGGCATCGCGGCTGGGCATCGACCCCTCTTCCGTGGACAACACGCTCTATGATGCATTCGGCCAACGCCACGTCGCGCAACTGTTCACTACGCTCAACAGCTATTACGTCATCCTGGAAGTCGATCCGTCGTTTCAGCTCGGACCTTACGCTCTGAACCGGATTTACGTTCGCTCGTCGAATGGGTCCATGGTGCCGCTTAGCCAGATCGCCACGGTCGCAACCGGGACCGCACCGCTTGCGGTGAACCATCAGAGCCAATTCCCCTCCGTCACGCTCAGCTTCAATCTGGCGCCCGGGACGGCGGTTGGCACGGCGGTGGCTGCGATCCAAAAAGCGACCACCGAATTACACCTCCCCAACACCATCGCGACCAGCTTCCAGGGCAACGCACAGGCATTTCAGTCGGCGTTGAGCAGCACGCCGATCCTGATCGCCGCTGCGCTGATCGCCGTCTATCTGATCCTCGGCATGCTCTATGAAAGCATCATCCACCCGATCACCATCCTTTCGACGCTGCCTTCGGCCGGCATCGGTGCACTATTGACACTGATGGCATTCGGCTTCGGTCTCGATGTGATCGGATTGATCGGGATTATCCTGCTGATCGGCATCGTCCAGAAGAACGGCATCATGCTGATCGATTTCGCACTCGAAGCCGAACGCCATCGTGGGCTCACGGCAGAGCAATCGGTCTTCGAAGCCTGCCGAACTCGCTTCCGGCCGATCCTGATGACGACGATGTGCGCGGTGCTAGGGGGCGTGCCGCTCATGATCGGCACAGGAACCGGATCGGAACTGCGGCAACCGCTCGGCTTCGCCATGGTTGGAGGACTGTTGATGTCGCAGCTCTTGACGCTGTTCACAACGCCCGTCGTGTACATCTATCTGGACCGCGTCAATCACTGGCTCGGCCATTTGCGGCGCAAACCGCGCGAGCCCAACACGAATATCGCAATCCCGGATTCACCGTAAACCATGGCTTTCGCAACTTAAAGATTGAAGCGCGGCTGCTGTGCAATCGAGCGCAACGATATCCGCAACATTCCCGACCACCATACCGTAGTCTTTCAGATTCATGAGTTTCGCCGGAAACCGGGTCACCATATCCAGGCACGCCGCCAACTCGGCTGGCTGCCCTGCGTGCGCGACATTGGCATAGAGATTCGCCATCCGCACCAGCGAGAAATCGCCAAACGGTGTGAACGGATTGAGCACATTATTGGTGGACAGAGAGCATGTAACGCCCCACTCCAACTTGCTGGTGAATCGCGTTCTCGCAGCGATGCGCCCAACTGCGGAACTTCGGTTTAGAAAGACTCACACAGAACTGGCAGGCCTATCTTTAAGCACTTGAGGCCGGTTGATTGCCGTTCGATCTTCCGAATCTACCCATTTGTAAGTACTCCGCCTCGCCCTTACGAGACGTACCCGTGTGCGGTGGTGGTACTCCGGTTTAGTCGTCAATCAGGAATTCCGACCGCGCTATAGTAAGCGTCCGGCCGGTTGTCCGGCGACCAACAACAGGAAGCGACATCAGAACAAGAGATAAAGAGACGCGAGCTGGAGATTGCGATCCAAGCCCTCTCTCTGCATCGCATTTCGCTCGGGTTTCTCCGGGCAAATGCAAGTGTCCGCGGTCCATTGCCCGGAGTAACGCGTATGACTTTGTTGCATCGCTTGATTTCTTTCGAGGCGTTCTTTGCATTGCGTCCAACCAGAGGCTCCGCACTACGTATCGCAGCCGACGTCAGCTCCCTATGGGCGGCATTTCTGTTTGGCTGGTTCTTCATAGAAGACCGGAATCTCGCCGCTCTCGCCACCCAGGAAGCAAAATACATTTTCCCGTTCCTGGGGCTCTTCTCACTCCTGATCTTCATCACCTACGCCGATGCCGGCCTCTATACCTGCCGGCACGGCTACCCTCTCACGACAAAGATCAGCCGCATCATCCGGATCAACCTCGTGTTGCTGATCATTGGAGGAGTCATCCTTGCGTTTGCGCCGCCTTCTTCGGGCATCACGCCTCGCATTCTGTTGACAACCCTTACAGGCGCGACACTCCTCGCCTGCGTTGCGCGAATGATCTCCTTCGTTCTGCGCTCCGAGGATCGGGAGCCCAGCGGATCGGCCGCGCATGAAAGCCCCGACGAGTCGCGGGTATTGGTGATCGGCGGCGCGGGCTATATCGGCTCTGCGCTGGTCGAAAAGCTGCTGAATCTTGGGAAGCATGTCACGGTTCTCGACGCCATGCATTATGGCGATGAGCCGCTTGCGCGCGTTGCCGGACATCCAGAGCTGACGATCGTCCGAGAGGATTTCCGGCACATCGAAGTTCTCACCCGCGCCATGAGCGGTATAGGCGCAGTAATACACCTTGGCGGCCTTGTGGGCGATCCGGCATGCGCGGTCGACCCTGACCTCACGGTCGACATCAACGTCACGGCGACCAAGCTCGTTGGCGAAATCGCCAAGGCGCGCGGCGCCAAGCGCTTCATCTTCGCAAGTTCATGTTCGGTCTACGGCGCGTGCGACGAAATGGTGGACGAAACCTCCCACTTCAACCCCCAGTCACTTTATGCACGCAGCAAAGTCGCATCTGAAGCGCTACTCGGCGCACTCGACAGCGATGATTTCGCCGTGACGTGCCTGCGCTTCGCCACGGTCTACGGCATTTCCGGCCGTACACGTTTCGATCTCGTGGCCAATCTGCTGTGTGCCAAGGCCGTTCGCGACGGTGTCATCACGGTTTTCGGCGCGGATCAGTGGCGCCCCTTCGTGCACGTGGATGACGTTGCAAGAGCCATCATGACGGCTCTCACGGCTCCGGTGGAGCGTGTCGCTGGCGAAGTGTTCAACGTCGGCAGCGATACCCAGAACTACACGCTCGGCGAACTCGCGGCGCTCATCAAAGCGCAAGTGCCGGACGCCCGGGTCGTTTCCGACAACAACTGCACGGACAAGCGCAACTATCGTGTGTCTTTCGCGAAGATCCGCAACCAGCTCGGATTCGAACCCGCGTGGACGCTCGAACGCGGCATAACGCAAGTCATCTCGGTCGTGCGATCGAACGAAGTGGGTCACTATTCCCTGCCGACCTACAGCAACGTCCTCTATCTGAAGGAATGCGGCAGCCAGAGCTTCGGCAGCTTCAAGATTACGGGCTGGGAAACCGAATACATGAACATCGATCGCATCGCCCCGAGTCACGGGGTGAGACAGACAGCCGCGGCTTAGAGGACATTGCAATGCGATACCAGCAAGCACAGGAAATCCGCGCCTCAACAATTAGCCGGTCGCCCCGCGTCCCCAAACTTCTTAAACCCAAGGTCCACGAGCCTCTCGCAAACATCCCGTGCTTCCGGCCCGTGGTGGGTGAGGAAGAGATTGAAGCCGTGACAGCCGTGCTCCGTTCGGGATGGCTAACCACGGGAGCCAAGGCTCGCGAGTTCGAACAGAAATTCGCGGCCTTTCTCGGCGGCGGGATCGAGGCCGTGGCAGTGAACTCGGCGACAGCCGGGCTGCATCTGGCGGCGGAAGCTTGCGGAATAGGCCCGGGCGACGAGGTACTAGTGCCGACGCTCACATTCACCGCCACCGCGTCCGTGATACGTTATCTCGGTGCGGAAGTCGTTTTCGTCGACGTCGATCAGAAAACCCGCACGATCGACCTCGAACACGCCGCGCGGCGCATCACGCCACGCTGCAAAGCCATCATACCGGTCCATTTCGGCGGGTTTCCTTGCGATATGGTTGCGGTGCTGGACTTCGCCCGTCGCCATAACCTCAAGGTTATCGAGGATGCGGCCCACGCCCTGCCGGCGCATCGGTTCAATCGTCAGGTCGGCACCTGGGAGTCGGACGCTTGCGTGTTCAGTTTCTACGCCACCAAGCCGATCACCACCGGCGAAGGCGGCATGATCACGACCCGCAATCCGGAAATCGCCGCACGCGCACGCGTGATGCGGACCCATGGGCTCAATCGCGATGCGTTCGATCGCTTCAGCAAGGTCGGCGCATCGTGGGCATACGATGTCGTATCGCCCGGATTCAAATACAATCTCACCGACGTCGCCGCGGCTGTGGGTGTGGTTCAGCTCGACCGCGCCAGGGGCCTGCAATCCGGCCGGCAACGCGCCGCACAGCGCTATTTAAAGAAACTCGCCGGCTTGCCGCTCGATTGCCCCGCACCGGCGCCCGTCGGCAGCCTTCATTCGTGGCACATGTTTCCCATCCGGATTCACGAGACCGCGCGCATCACGCGCGACGATGTCATCGCGGCATTGACCGCGCAGGGCATCGGCACCTCGGTCCATTACCGGCCGCTGCACCAGATGACTTACTGGAGGCAGCGTTACTCCTTCAAGCCGGACGATTTCGTGGAAGCCGACCGTTATTTCTCCGGTGCGGTGTCATTGCCGCTCTTCCCCACCATGACCGATCATGAGGTCGATCGGGTCGTTGGCGCTTTGCGAAATTTGCTGGAGTGACACGTCATGCCCGCTTGCGATGCCAGCCTCTCCATAACGCGACCGTCTGCGATAACACTCTCGTTCAAACGCGCTCTGGATGTGGCCGGCTCAGCTTTCGGACTGATTCTGCTGTCGCCGCTATTCGTTGTCATTGCAATCGCAATCAGGCTGGAAAGCCCGGGACCGGCTTTCTTCCGCCAAACGCGGGTCGGGCTCAACGGCCGTCCATTCCGGATTTACAAGTTTCGATCGATGAGCACCGCAAAGGGGGCGAACCATACAGCCCTGACGGTGCGCGCGGACAAGAGAGTAACCCGCATCGGCAGATTATTGAGAAGAACCAAGATCGACGAACTGCCGCAGCTCATCAACGTCCTCGCAGGGGACATGTCGCTGGTCGGCCCCCGCCCCGAGGTTCCCGAGTTCATGGAGTTCTATTCTCCCGAACAGCGGGCGATCCTTCTCTCGATGCACCCCGGAATGACCGACTATGCCGCGATCCTGTTTCGCGACGAGAGCGCCATGCTCGATCAGGACCGGGACCCTGTCGCAGTCTACAGGCACAAGATCATGCCGATCAAATTCGGCCACTACGAACGTTACAGCCGCGAGATCGGCGCGATCAACGACCTGCGCATCATTCTGGCGACAGTCTTGCTGCTTGTGGTCGGACATGTTCCCGGAATGTTGGGGATCGATTCCGAGCTCCATGATCTGACCCGCGAGAAGATAGCGCAGTGACGTAGCGGTATACAGAACACAAGGGAGTGTTCAAATGAGTTCGATCTCACAGATAGACACACTCTTTTCCGGCATTTCAAACACGTCGAGCTACCCGCCGCACAATGGTCTTGCGGTTGGGCCGAGCAACATCGTGATGGCTGAGGGATCCCGGATCGAATGGACAAATCTGACTGGCGGCGCGGCCACGGTTCAGTCGGTCTACAGCTTCTTCTCATCGCTCGGAGCGACGGCAACCAATTCGCTGTTCGACCCGCGCTGCATCTACGACAGCGCCAGCGGCCGCTTTATCATCCTCATGGAAAACATCGGCGCCAACGGCACCGTCAGCAATATCGACATCGCCGTGTCAAAGGATTCCAATCCGAACGATGGCTGGTACTTTGCGTCACTGAACACCTCTCTCACCATCAACGGCCAGCTGACCTCCTCCGACAGGCCGTCCATCTCCGTCGACGGCAGCAACATCTACATCACGGCGCCGCAGTACAACGTCAATGTCTCGGGCTACGCGGGAACCGAGACATGGGTAATCGGGAAAACCGCCGGTGCCGGCGGCGGTCTCTACAACGGCGGCACGATGACAGTTGTCGCCAACCAGATCACCCCGTCGAACCAGGGTATTTTTTCCGTCGCGGCAGGCAACAACGGAACGACATACTACGCTTGCGACTATTCCACGGGCAGCCAGATCGTCGCCGTGGTGCAGGCCTATAACACCGCCACCAGCACGTTCGGTCCTGCGACCACCATCTCGCTCGGCAACATCGACCAGGGCGGCGCTTATACAGCCCAGCAGCAAGGCACAACCCTGCTGCTCGACGCCGGCGACAAGCGCATCCAGGATCTCCAGTATGCCAACGGTTTTCTTTGGGGTGTCTGCGAGCTGCAGCCGATCGGCTCCAGCGTGCCGCTGGTCCATTGGTTCAAGATCGATGTCAGTAATCCGAACAGCCCGACGCTTGTCGCCCAGGGCGACATTTCCGGCGCGTCGCTCGGGACCAATGTGGCAACCTTCAACGGCTCTCTCGCCGTGGACGGTGCCGGCGATGTGGTCATCAACTTCACCGCCAGCGGTCCGAACATGTATCCTTCGGACTACTACGTTTACCAGGCCGCCTCCGATCCCACCGGCACCTTCAGCGCGCCGCTCCTGTACCAGGCGAGCACGGGCTTCTTCAACTCGGGCAATGGCTCCAGCGTGCAGCGCTGGGGGGCCTACTCGACAGCGATCCCCGATCCCAACAATCCGAATGCAGTCTGGATATCCAACGAATACGTCGCGAACGGCTGGTGGCAAACCGCCGTCTCCCAGATCGAGATCAAAGCGACCAATGTCCCGACAATCGCATCGATCGCAACCTCCGGAGCTGGGATCGCTAACGGCACCGGCGATCTGAACACGGGCAAAACCGTGACACTGACTGTCAATTTCAGCGTTGCCGTGACGGTCAACACAGCGAACGGCTCGCCGACACTGGCACTCAACGATGGCGGCATCGCAAGTTACGTCGGAGGCTCGGGCAGCAGCGCCCTTGTCTTCAGTTATGTCGTTACGCCAGGCCAGAACACACCCGATCTCGCCATATCATCCATCATTCTCAATGGCGCGACGATTCAGGACGGGCTCGGCAACAATGCCGATCTCTCGGCTGCCGTGAATTACAATCCAGCCGGAACATTGCAGATCGACACAGTCGCGCCGATAGCGCCAACGGGGCTGTCGCTCGACGCAACCACCGACAGCGGCACCAAAGGCGACGGCATCACCAATCTCACGCAAGTGAAGATCGATGGCACGGCCGAACCCGGCAGCACTGTGACATTGTACGACACCAATGGCACTACCGTGCTCGGCACGGGGCTTGCCGACGCCACGACCGGCACCTTCGCGATCGTTACGACTGCGCTTGCCAATGGATTGCACAGCATCACTGCGCAAGCGACGGATGCGGCAGGCAATACCGGTGCGGCATCGGTCGCCTATGCGGTGACAATCGACACCATTCCACCGGCTGCGCCGGCCAGCCTCACCCTCGACCCAGCCACGGACAGCGGCACCAAGGGCGACGGAATCACCAATTTCACGCAGGTAAAGATTGATGGCACAGCAGAGCCCGGCAGTAGCGTAACTTTATACGATACCAACGGCACCACCGTGCTCGGCACGGGAATTGCCGACCCCACCACAGGCGCTTTCGCCATCACCACCTCGACCCTCACTGAGGGAACCCATAACATCACGGCCGCAGCAACAGATGCTGCCGGCAACATCAGTACGCCGTCGTCCGCTTACGCAGTGACTGTCAACGCTGTTCCACCTGCGGCGCCGACGGGTCTCTCGCTCGATACGTCGACAGATAGCGGCGTGAAGGGCGACGGTATTACCAACTTCACGCAAGTCCGGATTGACGGCACCGCGGGGCCTGGCAACACAGTAACGTTATACGACAGCAATGGCACAACGGTGCTCGGCTCGGGAATCGCCGATGCCGCAACCGGCGCATTCAGTATCCTGACATCCCCGCTCTCCAGCGGAACACACGCCCTCACTGCCAAGACGACGGATTCTATCGGCAACGTCAGCGTGGCTTCGTCCGTGTATTCGATAACCATCGACACCACCGCACCGGCAGCGCCAACCGCTCTTTCACTCGACGCGACAACCGACAGCGGCACGAAAGGCGACGGAATCACCAATTTCACGCAAGTGAAGATCGACGGCACGGCCGAGCCCGGCAGCAGCGTGACGCTGTACGACAGCAATGGCACGATTGTGCTCGGTACAGGAATTGCCAGCGTAACGACCGGCGCCTTCGCCATCACCACGACCGCACTCGCGAACGGGCAACATAGCATCACTGCGCAAGCGACGGATGCGGCCGGCAACACCGGTACGGCATCGGCCACCTATGCGGTGACAATCGACACAATCGCACCGACGGCGCCAACTGGCCTTACCCTCGATCCAACCACCGACAGCGGCACGAAGGGCGACGGAATCACCAACTTCACGCAAGTGAAGATTGACGGCACAGCTGAACCCGGCAGCAGCGTGACCTTGTACGATACCGATGGCACTACTGTGCTCGGTACAGGAATTGCCAGCGTAACGACCGGTGCGTTCACCATCACAACTTTGCCGCTCTCCGTCGGAACTCACAGCATTACAGCAAAGGCAACGGACACCGCAGGCAACATCAGCACGGTATCAGCGGCCTACGCAGTCACCGAGACCGCGGCCCCACCTGCGGCCACTTCAGAAGTTGAAACTCAGTTCTCGGGCATCTCCGACAAATCCGGATATCCACCTCACAACGCGCTCGCTGTGGGCCCCAACTACATCGTGATGGTGGAAAGCTCAAAGATTGAATGGACGAATCTGAGCGGCGGTGCACCGACACTTCAATCAGTTTATCAATTCTTCAAACCGCTGGGGACGACGGCGACGAACGCCTTGTTCGATCCCCGCGCCGTCTATGACAGCGTAAATAACCGCTACATCATCACCATGGACAATCTCGGTTCCAATGGTGCGATCAGCAACATCGACATCGCCGTCTCCAAGGACTCCAATCCGAACGATGGCTGGTACTTCGCCTCGCTGAACACCGCACTCACCATCAACGGGAAACCGACCAGCTCGGATACGCCCGTAGTGTCGGTCGATGGCACCAACATCTACATCACCGCCCCGCAATACAACATTAGCGGCGGCGGCTGGCAGGGAACAGGGGTCTGGGTCATCGGCGACACGGCAGGCGCCGGTGGCGGCATCTACAACGGCGGGACGATGACGGTCACCGCCAGCGAGGTCACGTCCCCCAATCAGGGAATCTACCGCGTCGTGGCCGGCAACAACGGCAACACCTATTATGCAAGCAGCTATTCCGCCGGCGGTCAGATTGTCGTGACCCTGCAGGTCTACAATGTGGCCACCAAAACGTTCGGACCGATCAGCACCATCGGGCTGGGCAACATCGATCAGGGCGGATCCTATACCGCCCAACAACTGGGAACGAGCTTGCTGCTGGATGCAACAGACAAGCGCGTCCAGAATCTCGCCTACTCCAACGGCTTCCTCTACGGCGTGACCGAGGAAAAGCCGATCGGGTCGAGCGTGCCGCTGCTCCACTGGTTCAAGATCGATGTCAGCAATCCGAACAGCCCGACGCTGGTGGCGCAGGGCAACATCTCGGGCGCCTCGCTCGGCACCAACGTGGCGACCTTCAACGGCTCCATCGCCGCGGATGCTGCGGGCGACGTCATCATCAATTTCACCGCCAGCGGTCCGAACATGTATCCGTCGGACTACTACGTGTTCCAGTCGGCAAGCAATGGATCGGGATCTTTCAGCGCGCCGATCCTGTATCAGGCGAGTTCAGGCTTTTTCAATTCAGGCAACGGGTCCAGCGTGCAGCGCTGGGGCATCAATTCAACCACGATCGCTGACCCCAACAATCCGAATTCGTTCTGGATTTCGAACGAATACATCGCAAATGGGTGGTGGCAGACCACAGTCTCCCAGGTGCAGATCCAGTCAACTCCGGAAGCACCCACGCTCACTCTTGGCAGCACCGCCTTGACGGTGAACGCCGGGGGATCGGTGGCGTTGCCAATCAGCGTTGCCGCATTCGACGCCGACGACGCCGTGTCTGTCACGATCAGCGGACTGACAAGCTATGAGACCGTGACCGATGCACTCGACAAAACTGTCTTCAGCGGCAGCTCCGTCACGTTGACTGCCGCGCAAGTCAACAGCGGACTATCATTGCAATCGTCATATGGTGGAACGGATCATCCGGTCAATACGCTGACAATCAGTGCAAGCAACACGACCGCCGGTGAAGCCGCAACATCGGCACCACAGACAATTATCGTCACTGACCCACCTGTGACTCCCGTGGCTCCCCTCACGGCTGGCGGAATCCCGCAAGGCGCGCTGCTCAGCCAGCTCACCGCGCTGATGGACCAATATACGGCCGCCGGTTTCCTCCACGGAGCTGGCAGCAATGGCTTCAGCCAGATCGTGCAAATGCTACCCACGCAGATCGGACTAGATGGTCCGCCGCTTCTGTGGGCGCCGCATCATGCATGACGCACCAAGACCCGCAGGGATTCAGCCGCCTCCGATGGCATGAGAGTAGCCGCCTTGAATTTCGTTTCCTGAAACACGGGACGTCAGCGAATGACACCAGAAAACGATTCAGGACTTCTTGCTCTCGTGCTGCTGCTCCGGATGAACGGCATTGCCGCGGAGGCTGAACAGATTCGTCATCGCATCGGGACGGATGCGATCGGCACAACGGAGATGCTCCGCTGCGCCCGCGATCTCGGCCTCAAGGCGCGCACCATCAAGACAAACTGGGCCCGCCTGGCGCGAACTCCCCTCCCGGCAATCGCCGCTCTCGCCGACGGCAGCTTCCTGATTCTCGGCAGCGCTGGGGAAGACAAGGCGCTCATCCAGCGCCCGCCGGGGCTGCAGCCGGAAGCGATGAGCAAGGCGGACTTCGAAGCTCTGTGGGATGGCCGCCTGATACTGATGGCGCGCCGCGCAACACTTTCCGACCTTTCACGGCGCTTTGACATCACCTGGTTCCTTGGCGCCATTCAAAAATATCGCCGTCTTCTCGGCGAAGTCCTCGTAGCCTCCTTCTTCCTGCAAATCTTTGCGCTCGTAACACCGCTGTTCTTTCAGGTGGTGATCGACAAGGTGCTGGTACACCGCGGGCTCGGCACGCTCGAAGTCCTCGTCATCGGCCTCGTAACCATCGCTATCTTTGAAGCGATCCTCGGCGCACTACGCACCTATCTCTTTGCCCATACGACCAATCGGATCGACGTTGAGCTTGGCGCGCGGCTGTTCCGGCACCTGATATCGCTGCCGCTCGCCTATTTCCAGAATCGGCGCGCCGGCGACTCAGTCGCGCGCGTCCGCGAACTCGAGAATATTCGCAATTTTCTCACGAGCTCCGCGCTCTCTTTGGTCATCGATCTGGTTTTCACGTTCGTCTTCCTGAGCGTGATGTTCGTTTATTCCCCGTTGCTGACCTGGATCGTGCTCGGCGCCTTCCCCTTCTACATCGCAATTTCGGCCGCCGCGACGCCTCTGTTCCGCCGATCCCTTGATGAGAAATTCAAACGCGGCGCCGAAAACCAGGCCTTTCTGGTCGAAAGCATCGTCGGGATGGAAACACTGAAAGCGATGGCGGTCGAACCTCAGATGCAGCGCCGTTGGGAAGAACAACTCGCGGGCTATGTCGCCGCAAGCTTCCGGGTTCTGAGTCTCGGCAACGTGGCAAGCCAGGCCGTTCAATTCATCAGCAAGCTTGTCACAGCCGCCATCTTGTTCCTGGGCGCCAAGCTTGTCATCGACGGCAGCCTGACCGTCGGCGAGCTTGTCGCATTCAACATGCTGGCCAGCAGGGTCAATGTGCCGGTTCTGCGGCTCGCGCAGGTCTGGCAGGACTTTCACCAGGCCCGCCTTTCCATCGAACGGCTCGGCGATATCCTGAATACGCGCCCGGAATCGTCGATCACGACTCACCGCGCTGCGCTTCCGCCGATCCGTGGCGAGATCACGTTCGAGCATGTCGGCTTTCGCTATCGCATAGATGGACCGGAAGTCCTGCACGATGTGCAATTTCACGTGCCGGCCGGGCAAGTGGTCGGCATCGTCGGACCTTCAGGTTCGGGCAAAAGCACACTCGCCAAGCTTGTCCAGCGCCTCTATGTGCCGGAGGCCGGCCGCGTACTCATTGACGGCGTCGATCTTGCCATGGTCGACACAGCCTGGCTGCGCCGCCAGGTCGGCGTCGTTCTGCAAGAAGACATGCTTTTCAATCGCTCCGTGCGCGACAATATCGCGCTCGCGGACCCTGCGTTGTCGATGGATCAGATCATTACCGCGGCGACGCTTGCCGGCGCACATGAATTCATTCTTCAGCTTCCCGAAGGCTACGATACGCTCGTCGGCGAGCGCGGCTGCAGCCTCTCTGGCGGACAACGGCAACGGATCGCAATCGCCCGCGCCCTCGTCACCGACCCGCGCATCCTGATCTTCGACGAGGCGACGAGCGCGCTCGACTACGAGAGCGAGCGGATCGTCCAGTACAACATGCGGCGCATCTGCGAGCGGCGCACTGCTATCGTGATCGCTCACCGCCTTTCGACGGTACGCCGCGCCGACCGCATCCTCACGATCGACCGGGGACGCCTCGTCGAGGACGGAACGCATGAGGAATTGATTCATACCAACGGACGCTACGCCACCCTCCATGACATACAGGCGGGATTCCATGACCTCCGTCAAAAAAATCATCCAGTTCCCGGAACGGCAGAAGCCCTCTCGCCACTACGAGACGGCCTTCCTTCCCGCCGCACTTGAAATCGTCGAGACTCCTGCCTCGCCGACCGCGCGCGCTCTCGGCGCGGCGATCATCGCGCTTTTCGGTGCGGCGCTGGTATGGGCGTCGCTCGGCCGCGTCGATATTGTCGCAATCGCGCCGGGCAAGGTCATTCCAACCGGCCGCACAAAAATTATCCAGCCGTTCGAAACCGGCGTCGTCCGGGCCATTCACATTCACGACGGCTCGGTGGTGATGGCCGGAGATATTTTGATCGAACTAGATCCCACGATCAATGCAGCCGACGTCAAGCACATGAAAATCGACCTCGTCGCCGCAGAACTCGACGTCGCGCGTCTTCGCGCGGCACTCGCGGACGGCGACAATCCGTTCGATGACTTTACCTCGCCGAACGGCGCAACCAAGGAACTCATCGAAACACAACGTCAGTTCCTCGCGACCCAGACTCAGGAGCATCGTGCCAAAATCGCCGAGATCGATCGCCAGATCGGTCAAAAGGAAGCGGAGCGGAACACCATCTCCGCCAACGTTGCCAAACTCGAGGCCACGACCCCCTTGCTTGAGGAGCGCGCGAATCTGAGGGGGTACCTCTATGAAAGCAAGCTTGGCTCAAAAATTACCTATCTGTCGGAGTTGCAGGATCTTGTGGGGCAACAGCACGAGATTCTTGTTCAGAAAAGCAGGGAGCGCGAGGCGGACGCTGCGATCGCTGCACTGAACGAGACACGATCCAGAGCGAAGGCAGAATACCGCCGCACACTGTTCGACGATCTGGCAAAGGCGGAACAGAAGGCCGGTGGCCTTGGCCAGGAGGTCATCAAGGCGGAACAGAAGGCCAAACTGCAAATCCTCACCGCGCCAATTGATGGCGTTATCCAGCAACTGGCCGTCCATACCATCGGGGGCGTGGTCACACCGGCTCAGACTCTCGCTGTCGTCGTCGCAACCGATGGCGGTGTGGAGATCGAGGCTATGGTGTCAAACATGGATATCGGCTTTGTATCCCCCGGACAGAACGCCGAGATCAAGGTGGATACATTCAACTTCACGCGTTATGGCCTCATCCACGGGCGCATCGTCAACGTTTCGCGCGATGCCATTATTCCCGATAAGTTGCGTGACAAGTCATCCCAGACGGAGAGTGCAGCGAACGAACCCAAAGGTCAGGAACTCACCTATGCCGCGCGCATCGCGCTCGACCGCACACAGATGCAGATCGAGGATAAACTTATCCCGCTCTCTCCAGGAATGGCGGTGACAGCCGAAATCAAAACGGGATCGCGACGCATCATCAGCTATCTGCTCTCTCCGCTCACGCGGTACGGGCACGACATCCTGCGAGAGCGATAATTCCGATCGAGGAGTGCCCGGAGACAAGGTGCCTCAATCAGACAGCTTTGGACAGACCCCGCACGGCGGACGACAGATGGAGGCCTATCCAGGCCCCCAATACGCTGACCGTGAAATCCTCAATGCTTGAAGTCCGTCCGACAACGAACATTTGTGCCACCTCGAGCGAGGCAGCGCCGACGGCCAGCACAATACCAAGGGCAAGCCGCTGCCTGAGCGCGGGATAGCCTGCGGCAAGGAGACAGCCGACAACGATATAGGCGACAAAATGCTCCTCATAATTGTTCGATAGAACGTGAGGACGCAGACGGCCGGGCACCAGCGAGAGCACCACGACCGACAGCACCGCCAGC
This sequence comes from Afipia sp., assembly GCA_051653085.1. Classification (GTDB taxonomy): domain Bacteria; phylum Pseudomonadota; class Alphaproteobacteria; order Rhizobiales; family Xanthobacteraceae; genus Afipia. Next base: position 18,455 of record JBOFVL010000057.1, on the reverse strand, counting down.
CAGCCGATAATCTTGGTCGCGGCGGCACTCATTCAGGACAATCTCGCACAGTCATCTTGCATCGTCTTATTGGCCACGCGGCTCGCTGGACAGTCCAGGCCGCAGAGTGACCTCCACGACATCGCCCGGCTGAAGCTCGGATTCTTCATTCGCAAGAATGCGCTGCTGACCCTTTTCACTGATCCGGATGACTGCGATCTGGGGCTCACTGCCGCTTCCACGTATAAACTGCGACTTGACGATGGTCGCATATTGCAGTTTCTCCGCTGTGCTCTGCAGCTTCGCCCGAACCTCACTGAGCCTCAGATTGGCGTCCTGCAACTCGCGGAGCAGCTCCATCTTGCGCTGAGCGTCGAGTTTTCCGATCTGTCGCGTGAAATCGTCCTGCTGCTGCTTGATCTGCATCAGTTGAGCCGATGTCTGCAACTTTCTTGTTGAAGACATCAACACTGCGCGGCGAGAGTCGGCAACGCGAGGACTTGGAAGAGAGCCCTTGCCATAAAGATCCATTGTCCTCTGCAACTCGTCTATGTCCGCCTGCGCGCCCTCATCGTCCTGCTTCTGCTGCTCCGTGAGAACCCCAACCTGGTTTTGACCCAGTGCGATTGCTCGCTGCAGGAACTCCTTCTGACTATCGTAGTCTGCCTGACGAGCCTTCAATTGCTCCGCCTCGACATGCACGATTTCGGAGATCGTCGATTGACCCAGCGGCAGATCCTTCAGACTGCTCCGATCGAGATTCTTGTCTTCCCCGAGCTCCGTCTTCAGGCGCCACACATGGGCCTGCTCTTTGGCAAACTCCGCCCAAAGCGTTTCATACTCGGCTCTCAAATCTGCCGACTCGAGAACGGGATTCTGCATACGGTAGCGCATAAGCTCATAACCGCCCGAAAGAGCCACCGCCTGCCGCACCGTCATCAGCGGTCGATAAGAATATTCGCCAGGTTTGGAGACGTCGCCATTGACGTATACCGGCCGGTATTCCACGACGGTCGCCGTCACCTCGTCGTGATCGATCATGATCTCGTTCTCGCGGCCATCCGATATCCGCTGCCGGAAGACCTTGGTGGCCAGGATCGCCTGAATTCTAGCCTGCGCCTCTGAAGGCGTGAGACCGGCTATCGCAAGATTGCCGAGCATGGGAAACGAGATCGATCCGTCAAGCTGCACGGGAACGCGTTGTTTGAGTTCCGGCGCTCTGGCTACCGAGATTTCGACCACATCACCGACATGCAACCGATAATCAGCCCTTGCCTGAGGGGCCAAACACAACATGGCCGTTGCGAACAGCGCCCACTTCACACCGGACGCTCCATCCAGCCGAACGATCTTGCGAAAAAAGGAGACGCTGGTCCCCGGCGGCAATCGAATGGTCGGCATGATGCATCTCCCTGTGTCGGTGATCACTGACGCATTGATGATTGTTTTGGCGACGTTTCCGGCCAGGACAATCGCGTGACGTAATCCGCGACCGCGCCGCCCGGCTGCCCCCAGTTGCTGGACCAGATGACTTGCGACCCATCGGGCGAAGGCGATGCATGGGTCTCGCTCCAATAATCGTGCTTGGGATTGCGGGTCTGCGCGATCCGGCGCACCTCTCCGCTGCCGTCAATGCGAAGCGCGACAACTTCCTGGTAAAAAGGCGCCCAGCCCCGCTGTCCGGAGACCTCGGAAAAATTGCCGCCATAACTCAGGAAGACCCATCCGGGCAGATTGACATTGCGAAGTGAGGCGTGCTGGCCCTCGCCGTAAGGCGCAAGGTCAGTCACCTTACCGTCGGCCAGCCGCCGCTTGATGATATGAAACTTGTCCGGATTATCCTTGCTGATGCCAACATAGACGTCGCTGCCGTCCGCATCGATCGTCATATCACCATGACCCGGACGATGATGATCGGTCCAGTGCTGGAGCTGCGCCCCATCGACCGTGAACACATATCCTTCGTCGATCCCGCTGGACAAATTTTGACTACAGAATATGTAGCGACCCGATGGTGAAATGCCGCAATAGCCATTGGTCCCGGGCAGGTCAGTGAGCCTTATGTCCGGGAATCTGGTTTTCGTTGAAATATCGAAGGCAAAGGCAATGAGCGTCCCGGACTTCGTCGTTGCGCGCACAACCAGTCTGTTGCCATCTCTGGATGGATTGCCCTTGTACGGCCCGAACTGCAGATCGCGGTAGTCATCTCCGACGAAAACAATCGTCTTGGTGTCGCTTCGCGGCGCCCACGTATAGATTGCGCGACTGCTGACACATATCATCAGCCTTGCATCGGTCGGATGCCACTCGCATTCGTTAGGCGTTGAGCGCTGAAAGAGGGGGACGTGGGTCTGCCCGTCCAGGAAACAGAATCCGGAACAGCCGTTTGTGATCAGCAACAAACTCTGATCTGCGTTCCAGGCTTGCGAACTGGAATATCTGTGGGTGCAGTATGCCAGCTTGCAGAAAACGCCGCCGGGCATCTTCCCACCTGGATCCGTGACTCGGGTTACAAGCGTTCCGAAGACCGGATCGTTCACCTCTTGCAGATAGCCGACATTTGGCATGGGAGGCGTCGCAAGGACCCGCGCCGCCGTCAGTTCGTCATAAGCCAGCGCAACGGTATGCGACGCGACAATCAGCGATGCCGCATACAACACGCCTCTCGCTGTCAGTGCCTTGGTCCCGTTCATTTTCGAGCCGACCAATCAGCCGTTCTTTCAATCGAGGCACACCCGCCCGTGATCAACGAAATCTTCGAACTTACCACGGCTCGCTTTTTCGAAGAGCAGCCGCCGTGAACAGCGATGACTCGCTTCTCTTCGCTGGAGGCAGTGCCGGCATTACGCGCTGAGGCACGGACGGTTGAACGGCGATCTGCGCAAGAGGTGTCGAGCCGTTTCCTACCTGCCAGATGGAAAGGCCGTAGCTCATACCCCAAATTGCCGCCTGCGTACGGCTATGAACCCGTATCTTACGAAGGATCGACTTGACGTGAACCTTTACGGTCGCTTCGGAAATAGCGATCTTGCGTGCAATCGCCTTGTTTGAGCACCCATCAATGATACAGCGCAGAATGACCTTTTCCCGCGCTGACAATTGCCGCATCGGCGCGCTGTCCGCCGCCGTTAGCAACTCCTGTTTCAAGTCACTTTTGCACGCGCCCCCGTCATCGTGATGGCCTCTGCCATTCTCGTCGCAATTTTCATGGTCAAGCACAAATGGAAGAAATGCAGCAGGCAGGATTGTTTCGCCCAGCATCACCAGTTCAAGAAACTTGATGAAGGCAACGGAAGTTGCGACGTTGGCAAAATAGGCACTCGCACCCGCACGATAGACAGAGGCGGCATTGGTCAGTTGATTGGTACTATCCAACACCACGACGCGCCATATTGGATTGCGCGCCTTGATAAGCTTGATTTGATCCAGCACGGCTGCTGAATCATCGCCGGCGTCGAGAATAAACAAGATGCCGTCGCGCTCGGCCAAGGTATCCAGAACGGAGCTGTCAACGCTGGCAATTGCATCCAGTATCCGGAAATTCGCCGCTCCAAGAATACTAATAAGGCCTTCACGGAAGAGATTGTTCGATCCAACAATGACGGTCGCACGCATTTTGCTGCTCCCTAATTGTTCCCACCTCTGATCAATTCATTCGCTCCATTTTCGGAGTCATTATTGGCAGCACGTCAAACGAGACGCCTGAAATCAGAATTGCACATTCGTTTCGGTGGCGACTTCTCTCCTCCCTGCGAGCAACGCACACCGCATCCTCTTAAAGGAAAGCCGACTGAGCGACTGAAATTCCGACGCCGGCGATTGCAACTCTTTTATGAAATGTAAATGACAATCCCCGACATCCATATATATCGTTCGTTATGTGCGAGATGACAGTTTCCCGAGACAGGACGGCCTTTCGCGCCTGCGATCCGCAGCAGCGATTCAATGCGGAGTCTTGAGAAATCAGATTCCAGCGGGAGTGTGCACCGCGAGCGAATACGGCCGGACGACAACTTTTAGGCCTGCGACTGAATGGCCAGACCGGCTACCTCAAAGGAGGTAGTTTATTCCCTCACGAGTTACAAATTCTTGACTTGCTGCCTGCGTGGAAATGTGGAAAAATTTAGCCCTTTCTAAGCTATATCGTGCCTGAGGACACTCTCCGAAGGCCCGCATCGATACTGATTGGGGGCACCCATTTCAGAGGTGTGCTATGCGTTGCGTAAGGGTCGTTATTGCGGACCGCAATCCATTAGTTTTGCAAGGTCTTGCCAATCTTCTGAATGCGGAAAAGAATTTCAAAGTCATAGCTGGCTGCATCAACAGCTCCGAATGCATTCAGATTATCCGGGCTGAATCTCCGGACATCGCGCTCATCGATACCATGTTCGGCATACCGGGCTTCGACATTCTCGCGGCTATCGCGTCGGCATCCGTCTTCACTCGGGTGGTTTTTCTTGCGGCATCCTCCCAACTTCGCGAGCTGATTATCACATCCGCCAGCGCCCCCTACGGACTACTCCTCAAGGAAACAACGTTGGTGCATTGCCTGCGGCAGGTCGCGGCCTGTCAGAGATCGGTAAGCCGTGTACTCCCCGACGATGAAAATGTTTCGCGGGATCGACATCACTCCGCGCGCGCCGGCATATCCAGCCAGTCGCTTGCATGTCTGACCGAACGCGAGCGCGAGATCATGTATGAGATATCCGAAGGGCTTTCGAACAAAGAGGCTGCCCGGCGACTAAACATTTCCGAGGGCACGATTAAGGTTCATCTGCACCATATCTATCACAAGCTTTCCATCAGAAATCGGGCTGCACTTGCTGCGATGGCGGTCACTCATTCCGGGCCGACCTGGCTTGCGGTCTGAACGTCGGGCGTGAACTCAATTCCATCTCAGGATGTCCGCGGCATCGGATGATGTGACGCCATCTACGCCTTCGTCGCTCCGAGGCGCGTGAGCATTCCATCTGCTCGAATGATGTCGATCACAACACTGCATCGTGCCCTTTGCAGTTCTGCCGCAGGTCTCAAAATCCTCATCCACAATCGCAAAGACTTGGGACCATACCTCCCTATGGGTACTCCCTAATGCACAAACCCTGTCAGTCTTCCTGCTGGTAGCATTGCGGCTCCTCTGTTCGAGGAGGACCGTTTGGCAGAGCCCATGATGGGGTTCTTCACACACGCAGCAGGGAGATTGCAGCGACACCGAGATTCATGCGCGAGACTCATGCGTTTGTAGGACATACGTTCATGACCGACAGTTTTTCCTGTAACATCGATAATCCAGCTCGCCGCAATACATATCAATCCAGCAATAGCAGCCCGCAAATTGCAGGTACCGAGAAGGACAAAGCCCGATTTTTCGACGGTCGCTGCAAGAACCCGCACCTGCTCTGCATCGGAGGCGAGGACCATAATCTGCGCATTCCATTCTTGCTCGCGCTCCGGGATCGTGGTTATCGCGTGACTGCGGCTGGAACAGGCGATCCTGCTCCATTCATCCGACACGGCATCGACTTCCGTCCGTTTCGCTTCGACCGGTTTATCAATCCGCTCGCGGACGGGTCCGCAGTTCGCGCCCTAACCAGGCTCATCGCCGAAGTGCGGCCCCACATTGCCCAGAGCTTTGATACGAAGCCAAACCTGCTGGTCCCCCTTGCAGCGAGGCGTCTGCCGAATGTCCTCGCAGTACGCACAATCAACGGGCTGGGACAAATCTATTCATCGCGCTCGTTGACGGCCCTGACACTGCGTCAGATCTTTCCAACGCTCCATCGGGTGGCGGCGCGCTCCACCGCGCTGACGATATTTCAAAACCGCGACGATCAGGTTTATTTCGAACGCCATCGGATGATCGGCAAGGGAACAAGCCTGCTGATACCTGGCTCGGGCGTCGATATCGAGACCTTCGACAGAGCTCTTCTCACAGGCCCCTCCTCGAACGAGCTTCGTCAACAACTCAAGCTCGATGAATCAGAGGTTGTGATCACGGTCACCCGCATGACGCGTCAGAAGGGAGTTCCGACCCTGCTTGCGGCCGCAGCGTTGGTGAACAAGGTACGCCCCGGCGTGCGCTTCCTGCTTGTCGGGCCACGCGAAGGCGAGGGATCATCTGCGATCACACAGGCCGAAATCGATCGCCACGCTCCCTACGTGATACCCGTCGGCAAACGGTCAGACATCCCCGCCCTCCTCGACCTCGCCGACGTTTTCGCATTCCCGACAGAATATCGTGAGGGTGTGCCTCGCGTTTTGCTCGAGGCCGCCCTCGCGAATTTGCCGATTGTCACGACGAAGATGCCGGGATGCACCGACGTTGTCCGTGATCGGTGGAGCGGATTTCTCGTTCCACCACGCAATCCGCGCCTGCTCGCTGCGAGAATTCTGGACATGCTGCACGACCGCGAATCCGCGCGGGTGATGGGTGCTCGCGCTGGGCAACTGGTGAGAATGGAATTCGGCCTTCAGCTCACGGTTAATCGATACGCGGAAGCATACGCTGCGTTGATGGATCGATCGGCCCAGATCCCTTCGCATGGAGCGCGCGATGGAACGAGACACGAGATTTCATTGCAGGAGGCACCCTCATGATGCGGGACGCCCTGCTTGCTCTTGGCTTGCTGCTGTCAACGGCGTCGCAGTTGCGCCCCAATGGCGTGCCGATCGGGCCGGGTGAAATCTGCCTGGTCATCTGGATCGCCTTGATGCTGGGCGGGATGCAAGACCTGCTCCGCTCGAGGATGACACCGGCTCTCTCTCGAATGTTCATCTTCTGGGTGCTCTTTGCCATTTCCCTGTGCCTGGGGTCGGCGGCGGCGTTTGCGATCAACGACGTTCACGATCCTGACCTGTTCATCCACGATATCCTCGCATATCCGCTTCTCGCCGCTGTGAGCTTCCTGAGTACGGTAGAGCCCCACGCCGGTTGCCATATTCATCGCGCTGCGTGGTATCTTACGCTGTTCAGCACCGTGTTCTTTGGCATTCAACTCGCCCTTGCGTGGGGTTTCGTCGTCATCCCGAACATAGACCCCTGGTACTGGGACAGATTGCGCGGCCTGTCGGAAAATCCAAATCAGCTCGCCATCTTCTGTGCACTGATTGCGTTTCTGTCGATTCATTTCGCCGAACACGCCGTGGGACCAAGCAGAAAGATCGTTGCTGTCTCCTGTTCGATCCTCTCCATGTATGTCGGCCGGCTCACGAAAAGCGATACGTTTGGCCTTATCCTGGCGAGCGGGCTTCTGCTCTTCGCCGCGCTCAAGCTCCGATCCTGGCTGCTGACGTCCAAGCGGAGCATCCCGTTCAGGAGCGCAGCGGCCGGCATCATCGTCGTCACGTTGCCGATTATCGCCTCCACTGCACTGCTGTTCGCCAACCTGATCGAGGTCGAAGCGCTCGATGTCGTCAAGGAGATGGCCAAGGGCACACGCCAGGAAACATCCGAGACTGCCAACATCCGACTACAGTCATGGGGTCAAGCAATCGATCGCGGTATCGAGTCGGGAATGCTTGGTTTGGGACCGGGCCCGCACATCGAAATTCCACCCGTTCTCGTCGCAGCCAGGCGGGAAGCGCCCGAGCCCAAATACATCGAACATCCCCAAGTCAACGGCACACCGAATTTCGAAGCGCACAACACGTTCCTCGATCTTTTCACGCAGGGCGGATTGATCGCGGTTCTGTCCTTCACCTGGCTCATCGCAACGGCTTTCCGATCGGTCTATCGATCCAATCTGGACGCGCTAACGCTGGTGGTGTGGAGCATCACTGTCCTCAGCATCTTCCATCTGATCGTTCGCCATCCGCTGTTCTGGTTCGCAATCGCCTTCGTTCTGGTTGCCGGGACAGAAGCCCGCATCCCCTCCTTCTTGCTAAACCGGAGCAGATGACATGTGCGGAATTGCCGGCATCTTTCTTGATCAAAAAGCTGCCGATCCGCACCAGCTTGCGGCGATAGCAGCGATGACCGCGACCCTGCACCATCGCGGACCCGATGCGAGCGGCACATGGATCGACGCGGATGGAGGGGTCGCCCTCGGTCATCGCCGCCTCTCGATCGTCGATCTGTCGGAGGCCGGCAAACAGCCGATGCTATCTCACGGCAAAGGTTTGGCGATGACCTTCAACGGCGAGGTCTACAATTTTCCGGAACTGCGACTAAAGCTGGAGGAAGCTGGTTGTCATTTCCGAGGTCACAGCGACAGCGAGGTCATGCTCGCGGCGTTCGAGAACTTTGGTATCGAATCTGCGCTGACGCAGTTTTCCGGAATGTTTGCTCTGGGCGTCTGGGATCGCAAGGACCGCATTCTGCATCTCATTCGGGATCGCATGGGGAAAAAACCGCTGTACATCGCGGTCGTCCGCGGAGGCATTGTCTTCGCGTCAGAGCTCAAGGCCATTCTGGCTTACCCCGGCTTCGAGCCAAGGGTCGATCGCAACGCCATCGCCATGGTGTTACGGCACGGCTTCGTTCCCGATCATTGCTGCATCTGGGAGGACGTCTTCAAGCTGCCGCCCGGTACGATGCTCTCCGTGACCGCCGATGATCTGAAGAAAGGCGGTGTCTCGTATCTGCGCCAACGAATCCAGCGCTGGTGGTCTCTCGCCACGATCGCACAAGATGGTCAGCAAAATCCGGTCACAACGGAACAATCCGATCTCGAAACTGAACTTGATCAACTGCTGCGAACCGTCGTGCAACAGCGGATGAGAGCTGACGTGCCATTCGGCGTATTCCTCTCCGGAGGAATCGACAGCTCAATGATTGCCGCACTGATGCAGGCGCAATCGCAACAACCTATTCGCTCGTTCACGATCGGCTTTGCCGAATCCGACTACGATGAGGCGCGACATGCCTCGCTGGTGGCGCGGCACTTCGGCACGGAGCACACGGAGTTCCGGGTCACGCCGAACGAAGCGCTCGCCGTCATTCCAGATATTCCGCATGTTTGGGACGAGCCGTTCGCCGACGAATCGCAGATTCCGACATTGCTTCTCTCCCGGCTGGCGAAGCGGCATGTCACCGTCGCGCTGTCAGGCGATGGAGGCGACGAATGCTTTGGGGGCTACTCTCGCCATGTCATGACGGCGCGTCTGGCGCCTTTCTTCCAGCTTCCGGCGAAGCTGCGCCAGATGACCGTCTCGGCGTTCCGTATGCTGAGCACGGAAAGCTGGGAGAGCCTGCTCCGCGGCTTGCCCCTCCCCGAAGACCTGCGCGCGACCTTAACCGCTGAAAATCTGGAAAAGCTCGTCCGGGTCCTCAATGCGAGGGACGATCACGAACTCTACCATCGGCTCATGACGTTCGGCCGTGGATGGCAATCGACGTCACCCGGATTGATCGGGATCGAGGATATTCCAAATCTGCCCGATGCGGCGGCCAGCCTCATCTACTGCGACATGGCCAGCTATCTCGTCGGAGACATCCTCGTGAAACTCGACAGAGCCACCATGGCGGCAAGTCTCGAGGCGCGCAGCCCGTTCCTCGATCATCGCGTGATTGAATTTGCGTGGCGCTTGCCGACGTCCCTGAAGATACGCGGCGGGCAAGGCAAATGGCTGTTGCGGCAGGTTCTGCGCCGCTACCTTCCGGAGTATCTTTTCGAGCGGCCCAAGCAAGGCTTCAATGTGCCGATCGGCCCCTGGCTCCGCGGCCCTTTGCGCGACTGGGCCCAGGGATTGCTCGATATGCATCGCATCCGGAACGATGGCTTTCTCGATTCTCGAAGTGTCCAGGCATGCTGGCAGGAGCACCTGACTGGCCGGCGCGACCAGTCGCGCTACCTGTGGTCGGTCCTGATGATTCAGTCATGGCTCGATGCGAACGGCAAAGCGGGGACGTCACTGCCTGCTCCCGACCACGCCGGAATCAAATGTCTTGTGGAGGTTGAGTCATGAATTGGACGCGCATAGACATGGACGCAGCCAACAGGATAGCTCCTGCATTCCGGCCGTTACCAAACGTGTACAACGCCGGATACGCGCAGCCGGGCGATGAGCCACCTGCTCCGGGACTTTACCTTGCGCAATTGCTTGACACCCTGCGGCGCCGCCGGAAGCTTATTCTCACGATTGCTATCTGCGGTACGCTGCTGGCAACCGTGGTTGCGTTATTGATTGCGCCGAAATACACCGCCTCAGCCCAGATCATCGTTGACCCTGCTCAGAACGCCAGCGGGCCACCTGCCTCGCCGACATCGGATGAATCGGCCGTTGATACGCAGGTCAAGGTGCTGACATCGCACGATCACCTGCAGCGGATTGTCCAAACCCTGCTGGCAGATCCGGAATTCCTCGCGATAGCGAAACGATCCGGGGCCGCAGCAATGACGGCATCCACGAACAAACCCTCCAAGTCTACAGCTACTGAAGCCGAAACGTCCTGGATGGGCGAACTTAACCGCCGCCTTCACATCTGGGTGGGAATGCTTTTTAGAGACAGGCACGGAGCGCCTCTCGATATCGAGGATCTCGAACGGCGTCTGAAAGTTGCTCAGGAAGGCCGCTCCCGGGTGATTACCGTCAGATATACGTCGCAGAATCCCGAAGAAGCGGCCATCGTCGCGAACAAGACTATTCAATTGTACATTGACGGCCAAAGCGAGCAGCAGTCGAAATACACATCTCGTGAACTCGCGCAGCTTCGTGAACGGATTTCTGAAGCGCGAAGCGATGTCGTGCAGAACACGGCCGCCGTCCAGAAGGCCGCCCAGGAACAGACCAAGGCTTTGCAGAATCAGGGCGGTGACGGGACGCGGGAGATCAACACCCGTCTTCGCGCACTTGAACGCGAAGCAGCGGCAAGCGCGCTGACCTATTCCAAGCTCCAGAGGCGCGAGAAGGAAATCCTCGACCAACGGGACGGGATGGGATCAGCCATCCGGATCGTTTCTCTCGCCACTCCGCCAGAGCAGCCAAGCTCCCACAACCCAATTCTCTTCATTCTGCCGATCCTGATCATTCTGCTGATCGGCGGAAGCTTCATCGCCGTGATCGCGGAGCAGGGCGACAGAGGACTGCGCAGCGAGCGCGACATCAATGATGCACTCGGGATCTCCTGCGTTCGTCTTGTCCCGCAGCTGCCTGGCATGGGAGACATGAAGCCTCATCAGTATATGCTGACGGAGCCCTTCTCCGCATACACAGAGACAATCCGCTCGGTTGTCAGCGAATTGTGGCTGGCCTCGCCCCGGAGCGCGCCAAGGACGGTGCTGATCAGTTCAAGCGTGCCTGGAGAGGGAAAGACCACGGCCGCCGTAAGCATCGCCGTCTGCGCCGCATCGCTCGGACGACGGGTTCTGCTGATCGATCTCGACTTCAAGCGGCCGTCCGTCGCACGCGAACTCGGCGGCAATGCCGAGCGGGAAATCTTCGATATCCTTCTGCGCAACCAATCTCCGACAGAGGTCATTGCGCATATTCCGGATCTTGGGATCGACTATCTTGCGATGTCCACTTCCCCGCTTGATGCCTTGCCGATTCTTGCCGGCCAGCGACTGCCGCTCCTGCTCCGTCAACTGAGCGAAAATTACGACAGCGTCATTATTGACGGACCACCTCTTCTCGGGATCGTCGAATCCCGGTTGCTGGCTCCCATGGTGGACAAGGTTCTCTTCGTGGTGAAGTGGGGCAGTACGAGACGCGAGGTCGCGCAGAACGCGATGAGCTTGCTGCGCAGCCCCGATGGTCTCACCGGGGGCGTCGACATCCCCATCGTTCTTCTGACGCAAGTCGATCTGCAAGCGCACGCAAACTATCGCTATGGCGATGTCGGCGAGGCTCTCGTGAAATACGAAAATTACTACTCGCGCTCGGTTCGGTCCTGACCGCAACAAAAGGTGGTTGCCATCGCAAAACTCGTCGCTGCCAGCGAGCGCTGTTGAAGCCGGAGTGCCTCGACCATGAGACAGATAGACATCCAGAGAGAGCTCAAAGTAACCGCACAACCGCGCACGGGAAGCTCCGTCTCCCTCGTTTTGTTGGCGGTTCTTCATGATTTCCATCGGGAGGAAATCTCTTATTGCTTCTGGAAAAGCAGCAGGAGCATTCATTCTGTCCTGACCGGTGAAGGTGATCTTGACCTTCTCATCGCGCGAAAAGATCAGCACCGCTGTGAGATCATCCTGCTCGAACGCGGCTTGAAGCTCTTTCCGTCGGTCCCCAGCCGGGATGATCCGGCAGCTCTGAGTTTTCTCGGTTATGATAATCTGACTGGCCGGCTGGTGCATGTTCACTTGCACTTCCGCCTGGTGGCCGGCGAGCGATTACTCAAGAATTACCGCCTCCCGTGGGAGGATGTGATCCTCGCACGCGCCATTCAGCATCCGTCACTCCCCATCAAGATGCTCGATCCGGCGAGCGAGGTGTTGCTGCTGATCATTCGCAGTTGCCTGGAGCTGCGGCGCCGGGATCCAGTCACACTGTGGCATTGGACCTCCACAACACGCAAATTTGCCATGGATCGCGAGACACTCGCGGCCCATCTCGATCGCGAAGCCCTCCACCATCTGGCCGCAAATCTCTTGAACCGGCCCCTTGCAACAGAAATCGTTGAAGCTCTCTACGACGAGAAGCCGTTGGAAGATCAGCGTGCACTGAGGCGTCACATAGAGAAATTTCTTGCGCCTTACCGCACTTACGGCACGGTCGAGGCACGCTTGCGAGCAGCCGGCCGCGCCGTTCGCTGGATCGCCGGTGGTCTCAACAAGCGGTTATTTCACTTGCCCCGGCCATGGAGCCGGCGTGCACCCGGCGGCGGCGCCGTCGTGGCAATCATCGGCGTCGATGGCAGCGGCAAGTCCACCGCCGTGGCTGCAATCAAGGCGTGGCTGGGATCGGAGATCGACGTCGTTCCCATGTACTTCGGTACCGGAGACGGCAGACCGTCACTCCTTCTGCGCCCCTTCAAGATGATGATGCCTACGATCGCGCGCATGCTCCGGGCGCGTCCCAAAGGGTCCTCGCATGGCAAGATTTCGAACCGAGCACCGGGCTTTCTCTATGGCACGCTTCTCACGGTCTGGGCGATCGTTGTGGCCCGGGAGAAGCGGAGCAAACTGTTGGCTGCGCGACGCGGAGCCAACCGGGGACTGATCGTTCTGACGGATCGATACCCCCAGAACGAAATCCCCGCCTACAATGACGGCCCTCTCCTCAACCGTCTTCCTGGTGCTCCGCGATGGCTTCGCCGTCTTGAAGCTTCTGCCTACGCCCTCGCGCATCGCCTGCCGCCGGACCTCGTCATCAAGCTGCAGGTCACGCCGAAAACGGCAGAAACGCGCGAGCCGAACATGGACCCGGCGGTCATTCGCGAACGCATAGACGCACTACAACACCTGAACTTCGCGGCGGGGCGTGTCGTGACCGTAAATGCCGAACGACCGCTGCCTGAAGTGATCCGCCTGACCAAATCCGAGATCTGGAATCTTTTGTAGGCCTGTTTCGGGGAGCTGGAGTATGATTATCGAGATCTTCGGTCCCCAAGGCGTCGGCAAAACGACTTTTGCACGCGCGCTTGCTGCTCAGTTGCAGAAGCAGGATCACACCGTGGATCTTGTTCTCAGCTACCGGCCTGCCGAGCGGGCGCGACCAGATCCGCGCAAGCACCCGGCGCCCACTCGCACAGCGGCCGTGGCGATCCGTCTGGCCCGGCCTGTCGTTGAGCTGCTGACAATGACGCTCCACCCGTTCGCCTATTCGAACGACGTCAATACGGCTGCGAGCCTGTTGAGAGCCCTGCCGCCGAAGAACTTTCTTTCGTCGATCAGATTGAGCCAGTACATCCTTCGCCTGTCTCGCTCCTGGCATCTTGCATCCGAGTCAAACCATATCACGTTGTTCGACCAGGCCTTCGTCCAGGCCGTGTGCTCGCTCGCGCTGTTTGGCCGATCAATTGATGAAACACTGATCGCGCACGCGCTCGACGTCATCCCGAAACCTGACATGCTGATCCAGCTCGATGCGCCTCCGGACATCCTGGCAGCCCGCCTTCGCGACCGGCAGCGTCTCCAGGGTTTGGTCGAACGCATGCTTGAGATCGATCCGAAGACGAACATCGAAGGCAAGCCGATTTTCGAACAGTTGTACAATCTGCTTCGAAGACGGGGGCAGGCAGTAACCTGCGTCAGCTCATCTGATCCGGATTCACTTGCCGATGCGGTGAACAGAGTCGCAGAACAGGTGAGAACGATGCTCCGCACGCGATATCAGAAGCGCCGCGCGATTCCGGAGAATTTCTCCGGTGAAAGACTCCCGCATGTTTGACAAGGTGCTCGGCAGCGGATCGGTCAGACGCGTTACCCTCGGGGGAATGACCGCGCTCGCCGTCTATGTCGCAGGCGCCGGATTAACGGCCTGCTCGCAACTCCTGATCGCGCGGATCGTCGGGGCGGAGACCTTCGGCGTCTACTCCTATGTTCTCGCATGGGTCACGGTTCTTGCGTATTTCTCCGCGCTTGGCTTCGATATCGCGCTTCTGCGCTTTGTATCCGCTTATCGCGCCAACCAGGCATGGGGCCTGCTCCGTGGCGTTATCCGGTATTCCGAGCGACGAATGGCGATCGCCGGCACCCTCGTCGTCGTGGCCGGCGCGATCACGGTTGCGATTTCGGCTAACGAAATATCGCCGGAACTGAGAAACACCTTCCTTGCAGGATTCATCCTGGTGCCGGTCTGGGCCCTGTTGTGGATTCGAAGCTCAATCGTGCGAGCGTTTGGCGGAGTCCTGTCGGCTGTCGTTCCGGATCGAATGGTACGGGACGGCACTCTGATATGCATCATCGTGCTCTTGAGCTGGGGGCTGAAATGGCACCTCGACGCCCCAGTGATCATGATCGCGACACTCGCCAGCACGACTGCGGCTCTCGTCATGGCGAGCCTGGCCGTGCGGCGGCTTCATCCTCCTGAAATTGACGGTGTCGTGCCGGACTACGATATCCCGGCCTGGCGGAAGACCATTCTGCCCCTCATGGCAATTACCGCGACAGAAGCCCTGCTGAATCGCTGCGGCGTGCTGGTGCTCGGCTGGATCGGGTCCACCAGGGATGCAGGCATCTACGCCCTTGTATTCAGCATTTCATTCCTGGTGGCCCTGCCGCGAACCGCTGCCAACACCTTGCTTGCGCCCACCATCTCGGATCTCTTTGTCAGGAAACAACACCACGCGCTGCAAATCCTGACCGCCAGAATCGCATTGTGGACGCTGTGCGGAGCCGCTGTCAGCGCTCTTGCACTTTCCATTGTTGCTGGACCGCTTCTCGCCTGGTTCGGTCGAGGTTATGAGGCCGGAGTGACCGCATTGCACATACTCCTCGTCGGCCAGGTCATCGCTGCGAGTTGCGGATCGCAGCTATCGATTATGACCATGACCGGATGCGAACGGGGAGCTGCGCTCCTTCTCCTCCTGAGCGCTCTCTTCAATATTCTCCTCAGTGCCGTTCTCGTCAGCCTGCTAGGATTGACCGGCGCAGCGATCTCCACAACGGTTACACTCGTTGTCTGGAACATAGCGATGGCAGTCTTTATCTGGCATCGTCTGCGACTACTGCCGAGCCCTGTCTTCATGCTTCAATCGATATTCAGGGCGAAGGCGATTGTTCGCACGCCTCGCGGTAGCCACACGATCTGACCGGACACGCGCGCGCATCGCAAGCAACGCTTGCTGCTGATGAAGCGGCGCAGTCTGCTCCAGATGCGATCCAGATCGCCGGCAACCTTCGCTCCCTTTGCGCAAGCTGTCCGGTCGCGGCTACCACGGGGTATTGCTCGACCTGATCGGGCTCAATGTGCCGCGGTGACGCGCCACGTCAGCCCGCCTGCCGGCCCATTCGCCGCACCAGATTTTCGCCAAAATCGTCAATTGTTCCCGAAAATTTTAACCATGTGTCCCGATACTGCGCCCCGCACGTCTGTCTGGGAATTCGGGGGCTGGGGACTATGGGTTTACGCGATCGCGGCGAAAAACTGTTTCGTTTCAAGCTCCCGAGCCTGCGGCTCGGCGTTCGGGGAAGCCTGTTTCTGGCATTCGCCGTCATCGCTCTCATGGCGATTGCGATCAGCGGCGGAGCAAGCCTCCTGCTGTCCCAGCTCGGCGGCATGATGACCGAGCTGAGCAGCCGGAATATTCCCCGCCTGACTGCCAGCCTCCAGTTGTCAGGATTGAGCCAGAGCCTCGCCGCCCGCGGCCCTGCCATGCTGGCCTCGGACGATGAAAGTACCCTTCAGTCCCGCACCCAGGGCCTGAAAGAGGTTCAGGCTGCGGCCCTCGCAAAACTTCAGGAGATCAAGAATTTAAAGGCCGATCCGAGCGTGGTGTCCGCGCTTGAAGAAAACGTCAAAATGCTCGACGACACCATCAACAGCCTGCGCGCAGCTGCGAAGGAGCGATTGGACCTTGCCGAGCAACACGCCAAGCAGTTCGAAGAGGTCCGGACCGCCCATTCCTTCCTCGTCAACACCATCGGCAGTGCGGCTGAAGATGCGAAGGCGGGGGTCAACTCGGCGCTGGTGAATGCGAACGCCGAGCCAAGGGAGGCCATCAAGGCCATGCGCGGCGTCGATGTGCTCGCGAGCCTTCTGGCCGACGTGAATTTTGCAGCCAGCACCATCAATGCCGCAGCCAGCGCTGCAACCACGGACAAGCTGAGCGACATGGAGCACATCTTCTCCGTGACGTACGACAGCATCGAATCCTCTCTCAAGGCCCTTGGCCCGGCTGGAGAACCGCTGAAGGATCCGGTCAAGCGAATGATGGCGCTCGGCGACATGAAGAAAGGCGTCTTCAGGCTACGTCAGAAGGAATTGGACGCCATCGACTACGGCAAGCTGATCCTGGACGAAACCAGCAAGCTCAATCGCGGGCTCGATATGAGCATCAAGCGGCTGGTCGACGACGTGCAGGTTGAGACCGAAGCTGCTTCCGCCAAGGCGCACGACACGGTTACGCTGGCAACGATGGTGATGCTGGGGCTCGGCGCCCTCACGCTGATCGGATCGGCGCTATTCGTCTGGCTCTATGTCGGCCGCAACATCCTCGGTCGCATCGGCAACCTGCAGGACGTGATGCGCCGTTTGTCCGAAGGCGACCTTGCGGCCGAAGTCCGGCGCAGCCGCCAGCAGGACGAAATCGCCGTCATGGCGGGTTCGCTGGAAGTGTTCCGCGAAAGCATGATCAAATCGCGCGCGCTGAGCAGCGAACAGGATCAGGACCGCATCGCCAAGTCCGAGCGCGCATCGCGCATCGAAACCCAGATCGTAGACTTCGAAGACAAGGTTCGCGCCGCGCTCGATAGCCTGATGGCATCCGCCAACACCATGCAATCGACCGCGGAAAGCATGTCCACCACCGCCGAGCATTCGAGCACGCTGGTGAGCACCGTGGCGTCCGCAGCCGAGGAAACATCGGTCAATGTGCAAACGGTTTCGGCCGGCACCGAAGAGCTGTCGTCGTCGATCCAGGAGATCAGCCGTCAGGTGACGAGTTCGACCAAGATCGCCGCCAACGCGGTCACCGAAGCAGGCAAGACGGACGCGACCATGCAGGGTCTCGCAGACAATGCGAACCGCATCAGCAGCGTCGTCGATTTGATTCAGGAAATCGCATCGCAGACCAACCTGCTCGCGCTCAACGCCACCATCGAGGCGGCGCGCGCGGGCGAAGCCGGCCGCGGTTTCGCGGTCGTCGCATCCGAAGTGAAGAGCCTCGCCGAGCAGACGGCAAAAGCGACCGACGAAATCCGCGCACAGATTGCCAGCATGCAGAACGTCACGGCCTCCGCTGTCGGCGCGATCCGCAGCATCGGTTCCACGATCGGCGAGATCAATGAGGTCACCACCGCCATCGCCGCCGCCGTCGAGGAACAGGGCGCGGCTACGCGTGAAATTGCCCGCAACATCCAGCATGCCGCGAGCGGTACGTCGGAAGTGTCGAGCAACATCGTCGGCGTCAGCCAGGCCTCGATCCAAGCCGGAGCCGCGGCAGGCGAAGTGCTGAACGCATCGAGCGAGCTTCGCCGCGAAGCCGATACCCTGCGCGCGGAGGTTGACGCCTTCCTGCTCAATATCCGGGCGGCGTAATTGCGTTTACGCGCTATGCCGTCAGGCATGGCTGCGTTCCTCGGAGGGACCCGGCCCAGATTGACTCTTCTGGGTCCCCATGATCCTTGCTAGTCTCAAGTGCGGAAAAAATCGCGAACGCCTTCAAGGCGTCACTTTCCTGCAAATGAGATAGCGATGTCTTCAGGACAAAGGGTTAGCGCATGAGCATGGTGCCGGGTTCGGATGTGAATGGTAAAGTGTCGGTCGGCAGGGATGCGCTGATCGAGCCACGCAACGACTGGACCCGCGCGGAAGCGCAGGCGCTGTACGATCTCCCCTTCGCGGATCTGATCTTTCAGGCGCAGAGCATCCATCGCCGCAACTTCGATCCCAATCACGTCGAGACCGCGAGTCTCCTGAGCATCAAGACCGGC
>JBOFVL010000056.1:0-113446 GCA_051653085.1 Afipia sp. | reverse complement strand
TGAGGGGCGCTTCTCGAGGGCGCTTTTGAAGCGGATCAGGATGCGGCGTCTGCGCGATGTGGTTCGCACCCACACCGTCCGGAAGGCCGGGGTTGACCGTCCGGGCCAACTACGTGGCTCTGCCGTTCGCGGCTGGACGCGGTGTGGGACGAAGGCGGCGAAAGCCGGCCGGATCAGGGGTCGACTAGCTCCCCCATCCTCACCCGGAAGTACGGTCCCTGGCTCACAAATCGCCGCAATGGAGCGCCGCAAGGCGATGCGCTTCCGGAGTTTCATCGTGTCGCAAGCGATGCCGGGAGCGAAACAAGACAAGGTGCGCCTCGCGGCGCTCCATGCCCCTCATATGTGAGGGGCGCGACTAAAAGCTCACCTCGCGCATGGCGCGAGAGCAATCACGCGTGGCTGTTTGAAAATTGAATCGGAACTAAACCTGCCGCTTCAGCCACTCCGGAAACGGCGCGGACTCGTAACCCTTCTCACGCACGTAGCGGAACATCGCGAGAAATTCCACAGGCTCCAGAAGCCCCGGCATGCGAGCGACTTCACGCGCCTGGCCGCTCAGCGCAGCAAGCCCGTCGGTCTTCTCGGGGAAGAACTGGATCGTCGGCGTGAAGCGGATGCCGTAAGCCTCGCCGAATGCCTTCTCGCCGCGCTTGCGTCCGTCAAAATCGGTCACTTCACGCGCACCGATATGGTTGAGATGGAGAATCTCGAAATTGTCGCGGATGTAGCTTTCGATCTTCGGGTCCTGCATATGCACCTCGTGCATGCGTTTGCAGGCGGGGCAGCCTTTGAGACCCCACATGATCGCGAAGCGCTTGCCCTTCGCAGTGGCGCCGGCGAGATCCTCCGAGAGATCGAGGAAGCTGTCGAGATACCAGTCCATGTGGTAAATCCCGTCGTCGCCGAGCGTCGCCTTCGCAACCGCCGGCGCAACACGCAGGCTCAGAGCGCCGATGCCAAGCGCAGTGATGGCACCCCGCCTCGTCAGCAATTGTTTTTGCTTTTGCACGAAAGCCTCCCCGTTCAACCGAACGATCCAAACACCGGAAATGTTTCCAGCAGCCAACCAGCGATGCGCGGCATGCCGCCAGTCAAAAACAGCACGCCGGTCAGCACAAGAGCGCTGCCGATCACCTTTTCGACAGTGCTCATATGATTGCGCAGCCGCGCCATCAGCCGCATGAACGGACCGGAAAACAACGACGCCAGCAAAAACGGAATGCCGATCCCGAGCGCATAGGCCCCGAGCAGCAACGCGCCGCGCGCCGCCGATCCCTCGACGCCTGCGACCATCAGGATTGCGGCCAGCACTGGACCGACACAGGGCGTCCAGCCGAACGCAAATGCGAGGCCGACGATATAGGCCCCGAGAAAACCCGCCGGCTTCGACACCGACTGAAACCGCGCTTCGCGAAACAGGAGACCGATCCGGAACACGCCGAGGAAATGCAGGCCGAGGATGACGATGATCACGCCGGCGATGATGCCGAGCGTCTCGAAATGCGCGGTGATGGTCTTGCCGATGAACGAAGCGGACGCGCCGAGCGCGACGAACACCGTGGCGAAGCCGAGCACAAAGGCAAAGGACAGCGCCACCACGCGCCAGTCCGGCCGCCAGCCGCGCGCTTCGTCCTTATGCGTCAGGTCATCCAGGCTGATGCCCGCAAGAAAGCACAGGTACGGCGGCACCAGCGGCAAAACGCAGGGCGACAGGAAGGACAGCAGCCCCGCCCCCAGCGCGCCGATCAGGGAAATAGAAGAAACCACTGGATTCCCGGCCCTAGCAGATACATGCGAATTCGTGTATATGTATCACATGATTGCAGGAACTCTCGCAAGGACCTTTGTCGCAGCCTCGTGTGCAGTGGGCTTATTGCTGGGGACGGCGGCGGCTGAGGCCTCCGAGCTTGTGATGTTCGAGCAGGCTGGATGTGTTTTTTGCCAGCGATGGGACCGCGACGTCGGCGCGCTCTATGGCAAGACCAATGAGGCCAAGGCGCTTCCGCTGCGGCGCATCGATATTCAGGCGCAAAAAATGAGTGGTATCGCCCTCGCCTCGCCGGTGCGTTACACGCCGACCTTCGTCGTGGTCGACAATGGCCGCGAGGTTGGACGCATCACCGGCTACAGCAGCGACGATGCGTTCTGGGGATTGCTGGACACGCTTGTTGCCAAGATTTCACGACCGCCCGAGCCAAATCGAATCTGACCGCGTTTGATTTCACCGTCTGAAAGATAAGCCGCATGACGTCGATCCTGTCATCCGAACTGGAAACCGAACTTCGCGACGGCGCGGAATATTCGCCCGAGCTCGACCAGTTGATGCGCAAGGCGCGCAAGGCCAGCAACTTTCTCAAGGCGTTATCCCATGAGAATCGGCTGCTGCTGCTGTGTCTGCTCGCCGAGCGCGAACGTTCCGTCACGGAGCTTGAGAACATTCTCTCGCTGCGGCAGTCCGCGGTGTCACAACAGCTTGCGCGGCTGCGTTATGACGGCATGGTCGATACGCGCCGCGACGGCAAGACCATTTACTACAGCCTCGCCAATGACGATGTGCGCCGGGTGATCTCGGTGGTCTACGATATTTTCTGTTCGCCAGTGGAGGCGACCGGGAAGAAATAATCCTGCCATAACGGCAGGCGGACGCGGAGCAGCCCGCAAGGCCAAGCTCCGCGCCGATCCGGGAGAAATGCCATGCAGAATATGTCTGCCTGGATGCAAGCACTCGGCGGTTTCGCCATCGGCGCGGCCGCGGGATTTGCCGTGCGTCATGCGCGGCTGTGCACATTCGGCGCCATCGAGGATGCGCTGATGGGCGGCGACAGCCGGCGTCTGCGCGTGTTCGGGCTAGCGCTCGGCATTGCAATCCTCGGCACCCAAGCGCTGGTCCTCGGCGGTTTCCTCGACCCCGAACTGACGACATACACGCCGCCTGCTTTGCCACTGGTTGCGATTTTGATCGGCAGCGTGATGTTCGGTATCGGCATGGCGATGGTCGGCACCTGCGGCTTCGGCTCGCTGGTGCGGCTCGGCACCGGCGATCTGCGCAGTCTCGTTGTGGTTCTCGTGCTGGGCGGCGCGGCCTATGCGACGCTGCGCGGTGTCTTCGCCGGTTTTCGCATCGGCTTCCTTGAATCTCTGTCGCTTGCGATTCCCGAAGGCGCGCGCTCCGATATTGCATCGCTGTCATCGCTCGCACTCGGCATCGACGTTCGTTCCGCCATCGCGGCGATTGCAGGCGCGGGACTGTGCTGGCTGGCGCTGAGCGATCCGCGATTGAGGCGCGCACCGCGGCTGGTTTCAGCGGGTATCGTACTCGGCATCATGATCGTCGCAGGATGGATTGCCACCGTCGCATTGACGGACGACTTCGCTGGTCCGACGCGTCCGCAAAGCCTGACGTTCGTCTCGACCGTGGGCAAGGCGCTCTATGCTGGTTTGTTGAACGTCACGAATTTCGCTGACTTCGGCGTCGGCAGCGTATTCGGCGTCATCGCTGGATCGTGGCTCGCGGCATGGCGCTTGGACGAATTGCGCTGGGAAGCGTTCGACGACGATCACGAAATGCGGCGTCATCTGTCCGGCGCCGCGCTGATGGGCGTCGGCGGCATTCTCGCCGGCGGCTGCACCATCGGTCAGGGATTGACCGCAGGATCGATGCTGGCGCTGTCCGCGCCACTCGCAATTGGCGGCATGATTGTCGGCGCGCGGCTCGGCATCGCAATTCTGGTCGACGGTTCGCCGCGCGACATTATCCAACGGCGTTGGGCAAATCTGCTCGGCAGAGGCGGACCTGCCGAATAGAAGTCATCAAGGCCGCAGATAGCTCCAGCCCTGTTCCTGCAGTTCGATCAACCGCACAGCGCCGGATGGCACAAGCTCCGCCTGTGAAACAAGGCTGACGGATTTGCCCTCGCGCTTTTCCATTCCTTCCTTGGTGTTGTTGCATGCAATGAACTTGACGCTGGAGGGAAAGCTCGCATCTACGGTTTGCTTGAGACGATCCTGAACCGGCGACGTATCCGAGCGCAGCATGTGCAGGCCCGGACCGTAGGTCACAATCTCGATCTGGACCGTTTCACCTTTCGACTTGTACTGCTCCATAATGTTGTTTGCGTTGTTAAGCGCGAGATTCATCACCGCAGCGTCGTTCTGGTCGACCTGGATTGAGACGCGATGCTCCTTTACATCGGCAGCAACGCCGGACGACGCAGCAAAGGCCAGCATCAGCACAGCGGCAATCGTGTTGCATAATGAGCGCATCTCACATCTCCATATCAGGGACGAACAAGCGTATAGCCACTCTCGCTCAAAGTCAGCAATTGCCCGACGCCCACCTGAACCTCGATGGCATGCGGATTGATCTTCGGCCGCTGTCCGGTCTCCCGCTCGATCGTGTCGAGCGTGTTACCGCAGACATCGAAGCGCACACCCTGCGAGACGAGGCTATCCACCAGTTGCCGGTTCTCGTTGGTATCGCGCAGCAGATCGATGCCGGGCCCGAACGTCACCACTTCGATGGCGATCTTGTCCTGCCCGTAAGCCTTCTGAAGATTGCTGGCGACGCTGAGAACCAGCCGCTCCTTCTTCGGATCGGAATCGGACAGTTGCAACGCAATGAAATGTTCGGCGAAAGGCTTGTCGCTGGGAGGCTTGGGTGAAGGCGACGTTCGCTCCGTTGCGGTTGTCTGTGCGCCAGCCGGACGTATGGCTGAAACCAACGCCACAAGGGCACTCGAGAGGATAAGTTCGCGGCGATTCATGGCAATTCGTTTCTTCCGGTCCATGGGCGCGGAAGGATGCCGTAGCACCTGCATCACGACAAGCGATTTACTGCCTGGGTCCGAACGGCTTGGCCGAACCGGGGCGCTGCTATCAGCGCGTTGCAAGCGCCGGAATGACGACCGCGCCGCGAAGGGCGAGTGCTGCGCCCGACACGATTCCGGCAACCGCGATGAACGATGGCATTCCCAAGGTGGAGAGGCCAGTCAGTCCCTGCCCGATCGAGCAACCATAAGCCATCGCTCCACCGATGCCCATCAGCGCCGCACCGGAGATCGAACGCACCATGTGGTTCGCCGATGTGTAGCCTTCGAGGCTGAAGCGTCCAGTCGAAACCGCAGTCAGCAAGCTGCCGGTGAGGACGCCGGCAACCAACGCGATGCCGAAGTTCAGCGAGAGGCCGGTCGAAAGCATGGTGTACTGCAGCGAGTCGGCGATCGGCGAAATGAAGGTCAGCGATGTCACCGGAATCGGGTTGAACTCGTCAGCACCGAGCCAACCCGTTGCCAGCCAGCCGGCGATCACCAGAAGACCGACCGCAAGCCCGGCCGCAATCTGGCCGTAAGAGCGGCGGAACTGCTTGTCCGAAAATGCGAAGATCAGCAGCGCCCCGCTCGCGATCAGCGTCACGGCGATACGGGCAACGACCTCATCGATGCCCATGGTGGCAAGCAGCCCGGGTGCGGACACGGCTGCAGGCGTCGTCTGCGTGGCCTGCAGGAATGCGAGGCGCGCGGGTGCGATCAGACCCTTCAGAGTCATCTGCGCGGCGATGCCGATGATGGCGATCACGACCAGCGACCGGAGATTGCCCTTGCCGAGGAGAACCAGCGCGCGCGAAGCGCAGCCGTTTGAGAGCACCATGCCGAAGCCGAACAGCAGACCACCCGCGAAGATCAGCGGCGCGGAGAACGACGGCTGCAAATAGAGCGACTTGGCGATGTCCACGATGCCCGCGCCTGCGATAAACTGCGTGCCGAGGATCGCCACAGCAAGCGCCACCGCGTAGCTGCGGACCTTGCGGCCGTCATTGGCCGTCCACCAGTCCCGCAGGCTGCTCATCAGGCAGAAACCACTGAGCAGGCCGACGACGCCAAAGGCGAGGCCGATTGCAAAACCAGCGGAAACGGAAATACCGGGCATGGCGAAGTTCCTTGAATCCTATCGATAGCGCCTGGAAATTGATCAACATCTATTCGCCCCAATGAGGGGGGTCTATATCGTTGAAAAACTAAGGATAATCTTGCCCATGCAGCGCAAAATGGAGAGAGTCCTCCTATTCTTCGGCGCGACAAGCGGAAATCCTTCTCCCTGTCCGGCGCCGAAAGCAGGGCTCCTGGAGGCACTCTCTATTAACACCGCCACTAAGCGATCCATCAGGCCTCCCAGCTTCGGCCCAACGCTTCACAGGAGTGTTTGGAACGGACAGATTTCCCTATCGGAACCGCAAGGCTTGTAGCTTGTTGAACCGTCGAAACAACGGTTTTGACCTCACCGGACACCCAAAAGAACCTTTTGACAAAGCTCGGTTTCACGGCCGACAACATCTCACCGTCCCGCCAACCTGCCAGAAGAGATCATGAATCCAGTCAAAGCCCTTACAAATCATGGCCAAGCGATCTGGCTCGACTTCCTCGCTCGCGGTTTCATCGCCAACGGCGATCTCAAGGCGCTGGTCGATCAGGACGGTGTGCGCGGCGTCACCTCCAATCCGTCGATTTTTGAGAAGGCGATCGGCGGCAGCGACGAATATGACAGCACGATCTCGGCGCTGCTGAAGGAACGCGACCGTCCGGTGGGCGATCTCTATGAAGCCCTCGCCGTGGAAGACATCCAGCGTGCGGCGGATGCACTGTACTCTGTCTATGACGGGCTTCAGGGCGCGGATGGCTTTGTCAGCCTGGAAGTCTCGCCCTATCTGGCGCGGGACACCGAAGGCACCATCGCCGAGGCGCAGCGGCTGTGGAAGGCGGTGGGCCGTGACAATCTGATGGTGAAGGTGCCGGGGACTCGTGAGGGCGTACCTGCGATCCGCAAGCTGATCTCGGAAGGCATCAGCATCAACATCACGCTGCTGTTCTCGCAGAAAATGTACGCGGAGGTTCTTGAAGCTTATATCTCCGGCCTCGAAACCTTCATCGCGAACGGCGGCGACCCGAAACGTGTCGCCAGCGTTGCTAGCTTCTTCGTCAGCCGCATCGATACCGCCGTTGACAGCCAACTCGACGGCAAGATCGCGGCCGCGAGCGGCGATCAGAAGAAGCAGCTCGAAGCGTTGAAGGGCAAGGTAGCCATCGCCAACGCCAAGCTCGCCTATCAGCACTACAAGAAAGTCATCGCCAGCGAGCGCTGGAAAAAGCTCGCCGCCAAGGGCGCAAAGGTTCAGCGGCTGCTGTGGGCCTCCACCGGAACCAAGAACAAGGCCTACAGCGATGTTCTTTACATCGAGGAACTGATCGGCCGCGATACGGTCAACACCGTGCCGCCAGCGACCCTCGACGCCTTCCGCGATCACGGCAAGCCGCGCGACAGCCTCGAGGAGAATGTTGCGGACGCGGAGCGCGTGCTCACCGGCCTTGCAAAGGCCGGCGTCTCGCTCGATGCCATTACCGAAGCGCTGGTCGATGACGGCGTGAAGCTGTTCGCGGAGGCCTTTGACAAGCTACTCGGCGCGGTTGCATACAAGCGCGCGGCCATTCTTGGCACACGCATCGATGGGCAAACGATCAAGCTGACAGCCGAAATCGAAAAGGACGCCAAGGCGCTGTCGGAAGCCTGGCGTGCAAAGGGCACCATTCGCGCGCTGTGGCAGCGCGATGCGTCGGTATGGACCGGCAGCGATGAGAGCAAGTGGCTCGGATGGCTCGACGTGGTCGCCCGCGAGCAGAACGAAACCGCGCGCTATATCGCTTTCTCCGGCTGGGTAAAAAGCAAAGCCTTCACCGACGTTGTCGTGCTCGGCATGGGCGGCTCCAGCTTAGGGCCGGAAGTGCTCGCGGAAACCTTCGGCCAGATCGTAGGCTTTCCGAAATTGCGCATTCTCGACTCCACCGATCCCGCGCAGGTTCGACGCACGGAAGCGGCGATCAAGCTCGACAAGACGCTCTTTATCGTGTCGAGCAAATCCGGCGGCACCACCGAACCTAACGCGCTGATGGAATATTTCTTTGTGCGCGCCGGTGCAAAAGCGGGTGAACAGTTTGTCGCCGTGACTGATCCCGGCTCATCCCTGGAAAAAGTCGCGACCGCGCGTAACTTCGCGCAGATTTTCCTCGGCGAACCAAGCATCGGCGGCCGCTATTCGGTGCTGTCGCCGTTCGGACTTGTGCCTGCGGCAGCGGCAGGAATCGATGTTTCGGAATTCCTCGGCCTTGCAGCCGCAATGGTTCGCTCCTGCGGTTCCGATGTGCCGCCGGCGGAAAATCCGGGCGTGCAGCTCGGGCTGGCGCTCGCCGCCGCCGCGAAACATGGCCGCGACAAGCTTACGCTGACGGCATCGAAACGGATTGCCGATTTCGGGGCCTGGGCCGAACAGCTCATCGCGGAGTCCACCGGCAAGAACGGCAAGGCGCTGATCCCGCTGGAAGGCGAAACGTTGGGCAAGCCGGACGTCTACGGCAAGGATCGCGTATTCATCGATCTGCGCCTGAAAGACGATGCGGACAATGCACGCGAGACAGCGCTCGCTGCATTGGAGGCCGCAGGACATCCTGTCATCCGTATCGCTGTGACGAGCCCAGCCCATATCGGGCAAGAATTCTTCCGCTTCGAGATTGCGACGGCCGTCGCGGGCGCGGTGCTGGGCATCAATCCATTCGATCAGCCTGACGTGGAATCCGCGAAGATTAAGACGCGCGAATTGACATCCGCGTTCGAAAAATCAGGCACGTTGCCCGCCGAGAGTCCTGCTGCGACGGACGGAGCAATTGCGATTTACACGGATGCGGCAAATGCTGACGTACTACGCAAGGCAGGCGCAAATAGCGATCTCGCGTCGTGGGTGAAGGCGCATCTTGCACGCATCAAGCCGAGCGACTACACCGCCACCCTCGCCTATCTCGATCGCGATGAGGCAAATATCGCGGCGGTGCAAAACATCCGTATGGCAATCCGCGACAGCAAGCACGTCGCCACCTGCGTCGGATTCGGGCCGCGCTTCCTGCATTCCACCGGGCAGGCCTACAAAGGCGGGCCGAACACCGGGGTCATTATCCAGATCACGGCGGATCACACCACCGATCTCGACGTCCCCGGCCAGAAGATCAGCTTCGGCGTAATCGAGGCCGCGCAGGCGCGCGGCGATTTCGATGTGCTGGCGGAACGCGGACGGCGCGCGCTGCGGCTTCACGTCAAGGGCGATGTTGCAACGGGCCTCGCGGCGATTGCTGCCGCGGTTCAGGGCGCATTGAAGTAGGCGCTGAAGGAAGGGATCGCTCGGACTATCCTTGTCCTAGCGGTCCTCGACTGCGGACGCGATGAACCGATAGATATCGGTGTGGTCCGCATTTGTCGTGAGCGAACCCTTGGCATTCTCCCAAAGCGTTGCGATGGTTTCCGCGTGCGATGGATCGAGCCCGACGAGCTTCGACAGATCCGCGGCGATGCGCAGATCCTTGGCCATCAGTGCTAGTGAGAAGCCCGACGCGAAGGTCTCCGAGATCACGAACTGCTTCATCTTAACATCGGTCGAGTTGTTCTTTCCGGTCGAGGCATTGAGAACATCGATGATCGTTTCCGGCTGAAGGCCAAAGCGCCGGCCCACGAGCAGGGCTTCGCAGGCCGCGACAAGTCCGGCGGCGGAGACGTAGTTATTCAGCGCCTTCATCGCATGACCCGAGCCGAGCGGCCCGGTCGCAAATACCGATTTCGCCATCATCTGTAGCACCGGCTTCGCCCGCTCCACCAGCGCAGCATCGCCTCCGGCCATGATCGAAAGACTGCCGTCGATCGCGCGCTTGACGCCGCCGGACACCGGCGCATCGATCAGTCCGATGCCACGCGCGGCGAGGTCCTTGCCGAGCGACTGTGTATCGACCGGCACCGACGAACTCATGTCGATAATAAGCGCGCCCTTGGCGAGAACGTCAGCCACGCCCTGATCGCCGAGCACGGCCGCGCGCACGACCCTGCTGTCCGGCAGCATGGTGATCAATAGCGACGCATCTTTTGCGGCTTCACGTCCGCTCGCGAACGCCTGTCCACCAGCAGTAGCTAATGCGTCGCGTGCGGGAGCCGACAGGTCCGCACCACGAACCGTGAATCCGGCGGCGATACAACGCTTCGCCATGGGCAAGCCCATCTGCCCGAGGCCAACGAATACGACGGTGTCTGGTGGCGTCATGCTGCTCATCGATCCCTATTGGCCTTAGAATAAAATATGCCGGCGCGAGCACTCTCGCGCCGGCAAAATCATAACAAACGATCTCAGGCGGCGTTGAAGCCGGCGATCGCCTTTGCTTCGAGATATTCCTCAAGACCGAACTTGCCCCACTCACGGCCGTTGCCCGACTGCTTGTAGCCGCCAAACGGCGCAGTGCGTTCGTTTGGCACGCCGTTGAGGTTAACGTTGCCAGCGCGTATCTGCCGGCCGACCTTGCGCGCGCGCTCGACCGTGCCGGCCGAGACGTAGCCCGCAAGACCGTAGGGCGTATCGTTAGCGATCTTCACCGCATCCGCTTCGTCCTTCGCGCCCATGATAACCAACACCGGCCCGAAAATTTCCTCGCGGGCAATGGTCATTTCGTCGGTGACGTCGGAGAACACCGTCGGACGAACATAGAAGCCCTTGTTGACTCCCTCCGGAAGACCGACGCCGCCGGCGACCAAGGTCGCACCCTCGTCGATGCCCTTCTGGATCAGCCCCTGAATCTTGTCCCACTGCGTGCGATTGACCACCGGACCGATCGTGGTGCCCTCGGCGCGCGGATCACCCGCCTTGGTCTTGTCCGCGACTGTCTTGGCGATGGCCGCGATCTCCTTGATCTTCGCCTGCGGCACGATCATACGCGAGGGCGCGTTGCAGGACTGGCCGGAGTTGTTGAACATGTGCGCCACGCCGCCGGTCACGGCCTTCGTGAAATCTGCGTCATCAAGAATGATGTTCGGCGACTTGCCACCCAGCTCCTGGCTGACGCGCTTGACGGTGTTCGCCGCGCGCTTTGCCACATCGATGCCGGCGCGGGTCGAGCCGGTGAACGAGATCATGTCGATCCCGGGATGTTCGCTCATGGCAACGCCGACATCGGGGCCGAGGCCGTTGACCAGATTGAACACGCCCTTCGGCACGCCCGCTTCATGCAGAATTTCCGCGAAGATCAACGCCGACGACGGCGTGTATTCCGACGGCTTCAGAATCATGGTGCAGCCCGCCGCAATCGCGGGCGCGACCTTGCAGGCGATCTGATTGAGCGGCCAGTTCCACGGCGTGATCATGCCGATGACGCCGACGGGCTCGCGCACGACCACCGCCGAGCCAACCGGCTCCTCGAACTGGTAGTCCTTGAGAACCTGCAGGGTCGACGACAGATGGCCAAGACCGGCACCGGCCTGCAGCTTCTCCGCCATCGGTAGCGGCGCGCCCATCTCGTCGGAAACCGCGGCGCCGATGTCCTTCATCCGGGTCTTGTAGACGGCGATAATCTTCTCAAGCAGCGCGACACGCTCCTCGCGTGTCGTCACGGAGAATGTTTCGAAGGCGCGGCGCGCAGCAGCAACTGCCTTGTCGACGTCGACCTTCGATCCAACCGCGATTTCGTACATCGCCTCTTCCGTCGCCGGATTGACGACCGGAATGGACTTCTTGACTGCCGGGTCGACCCAGGCGCCGTCGATATAGAACTGCATGCGATTGGTCATGGCGTTTCCTTTAACTGCCGCGTTCTTGCGAAGATATTGATGGAATCGATCGTGCGATCGGTCATTCGGTGTACCGGCCCTCGCCGATATTTCCTGATCGTATCGCTCTTGCGAGAGAAGCGAAAGAGCATCCTGGAGGCGCCATAATCACGTGCGAGAGAAGCGCATGCGAGGCATGCGGCCCACGTTTAAAACTGAGTATTCGGCACAGCAAAGTCGGGCGAAAGCAGCATGAATTGCGACATTTTTCGGAAGCCTGACCTGATTTGGCATGCTTCGGAGCGAGAGGATAACGCTCCGGGCGACGGCATTCCCACCGCTCTCGGCCACACACTGAGTATCCAAATCGACGCACGTTGCGTTGCAAAAAAACCGCAGCCCGACCGGTATGGCTGGGTGTCGGGAGACTGCAACGGCTCCTGGCAGACGGATTCAGCGTCGCGAGTTCGACAGGCCGGATTGCGATCTCAATTCCGCTGGTCGAAACAATGCGGGATTGGCGGATCGCGTCAGCGCTAACGCAATTGCTTCATCTATCGAAACGCGGCCCTCTCCTTTCGCTCGCCCGACAGTTCAAGCAGCCAGGCAAGGCTGATAGCGAGGCCTAGCCCAAGCAGGATACTGATGAGCAGGACACGAGCGGTGGATGCGCCGCCGCGTTCCAGTGACGGCGTCGCGCGGCTCAATATTCGAGGGCTCAAACCGTCAGGCTTCTGTTGTTCACCGAGGTCGTGGGGCCGCTGCAGGAACGCCTGATAGGCCGCACGGTTTGTTTCCACATCGCGTTCGAGTTCCCTCAGGCGTGTGGACGTCTCATTCGATCTGACCATATCTTTCTTCAGTGCTTCAAGCCGGGACTTGAGCCGTGTCACGGTGGAACGAGTGCGCTCCTGTTCGGCGGTGATGGATTGAACCATGTCGCCGATGGCCTGATCGAGCAGCCTCTTTGCTTCGGCCAACTCCCTTCTTGCAAGCCTTAAGTCAGGATGACGTGGTCCAAATGTTTCCGACAGATCGGCCTCGATCCGTCTCGCGGCGATATAGCGGTTCTTCAGGGTTTCGACGGTCCTGCTCCGCAGCGCTCCCGCGATCGCGTTGAAATCCCGGTCGTCCTCGGCACGCTGGACCTGGGTGAGCGTCGCCCGCAAACCGTTGACCTTGGCCTCGGCGGCGGCGATCTGGCCTGACAGTTCACTGACCTGCTTCTCAATAGCTGACTGGCCGCTCGTGCCGGCAATTCCGTTGTCCTGACGATATTTCTGATAGCTCTGCTCGGCATCCCGCAGGCGAGCCTGAAGCGCCTCCAGTGAGATATCGGTTGGTGCGCCGGTGCGCGGCGTGGCTTCCGGTCCCACGCGCGCTGCATCCTCGACGTAGGTATCCATCACGGCATTCGCTACACGCGCCGACGTTTCGCGGTCCGGCGTCACGACGTTGACATCCACAGCAAACGAGCCGGGATTGCGCGTGGCGCTCACTGCGCGTTCGAGTTGGCGAAGCGCTGTCGCGTGGGGATCGGCGGCGGGCACAACCCCGATGCCGATCAGAAGCGCGGGTAGAATTCCTTTCGACTTCGCCCCAAAGAGCGGATCGAATTCGAGCTTTTCCCGCGCAATTACCTTGTTGAGAACGCTAAGCGAGGTCATGGTCTTGATCTGATTTTCGACCTCGATCGCACTCGTATCTGCCGCACTGTGTGAAGCGGCATCGGTCCCAGCGATCCGGGAGTCGGCCGAATTGAGCAGAATGCGGCCGGACGCAACATATTTGGGAGCCGCGAGCAGAACATAAGCAAGGCTCATCGCGGCGCAGGCAAGCGTTACACCCGCGATGAACGTCGCCCGGCGGCGCAACATCGCCAGGATGTCTTTCGCATCTAAAGCAGGTGGCTCGACGCGGCGCAGATACGCCTCGTGCCTGTCGCCATCTGAAATCGCCATCTCGAACGGCCCCACGCGATACAAGTTCGGGCCAGTTTAGACTCCCCCGGCGGGATAAACTAGCTGCTCTCGATCAGTGCGACGACGTCGCCCGCCCGCAATGTCTGGCCAGGCCTGATCCGGATCGACGACACACGGCCAGCCACAGGCGCCTGCACACTGATTTCCATCTTCATCGACTCGATAATCGCGAGGGTGTCGCCGGACGCCACATTTACGCCTTCGGCGACAAGAATTTTCCAGACATTTCCCGGCACTTCGGAGAACACGCCTGTTGCATCATCGGGAATATCGTTTCCCCCATCACTGACACCCGCAAGTTCGTCGGGTGTCTCCTCGATCCGCAACTCCTTCCATCGCTGCCGTTCGGCTTCGAAAGCCGCCTGTTGCCGTTGCTTGAACGCGGCGATCGAATCGCGATCACGCGCCAGACCCTTCGCATATTCGGCATAAGAGAATTCACTCTGCTCGATCCGCAACGGATAAGCACCGTGCGGGAATGCGGAGCGAGCTTCCAGCAGTTCGTCCGCGCTGACGGGGAAGAAGCGGATTTCGTCAAAGAACCGCAGCAACCAGGGATGTCCCGGCTCGAACACCGGCGTAGTTCGCCATGTATTCCACATTTGAATGGTACGTCCGAACAACTGATAACCGCCCGGCCCTTCCATGCCGTAGATGCACATGTACGCGCCGCCGATGCCCACGGCATTTTCCGGCGTCCAGGTTCGTGCCGGATTGTATTTGGTCGTCACAAGCCGATGGCGCGGATCGACCGGCGTCGCCACGGGCGCCCCGAGATAGACGTCGCCCAGGCCCAGCACGAGATATCTGGCGTCGAAGACGATCCGCTTGACGTCGTCCTCGCTGTGCAGACCGTTGATGCGCCGGATGAACTCGATGTTCGACGGACACCACGGCGCATCGGGGCGCACCAGTTCCTGATACTTCTGCATCGCCAGAACCGCCTGCGGATCGTTCCACGACAGCGGCAGATGCACGATGCGGCTCGGAACCTTCATTAAGTCAGCAGGCGGTAGATTGCGCTCAAGTTCTTGCAGAACTTCAAGCAACCGCCGGCGCGAAAGGACCGTGCTATCGTATTGAATTTGCAGCGAACGGATTCCCGGCGTGAGGTCGGTGATGCCCCACAACTTGGCCTGAGTGACCGCCTCCGCGAGAACGTGCACACGCAGACGTAGCGCGATGTCGAGCTCCATCGCACCGTATTCGACCAGCAGGTTGTCGTCGCCCGCGCGCCGGTACACGACCGGAACCGGACCATCGTCGATCCGGCCGACGATCGCCGAACCGGGCTCTGTTCCGCTCCGCACCGGCAGGGGGCCCACGACCGGATCGTCTTTCCGTACCACCGGCACGAAACGCACCTTGTCGCCGGGACGAAGCTGACCGGTCTTCCAGAGTTCGTCGCGGGCGACGACCGCAGGACACACAAAGCCGCCGAGGCTCGGTCCGTCCGGCCCGAGGATAATCGGCATGTCGCCGGTGAAATCGATCGACCCCACCGCATAGGCATTGTCGTGGATGTTCGACGGATGCAGCCCCGCCTCGCCCCCGTCTGCCCGCGCCCACACAGGCTTCGGTCCGATCAGGCGAACGCCAGTCCGCGCGCTGTTGAAATGCACTTCATACTCGGCGGAAAACAACGTCGCGATGTCATCGTCCCGGAAGAAATCGGGAGCACCGTGCGGACCGTAGATGACGCCGATCTCCCACTCCCGCGTCAGCGCCGGGCGTTCGCTTGCTGTAAGCGCGCGAGGCAGTCCAAGATCATCGTTGTTCGCTGCAATATGCAGCACGTCACCCGCTTTCAGTGCGCCGGTGGCATGGCCGCCGAACGCGCCGAGTGTGAAGACCGCACGTGACCCAAGGATCTGCGGCGCGTCGAAGCCACCGCGCACCGCCAGATAGCAACGCTGACCCGCGCCTTCGATCTTGCCGATGGTCAGCGTTTGACCCGCACGCACTGCGATCGGAACGCCATGCTCGATCATGATGCCGTCGAGTGTTGCTATCATTCGTGCGCCCACAAGCCCTATGGTTGCGTCGGCATTGAGCCGCAAGGTCGGACCGTTGACGGTCAATTCCAGCGCGGCAGTGGTTTCGGGATTCCCGACAACAATGTTGGCGAGACGGAAAGAGCGCTCGTCCATCGGGCCGCTCGGCGGCACGCCTACGTGCCAGAGATGCAACCGGCCGGGCAATTCCTGCAGGCCGGATTGCGCGCCAGGCGCCAGCACGTCGATGGTGTGCGGAGCAAAGGAAAAACTTCCAAGCACATTTGTCGCGACGCGCCCGCTGCGGAAAACATCCGAACCAGCAATTGCGCGAAGATAGTCAAGATTGGTTTCGATGCCGGTAATGACCGACGCGGCAAGAACGCCAGTGAGCTTCTCGATCGCACCTTCGCGGGTATCCGCGGCAACGATGACCTTCGCCAGCATTGGATCGTAGAACGGCGTCACCTCGACACCAGTTTCGATCCAGCCGTCGATGCGCGCATTGTCAGGGAATTCCACGCGCGTCAGACGCCCGGCGCTCGGGCGAAAACCGGCATTTGGATTCTCGGCATAAATCCGCGCTTCGATAGCTGCGCCCTTCGGCGTGAGCGGCCCTAGGCCATCCAGCACATTTTCTCCCGCCGCCTGCCGGACCATCCATTCCACCAGATCGACGCCAAACATAGCCTCTGTAACAGGGTGCTCGACCTGAAGCCGCGTGTTGACCTCGAGAAAATAGAAATCCTCGCGCTCGACATCGTAGATGAACTCCACCGTGCCTGCTGACTCGTAGGCAACGCTCTTTCCGAGCGCCACCGCTGACTCATGAAGACGCTTGCGCATCCCCTCGCTCAAGCCCGGCGCAGGGGTTTCCTCGATGACCTTCTGATTGCGTCTCTGTAACGAACAGTCGCGCTCGCCGAGCGCCACCACGTCGCCCTTGCCGTTCCCGAATATCTGCACCTCGATGTGCCGGGCTTCGGCCACGAACCGCTCGAGATATACCCGCGCATCGCCGAAACTGGCGCGGGCGGTGCGCTGAACTGTGGCAAAGCGTTCGCGAAGGGCGTCAGCATCGTGGCAGAGTTGCATGCCGATGCCGCCGCCGCCCGCGGTGCTCTTGAGCATCAGCGGGTAACCCACGTTTTCCGCTTCCGCCAACGCCTGATCGACCGTGTCGAGCAGACCCGAACCCGGCAACAGCGGGACGCGGCTCAACTGAGCAATCTCGCGCGCCTTGTGCTTCAATCCGAATGCGTCGAGATGCTCCGGGCGCGGCCCGATAAAAACAATGCCATGCTCTGCCAGTCTTTCGGCAAAGCCGCGGTTCTCCGAGAGGAACCCGTAACCCGGATGCACCGCCTGTGCGCCGGTCGCAAGACAAGCACTGATGATGGCGTCGATGTTGAGATAGCTTTCTGCAGCCGCGGCGGGGCCAACACGCACCACTTCATCGGCGTCGAGAACGGGCCGCGTGAAGCGATCTGCATCGGAATAGACCGCGACCGATGCGATGCCCATGCGGCGCAGCGTCTTGCCAATCCGTCCGGCGATCTCGCCGCGGTTGGCAATCAGGACCTTGCTGAACATGCGATCAATCCCCTTGCGCTTCGAAAATCACAACCTGGACCGGCGTCGGGAAGAAGCCATTGCAGGGGTTGTTGATCTGCGGGCAATTGGAGATCAGACACAGCACGTCCATCTCCGCGACCATTTCGATGTAATCGCCGGGTTTCGAGACGCCGTCGACAACGGTGAAATTGCCGGACGAATCGAACGGCACGTTCATGAAGAAGTTGAGGTTCGGAACGATGTCGCGCTTCGACATGCCGTGCTTCGCCGCTTCGATCACGAAATTCTCGCGGCAGGCGTGGAGATATTTCGTGCCGTGTCCGAAGCGGACGGTGTTGCTCTCGCATGAGCAGGCCCCGGCGGATGTATCGTGCAGTCCGCAAGTGTCCGCCGTAACGCGCAGCATGACGCGTCCCTCATTCGACATGATACGGGTGCCGGTGCTGACATAGGCCGAACCCTGCGCACGCAAGGTATCCTGCCCGCTGTAACGCTCCTGAAGGTCATCGGCACGGTAGAACAGCGTATCGACGGCCTGCTGACCATGAGTGTCGATGATGCGCAGCGTCTGGCCCTTGCGAATGATCGCGGACCACGGCGCACGTGCGGGAATCTCTGTGTCCAACACAACACGGTGGGATGTGGGAATCGAATGAATAGTCATTGTTCTCACCTCCCCACGCCGGATTGAAGAAGGAATGCATTGTTCTCGAACGCACGCGCCGCTTCCGCGCTCGCCGTCCGGCACAGATCGTCGGCATCCACCGGCTTGGCCTGGTAGCGCACGATGTCCACGGTGCCGGACGCATAGACTGGTGACGGGTCTAGCGGATGCGGGCAGTTCGACAACGCAACCAGCAAATCCATCTCTGCACGCAGATCGATGAAGTCGCCGGAACTGCGGCGGCCGTCGGCCCAGACGAACCGACCGCCGTCTTCGACATTCACCGGCGCGAAAAAACTGATGCAGGGATGAACGTCGCGGCGATCGAGCCCAAGCTTTCCAGCCGCGAGGATGAAGTTGTCGCGCGTGTTGCGAACTGTCGTCGCGCGATAGCGCGCCTCATTTATTCCCGCAGTCGAGCCACCCATCAGCGTGTCATGCGCTCCGCCGGTCGTGTCTTCCACGATACTGAAGAGCACACGTCCCATATCGGAGAGGATGACGCGGCCCTTGCGCAGGGTCGCAGCCCATTGAACCTTGATGGTGTCGGCGTGATTCAACCGCTCGCTGGTATCGGCGCTGTTCCATGCCAGCAGACTGACGCACGACGTGCCGCCGGTGTTGACGATCCGCAGGACCTCCCCGCGATTCAACCGCGTGGTCCAGTACCAGCCGCCGGGAATCGCCTCGCGGTGGATGACCTCGGCCTCGGCAATCGGCGCGCCATCACGCGGTGTCGGCGGCGGCAGCGCGCGTGGCGCGTGGCCCTGCCCAGCCGCCTTCAATTCCTCATATCGTTTCCTGTTGGCCGCAACTTCAGCCTTCTGCTCCTCGGTCAGGATCATGGTTTGCCCTTTCTCAGACAAGCGCGCCGGGCCGTCCCGGCTCATGCTCCTTTTTCGGCCGGGTCGTCCCGGCCGGAGCGAATGGTTGCGAGTTGCCGCACCTCTGCAGTGCGACGCGGATAGATTTCCAGATCGCGCGAGATCGTCGCGCCGTAACGCTCGCGCTCTTCGGGACGATTGCGGTCGCGTTCGAACGCAATCACGCGTGTCGCCAGCCGGAACGCTTCGCTCAGATCATGCGTCACCATGACGACCGTGAGTTCGGTCTCGTTCCACAGCCGCTTCATCAGCACGTGGATGTCGGCGCGGATGCCCGGATCGAGCGCGCCAAACGGCTCATCAAGCAGAAGGATTTTGGGACCGCGCATGACCGCCTGCGCCAATGCCAGCCGCTGTTGCATGCCGCCCGACAACGCCGACGGATATTTCTTTTCCTGTCCGGCCAATCCGACTTCCGCAAGCAGCGCCATCGCCTCTTCGGTTGCCGCACGCTTCGCCCCGCCGAACAGGCGGCCCGTAACTTTCGCAAGTTGCAACTCGCGCCCCAGCAGGACGTTTTGCAACACCGTCAAATGCGGAAACACCGAATAGCGCTGAAACACCACGCCACGATCGGCATTCGGTTCGGGCGATAGCGGTGCCCCGTCGACCAGAATTTGCCCGCGCGTGGGCATTTCCTCGCCGAGCAGCATCCGCAGAAACGTGGTCTTGCCGCAGCCAGACGGTCCAACAAGCGCGAGAAACGCGCGCGACTCCACGTCGAGCGTGATCCGCTCAAGTACGATGTGATCGCCGTATTCTTTCCAGACGTCGTCAAAGCGGATCGCGCTCATTCCGCCCTCACCGACGCGAACCAGGGAAAGAGCTTGCGCTGAAGCAGGCGCAATCCGGCGTCCATCAGGAACGCAAGAAGCGTGATCCAGATGACGTAAGGAATGATGATGTCCATGGCGAGATAACGCCGCACCAGAAAGATGCGATAGCCAAGACCCGAATCTGAAGCGATGGCTTCGGCGGCAATCAAAAACAGCCACGCTGGTCCAAGCTGAAGGCGCAGAGAGTCGATCAGGCGCGGTAAAATCTGCGGCGTCACGACCCGCAGCGCGATCTGCCAGGTCGATGCACCCAGCGTCTGGGCCTTGATTAGCTGCTCGCGCGGCAGCTCCTGCACCTTCATCGCGAGATCGCGAATAATGCAAGGCAGCGTGCCGATCACAATCAGCGCGATCTTTGAATTCTCGCCGAGCCCCATCACGATGAAGAGGATCGGCAACAAAGCCAACGGCGGCACCATCGATGTCACCGAGACGAAAGGCCCGAGCAGTGCGTTGGCGCCGGGCAATAAGCCAACCACGACGCCCAGTACCAACGCTGCAACAGTAGAGATCGCCAATGCGGACACCAGCCGCCCAAGGCTCGCGACCGTATCGGACACCATCAGATAAGCCCCGGTGCGCGTATCAGCCTGGAACGCCATCTGCTTTACCGCCTGCGCCATACTTGACAGCGCAGGCAGCAATTTATCGTTCGGGTTTTCCGAAAACCGTGCATTCGAACCGAGGAAGTATGCGATCGCCAGCAGCACGAACGGCAGCGCGGCAAGATAGAACCGCATCTGCCGACCGGGCCGGATGTTTACAAGTCGCATGGTCGCACCCCTGTTCGAAAGATGCCTAGATCAGAGCTTGCCCTTGGCGGCCTCGTCCATGTAGGTCGCGTCGAAGCGCAGCTTCACATTGGCCTTGTCGCCGAGTACTGACTTGTCGCCAAGTTCAATGCCTACAGCGTCCGCGGACTTCGCGCCCTTGCCGAGCAATTCCTTCTCGAACAGGAATTTGCGGACGCGATCCATCGTCGTTCCGACAGTCTTGCTCTTGGTGAAAGCCTCTGCGTCGGCAGGCTTGTCGAACAGCTTGGTCGATGCAAGCTGGCTATCGAAACCCGCGAGATCGGTGCCGGATGCCTTCGCCATGGCTTCCTTCGCTGCCTTGCCGTCGGCACCGGCCGCGTTCATCTTGGCGATGGTCTCATACCAGATGCCGACCAGAGCCTTGGCGAAGTTCGGGTTCTCCTTCACCACCGCGGTGTTGGCGACCATCAGGTCCATGATCTCGCCGGGCACCTGAGAGGAATCGAAGACTTTCTTCGCGTCCGGTGAGCCGAGAACTTCCGACACGATCGGATTCCAAGTCACCACCGCTGTGACTTCCGGCGTCTTGTAAGCCGCCGCCATGTCGGCATCCGACGTGTTGACGACCTTGATGTCCTTCTCGGCAAGCTTCTTGGTCTCGAGCGCGCGCACCAGCAGGTAGTGCGAGACAGAGAACTCGACCAGATTGACCTTCTGCCCCTTGATGGCAGCGAGATCGGATTTCCCCTTGAGGATCACCGCGTCGTTGCCGTTGGAGAAATCACCCATGATGACAGCAGTGGTGTCGACACCACCGGCAGCGGGGATCGAAAGTGCATCCATGTTGGTGATAGTTACCGCGTCATACGCGCCCGCCGTGTATTGATTGATCGACTCGACGTAGTCGTTGAACTGCTTCACTTCGATTGTGATGCCGTACTTATCGGCCCACTTCTTCACAATGCCGGTATCTGCCGCATAACCCCACGGCATCCAGCCCACGTAGATCGACCACGCAACCTTGAAATCCTTTTTCGGCGCAGCACCCGCAGCCGAAACGGCGACTGCGGTCAAAGCCGATGCAACAACAACCGATCGGAGAAAGGAGGTGAATTTGTTCATCGCAGATCCCTCTTGTAAAAAAATTACAAAAAGGGAATGGCGACAGACCATCGCTTCGCCAATCCCTTGGCCAACGAGGTCTCCCGGGCTTTTGTCCCGCCGTGCACCTGCGGGGATGTCTCCCCCGCAAGCGGCCGCTCTCGGACCAGCACCCTGCTCTCGTGCAAAGCCGGAACCCTAGCAGCCAACTCAAGAGCATTGATGCAGGAGACGTGCCACGCCGATACAGATTGAATCTACAGGCATTTTTCGTGAATGCCTTTTTACGTTCGCGTTTCTTGCAGACGATTGCCCAATAAATACGCAATCCTTGCACGTCAAACGAACGGGCGATCTTGCTTGCAGTTACAAGAATGCCGACGCCAGAGCCGGTGATTCCACCAGCGCGTGCGCGATGTATTCGAGAGCGCCCTTCACCTGTGGCCGGCTGATCGGGCCACCGAGACATATTCTGACAGCATCCGGCGCAGTGCCACTCACCACGAATGCGTCGCTGGCAACGACGCCGATCCCGGTGGAGCGCATATGTTCGACGAACCCCGAACGGGTCCATAGCTTTGGCAACGGCACCCACATGTTGAAACTCAATGGGTCCGCGCGGTAGGAATCCGGCGGCATAATCTCGGCGGCAAGTTTCTGGCGCGCTGTCGTCTCGGCGCGGATGAAACGCAGCATCGTGTCGGCTGTACCGTCTTCGATCCAACGCGTCACAAGCGCCACAGTGAACGGCGATGCCATCACTGTGGCCGCGCGCAGCGCCGAGGCAAACGGCCATGCGGAACGGGTGTCCGGCACCACGACATAGGCCGCACGCAGTCCAGCGCCGATACATTTGGCGAGACCCGCGACATGCCACGTCAGATCTGGCGCAATCGCGGCGAACGCTGAATGACCGTGGCCATGTTCGGGGATGAAGCCGTAGGCATCATCCTCGATGATTGGAACGTGAAACCGCCGCGCGATCGAAACTATTTCGCGCCGCCGCTGATCAGGCACAGTTATCGTCGTCGGATTCTGCAGCGTCGGGTTGAGATAGATCGCCTTTGGCTTTAGTTTCTTGCAAGCGTCGGTCAGGGCCTCCGGCTCGATGCCGTCGTCATCCATCGGCAGACCAACGAGATCGACGCCAAGTTGCGCAGCAATCGACCGGATCCCCGGATAGGTGATCGCTTCGCTTAAAATCGTCTCCCCGGGCTTGGCCAGAATCGAGACAATGCCCACCATCGCGGAATGTGCGCCCGGAGAAACGAAGATTCGGTCCTGTGCAGGAACCAGCCCGCGACGCCCGAGCCAGATCGACGCAGCATCCTTGTCGGCTTGGGTGCCGCCGAAACCCTGATAGCGCAGCAGCGAAACAATATCCCGCGTCACATAGTCCACGCCGGCCTGCATCCGTGCAACTAGTTCCGGATCGTCTGGCTCCGGCGGAAGGTTCATCGATAGATCGACTGGCCGTGGCGGAGGCGATTGCAGCGACCGGCGCGGACGCGGCTTGTCGCACACGAAGGTGCCCTGTCCGACTTTGGATTTGATTAACCCGCGCTTCTGCGCTTCGACGTATCCGCGCGCGACAGTGGTGAAATCGATGTCGAGACGCTTGGCGAGTTTACGCTGCGGCGGCAAACGGTCACCGATCACCAGCCGTCCTGCAGCGATGTCATCCGCGATTGCATCGGCAATCGCGAGATAACGCGGCTTGTCGCTGTTCGACAGATCGGGACGCCAATCAGCCATGACCGGAACCACCTCAAGATTGAACCTCGATTGACTGTATAAATGTTGCAGGAAAGTCTGCCAAGTTAATTTCTCTTTCCCGCGCCCTGCGGTTCCCGTGAACGAACTCTGCTGAATGAAAAGGCTCTCTGCCTAGCATTATTAGGCGGGTTTTTGTGATGCGCGTGACGGTCCGTCAAGTTTCCATTCAATATTGAATGCATGATTGCATGCTAATTGAATGCTCTGATGACAAGATGCGCAAAGTCTCGTTTGGCACATTGATTGCAAATCCCTGATCTGCGTCCGGAGCGCCGGATCGGAAACAAGGGGTGCACGATGCCCGCAGTCACAATGCCAGCCCGACAGAAGGGCGATTTTCTGGCCGACTACGAAGAGAGGGTTTTCGCGGAGTCCGTTGCTCAAAAACACGAAGCCGCGTTTTTCATCTGAGCGTCCTACCATGCTCGCATATGTAAAAAGCACAGCATGGGCTTGGTTCAAACGCACATGAAACTTAACGCTCGGCGAACGCCTTCTCGACCACAAACTCGCCGGGCTCGCCGTGATTGCCTTCGACAAAGCCTCTGTCGAGCAGCAGCGTCCGCGTGTCTTGCAGCAGCGCGGGACTGCCGCAGATCATGACACGATCGTGCGCAGACTCAAGCGGCGCAAGACCTGCGTCGCTGAACAGCTTACCCGAGGTCATCAGATCGGTGATGCGGCCGCGATTGCGGAACGGATCGCGCGTCACCGTCGGATAGTAGATCAACTGGTTGCGCACCAGTTCGCCGATCAGATCGTCCTTCGGCAGCTTCTCGGTGATCATCTCGCCATAGGCAAGTTCGGCGACACGGCGGCAGCCGTGCAACAACACCACCTTCTCGAAACGGTCGTAGGTTTCCGGATCCTTGATGATACTCAGGAACGGCGCCAGACCGGTTCCTGTACCGATGAGATAGAGATTCCGGCCGTTCTTGAGATTGTCGATGACGAGCGTGCCGGTTGCCTTGCGGCCGACGATGATCTCCTCGCCTTCCTTCAAATGCTGGAGGCGCGAGGTCAGCGGCCCGTCGGGCACCTTGATCGAGAAGAATTCCAGCCGGTCTTCGTAATTGGCGCTGGCCACGCTGTAGGCGCGCAGCAGCGGCTTCTCACCGACCTTCAGGCCGATCATTGTGAATTCGCCGTTGCGGAAACGGAATGACGGATCGCGCGTGGTCGTGAAACTGAACAGCGTATCGGTCCAGTGATGAACGCTGAGGACGCTTTCCTGATTGAAATTGCTCATTTCGCTCGATCCGTGTGCAGGGCCAACGACGGGGCAAAATCAGAAACGCGGAGACAGATTGCCTCGCCAATTCATTTGTGTACTAATGAATAATCCAGCTTGATACCGCCGTCAAGCCGCGCTCAAGTTGGAGCCGACCCGCTGAAAAGGCATTGCACGGAAGGAAAAATCCATGGCCCACGATGCGCCCCAGGGCAGCACCGGCCCGACCAAGCTGGTGATCCGAAACATCGGCCTGATCCTGAGCGGGATGATGGAAAAGCCGATCCTGGATGCCGATACCATCGTCGCGG
The DNA here is from genome assembly GCA_051653085.1 of Afipia sp. Classification (GTDB taxonomy): domain Bacteria; phylum Pseudomonadota; class Alphaproteobacteria; order Rhizobiales; family Xanthobacteraceae; genus Afipia. Next base: position 88,718 of record JBOFVL010000056.1, on the reverse strand, counting down.
AAAACGGCAGGATCACCGCGATCGGACGAGCCAAGGATATCGATCCCGAAGGCGCGACAACGATCATCGATGCCAACGGAACGACGGTCACCCCAGGGCTGATCGACAGTCACGTCCATCCCGTCGCTGGCGACTGGACGCCGCGGCAGAACCAGATCGGCTGGATCGATAGCTTCCTGAACGGTGGCGTCACCACCATGATTTCGGCGGGCGAGGTCCACATGCCCGGCCGTCCACGCGACGTGGTCGGCGTCAAGGCAATGGCGATCTTCGCCCAGCGCGCGTTCGATAATCTGCGGCCCGGCGGCGTCAAGGTTCATGCCGGCGCGCCAGTGATCGAACCCGGCATGACGGAAGAGGATTTCAAGGAACTGGCGGCAGCGGGCGTGAAGCTGCTCGGCGAAGTCGGCCTTGGCGGCGTCAAGGACGGCCCGACCGCGCGCAAGATGGTTGCGTGGGCGCGCAAGTACGGCATTCAGAGCACGATCCATACTGGAGGCCCCTCGATTCCCGGGTCCGGCCTGATCGACGCGGACGTGGTGCTGGAAGCCGACACCGACGTTATTGGCCACGTCAACGGCGGACACACCGCCCTGCCCGATGGGCAAATCCGCTGTATCTGCGAAGGCTGCAAACGCGGCCTTGAACTGGTTCACAACGGCAACGAGCGCTCCGCGCTTTATACGTTGCGAATCGCCCGCGAGATGGGCGATCTGAATCGCGTGATCCTCGGCACCGACGCACCTGCGGGTTCAGGCGTACAGCCGCTCGGCATTCTGCGCATGGTCTCGCTGCTGTCGGCGCTCGGTGATGTGCCCGCGGAAATCGCATTCTGTTTCGCAACTGGTAATACCGCGCGAATGCGCACGCTGGATTGCGGCATTATCGAAGTCGGTCGCGCGGCCGACTTCGTCATCATGGACAAGGCGCAGCATTCCGCAGGAAAAAACATTCTCGACAGCGTTCAGCTCGGCGACCTGCCCGGCATCGGCATGACCATCATCGATGGCATCATCCGCACGCAACGCAGCCGCAACACGCCACCGGCGACCAAAGTGCCGGAGATCGTCGCACCCTGAATCAGCGCAGCTTGCTTAGCAGCGCTACTAAGGTCTCGCGCTCCTTCGCGTCGAGCGGCGCCAACGTCTCTTTCGTGATCGCAAGCGCGTTAGGAGCCGCCTTCTCGGCCATCGCCTGCCCCGCACGCGTGAGGCTGACCAGAAGCCGGCGACCGTCCTCGGGATCGGAACTGGTCTCCGTCAGGCCGCGTGCGGTGAGCCGATCGATGACGCCCTTGATGGTGGCAACATCCATGGCGGTCAGGCGCCCGAGCTGATTCTGCGAGCACGGGCCGGTCTCGGTGAGCTTCGCCAGTGCCGCCCATTGCGTCGGCGTCAGATTGATGCCGATTTCCTTTGCGAAGATCATCGCATGGCGCTGCCAGACCTGGCGCAGGATGAAACCGATCTGATCCTCCAGCACATAGGATGGTTTTGCAGATTTCACGCTTCGCTTGGGCACAGAACGCTTGATCGGAGCGGCGGCCTTGTTCTGAGCAGCAGCCTTATTCAAAGCAGCCTTGTTATTCAGAGAAGCATTGGCCATTCCCATTCCCTCAGCATTCGTACTTTGTCTTGTGGATGTCGGTTAAACCGCCAGATGAGCATCGCGGATGTCCGGCCGCTCTTCGAGCTCGCGCATGGTGCCGCTGAAGCAGATACGGCCGCGCTCGATGATATAGGCGCGATCCGAAATCAGGTTCGCGAAGTGAAGGTTCTGCTCGGATACGATGATGCTGACGCCCTCCTTCTTCATGGTCAGGATTGCGTCCACCATCTGCTCGACGATCTTCGGCGATAAACCCTCTGATGGCTCATCGAGCAGCACCAGTGACGGGTTACCCATCAAGGTCCGCGCAATGGTCAGCATCTGCTGTTCGCCGCCGCTCATGCGCCCGCCCAAACGGCCGCGCATTTCGCCGAGATTTGGAAACAGCGTGAATAACTTGTCGCGGGTCCATTGTGGCGCATTCTGCCGCCGCGGCTGACGGCCGACTTCGAGATTCTCTTCCACGGTGAGATCCGTGAAGATGCGGCGCTCCTCAGGTACATAGCCAAGCCCGTTCCGCACGATGGCGTGGGTGGGCTGATTTGAAACGTCCCGCCCCTCGAAGATGATCTGACCTTCACGCTGTTCGACCAGACCGACAATCGAGCGGAACGTCGTCGACTTCCCGGCACCATTGCGGCCAAGAAGCGCGACCACCTCGCCATCGCCGACCTCAAGCGCGACATCGAACAGGATATGCGCCGGGCCGTAGTAGCTGTTGAGCCCCTGAACCGAGAGCTTCATGCCGATGCTCCTTCGCGATGGCGCGCGTCGTAGACCAGACCTTCGCCAAGATAGATCGCTCGAACCTGCGGATTGCGCCGAACCTCCTCCGGCGAACCCTCCGCGATCAGCGTGCCCCGGTTAAGCACCAGAATTCGATCGGCATGTTCGAACACCACATCCATGTCGTGTTCGGTGAAAAGAACACCGATTGACTTCTCGCGGGCGATGCGTGCGGTCAGACGCATGAGTTCCACGCGCTCGCGCGGCGCCATCCCCGCCGTCGGTTCATCCATCAGAAGCAATTTTGGCTGATTGGCGAGCGCAATCGCGAGTTCAAGCCGTTTGAGATCGCCATAGGCAAGTTCACCGCATGGGCGCTCGGCATAACCGCTCATGCCGACGAGATCGAGCAACCGATCGGCCTCATCGCGTGCGAAACCGGGTGCCGAGTGCCACATGTTAAAGAGCTGGGAGTTGTAAGAGACCAGCGGGACCTGCACGTTCTCGCGCACGGTCATGGTGGAGAATGTTGCAGTAATCTGGAACGTGCGGCCGACGCCGAGCCGCCAGATCGCGCGCGGCTTCTGGCCGGTGGTCTCTCTGCCCAATAAACTGATCCGGCCGCTGTCGGGAATGTTTTGGCCGTTCAGCATGTCGAAGCACGTACTCTTGCCGGCGCCGTTTGGTCCAATCAATGCAAGAATTTCGCCCGCCGCCAGCGAGAACGATACGCCGCGCACGGCGTGCACGCCGCCATAAGATTTGGTCAGGCCTTCAACAGCAAGGAGCGTGGGTGCGGTGCTCATTCTGCGCTTTCGATCCGTGATGCCAGAATGGCCGGTTTGGACGATGGCGACTGACGCCGCGTACGAATGGTTTCCAGCATGCCGACGATTCCCTTCGGAAAGGCGACGACGATTAGTACGATTACCGCGCCGAGCACCAGCTTGGACAGATCGGTCTGGCTCACCAGCCAGATGTTGAGCGCTTTGAAGACAATGGCGCCGACCACCGCGCCAGAAACCGTCTCGACGCCGCCAAGCAACACCATCACGAGGGCGTCGACGGAAAGCGAGATGCCGAGGCTGTCGGGAAATACGCTGCCCTTGAGATAAGCAAACAGTGCGCCGCCAACGCCAGCAACGGTGCCCGCGATCACGAATGCGGTCCATTGAATCCGCTTGCCATCGATGCCGATCGCCTCACTGCGGAGGGCAGAATCCCGCGTCGCGCGCAGCGCGTAGCCGAACGGCGAGAACACGATGACGCGAAGGGTTACTATCGCAAGCGTCGCGACGCCGAGCGACAACCAGTAGAAGCTTGCTGGTCCCGCTGCCCATGCGGCGGGCCAGACACCGAGAATTCCGTTATCGCCTCCGGTTACCGAGACCCACTGGAATGCGATCGACCAGACGATCTGCGCGAAGGCCAGCGTCAACATCGCAAAATAGACACCGGACAGTTGAACCGCGAAAAATCCGAAGACCGCAGCACCCAGCAATCCGAGCAACGGACCGAGCAGCAGACACGCTATCATCGGCAGGCCCGCAGCCTTGGCGAGGAATGCAACACCGTAGGCGCCAAGGCCGAAATAAGCCGCATGGCCGAATGACGCGAGCCCACCGACCGACATCAGGAAATGCAGACTCGCTGCGAAGATCACAAAGATGGCAATCTCCGCGCCGACAGTCAGCGCATAATTGCCGCCGACCAGCGGCAGCGCTACCGCCACGATCAGCACGGCCAGCATTGTGAAACGTTCGTTCGTAGTCAGCGGCCGCCATGGACGCACCGTGAGGCCAGGCGTCTTGCGGGCAGGCGCTTCGGGCTTTCCGAACAGGCCCCACGGACGCACGATCAGCACGGCGGCCATCACGAGGAACACAAGGATGATCGAAATCTTCGGAAAAATCAGGATGCCGAATGCGTTGAGTTCGGAAACCAGCACCGCGGCGACAAAGGCACCGGTGATGCTTCCGAGGCCGCCGATCACCACGACGACAAAGACATCGACAATGATACGCAGGTCCATGGCGTGATGGACAGCGTCACGCGGAATTTGCAGTGCGCCGCCAAGCGCAGCCAGAAACACGCCAACGGCGAATACGCTGGTGAACAGCCACTTCTGATTGACGCCAAGCGCCGCGACCATGTCACGGTCCTGCGTCGCCGCACGAACCAGAACACCCCAGCGCGTGCGGCGAAACAGCAGCCACAGCGCGCCGAGCACGACGGGTCCGAGCACAATCAGAAACAGATCGTAAGTCGGAATATTCTGACCGAAGAAATCTACCGCGCCGCGAAAGCCGGGTGCGCGACGGCCGACCAGATCGTCCGGCCCCCAGATCAGAACTACAAGATCCTCGACCATCAACGTCAGGCCGAAGGTCGCGAGCAATTGGAACAACTCGGGTGACTTATAAATCCGCCGCAGCAACACCATTTCGACCAGTGCGCCGAGAACAGCGACGATGAGCGCAGCAGCAACAATGCCGCCCCAGAAACCAAGCGAGCCGGATAGCCGTTCTGTCAACGTGAACGCCACATAGGCGCCCAGCATGTAGAACGCGCCATGCGCGAAATTAACAATGCGCGTCACGCCGAAGATAATCGACAGGCCTGAGGCCACGAGAAACAGCGACGCCGCGCTCGCAAGACCCGTCAGGAACTGAACAAAGTAGAAGCTCATCGGCGATCCGCGGCTGGAGAATGTCGCGGGCGCATATTGCGCCCGCGGTCGTCAGTCTCAATCTTTCGGACGAAGTTTTTCGACTTCCGCATCGCTCGGCAGGAAGTCCGAACCCTTGCGGTAGGCAGAATCGACCATCACGCCCTTGCCGTCCTTGAGCGCCGTCTTGCCCACGAACGCACCAAGCGTCGACTGGTGATCGATCTTGCGAAACGTGATCTCGCCGAACGGCGACGGCATGGAGAGACCCTCCGCCGCAGCAATCATCTTTTCCGGATCATCGGATTTCGCCTTATTGAGGATCGCAGCCGCGGCCTTGATCGTCTGATAGCCGACGATCGAGCCCAGTCGTGGATAGTCATTGTACTTACCCTGATACGCCTTCAGGAAAGCGTCGTGCTCCGGTGTCTTGACGCTGTACCAAGGATAGCCGGTAACGATCCAACCTTCGGGAGTCTCCTCTTTCAGCGGGTCGAGGTATTCCGGCTCACCCGTGAGGAACGAGACCACCGCGCGATCCTTGAACAGACCGCGCGTATTGCCTTCGCGAACAAGTTTAACGAGGTCAGCGCCGAAAGTGACATTGAGGATCGCTTCGGGATTAGCGCTGGCAGTCGCCTGCACCACCGGACCCGCGTCAATCTTGCCCTGCGGAGGCCACTGCTCATCAACCCACTGAATGTCCGGCCGCTTCGCCGACAGCAATTTCTTAAACACTGCCACCGCCGACTGGCCGTACTCGTAGTTCGGCGCAATGGTCGCCCAGCGCTTGGCCGGCAGCTTCGCCGCTTCCTCCACCAGCATAGCCGCCTGCATGTAGTTGGATGGACGCAGACGGAAGGTGTAGCGGTTGCCGTTCGCCCACGTGATCGCGTCGGTCAAAGGTTCGGCCGCCAGGAAGAATACCTTCTTCTGCTTGGCGAAGTCGCTGACCGCGAGGCCGATGTTGGACAGGAACGTGCCGGTCAGCATCACCACGCCTTCGCGTGATACCAACTCATTGGCGGCAGTCTGTGCGTCGGCAGGTTTTCCACCATCGTCCTTAGAAACGACGACCAATTTCTTGCCGTTGATGCCACCCGCTGCGTTGATTTCCTCGACCGCAAGCTGCCAGCCTTTACGATATGGCTCGGTGAACGCGGGCAGCAGCGAGTAGCTGTTAATCTCGCCGATCTTGATTTCGCCGCTCTGCGCCATGGCGGACGTCGCCAAGCTACCGAGCATCACACTCAAGCCTGCACCAAAAAGAGTTTTAGAGAGACCGTTCAAGAGACGTTTACGTCGTTGCATCCCAGACCTCCAATATTGGCAAGAGCAACGCTCCGCCATGATGTCCGTCCGCCCCTTCCCTCATTGGGGGACAGCCGGCTATTCCTCACTTACCCTGCCGCGTTGGTAAAACGACCGTTACCGAAGGCCGTCCTCACCCTTAACCTCATCAATCGTCAGACCGCCGACGCGCGGCAGCGGACGTCCACTGTCGGTCACCGCGACGGCGACCATGATTTCGTTCGCCCGCGGCGCATCGTTGATCTGTACTTCCATGCCGTCGAAGTGGCTCCGCACGAATGCCGCATCCTTGTGACCGAGCGGAATATCGAGCGATACTCCCATTCCACCGCGCTTCTTGGAAGACGGGATCAGCGCCGCGCCCTTGCCGAGTACCTTGCGTATCGGCGCACCCATTTTCGGATGCAAGATCGCTGCCGCATGCTCCAGCTCTCCATTTTCACCGACGGCCGCCGCTTTGCCATAGCTCTGCGCCTTGCTGCCTTCGATACCGAGCGCTGCGACTGCTTTCGAGGCAAGCAGTTCACCCAGTTCCTCACCAATCGCGATCAGCGGTGCAAGATCATCGACGTATTTGCTTGCGAACGGATTTTCGATCACGGCTATGGCCGCCGCACGACGTGTGGGCGGCGATACAGGACGCCCACCCTCGATCAGAGTTTCTTCGACGACAGTGACGATCTTGCGAATAACCGCGCTCATCGATTCTCCCTTGATTTCGCCGCCATCAGACTTCCGCAGCATGCAGCAGGCTTCTCGTTCGCCATGGCATCTCGGCACGTGGCAATGCCGACTTTCCATCGGTGTTCTTCAGTGCAACAATATCGGTTTCGCCTTGCACATGGAGCGCAGCACCCTCGATCAACCCGGCTGCGAGAAGTGCGCGCGCCTTGCGGGCGCCGGCATCGAGGGCCGTGGCGATCTCGTAGCGCGATAGCTTTCCGACACTGCGCGTAACGAGACGCTCACCGAGGTCGTTATCGGATTGAATCTCGTTGGCAGGACGGCGAACGATCAAGGGATGCCCGGGCAGATCGACCGCATTGGCAATGATTGTCGCAGCGGCGTCCGCCTGCGCGGCGGTTCGCGCGAGAACGGTCACAGCGTCCGCGATCCCCAAAGAAAAACTGCGGCCATGCCATCCGCTGGTGGCGATGCCGCGCGTCGGATCGCAGGCTTCGATGACCGTCTTGCCGATCAGGCTCGGCATACCGGGGTGATCGACCAGGCCGACTATAAAGTGTTCATTTCCTGCGAGATGCAGCGCGATGTCGCCACCGTTGTTGACATAAGCGCGGTCAAGGTTCGCCGACGCGGTCATGGCGCCAAGGACCTCCTCGGCGACTGCACCAGCGACGGCAGCCATCGGCGTAATGAAAGTCATCGCGGCAAATGGCGCGACCGCAGCGTACATCCGGCGCGCAACGCAGCCTTGCATTGTGGATCTATCCGGATGGGCTGCGCGGCGCAATTCGGGCAGTTCGTCGCAGAGCGTATCGAGCAGACCGGTGAACCGGCGCACGGCGGCTTCATAGGCTGCGCGAACGTTAATATCCGTTCCGCGTGCCTCGATGATCAGGTCAATGGGACCATCCTGCAAATGCAGCCGCTTCCCGTCCGCCAGCCATCCCGTCTGCGGCAGCCGTGTCATGCGCGCCTCGTGGTCGTTTGCGGCGGCAACTGACGAACTTCGGTATTATCCTTGAGCGACGACAGCGGCCGCACATGGTCCATGTGACCGCCGAGCGCTGCGTAATCCGACAACCGCAGCGTGAACTCGATCGGCGCAACCAGTGCCGGCGTCGGTACGTAGCCGAAGGCGCCTTCCGGTACGCGTGTCACATCAACCATGAAAGTGATGCCGCCGCCCGGCCATACATAAACAGGCGCACCGCCGCAGGTCACCGACGTCAGCGCGTCCTTGACCGAGCGGGTCAACCGCACCGGGTTTTCAGTGACGCCCGACCGGAGCGAGCCACCCGCGCCACCCATGAACAGCACCGTGCACAGCGCCGGTTCGCAATTCTCCTGAATACGCTCAACTGAGAGCCTGAGATCGGTAGGCATGTCCTTCTCGACCGGCTTCAGAGCTTCGTCGAGTTCGAAATAGGCGGCATGTTCGCCGGTCGTGCTTACCATCATCATCCGCATGCCAACCCGCGCGGTCTTAGGATCGAATGGCCCAAGAACCGAAAGCGGATCGGAGATGTTGGTGCCGCCCCATCCGGTGCCCGGTTCGGCCACCTGGAAATAGCGGCCGGGCGTCGAGCGCCGCCCCTTCATCTTGATGCCAGTGTCGGGAATATCGAGCAGCTTGCCCGCCTGGTGCTCGGAGAGAACGCCGGTGATGTGATCGTCCACCACGACGACCTCGTCGATCTTGCCGTGCCATTGCTTGGCGAACATCCCGATAGTCGCCGAGCCGCAACCCACCCGCATCCGCTCTTCAAGCACGCCGTTGACGATGGGCGGATGACCGGCTTGCACCACGACTGTCGCGCCGCCATCGATCGTCATCTCGACGGGTTTGCCGTTGGACAGATCCATCAGCGTGTCGCAGGTGACGCGGCCTTCCTTCTTCGAACCACCTGTCAGATGATGAACGCCGCCGAGTGACAGCATCTGCGAGCCGTATTCACCCGTGGTGACATGACCCACCGCCTCGCCCTGCACGCGTACCGTCGCAGTTTCCGGACCGAGATAACGATCGGTGTCGATCTTCACCTTGACGCCGCAATAGCTGAAGATACCTTCGGTCACCACCGTGACCATGTCGACGCCGTCGATCTCCGAAGACACGATGAACGGCGCGGGCTTGTAGTCGGGATAGGTTGTCCCTGCGCCAATGGCGGTGACGAAAACCCCCGGCTCGTGAACGATCTTGCCGTCCCAATCGCCTCCGGCCTGAAACGGCACCAGCCTGCCGCCATGGCTCACCGTACGTTCCAGCACGACATGCGGATCGACCCGCACCAGTTCGCCATTGTTGTTGGCATAGCGATCGCACGCGCCCGCCGCGCCCGGCTTGATATAGCACATCACCGGACAGGCATCGCAGCGGATCTTGTCCGCGCCGCCCGAGGGAGAAACCGATGTCGCTTCAGTCAGCATGAACAAACTCACGTAGGAGCCAACGCAAACTGTCGAACGGGCTGCGGCAAACTGACGGGCGACAAACGATGCCGGGAGGATCAAATTCCGTCCGGTCTGTCGCCGGCATTTTGTTCGTATACGAATGATGTTGCGCGCAGACCCGAAAGCTGTCAAGCGCCGTCCCGCGCGAAAGCGCGCACTGCCGAATAAAAACTCAATTGCCTAGCGTCCGTGTTCACAAATCGTGCAATGCATCATGCCGCGGGACACGCAACACCATTGGCACATCACGTGCTTGCACGTTTGTATACAAACGGTATCGTCGCAATGAGCCGTTGCCGCAGTTTGCAGCGCAGCAGATCGGGCCGTGACGATGACCATAACGCAGACAACGATCCGCCTGACGGTCAACGGCCGGATTCACGACGTCGATGCTGCGCCGGACACTGCCCTGCTTTATGTGCTGCGCAACGATCTCGAACTGAACGGCCCGAAGTTCGGCTGCGGTCTGGGCGAATGCGGTGCATGCACCGTGATCATCGACGGGGTGGCGGCGCGGTCCTGTGTCATCCCCATCAGCGGCTGCGTGCAGCGAAACATTCTGACGCTCGAAGGCCTTGGCTCGCGTGACAATACCGATCCCGTGCAAAACGCCTTCATCGAAGAACAAGCCGCTCAATGCGGATACTGCCTCAACGGCATGATCATGACGACCAAGGCTCTGTTGATGCACAATCCGCAACCTTCCGAAGCCGAGATGCTGCAGGCCCTCCGCTACAACCTGTGCCGGTGCGGTGCTCACATTGAAATCCTGCGCGCGGTGATGCGAGCCGCCGGTCACCCTGTCGAGGCAAGAGATTGATGGCCCCGGCTGAGCCCCCTCCTCCTTCTGGATCACTGTCCATCGTTCGTCCTGCCGCTTCAGGCGGAGACACCGCAGCGTTTGATACATTCATCAAGATCACTGCGGACGGCGCCATTACCGCCTTTAATGGCCACGTTGATCTCGGGACCGGCATCCGAACCGCGCTTGGACAGATCGTCGCGGAGGAGCTCGATGTCTCATTTGCGCGCGTGATTGTCGTGCTGGGCGACACCTCGCTCGTGCCCAATCAGGGCGCGACCATCGCCAGCGAAACCATCCAGATCACCGCCGTGCCCTTGCGCAAGGCCGCTGCGCAGGCGCGTCACTTTCTGATGGCGCGCGCAGCGGAAAAGCTTGGCCTGTCGGAAAGCGAATTATCGGTAGAGGATGGCCTTATTCGAGGCCGCAACCGAAGCCTCAGCTATGGCGAACTGATTGCAGATGATCACATTCGTCTCGACCTCGCCGACGATGTTCCTGTGAAAGCCATGGAGGCATACAAGATCGTGGGGCAATCGACTCCGCGCATCGACCTGCCCGCCAAGGCGACCGGAGAACTGGTGTATGTGCACGATGTGCGAATGCCCGGCATGTTGCATGGCCGCGTGGTGCGTCCGCCTTATGCGGGCATCGATGCCGGTGCATTCGTCGGGACCAGCCTGATCGCCGTCGATGAATCGTCGGTGCGCGATATTCCCGGGCTGGTCGCTGTGGTGCAGATTGGGGATTTCGTCGGCGTCGTCACCGAGCGCGAGGAAAACGCGGTCAAGGCCGCGGCGCAACTCAAAGTGGCGTGGAAGCCGGTGCCGACGCTGCCGGATCTGAAAGACGTCGAGACCGCGCTCCGCGCCAACCCAAGCACGCCACGCATCCTCATCGACAAGGGCGATGTGGACGACGCTATCGCCAACACGCAGAAACCGATCAAACGCACCTACATCTGGCCTTACCAGATGCACGGGTCGATTGGGCCTTCCTGCTCCGTCGCGGATGTTCAGAACGGCATCGTGCGGGTGTGGTCCGGCACGCAAAATCCTCACATCCTGCGTACCGATCTTGCGCTTCTTCTCACGCTGCCGGAATCGCAGATCGATGTGATCCGGATGGAAGCCGCCGGCTGCTACGGCCGCAACTGTGCCGACGACGTGTCCGCCGATGCCGTATTGTTATCTCGCGCCGTCGGCCGGCCGGTGCGCGTGCAACTAACGCGAGAGCAGGAGCATGCCTGGGAACCCAAGGGCACTGCGCAACTGATGGACGTCAACGGCGGCTTGCGCGCCGACGGCAGCGCCGCGGCCTACGACTTCGCCACGCGCTATCCATCGAACGGCGCACCGACGCTGGCGCTGCTGCTGACCGGGACCATCCCGCCGACCCCCGCGGTCTTCGAGATGGGCGACCGCACCGCTATTCCGCCTTACGATTACGATGCCATGCGCGTCGTTGCACACGATATGCCGCCGATCGTGCGGGCGTCGTGGTTTCGCGGCGTATCCGCATTGCCGAATACGTTCGCGCACGAATCTTACATCGATGAACTCGCGACCGAAGCTGGTGTCGATCCAATCGAATACCGGCTGCGTTATCTGAAAGATCCGCGTGCGGTCGATCTGGTCAACGCCGTCGCCAAACGCGCCGACTGGACCCCTCGCCCGCTCTGGAAAGAGCCCGAAGCGGAGGGCGACGTTGTCCGCGGACGCGGCTTTGCCTATGCGCTTTATGTTCACAGCAAGTTTCCCGGCTATGGCGCAGCATGGTCAGCCTGGATCGCGGATGTCGCTGTCAACAAATCCACCGGCGACGTCAGTGTAACGCGCGTGGTCGCCGGGCAGGATTCCGGACTGATGATCAATCCGGACGGCGTGCGTCACCAGATCCACGGCAACGTCATCCAGTCCACCAGCCGCGCATTGATGGAAGAAGTTTCGTTCGACCGAGCGGCGGTGACAAGCCGAGAATGGGGCGCCTACCCCATCATCACGTTCCCGGACATTCCGAAGATCGATGTGCTGATGCTGCCGCGGCAGGATCAGCCGCCGCTCGGCGTGGGCGAATCCGCATCAGTGCCGAGTGCCGCGGCCATAGCCAATGCAATCTTCGATGCGACCGGCGTGCGCTTCCGCGAGTTGCCGTTTACCCCGGAGCGCATTCTTGCGGGTCTGCGTGGTGATCAACCTGCACAGCAACGCGCGTTGCCGGAGACGGCTTTCAAACCAACGGGACAAGCCCCGCATACGCCGAGCCCGTTCTTCAAGCGCCGCAGCACGTTTGCGAGCATCGCCGCGGCAGGCACTGCAGTTATCGGCATCGCCGCGGCAGTGCTGCCATGGCGATCAATCGCACCCATCGCACACCCGGACGCATCAACTTATTCAGCATCCACCATCGCTCGCGGCCAGCAACTTGCTGCCCTGGGCAACTGCGCTGTCTGCCACACCGAGACCAACGGGGTCGTCAACGCCGGTGGCCGCGCACTCGAGACGCCGTTCGGAATCGTCTACAGCACCAACATCACCCCAGATCCGGAAACCGGCATCGGCACGTGGTCGTATCCGGCGTTCGAGCGTTCGATGCGCGAAGGCATTCATCGCGATGGGCGACATCTTTATCCGGCGTTCCCCTACAATCATTTCGCCAAGACGATCGACGCCGATCTGCAGGCGCTCTACGCATATCTGATGGCTCAAGCGCCGGTGCGTGCAGTCAATCGCGAGACCACGCTGGCGTTTCCCTTCAACCTCCGCCCGCTGATGGCCGGCTGGAATGCATTGTTTCACAAGCCTGCGGTCTTCGAGGCCGATCCGGCGCAGTCGGCTGTCTGGAATCGCGGCGCGTATCTGGTCGAAAGCCTCGGCCATTGCGGCGCCTGCCACACGCCACGCAACGCGCTGGGTGCAGAGAGGACGGCCAAGACATATTTGGCCGGCGGAACGGCAGAGGGTTGGGAAGCGCCACCTCTGACGTCACTATCGCACGCGCCGATTCCGTGGAGCGAGGACGAACTCTTCACCTATCTGCGAACCGGTATCTCCCGTTTCCACGGCGTCGCCGCCGGACCAATGGCGCCAATCGTGAAAGAACTCGCCGTAGTTCCTGACAGCGACATTCGCGCCATGGCGGTTTATCTCGCGTCCTTCGACGACACGCCGATCAATTCGGCGACGCAGGACGCGCTGGCGACGCGACTGGAAACCCTGACGAGTATAAAGGCTGTTTCTTCATCAGCCGTCGGTGCGCGCATCTATGACGGCGCGTGCGCCGTCTGTCATCAGGTCGGCGAGCCCACGCTGTTCGGCAGCAGGCCGTCGCTGGCTCTCAACAGCAACGTGCACAGCGCCGTGCCGGACAACCTCATTCAGGTCATCCTGCACGGCATCGAAACCCCGGTGTCGAGCGACCTTGGCTATATGCCGGCCTTCAAAAACAGCTTTAACGACGAACAGGTCACCGAATTGGTGTCCTATCTCCGGCTGCAATTCGCGCCGGACAAAGCGCCCTGGACCGATGTTGCCTCGGCGGTCAGCAAAATCCGGCGCGCAAGCCCGCCATGAATGGCGAATAAATTCCTCTCTGGTGACTGGTTGCCTGCGAAGGAGCCGGATATGATCCCGGCATGGCCATTACAGACATTGCATCCCGAACATACAATCACGGCTGGCGGCTCGATCCGATCGTGCGCAGCCTGCTCGATACGGATTTCTACAAGCTTCTGATGCTTCAGATGATCCGGGAGTTCTATCCAGACGAGCACGTGACCTTCTCGGTGATCAACCGCACCCACCACGTGCGCCTGGGCGCGATCATCGACGAGGGCGAGCTTCGCGCCCAGCTCGATCATGCCCGCACAGTTCGCTTCGCCAAGAAGGAGTTGATCTGGCTCGCGGGTAACACGTTCTACGGCAAGACCCAGATGTTCTCGCCGGATTTCATCAGCTGGCTCGCCGCGTTCCAGCTTCCGGAATATGAACTCCGCACGGTTGACGGACAGTACGAACTGCATTTCCACGGGCCGTGGACGCACACCACCATGTGGGAGATTCCGGCGCTTGCCATCATCAACGAATTGCGCTCCCGGCAAGCCATGAAGGGACAGGGCCGCTTCGTCCTCGACGTTCTCTATGCGCGCGCCAAGGCGAAGCTTTGGACCAAGGTCGAGCGGCTTCGCAAACTCGACGGTTTGCGACTGTCAGACTTCGGGACGCGGCGGCGGCACGGTTTTCTCTGGCAGCGCTGGTGCGTCGAAGCAGTCAAGGAAGGGCTCGGTCCGGCATTCACCGGAACGTCCAACGTACTGCTCGCGATGGACAACGATCTGGAAGCCATCGGCACCAATGCGCATGAACTGCCCATGGTGGCAGCCGCGCTGGCGGACAGCGATCAAGAGTTGCAGCGCGCGCCGTACCTCATCCTTGATCAGTGGCGGCATACCTATGATGGAAATCTTCTGATCGCCCTGCCCGATGCGTTCGGCACCAAAGCCTTTCTGCGCGACGCACCCGAATGGGTGGCAGACTGGACTGGCTTTCGTCCGGATAGTGCGCCGCCCATCTCCGCCGGTGAAGAGATCATTCAGTGGTGGAAGGAAAAAGGTCGCAATCCAAAGGAGAAGCTCCTGATCTTTTCGGACGGCATGGACGTTGGATCGATCGAAGAGACGCATCGGCATTTTGCCGGGCGCGTCAGGACCAGCTTCGGCTGGGGCACCAACCTCACGAACGACTTCGTCGGATGCGCGCCGGACGGCACCGCCGATCTCGATCCGATTTCGCTCGTCTGCAAGGTGACGGCGGTCAACGGGCGGCCGGCAGTGAAGCTTTCGGACAATCCCGAAAAAGCAACGGGCAATCCATCCGAGATCGCCCGCTATCTGCGCGTGTTCGGAAACGCAGGTCGCGTGCGCACCGCAGTCCACGTGTAAGCGTTAGTAAAGAAAACGTCCGAGAATCTCTATTTCAAAACGAAAGAGGATACTACAGCGAGACCGCGTAGACCTCGTATTCTTCGCGAACCGTTTCGATGTGATCGCGCATCGCGTTCGCTGCGCCGGTCTTGTCGCCGCGCATAATGGCGACCACAACTTTGTCATGCTCGACATAGGACTTGGCGAGGCGACCGAGGTTCCTGAACTGCGCGCGCCGGAACGGCTGAACGCGAACTCGCGTCGCCAAGGTCATATCTGCAACATAGCCGTTATGGGATCCGGCATAGATGGCGTTATGAAAGGCCTCATTCGCCTCATGAAAGAGTTGCGGATTGCCTTCATAACTCAGGAGCCGCAATCGTTCATGCAACACCTCGAGTTCCCGGCGTTGCATCACCGGCATACGCTCGGCGGCGAGTCCCGCGCAGAGCGCCTCAAGTTCGGCCATGGCTTCGAACATGGCATTGAGCTGGTCGATGGTTGGCCTCGCCACCACCGCCCCCCGATGGGGACGCGAGTCGACAAGGCCGCTGGCGGCCAGTTGCCGAAGCGCTTCGCGCACTGGCGTGCGCGACACATTGAAGCGCCGTGCAATGTCGGATTCGTCCAGTGACGAACCGGGCTCAAGCGCACCTCGCACGATGTCGTCGGCGAGTTGCAGCCGTAGCTCTTCGGCGAGCGTACGCTTTCCCATCGCGCCTGCGCCGCGGGTGAAAGCCGTACCCGACTCGTTGGCACTTGAGAATTCACCGGCAGATTCGTGTGACATTCCCGGCCCGAAGATCATGACTTTTCATTCGGCGTGTCGATGAGACTGACATGGGCGGCCACGATTCGCCAACCTTCCGCAAAGCGCATCCATATCTGCATCTGCCGCCCAACCTTGCTGGGTGCCGATGCCCGATAGAACAGCGTCGAGGCGACAGCGGTATCGCGGCCATACGCAGTGATGACGGTCTGCACCAGATCGCGCATCAAGCCCGCAGGATTCCGCGCGGCACGAAACGCCGCGATGGCCTCATAGCCGTAGAGATTTTCGCCTACCCCGTAGCGTAACGTTCGCGAATCCTTATGGAACAGCGCATCGAGGGCGACAACGTCGTTCGTCGTCAGCGCTTTCTCGTAAGCAGCGAAAGCCTCCTTCACTTCCGCAACGACATCGGGCAAATCGATCTCGGTTATCATCTTCAAAACCCTGCCGGTTGCGGGGCTTGAACAACGCCCGCCTGTTCAAGCGCGTAAGAAACGCGCAAAGCAATATCCTCGCGCCAAGGCGCGGCGATCACCTGAACGCCGATCGGCATCGGATCGAGCGGGACCGGCACAGCCACGACCGGAAGCCCAATGAAAGAGATCGGCTGAGTGTGAATTCCGATATTGGCGCGCACCGGGAGCTCCACGCCATCAAGAACAAATGTCGTCTGGCCAAGTTTCGGCGCGATGCAGGGCGTCGCAGGCGCAAGAATGACATCGACAGTCTTGAACAGCTCCAGCACCCGCGCATGGTACCAGCGGCGGAATTTCTGTGCATGGTCCACAAACGATGCGGGAATCATGGCCCCCGCCAGCAAGCGATCACGCACCGCCGGATCGAAATCGTTCGGCCGCGTCCGCAGCCGATCCAGATGCAATGACGCTCCTTCGCAGGTCGAGATAACATAGGCGGCTGAACGCGCCCTCGCCGCTTCCGGAATTTCCACCTCACGCGTTACAGATAGCACCTTAGCGACGCGCACCATCGCTTCCTGCGCCTCGGGGAAAAGATTCTTCCTGAAGTACCCGCCAGCGATGGCGATGCGCAGATCGCCGATACCCTTTTCCAGCGACAACATTGAAGGTTCGACAGGTCGATCGACGCATGCAGCGTCCTCCGCATCCGGCCCCTGCATCGCGTCATAGGCCAGCGCCAGATCGCGCGTCGTTCGCGCGAACGGACCAAGGTGATCGAAGCTCGCAACAAACGGGAACGAACGCGCGCGGGACAGCCGTCCATAAGTTGGCTTCAAACCGAAGATGCCGCAGAACGACGACGGCACGCGGATCGATCCGTTGGTGTCCGAGCCCAGCGCCAGCGGCACAAGACCGCCGCCAACCGCACCGCCCGAACCGCCGGACGAGCCGCCGGTCATCCTCGTCAGATCGTGCGGGTTGCGCGATGGGCCGTCATGAACGTTCTCGCCGGTGAAATCGTAAGCGTATTCACCCATGTTGAGCGCGCCGACCAGCACCGCACCTGCGGCTTCCAGTCGTTCGATCAATGTCGCATCGCGCTTTGAAGGCGCGCGATCGCGATTGATCTTCGAGCCCGCACGGGTCGGCAGATCTACGATGTCGAACAGATTCTTCACCGCGAACGGCACGCCCGCAAGCGGGCCGACTTTCCCTCCATTGGCAATCGTTGCGTCGATTTTGCGCGCGGTGGCGCGTGCGCGCTCGGCAACGACATCAGTAAAGGAATTCAGTTTTCCATCGTTCGCTGCGATGCGCATGAGCGCGCCGTTGGTTGCGTCAAGCGCAGACATCTTGCGCGAGGAAACCGCATCAGCAATAGCAGACGCCGAGGACCATTCTGCACCGCTCATGCTGACATTCTCAGGCTTCATAGATGCTCGCTGGCTCGATCTCGTCGGGCAGTGGAAACTCCTGCACCATCTGCGCCATCTTCAGCGTCACATCGAGGTTTGCACGCACAGCCGGCTTCCACGCCGCATCGATGGGCAGCGCGAGCGCCTCTGCGACGGCGTCGATATAGTCATCCAGCGGGTCTGTCGTCATGCATATCTCTATATTACGGGGCGGTTGCTACTCGGTCTCAATGCACGGGCAGCGGCGGATGCGGGATCGCCGACAGCAACTCGCGGGTGTAGGCATCCTGCGGCGCGTCCAAGACCTTTTCCGTTTCGCCCTGTTCGACGATTCGCCCGCTTCGCATCACAATGACACGGTCGCACAGAAGCCGTACCACGTTCAAATCGTGCGACACGAAAAGATAGCTCATCCCCATCGATTGTTTGAGGTCCTGCAACAGGTTCAACACCACAGCCTGCACCGAGACGTCCAGCGCGGCGGTCGGCTCGTCAAGAATAATGAGATCCGGCTTCAGTGCTATAGCCCGCGCAATGCCGACGCGCGCCTTCTGTCCGCCGGACATCTGATGCGGGAAGCGATCCAACAGCGACAGAGGCAACCCGACCTGCTTCGCCAGTTCCTCGCAGCGCGCGCGCAGCGCATCGCTGCCCTTGATGTCGCCGAGCTGCATGATCGGATCGGCGATCGCCCGTGCAGCGGTGAAGCGCGGATTAAGGCTGTCGGTGGGGTCCTGAAACACCATCTGGATGCGCTTGCGCAACGGCAGCCGTGCAAATGCATTCGGAGGAATCGCGCCAATATCCTCGCCATCGAACGTGATCCGGCCGTCGGTTTGACCCAGCAGCCGCATCACCATCATCGATGTGGTGGACTTTCCGCAACCGGACTCCCCGACAAGGCCGACACTCTCGCCCCGCGCCACCGAAAAGCTGATGCCATCGACAGCGCGGAAAACCTCTGGCTCGACCGGAGGCTTGCGGCCGAACAACGCCGCCAGCGATTTGGTCACGCCCTGGCGGGGATATTCCTTGACCAGCTTTTCAACGAGAAGAAAGGGCTTGCTATCCGCCGCTGGAGTTGCCGTCATTGGGACCGCCGCAGGCAACGCCGCCCTGTCGTCTTCAGACAAGAGGTCGCGAAGCGAAACACCGAGCCTCGGCGTCGCCCGCATCAGCTTGCGCGTATAGGGATGCTCAGGCTTGGTGAATATATCCTTCGACAATGCGGTCTCGACGACATTACCCTTCTCCATCACCACCACGCGGTCGCAATAGGCCGCTGCGAGGCCGAGATCGTGGGTAATGAGGATGGTGGACATGCCACGGCGTTTTGTGAGTTCCACGATCAGGTCCATCACCGCTTTCTGCGTGGTGACATCGAGACCGGTGGTGGGCTCGTCGGCGATCAGAAGCTGCGGATTACAGGCCAGCGCCAGTGCAATGACGACGCGCTGGCACATACCGCCGGACAACTCGAACGGATAGGCATGATAGCGTTCGCGTGGACGGGCGATCTTAACCTGCTCCAGCGCCTCGATGGCCTTCTCGCCACGATCGTTCACAATGAACTGCTGCACATGCTGGCGCAGCACGTCTTCGATCTGATCGCCGACCTTGCGGATTGGATTGAGTGCGGCGCGAGGATTCTGAAAAATCATCGAGATTTCGCGGCCGCGCATATCGCGCATCTCGTTCTCGGATGCGTTCTTGACATCGATACCGGAGAACATGATCGAGCCATCAGCGATCTTGCCGGCGCGGTCGAGGATTCGCATCACGGCGTAGGATGTCACCGATTTTCCGGAGCCAGATTCGCCGACGATGCCGAGCGTCTCGCCCTTGGCGACGCTGACATTGACATGTTGAATAGCACGCACAATGCCGCGCCGGGTGGCGAATTCCACGGTGAGATCGCTGACGTCAAGCAGCGGTGTTGCGGTCATCGGATTACGTCCTCCGCTGCGGATCGACGATGTCACGCAGGCCGTCGCCGAGAAGATTGAAGCAGAACACGGCAATCATCAACGCGAGGCCCGGAAAGAATGCGATCCACCATTCGCCTGACACCATAAAGGTCGCACCTTCCGCGACCATAATGCCCCACTCCGCTGTCGGCGGACGCACGCCAAGGCCAATGAAGGACAGCCCCGCGGCGTTGAGAATGGCGTAGCCCATGGTCAGCGACATCTGCACGATCATGATCGGCATGATATTCGGCAGAATGTGCCCGAGCAGGATGCGATACTCGCCGTTGCCGGACAGCCGCGCCGCCTGCACGAAGCCCGCTTCGCGACGAACGTTGGCCTCGGCACGCGCGACGCGGACATAGAGCGGGAAATTTACGATCGCTGTGGCAATAATGATGTTCTGCACGGTGTTGCCGAGCGCGGCCACGATGCCCATCGCCAGAACGAACAGTGGAAACGCCATGATAGTGTCGGAGATGCGTCCGACGATGCGGTCGGTCCAGCCACCAAAATAGCCCGCCGCTATGCCGGCAATGCCGCCCATCAAAAACACCAGCACGACCGAGGCGGCGGCGATAAAGAAATCAAGCCGGGTCGCAACCACGACGCGGCTCAAAATATCGCGGCCCAATTGGTCGGTGCCGAACCAGTGCGCCCCTGATGGCGGCTTCAGTGCCTGCGCAGTATTACTGGCGAGTGGATCATAAGGCACGATCCAGGGACCGAAGATCGCCAGGAAAACAATGAGAAGAAGCAACCCGAATGCGAATGCCGTAACTAGGTTCTCGCCGAGGATGTAGCGCGCGTGCTGGAGTGTTGCGGCCAGCCCCGAGGCCTGAGGCGTTGATGGAGCTTGGGCAACCGGTGCGACGGTACTCATCCTTCCAACCTCACGCGTGGATCGATGACGCCATAGAGAATGTCGATAGCCAGATTAAGCAGC
The DNA here is from genome assembly GCA_051653085.1 of Afipia sp. Taxonomy (GTDB): domain Bacteria; phylum Pseudomonadota; class Alphaproteobacteria; order Rhizobiales; family Xanthobacteraceae; genus Afipia. The sequence goes on along the minus strand of JBOFVL010000056.1, from coordinate 68,028 downwards.
ACATACATCACCGCCATGGTCAGCACGAAGCCCTGCACCGGCGCGAAGTCCGACGAGATCAGCGCCTCGACGGCATAGGAGCCGATGCCCGGCCACGCAAAGACCTTCTCCACCAGCACGTTGGCGCCGAGCAGAAACGAGAAAACCATGCTGAGCGTGGTGATAACCGGCAGCATTGCGTTACGAAATGCGTAGGTGACGATCACCTTCGATGGTGACAACCCGCTGGCGCGTGCGGTCCGAACGAAGTCAGACGCCAACACGGCCAGCATCGAGGCTCTGGTCATGCGCGCGATGGGTGCCAATGAGAAGATCGCAAGCGTCGCCGCAGGAAGGATCAACTGACTAAGCGCAGAGCGAAATGTCTCAAGGTTGCGCGCCAGCAGGCTATCGATCAGATAGAATCCGGTGATGCCAGGTGGTGCGCTCGCGAAAACATCGAGCCGTCCAAGCGGTGCCGGCGACCAGCCGAGCTTGAAATAGAAGACATAGACCAGCACCAGTCCGGTGAAGAATACTGGCAGCGACACCCCCGCGGTCGTCAACACGCGGCAGAGATGATCGATCCACGAACCGGGCCGGGTCGCGGCGAGAATGCCGAGCGGAATCGCGATCGAGACCGCGATCAACAGCCCTATCAATGTCAGTTCCGCAGATGCAGGCAGGCGATTGCGGATTTCGGTGGCGACCGGCTGACCAGTGGTCAGCGAGTTACCTAGATCGCCTTTCGAAAGATCTATGGTGTAACGCACGAATTGCTCGATCAGCGGCTTGTCGAGTCCAAGCTGTTTACGAATCTGCTCGACAGCTTCTTTCGTCGCCGCAGGTCCGGCGAAATACGCCGCCGGGTCGCCCGGCAGAGCGCGTGTCAGAAGAAACGTGACGATCACGACCCCGATCAAGCTCGGGATCGCGAATGCCAGTCGTTTTCCGATCATGCCAAGCATGACACGTCCCCGCCCCTGTTACGCTTTCACCAAAGCGCGGTAGTCGAGACGGCGGTGGAACCAGTACTGATAGCCCGAAATGTTTTTCTGCATCGCAACGTTGACATAGGGCTGATAGAGCGGAATGCGCGGGATGTCGGCGTAGGCGAGATCGACGAAGCCCTTCACATCCTTGTCGTAGTTGGTCTTGTCGCCGATCGCAGCGGCGGCCACGGCCCCGTCGATGAAACCATCCATTTCCTTGGACTGATAGCTCATCGTGTTGAAGGTCGAATTCTTGCCGTGATAGCACCAGATAAAGAAGTATTCCGGATAGTCGAGCCAGCCCGAGAACACATTGGTGTAAAGCGGCAAAGTCTTCTTGTTCAGCTCGGTGCGCCAGTTGGCGCCAGGAATTTTATTGATGGTGGTCTTGATGCCGATCTGGCCAAGGCTTTCCTGGACGAGAATGCAGAGCGGCTCGTTGACGCCGGCAAAGCCGAGATCGAACGACAGCGTGGTCTCAAAGCCATTGGGGTAACCTGCTTCGGCGAGCAGCGCCTTGGCTTTGGCAATGTCGGTATTGTACCTGTGCGGCTGCGGCCACGTGACTTCCGTCGCAGCGGTTCCGCCGAACATAGGCTTGGCCAAACCGAACAGCACCGCGTCCATGATCTTCTGGTAGGGCAACGCGTAGGCGACTGCCTCGCGCACCTTCGGATTGTCGAAGGGCGGGTTCTTAACGTTCATGCCGATGTACTGGATGCCGTTCGAATACGGCGTCGAAACAATGTTGAGCTTGCCGGAATCTTTCAGCTCGACGAAATCCTTGTTCGGCAGATCGTAGGAGATGTCGGCGTCACCGCGCTCCAGCAACGCACGGCGGTTGCCGGATTGCGGCACCATGCGCCAGATCACACGCTTGATCTTCGGCAGCGGACCGCCGACCCAATTGTCGTTGCGCTCCATCACCACTTCGGTGCCCGCGGTCCAGCTCTTGACTTGATAGGCGCCGGAGCCGGCGGTGTTCTGCTTGGTGTATTCGAGGCCCCAAGGATCTTTCTCGGCGGCGCTCTTCTTCACCAGTTCGGAGTTGACCACGCACGGCACGATCACAGCGAGATCGGGGATCGTCAGGCGATCCTTCTTGGCGAAATCCACGCGCACCGTGTTGTCGTCGACAATAACGAACTGCTCGGGCTTGGTCAGCGAACCCGCCGCCATCTGGAAAGTGGGGAAGCCGCCGACGCTCACCGCGCGATCGAGCGACCACTTGACGTCCTTCGCCGTCACCGGCGTTCCGTCATGGAAGGTGGCTTTCTTTTTCAGCTTGAACGTGACCGACATGTCGCCGACGTTCAAGTCTTCGGCGAGTTCAGGCTTGAACTTGTCGCGATCGTAATATGGCACACCGTTAGCGCCGGTTTTCATCTCGTGGGTGATCAAGCGGTCGTAGCAATTCCACGACACTTCGTAGCCAGGCACGTTTGTGCCGACGCCGTGAATATCAAGATTGTTCGGGCCGCTTTCTGAAACGATCAGCAGCGTTTCGGAGCGCGCATCAGCCTTTGCTGAGGACCAGATCGCCGGCCCCGGTATCGCTGCACCGGCTGCGGCTCCTGTGACCGTCTTCAGAAAATCACGACGCTTCATGATGCTCTCCAACCCCGTTGAAATTCGCTGGAGAGCGCATCGCAAGCTTCGTGCCAAATCCTAAGGGTTCATTAAAACCAACTCAAGATACTGAAAATACGCCATTTTCTTGAAAATGAAGAAAACTGACAACATCGCCGATGGCTGGGCATTGCATACAAAGATGGTAATTTGCACAATTTTTATACGACATCTTCTCGATGCGTAAGTTTTACACGCGCGAGATTGGCAAGCAGACCCCTCACAAGTCGAAGAACACGGTCTCACTGTCGCCCTGCAGGCGGACGTTGAAGCGATAGGTCGTAACGTCGCCCTCCTCTCGCTTTGCAATCAGGGTGGCGCGGCGGTCCGCCGGCACCAGCGCCAGAATCGGATCGGCGGCGTTGGCGGATTCCTCCTCGAAATAGATGCGCGTGATCGCCTGCTGCGTCATGCCGCGAGCGAAGACCGCGAGGAGAATATGCGGCGCCTGCGGCTTGTCGCCGAGTCCAGGCACAGGGCCCGGCTTGATGGTGCGGAACGAAAACCTACCATTAGCGTCCGTGCCGCAGCGGCCGAATCCCCTGAAGGCGGCGTTCGGCGTCGTACCCGTATCCTGCGGATCAGCAAACCGACCCTGCCCGTCGGCCTGCCAGATTTCGAGCATGGAATCAGGAATAACCGCACCATCACCGTCAAAGACCTGCCCAACAATACGGATACGTTCGCCAGAAACATTCGGCGTGACCAGATCGTTGCTAAAGGCGTCGTTCCACTGATAGTCGCGGCCCGGCGTCAGGCCATACTTGAAATAAGGACCAACGGTCTGCGATGGCGTGATGTTGCTCATTAGTCGTTGTCCAGCGGCGTGGCGTTGCGTCCGCGCAGCACGATATCGAAGCGATAGCACAGCGCCCAGTCGGGCTTGGTGTTCTCAAGGTCAAAACTCGACACCATCCGCATACGCGCCCTCTCATCGATCACGGAATTGAAGATCGGATCGTAGGCGAACAGCGGATCGCCGGGGAAATACATCTGCGTCACGATGCGCGAGATGAACGAATGGCCGAACACCGAGAAATGAATATGCGCCGGCCGCCAGGCGTTAGGATGATTGCCCCATGGATACGCGCCAGGCTTGATGGTGACGAACCGATAATAGCCTTCGCTGTCGGTCTGCGCGCGGCCCGCCCCGGTAAAGTTCGGATCGAGCGGCGCCGGATGCTGGTCCACGATATGGATGTAACGCCCGCAAGCGTTGGCCTGCCAAACTTCCAGCAGCGTGTTGGGAACTCCGCGGCCATCCTCGTCGCGGACATGGCCATGCACGATGATGCGCTCGCCGAGCGGCTCGCCTTGGTGCTGGATCGTCAGATCGTTGTCGTTCTCGCGCACCGCCTCATGGCCATACACCGGTCCGGTCAATTCCGACAACGTATGCGGGATGATGATCAGCGGCTTGGTCGGCGAGCGCTTGACCGTGCTCTTGTAGGCGGGAGACAGTCGCGGCGCATGCGCCGCATTACTCTCGCGCGGATAGATCAGGGACATGAGCGTCTTCTTTTCGTTGTTTTGTCCATTATAGCACTCGATCAGTGAATTCCCACACCAAGCAACCGATTCACCAAGGGCCTGTCCGACTTCAATTGCTCGGACGAACCCTCCCAGACCGAACGGCCGCGCTCGACCACCATGACGCGGTCGGCGAAATTGAGCGCGCGCTCAATCTGCTGTTCAACAAGAACAATCGTCATATCGCCACTGGTCGCAAGCATGGAGATCGTCTCCATCAACTGATCGCAGATCACCGGCGCCAAACCTTCGAGAGGCTCATCCAGCAACAGGATCGACGGCTTGCCCAGCAACGTCCGCGCCATCGAGAGCATCTGTTGCTCTCCCCCGGACAGTTGAAGTCCGAAGTGGCGACGCCGTTCAGCGAGCCGCGGAAACATCTCGTACATCTCGGAAAGTGCACTCCGCTCGCGCGTCTTGAGACCTGTCGATAGATTCTCTTCCACCGTCAGCGAGCGAAAAATATCGCGAGTCTGCGGAACGTATCCCATCCCGCACAGGGCCCGCGCCGATGTCCGCAATCCGCTGATATCTTTTCCATCGGCAAGAATGCGGCCGTGATGCTGCGTCGAAAGCCCCATCAGCGTGGCCAGCAGCGTCGTTTTACCAACGCCGTTTCGTCCAAGAATGGCAAGACGACCGCCGGCCGGGACGTCGAACGACATCTCCGTGACAATCTGCGTCGGACCGTAGCCCGCGCTCAGACGCTCCACTTCAAGCCGTGCGGCTGGCATCGGCATAGCTCCCAAGATAGGCCCGGCGCACTTCGTCATCTTTCGTGACATCCGCCGGGCTGCCTTCAAAGATCAGGCGACCGTTGGCAAGAACAAGCACGCGCTTCGCGAACCTGAAAACAAGATCCATGTCGTGATCGATCATCAGAACGGCGATATCCGATGGCAGCCGATTGATCGCTTCTAGGATCTTAGGCGCTTCGTCGTGCGGAACGCCGGCAGCGGGTTCGTCCAGCAGCAGAACTTTCGGCGTGAGCGCGAGGCCAATCGCCAGATCGAGCAGGCGCTGCTGGCCATAGGCCAATTTTGAAACCGGAAGATGAAATAGGTGCGCGATTCCGAGCATGCCCAGAATGTGTATCCATTCCTCGCGAACCTCAGGCACGAAGGTGGCCACCGAAAAGAACCGGCGCGTCATGCCTTTGCGCTGCATGACCGCCAGCGCAACATTCTCCGCGACCGTGAGGCTCGTAAAAAGGCGTGTGATCTGAAAAGTCCGCACCAGTCCCTGTTGCACCCGGCCGGGGATGGAGACATTCGTAACGTCATTGCCCTCAAAGAAAATATGTCCCTCGGAGGGAGCCAGATCGCCGGAGATCACATTGACCAGCGTAGTCTTGCCCGCTCCATTCGGGCCGATCAACGCCACGCGATCCCCTTTGCCGAGGCTAAAGGATACGTCGTGGTTGACGTGCAGACCGCCGAAGGATTTCGAGACACTGCGCAATTCAAGCAGCGCGCTCATCGTCCAGACCTCCACTGTGCGAGCGAGGTCCAGAGCGAGGCAACGCCATGTCCGATGCCACGCGGCGCGAAGATCACGATGACGATCAGGAGCACTCCGACCAGGGTCATCCAGTGGAACGGATTTGCGGCGGAGACGATATGCTCGAAAACCTGGAAGATCACGGCACCGGCCAGCGCGCCCCAAAGATTACCCGCGCCGCCAAGCACCAGCATGACGAGGACTTCCGCAGATCGCTCAAAGCTCACACTGTCGAGGCCGACGACGCCCGTGTTGATCGCCATCAACGCGCCGCCGAGGCCCGCGACCAGACCCGACACACCATACATGATGACCAACCGAGGATAGGGCGAGGCCCCGATCATGAGTGCGCGCAAACTGTCGTCCTTGATGCCACGGCACAACAAGCCGAACGGCGAGCGGACAAACCGCAAGAGCAGCGCCATGACGAGTGCGAGCGTCACCAGCGAAAAAATGTAGGACGTACGGCTGTACATATCGAACGAGAACAGCCCGAAGATCGGCGCAGGTGTTATTCCCGAAAGACCATCGCTGCCACCGGTCAGCGACGAGAGCTTGTTCGCAAGCGAACTGACGAGCTGGCCGATTGCGATGGAGAGAACGAGTTGAGGTAAGCCTTGGAAGCGGGTGATCAACGAGCCGGAAACGAGTCCCATGAGCGCCCCAGTGAAAGCGCCGATGGCCAGCAGCATGAGCGGATTAGTGATGCCAGCGATGCACGCGTTGCCAACGGCGTAAGCGCTGACGCCGAACAGCGCGGCTTGACCCAGCGTAGCGACGCCGCAATAGCCGGTGACAAGGTCAAGCGAGAGAACGAGAAAGGTGATGCTGATCAGCCGCGTCAGGAACGCGAGATCGTCGGGAAACAGAAAGTATCCAATGGCTCCTACGACCGCGACTGTCAGCAGGCCGAAGACTTCCGTCTGGAATGGAAACCCCGATCGCGGCACATCGTATTTGATGGTCTGCTCGCTCATGTCAGTGCGCCCGTCCGAGAAGGCCGCGCGGGAACAGAAATACGGTCAGGATCACGGCGAGATAGAAAAAGAACTCGCCGTATTCCGGCGCCAGATACTTTCCGGTGGTGTCGGCGAGACCCAGAAACAGCGATGCCGCAAGCGCGCCGAGGATCGATCCGGCCCCGCCCACCGATACGACGACAAGAAACGTAACCATGTAACGAAGCGCATAAAACGGCTCGATCGGCAGCATCTCCGCGCCCAGCACGCCACCGAACGCCGCCAGACCGACAGCAAGCGCGAAGGCGGCCGAGTAAATCCATTGCGTGCGAATGCCGAGCGATTCCGCCATGTCGCCATTATCAACCGCAGCGCGCATCCGCACGCCGAACTCGGTCTTGTCGATCAGCAGCCACAACAGCACCGCCGTCACCGCACCGCAGGCGATCACCAGCAGGCGATGCGTCGGGATCATGCGGAAGCCGAGATCAAACGGACCGCTCAGCGCCGCCGGCACCGGTATCGGCTTCGATGTCGGTCCCAGAACGAAATTCGAAACGCCGATGATAACAAAGGTGATCCCGATGGTGAGCAAGATTTGCGTCAATGCATCGGATCGGCGGTAGATGCGCCTATAAAGCAAAACCTCGAAGGGGATCGAAATGATGATCGTCCCCACCACAGCGACCACGATCGCAACCGGATAACTGACACCGAGCGTCTTTAATGCATACGACGCCAGGTAACCGCCGATCATGGCGAATGCGCCGTGTGCGAGGTTCACGACGCGCATCAGCCCCATCATGATCGAGAGACCGATGGAAATCGTGAACAGCACCATTCCGTAAGAGATCGCGTCCAGCCCGATGCTCAGCGCGGTCAGCATCAAAGACGCTCCACTCGATTATGATGCGATAGGCGCGAGCATGCCCGCGCCTATCCTTGTCATACCAAGGTAATTCAGTTTTTGACCAGCGCCCAGTCGGGCTGGGCTTCGAACGTCTGAATTTCCTTGTTGATCAGTTTTCCGCCCTGCTTTGCCACCTCGCGCAGATAGATGTTCTGCGTGATATGGCGCGTCGTCGGATCGATCGACACCGGACCGCGCGGACTAGTCCATTTCATGCCTTTGACGGCAGCAACCGCCTTCTCCGGATCGCGCTGACCGTTCGTCGCCTCGATCATCTTGTAGATGACGCGCGCGCCGTCGTAGGCCGCGACCGAAGTCATCGTCACCTTGTCATCCGGGGTACCGGCCTTGGCGAGACGTTCCAGAAACGCCTTATTCTCCGGCGAAGCGTGCGACACCGCATAGTGGTAGGTCGACAGAAGGCCGATGCTGTTGTCGCCGAGATTCGGCAGATCGGGTTCGGTCAGCACGTCACCCGTGGAAATCAACGCCACGTTCGACGACTTCAAGCCGTTGTCGATGTAGGACTTCACGAAGCTCAACGTCGGCGGACCGGCGGGCAGGAATGTGAAGATCGTGTCGGCGCCGGAGTTCTTGATGCGCTGCATGATCGGGCTGAAGTCCGTGGTGTTGATCGGCATGCGGATGGCTTCGACAACCGTTCCGCCGTCTGCCTCGAACGTCTTCTTGAAGCCCGCCTCCGCATCGATGCCGGGACCGTAATCGGTGACCGCGATCACAACCTTCTTCGCGCCCCTGGCTTTTGCGACTTTCGCGGCAGGCACGGCATTCTGCCACATCGTAAAGGAGGTGCGGACGATGAACGGGCTCTTCTCGACGATGGCCGATGTCGCCGCGTTGAAAACGATCATCGGCGTCTTCGCTTCCTCAAGCAGCGGCGCCACAGCCAATGCGTCAGGCGTGAAATAGAGTCCAGCGATGTACTGGACCTTGTCCTTGACCAGCAGCTCCTGCGCGAGCGCCTTGGATTTCGCCGGATTTGGCGATTCCTCGTCGCGGTAGATGAACTCGACATCGTGCCCAGCGACCTTGGTGCCATGCTCGGCGACCCAGGCGTCGATACCGGCCTTCATATTTTGGCCGAACAGCGCAAACGGTCCGGACATGGTCCCGATAACGCCGACCTTGATCGTGTCAGCGCCGGCCGCTCCGGACATCAATCCGGCGATCGCCAGCGCGCACGCGTATTTCACTGCCTTCTTCATTTTGGTCCCCTGCTCCTGCTTGTTTTGCTTTAGTTTACGTCAAGCTCGCTGCGGCATCAAAACATCTCGAAATACTCGCGCTGCTCCCATTCGGTGACTTCGGCCTGGAAGCGCTCGATCTCGGCGTTCTTGATGTGCACGTAATAGTCTACAAATTCCGCACCCATTGCGCTCCTGAAGAATGGATCATCGTGCAGTGCGAAAACTGCCTCGCGCAGCGATTTTGGCAGCAGGCTGGCCTTGGTCTCATAAGGTGTATCGGCGGAGGGGCCGGGGTCAACGGCGCGGTCCACGCCATCCAACCCTGAAAGAATCTGAGAGGCCATGTAGAGGTACGGGTTTGCCGCAGGCTCGCCGACGCGGTTTTCGAACCGGGTGGCCGGGTCCCTAGGGCCACCGAGGGCGCGGATCATGACGCCCCGGTTGTCGCGTCCCCAGATCGCACGATCCGGCGCTAGCGAATATGACCGGTAGCGCTTGTAGCCGTTGATCGTCGGTGTGGTGAACACCGTCGCGGCGCGGGCATGTTCGAGCAATCCGCCGAGATAGCCCTTGCCGAAATCTGACAGAAATTCTCCCTCGGCGTCCGACATAAAAGCGTTGCGGCCATCGGCGCGGGATACCAGCGACTGATGCAGGTGCCATCCCGATGACACAACATTCGGAATACGCGGGCGGCACATGAAGGTCGCGTGATAACCGTGACGATGACAGATCTGCTTCACGGCGCTGCGGAACAGCACCATGCTGTCGGCAGGCGCAAGCCCGACCGACGGCGCGAAGGTGAATTCGCACTGGCTCGGACCGTACTCAACCTCGATCGAACGCAGCGGCAGGTCGAGCGCGACAACATCGCGCCGGATCAGTTCGAGCACCGGCTCCATCTGATCGTACCGCTGCTCAGTGAGATACTGGTAACCGTGCGACAGCAGGCTGACGGAAGGCGGCTCTCCCGGCTGGCCGGCATCGGCCGGCGCCATGCGGGGGTCTTCCACCTTGAACACATGAAACTCGACCTCAAGCCCCGCCATGAAATCATAGCCGCGCTGAGCCAGCGTATTCAGAACCGACTTGTAGAGACTGCGCGTCGCGAACGGCACCGGGCGGCCATCGGCGAAGTGAACGTCGCATAAAATCCAGCCCGTGTTCGGCGCCCAAGGCAAAACGCGGAACGTGGTGGGATCGGGGATCATCAGGACGTCAGCTGCACCCTGCATTTCCGTCATCCCGAAGCCGCCGCCGGCGGTGAAGACGGGAAACACGGTGCGATGCGAGGTATCCTTCGCAAGCATCGTCGTTGTGATCGTGCAGCCGTTTTCGAGCGTTCGCAGCGCCTCGCTGGCAACGAGTGTCTTGCCGCGCAGGATTCCGTGCTGATCGGGAAACGACAGCCGGATCGTCTCCAGCCCCTTTTCCTCAGCGACGCGCCGAAGGCGGACGGCCGCCTCTTTCTGCTCCTCGGACCAAAGCCTGTGCCGTGCGACAAAACTCAACGACGTTGCTTTCCCTGACATCGACCCGGCAAACCTTACTCGGCCGCAGTAAGATGCGGCACCTTTTCAGCTATCTCAGCGGGGATCGGTGCCGCCCAAGGCGCGCCGCGTCGCCGCTTGACGTCGACTTCCATCCAATAGATTTCCCAGCCTCGGGTCGGCCCGATACCGTCCATCGTCGCGGGTCCCTGAATGCTCCGAGCATGCGCCTCATCCAGAAAGAGCAGCGGCTTGCCTCCTCCGGCGACCTTCTCGATTTCCTGACGCAGCAGCCGGCGGTACTGCACGATCGCCTTGTCAGACTGTCCGAGATGCTCGCGGGTGCGGTCCTGAATCGCGCCCATGGATTCAACCGCCCACTGATCGTGCACGTTGATGTCCAGCCCCATGCCGGTATAGGTCTCGGTGGCTTGCTCGTGCGGATCGAAGCCGTAGTCGTTGCTCTTGTTACGCCGCGATTTGTAACCGGGCAGTTCGTACAATTCCAGACGCTGCTCGCGCATCTTCTTCTTGTCGACCGGGGTCGTGTAGCTGGTGAAGATCGCGTACCAGTAGCAATGGGTGTCATCGATCGGCAGGTGCCACTGCGTGATCGTCATTTCCTGACTCATCGGAATGACGAAGCCGTGCGGAAACAACTGATTGGTGACGCGTACATGGGTGCGCTCATCGTCGATCTGGCGCAGCGCCACCAGCCGCAACCCATATTCGGTCTTCTCAACGTTAATGATCGGACGATCATATTCGCGCAGAATCTTGGTCATCGGCATATCACTGCCGGCGGACGCTCCGCGGAATTGCTTGCCGTAAGACTTCTCCAGATCTTCGTCTTCAAAGAACCGGTGCAGGAACGACGCATGCGCCGGATCGATTCCGACTTCGAGCGCCTGGAGCCAGTTGCAGTCGATCAGTCCCTTGAAGGCGAAGGTGTAGGCATCGGGCGCGACGAAGCAGTCAAGCTCGGGAAATGCCGGCGGCTCACCTTCACCGAGAAAAGCCCACAAGATGCCGCCCTTTTCCACCACCGGATATGCGCGCTGCTTGATGTTTTTGCACAGGGGAGAACCAACCGGCTCGGCCGGCGTCTCAAGGCAATTGCCTTGAACATCGAACAGCCAACCATGGAAGGCGCAACGCAAACCGCCATTCTCAAGCCGTCCAAAGGCGAGGTCCGCGCCGCGATGCGGGCAATCGCGATCCATCAGCCCGTAGCGGCCCTGCTCGTCGCGGAACAGGACGAAGTTCTCGCCGAGTAGTTTAACAGCCCTGATCGGCCGCGGACCTTCAAGCTCGTCAACCAGCGCGGCCGGCTGCCAATACATCCGCATCAGCTTTCCGGCGGGATCGGCCGGGCCGACGCGCGTGATGATGTCGTTCTGTTCCTGGCTCATCATGGCTGAGCTCTCCCTTCGCTTCTCAAGAAGATCACTTACCGGCGACGGCAACGACCAATTTCTTCAGTTGAGATTTGTTCGTTGATCGAACATATGTCCGTAATTTTTAGATTGCCTCCAAATGTGCTTTGCGACAAGCGCAATGTTGAAGCTGTGCTTGCCTAGATATACTGCAGCCGCGAAACGGATTGGCGATGCGTTTCTCGACACCCAAGCCTGCGAGCCAGCTGCTTGATATGTTCAATCAACGCACATAAGTTCGTTTAATGAGCAGAGGCTTCTCCGCCACCTATATCTATGAGGTGCAGCCGTGAACGGCCTCGTTGTCGTCGGCGCATCCTATGCCGGCATTCAGGCCGCGCTGTCGGCGCGCGACTCCGGATACGCAGAGCGCATCACGGTGATTGCTGACGATCATGTGCTGCCTTATCAGCGCCCGCCCCTCTCAAAGGATTTCCTGCTGGACAAAACCAAGCAGGAAAACCTGATCCTGAGGGATGCCGCCTTCTTCAAGCTGAAGCAGATCGATCTCATGCTCGAGACACGCGTGAATGCGATCGACCGACGCACGCGCCAAATCGTTCTAGAAGACAATGCGAGGCTGAATTTCAGCAAGCTGTTTATTGGAACCGGATCGCACGCGCGGCGGCTGGCCATTCCCGGCTCGGACCTTGACGGCGTCTGCTATCTGCGTTCGATCAAGGACGCGATCAATCTCAAGGAGCGATTGCGCAACGCACCGGAGATCGTCGTCATCGGCGGTGGCTTCATCGGCCTTGAAGTCGCGGCGTCCGCCAGCAAGCTCGGCAAGAAAGTGACCGTCATCGAGAGCGCATCGCGGCTGCTCGAACGCGCGGTCTCCCCGATCGTCTCGCAGTTTCTGCTCGATCTGCATACACGGCACGGGGTCAATGTGCGGCTCAATGAAACTGTCGCGGGGATCGAAGACCGAGACGGCCGTGCGGCGTTCGTGACAACGCAAAATGGCGTCTGCCTGCGCGCCGATCTCGTTCTTGTCGGGATTGGCGGCGTGCCGAACGATAACCTCGCCCGCGATGCACAGTTGAACTGCACGGACGGAATCGTCGTGGACGCGCATGGCCTGACCGGTGACTCTGACATCTACGCAGCCGGCGACTGCGCCAACCACTACAACGCCTACGCGCAGGACTGGCTACGTCTGGAGTCGGTCCAAAATGCGCAGGATCAGGGCAAGGCCGCGGGGCTGGCAATCGCAGGCAAGAGCGAACCTTACGACAGTGTGCCGCGCTTCTGGTCTGATCAATACGAAGCGAAACTGCAAATCGTCGGCATTTCCCGGAATTACGACCGGCAAGCCGTGCGCGGATCGCTGGAAGATGGGCAGTTCTCGGTCTTCTATTATAGACAGGACAAATTGTGCGCGGTCGACAGTGTCAACCGGGCCGGCGATCAAATGGCCGCACGGCGGCTGATCGGCACTGGCGTCTCGCCGTCGCCGGAACAGGCAGCCGATCTTTCATTCGATTTCAAATCGCTGCTGAAGACGACGTAAACCGCAAAGATTGGCTGTCCGAATATGCCCCGAGTGAAGCGCACGGCAGAAGAAGAGGAAGCCAGACGCGAAGGCGGCGAGTTTATCGAAAGCCTCGATCGCGGTCTTCGGGTGCTGCAATCGTTCGGCATCGATCGCCGGCCGATGACGCTGAGCGATATCGCCAAGGCATCCAACCTATCGCGCGCTACCGCGCGTAGAATCCTTTTGACACTTCAGAAGTCGGGCTTTGTCGCGGGCGACGAACGCTTGTTCTCGCTCACCCCTCGCGTGCTGGCGTTGGCCTCGGCCTATCTTGCATCCAATCAGATCGTCACTGTCATGCAGCCGCTGATGGACAGCGTTTCGACGAACGCGAAAGAAGTCTGCTCGCTGGCGATCCTGGACGGGCAGGAAGCCGTCTTCGTCGCCAGAGCGAGCCCGGCACGGGTGTTTTCCGCCGGCATCGACATCGGCTACCGGCTTCCGGCCTATTGCACGTCGGTCGGCCGCGTGCTGCTCGGCCGTCTCTCGAATGACGAACTCAGATTGGCAATCGAGTCGATAGCGCTGGTTTCACAGACGCCCGAAACCATCACGGACAAATCAACCGTCATCGCGACCATTATCAGCGACCGCAACAAAGGCTATTCGCTTGTCGACCGGGAAGCGGAACCCGGCTTCCGCTCGATTTCGGTGCCGATCCATCGTTACGACGGCGCGGTCGTGGCGGCCGCGAACATCGGCGCACATGTCGATCGCATCACGACCGGCGAGATGATCGATCGCTTTCTTCCACTCCTCAAGGAGATGGCGGCCGCGGCGAAGCCGCTGCTGGTGTAACAGCTCAGCTCCGCAAGCCGGGAGCCTCGTGGCCGGTGCGCGCCACATACTCCGTGTAGCCGCCGCCGTACTTGTGGATACCCTCGGGCGTCAATTCCAGAACCCGATTGGACAGTGCGGCCAGGAAATGCCGGTCATGTGAGACGAACAGCATGGTGCCCTCGTATTCCGACAATGCCGCAATTAGCATTTCCTTCGTCGCCATATCGAGGTGGTTCGTGGGCTCGTCCAGCACCAGGAAGTTCGGCGGGTCAAACAGCATCTTCGCCATGACCAGCCGTGCCTTCTCACCGCCTGACAACACCCGGCATTTCTTTTCCACATCGTCGCCGGAGAACCCGAAGCAGCCGGCCAGCGCGCGCAGCGAGCCCTGCCCCGCCTGAGGAAACGAATATTCCAGCTCTTCGAACACCGTACGTTCGCCGTCCAGCAAGTCCATGGCGTGCTGCGCGAAGTAACCCATCTTCACACTGCCACCCAAGGCCACCGTCCCGTCGTCCGGCTCCGTCGAACCGGCGATGAGCTTTAGCAGCGTGGACTTGCCCGCGCCGTTGATGCCCATGACACACCAGCGCTCCCTGCGGCGCACGGAAAAATCCAGCCCCTCGTAGATGCTTCGGCTCCCGTAACCTTTGTGTACATTCTTCAGGTTCACCACGTCCTCACCAGAACGCGGCGCCGGCAGGAAATCGAAGGATACCGTCTGGCGTCGCTTCGGTGGCTCGACGCGCTCGATCTTGTCCAGCTTCTTCACCCGGCTCTGCACCTGTGCGGCGTGCGAGGCGCGTGCCTTGAAGCGCTCGATGAACTTGATTTCCTTGGCGAGCATAGCCTGCTGGCGCTCGAACTGCGCCTGCTGCTGCTTCTCGCTCAGCGCGCGTTGCTGTTCGTAGAATTCGTAGTTACCCGAATAGGACGTCAGCCCGCCGCCATCGATCTCCACCACCCTGTTGATAATGCGGTTCATGAATTCGCGGTCATGCGACGTCATGAGCAGCAGACCTTCATAGCCCTTGAGAAACTCCTCCAGCCAGATGAGACTCTCCAGGTCCAGGTGGTTGCTTGGTTCGTCCAGAAGCATAGCGTCGGGCCGCATGAGAAGAATGCGGGCCAGCGCCACGCGCATCTTCCAGCCGCCCGACAGTGCGCCCACATCACCGTCCATCATTTCCTGGCTGAAGCTCAGACCCGCGAGGACTTCGCGTGCCCGCCCCTCGAGCGCATAACCGTCCAGTTCCTCGAAG
This sequence comes from Afipia sp., assembly GCA_051653085.1. GTDB lineage: Bacteria > Pseudomonadota > Alphaproteobacteria > Rhizobiales > Xanthobacteraceae > Afipia. The sequence continues at coordinate 52,816 of JBOFVL010000056.1, read as the reverse complement.
CGATGCTGCACCTCGCCGTAGCGCGCGATGATGGTCTCCATCTCATCCGCCCGGTCCGGATCCGCCATGGCGGTCTCCAGCTCCTTCAGTTCGGCAGCCACGGAACTGACAGGGCCCGCACCATCCATGACCTCGGACACAGCGCTGCGGCCGGACATTTCGCCCACATCCTGACTGAAGTAGCCGATAGTCACGCCACGATCGACGGCCACCTGGCCTTCATCAGGCAGTTCCTGGCCTGTGATCATACGGAACAATGTCGTTTTGCCGGATCCGTTAGGGCCGACGAGGCCAACTTTCTCCCCCCTCTGAAGCGCCGCGGACGCCTCAATGAAGAGAATTTGATGACCATTTTGCTTGCTGATATTGTCGAGACGTATCATGTGCACACGAGCCTGAAAAAGTTACGGCCGTGCATATGCCATATAACGCCCCTGCGAAAGAGTGTTCCGCGCGACTTTGTCCGCTTGGTACCAAAACGCCATTAGATAGCAATCGCGTTGCAGTACCAATCCGCAGATCTTCCAGCAACGCCTCGCGCTCTGTTTATATACACGAACAAGTAAATTCATCGCCCCTTGAAGTTTCCGGCGCGGCGCTCTTCGGTTGACTTCACGCCTTCCTTGAAATCCTCAGTCTCGCGCAGCCAGGTCTGCTCTGCGAGCTCATGATCGGTCTGCGCCTTGACGCGATCCGCCAAACCCGCGCGCATGGTCGCACGCGTCGACATCAATCCCAACGGCGAGTTCTCCGCGATCTCATTGGCAAGCTTGAATGCTTCGGCGCGCACCTGATCCTGCGGCACAAGCACGTTGGCCAACCCCATTTTGAATGCCTCTTCGCCGGTTACGCGGCGACTGGTGTAGAACATCAGCGCGGCGTTGTTCTTTCCGATGATCTCGGGCAGCGTCACGGTCAGGCCGAAGCCGGGATGGAATCCAAGTCGGGTGAAGTTCGCGGCGAAACGCGCCTCGGGGCAGGTGACGCGGAAATCCGCCGACACCGCAAGACCTAGGCCGCCGCCGATGGCCGCGCCCTGAACGGCGGCGATGATAGGCTTCTTGTTGGAGAAGATGCGGACCGCTTCGCGATAGAGATCGCCGGTGGTTCCATCGCCGGATGCGGCATCTCCGTCAAATCCCGCAGGACGATTGAAGTTCGCGCCTGCGCAGAACGCCTTGCCCTGCGATGCGAGCACGACCGCACGAGCATCCGTATCCTTGTCGATCTGATCGAGCGCATCGGCGATCTGCCGGATCAACGAAAGATCGAAGAAGTTCAGCGGCGGCCGGCGGATCTCGATCAGCGTGAAATGTCCGTGTTTTTCGACGCCGATGTCGGTAAAGCCACTCATGGATTTTCCTCGTTTAATATTTGTTGTTGTCAGCGCAGTCCAAGACCGCGTGCGATGATGCCCCGCAGCACTTCCGTGGTGCCGCCCTGGATGGTGAGTTTCGGCGCGATCTTCAGCGCGAAGTCGAGCTGATTCTCCAGCGTGCGGTGGTTTCCGGCCTTAAGGTCAACGAACGCTGCAAGCACCCGCACCCGCTGCGGCAGTTGTTGCTCCCAGAGCGTGCCTATATCCTTGACGATGGACGCTTCAACGATCGGCTCCTTGCCGGCCTGAAGCATGCCCGCGACCGAAACTGACATGCGACGCATCGTGTGGAGCTGTGCGACCAGCCGGCCAGTACCTTCCGCGCCGCGTGCATCCGGGTCCGATCCCAGTGCGCGCACCAGTTCGGTCAGCACATAATAAGTCTCGAGAAACCGCTCCGGCCCGCTGCGCTCATAGGCCAGTTCGCTGGTGGCCTGCTTCCAGGCGCCGTCGACCTCACCAAGCGCATGGTCGTCGGGAAGGAACACATCCTTGAACACGACCTCGTTGAATTCCTTCTGGCCGCTGAGCTGAGCGATCGGGTTGACTGTGATGCCCGGTGTCTTCATGTCCACCAGGAATTGGGTCAGGCCGTGGCGGCGGTTCTCCTTGGTCGGCGGAGAGGTACGGAAGATGCCGAGCATATAGTCGGCCATATGCGCGGAGGTGGTCCAGATCTTGGTGCCGTTGATCAGCCAGCCGCCGTCGGCCTTGGTGGCTTTGGTTTTGGCGGCAAACAAATCTGAACCGGAGTTCGGCTCGCTCATGCCAATTGCGAAACACACTTCGCCGCGGCAAATGCGCGGCAGAATATTCATCTTGATCCGCTCGTTGGCGTATTTGAGAAGCACCGGACCGCTCTGCCGATCGGCTACAAAGAAGCGGCGGGTGGGCGCATTCGCGACGCGCATCTCTTCGGTGACGACATAACGCTCCAGAAACGTGCGCTCGTGTCCGCCGTACTTCTTCGGCCATGTCATACCAATCCAGCCACGCTGGCCAACGCGATGACTGAATTCCGGAACATCGCTGTCCTCGCGCAGCGGCTCATACGGATTGAAGGTACCCGCGGCGATTTCCTCGGCTAGAAACGCGCGCACTTCATGGCGTAGTTTCTCGCATTCTGCTGGCAAACGGATCTGATCGAAGCGAAGTGCGAAGCTCATCGGCGTGGATATCCTCGGATAGTGGTGTCAGCGCGAGGCAAGAAGCGGCCACAGTTCATCGGCACCGCGCCGTGCAACAAGGCGGCCAAGCTCGGTGGACCAATGACTTTCGTTACCGAAATCGTCGCGCCAGCCGAGCGCGCGCAGCGTGAAGCGGTGCAGGATGTGCTCCAACGAAAAACCGATGGCACCGTGCACCTGATGGGCAATCGCGGCCCCCTTCTCGGCGGCTTCGGCGCAGCGGATCTTGGCCGCAGCGACCTCGAGGAACACAGCGTCATCGAACGTAACAGCATTAGCGATGGAGTCGGCCGCCGAGCCCGCCGCAGCCATAGCGGCGGCAGCTTCGCCGGCGAGCTTGGCCAGGTTGTGCTGCACTGCCTGGAATTTGGCGATCGGTTTCTCGAACGCGATACGCTCATTGGCATAGCGTACGCTGAGCTCCAGCAGCGATTCGAGACTGCCGGCGATCTGAAGACTGCGCAGCGTCGCCCCCATCAAGAACAGGGAGTTCGTGGTAAAGTCCACCGGCGCAGGCTTGATCGCAACCGGGTGCACTTTATGAAGTGTCACGGTGTCGGAGGCATCACCACCTAAACTCTCGCCGGGCTCTATCCGGCAGGCGGAGGCAGTCACCAGTGCAATGAAGTCTCCTTCCACACCACTCGCCACAACCGCCAAATGCTCTGCTTCGGCCGCAAAGGGCACCCCGTGCGCCCGTCCACTTAGGGTCCCGTCGGGGTCCAGCCTCAAGTGATCCTGCATACGCGATGGGGCAACCGTCATCTTGCCCTCAGGGGACGGTATGCCGCTCTGCGCCAATAGCCAGCCTGCGAGCATGGTTTCGACGAGGGGCACTGCAAGCGCAAAGCGTCCGGCCGCCCCCACAACCGCAAATCCTTCCGCAAGACTGGCGCCCGCTCCCCCGCACTCCTCTGGCACCCACGCCAACGGCAGCCCTGCTTCGCTCAATGCGGCCCACAACGGATCCCGCCAAGTTTTGTCCGGACCGTTGACGCTCTGCACATCAGCGAGGTCCACAAAGATGCGGCTCGCCGTCTCGATAACCAGGTTGTCATTTGAACTCAATGAATCACTCCGAAAGATGAACAAAGCCAAGTCCCGGCCTTGTTAGAGGCGTTCAGTCCGTTTGAAGTGACTCGAACCTCCGACTTTGGGATTATGATTCCGGCACTCTGAGATCGCTAGTGGTTTTGCCTGAATTACCAATTTCACACCGACAGTTTTGTCTATGCGAGGACCAGAATCGATGCGTTCGCCACTTAGTTGGCGGTCTGGAAAAGGTACACGGCACAGAATGCGACCTGACGCAATTTCTGCATGCCGCGGTACCAATTCGGATGTGTGCTGTGTCCGACTTGTTTGGTGGTGTGGGCATTCCTATGCGAACCGGTCTCTGGTGTAAATTCCCTGCCAACAGCGGAAAATACAGGAATTTGCGCCGCTTTGCCGTTCTAAAGACCAATAAAGCGCTGCGCTGCAGCACGGGATTCAGCGTCCTTAAGTGGGATCGGGTGTCCCTTATGGGATGTGAACGCGTTAAAGCGGGATTGGACCGGCGTTAAGTGGGATCCCGAATCATCCCGATAGATACGATACCGCTCGAACCGAACCTCCGAAACTTTTCATTTACAAACCGCGAGCCAACCTACCGGAGAACAGAGTCGATTTTTTTCGACATGCTCGCGAGTTGTTTGCGTAAAGATCGGAGTGCAAGCGTGATTTCCAATACTCACCAGATCGAGATGCGATCCATTACGTCGCTCAAACCCTACCCCGGCAATGCACGTATTCACTCCAAGAAGCAGATCAAACAGATCGTCATCAACGTTTCGGTTTCACCAATCCCGTGCTGGTCAGCAATGAAGATGAGATTATCGCTGGGCACGGCCGAGGCAAGGCAGCGAAAGAGATTGGTCTCTCGACAGTCCCGACGCTCAAACTCTCACACCTCTCTCCGTCTGAACGGCGCGCCTATGTTCTCGCGGACAATAAACTGACTTGACCTGGGTTTCTTGGACCAAGCTTTGTGAGAAAGTGAGCTTGGGAAGGAGCTTTGGTGATGCCACTCCAGCGCTTGGATCGGAGCGCCGCGATGCAGTAGTCTCCATCCCGCTGGTCCAAAATATCCGTCAGGTCAATGGGACGCGCGCTTCAAAAGTGGAAAGAAGGTACCGCGCCACTAAACGCACCTAGCTCTGCGCAGCCAGCTTGTCCTGCGTCTGGCATTGTCGTCAGGCCGCAAAACGGACTTCCCTCATTGAAGCCATTTCGAGAAAAACTCTCTGCCGGCAACCGTTCAGTCAACGCGGTTCTTCCGAAAATGATGTCGATGCGTCTGCGTGCTGGACTGGCCGCTTGATTTCCTGAAGTGTGGCGGCGAATTCCCGCCATATTCAGTACGCGGATCAGATAAGCGGGCTCTGAAGAGACATGACAATGGACACAGCAAAGAATCTGCGCGTGGGCGCACTCGCGCTCAGCGCTGTAATGGCGAGCATGCATGGTGCTCGCGCGGAGACCGATCGCCTGCGCATCGCCCAGCAGTTCGGGATCGCGTATCTGCCGCTTATCGTTGCCAGTGAAAGAGGGTTGATCGAGGACGAAGCCAAGGCACTCGGCATCACGCCGCCGAAGATCGAATGGCTACGGCTGTCCGGCGCAGCTTCGATGAACGAAGCGCTCATTTCCGGCGGCCTGGATTTCGCAACCGCAGGCATCACTCCCATGATCCTGACGTGGGATAAGACCCGCACCACCGCCAAGATCATTGGCGTCGCTGCACTGGGTTCGATGGCCAATATCCTGACCACCAATAATCCGAATATCAAGACACTCGCCGACTTCACCGACAAGGACCGCATCGCGTTGCCTTCAGTGAAAGTCGGCTTTCAGCCCATCATCCTTCAGATGGCCGCAGACAAGGCATTCGGCAAATACGACAAGCTGGACGAGCTCACCGTTAGCATGCCTCATCCGGACGCGACGGCGCAGATCCTGTCGGGACGTTCTGAGATCACGGCGCACTTCACGTCGCCACCATTTTCACAGCAGCAACTGGCCAGCGGCAAGGTGCATCAGGTCCTCAACAGCTACGACGTGCTTGGTGGACCGCATACGTTCAACGTGGTTTACGCCACCACCAAATTCGTCAACGACAATCCGAAGACGATCCAGGCCTTCGTGCGCGGACTCGACAGGGCCAATGAGTGGATCAAGGCGAATCCGAAGGATGCTGCCGCGCTTTACATCAAGGCAGAGAATTCAAAGCTTTCGCCGGAGTTCATCGAGAGCATCATCCGCGACAAGGACGTCAACTTCACGACGATTCCGGAAGGCGCTCAGAAGTTCGCCGACTTCGAGGCGAAGGTAGGCCTGATCAAGCAGGCGCCGGCTTCGTGGCGGGATCTGTTCCAGCCCGGCCTTGGAGAGAAGCCGGGAAGTTGACGTGAATATTGTGGTGCCTCGATCGGCCGATTTCGTCGGCGATGCCGTGTCACCGCCGCTGCTGCAGCTCGATCATGTCAGCATCAGTTATCCAACCCGCGATGGTTTGCTGACGGCCGTTGAGAACGTCAGCTTCGCGCTCTCGGACGGCGAACGACTTGTTCTGCTCGGGCCCTCAGGTTGCGGCAAGTCAACGTTGCTGCGCGCGGTTGGCGGCTTTCTGAAGCCAAGCGCCGGCGAGATCCGCCTGCACGGCCGACGTGTCGGTGCGCCAGGGCCGGACCGAATGACCGTTTTTCAGGAATTCGACCAGTTGCTGCCATGGCGCACGGTGCTCGGCAATGTCCGCTATGCCCTTGAACGCGGCAAATCATTATCGCGAATTGAAGCAGAGGACGTCGCGCGGCATTGGCTCGGCCGTGTCGGACTGAAGAACTTCATCGATGCCTATCCCCATACATTGTCCGGCGGGATGAAGCAACGCGTTGCTATCGCGCGTGCCTTCGCGCTGGAGCCAGCTCTGCTGCTGATGGACGAGCCCTTTGCAGCGCTGGATGCGCTGACGCGCCGACAAATGCAGGACGAGCTGCTCAGGCTTTGCGAGGAGACCGGCAGCACGGCCCTCTTCGTGACGCATGGCATCGACGAAGCGATCCGCGTTGGAACCCGTATCCTCGCACTCACGCCGCATCCGGGCCGCCTCGCCGCGACGTTTGACGTCCCGCTCGGCAGTCGCTTGCGCGGCACGGCAACATTCGCAGATCTGGAGCAGCAGATTCAGCAGAGCGTCTTTGCCGACCCGGAAGCCGAGCATGCCTGACGTCGCCGCGCCACATCTGGTCCACGTTCCGGCCCTGCACCGCATGTTCGCAGGTACTTCCTGGCGGCGCGCGGTCATACTCGCGGGCTTCGCGCTTGTGTGGGAGCTCTATGCGCGTTGGCTCGACAATGCCCTGTTGCTCCCGACCGTGGGAGCGACGCTGTCGGCCCTGTGGTCTGCAATCCTGTCCGGCGAGTTGCCAGACCGCACGCTGACGTCGCTGCGCGTGCTGATTACCGGCTACGTGCTGGGGATCGCTGTCGCCGCGGCGCTCACCACCATCGCCGCCTTGTCTCGGTGGGGCAACGAAGCGCTCGGCCTGCTGACGTCGATGTTCAATCCGCTTCCGGCAATCGCGCTTCTGCCCGTCGCGCTGCTGTGGTTCGGCATCGGGACGCCGAGCCTGATTTTCGTCATCGTTCATTCGGTTCTGTGGCCCGTGTCACTCGCCTGCTATGGCGGCTTTCTCGCCGTGCCGCCGACGCTGCGGATGGCTGGCCGCAATCTCGGCTTGTCGGGCGGGCGCTTCGTGGTGGAGATTCTCGTCCCCGCAGCTTTCCCGCAAATTCTATCCGGCCTGCGGATCGGCTGGGCCTTTGCCTGGCGTACCCTGATTGCAGCGGAGCTGGTATTCGGTGTCAGCGCGCGCTCAGGGGGGCTTGGCTGGTTCATCTACACCAGCCGCGCCCAGCTGGAGACCGCCAGCGTCTTTGCGGGATTGCTGACCGTCATCCTGATCGGCCTATTGGTCGAAGGCGTGATCTTTCGCACCCTTACGCGCGTCACTGTGCAGCGCTGGGGCCAGGAGCAAGTTTAGACAATCGGTCAAATGCTTCGAACAGCATCATGACAAATCCCTACGCTCGGGTGCTGCGAAGGATGTGAATTTTCGTCGCACGCATGAGCACGTCCATCTCATGATCGCAGCACGTGTGGAAGTTTCACCTCATCTCACCAGAAAATACAAAATTGACCGAAGACAACGTCGCAAAATAGCCTTGGGCATGGAGCGCACTTGCGCCCGTTTATCTCACAAGGACTTCTGTCGATGATACGCAAATCCCTCGCCGCAGCCGCTTTAGCCGTGGCTTTCGCAACATCTCCTGCGGCGCAGGCCGACAACGGAAAAGTCATTCGCATCGGCGTCACCGCCGGGCCTTATGCCGACATCCTTCGCTTCGCCGGTGACCTCGCCGCCAAGGAAGGCATTGAGCTCAAGATCACGGAATTCACGGATTACACCGTGCCGAACGCAGCGCTGGCGCAGGACGATCTCGACATCAACAATTTCCAGCACCAGCCTTATCTTGACAACCAGGTGGCTCAGCGCGGGTACGACATCGTCTCGATCGCGAAGAGCATCATCGTGCCCATTGGCATCTATTCGAACAAGGTGACAAAGATCGACCAGATCAAGGATGGCGCCAGCGCCGCCATTCCGAACGATCCATCCAACGGCGCACGCGCCCTGCAACTGTTCGAGAAAGCCGGCCTGATCAAGCTGAAGCCGGGCATCGGCATTAAGGCCACCGTGGCGGACATCGCGCAGAATCCAAAGAAACTGAAGATCGTGGAACTCGACGCGGCCCAGCTTCCGCGTTCGCTCAATGATCTCGATTTCTCGGCGGTCAATCTGAACTACGCTCTGAATGCCGGGCTCGATCCGAAGAAGGCCCTGCTTCTTGAAGGCGCGGACACCAACTGGAATCTCGTGTTCGCCGTGCGCGCCAAGAACAAGGACAACCCTCTCCTGAAACGGTTTGTCGAAATCTACCGCTCACCCGCGGTCAAGGAATTCACCGAGAAGAAATTCAACGGCACGATTCTGACGACCTGGTAACGGCACGACCATCAAAAAATGGAAAGGCCGGCATCATCTGCCGGCCTTTTTGTTTTTACACCTTCGCAGCGAACGGGATTTACCAGGCCGGCAGCACCGCGCCCTTGAATTTGGTCAGGATAAAGTCGCGGATCTCCAGTGTCTGATAGCTCTCGACCAATACCTTGACCCACGGCTTGTCCTTGTCCGCGGCGCGCACCGCAATCAGGTTCGTATAAGGCCCTTTCGGGTCCTCCCGCAGGATCGCGTCCTTGACCGGATCGAGGCCCGCCTGCGTGACATAGTTGGTATTGACCGCTGCCGCATCGACATCGTCCAGCGTGCGTGGCGTCTGCGCTGCGTCGATCTCGACGATCTTCAGCTTCTTGGGGTTCTCGACAATGTCCGCGATGGTCGGCTTGAAGCCTACGCCATCCTTCAGTTTGAGCGCGCCCTTGTCACGAAGCAGCAGAAGGACACGACCGCCGTTGGTGGGATCGTTCGGGATCGAAACCGTGGCGCCTTGCGGAACGGCGTCCCAGCTCTTGTGCTTCTTGGAGTAAATCCCGATCGGGAAGTTCACCGTGTAACCGACGGGTTCGATCTTGTAGCCGCGATCCGCCTTCTGATTGTCGAGATAAGGCTTGTGCTGAAACGAATTGGCCTGCAACTCGCCAGACTCCAGCGCAGCATTCGGCACCACATAGTCGGAGAATTCGACAATCTGGATGTCGAGCCCTTTCTTCGCGGCAATCGGCTTCACAGCCTCTAGAATCTGCGCATGCGGGCCCGGCGTGACGCCCACCTTGATGACTTGAGATTGCTGCGCCGAGGCGATGCCTTGAAAGCTGGCGGCAAGCGTTCCAATCGCCAGCAACCGCACGAAATGTCTGCGTTTCATCAATTCAATCCTTTGGAGCGGGATCCGCTCACCACGTTGCGATGTAGGTGCCCTTGAAACGGGTATCGAGGAACTGCTTGACCGGCTCCGAATGATAAGCGCCGATCAGTTGCTTGACCCAGGGCTTATCCTTGTCCTCCTCGCGCACCGCGAGAATGTTGATCCACGGCCCTTCGAGGCTTTCACGCGCGATGGCATCCTTTGCCGGATTGAGCCCCGCCTGAACGGCGTAGTTGTTGTTGATCGAAACCAGATCGACATCCTGCAACGAACGCGGAAGCTGCGCAGCGTCAAGCTCGACGAACTTCAGCTTCTTCGGATTTTCCACAATGCCGGCAACCGACGCCGTGACGCTGCCGGAGTTCTTCAACTTGATCAGTCCCTGTTCCTCCAGGATCAGAAGACCCCGCGCGCCATTGGATGGATCGTTCGCGATTGCCACGCGTGCGCCCTCAGGCAGATCAGTCAGCTTCTTGTACTTGATCGAATAAACGCCCTGCGGCGACGCAATGGTGTTCGCGACCTTCACGATCTTCCAGTTCGTCTTCGATATCTGGTTCTTGAGATAAGGTTCATGCTGGAAGGAATTCGCCTCGAGATCCTTCTGCGCCAAGGCCTGGTTCGGCACCACATAGTCCGTGAACTCGACGACCTTGATGTCGAGGCCGCGCTCGGCGGCCACCTTGCGCACGACATCAAGCACCTCGGCATGCGGCCCGGCCGTGACACCGACCCTGATCGTTTCGGCCTGGGCGACACCGATCAACGCGGCAAGAGCAACGACAGACGCCGTGAGCGTGCGCATGGAAAACAACTCCTTCTGATGGTTCATGAACGACGCGAGCGCTTGTCGAGGCGCCGCGCGATGGTGTCGCCGATGGTCTGCACGCTCTGAACAAGTGCGATCAGCACCAGAACAACAGTCAGCATCACCTCGGGCATGAACCGCTGATAGCCGTAGCGAATGCCGAGATCGCCAAGACCGCCGCCGCCGACCGCTCCGACCATGGCCGAGTAACCGATCAGACTGACCGCAGTGAGCGTCAACGCGAGCGTGACAGCCGGCAGCGCTTCCGGCAGCAAAACCTTCCGCACGATCTGCAGCGGGCTCGCGCCGAATGCCCGCGCCGCCTCGATCAAGCCCTGATCCACCTCGCGAATGGCCGCTTCGATGACGCGGGCGATAAACGGAATCGCCGCGATCGTCAGCGGCACGGTCGCCGCAGCGGTGCCGATCGACGTTCCCGCGATCAAGCGCGTCAAAGGCACGATGGCGACGACGAGGATAATAAACGGCGTCGAACGCGTGGCGTTGACGACGAGCCCCACGATGCGGTTCACCGCCGGCGCTGGAAACAATTCATTGGCCCGGCTAGTCGCAAGGAAGATTCCAAGCGGCAGACCGATCAGCGTTCCGAAGAAACCGGACAGGGCGACCATCATCAGCGTGTCGAGGGTCGACCACGCGATCATTTGAATGAGTTCAGGAGACATAGCCGAGATGCTCCACCGCGTTACCATTGGATTTGAGTTGTCCGATGATCTTGCCCACAAGATCGGACGACGACGGAACGGAGACGATGAGCGTGCCGAACGGATGCCCCGCGATCGTCTCGACCTGCCCGTTGAGAATGTTCACATCGACATCGAACGTTCGCGAAATTTGCGATAGCAGCGGTCCGCTGGCATCGGCTCCCTTGAAGGAGACATGGAGCACGGCCTGATCGCCCGGTTGCTGCGCTGCCTTGAGCCGGGCGAGCAGCCATTCCGGCGCCTGGCTGCCCGTGACCGAACCAACAAACCGTTTTGTAACTTCATGCTGAGGCGATGCGAAAATATCGAATGTCGTTCCCTCCTCGACGATCTTGCCGTGCTCCAGCACAGCAACGCGATCCGCAAGGGCCTTCACCACCGCCATTTCGTGCGTGATGAAAAGAATGGTTAGGCGAAGCTCGGTATTGATGCGCTTCAGCAACGCGAGAATTTGATCGGTCGTCTCCGGATCGAGCGCGGATGTGGCTTCGTCCGACAGCAGGACGCTGGGATTGGTCGCAAGCGCACGGGCAATGCCCACCCGCTGCTTTTGGCCGCCGGACAATTCGGCGGGATAACGGTCACGCTTATCGACCAGCCCAACCATATCGAGCAAAGGCTCGACCCTTTTGATGATCTCGCTCTTCGAGACGCCGGCGATTTCAAGGGGCAGCGCGATATTCTCAAAAGCCGTCCGGGACGACAGCAAATTGAAATGCTGGAAGATCATCCCGATCGATCGCCGTGCCTGCCGCAGGGACGGCTCATCGAGTGCCGTGATCTCGGTGCTGTTGACACGCACCGAGCCTTGCGTCGGGCGTTCGAGGCCGTTGATCAGACGTATCAGCGAAGACTTGCCAGCGCCGCTGCGTCCGATGACGCCGATGATGGCTCCTTCCGGAACCTGCAGGTTGATGCCGTCGAGCGCGACCACCTCGCCGGTGCCCTTTCGCGCCGGATAAACCTTTCGAATGTCTTCGAGTGTGATTCCGGACAAAGACGCCGGTGCGAGGTCCGCGCGCAATGGCGTTCCACTCTGCTGCAGCCAAGGCGCGTTCATCTGATGAGCGGTTCCGTGATCTGAAATTACAAGCCGCGCTGGCGACCTTTCTCGCTTATCAGAAAATTGATGCGCCGCAATACGCCCATGTAACAAAGCAACACGTCGGTTACATAAGCTTCCGCGCTGAAAAATCCTTTCTCGTTGATGCTGATGTATGGGCGCGTGTCCTACGCTCTATTGCATGCTTCACCCGCAAAAATTCATGCGTGCGCAAGAAGACCCAGGCGCCGTCCCGCCCACAGCGTTGCGGCCGCTCCTGCGAACACCGCCGCGCCAAATATCCAGCCGGATAATGCGCCCGCCATGATGCCGGACAGCAACGTACCGACCGTGCAGCCGAGACCCGTCATCGCGCCCCACCCGAGCAGCACACCGCCGATCAAGCCGCGCACAATCTGACCGTCGCTAGGACGCGCAGGCTTGAACTGCCGTGCCACGAGGGCCGCTGCGAACGAAGCCGCGATCAACGCAAGTACAAACACGCCATTGGGAGACAGCAGCGCATCGCGCACGACCGCGATGCATCCGCGCAGGGTATCGAGCCCTTCAAGCCGGTCCGGCAGGATGCCAATGGCAGTGGCGGCCTGCCGCGCACGGCTGCCGATTTCCGCCGTGACGCCCAGCGGAGCGACGCGAAAGTATGATGCCGTCCCGAGTGCGCCGATGACAGCACCGCCGATCCATGCAGGCCAACGATGGATGAAGACCGATGTAAAGAAATCGGGATTTGGCGAAACGAATTTTTCGATCTTTCGTGGCGTGCGCGTCAGCGCATACGCAATCAGGATCAATACGGCGGAAGCCGCTAGGATTGCGCCGGCATAGCCCAGCCATCGCGGCAGCCAAATCACCGGCGTGTCCGCAACCGCGAAGAGATAGATCGTGTTCCACGTGTAGAATCCGATTGCAAAGCCAGCGAATGCGCCGACCAGCGCGAACGGTGCTGTCGGCGAGCCCTCGCCCAGCCGATAAAGATGCGCACTGACGCAGGAGCCGGAAATCGCCATGCCCGCACCAAAGGCCAATCCGGCGGCGACAAGTGCACCGCTGACCGGCTCTATGAAGGCATCAGGCGGGAGGCGTCCGGTCGTTGCATCCGGCAGCCACGCGCCGAAGACAATCGTATAGCCGAGCATTCCGACTGCGAGTGCGACGAGAAGGCCAAGCAGTCCGCGCGGATCGCGGTCACCGTACCAGTCGCGGAACATGCAGAAGAAGCAGAAGCGCGATCGTTGCAACACAATTCCAAACACAGCGCCGAAAACAACCGAGAGCGAAAGTGCGGCATGACCCTGCGCATGCAGAACGAAAGCCGATGCTCCGAGTGCAAGCACGATCGCCAGCGCGGCGAGAACCGTGGGTTGTCCCAACGACAACGAAACAGACGCCGGGCTCACGCCCGGCGCCTGCGAACCATCTTGCGAAGGCACAGGATGTGCCTCCGCATTCCCCTCGGCTGAGGTCACTTCACGCCCCAGACCGTCCCTGCAACGTTGACGACCGGAAGGCCGACCGAGTTGCCGTATTCGGTCCACGATCCATCGTAGTTCTTCACGTCATAGCCGATAATCTTCGACAGCAGGAACCAGGTGTGGCTCGAGCGTTCGCCGATCCGGCAGTAGACGATGATCGGCTTCTTGCCGTCGATGCCCGCATCCGCGTAAAGCTTCTTCAATTCTTCCGGCGACTTGAAGGTGCCATCCTCGGCGACAGCGCGGCCCCACGGCACGTTCAGCGCATTCGGAACATGGCCGGCACGCACCGTCAGTTCCTGTGAACCGGGAGGTGCAAAGATCTTGCCGGAATACTCATCTGCCGAGCGAATATCGACGATGGTGACGTTCTTGCTATCGGACGCGGCGCGGATGTCGGCGAGACGGGCCCGTAGCCTTTCGTTTGGAGCAGAGATCGTCAGCTTGCTTGCGGGAACAGCCGCTACGCGCGTATCCAGCGGGCGCTTGTCGGCTTCCCACTTCTTGCGGCCACCGTTGAGCAGCTTGACGTTCTTGACGCCGTAGATATCGAACACCCATGCGCCCCATGCGGCGAACCAGTTGTTGTTGTCGCCGTACAGCACGACGGTGGTATCCTGATCGACGCCCAGCTTGCGGACGAGACCCTGGAATTTCTCCTTCGAGGCGATGTCACGGCGCACGGTATCCACGAGATCCGTGTGCCAGACGATGTTCTGCGCGCCCGGAATGTGACCACGCTCAAATACGCCGGTATCGACACTGACCTCGACAATCCGCACCTTCGGGTTGTTGAAATTCTTCTCCAGCCACTCACCGTTGACCAGCGGACCGCCCGCATTGCCGGTCTGGCCAATGGCCGCACCGGCGAATGTCGCTGCGCCAAAGGCAATGGCAAGTGCCGAAGCGACTATCGACTTCAATTTCATATCCTCGTCTCCTTCAATGAATCGAATGAGTAAGCGCGGAAGTAAGCATTCGCGTTCTAGGTTTTGTCTTGCTTGCCAAGCTGCGCATTCGCAGCGGCGGCGGTCAATCGCACCGCATGTCGCACAAAAACGATATTCCAGAGAGCGGCGATGTCGCCGACGGATGCAACTGCGCCGTCGACCCGCAAACGAAAGTTCTTCCTTCGCGTGACAACCTGTCGCGGCTCAAGCTGGATGAACCTACTCAGATCAGTCCGATGCTTCTCCGCCGCACTGTCCCACGGACGCGGGAATGGCTCCCTCTGCAAAGCGCTGCATTTCGGCCTCGTTCAGAAGGGCTGAGCGCCCGTTTGGCACGGTGTCGATCCGGCAGACGAATGCCCCCGGAAGGCGAGATCACCGAAAAGACCGACGAGGACTCTCGGTCAAATCGACGCCCGATCGAACTGATCGACTCGCCGGCCTGCCAGCGATCCCAGATTTCGGCTCGCTGGGCCGCCGAATAATAAATGCGACGTCGCTGTTTCATGTCCACACTCCATCTTTGCTACAAGATTTGAGTGTTGCGCTGACCCATTGAACTCGCCGCCAGCGACAGAAATTCATTTCGATTTGCATTAGCGATCCGGCAGCCCGCGCTCGGCCTGACGAAGAAGCACAGTTTCATATCGCCGAATGATGATCGAAAGCGCAGATCCAGCGGCAATAAACAATCCCAGTGACACTAGGCTCAATGTTTCAGAGATCTTATAGATTTCGGTTCCGACAGCGTAAGCACCGAAGCCGAAGAGACACGCCCAGCAAATTCCCCCGCTCACGTTGAAGAAAAAAAAGCGCCCCGCCGGCATGCCATTTGCGCCAGCAAGCAACGCCGCAAACATTCGCAGCACCGCGATAAAGCGGCCAAAGAACACGACAGCGTTCCCATACCGAAAAAACAAATATCGACCGATCAGCAATCGGTTTTCATCGAGACGAATGTATCGCCCGTATTTGCGAAGAAGCGGCATTCCGAAGCGGCGCCCGACCGTGTATCCGATCCCGTCTCCGACGATCGCACCCGCAGCGGCCGCGGCTACAACGACAGTAATATCGATCTGATTAGTAGTGGCGGCCAGGAGAGCAGCAGCAACAAGGATCGTCTCTCCGGGAAGGGGCACGCCGGCACTTTCGAGCGCAACAACGACGGCAATCATCCAAGGTCCATGGACCTGGATCAACCCAATCAGAGAACTCGAAAAAGAGGCTAGGTCCATTTTCCAAGACTGCCTGCGGCACATATCTTACCCGAAATTCGAAAAAGCGGGAAGCAAAATTAGCTTCTAGCCATGCTTAGGGCGCAAGTCGCCGCACGCGATGATCACATCAATCTCATCTTCCTCTCGCCCCGGACTTCCGCATCGGGTGGGAGTGTTTTAGCCTTGGTGCTTGACCGTCAACATGCATGGCTTGGACGCGATGCCCAGCCCGCAAGTTGAGCGCCGACGCCCGGTGGGCCTCGCGGTCGCGTGGGATGTATGCAATGCCGGCCCGAGCTCGGTGTCGGCTCAGGCTCACAAGGAGCCGTACAGAAAGTCCCTCTTGCGCCAGAAGCGAACATTGAACTGCAGATAGAGCAGTGAGCGTCTCTCACTTCTGCTATAATCAAACCATGACGATCGGGATCACCGGGCCAGAGCGGCAAGCACCGCGGCGGAACGTGGTGGTAGCGCTCCTTACTGCGGCTATCGCCGGAGCGGTCAGCCTAGTCCTGCTGGGGCTCACCGGTGCCATTCTGGTCGACTGGATGTGGTTTTCCGCGATCGGCTATTTGAATGTCTTTTGGACGACGATCGGCGCAAAAGCAGGCGTGTTTTTCGTCGTCTTCATAGCAACTGCCTTGGTCGTGTGGGCAAACGCACGGCTTGCACTTGAGTTTGTCCAGCGGAAGGGAGCCCGGCTTCCCGCTGGCGTCGGGCGAAAGTTCGCGGCCGCTGCGACGCCATCCGATCTATTCGAAACGATGCGCGATCGGATGCCTTGGCCTCTCTCCGTCGCGGTGACCACCGGACTCGTCGCCCTGCTCGTCGCCTCTGGAGAGGTCGGCAACTGGAGCGTTTTTCTGCAGTTTCTCTATCACGTGCCCTATGGCGCGAACGATCCACTTTTCGACAAGGACATTGGATTTTATCTCTTTTCTCTGCCCGCTTATATCGCCGTCAAGAATTGGATGTTGTTCACGCTCTTCGTGAGCGCGCTTTTCGCTGGATTGATCTATTGGGCGCACGGCGACATTGAATACCAAGCCCGGCAACGATCGATGTCGCCAACAGCGATTGCCCACGGATCCGTGCTGCTCGGCTTCTTCTTTGCCGTGAAGGCATGGTCCTACGGTCTCGACCGCTATCTGCTGCTCTACGGCGACAATGGAGTCGTGGTCGGCGCAAGCTACACTGACGTTCATGTCGAGCTACCTGTCCTGTGGTTGCTGATCGGGCTTTCGACCATCGCGGCATTCGCCGCATGGGCGAACCTGCGAGTGCGCACCTACCGGCTCCCAACTGCGGCGATGATTCTCGTCTTTAGCGCCGTTTTTCTGTTGTCCGGCGTGGTCCCCGGATTGTTTCAGCGATTGCTTGTCAAACCGAACGAACTGGAGTTGGAGCGCCCCTACATCGAACGCAACATCAAGCTGACCCGGGAGGCCTACAATCTTGATAAGATCGCGGCAAAGCCATTCCCGGCCGAACAGAACCTTACCTTCAAGGCGCTTGAATCCAACAAGGCGACGATCGACAATATACGGCTATGGGACTGGCAGCCGTTGTCGGACACGTACGCGCAGCTGCAGGAAATTCGCACCTACTACAAGCTTCACAATCTGGATGTAGATCGCTACTGGCTTGGTGGCGCCTATCAAAGCGTGATGCTCTCGGCACGTGAGCTAAAATCCTCGCTGCTGCCGCCTAACGCACAGACGTGGGTCAACCTCCACCTCCTGTTCACCCACGGCAACGGTGCGGTGATGAGCCCAGTGACTCAAAAGAACAGTGAAGGGCTCCCACCCTTCTATTTGCGCGATATTCCTCCGGTCGCGGACGGAGGCCCCGAAGTTCGCGAGCCGCGCATCTATTACGGACAGCAGAAGAGCGACTACGTCATCGTTAGGGGGACCACGCCGGAATTCGACTATCCAAAGGGGAAAGACAACGTCTACGCAACCTATGACGGCACCGGCGGCGTCCCCCTGTCGGGACTGGTGCGGAGAATCATCTTCGCCAATTACTTCGGCGACATGAACTTGCTGCTTACAAGCTACATCACCGACGACAGCCGAATAATGATCCGGCGCAATATTCAGGAGCGGGTGCGCGCGATCACCCCATTCCTGAGCCTCGATCGTGACCCCTACCTGGTCATCAGCGAGGGGCGGATGTTCTGGATGCAAGATGCCTATACGACGAGCGACTATTTTCCATCTGCGCAGCCTGCGCCTGACCTCAATCTCAACTACATCCGCAATTCCGTGAAGATCGTCATAGATGCCTATAACGGTACTGTCGATTTCTATCTGATTGACTCGACGGATCCGATCGCCGCGACCTACCAGCGCATCTTCCCGGGATTGTTCAAGCCGCTTGCGGCTATGCCACCGGATTTGCAAAAGCATATTCGCTATCCGGAGGACCTCTTCCTGATTCAGGCGCGGCTCTATCAGGCCTACCACATGGAAGCAGCCGACGTTTTTTATAACCGCGAGGATCTTTGGCAATTCCCGCGCCAGCCGGACGGCGATGGCGGCGCGGCCTTGATGGTCCCTTACTACATCATCATGCGGCTGCCCGGGGAGCCGCAGGCCGAGTTCTTCCTCATGATCCCCATGGTGCCGAGCCGCCGCGACAACATGATCGCTTGGCTCGCTGCGCGTTGCGACGCTCCTGGCTACGGCAAGCTGATCGTCTACGAGTTTCCAAAGGAGAAGCTCGTCTACGGACCATTCCAGATCGAAGCGCGGATCCATCAGAATACGGAAATCTCCCAGCAGATATCACTCTGGAACCAAATGGGTTCGCGGGTGATTCGGGGAACCCTGCTTGTGATCCCGATCGAGAACTCAATCCTCTATGTATCGCCGCTGTATTTGCGAGCGGAGCAAGGACACTTGCCTGAGCTCAAGCGCGTGATCGCGGCTTATGGTGAGCATGTCGTCATGAAGGAGACGCTTGCCGAGGCCTTGTCCGCGCTGTTCATTGAAACCGGCGCAGCGCCGCCGACACCGGACGCTGCAGCGAAAATACCAAGCGCAGACCCTGCAGCCAATCGGTCGCAGCAGGCGCTCGATCGCTACAATCAAGCAATGGAGCGGTTAAAATCCGGCGATTGGACAGAATTCGGCAAGCAGATCGACGCGATGCGCGGGCTCTTGGAGGACATGAACCGGCAACCGAGCGAACGCTAGATGCTTTAAGCTTTTTCACGTGGTCCAATGTAACGCGCGTCCCCGCCTAGCAGCGCCGATCGGCGCGCTTCCGGGTGCCCCGCGAAACGATCACGCCATCGTCGGCCAGCTCAATAAGTAACGCCATAGCGCTGTGCAGCTTCGATCGTGAGCCCCTTGCCCACAGCCCCGAAAGTATCACCTTCAATGACTCGGGCGGCGGGGACCATTTTGACAATAGCGCTTCGCACGTGAGCGAGTTGCACTGAAGCCACAGCTTCAGGGACTCAGCGTAGCCCCCGCGATCGAGTCACTGCTGGCCCGCGAATAACCGCGTTCGTCACGACCGGCCCTTACAAGTTTATTGCAGAGCAGCAGGTTGTCAGCCGTAATCTCGCTCGTCTTGCCCCGTGGAAGCGCCATCTCAGCCGTGCCATATTGGCGACATGGCAAATGGTCAGGTTTTACTCGTAACAACTGAGCGGTTAGAGGGCGGCTCGCCTGTTCGATCGGTCTACTATGTGGCCGAGGAGGATCCGGCTAAAGCCGAGGCGATCGTCGGCGCAGTGATGGCCCCGAATGAAAGGGTCGAAGCCTTGGGGCTACTCCCGGAAGCAGCTGTCAGGGCTCTGGGATTAAAACCCGGCGATTTCACGCACACATAACATCGACACGACCAAACGTCCCCGCGATTCATTATGAAGGACAGCACGGACGTCGATCCCAGTCGGCATGACATGATCATGCTGGTTTCCGACCGGCGTCGAAGCGAGTTTGATTTGAAGGGCTGACATTAAGCAGCGCCTCCTATGGCTTCACATTTAGTGCTAGTCTCAATCCACCGCCGCCAGGAGGTAAGTGCCCATGAGTAAAACCGCAAAGACCTCGGCAGATCTCCTTGCCCTGCTCAAAGAAGAAATGAACCACTACGCCGATTGTCCCGAGGGCATAATCGTCTCTGTGATTTCGGCTGGCGATTCCTGGGAATTTCGGACAAACGCTGACGATGCTACCAAATCCGCCGTTGGCTACGGCGAATGCGTCGCGCGGATCGTCCAAATAGGAGACCACCTTGGGAAACAGTTTGATTTGAAGAACTGATCACATGTCCTCGCCCTCTCGATAAATGATGGGAGGCGCGGCAGGCTCTTATGATGGCAGGCATCGACAAGCGCCGGAGCGTCCCGCACGCTTCGAAATTTTGGCTCATGCGGCCGCACATGTCTTAACGGAGGTCAGCGTGCGAACATTGGTTATAGAAGCAATGGCGTTCGCACTATCCGTCACGCCTGTCTATGCCCTGCCTCCCGACAACGTCGACCCGTCATTGACCCCTTGGTTCAACAGTTTGAAACAGCCGGGAACGGGCGCAGAATGTTGCTCAATCGCTGATTGCCGCACCGCTGAAGTGCGGCGGGATAGCCAAGGTTATGAGGTCAAGATTGACCACAAGTGGCATGTCTCGTCGATTTTCTGGCTCCGAGTCCCGGCGGAGAGGATTCTCGATGAGCATAGCAACCCGACCGGACGCGCAGTTTTGTGTTACACGCCCGAGGCGGGCATCCTCTGCTTCGTTCCGCCTCCCGAAAGCTAGGATTCTGATGTGGCGGTAGCTGGTCTCGACACCAGAGTGGGATGACTGGGGCAAGCGGACCTGTGATACGATATCCAGATATTCGGGGGCGCGAACTCGGCCGCGGCCGGCAATTCGTACGGCTCGGCTTCGGACACGAAGGCCCGCGGGACCGTGTACGGCCAGACGAAGGACGTGCATCCAGTTCAACACGCAATGAACCATTCCGATATCGGCACGACGATACGTTATGTCTGCGCAGACAATCTAATGTGGCTGCAGCTATGGATGCCGGTCAATGTCGTCCATCGTCAGATCATCTTGCCGACAATCGCCGTCATGTCCGTGGCCGAGAAAGCGCGCAACGATTCGGTGCGAATGTTGCCGAGCGCACCAAGACTCAAGCTGAGCGACATGGCGGAGAATTCATCTGGCGCTTCGACGATTGTCACGGTGTCATACCGTCCCTGCGTCCAGAAGAGGTCCTTCACAGTCACTCCAAATGTCTTCGCCATTTTCTTGAAGGCTTCTGCTCGCTTCGGAGAATCCTTAGCGTTGCGGATTCCTTGATCAGTGAACTTGGCAAGCACGACATACGTTACCATGGTCATCCTCCCTGGTTAGGACCCTGTGCAACTTGGCATGAGCGTTGCCCCAAACTACAAACCGCATTGCGATTTACCCGCGGCATAAGTTTCGTCGCGAATACAATCTGCTGACGGCTTGAGCCTCTCATGTCGGCATTAAGCGCCTTAGTTCTGTTTGCGGGCGGCCGTTCGTTCGCTACTTCCTCTGTCAGTGGCTTTAAAGTTTCTCCTGCCGCGCGTCAGCCTTCGCTGGTCGCTGTGAGGCTTCCGTCATTCGGCATCGAACTCCCGCGAGGCTTCAGCGTGTCCCAACAAGTCCTGGGGGCCAGTTGCAGACGTTTGCAATCCGGCTCCGGACAACGTTTAGTCCGGTTACTCGGAAACGTCCTTCACGACCTTTGCCATCGGTGAAGACGGTGAAAAGCATTCGTCCGTCGTCCGGCCAGGACTGCAGCAACCGTGCTCCGTCTCCATTGAAGACCAGGCCTTTGCTGGTCTGCGTGCTCCGCCAGCGAGTCTCGACGGGCGCCTCGTCATTAACGCGATATGTCACCCGAACGTTATCGTCGGCGACCGGCTTCCAGTCCCTGCTCATGCGCACCACCACAGCGGTAAGGCCGGCGTGGCACTGCAAATCCAACGAGATCGGACCGTCAGGCGCGGGCGCCAGTGCAGCCATGCGCGCAGTAATCTGTGGCTTGTAGTCCACGGGCGACGAGGTCTCACTCACGACCCAAGTTGGCGCTTCAAGCTCCGGCACAGGGGTGTCGTGAGAAATCTCCTGGAGCACCTTGTCGATGCATCTCAGACGCTCGGAGACTTCAAGGAGAGAGCATGCCTTCAGACGTTCGACCGAGTTCCTGGTTTGGGCCCAGCCGGCATTACTGACGATCGATACCGCAAACGTCAGGGCTATCCAGAGCTGCTTCATCGCGCCTCCCCTGCAGTTGCTGCCTGCGGCCGATTGAGCCATTCCTGTGCTGGACGGAATCGCTCCAGTGTCGGTACCATCGCCCGCAAATTGACCTCCTTCCACTTCGGGTCGAAGCCTGGAGACTGCAATTTGTCCAGGCGGCCAAACAGGTTGTCGACAAGGCGTGCCACACGGCGGTAGCGGTCGGATTGCGGCGCCCAGTTGAACGACGCAAGGATCGTGGGCACTGCTAGTGTGGCGATGCGTTGTCCTTGGGGCACGAGGTTGGGATAATCCGTTGGCTCGAGGAACGATGGCAAGTAGTAGTCTTCGAATTTGCTGTCGTAGCCAACCTGCAGGAATTTGAAGCCGGGATCCCAGCGCCCCTTCAGGAAGGCGTCGACCGGTTTCGATGTCACGAACACCACAGCGGAGATTTCGCCGTTACGCATCTGCGGCAGCGCCACTTGGTGGGGAATGAACATTTTTTCGATGTCGAGCCCGAGCCGGCTGAAAATCAACGGGCCAGTATAGGCAGCTGCCGTGCCTTGCGAGTTGAAGTTGACTTTCTTGCCTCGCAGATCCTCCAATGATTGAATTTCCGGTCGCACGAAAATGTGCAGTTCGGACGGAAAAAGATTGAGGATGTAGACCAAGCGGTGATCGATGGTCGGCACCTGTGTCTTGTATTCGTCAAGCGCATCGATGTTGATGATGGCGGCATCGATGCCCTTCAAATACAGCAAGGAGTTAACGTTCTCGGTGGCGCCGCCGGTCACGATCGGAAGGACATGCAGATTGTCCCCATCGTTGACGACGCGGGCAATTTCCGCGGCCAACCGCAACGGCGCGCCCTCGATGAAGCCGCCCGCGAGACCGACCGTCCACGAGTTGATTCGATCTCTCCGGCCCATCTCCACTCTCTGGGCGGCTACCAACGCAGACACTCCCGTCGCAGCGCGGGCCATCCTGGCCGGTTTTTGACCGGTCGGCGATTGCGCGTACAAGGTGCCCGAGAAATTGATCACGGCCAGCATCGCGATGAGCCTGGTGATCCGCATGACACGTCTCCTTTGCCGAGGCTTCATTTAAATTGGCGCGCGTTAAGCTCAATTCAGAGCTTCCAATCGCTCCTTCGCGGTCTCGATGCCGCTTTCCTGGGCCCGCCGATACAACTTGCGAGCCCTGTCGAGGTCGCTCGAAACGCCGCGGACGTTCCAGGAGCGGAGCACGATGGGATCGTAGGTTTCGGCCAAACTGAAGGCGGCGCGGGAACTGCCGAGCGCCAGCGCATGTTCAAGAAACCGCCGGGCTCCGCCGATGTCGGCCTGCTGAAGCAAAGTGTCAGCTCGCGCCAGCAACCTCTGTTCTTCCGCAACACCGGTTATCTCCGCATCCGTAGGCTCCAACGGCGCCAGATCCCTTGCTCCCTCAGGCCACTCCTCTTTAGGCAGAGCAATATCCTTCGCTGTTCCCAGTTTCGGCACCGCCCTCGGCTCCGAGGATTGCCGAGAAATCGGCGCGGGTGTACGGCTGCTGTCGGCATCGAAAGCGGCTTTCGCAGAGGCTAGCGCTGCGCTCAGGACCTCAACACGATCCCGTTCCTCAGCAAGCGTCTGTTGCTGCTCGGCTTCCATCCGCTTGATTGCTTGGGCCACTCGCGTGGCTTCATTGCGGGCGTCGTGAACGTCATTGCGAAGGGCGCTGATCTGCTTCTGCGCGTCTTTCATCTGCTGTTCGAGCATTCCCGACTTCTCGCGTTCCTGATCGAGGGCTAGCTTCTGCGCCACCGCCAATGCTTCCTTCGTTTTGGCCGCTTCCGCTGCCGCCGTTCGCGCCGCGTCGAATTCGCTCCGCAATAAAGCGACGTCGCGCATCAGAGCATCCGACCGGTTGCGTTCCTTTTCCAGTAAACGGGTGTGTTCGAGGTCCGTCTCCTCGACTGCTCTAACGGCTTTGTCCGGACTTGGACTTTCGGTTGTCGGGGGCGTGACGAGCCACACAATCACCGGCAGCGAAACGGCAAGAGCAATAAGTAGTCTCTTCATGCGACCTCTTTGAACAGCCATGCCGTTGCTGCGGGGCTGGAGGAACAGATGCGCGGCGAGTTTCGGTCGCGGAGCTCTCCACTTCAACGGTCTGGTCGAGATGCATCTTTCGATGCAATCGAAAGAGTCCCACGACGGCGCTAAGCGCTCCCTATCTTAAGACAGCTATCACCGTCGTGGCGCTTTGTTAGTCTGTCAGCATTGACATGCGCTGAACCACGGCAAAGGACACATCATGACACGATTACTCGCGCTTCTGATCGGTGGCAGTGCGTCCCTAATCCTTCTGTCGCAGGGTGTGTGGGCTGCGAGCGAGCAACGGCCACCCTTAGATCTCAAGAAGCCGCAGATGCAGGCAAGAAATCAAATTTTACCCTCAAAGGTGGCGCCGGTTCGGAACGCGAAGCAGCCGGCGGATCAAAGTCAATCCCAGCCTCAAAAGCACCGCCATCAAGTGGCAGTTCAGTTAAACACCAGCGACGAGACGGCCATGAACGCCGCGCTCAATAACGTCAGCAATATCGAAAAATACTACCGAGAGCTCGGCGAAAAAGTTGAGGTTGAAGTCGTCGCCTTCGGTCCGGGGTTGAACATGCTGCGCGAGGACACGTCTCCGGTGAAGGAGCGGATCAAGACCATGGCCGCAATCATGCCGAACCTTGTCTTTTCTGCATGCGGCAACACAAAGGAAAACATGACCAGAATCGAAGCCAAGGACATTCCGATCATCCCGGAGGCTAAAGTGGTCAAGTCTGGTGTGGTCAGGCTATTGGAGCTGCAAGAGCGAGGCTGGAGCTACGTTCGGCCTTGAACAGCTCGCCAAACAACTCAGCCACCAGCGCAGTTCACCGCGACATCCCTCCGCAGCAGATACTGTAGAATAGCCGCGCATCCTCGGACGTTCGATAAGCGAATGACATGAAGCCTTGCTGCTGCGGACTGGATTCAGTGAGGCTGCGACGAAACGCGTCCGGGAGCGGTCTGAAGAGATATTCGAACATCGTCCAGTGTTCGGTGGTGATCAGCGGCTTGGCCGATATCCCGGCGATTAGTTGGACATCTGGGTTCTTCGGTGCAGCAAAAATCCCGGTCGATTTCCATCCGCGCGGATTAATACACCTCGTGCCTATTCGGGTCGACGGATTCGGTCCGGCGAGACCGATTGCACGATTCCGGGAATGCGCGGGATCCTGCGGAAACTACCTCGAAAGAGGTAGTTGCAAAGGAAGGCTGATGGGCCGCAAATGCTATTTTGAAAAATAGGCTTCTGGTCGCAAGTGGAACAAGAGAGCTTACCCAAGAATACCGTTGGTAAAAAAATCTAGAGTTTCGCTTTGCCGATGGCTGGTACGGCACATAGTCGGAATAGTGCGAGTCGGAACAGAAATGCGCCCAATCACCTAGAGGGCGAACCATGTCGATTAAAATTCAGAAGGCCATGATTCTCGTCGTGGACGTGTTGGATTTTCGGCGCGCTGGAATCGCATGCTTCCTCAACTCGTGGGCCACTAACGAAAATCTCGAACTAATCTCGGCACAATCCCACAAGGCCTGCGGAAAACTGGACGTCGACTATGACTGCAAGATGATAGTTTTCAGCATCGGTGGATCGTCGGTCACCAGCCGCGAAAATTTGAAAGAATTGAGGGTTCTACACGCGCTAGCTCCTCATGCGCCGCTTGTAGTGGTGGCCGACAGCGAGGCTTCCGACGAAATTGTGACTGCGATGGACGCAGGCGCGCAGGGCTACGTCAACAATGCGATGTTGCCGGATTTGGCGCTGCGAGCGTTCTCGTTCATCCTGCGGGGGGGAGCTTATTTTCCGTCCTGTGCAATTCGCATCGGGCACTTTCGAAACTACACATCATCAGGCGGGTCGCCGGTAGGCCCGGCGCAGCTGGGAAGCTCCCCGCCGTCATCGCGATCATGCTCTACCGACAAGTCGGCCGAGAACGACAACAAGCAACCGCCGCGCGGGTGTCCGATCGACAGTCCTCCGGCGCGCGCCATTTACCCGAACGGAGTCAAGAATACCTTCGCTTCGCGTCATCACCATCATCCTAACGGCAACGGTGATGGCAATGGCCGGACCGCCAATGGCCCGGCGCTCGTGGCACCCGCCCAAGGGGCTGAGGTCCGCGCCCCGTGCCTAACGGAACGCCAGCAGGCCGTTCTCCAATGCCTTTGCCAGGGTGATCCAAACAAGACCATCGGCCGCAAACTCCACGTGACGGAAACCTCGGTCAAAGTTCATGTCCGGGAAATCATGCGAAAGCTTGGCGTCATGAACAGGACTCAGGTGGTGATCTACGCCAGCAGTCACAGTACGGCAACGCGGCAAAAGCCCACCGAGCCAAACGGCATCCCGGACCTTTCCGATGCCCATCCCGGTAGCAACCTTCAGCACTAACACGGTCGATAACGGTACCGGCAGGACGTTGCTGTAAATCCGCACACGCGCATGTCGGGATCGACGGTTATCACTCGCCAAGCAATTCGCCGTACATATCGGTCCTGAGGATCACATGTCCAAGCTAGATGCAGCCACGACCTGCAACCACGAAGCCAAGTCATTGCTGCTGACATTGCGAATAGACCATCAGGCTCTGTATGGGGATGCTTGATCGTACGCTTTGCGCCAGAAGCGGACTCATGCACCGCAGCAACTCGCGGCTCTATTCGATCACCTCGCCGGCGCTCCGGGACGCCACCCCACGACGTGAATTACTGTATGGCTTCGCCATGCAACGCCAAGTCGAGACCCTCGCGTTCCGTGTTCTCGGTCACGCGGAGGCCGACAAACATCTTGACCACGGTGAGGATGATCAAGCTGGCGACGGCGTCATAGACAAAGACGGCGGCGACCCCGATGCACTGATTGTAAAACTGACCGATGTTGCCCTCCAGAACGCCTGCCGTCCCGCCGTATTGCTCGACCGCGAACACACCGGTCAGCAGCGCCCCGACGATTCCGCCAATCGCATGTATGCCGAAGCAATCGAGCGCATCGTCGTAGCCGAACATGCGCTTCAGCCCGGTACATCCCCAGTAGCAGAAGGCGCCCGCACCGATGCCGATTGCAAATGCACCGATGGGTCCCACGAACCCGGAAGCCGGTGTAATGGCGACGAGGCCGGCGACCGCACCCGAGCAGATGCCGACGACGGTCGGCTTGCCGCGCAGGCTCCATTCCACCAGCATCCAGGTAAAGGCGGCGACGGCCGTGGCAATCTGGGTCACCAACATCGCCATTCCTGCTTGCATGCCTGCCGTGACGGCAGAGCCGGCGTTGAAACCGAACCAGCCAACCCAAAGGAGAGAGGCGCCGATGAAGGTGAGCACCATGTTGTGCGCCGGCCCCGTCTCGCGGCGCTTGCCGAGCATGATGGCGCACATAAGCCCGGCCACGCCGGCGTTGATGTGCACAACGGTACCGCCGGCGAAATCGAGCACCTTCACCCATGCAGCATCGTTGCCGGCAGCCAGGAACCCGTCAGGTCCCCAGACCCAGTGCGCAATTGGCGCATAGACAAAGATCGCCCACAGGCCGATGAACCAAAGCATGGCCGAGAATTTCATGCGCTCGGCAAACGCGCCAGCGATGAGTGCCGGCGTAATGATGGCAAACGTCATCTGAAAGCAGATGTACACGCTTTCGGGGATGGTCGCGGCGAGCGGATTGGGATTGCCAATACCTCCCTTGCCGATGTCGCTCAGGATGTCCTTGAGAAACATGCGATCCAAGCCACCGACAAAGGGCGTGCCGGCGCGAAACGCCATGCTGTAGGTGAGGAGCGCGAAAAGAATCGTGACGAGGCACGTCACGGCAAAGCTGGTCATCACTGTGTCGCCAACGTTCTTCTTGCGCACCAAGCCACCATAGAACAGCCCAAGCCCTGGGATTGTCATCATCAATACGAGCGCGACGGACGTGAGCATCCAAGCGGTGTCGCCGGAATTGGGAGTGCATTTTTCCAGAACCTTGCCGCCGCAGACTGGCGGCGCCGCGTCTTGCGCGAGCGCAATGTCACCAAATGCAAGACAGAGAAGCGCTGCCCCCAAGAGAGCCGCCACGAATGACACGAGTCTTTGACGCGCGTTTATCCTGGACTCCATTGTCTGCCTCCTCGTCGCAACAGTCGCAACAGATGTCGGTGAAGGCTTACAAAGCCGCTTCGTCGGTCTCTCCGGTACGAACGCGAACAGCACGCTCGACTAGAGAAACGAAGATCTTGCCGTCGCCGACCGCTCCGGTTCTCGCGGTATTTTGTATCGTCGCAATGACCTTGTCCGCCTGCTCAGAGGTGACCACAAGATCAATCCTGATCTTCGGCACAAAGTTCACGGCATACTCAGCGCCGCGATAAATCTCTGTGTGCCCCTTTTGTCGGCCGAATCCCTTGACCTCGGTCACGGTCATGCCTTGCACGCCGAGAACCGTCAGCGCGCCCCGCACCTCGTCGAGCTTGAATGGCTGGATAATGGCGGTGACTAGCTTCATGGCTTACCCGCCTTTCCCTGATGCCTAGCCAGGGTTGGACAACGCCGATGGCAATTCCCGCATCCACCTTATTAATTTTTAATCAAGATTCATGCCATTGATAGCCTGCAGGCAACCCACTGAAACGCAATCAATTCCAGCTCATCAGCTCGGAACGGCTTTATCTGTTGCCATTTCTGGTAGCAATCTGTGCCTATAAAAGCGGCAAAGTCCTGGAGCATCGGGCCTAGCGCCATCTGCCCCTCCTCCCGCTCTGGGCGCGAAGTGGACATTGAGATAGGCCGTTGTTGTTTTCAGGTTAAGCAAATTACGCCCTCTGAGCTCGCCAGCAGTCTACGCGATAGCACGCCGACAGTTTTGTTTATGCGAGCACCGATATCCCATGCACTCGCCACTTAAGCTGGCGATCTAGAAAGGTACGTGGCGCAGGATGTGACCCAGAAGTGACCCGCGCAATTTTGCTGTTCGCGGTGCCAATTCGGATGTGTGCTGTGTCCGACTTGTTTGGTGGGCGCACCAGGGCTCGAACCTGGGACCCGCTGATTAAGAGTCAGCTGCTCTACCAACTGAGCTATGCGCCCGGATCCAACCGGATGTCCGTTGAGGACGGCGTCGTTTAGCAAAGCGAAACCGTCATGTCCAGCAATGTGGCCAGGTTTTCCCGGCCTCAGACAGCGCCGGTCCGGAACTGC
Organism: Afipia sp.; assembly: GCA_051653085.1. GTDB lineage: Bacteria > Pseudomonadota > Alphaproteobacteria > Rhizobiales > Xanthobacteraceae > Afipia. The sequence goes on along the minus strand of JBOFVL010000056.1, from coordinate 23,536 downwards.
TCCGGATATAAAAAACCGCCGGAAATCCGGCGGTTTCTGTTGTCCCAAGGGGCCTGGGCCAGGCGCCTCAGAGGCGCTCGGAGCCACCATCCCGGCCGGGACCGCGATCCCGGTCGAATCTGTCGCCATCCATGCCGCGCTCGAAGCCATGGCCACGCCAGCCGTGATGCCCACCCATCCGGGTCAGCATCGTCAGCCGCCGCTTCTGGCCATCGTCAAGGCTCTTGTAGAGCGGGTCGGCGGCATCTGCGATCTTCTTCAGACCGGCAGCGGTCTCCGCCATCCTGTCCGCACGGTCGCGCAGCTGGGCAACCAGATCGCGGCTTTGATCGGCAGCCGCCTTGTCGCCGGAACCGCGATCCTGGGAACCCTTCTGATCCCGCTCGGCGCGCCGCGCGTCACGCTCGCTGGCGCGCGCATTGGCCTGCGCGATACGCTGCTTGGCGAAGTCGCGCACCGCTGTCTCGACCGGCGGCCACAGTTTTTCCTGATCGGGGGTCAGTTTCAGGCCGGCCTTCACGGCCGCGATTTTTGCGTCGACGAAAGCTGCCCGGTCTTCCGTGCTCATACGGTGATGTTCGTGATAACGATGCTGCGCATACACGGCACTGGAACCGAGGATAGCAACTGCCGCAACGCCGGCGAGGATGGCTTTCTTCATGGGGGCATCTCCGAGGTGAAAGTCCCTCGAAGATGACAGCCGCCATCGTGCTTTCAACTTAAGCTTTGGACACCTAGGTGAACGCGCATTAATTCAGCTCATGGAGCTAACGCAGCATTCCCAGTTGGCGCGGAAGCCACAGTGTGATTTCCGGAACGTAGGTAATAATCACGAGGAAGACGAGCAGCGTGATCAGCCATGGCATCACGGCTTTGGTCAGTTCCGTGATGCCCATCTTCGCGATGCCCGCGGCAACATAGAGATTGAGCCCGACAGGCGGGTGGCAAAGACCAACCTCCATATTCGCATCGATCATGATGCCGAAATGAACGGGATCGATGTTCAGCCGTTGCGAGGCCGGAAACAGGATCGGCGCCATAATCAGGATGATGGACGACGGTTCCATGAAGTTGCCGGCAAGCAGCAACAGGATGTTCACGACGAACAGGAAGCCGATCCAGCCGAGATTCATGTCCATGATCCAGTCGGCGATCGCATGCGGGATGTTCTCGTTGGCGAGAATGAACGAGAACACGACTGCATTCGTGATGATGTAGAGCAGCATCGCGCTCATGTTGGCGGATTGCAGCAACACGCGCGGCACGTCTTTCAATTTCAGCGCCTTGTAGACGAACAGCGAGACGAAGCCGGCGTAGACGGCGCTGACTGCAGCAGCCTCAGTGGCGGTGAAAAGGCCACTATAGATACCGCCAACAATAATAACGACCAGCATCAGCCCCCAGAAACTCGCGCGGAAAGCTTTCCAACGCTCACCCCATGAAGCCCGCTCCATACTGGGGTAACCGCGCTTCTTGGCAAGATACCATGTAACGCCGCATAGCATCGCCGACAGCAAAATACCCGGGATGAGACCTGCCACGAACAGCGCGCCGATCGACGTGTTTGTCGAGATCGCGTAGATCACCTTCGGAATCGACGGCAACATCAGAATGCCAAGCGAACCGGCAACCGTGATGATACCTGCGCCGAAGTGCATCGGATAACCGCGGCGAACCATTTCCGGAAGGATCACACCGCCGATTGCCACGACCGTCGCAACACTCGAACCGCAGACCAACGCGAACATGGCACAGGCCACGATGCCGGCAAGGGCGAGACCACCCTTGAAATGGCCAACCATCGACGCCGCGAAGTCGATCATCAATCGGGCGACGCCGCCATGCGTGAGAAAATTACCCGCCAGAATGAAGAAGGGGATCGACATGATCTCCCACTTCTCGATTCCGGTGAACAGTTTCAGAGCAACAACTTGCGGGTCTTCGCCCGTCATCGTGAAGAAGAAGGTCAGAACTGTCAGACCTAGTGAAATCGAGATCGGCATGCCAGTCAGCATCAAAGAGACCAGCAACGTAAACAACAGAATGGCGCGCGGCCCCGGCGGGATCGTAACCAATCCGAATTTGGCAGCGAGACAGAGAGTGAACAGAAGAATCGGAACGCCGATGAGAATCACTGCACCCAAAATCTGATTCGACTTGGGTTTTGGAATGATCGGTCCGCCGGTAACGGCAGTCGCCGTGTTCATCGCACAGCTCCCGCGACTGAAACATCGTGAGCGACAATGCCCGGCACAGTCGGCGCGTCATCAGCCACCCCCTCGACATGACCGTGATCATGGTGGGGCAGTTCACCGGTTTTGGCGAAGCCCCACATTACCTGCATAAAGCGGAAACTCATCAGATAGCTGCCCACCGGAATTGCGAGATAAACGATCCAGGCCGGCCATTCGAGATCCGGCGAGGTCTGGTCGGTCTGCGCCATGTGATAGACGAATTGCGTGCCGAGAGATGCGATCACGAATGTGAAAAACGCGCCGCAGAACAACCCGAACATGATGACGCGATACTGGTTCTCAGGGGCCAGCTTCTGCGTGGCGACATCCACGCCGACATGAATACCGGTACGTACGCCGTACGCCGCTCCGAACTTTGCCATCCACACGAACATGTAGATGCAAAGTTCCTGCGCCCAGGTCAGATTGACGTGCCGCAAAAAATTGAAGACGGCTTGGCCGCCAAGAAACAGCCAGTCGATACCGTGAGCGCGGCCCCAATTGGAAATATTCACTGAGAGGGTGGTGCTGTAACGATGAACCACCGCAACGAAAATCAATATCGTCGCGGCAGCAATCAATGTCGCAATGATCGTCTCCTCGAGTCGATCGAGAATGCGCAAGAATAATTTCAAGAAACGTCCCCTACCCGGTTAGCCACGTTTTGCGCGATTCTTGTCCAGTGTTCCCTGAACTTATCGGACAAAAGTGGCCCGGGTCTAATCCCGGACCACTTCCTAGTCATCCAGCCAATGTCAGTTGGTCTTGGCGTTGGCTTCTTTCTTGAACGCGTCGATCAGATCCTTGCCGACGCGCGATGCCATATCCTGCGTCACCGGTTCGAGCGCCTTCATCCATTCGTCACGCTCGGCTGGCGTCAATTCGTAGAACGTCGTGGTGCCCGCTTTCTTCATCGCGACAATGGCGTCGTCGTTTTCCTTCTGGGAAATTTCGTTCGCAAAGGTCGTTGCTTCGGCCATCGCCTTTTCAACCTGCGGCTTCACGTCAGCAGGAAGACCGTCCCAGAACTTCTTGTTCACGATCACCGCATAGCCGATGTAACCGTGGTTGGAGAGCGTGGCGTGCTTCTGCACTTCGTGCATCTTCTGGGTGTAAACGTTCGACGGCGTATTCTCGTTGCCGTCGATAACACCGGTCTGCATCGCCTGGTAGACTTCCGAGAAAGCCAGCACCTGCGGAATGGCGCCGAGTGCGCGGAACTGCGCGTCCAGAACCTTTGAAGACTGAATACGCATCTTCAGGCCCTGGAAATCGGCGACCTTATGCATCGGCTTGTTGGCCGTCATGATCTTGAAGCCATTATCCCAGTAAGCGAGGCCGGTGATGCCCTTCGACTCAAGCTTGGCCAGAAGGCTTTTCCCGATCGGTCCCTTGGTGATGCGGCCCAGCGCCGCTTTGTCCGGAAGGATGTAAGGAAGATCGAACACTTCGAATTCCCTAACACCGAGCGGACCGAACTTGGCGAGCGAGGGCGCCAGCATCTGCACGGCGCCAAGCTGAAGCGCCTCGACCTCTTCCTTGTCCTTATAGAGCTGTGAGTTCGGGTAGACATCAACCTTCACTCTGCCGTTGGTGTATTTCTCAGCGAGTTCCTTGAACTTCTCAGCGCCCTGCCCCTTCGGCGTATTGGTCGCAACGACGTGGCTAAACTTGATAACGATCGGGGCTTGAGCTGAAGCTGGGCCAACGAGGGCAAGAGCCGCGATGGAGGCCGCGGCCAGAATAATTCTTTTCATGTTTCCTCCCGAGGATTGTTGAGAACCGCTCTTTTCGTGGCGGTTCCGAATTCCGGACCAGACCGGATCATCGCAGGTGCGTGCGGTCAAGACCATTGCCCGTTAGCAGGGTCCTCATCGTTGCTGCACCGCAAAACGCGGCGCATCTTTCGATGCACCGCGTTTTTCAAATGACCGACGAAGGAAGCGATCAATGCCCGGCGGCAGCCACCGGCATATCGCGCTGCTTCTTCATAACGATCTTGTTCAAGGCGCTGAGATACGCCTTGGCCGAAGCCACCAAGGTGTCAGGATCGGCAGCGCGTGCCGTGACGGAGCGGCCGTCCTGCGACAGCCGTACCGAAACCTCGGCCTGCGCATCGGTGCCGGCGGTCACCGCATGCACCTGATAGAGCTCCAGCTTCGCCTCGTTCGGCACCAGCGACTTGATACAGTTGAACGTCGCGTCCACCGGACCGTTGCCTTCGGCCTCCTCGATCTTGATCTGGCCTTCGATGTCGAGCTTCATGGTCGCGCGCTGCGGTCCATGAGTTCCCGCAATGACGGTCAGCGACACCAGATGAATCCGGTCGTGCGAGTGGGCGATCTCCTGATCGACCAGCGCCTCGATGTCTTCGTCGTAGATGTCCTTCTTGCGGTCAGCCAGCGCCTTGAAGCGCACAAAGGCGTCTTCCAACTGGTTCTGCGCGAGCTTGTAGCCCATCTCCTCCAGCTTGTGGATGAAGGCATGGCGGCCGGAATGCTTGCCCATCACCAGCGAGGTCTGCTTCACGCCGACCGTCTCCGGCAGCATGATCTCGTAGGTCTGCGCGTTCTTGAGCATGCCGTCCTGATGGATGCCGCTCTCGTGTGCGAAGGCGTTACGTCCGACGATGGCCTTGTTGTACTGCACCGGGAACGAGGTCGCAGCCGCGACGACCTTCGACGCGCGCGTCAGCATCGTGGTGTCGATCTTGTTCCAGTATGGCAACTTGTCGTTGCGAACCTTCATGGCCATCACGACTTCCTCGAGCGCAGCGTTACCTGCACGCTCGCCGATGCCGTTGATGGTGCATTCGATTTGCCGCGCACCGCCGCGCACGCCCGCCATCGAATTGGCGACGGCCATGCCGAGGTCGTTGTGGCAATGCACCGAGAACACCGCCTTGTCGGAATTCGGCACCGTCTCGCGCACGCGCTTGAACAGGTCGTAATATTCCTCCGGCACGCTGTAGCCTACCGTGTCGGGAATATTGATCGTGGTGGCACCGGCCTTGATCGCGGCCTCGACGCAGCGACACAGGAAATCGAACTCGGTACGAGTGCCGTCCTCGGACGACCACTCGACATCGTCGGTGTGGTTGCGCGCGCGCGTCACCGACGAGATTACCAGTTCGTAGACATCCTGCGGCTCCATCTGGAGCTTGTATTTCATGTGGACCGGCGAGGTGGACAGGAACGAGTGGATGCGCCCGCGCTTCGCTGGGCGGATCGCTTCGGCACAACGGTCGATGTCCTTCTGTCCGGCGCGCGACAAACCACACACCACGGCGTTCTTGGTGCGCTTGGCGATCTCGCGGACGGCTTCAAAATCGCCATCGGAGGCGATCGGGAAACCAGCTTCGATGATGTCGACGCCCATGGTGTCGAGCAGCGCGGCGACTTCGAGCTTCTCCTCGAAGGTCATGGTGGCGCCGGGGCATTGCTCGCCGTCGCGCAAGGTGGTGTCGAATATGACGACGCGGTCCTTGTCGGACTGGGTTTGGGTGGTCATCAGGATAATCCTTCGGTCAAGTGCGCCACATCAGGGCGCTCGGGTTTCAGTGCTATCTTCGAACCCCTGAGTGCCCAGGCGCAAATGCCCAGACGGCTCTCAGGGGCAGATAAGAAGCAGGAGCCCGCCAAGAAGGGACGAACGCAGGGACGACATCGGCGCAGCCGGAATCGCATTGAAACCAGCAGCTTGCGCCACCGTTTCCTGCTGTCCCTGAATGCCGCCGCGAATCATCGTTCCGTTCCCCGAAAAGCGCATGATCGGACCAAACCGTTGACGGATGGTTGCCGAAGCGCCTCGTCAGGTCGTTCTAGACGAGAAATGCGAGCCCCCGCAACGCCAAAGATTGGTCAGGAGGGCTGTCCTTTTTTGATGGGAGGGCTTGGAAAATACTCTCACGTCGTCCCCGCGAAAGCGGGGACCCATACTCCCTGAACTGGCAATTGTCCGCTACATCGATGCAATCGCAGTTCGTCATGGCCGGGCTTGACCCGGCCATCCACGTCTTATCTCGAAATCGCAAGCAAGGCGTGGATCACCGGGTCAAGCCCGGTGATGACGATCGTGGATGTTGCGCGCGCGTGCGCTCACTTCGACCTTTCGATTCAATTTTCAAACAGCGCGCGCGTGTGGGGCTTGCCCCATTCGCGCCAACGAAAGACGAGCATAATCGCTCTCGCGCCACCGCGCGAGGTGAGCTTTTAGTTTCGCCCCTCAAAACACGAGGGGCATGGAGCGCCGCGAGGCGCACCTTGTATTCGTTTCGCTTCCGGCATCGCGTGCGAGGCGATGAAACCCGGAAGCGCGTCGCCTCACGGCGCTCCGCAGAGAAGTTTACGCAGTCTGCGCAAGCTTGACTGCTATTTGGCGGCGATTTGTGAGCCGGGGACCGTACTTCCGGGTGAGGACGGGGGAGCTCATCGACCCCCTGATCCGGCAGGCTTTCGCCTGCCTTCGTCCTCGCCTCGTCCAGCCGCGAACGGCAGAGCCACGTAGTTGGCCCGGACGGTCAACCCCGGCCTTCCGGACGAGGTGGGTACGAACCACATCGCGCAGACGCCGCATCCTGCTCCGCCTTCAAGACGCCTCTAGAAAGCGCCCCTCACGAACAGGACGTGTCGAACATAAGAGTGGTCTGGAGCGCGGGGATTCGTATCCCCATCACGAAATGTTGCGGAGGGCGCGATCGCTCGCTATCAGGCTACACCTACTAAAGCTTCCGTTGAACGTGCCTGGTATCGCCGAGCAAAGCTTCTCGCAGATCCACCACGGCCGTCGTGATTTTTGCCCAGCCGCAGGATAAAGCATCGTTCTTGCAACCCGCATTCTTACGGACTCCTGCGTTGTTGGTTGCAACGGGTTGCTTCACCGTAACTTTTGGCTGCGGCAATTTTTCATAAATGACCGGTTTCATCTGATTATTGATTGCCGCGAGCGCTTGCGCGCCCTCCGCAACGACGGACGTTTCCCGGTTCGCTTCGAGATAGGCCAGATACTCCTGGTCCATCCGCTTCAGCTCCTGCTGCGTCGGATTCGGACCGGCGATATCAAAGTGACGATTTTGCGTGAAGTCGAAATACGTGTAGCCGCCGCCGGTTTTGCGGCGGCCCACGAACTTCGTGTCGCATTCCGAGATGATTTTGGCCTGATCATCCTTCGACAGACCAGGCTGTCCCGCGCTCTGGGAACACTCCTCAAAGTCTTTTGGCGTGTAAGCCCGCCACCACTCGGCATGCACCTGGATCAGACTCGACACAACGGCGAGGCCGATCAAGAGAGCCAACAAAGCACGCGCACGAAAATTAGCCACCGATGGAATCCTCACCCATCGGGATAATATTTCCCCCGGCACCGCGATGCAACACACGAGATGCGAGCTGTGAATTGCGGGGGACGCAGATCAATTTGTGTTCCCGACAAGTGTGATAGTCGGTCAAGCCTTCTTTTCGGGCAAGCGAACCGCGCTGCGTCCCTCTCTTTCGAGCGCCGCTTGCACCTTTTTCAGTTCCCCTGTCGTGCTCTTGTCCACTTCGGGATACCGCAAGTCGAGTTTTTCCATCGCACTGACGATGGCCGAGCTGATCACCACGCGCGCGAACCATTTGTGATCGGCAGGCACGACGATCCACGGCGCATGCTTGGCCGAGGTGTTGCGGATCAGATCCTGATACGCTGCCTGATACTTGTCCCACAGCTTGCGCTCGGCGACATCGCCCAACGAGAACTTCCAGTTCTTCGCCGGTTCTTCGAGGCGGTCGAGAAACCGTTTGCGCTGCTCCTCCTTCGAAACATTGAGGAAGAACTTCAGGATCAGCGTGCCGTTGCGCGCGAGGTACTTCTCGAACGCCGAAATATCCTCGAAACGCTCACGCCAGATATTCTTCGTCACCAGCTCCGGCGGAATCCGCTCCTTGGCAAGAACTTCGGGATGCACGCGGACGATCAGCAACTCTTCGTAATAGGAACGATTGAAGATGCCGATGCGCCCGCGCTCCGGCAGGCTGATCGACGTGCGCCACATGAAATCGTGATCGAGCTCCTTCGACGACGGCTGCTTGAATGAGAAAACCTGACAGCCCTGCGGATTGATACCGGACATCACGTGTTCGACGGCGCTGTCCTTGCCGGCCGCATCCATGCCCTGAAAAATCAGCAGCACCGACCAGCGATCATGAGCGTAGAGCTTTTCCTGCAACTCCCGCAGCCGCCCACGATTGGCGTCGATGATCTTGTGCGCGGCATCCTTGTCGAGATCGCCCCTCTCTGCGGGCTTGTGCGACTTGAGATGAAACTCGCCCGAACCGTCGATGCGAAACGGGTCCACATAGGGCTTTAACTGCCTGGCGCGCGGTTGCGAGGTCTTGTCGTTTTTGGCCATGAAGGGAAAGGCTCCGGTTGATCGCCGGACGCTACACGCCAGCCAGGTTATTCGCCAGAGGCAGACCGTCGACAGATTCACGTCGATGGTCCATCATGACGACATGAACAGTGCCGCGCCCTCCATTGCCTACGAGAACGTCGGCAAGAGCTTCGAGCAAGGCCGTGCAAAGGCCGTCGATAATGTTTCGCTGAGCGTCACCGCCGGTGAATTTCTGGCAATCGTCGGCGGCTCTGGCTCGGGCAAAACGACGCTATTGAGACTGGCCAATCGCTTGATCGCGCCCGAGAGCGGTACCGTCCGCGTACATGGCGACGACGTGCAAGGCGTCGATCCGATCGCGCTGCGCCGGAGCATCGGCTACGTGTTCCAGAGCGGCGGATTGTTTCCGCACATGACCGTCGCCGGCAATATCGGCATTACGCCGCGGCTACTCGGAACACGCGCGCAAGAGATTTCCGCGCGCGTCGATGAGCTGATCGATCTGGTGCGGCTGGAGAAGAATCATCGCGACCGTTTCCCGCATGAACTCTCCGGCGGCCAGCGCCAGCGCGTCGGCGTGGCGCGGGCGCTGGCGGCGCATCCAAAAATCGTACTGATGGACGAGCCATTCGGTGCGCTCGATCCCCTCACCCGCGATGCGCTCGGCGAGGATTATCGCGCGCTTCATCGCAACCTCGGCCTGACCACCGTCATGATCACACACGACATGGCAGAGGCGCTGCTGCTTGCGGATCGGATCGCAGTGATGCGCGCCGGACGTCTTGTTGCGCAAGGCACGGCGCAGGAATTGTCCAGGAGCACCGATGCCTATGTCGGCGAATTGCTCAACACGCCCCGACGGCAGGCAGAGCGATTGCAGGAATTGCTGCCGAAGGACCACGCATGATTTTCATATCCGATCCGCGCTGGAGCGATGCGCTGACGCGCCTGCCGGATTATCTCGGCAATCATGTGCGCGTCAGCCTGACCGCGCTGGCGCTCGGCCTCGTCATCAGCTTCCCGCTGGCACTGATCGTGCGGCGCCAGCCGGTGCTGCGTGACATCGCACTCGGCATCGCAAGCATCGTGCAGACCGTGCCGGGGCTCGCATTGCTGGCGCTGTTCTATCCGCTGCTGCTGGCACTGGCCGGACTGTCGCTGCAATGGTTCGGACAGGGCTTTTCCGCGTTCGGATTCCTCCCGTCGGTGCTGGCGCTGGCGCTCTACAGCATGCTGCCTGTGTTGCGAAACACGATCACCGGCCTGCAGGGTATCGATCCCGCGATCATGGAAGCCACTGAGGGCGTCGGCATGACGCAGCGGCAGTCGCTGCTGATGGTGGAATTGCCGCTGGCGCTGCCGGTGATCATGGCGGGCATCCGGACCGCCGCAGTCTGGGTGATCGGCACCGCGACGCTATCCACGCCGATCGGTCAGACCAGTCTCGGCAATTATATCTTCGCAGGATTGCAGACCCAGAACTGGGTGTTCGTGCTGTTCGGCTGTGCCGCCGCTGCGGCGCTGGCGCTGGCTGTCGATCAATTGCTGGCGCTGATTGAAACCGGTGTGCGTCTGCATAGCCGTGTGCGCATCGCTCTTGGTTGCCTCGGTCTCGTTGCGCTGATCGCCGCGACGCTGATACCCTCGATGGCCCGCGCAAAAACGAACTATATCGTCGGCGCAAAAACCTTCACCGAGCAATACATCCTTTCCTCGCTAATCGCCGAGCGCCTGCACGCGGCGACACTGTCGGCCACTCCGCGCGAGGGCCTCGGCTCCAACGTGATCTTCGAGGCGCTCGCCTCCAACGACATCGACGTCTATGTCGATTATTCCGGTACGCTGTGGGTCAACCAGTTCAAGCGCGATATCGAGCCGCGCGCGAAACTGCTGAATGATCTGAAAACCATGCTGAAAGACAAATATGGAATCGCCCTGCTCGGTGAACTCGGTTTCGAGAACGCCTATGCGCTGGTGATGCCGCGCAAGCGCGCCGAGCAACTCGGCATCCGCACCATTGCCGATCTGGCGTCGCGCGCGCCGTCGCTGTCGATTGCCGGCGATTACGAATTCTTCTCGCGGCCGGAATGGGCGTCGATCAAAGAGGCTTACGGCCTGTCGTTTCGCCAGCAGCGGCAGATGCAACCGGACTTCATGTATGCGGCGGTTGCGTCCGGAGATGTCGATGTAATCGCGGGCTATACCAGCGACGGATTGATCGCGAAATACGATCTCGTCGTGCTCGGCGATCCGAAATCCGCGATCCCGCCTTACGATGCGATCGTTCTTCTCTCACCGAAACGTGCCGACGACGCAAAGCTGCGCGACGCGTTGCAGCCGCTGCTTGGCCGGATCGACATCGCGGCGATGCGCGAGGCGAACCTGCGCGCCGCCAACGGCGACGGCACCAGTTCACCCGATACAGTCGCGCGATGGTTGTGGGAGAAGATTTCGAAGCGCTAGAGGCCCTTCACGAATCCGGCATCGATCAGCAGGCGATTGAAGCGCTTCGCTTCGGCGCCATCCTTACACGCATAGAACGCACCCCGGCAGCGAAGCATGATCTTCTTCTGCTCGATGAACGTCGGATCGAGCGGAACACCCGCCGCATCCTGTATCGCGAGCGGCAGATAGGCCGCGTCCAGCGTCTCCAGCGCCGACGACATGTCCGGCGTGTAGTTGAGCGCATCGATCGCATAGTAGGTTTTGTAATAACGCGGATCGTGCATCATGATGCGGTCGGCCAGCATCGCCTGAGGCAACTTCGGCTCCAGCAGCTTCTGTGAGATCGCAGGCTGATGGTCGCCGAAGCGCACCAGCAGGAACGGTTCGTCCGGGTGATCGGCCTTCAGCCGTTCGACAAAACTGGCATAATCCGAAGCCGTCATCGCCTGACGGCGAATATACTCGTCGACCTCGGGTGTATTACCCGGCGCAGTCCATCCGGCGGGCGTGAGATCGGGCCGGTAGCTTGTCGTCCACGGGAAATGGTTGGCCGTGAGATATACGAACACGAACATCGGCTGTTCGGCCTTCTTCTCACGCTCGATCAGCTGCAATGCCTGATCGAAATAGAATCTGTCGGGCTGCATGTCTTCGCTGACGCCCATCTCGGCCATGTCGATAAACTTGCCGATGCCCGCGGATGTCTGAAAACTGCGCGCGCTGAGAAAATCTCCATAGGTCGGGTACAGCGAGAACGTGCGGTAACCGCAGCGCTGCAAAGCCTGCGGCAGCCCGCGCGAGATCTTCCCCGCTGCGATCCGCGTCACATAAAACTTGAGCTTGCCGAACGACCGCGCCGACATTCCGGTGAGAACGTTAAACTCGGTGTACCACGTCGGACCACCGGCGGATTCCGTGATGAATGATCGCTGCCGTCCATCCGCCGACTTGAAAAAATCGTGGTAATTCTCCGGCACCTTGATGCCGGGCGCGGCGCTGATGTCGAAGCTCGATTCATCCAGCACCATGACGATATTCGGCTGCCGGGCGCGCGGGACGCATTCCGCGAGCGGAGCGGCCTGTGCGGAGCCAATCAGCTTCGGAGGATCGGCTTCGATCCAGCCTGTCGAGGTCAGATGCGATACTGACACGACGCCGGATCGCGCCAGATTTGAAATATGATTGACGCCCTGGAACGGCTCCCACGGCTGTTCCGGATAGGCGACCGACAGCCCTGCAATCAATGCGACGCAAATGGCCGCACCGGCCGTAGACACCATGCGTTGAATCCGGAACGGATCTGCGCGCCAGATCAGCCACATCACCGGCAGGCCTATCGCCGCGAACACAATCAACTGCGTCTTGAGTTGCGGGAAGATCGAATGCAGGAACGAAAACGTGTCGCGATCGATGATAAGAAAATCGAGAAATGTCAGCGTGAGCTGCGTGATCCCGTATTTGAACTGCGACAGCGCGATCAGGATCGCCACCAGAGCCAGCGACAGCGCAGCGGAAACGCCAGGCCGGCGCAGCACGACCAGCCACATGAAATTCAGCAGCGCCCATGTCAGCAGCGCAACCGTCATCGCGAACGGGCCGTATTCGACCGACGCCAGAATATAGACGGCCGTGAGATGCATCGCCGCGATCAGCGCCACGCGCAGACGCCAGGTCCACCCGCTGTCGTTGAGGCGCTTCAACAAAAGCCGAAGCCTGCCGGGGTCCTGGATCGATGTCGTGACGATTGACATGATGCGGGGTCCGTTGCGGCTAGAGGTTCTTGACGAACCCGGCATCGATCAGCAGGCGGTTGAACCGCCTCGCCTCCGCGCCGTCCTTGCACGAATAGAACAGGCCCTTGCAACGGAGCATGATCTTCTTCTGCTCCTCGAACGACGGATCGAGCGGAAGACCCGCGACGTCCTGAATGACCAGCGGCAGATAGGCCGCGTCGATCGTCTCCATCGCGGTCGGGCTGCCGACCGGTTTGAAGTTGACCGAGTCGATGGCGTAATAGGTCGCGTAATAGCGCGGATCATAGACCATCAGCCGCTTGGCAATGTCGGCTTCGGTCAGGTTCGGCTCGATGATGAGCGACGAGAACTCCGGCTGATGGTCGCCGTAGCGCACGATCAGGAACGGCTCGGTGGGAAACTGCTTCTTCAGCTTCGCGACAAACGTATTGTAATCCTGCGCGCTCATGGTCTGGCGGCGCAGGTATTCGTCGATCTTCGGCTCGTTACCAAGGCTGCGCCATGCCGGCGTCCGTTCCGGACGGAAGGTGGTCGCCCACGGGAAATGATTGGCGCCGAGATAAACGTACATGAAGACCGGCGTGCCCTGCTTTTCCTGCGACAGCAGACGGACCGCGTTGTCGTAGAAGAAGCCGTCGGGCTCGAGACCCTTCGCGCCGAGGTCCCGCGCATCGTAGAACTTCTGGATGCCGGTGGTGGTCTGGAAATTCCGCGCGCTCATGAATGCGCCGTAAGCGGGATAAAGTGAAACGGTGCTGTAGCCGCAGCGACGCAGCGCCAGCGGCAGCCCGCGCTCGACGCGGCCGGACGCGATGCGGGTCACGAAATAGGAGAACCTGCCGAACGAGCGCGACGACAGGCCGGTCAGCACGTTGTATTCGGCCAGCCAGCTTGAGCCGCCGTTGCTTTCGGCGAGAAACTTCCGCGCCTTGCCGTCACCCGACAGGAACTGGCTGCCGTAACCCGCAGGCACCTTGATCTGCGGCGCTGAGCGGATGTCGTAGCTCGACTCGTCGTGGATCATGATGATGTGCGGACGCCGCCCCGCCGGATGACACGCTTCTTCCAGCGGCAGCTTGAGGCGCTCGAGCGTCGCCGCGTCAGACGCCATGAATCCGTCATTGGCGAAATCGGAAATCGCGATCACGCCGGAGCGCACGAACTTCGATACGAAATTGTCGGCGTAGTATCCGCGCCAATCCTCCTGTGGCCATATCAGCGAGAAGCCCGCAAGTCCCGCAACACAGGCAAGCGCCATGACCGCCGCCGGCAACCGGCGGATGCGAAACGGATCGAGCCGCCACAGCGCCACCATCAGCGGAATAATCAGCAGGGCTGAGAAAATCGCGGACCATCGCAGATTGGGAAAGATCGTAAACAGGAACGCGATGCTGTCGCGGTCGATCATCATGAGATCGACGAAGTTCACGGTCATTTGCACGATGTCGTGTTTGAGCCGCGACAGCAGCACGAGCACAACAATCATCGTCAGCGACAGCGCACCGGACAATGCCGGGCGCCGCAGCAGGACGATCCACGACAAATTCAGCGCGCCCCAGCACAGCAGGAAGACGAGGCGCGAGCCGAAGTCCGTTTCGGTTTGCAGCAGAATGCCGAGGGCCGCGAGATGCGGCATCGCTACCGCGAGAAGCCGCCAATATCCAACCGGCGTGAGAGCACCCGCGGCCGCATTTGCGGGAGGGAGCGTAGGAGGCACTGAGGTCGGCGGGGGCAACATTGCCTTTGACGCGAACACCACCCGGCACTGTCTTGGTCTTGACGCCTTGGCTGGCGGCGGCCAGGAGGCAAAACGCGCGGCCGGTCACCGCAGCGTGTCACAAAATCGTATTGGAACCGTCATGAACGCGCAACTTGATCTTTAGCCGCAGGGGTTAACGGGGCTGTTCAGGGCCTGTTCAGCCCGAAGGCCCGTACTTGAGACGCGCTCTAAGCCGGCCCCTGCAACGAAAACGGGGCCGCAAAAGCGGCCCCGTTAACGAATTCCTCCTTCCCATCTACGGGGAAAGCGGCAGCTCAGTTCTTGGTCTTGTCGACCAGCGCGCCCTTCTTGATCCACGGCATCATGTCGCGGAGCTTGGCGCCAACGGCTTCGATGTCGTGCGCGTTGGCGCGCGCGCGGGTCGCCTTGAACGAAGCCTGGTTAACCTTGTTTTCCAGCATCCAGTCGCGGGTGAACTTGCCCGACTGAATGTCGGTCAGCACACGCTTCATCTCGGCCTTGGTCTCGGCGGTGATGATCCGCGGGCCGGTGACGTATTCGCCGTACTCAGCGGTGTTGGAGATCGAGTAGTTCATGTTGGCGATGCCGCCTTCATAGATCAGGTCGACGATCAGCTTCAGTTCGTGCAGGCACTCGAAGTAGGCCATCTCCGGCGCGTAGCCGGCTTCCACCAGCGTCTCGTAGCCGGCGCGGATCAGTTCAACGGTGCCGCCGCAAAGAACGGCCTGTTCACCGAACAGATCGGTCTCGCACTCTTCCTTGAAGGTCGTCTCGATGATGCCGGCACGGCCGCCGCCGATCGCCGAAGCATAGGACAGGCCGAGGTCATGCGCGTTGCCAGAGGAGTCCTTGGCGATCGCGATCAGGCAGGGCACGCCGCCGCCGCGCTGATATTCCGAGCGCACAGTATGGCCGGGGCCCTTCGGCGCGACCATCAGCACGTCGAGATCGGCGCGCGGATCGATCAGGTTGAAATGCACGTTGAGGCCGTGAGCGAACAGCAGCGCTGCGCCCTGCTTCATGTTGTCGTGCAGATGATCGCGATAGATGTCGCCCTGCAGTTCGTCGGGCGTCAGCATCATCAGCACATCGCCCCACTTCGCGGCTTCGGCGACTTCAAGCACCTTGAAGCCGGCGGCTTCGGCCTTCTTCGCTGAGGCCGAGCCCTTGCGCAGCGCGATCGCGACGTCCTTGACGCCGGAGTCCTTCAGGTTCAGCGCATGGGCATGGCCCTGGCTGCCGTAACCAATGATGACGACCTTCTTGCCCTTGATCAGGTTCAGGTCGGCGTCGCGATCGTAATAAACACGCATTTTCGTTTTCCTTCTCAGGCGGCCGATTGGCCAATTATCGAAAGTTTTCGGATGGATCGGGCCCGTTAGACCCGGATGAATTGCCGCCGTTGTGTAAGGCGGCTGGTGCCGCGAGACAAGCCCGCGAGCCCCATTTCTGCAGTGCAACTAGCTCAGGGCTCCTTCAGAACGGGGTATAGCGAGGCCAGCAAAAGCACGGCCATGACGACGTTGAAAATGCGGACAGCGCCGGGCGACTTCACCAGCGCCTGCAGCGACGTGCCGAGCAGCACCCAGGTCAGCGATGAGCCCAGCCCGATCACAAACAGCAGGATCGACAGCGCCGCAATGTTCAGCGGGTACGCAGCAATCGCGGCGTAAGCCGTTACCGCGCCGACCGCGATCACCCAGCCCTTGACGTTGACCCACTGGAACATGGCCGCGCCGAGAAATGTCATCGGCCTCCCCTCGCCGTCACCCTCGGTATCCGCGGGGCCAGACATCGCAATCACGATGGCGAGGTAAATCAGATACGCCGCGCCGGCATATTTGAGGATGGTGTGCAGCACCGGATAGGCCGCGAACACGGCACCGAGCCCGAGCCCGATCACGGCCACCAGAAACGAGAAGCCGATGGTGACGCCTGCAACATGCGGCAGCGTCCGCCGGAATCCGTAATTCAGTCCGGATGTCATCAGCATGATGTTGTTCGGTCCCGGTGTGAACAGCGCCGCGGCGGCGAAAGCGATGAATGCGATAGCGAGTTGCTGCGAGATCACGACACGATCTCCGGCACGTTGCGATTGCGGCCCAGCAGCAGCATCAAGGCTATTCCGGCGACGACAGTCAGCATTCCCGCGAGCCGCAGCGGCCCAAAGGTTTCGCCAAACACGAGGGTCGACGCGGCGGCACCGACGAACGGCACAAGCAGTGCGAACGGCACCACCTGCGCGGCGGTATAGCTGCGCAGCAGATGACCCCACGCCCAATAGGCAAGACTGGTCGAGATCGCGCCGATGGCCAGCATGCTGGCGACGCCCACGAGCGACATGTTCGACAACGCATGCCAGGTTTCCTGCGGTCCATCCGTGACCAGCGCAAGCGCCAGCAGCGGCGGCGCGGGCAGCAGACAGAGCCAGGAAAACAGATCAAACATCGGAACGTCTTTCGCACGGCGCAACAGCAGATTGCCGATCGCGAAGCAAACCGGCGAGATCATCAGAACGGCGAAGGTGCCGACGGTGAAATCGAATCCGACAGTTCCGCAAATCATCAACAGTCCGATTGCGGCAATGCTGATGCCGATGACTTGCGCGCGGGTCGGAATTTCGCGGAAAGCCAGCGCAGCGAAGACGACCGTGAACAGCGCCTGACTTTGCACGATCACGGCGGTCAGACCGGCCGGAACGTTGTGCGCCATACCGTAGGACTGCGCCATGAACTGACCGAAAAACAGCGTCGCGCTGATAAGGATGAGAGTCGACCACGGCACATTGGGACGCCGCAAGAACAGGCACGGCACGGCGGCAATGCCGAACCGCAACGCCGTCAACAGCGTCGGCGACAATTCCCTCAGCACCAGCTTGCTCGCCACGAATCCAAGACCCCAGACCACGGCAACGCAAAGCGCGAGAAAAATATCCGCCGGCTTCATGTCGGTTCAATCAGCACGTCGAATTCACATTCCGTCCGGTCCGCGTGCGATCGCGGCAACGCCGGTGCGCGACACTTCGACGAGCCCAAGCGGCACCATCAGGAGGATGAACTGGTCGATCTTGCTGGTGCCGCCGGTGATTTCGAACACGAAGCTCTCCGTCGTGGCGTCGATCACCCGCGCGCGAAACGCTTCCGCCAGCCGCAGCGCCTCGATGCGCGTCTCGCCGGTGCTCTTGACCTTGACCATCGCCAGTTCGCGCTCGATGGAGCGGCTGGTCAACGTCATGTCCACCACGCGATAGACCGGGATCATGCGATCGAGCTGATGCTTGATCTGCTGGATCACCATCGGCGTGCCGGTGGTCACGATCGTGATGCGCGACATGTGCTTGGCGTGCTCGGTTTCCGACACCGTGAGACTGTCGATGTTGTAACCACGGCCCGAAAACAGACCAATCACGCGCGCGAGCACGCCAGGTTCGTTCTGCACCAGAACGGACAACGTGTGCGTCTCGTTCGGATCCTTGCGTTCCTCCATGAAGTAGGCGGATGCGGGCTGTTCCATTGTCTCTGCTTTCATCATCACACCAGCGCCTTGCCGCCAGCGAACGCCGCGGCGGTTGCTTCATCGTTTGCTTCCGCAGGAAGCAGCATTTCGTTGTGCGCCTTGCCCGACGGGATCATCGGGAAGCAATTTTCCAGCGCCGCGACCCGGCAATCGAACAGCACTGGCCTTTTGACCTTGATCATCTCGTTGATCGCGCCGTCGAGATCGTTTGGCTTCGTCACTTGCAAACCGACGCCGCCGTAGGCTTCCGCGAGCTTGACGAAATCCGGCAATGCTTCCGAATAGGAATGCGACAGCCGGTTGCCGTGCAGCAGTTGCTGCCACTGGCGCACCATGCCCATGTACTGGTTGTTCAGGATGAAGATCTTGATCGGCAGTTCGTACTGAACCGCCGTGGACATCTCCTGCATGGTCATCTGCACCGAGGCATCGCCCGCGATGTCGATGACAAGGCTATCCGGATGCGCCACCTGCACGCCGAGCGCAGCCGGCAGGCCATAGCCCATCGTGCCGAGGCCGCCGGATGTCATCCAGTGGTGCGGCTGATCAAAGCCGAAGAACTGCGCCGCCCACATCTGATGCTGGCCGACTTCCGTCGTGATGTAGGTGTCGTGCTTCTTCGTCAGATCGAACAGGCGCTGGATCGCATATTGCGGCAGGATCACATCGTCGTTCTTCTTGTACGCCAGCGAATTGCGCGCGCGCCAGCGTCCGATCTCGAACCACCACGGGTCGATCTTCGGCTTCTTCGCTTCGGCCTTGAACACCGTCAGGATATCGCCGAGCACATTGGCGACATCGCCGATGATCGGCACGTCGACGCGGATGTTCTTGTTGATCGACGACGGATCGATGTCGATATGAATCTTCTTCGAGTTCGGCGAGAACGCATCGGTGCGGCCGGTGATGCGGTCGTCGAAACGCGCGCCGATGCACAGCATCACGTCGCAATCATGCATCGCCATGTTGGCTTCGTAAGTGCCGTGCATGCCCAGCATGCCGAGCCAGTTCTTGCCCGACGCGGGATAGGCGCCGAGGCCCATCAGGGTCGACGTGATCGGAAAGCCGGTGACCTCGACCAGTTCGCGCAGCAGTTTTGATGCTTCCGCGCCGGAGTTGATGACGCCACCGCCGGTATAGATCACCGGGCGCCTGGCCGAGCCGAGCAGCGCGACAGCCTTGCGAATCTGCGCGGCGTCGCCCTTCACGCGCGGGGCATACGAAACATGCACGTCCGACTTGCGCGGCGGATGATAGGTGCCGGTGGCGAACTGCACATCCTTCGGCACGTCCACCACCACCGGGCCGGGACGGCCCGTGGTCGCGACATAGAACGCCTCGTGCAGCACCTTCGCCAGATCGTTGACGTCGCGCACCAGCCAGTTGTGCTTGGTGCAGGGCCGGGTGATGCCGACGGTGTCGCATTCCTGGAACGCATCGTTGCCGATCAAGTGCGTCGGAACCTGCCCGGTGATGCAGACCAGCGGGATCGAATCCATCAGAGCGTCGGTCAGCGGCGTCACCATGTTGGTCGCGCCCGGTCCCGACGTCACCAGCACAACGCCCGGCTTGCCGGTGGAGCGCGCATAGCCTTCCGCCGCATGGCCAGCCCCCTGCTCGTGGCGAACAAGGATGTGTTCGACCTCGCTCTGCTGGAAGATCTCGTCGTAGATCGGAAGCACCGCGCCGCCCGGATAGCCGAAGAGGTGCTTGACCCCGTGATCGGCAAGCGCGCGCACGATCATCGCCGCGCCGGTCATCTGGTTGGGATCGTGTTTGTTGCTGTCACTCATGGTTCGCTCCGGGGCGCGTTCGCGCAGATGGTCGAAGTGTGGGTCGAAGGTCAGAAAACAAAAAAGGGCCCGAGAGGGACCCTTCGCACACCGCCTTGTCGTGGGTAGCCGTCAGCTACCCCCAGCGGTGTGCCGGGTTACGACGATAATAAGGAGGTTTGTAATTTTATTGCGCATGATCGACTTCAAAGTTTCCAAAGGTTGCGCGGGTTATACGGCCCAGATGCCGAAAGTCAAGCCCGTGCAGGTTTTGCGAGACTAGCCCGTTCCGGGGCTTTCGGCGAGAGCGAAAGTGCACGGTGAGCCATGCAACACGCCGAAGCTTGCGCTTCCGCAGCCGTTACGTGACCCTCGTTTCAGGCTTGGGATAGGGCGGCGGGGGATTCGAATGGCCACGGACCGACAGCGCAGCATCATCTGGCACGGCTTCTTCTTGTTTTTGATCGGACTGTTGACGGGGCTCGCGGAGCCGCATGTTACCAATCCGCGCATGGGGCTCGCCGCTCATCTCGAAGGCTTGATGAACGGAACTTTTCTCATCGCTCTTGGAGCTGTCTGGCAAAACGTCCGGCTATCGCCGGGCCTGTCAGCAGGCACTTACTGGAGTGCGCTTTACGGCACCTATGGAAACTGGATCACGACCTCCTTCGCGGCGATCACCGGCACGAAAAGCATGACCCTCCTCTCAGGAGCTGGATACGGCGGATCGCCGTGGCAGGAAGCGCTTGTGACCGCAGGCTTCGTCACGGTTGGGATTGCGATGCTTGCAATGACCGCTCTAACGCTCTGGGGTCTGCGCCGCGCCGCCGTGCCCTGAGGCCTTTAGAGGGGACGATCAGGAAGGGCTGCGCGACCGCCGCTCGCGCTCAATGCTGCGTGGACCGCATCGAGCGCACCGGAGGGCGCGACCCACTCGAACTCCGGTAGCTGGTGCCTGAACCACGTGAACTGCCGTTTGGCGTAGTGACGGGTGTCGGTTTGGCCGATGTCGATGGCCTCCTCCAGCGTGATCTCGCCGGCCAGGTGCCGGATCAACGCGGGCACGCCGTGAGCTTTCATGGCGGGCAGAATCGGATCGAGCTTACGCGCCGCGAGTGCGGCAACCTCATCCAGCGCACCGGCGTCCAGCATCGCCGTGAAGCGTTTGTCGATGCGCGCGTAGAGTTCCTTGCGATCGGGCGCGAGGAATATCGCCACCGTTTGATCCGCCGGCAGCAGCGGCGGAAGACCTTCATGATGCCAATCCCGCAGCGAGCGGCCTGTTGCCTCGATCACTTCCAGTGCGCGGGCGATGCGCGCGCTGTCCCGGGGCTTGAGCTTTTCGGCGGAAGCCGGATCGCGCTGCGCCAGTTCTGCGTGCATCGCTTCGACGCCATCGCGCTCCATCCGCGCGCGCACATCGTCGCGCACCTCCTGCGGGATCGGCGGCACCGCCGACAGGCCGCGGGTGAGCGCCTTGAAATAGAGCCCTGTGCCGCCGACGAAGATCGGCAGCCTGTTGGCCGCCCTCGCCTCCACCAGCACGGCCGCCGCGTCCGCCACCCATGAGCCCGCCGAACAGTTCACCGCAGCGTCACAGTATCCATAAAGCCGGTGCGGGACGCGCGCCTCATCGTCCGGGGTCGGACGCGCGGTGAGCACTCTCAGATCACCATAAACTTGCATCGAATCCGTATTAATGACGATCCCGCCGGTCACTTCTGCAAGAGCCAGCGCCAGCGCCGACTTGCCGCTGGCCGTCGGCCCTGCGATAAGCACCGCCTTGGTGTCCTGCTTCCGCGTCACGTCATTTTCCAACATCGAGCCGTCATGTCTCTGGTCGCCACGCTGATCTGCAATCCCACCGAGGCCGAACTCGATTCGACCGCGATCGACGCCGCGCGCTCCGCGCTGCCGTCGCCCGAACACGGCGACTGGCTGTTCGAAGGCGTCGCCGCCGACATCCGGTTTAGCAGCACCGACGACATTCGCACAATTTCGGATCGCCTGCGCGAAGCCATGAACGGCGTGCGCGTCGATGTGGTGGTGCAACCGCACGCCGACCGGCGTAAGAAGCTGCTGCTGGCGGACATGGACTCCACCATGATCGGCCAGGAATGCATCGACGAACTCGCAGACTTCGCCGGTCTCAAGGCGCACGTCGCCGCGATCACCGAACGCGCCATGCGCGGCGAGATCGAATTCGAGCCCGCGCTGCGCGAGCGCGTCGCGCTGCTGAAGGGCCTTCCGGTCTCAGTGGTCGATGAAGTCCTCAAGAGCCGCATCACGGTTACGCCGGGCGCCGCCGCACTGGTCCGCACCATGCGCGCGCATGGCGCCTACACCTGCCTCGTTTCGGGCGGCTTCACGCTGTTCACGAAAGCGGTCGCCGAGATGATCGGATTTCAGGAAAATCGCGCCAACACATTGCTGGTCGAGGACGGCAAGCTGACGGGACAAGTCACCGAGCCGATTTTAGGACGCGAGGCGAAACTCGCCACGCTGTTCGACCTGCGCGAATCCTTCGACCTCGACAATCTGGACACGCTGGTGGTCGGCGACGGCGCCAACGATCTCGGCATGATCGAAAAGGCCGGGCTCGGCGTCGCTTACCACGCCAAGCCCGCCGTCGCAGCTGCAGCCGGCGCGCGGATCGATCATGGCGATCTCACTGCCCTGCTCTATGCGCAGGGCTATCGACGGGATGAGTTTGCGGCGGAATAAAATGTTCCTGCCGTAATCTCGATACAGCGGGATGGGGATGATGCGGGAACTTGCCGGCAAGACAGCATTCGTGACAGGCGGCGCAAGCGGCATCGGATTTGCGCTCGGCCGCGCCTTTGCAGAGGCGGGCATGAAAGTGATGCTCGCCGATATCGAGGCGGATGCTCTGGAGACCGCCGTCAAGAGCCTGCACAATTCAGATGTGCGTGGCGTCGCCTGCGACGTGACCGATCCCGCCAGCGTCGAGCGAGCGGCCAAGGCGTCGTTCGAAGCGTTCGGAAACGTCCATGTGGTCTGCAACAATGCCGGCGTCGCAGCGGGCGGCGGCATCGACAGCATCTCGCTCGACAGCTGGAAATGGGTGCTCGACGTCAACCTGATGGGCGTGCTGTACGGAATCCGCGCCTTCCTCCCGCACATCCGCGCCCACGGCGAAGGCGGACACTTCGTCAACACCGCATCCATGGCCGGAATGGTGAGCGGACTCGGATTCAGTCCGTACCACGCGAGCAAGTTCGCGGTGGTGACCATGTCGGAAGGACTTGCGGTGCAACTCAAGCCGCTCGGCATCGGCGTGAGCGTGCTGTGTCCGGGGTTTGTCCGCACCCGTATCGGCGAAAGCGCACGCAACCGGCCAGAGCAGTACGGTCCAGCGCAGACACTGGACCCTGCGAGCCCGGCGGCCGCGCTGGTCGCCCAGATCGCGCAACTTATAGAATCCGGCCTCGACCCGGCGGATGTCGCCGCGCAAGTCCTCAGGGCGATCCGGGAGGACGAACTCTACGTGTTCACGCATCCGGAGATGCGCGCCGAGGCGGAGCAGCGCTTTGCCACCATCCTTGCGGCGATGGACAAGGCAGCGGCGCGCTAATCACCTTGTCGTCCCCGCGAAAGCGGGGACCCATAACCACCAAGGGTTATGATCATCC
Organism: Afipia sp.; assembly: GCA_051653085.1. Taxonomy (GTDB): domain Bacteria; phylum Pseudomonadota; class Alphaproteobacteria; order Rhizobiales; family Xanthobacteraceae; genus Afipia. Next base: position 51 of record JBOFVL010000056.1, on the reverse strand, counting down.
GGGAAGACGCCGCCCACTCAGGGAGTATGGGTCCCCGCTTTCGCGGGGACG
>JBOFVL010000055.1:0-12924 GCA_051653085.1 Afipia sp. | reverse complement strand
GGGCCGCTCGGCGTCGTTGACGCCGAGGAAACATCCGGCGCGCTCGCAATATCGCGAGCGGGCTGGCCGTCTCGGGCGCCTGCGGCTCTTTCGCGTCGGCATCGGCAACCGGTTATGCCTCGGGGTCGACATCGTCCAGGAAGGTCGCCGTCGGCACGAAGAACAGCGCGCCCGTCACCGCGCGGCTGAAATCCAGCAGATGATCGTAAGTGCCGGGCGGATTGCCGATGAACATGTTCTCCAGCATCTTCTCGATACGGTGCGGTGAACGCGCGTAGCCAATGAAATAGGTACCAAACTCGCCCTTGCCCACTTCACCGAACGGCATGTTATCGCGCAGGATTTGAAGCTCCTCACCATTCTCTTCAATCGATGTCAGGACGTTGTGCGCGTAAGGCTTCTTGATGGAATCAGGCTGCTCGATATCGGACAGCTTGTGCCGGCCGATAATGTTCTCTTGTTCCTCGACAGGAACCTTGTTCCATCGCTCGACGTCGTGCAGGTATTTCTGCACGATCACGTAGCTGCCACCGGCAAAGATGGAGTCTTCATCGCCGACAAGGGTGGCCGCGTCGGCGGCCTGACCTACCGGGTTTTCGGTTCCGTCAACAAAGCCGATCAGATCACGGTCATCGAAAAATTTGAAGCCGTGTACCTCATCCACGGTCGAGACCGCGCCCGCGAGCCGCGACATGATGTGCGTTGCCAGCTCAAAACAAAGATCCATGCTTGCCGCACGGATGTGAAAGAGGATGTCGCCGGGCGTCGAAACGGCAATATGCACGCCGCGAATTTCGCGAAAGGGATGCAGGTTCTTCGGCCTCGGCGCCCCGAAGAGCCGGTCCCAAGCACCGGAGCCGAACCCCATGATACAGGACAACTGCCCGTTGAGATTACGAAATCCCACGCCACGCAGCAGGCTGGAGAGATCGGGGCACAAGCCGCGAACCGTCTGCTCGGGCGCCGTTCCGGGATTGATCGTCACGACAAGGAATATCGCCGCCCGCGTAAGCCTGGCAGCGACCGACTGGGACACGGGAGGCGGCAAGCTTGAAACCATATTTGATCCGTTCAATATTCCTTGTGTAACGCACTGTTTGCTTCGCGAACGATACGCCAAAGCAAGTTATGTTATCGCGCACCGCCGCGCGTGATGCCAGCATTACCCGCTCTTCGTATCGGATCAGCTTGTAAGGTCTTTCGCTCGTTCCGGCCAGGTTCCCAAGGTCGACGATCAAAACAGAACTCAAAATTCGGAGCAGCGGCGTTTGTAAATCATCCTGATGACGGACATCAAAAAATTTCTACGGCAGCGCCAAACCGTCGGCCACAGGTTAGTCCATGTTCCGGAACGCGTGCCCATCAGCGGCGACACCCTTCACAACACTCGCAGGCAACAGATCCTGCGCCGCGGTGCCATCAAAGACCCAATCCGTCTTATCGGCGAGATCGGGAAGGCTCGCGCCTTTGCGCACATAGAGCCCGATGGCGGGCTTCTTTATATTGATATAGAGATCGTATTCCTGCATCGGCGTGGCTTTCCTGGATTGACAACAAGGCAGGTGCGAAAGAATTGCATCCGAAAGATTGAGGCGGCCGTGCGGCTGCCTCAAGGAGCTCATCCGAGCTTTACCGGCCGTCCGGATTTTTCTTCTTCCAGCGTCACGACAATGTCTGCGTTCGCAGAGAGACGGACGTTGCTTCCCTCAACCCCAGCCACGAAACCGATCTCGATATAGTGATGGTGCCCTTCGTGGGCTCCGAATCCGTCGCTCTTTTTGAGCTTGATGCGGTCGCCTTCGACGCGGTCGACGGTGCCGACGTGGACACCATCGGCCCCGATGACTTCCATGTTTTCCTTGATCTGGTCGTTCATCACAACTTCCTCCTTCACTGGACTCGTTGCAAAAATACGGTGCCTGCATAAACCCGCCAATGGCGGGCTTATCTGTGATCTCGCGGGGAAAATCTCTATCTCTTGGGCTGGCTGGCGGGCGACACAGTATTGATCGCACCCGTCTCCATGTGGACTCCCTGCGAATGTGGAATTTTACAGGGAAACTAACCTGTTCCCAACCCACGGAATGCAATGAGCCCCCTCAAAAAAGCGCTTCCAGAGGCAATCTCTCATGAGCAGAACAGGAAAACCATAAACTGAATAAGGAATTGATGTACAATTTCAGAGAGTTCTGGCCCCCGCTATGCAGGGCAGCAATTCGCCTTGTCCAGCGCCATGATAAGGCTCTGCTCCGTCACAGCACCGACAAACTGCTTGAGATACGGCGCTTCAGCAATCGACCGCTGCGCGATGATCTGAATGCCGTCTTGCGCGTTACCCGAGAACCCCATGTCCTTGAGGCTCGTGGGCAGGCCAACCGCCCGAAAAAAAGCGACCATATCGGCCAGGAATTCAGACGACCGCTGCTCGAGACAGAGTTGTGCGAGAAGTCCGAACGCCACCTGTTCGCCGTGTAGCGCGCCGTTGAGCGACGGAAGCGCAGAGAAGCCACGCGTGAGCGAGTGCGCAATCGAAAGACCACCGCTCTCAAAACCGAGACCGCTGAGCAGGATCGTCGCCTCAACGACATTCTCAAAGGCAGCGTCCGGCTCCTTACGATCCACCGCTACCAGAGAAGCGATCGCATCCCGCCGGATTACCTGATAGCATTGATCGGCTATCGAAACCGCGAGCGCGGCCGGGCGCGCCTTGTAAAAATTCAACCCGCCCGAATTGTAGCACTGCTCCGCCTCGAACTTCTTTGTGAGCGCGTCGCCAATCCCGGCAACAAAGAACCTGCGCGGAGCTCGCGCGATAATCGACGTATCGACGACGACCGCGTCCGGGTTCGTCGGCATCAGCCTGACCTCCTTCAGGACGTGATCGTCTGTGTAAACGATCGCGAGCCTGCTCGTTGGCGCATCGTTCGAAGCTACTGTCGGCACGACGATGATTCCTCCGCCTCGCAAAATACGAACACCTTTCGCTGTGTCGATCGCCTTGCCTCCACCGATCGCAATAACGACGTCGCTCTTCGCGGCATTCGCTTTGCCCGTCATGGCATCGATCTGAGCCACAGAGCATTCACCCGAGAACTCGGCGAATTCCACGGCATCGACGCAGGATTTGAGAAGTGTATCAAGCTGCTCGCGCAGCGATCCGAGCACTGCGGTATCCGCAAGAATGAACGGACGCCGGCCGTACATCGGAACCAGTGTTGCGAGCTCCTTCAGGGCTCCCGGCCCTTGAATGTAACGATGGGGTCCGCCAAACGCGCGAATGGTCATTGATCACCCCAGAAAAAGTCACGCTTACCACCATCCATGCAGATCAGAGCGCCATTAATAAAGGCCGCCTGAGTGGAGCACAAAAACGCAATCAGTGATCCGACCTCTTCCGGCTGGCAGAAACGTCCAAGCGGATTTTGACCCGCGATAATGGTGCGCTTTTCCGCCGAAAAACCCGCGATCAACGCGGTCTCGACATAGCCCGGCGCGATGGCGTTGACCGTAATACCCGCACTGCCAACCTCCTTGGCCAATGTGCGCGTAAAGCCAATCACGCCCGCCTTCGCCGCCGAGTAATTGGTCACGCCGGGCCGCCCGCCTCCGGTCACGTTCATGGACGACGTATTCACGATCCGCCCGAATTTCCGCTCGCGCATCAGCGGAACCGCATATTTGCTGCACAAAAACGTGCTGCGCAGATGGGTGCGGACGATAATGTCCCAGTCGTCCAGCGACATGTTTTCGGCCAAGCTGCCGAGATGGCGGCCTCCGGCACCGGCGTTGTTCACGAGAATGTCGAGATGGCCGAGTCCTTCATGCGCCGCATGCACGACGGCTTCCGCGCCCGCTTCTTCGGACACGTCGCCGATACAGGCGACCGCTTTGGTCCCGCTTGCGCGCAACTCGGCGACAGTAGCATCGGCGGCTTCACGATCGATGTCGTTGATGGCGATGGAGCAGCCTTCCGCCGCCAGCGCCAACGCTTCTGCCTTGCCGATACCGCGCGCCGCACCGGTGACCAGCGCGGCCTTGCCCTTCAATCCGAGATCCATGATTAACCTTTCACCGCGCCGGCGCCGAGGCCTTGAATGAAATACTGCGTCAACAGCGCGAACGCGGCGAATAGCGGCAGCGCTATCAGAGTCGATCCCGCCATGATCTCGCCCCAGCGCAGGTCGAACGATCCCACCATCGACGCCAGCCCAACGGGCAGCGTTTTGTTGGCATCGCTTCCGATCATGATCAGCGCGAAGGTGTAGTCGGTCCAGGACAGCAAGAACGAGAAGATTGCAACCGTAATCAAGCCTGGCAGGGACAACGGTAGAACGACCCGCAGGAACGCGCCGAGCCGCGTACAGCCATCGACCATTGCTGCCTCTTCCAGTTCAAATGGCATGCCCTTAAAGAAACCCCAGAGGAACCAAACGCCGAGCGGCAAAGTCAATGTCAGGTGCGACGCGATTAGGCCTATCAAGGTATCGCTGAGGCCGAGCCGCGCGAAGATCGTGAACATTGGAATCGCGATCAGCAGCGGGGGGAACATGTAGGCATAGAGCATCGCGCCCACGATTAGCTTCTTGCCGCGAATGCGCTGGCGCGTCACGGCGTAGGCGATCATCACCGAAAAGATCATGGTCACAACGACCGTCACCACCGCGACGATTACGCTGTTCATGAAATGCGTCGGGTAGTCGGTGAGTTCGAGCAGATTGCGATAATACTCGAGTGTAAACGGCCCCGGTACCAGCGACACCGTACTGAGCAGGCTCGTCGGCTCGCGCAGGCTGGAAATCAACATCCAGTAGATCGGAAACGCCGAATAGATCGCAATGACGATCGCGGCACCATACAGGCTGAGACGGGCCGGGAGCGATTTGACGGCAGCCATTAATCGTCCTCCAGCGGGAAGATGCGGAAGTAGAAAAACACAGCCACTGATAGGATCGCGAACGAGATCGTCGCGATCGCCGCGCCGCCACCAATGTCGAACAGGCTGAACGCGTGGCGATAAGATAGAATCGCCAGATGCTCGGTGGAGCCAACAGGCCCACCGCGAGTCAGAAGCCAGATCACGTCGAATTTGTTGAACATCCAGATTGCGCGCAACAAGACGACGACGGTCAGGATCGGCTTCAGCATCGGAAGCGTGATATGGAAGAATCGCTGGATGGCCGTGGTGCCATCCACTCGCGCAGCTTCATAGAGTGATGTGGGAACCGTCTGCAGCGCGGCAAGAAAGCAGGTCGTGACGAACGGAGTCCACATCCAGACGCTGACCAGGATGACCGACGTCATCGCCGCGCCGGAACTCTCGAACCAGTTGACGGGCGGCAGGCCCATCATCGCAATCGCCTTGGTGAGAATACCGATGCTGCCATCCACCATCCACTTGAAGGTGAGAATGACGACGACGGTCGGCAGCAGATAAGGCAGAATCGATAGACCGCGCACAAAATTGCGGCCCGGAAACACTTCGTTCAGGATTAATGCGAAGCCGATGCCGAGCACCACCTGAAGCACGATTGATCCGAGAGAGTAGACGACGCCATTCCACAGCGCGCGCCAGAACTCAGGTAGCTTCACGATCGCGATATAATTGTCGAGGCCGACCCACTTGGCTTCGCCGACAAACGAGTCGAGCTTGTAGAAACTCAGGCTGATCGCATACGCCACCGGCGCAACGATCAAGACGAGCGTCACGAGAAGTCCGATCACCAGAAAGGTGTATATCGTCGCCTTAGAACTCAAATTCGTCTTTCCGGGGAAAACCCGGCCGGGAGCGTCCGGCCGGGAAGTTGGCACATGCGTTTCTTATGCCGTGAGCTTGCGCATCTTGTCGCCAGCTGCCTTGACGCAGTCGGCCGCCGGCATGTTCTTCAGGATGCGGTTCTGCAGCATCTCGGGGATGACAAAGCCCTCGAAGACCTTACCCGGACGCAGATCCGGCGCCGGCCCCTCGGTGTCGACCGAAGTCAGAATCATCGACTTGTCAACGATGAAACCCTTCATCGTCTCGACAGCGTCCTTGTGCTTCTCGATCAGCGGATGAGCACGCCAGCGCGCATCCTCGTAAACGTCGAGGCGTGGCGGCTGGAAGTGCAGCGGCGCGGTGTGCAGGAAGTTGATGTACTGGTTCTCGGTGAACCATTTCATGAACTTCATCGACTCGCTGGAGTTCGGTGTCTTCAGCACCACCCAGCCGTCGTAGCCGTGGTTGACGGCCTTCGCCTTCCCAGTGCTGTCCATGTACGGCATGATTCCATACTTGGTCGCGAGAGCTGGCGATGTGCGCTCGAGCGCCTCGATGATGCGGCCGGCATAGGCCGTGTGCCCTACCTTGTCCGAGGAGAAGTTCGAGAGCACTTCACCGAAGCTCGCCTGGCTGGTGCCGGACGGCATGGTCTTGTAGAGGTCGGCGAAGAAATCGAGATAGGCCGCGACCTTCGGCGCATTGGCGGGATTGTCGATGGCGACGTTCCATTTGTCGTCGAACAGCTTGACACCTTCGGCCCACATGAAGCCCGGCGACAGCCAGTTGGTCGCGCCGTTGCTGCCGATCGGAAACAGCGAGCCGGAGCGGCCGTCTTCGTTCAGCGCCTGCGAGTTCTTGAGCATATCGGCCCAGGTCTTGGGAACGCTCAGGCCCTTCTTCTCGTAGAGATCCTTGCGATAGTAGATCCATGCGAGGTTGTAATCGTAGGGATACCAGTAGGTTTCACCCTTGATGGGGAAGAGAATCTTCGGGCCCCACTTGTGCTTGCTGGTCAGTTCGGTCAGCGGCATCAAATGCCCTTCCGCCTGTAGCAACAGCACGTGACCGACAAATGCGAATGTCGCGATGTCGTAGGGCTGACCGCCGCGCAGCGACGTCGTCACCTTGGTGAAAGCATCATCGAGCGGCACGGAATCCACGACGACCTGAGTACCGGTCATGCGCTCGTATTCGGCGCACGCAACCTTCAGTGCGCGGATGCTGTCGATGGACGTCTCAGTGTTGAGAAAGCGCAGCGTCTTCTTGCCCTGCCCCCAAACCGCCGGCGCGCCGGTCATGCCTGCGGCAAGACCTGCACCGACTGCGCCGGCACCCTTAATGAGCGTGCGCCGATCGATACCCGTTTTTCCGTTTTTAGCCATTTCCTTATCTCCCATGGCAATCCACCCCTTTGAATGTTTCGTTTTGATTTTTTGGTCGTCTAGAATCGCTGTCCCGTTGATTTCGAAAACAGATGGAGCCGCCCGGCCTGAAGCCGGACGGGAATTCGCTGACCGAACGTCCAGTTATCGACGCGGTCCGTGAGAATGCGCAGGCGCGCACCACTCACCTCGCCGATGCCGAGGGTTTGCGCACCGAGTTGCTCGATGACGGCGACTTCGAATGCAAGCGCATCAGGACCTTCACCGAGCGCGATATGCTCTGGCCGAATGCCGAGCACGATGTCTTCATTGATGCCCTGATATAGCGCAGGCAGCACTATCCGCAGCGCACCGCTCTCGAACATGCCGTTCGATGCACGCCCCTCGATCAAATTCATTTCGGGTGAGCCAATGAAGCCGGCGACGAACAGATTGACCGGGCGATCGTAGACTTCGAGCGGCGCACCGACCTGCTGCACGTGGCCATCGCGCATGATCACGATACGATTGGCGAGCGTCATCGCCTCGACCTGATCATGGGTCACGTACACCATGCTGGTACCGACTTCCTGATGCAGACGGGCGATTTCCTCACGCATGCGAACGCGCAGCTTGGCGTCCAGATTGGACAGCGGCTCATCCAGCAGGAACACTTCGGGCTCGCGCACGAGAGCGCGGCCAAGCGCGACGCGTTGCATCTGACCGCCCGAAAGCTGCTTCGGCTTGCGTTTCAAGAATTCGTCGAGGCCAAGCATCTTTGCAGCGCGCTGAACCCGCAGGTCGATCTGCGCCGGATCCATTTTCCGCATCCGCAAACCAAAGGCGAGATTCTCGTAGATCGTCTTGTGCGGATAGAGCGCGTAATTCTGGAACACCATCGCGATATTGCGATCCTTCGGCTCCAGCGCCGTGACATCGCGATCGCCGATGAAGATCTTGCCCGACGTGATTTCTTCGAGACCCGCCATCATGCGTAACGTTGTCGATTTACCGCAGCCTGATGGCCCCAGAAACACAACGAATTCACCGTCGCGAATCGTCAGATCGACGCCGTGAACAGCGACCACCGGACCGTAAGCCTTGCGAACTTTTTCGAGCCTAATCTCTGACATGCATCACTTGCTCTGACCGGCCACGAAACCGTGGATGCGATGATTGATCGGCGCGAGCGCCGCCTGAATATCGCGGTAGATCGGGAAACCCTGATCGTAGACCGCAACACGTGCCGGGTCCGGAACCGCCCGCGATACGATTTGAACGACGTCTGCGGCAGCACGTTCGTCCTTGAAGACGCCTATGCCGACACCTGCCAGCAATGCGGCACCGTATGAGGCGTCCGCGACAGCAGGAAGTTCGACGGTGATGTTCAGCACATCGGCGACGATCTGCCGCCATAAGGCGCTCCGCGCTCCGCCGCCCGTCAGGCGCGCAGTGGTGAAGCCAAGCCCCTTGGACTTCATGACCTCAAGACAATCCCGCAACGAATAGGCTACACCCTCATAGAGCGCGCGGACAAAGTGACCGCCGCCATGATTGAATCCCGCTCCGACAAAATCCGCGCGCAGCAGCGGATCCCAATAAGGGCTGCGCTCGCCATTGAGGTACGGGTGAAAGAACAGTCCTTCCGAACCGGGGCGTACCGCAGCCGCACGCGCATCCATGGCGTCGAACACCGCGCTGCCGTCCTCGCCATCGCGGCGAAAGAACGTATCGCGGAGCCATTTGTGCGCGGACGCACAGGAATTGGTCGCAGCGATGACGTACCAGTGATCCGGCACGACGTGATAGTAGTTGATCAGCGAGAAATCCGGCCTCGCCTTCGGCGACAGCACGTTTACGGTCGCAGCCGTCGCGAGCTTCACAACGCCGATGCCCTCGCGCACCATACCCGCGCCAAATGTTTCCGCTGCGGTATCGGACGTGCCACAAACCACCGGCGTGCCTTCGATCAGGCCCGTCGCCTGCGCGGCTCTTGCCGTTATCTGGCCAACGACAGCACTTGGCTTGACGATCGGCGGCAACGTCGCCATCGGCCAGCCGATCATGTCGCAAAGCTCTTTCGACCACTCGGCTGTCTTGGCGTCGACCATCAAGGTCCCGAGCGCATCGATGGTGTCGGTTTCCCATGTGCCGGTGAATTGCGCGCGGAGCCAGTCCTTGGCGACATAAAGCCGCTTCACGCGCGCGAACGCTTCCGGCTCCTTGTTGCGCAGCCACAGCATCTGCGGGAGCGTCCAGGTCGGATTTGCGCGATTGGCTCCGATCTCAAGAATGCGCGCATCAGCCTTGTCGCGGAGTAGCTGGGTTTCTTCGCGGCTACGCTGGTCGTTCCAGAGAATTGCCGGACGGATCACATGGCCGTCGGCATCTTCCAGTACCTGCGTATGCGCACCAGCGGAAAAGGAAATCGCGGCGATATCGGACGCAGGACGGCCCGACGCCTTCAGACCGCTGCGCAACGCGTCGCAGGCAGCAAGCCACCAGTCGTCTGGATTCTGTTCGCTCCAGCCCGGATGCGGCGACGACGTCTTGACCGGCGCGGACGCCTCGCTGACCAGCGAACCATCAGCCTTGATGATGCTGATTTTCAGCGAGCCCGCGCCAAGATCGATGCCGACCAGCAGGGGATCAGACGCAGCCATGACGCGCGCCCTCCCCCACAGCAGCGCAAGTGCGCACGATGTCAATCACGGCGAATGTCTTTCGCATTCGCGCCTGCTCGTAAACCGATCTTGCCGGGATTGAACAGATTGCACGGATCGAGCGCATCCTTGATCGCCTGCAAAACCGCGAGGCCAGAACCCAGTTCGCGCTTCATCCATGGATTGCGGAACAAACCAGCGCCGTGATGGTGCGCGATAGATCCGCCATGATCCAGCGTCAGTTGCTGCACCGCATCCCAGAGATTCTGGTGAATCGGCAACGCCTGATCGTCCGCCATTGGTGGAAGCCGCACGGTCATGTACTGGCAGGCGCCTTCCGGGTAGACGTGCGACCAATGCGCACCGAAGTGCACGCCGGGATGAATAGCCCGCACAGCCTTGCCAATCGCGTCATACATAGCCGGAATCGTGGACCAGTTTCCGGTCACTTCGATGGTGTCGTTGAAGTACCCGGCGTCATGCCACTTCTGGGAATAGGCGACGTAACGGTTCTGCTTCCAATGTTGGTATGGCCCATCGGGTCCGATCTCACCGCCTTGCGCCGCCGCGATCTTGAGTGCCATGTCTTGCTCAACCGACACCATTGGCTCGCTGCCGCTGAATTGCAGCACCGCAAGAAACGGCTTGGTCTTGAACAGTTCGATGTCCTTGGTGCGCTCGTCGCTCTCGACGCGGTCGTAAAGACGCACAATCGAGGGGCGCAGTTCGGCCTGCATGATCAGACGCGCACTGTCCAAAGCTGCCTGCAACGACGGAAACGCGAGCACGACGCCGCGCTCAACGACCGGTTTCTTGAAAATGCGCAGCGTCGCCTCGGTGATAATTCCGAGGGTGCCTTCGCTGCCGATCATCAGGTCACGGATGGAGGGACCGACCGAACGCCGTGCGACGGGCCGCACTTCAAGCGGCGTGCCGTCCGGCAGCACGGCCTTGAGGCCAACGACAATATCTTCGATCTTTCCATAGCGGCTGCTCAACTGACCGCCGCCACGGCAGGCAAGCCAACCACCGACGGTCGAAATTTCGATGGATTGCGGCAGATGTCCGCTGGTGTATCCGGCCTCGTTGAGCTGACGCTCGAAATCCGCACCGTTCATCCCGGCCTGCACGGTCACCATCGCATCGGTCGGATTGATCGAGACAATCTTGTCGAGCCGGCGGGTGTCCACCATGATCTCGCCGCCCAGCGGAATCGCGCCGCCGAGTACACCTGAACCGTTACCGTATGGAATAATCGCGACGCTGCGCGCCTTCGCGAGTTCAACAATGCGGACAATTTCGTCCTGGTTCGCTGGACGAACAACAAGACGTGGCACTGCGCCTGCAATCACACCTGCGCGTTCGCGGAATACAGCAAACGGCAGCCGGTCCCTCGAATAACCAAGCCGTTGATCGAAGGAGGCCAGAACATTGGCCGGTCTGACAATGGCGCCAAATGCTTGAGCCAGGCCTTCGTCGACCTGATCGGTATCGCGAATGGCAACGATGGTGTTTGCGGTCATGACAGCCCCTGTTCAGAGGCCAAGTTCGCCACGCTCACTCGACGTACTCCCCGACAACTTCATTTTCTGACGATTGAACAAATAGTTTGCGCAATCGTTTGTTCAAACGTCGTCTAATCTTGCCTGCCGGTCAAGTCAAAAATTTAGCGCGGGGCTGGACCTGTAGAAGCGCGGGCGACAAGACCGTCCGGCGCCAGCGGCGCGACGGGTTGCGGCGTACCGCCGTTCAGAAGATCGATCAGAAGATCCGATGCAATCTCGCCCATCAGTTCGGTCGGCATCTTTACCGACGTCAACTGCGGATAGAGCATGGTCGCAACGGGCGCATCGTGCAGGCCAATCACAGAAACATCGCGCGGAATTTGCAAACCTGCCTCATGCAAAACAGCCATCGCGCCCGCCGCGGTAACAAGCGTTGCACCCAGAACCGCTGTCGGCTTGAGTGCAAGAAGACTGCGCATCGCGTCCGCACCGCCCTCTGCTGTATATCCGGCGACGGCAACCAGTTTCGGATCGAACGGAATGCCGTGACGCTTCAGTCCATCACGATAGCCGGCCAGACGTTCGCCTGCATTGAATCCGCCAGGCCGTCCCGCGAGATGTGCAATCCGCTTGTGCCCCATCTCGGCCAGATGATCGACGGCGATTGCCGCCGCGGCGCGGCTATCCAGCACAACGCAATAGGGACTGCCCGGCAACCGCCGATTGAGCAGCACAAAAGGTGTGTGGGTCGATTCCAGTTCCTCACGCAACAAGCCGTCGTCGTCGAGGCTGGCAACCAGCAGCCCGTCGGCTCGGTTGCCATGGGACAAACGGTGATAGACGGCATCGGTCGCGCCCGGCTCCCGATGAGCAATTAATAACGAGTAGCCATGCCTAGCCGAAGATTTCTCCGCGCCCCGGATGGCCGACGAAAACACCGGGTTATCAAGCTGCGGAACGATCAAGCCAAGCGTTCGGCTGCGTGACGTCCGCAAGCCCTGCGCAAGCGTATTCGGCGAATAGTCAAGACTGCGCGCGCTTTCGAGAATCCGTTCGCGCGTCTCATCGCGGATGCGCTGATTGGTTTCGCCACGAAGAACGCGGGACGCGGTGGAAATATCCACGCCCGCCATGCGGGCGACATCGGTCAATCGCGATCTCATAAACGCACCGACAGGTTGCAACGAGATCGTAAGCTAGGGGACCGGTTGTTATGACGCAAGCATATCGTAAACCCGCGATGCCAGCTCGCCACCACATTTGTCCCTGCGTCCTTGAGCAGTCGTCTGTTGGTGGCCTCTACACCCCAACTCTTCATTACGCCTTCACCCGCACGGTCAAAGCAGCAGGCTTCGTGCGATGCTGGCTTGACCCTGCGCTCGGCTTTCGCGCGGACCGAACCAAAAAGCAGTTTGTGATCAGGACGCGGGTCCAAACTGGCACCATGGGCAGCATTCCATAACCGCCCATTTCGCGAATCCGAATCCTTTCAAAAACCCTTCCGGATCGATCAATCCGAACTGACAGTCACGACGCCGGGCTACCCTGCGAAACGAACTTGGTGGCGAGATAGGCCTCCACAGCTTCCAGCCCGCCCTCGGAGCCATAGCCCGAGTCCTTGACGCCGCCGAACGGCA
>JBOFVL010000054.1:0-38110 GCA_051653085.1 Afipia sp. | reverse complement strand
GCTTTTGAAGCGGAGCAGGATGCGGCGTCTGCGCGATGTGGTTCGCACCCACACCGTCCGGAAGGCCGGGGTTGACCGTCCGGGCCAACTACGTGGCTCTGCCGTTCGCGGCTGGACGAGGAGAGGACGAAGGCCAGCGTAAGCTGGCCGGATCAGGGGTCGACTAGCTCCCCCCATCCTCACCCGGAAGTACGGTCCCCGGCTCACAAATCGCCGCGAATGGAGCGCCGTGAGGCGACGCGCTTTCGGAAAACATCATCGCTTCGCACGCGATGCCGGAAGCGAAACGAATACAAGGTGCGCCTTACGGCGCTCCATGCCCCTCGTCGTTTGAGGGGCAAAACTAAAATCGCAACTCGCGCAAACGCGCGAGAGCGATTGCGCTCGTCTTTCGTTGGCGCAAATGGGGCAAGCCCCTCACGCGCGCGCTGTTTGAAAATTGAATCGGAAATTCGATGGAGCGCACGCGAGCGCAACATCCACGATCGTCATCACCGGGCTTGACCCGGTGATCCACGCCTTTCCTGCGCTGATGAGGAAAAGACGTGGATGGCCGGGTCAAGCCCGGCCATGACGACCAGCAAGTGTGGCCCGCTTGGTGCCTGACACTTGGAGTTGATGGGTCCCCGCTTTCGCGGGGACGACGTGGAGAGATACAGGACGACGTGAAGAGAGATCGGGCATGCCATCCTTTCGCATATGCGAGATCGGCTCCCCATCAAGCCGTCCTGCAAGCCAGGAGCCCCACCCCCGCGCACGCCTCCGCGTCAATAACCCCACAGTGACAACCGCGACGAAAATCTACGTTGCAAAGTTTTGCGCGCGGGTTGTTAATTAGAACAATTACAAAAAACGTTTTTTGGAAACCACTCGGGAGGTCCATGTGTCTGCAGTCAAATTAACAGTCAATGGCAAGGCGGTCTCCGCCGATGTCGAAGACCGAACGCTTCTTGTCCATCTGTTGCGCGATCATCTCGGCCTTACCGGCACACATGTCGGATGCGACACCAGCCAGTGCGGCGCCTGCATCGTTCACATCGACGGCCGCGCGGTAAAATCCTGCACCACGCTGGTCGGTCAGGCCAATGGCGCCAACGTCACCACCATCGAAGGCATTTCAAAGGGTGACACACTGCACCCGATGCAGGCGGCATTCCGCGACAATCACGGCCTGCAGTGCGGCTACTGCACGCCCGGCATGATCATGTCCGCCATCGATATCGTCCATCGCCATCAGGGCGATCTCGACGAAGCAACGGTGCGCCACGAGCTCGAAGGCAACATCTGCCGCTGCACCGGATACCACAACATCGTCAAATCGGTGCTCGACGCCGCAGGACGTATGAAGGTTACTGCCGCCGCGGAGTAGTCCGCGACGACAACTCATCAATCGGATTTGCAGTTGCCCGCGCTGTCCGCGCGACCAAGGCAACCACTTATGGAAAGGCAAAGACAATGAGTGAAGGTATCGGCGCGCGCGTTGTGCGCAAGGAAGACAAACGCTTCATCACCGGCAAGGGCAAATACACCGACGACGTCCGCCTTCACGGCATGACCTATGCCTCGTTCGTCCGCAGCCCGCACGCCCACGCAAAAATCAAAAGCATTGATGTTGACGCCGCCAAGGCCATGCCGGGCGTGGTCGACGTTCTGACCGGCCAGCAGCTTGTCGACGACAAGATCGGCAATCTGATCTGCGGCTGGATGATCCATTCCAAGGACGGCTCGCCTATGAAGATGGGCGCATGGCCGGCCATGGCGCCGGAGATCGTGCGCTTTGTCGGCAACGCAGTGGCGGTCGTCATCGCGGAGACCCGCAACCAGGCGCGCGACGCAGCGGAAGCGGTCGAAGTCGTTTACCAGGAGCTACCGGTCGCCGCTGACATTCGCGCCGCGATCGCACCCGGCGCGCCGCAGCTTCATCCCGAAGCGCCCGGCAACGTCATCTACGACTGGACCATCGGCGACGAAGCCGCCACCAACGACGCCTTCAAGAAGGCCGCGAATGTCGTGGCCATGGATATCGTCAACAACCGCCTCTCTCCAAACGCAATGGAGCCGCGTGCTGCGGTTGCCGAATACGACAGCGCCGAAGAGCACTTCACGCTCTACACCACGTCGCAGAACCCGCACGTCGCGCGCCTCGTGTTATCGGCGTTCTACAACGTCGCCGCTGAAAACAAACTGCGCGTGATCGCGCCCGATGTCGGCGGCGGCTTCGGCTCCAAGATCTTCATCTACCCGGAAGAAATGGTGGCGCTGTGGGCCTCCAAGCGAACCGGCCGTCCCGTCAAATGGACGTCCGACCGTACCGAGGCGTTCCTCACCGATGCCCACGGCCGCGACCATCTCACCAAAGCGGAGATGGCGTTCGACAAGGACAACAAGATCATTGGCCTGCGGGTGAAAACCCACGCCAATCTCGGCGCCTACATGTCGCTGTTCTCGTCGTCGGTGCCGACCTATCTCTACGCCACGCTGCTGTCGGGCCAGTACAACATTCCGGCGATCTTCGCCGAAGTTATCAGCGTCTATACCAATACCGCGCCGGTCGATGCCTATCGCGGCGCGGGCCGTCCCGAAGCGTCCTTCGTGATGGAGCGGCTGATGGAAACCGCGGCGCGGCAACTCAAGGTCGATCCCGCCGAACTGCGTCGCAAGAACTTCATCACGCAGTTTCCGCACCAGACGCCGGTCATCATGGCCTACGACACCGGCGACTTCGGCGCTTCGCTCGACGCCGCGCTGAAAGCCATCGACTATGCTGGCTTCCCCGCCCGCAAGGCGAAAGCAAAAGCGGAAGGCAAGCTGCGCGGCATCGGCTTCTCTTCTTATATTGAAGCGTGTGGTATTGCGCCGTCCAAGGCGGTCGGCAGCCTGGGCGCCGGCGTCGGCCTGTGGGAATCCTGCGAGGTGCGGGTCAATCCCGTCGGCACCATCGAGATCCTCACCGGCTCGCACAGCCATGGCCAGGGTCACGAGACGACGTTTGCGCAGGTGGTCTCCGATCGGCTCGGCATTCCGACCAGCCAAGTGTCGATCCTGCATGGCGACACCGACAAGGTCCAGTTCGGCATGGGCACTTACGGCTCGCGCTCCGGCGCGGTCGGCATGTCCGCCATCGTGAAGGCGATGGAGAAGGTGGAAGCCAAGGCGAAGAAGATCGTCGCGCATCAGCTCGAAGCGTCGGAGAATGACATCGTCATCGAGAATGGCGAGTTCAAGGTGACCGGCACCGACAAGAAGATCGCGCTGCCGATGGTCGCTCTCGCCGCCTACACGGCGCACAACCTTCCCGACGGCATGGAGCCGGGCCTGAAGGAAACGGCGTTCTACGATCCGACCAACTTCACCTTCCCCGCCGGCACTTACATCTGCGAGGTCGAAGTCGATCCGGGCACCGGCAAGACGGAGTTCATCAACTTCGTCGCGGCGGACGACTTCGGACGGCTCATCAATCCGATGATCGTCGAAGGTCAGGTTCACGGCGGCCTCGCGCAGGGCATTGGACAGGCGCTGCTCGAACACGCGGTCTACGACAAGAGCGGTCAGCTCCTCACAGCGTCGTTCATGGATTACGCCATGCCGCGCGCCGACGATCTGCCGTCGTTCAAGCTGTCGCACACCACGACGCTCTGCCCCGGCAATCCGCTCGGCATCAAGGGCTGCGGCGAAGCCGGCGCCATCGGCTCCACGCCGGCGGTGATCAACGCCATCACCGACGCGATCGGAAACAACGCCCTGGAGATGCCGGCCTCGCCCGACCGGGTGTGGCACGCCATTCATCAGCAGCAGGCAGCGGAATAAGGGAGCGCCACCATGTATCAGACAAACTATCATCGCGCTTCCAGTATCGAGGACGCTGCAGCGCTGTTCACCAAGGGATCGGATGCAAAGTATCTCGCTGGAGGCCAGACTCTCCTGCCGGTGATGAAGCAGCGGCTGGCAGGACCATCCGACGTGATCGACCTCGCGCGGATTCCGGCGCTGGTCGGTGTGTCGGCCACCGCCGATGCGCTCGTCATCAAGGCGGCGACGACTTACTATGACATTCTCACCAGCGCAGCGGCACAGAAGGCGATCCCCGCCATCGTGCATCTGACCTCGATGCTGGGCGATCCAGCGGTTCGTTACAGAGGGACTATCGGCGGCTCCATCGCCAATAACGATCCGGCGGCAGATTATCCCGCCGCCGTGGTCGCACTCGATGCCACGGTGAAAACCAACAAGCGCAGCATCAAGGCCGAGGATTTCTTCCAAGGCCTGTTCTCGACCGCGCTTGAGGACGGCGAGATCATCACCGAAGTCTCGTTCCCGATTCCGGCAAAGGCGGCCTACTCCAAAATGCGGCACCCGGCGTCGCGCTTTGCGCTCACCGGTGTCTTCGTCGCCAAGACGAAGTCCGGCGACGTCCGCGTCGCCGCCACCGGCGCATCGCAGAACGGCGTGATGCGCGTCCCGACCATCGAGGCCGCGCTGAAAGCGAACTGGTCCGCCAGCGCCATCGATGCGGTGAGGATTTCCGCCGACGGGCTGATGGAAGACATCCACGGCTCGGCCCCCTACCGCGCCAACCTCATCAAGGTGATGGCGCAGCGCGCGGTCGCCGAGGCCGGATAAAACTCTGGTCCTGCAAACGTCAAAGGCCGCCCTCGAGGGCGGCCTTTGTTTTTAAGTCGTGCGTACGATTTACTCGACGACCTCAACGATGCGCCGGGTTCTCGGATCGACGAGAACGGTGCGGTCGTTCACGACCGTATAGCGATAATCGCGGACGCCGTATTCCGGCGGAACGTCGTAATAGGCTACGCCCTCCTCAGGCAGAACCGCGCCGACGGCGACATCTTCTCGATATCGATAGGATGGCCGATGCTGATCCATCACGTAACTGCGGAAGCGCGGCTGCTGATCGACACCGAGAACACCGGCGACGCCACCAACCACACCGCCGACGGTGCCGCCAACGATCGCTCCGACAGGCCCGGCTGCTCGTTCACCCTCACGGGCTCCGCGTTCGATGCCGCCCGGCACGCCTTGAGCCGATGCAACCGCTGGCAAGAGCGCGCCAGCAGAGATCATGGTCAATGCAATCAATGTGCGCTTCATGTCTCATAACTCCCTCTGAGGATATGTCAGGGAGCACAAGTGGCCGGTGGACGAATTGTTCCTGCGGCGGCGGCAATAACTCCGAATGGCCTTATTCTGGTGGCAAATACGCGAGTTATTGATGGCTCTTCGGCCCAAATTGGCCTAAAGCACACTCAATTCATCGATCCCCTTGAAGCGGTCCGGATGCGCGCGTCACGTGCGTGCGGTCGATGCTTCGATATTCATGGCGGCAACGCCAACCAAGGTCTGAAATCCCGTGAAAACCCTATCCGCAAGTCCGCCGCTGGCCCGCGCTCTGGCCGAGCGCAACTATCATGACGCGACGCCCGTCCAAACGGCGGTTCTCGCTCGCGATGCCATCGGCCGCGACCTGCTGGTGTCGGCGCAGACCGGCTCGGGCAAGACCGTCGCTTACGGCCTCGCGATTGCCAACGACCTGCTTGGTGACGCCGAGCGTTTGCCGAGGGCGAGCGCGCCGCTGGCGTTGATCGTCGCACCGACGCGCGAACTGGCGCTGCAGGTTCATCGTGAACTTGAGTGGCTTTATAAGCTTGCAGGCGCGCGTGTCGTCTCCTGCGTCGGTGGCATGGACCCGCAGCGCGAAAAGCGCGAGCTTGAGGCCGGTGCGCATATCGTCGTCGGCACGCCGGGACGGCTGTGCGATCATATCCGCCGCAAGCGCCTCGATGTCTCGGAGATGAAGGCCGTCGTGCTCGACGAGGCCGACGAGATGCTCGACCTCGGCTTCCGCGAGGACATGGAATTCATCCTTAAGACCACGCCGGACACACGGCGCACGCTATTGTTCTCGGCGACCCTTCCCCGAACGATCGTCAATATGGCGAAGCAGTATCAGAACGATGCGTTTCGCATCGAAGTGACTGCCGGCGAAGGCGGTCATGCCGACATTGAATACCGTGCGATTCGCATCACGCCCGGCGATGTCGAACATGCCGTCGTTAACGTGTTGCGCTTTTTCGAATCGCCAACCGCCATCGTGTTCTGCAATACGCGCAATGCGGTGAACCATTTGCAGGCGGCACTGCTGGAGCGCGGCTTCTCCGTGGTCGCGCTGTCCGGCGAACTAACCCAGAACGAACGAACCAAGGCGCTGCAATCCCTGCGCGACGGACGCGCACGGGTCTGCGTCGCCACCGACGTAGCGGCGCGCGGCATCGACCTGCCGAATTTGGGCCTCGTCATTCACGCCGATCTGCCCAATGATCCCGAGGTCCTTCAGCATCGTTCCGGCCGCACCGGCCGCGCAGGCAAAAAGGGCATCAGCGTCATGCTGGTGATCCCCGCGCGCAAGCGGCGCGCCGAATTGCTGCTGAACCTGGCGGGCATCGATGCGGTATGGGGCACGTCTCCCACCGTGGAGGAAATCCGCGCGCTCGACCAGCAGCGTATGTTACAGGACGCACTGTTCGGTGAAGCGACCACTGAGGACGATCTGGTGCTGGCGCGCGCATTGCTTGCCGAACGGTCGCCCGAGGACATCGCCGCTGCATTGGCACGGCTCTATCGCTCGCGGCTGCCATCGCCGGAAGACATTCTCGATCCCGGTCAGGGCGGACGGTCACGTGACGATCGTGGCCCACGGGAAGATCGCGGCGCACGAAGGGATAGTCGGGATTCGCGGGGAGACGAGCGCACACCGAGATCAAAGCCGGCGCGCGGCGGGATGACTGAAGGAAGCATGTGGTTCCGCGCCGCCATCGGACGCAACAAGAATGCGGAGGCACGCTGGCTGCTGCCTATGATCTGCCGCCGCGGCGGAATCGGCAAAGACGATATCGGCGCCATCCGTATCTTCGACGCCAGCACGGAGTTCGAGATTTCCGCGAGTGCCGCCGATGATTTCGCACAGAAGATCAAGCGGCCAGACAAGGAAGACAACATCCGCATCGAGGCGCTGCCGGGCAGACCACAGGGTGACACGCAGCCTGCAAAGCGCGGAAAGCCGGACTACAAGGGAAAGAACAACGGCAAGCCGGCGTATCAGGGCAAACCATCCTATGATGACAAGCCTTCCCGCGACAAGAAACCGCGCTACGAGGACAAGCCACGCTACGAAGGCAAGCCGTCTTACGAAAGCAAGCCGCGGCCCCACGCAGAGGCGAAGCGCGAAGATGCTTTCCGCGCCGAGAGCGCGCCTGCACGTAACAAGAAACCGAAACACCGCAAGGGGCACGATCAACAGCACTGGCCGGAAGTCGGTGAGCGAGGCAATTTCGCAAAACCCGTGTTTGCCAAAAAGCCGAAAAAGAAAAAGCACCGTAACTGAGGCAACACTCTCAGGCCGGTCCTTTATTCAGTCATCGCTGTGTAGAAGTCCGATGCGGTTTTGGCTTGCCGCAACCGGACAAGTGTTCCGGGCGCTTTCAACGTCCGGGCGACCAGCGCCAGCGCCGTCAGTTGATCGGCCTCCGGCGGCGCCGGTAACAGCAGCATGAAGACCAGATCGACCGGCTGACCGTCGATGGCATCGAAATCAAGCGGCGGCTTCAGCCGCGCCATGATGCCGTGCGGCCGCTTCACCATCGGCAGTCTTGCATGCGGGATGGCCACACCGCTTCCCATGCCGGTGGACCCAAGGTCTTCGCGCTTCAGTAACTCGGACGCGACATAGTCTGCTTGCAGGCCGAGGCTTGCGGCGGCTTTCCGCGACAGTTCCTGTAGCAACAATTGCTTCTGCGAGGCCCGCACGTCGATGAGCGCATCGGCCGGGGTGAGAAAGTCAGAAAGTTTCATGAGTGCTCCAGAACAACGCGGCGCGCGGATTTTTAACGAAGAACGACGGTTGATCTAATCCGGTGCGCGCAGCCGATAACCGATGCCTGTTTCGGTCAGAACGTATTGCGGCCGCTCCGCATCGCCTTCAATTTTCTGCCTAAGCTGCCGTACATAGACGCGCAAATACTGCGCATCGGTCAGATCGTCCCACAGTTCATGCAGCAGGAATTTGTGGGTCAGCACCTTACCGGCATGCTGCACGAGAACGCGCAACAGATCGTATTCCTTCGGCGACAGCTTGATGTCCTTCTCACCGACCTTGACGAGACGCCGCACCAGATCGACGGACAGATCGCCGGTGCGAAACACGGGGCGCTCGCCATGAACTTGTAATTGATGGCGCAGTGCTGCCCTGATGCGCGCAAGCAGTTCATCCATGCCGAACGGCTTGGTGACATAATCGTCAGCGCCGAGATCGAGCGCCTGAACCTTGCCCGCTTCGTCGCCCCGGCTGGACAGCACGACAATCGGAACACTGTCGTTGCGCGCGCGGATCATGCGCAGGAGGTCGTGACCCTGAATGTCGGGAAGGCCGAGATCAAGAATCACGAGGTCCGGCTTACTGTCCAGCAACGACAATGCGGTCTTGCCATTTGGAGCATCGAGAATTTCATAACCCTGCGTGCTCAGACCCATTCGCAACAGCTTGCGGATAGGCGGCTCGTCGTCGATGACCAGAATCTTGAGCGGAGCTGCGCTCATGCGGCGGTATCCAGTTTTTCGGTATTTTTCGGAATCGGCAACCGGATGGTCAGGATCGCGCCGGTCCGGTCCGACCGGTTCGCAGCCGAGATCGTCCCATGCATGGCCTCGACGAATCCGCGCGAAATAGCAAGCCCGAGCCCGGTACCGGGCCGCACGTGATCGCCCTTCTGCGCGCGATAGAACTTGTCGAAAACATTCTCCAGTTCGCCCGCAGGGATGCCCTCGCCTTCATCCAGAATTTGAAGACAAACCGAATTGGTTTCCCGCCAGCTTTGAATCTGGATCAGGCTTCCGGCAGGCGCATACTTCGCCGCATTGTCCAGAAGATTGAACAGCACCTGCTCGAACAAAACCGCATCGAGTTCCAGCATCGGCATGTCGGCCTGCAATTCCAGTTCAACGCGATGTTGCATCAATATCTTGTTCGCCCGCCGCAACGCACTGCCGACCACTTCGCCGAGATCGTGCGGCGCAGAGTTCGGCACGATGGCGCCGGATTCGAGCTTGGTCATGTCGAGCAGGTTGGCGATGAATCTGTTGAGGCGCTCGGATTCATCGATGATCGTCGCCAGCAGATCGCCCTTTTCCTCGTCGGTCAACCGGCTGGACAGATCACGCAGGGTGCTTGCAGATCCAAGCACCGACGACAGCGGCGTCTTGAGATCGTGCGAAATCGACGTCAGCAGCGCGGAGCGCAACCGATCGGTCTCCACCACGCGTTTGACGTGATCGATGTCCTCCACCAGTCGCACGCGCTCGATCGCCAGCGCGCCCTGATCCATCAGGGCATCCAGCAGCCGCGTCTGATCCGGCGTGAGGATTGGGCCGCTTCGATCATCATCGATACCCACGACGCCAATCGGCCCGCGTCCGGTTCGCATCGGGAGAAACAGCCGTTTCGCTCCCGGCAAGGTGTCCGAACCACGTCCGGCGGGTCGAT
The DNA here is from genome assembly GCA_051653085.1 of Afipia sp. Lineage (GTDB taxonomy): Bacteria > Pseudomonadota > Alphaproteobacteria > Rhizobiales > Xanthobacteraceae > Afipia. The sequence goes on along the minus strand of JBOFVL010000054.1, from coordinate 28,560 downwards.
CATTGGTCCATGCCCAGTTCGCTGCTGCAAGGTCTGCCTGATCGAGTTCATCTTCAGGCGGGTAACCCGCCTTGACCGCGATCGAGCCCTGTTCGGGCAGCAGCAGCACGACCCGTACCTTGAGCATCAGCGCAGTCTGATACGCCGTTGCCCACAGCACGTCATCGAGCGTCGCGGTGCCTGCGAGCTTGCGACTGAACGAATAGAGATATTCGGTGGTTCGCGCGCGTCCCGTTGCGCTCACTGCCTGGGTACGCACCCGCGCTGCGACATTCGAGACAATCACCGCAATCAGCATGAAGAAGAAAAATGCCGCGATATTCGTGGGATCAGTGATGGTGAACGTGTAGATCGGCGGCAGAAAGAAAAAATTGTAACAGAGCGAGGCCGCGATGCTAGCCAGCAGCGACGGCAGCAGGCCAAAACGAACCGCCACGCCGACGACTGCCGTCATAAATACAAGGTCGACGTTCTCCACACGGAACAGCGGCTGGATCAGCATGCCGATGCCGAGGGCGACAGCAACGATTACCAGCGCCATGACATAAGGGATCGGGTCTAGCGCAACAGACGGTTCCGCGGTTCGCACGCCCTTACTGGAGGCTGCCTCGGGAGCGAGCTTGTCGCCCGCAATGACATGCACGCTGATATTGCCGGCGCGCCGTACCAGATCGTGCACCACGGAGCCGCGCACGAGTTCAAACCACCAGGACCGCGACGCCTTCCCGATGACAATCTGCGTGACATTATTCGCGCGCGCGAAGGTCAGCACATCGTCCGCGATCCGCCGCTCCACGGCGGGAATCGTGAGAGCTTCTGCGCCCAGAGCCTCCGCAAGCCGCAGCGTTGCGGCAAGACGATCGCGCTCGGCATCGGTCAACTGCAGACTGCGACGTGTTTCAATGCAGATCACCGTCCATGGCGCGTGCAGCCGGTCCGCCAAGCGCTTGGTGTAGCGCACGAGGCCCGCCGCGCGCGGATCTTCATTGATGCAAACCAGAATGCGCTCACCCGCCGCCCACGGCCCCTCGATGGCGTTGGCCTGCATATGGTTGAGCAACTGCTCGTCGACACGCTCCGCAGTTCGGCGCAATGCAAGCTCGCGCAACGCTGTCAGGTTACCCGGAGAAAAATAGTGCTCCAGCGCGCGCTCGGCCTGCTTCGGCACATAGACCTTGCCTTCCTTCAGACGCTGGATCAGGTCACCCGGCGTCAGGTCTACAAGCTCGATATCGTCGGCGCGATCGATGATGGAGTCTGGAACGGTCTCGCGTACACGAACATGGGTAATCTGCGCGACGACGTCGTTCAAGCTTTCGATATGCTGGATATTGACGGCGGTGTAGACGTCGATGCCGTGGCTGAGCAGTTCCTGAACATCGAGATAGCGCTTGGGATGACGGCTGCCGGGCGCATTGGTGTGCGCGAGTTCGTCGACGATGGCGATTTTCGGCCGCCGCGCCAGCAGCGCATCGAGGTCCATTTCCTCGATCATCTGCCCCTTGTACTCGAGACGCTTGCGGGGAAGAACTTCAAGTCCGTGCAGCAGCGCCAGCGTTTCCAGCCGCCCGTGGGTCTCGACCACGCCGACCACCACATCCACGCCGGACTTCAGCTTGGCGTGCGCGCTTTGCAGCATCTCGTATGTCTTGCCGACGCCCGGCGCCGCGCCGAGAAAAATCTTGAGGCGGCCGCCGCCATCTTCGCGGCGGGCTGCCTCGAGCAAGGCCTCCGGTGACGGCCGTTGTTTAGAATCGCGGATGATTGCCATCAGGCATTCAGGTCCTCACGCCGATAAGGCCCCGATGCTACTTCGTCGCGCGATCCAGCGCCAGATTGAGCGCCAGCACATTCACGCGCGGTTCGCCCAGCAGCCCTGCAAAGCGGCCTTCCACGTTATCGTTAACCAGTTTGCGGACCGCATCTTCCGGTAGCTTCCGCGCTTTTGCCACGCGCGGCACCTGAAACAATGCGCCTTCCGGCGAGATGTGCGGATCGAGACCGCTGCCCGTGCTGGTCACCAGATCCGCCGGCACCGGCATCAAGGGGTTCTCGGCCTTCAGTTTCTCAACGTCTCCCGTCATGCGGTCGCTCAGTGCCTTGCTGGTCGGGCCCAGATTGGAGCCGCTCGAGTTCGCCGCGTTATACGGCGCAGGCACGGTCTTGGTCGCGTCGTTCGGATCCGCGGCCGTGGTGACAGATGGACGGCCGTGGAAATACTTGTCCTCCTTGAACTCCTGCCCGATCAGGCTGGAGCCGATCACCTTGCCATCCTGTTCGATCAGGCTGCCTTGCGCCTGCGTGGGGAAGAGCGCGCCGGCGATGCCGGTCATGGTGAGCGGATAAGCAAGGCCGGTGATGAGAGTGAGACCGACAAGGATAACAAGTGCGGGGCGGATTTCTTTCAACATAACTTATCTCCTCAAACGAGATGCAAGGCGGTGACGACAACGTCGATCGCCTTGATGCCGATAAACGGGATGATGATGCCGCCGACGCCGTAGATCAGCAGGTTGCGGCTCAGCAGCGCACCGGCACCGATCGGTTTGTAGGCGACACCCTTCAGCGCCAACGGAATCAACGCGATGATGATGATGGCGTTGAAGATGATCGCCGACAGGATCGCGCTCTGCGGACTTGCAAGGTTCATGACGTTGAGCGCCTGCAACTGCGGATAGAACGCCAGGAAGATCGCCGGGATGATAGCGAAGTACTTCGCCACGTCGTTTGCAATCGAGAACGTAGTGAGCGCGCCGCGCGTCATCAGCAACTGCTTGCCGATTTCGACGACTTCGATCAGCTTGGTCGGGTTGGAATCGAGGTCCACCATGTTGCCGGCCTCGCGAGCCGCCTGCGTGCCGGTGTTCATCGCGACGCCGACGTCGGCCTGCGCGAGCGCGGGCGCATCGTTGGTGCCGTCACCGCACATGGCGACCAGCTTACCCTTGGCCTGTTCGTCGCGAATGAGCTTCAGCTTGTCCTCGGGCGTCGCCTGGGCAAGGAAGTCGTCAACGCCCGCCTCGGCCGCGATGGCGGCAGCGGTCATCGGGTTGTCGCCGGTGATCATCACGGTGCGGATGCCCATGCGGCGCAGCTCGGCGAAGCGTTCGCGGATGCCGCCCTTGACGATATCCTTGAGGTGGATGACGCCCAGCAGCTTGCCGTTGCAGGCAACAGCCAGCGGCGTACCGCCTGATGTAGAGATATCATCTGCGATGGCGCGGACTTCCCGTGCGATCTCGCTGTCGATGGAAGGGATCACGCGGACCGCGCTTCCCGCCGTCACCAGCGAGCGCGATTCCGGCCCAGTGATGTAGTTCAGCATGGCATCGACCGCGCCCTTGCGGACAAACGATCCGCCAGCATCGACGCCGCTCATGCGAGTCTGGGCGGTGAACGGGATGAAGGTCGCGCCAAGCTCGGCCATGTCGCGGGCGCGAATGCCGTACTTCTCCTTGGCAAGCACCACGATGGAACGGCCTTCCGGCGTCTCGTCCGCCAGCGAGGCGAGCTGGGCTGCGTCGGCAAGTTCCTGCTCCGTGACGCCGCTCACCGGACGGAACGCCGTGGCTTGACGATTACCCAGCGTGATGGTGCCAGTCTTGTCGAGGAGCAGCGTATCGACGTCGCCCGCGGCCTCGACTGCGCGTCCCGACATGGCAAGCACATTGAAGCGCACCAGACGATCCATACCGGCGATGCCGATGGCCGACAGCAATGCACCAATGGTGGTCGGGATCAGCGTCACAAACAATGCCACCAGCACGATCACCGACACTGATCCGCCGGCATAGGCCGCATAGCTCGGGATCGTCACCGTCGCGAATACGAAGATAATGGTCAGACCCGCGAGCAGGATGTTGAGCGCGATCTCATTCGGCGTCTTCTGACGCTCCGCGCCCTCCACCAACTTGATCATGCGATCGATGAAGGTCGAACCTTGCGCCGCGGTGATGCGCACGCGGATCCAGTCCGACAGCACCTGGGTGCCGCCGGTCACCGCCGAACGATCGCCGCCCGACTCGCGGATCACCGGAGCCGATTCACCGGTGATCGCCGCCTCGTTGACGGAGGCGACCCCTTCGATGACCTCGCCGTCGGACGGGATGTTATCACCGGCCTCAACCAACACAATGTCGCCGACCTTCAGGCTGGTGCCGGACACCATCCGGTATGTCCTGTCCGACCCTGATCCGGTCAGCAGCTTGGCCTGGCTCTCGGTACGGGTCTTCTTGAGAGACTCGGCCTGCGCCTTGCCGCGACCTTCCGCCACCGCTTCCGCAAAATTGGCGAACAGCACGGTGAACCACAGCCACAGGATGATCTGGAAGGTGAAGCCGATATCCGGACCACCTGTGACCAGCGCACGCAGGAATATGATCGTCGTCAGCGCGGCGACGACTTCGACCACGAACATCACCGGGTTCCTGATCATCACTCTCGGATCGAGTTTGACGAAAGCAGAACCGATCGCAGGAATGACAATCTTGGGATCGAGCATGGCCGAGACCGGTACCCGCTTCTGCAGTTTTAACGTTTCCATTGACGTGACTCCGAATGAGATCGATCAGAACAGGGTGTTCGCATTCATCGCGAGATGCTCGACGATCGGTCCGAGCGCGAGCGCGGGGAAGAAGGTCAGACCGCCGACGATGAGGATCACACCCACCACCAGTCCGACGAACAGCCCGCCCGTGGTTGGAAACGTGCCAACAGACGCGGGATGAGACTTCTTTCCAGCCAGCGATCCGGCCAGCGCCATTGCCGGCACGATCAGGAAGAAGCGGCCGACGAACATCGAAACGGCGAGCGTGATGTTGTAGAACATCGTGTTCCCGGTGAGCCCGCCGAAGGCTGAGCCGTTATTGCCGGTCGCCGATGTGAAGGCGTACAGCACCTCGGTAAAGCCATGAGGCCCCGCATTGGCCATTGAGGCCACCGCCGATGGCAGCACAACAGCCACCGCCGTCCAGCCGAGATACATCAGGGGCAGGACCAGAATGGCGAGCATCGCCAACTTGACTTCGCGCGCCTCGATCTTCTTGCCGACATATTCCGGCGTGCGGCCGACCATCAAGCCCGCCACGAAGATCGCAAGGACGACGAACAGCAACATGCCATAGAGGCCTGCGCCAACGCCGCCGATGATGATCTCGCCGAGCTGCATGTTGATCAGCGGAATCATGCCGCCGAGCGCGGTGAACGAGTCATGCATGGCATTGACGGCACCGCAGGATGCAGCAGTCGTCACCACGGCAAACAGCGAGGAGGCGACGATGCCGAAGCGGACTTCCTTGCCTTCCATGTTGCCGCCGGAGAGACCCAGCGTGTGCATGATCGAGGTACCCGACGCTTCCGCCCAGTAGGTCACTGCAACGCCGGCAATGAAGAGCACGCCCATCACCGAGAGGATCGCCCAGCCCTGGCGCTGATTGCCGACCATGCGGCCGAACACGTTGGTGAGCGCGGCGCCGATGGCGAAGATCGACAGCATCTGCACGAAGTTCGACAGCGCGGTCGGATTCTCAAATGGATGAGCTGCGTTGACGTTGAAGAAGCCGCCGCCGTTGGTGCCCAGCATCTTGATCGCGACCTGCGACGCAACCGGACCCACAGCGATGGTCTGCTTGGCGCCTTCCAGCGTCGTCGCATCGATATAGGCACCGAGCGTCTGCGGAATACCCTGCCAGACCAAGAACAGCGTGTAGACCACGCAAATCGGCAGCAACACGTAAAGCGTGGTACGCGTGACATCGACCCAAAAATTACCGATGGTTCGGACCGATGACCGGGCAAAGCCGCGAATCAGCGCTACAGCGAGCGCGATGCCCGTCGCCGCCGAGAGGAAATTCTGATGCGTCAGGCCCAGCATCTGCGTCAGATACGACAGCGTGCTCTCACCGCCGTAGTTCTGCCAGTTCGTGTTAGTGATGAAACTGACCGCCGTATTGAACGACAGATCGGGTGCGACCGCGGACTGCTCCATCGGATTGAAGGGCAGACCCGCCTGAAGGCGCAGCAGCGCATAGAGAATGACAAAGCCGCCGACATGAAACAGCAGCATGGAGACCGTATAGGTTAGCCAATGCTGCTCGCGCCTCTCATCGACGCCGGCGAGCCGGTAAAGACCAACCTCCACCGGACGTAGCAGGAACGAAAGGAATGTGCGCTCACCGTTGAACACGCTGGTCATATAGCCGCCGAGCGGCTTCACCAGCGCGACGATGATCGCGCAGAACAGCAGAATCTGAATCCAGCCAATGAATGTCATGGTCGTACGCCCTTGGAATTTTGCGTGATGTCGTCCGGAAACCGGTTCGGTGTTTCGGAATCGCGCGTCAGAACCGCTCAGGCCGCAGCAGAGCGTAGGTCAGGTAAAACAGCAGCCCCGCGGAAACGATGCCGGCGAGTGTGTAATCGAAGATCATGGTCGTTCTCCTCAGAGCCAGTCACAGGCGTAGGCGTAACCTACCGACAACACGAAGAAGCCCAGACCGAGGGCCAGCATGACGACGTCCAACATTGAATGCTCCTTGGCTGCGCGACCATCATTGGCAGTCGGCGCTATCTCGGATGTGTCTCAACGCACTTCAGAAACGCGAGGAAACCCGCAGCTTCTGCGCAGAGATGGAATGGCATCCGCGCCATAGGTTTTCGAGATGGAGGGGGGAGCGACGTTATAGGAATCTTATAAAGACCCGCGCTTCCGAGGCGCCGTATTCTCTATGAAATCAAGAGAAAGCGCAGCGGCGATCAGCAGGGCGTAACAAGGGCGTGTTCAGTGAAGCCCGCCGACACTTATGGAATCACTACATTTTCGGCGGCGCACTCGTCTGGCATTCAAATACCGTTTTGCTCACCTTGGGCAGGTGAACGCGTTCGTGCGCTCATCGTGTCAAAGGAGCAAGTCATGTTATTTCGCCCCGACCGCTCAGAGCGTCTGGCCTGGATCACAGATCAAGTGCACTCCGCCGACCACGCATCGGCGAACCTCGTATCCACGATTGCCGCTGAAATCTCCTATCACGTCGCGAACGGCTCGATGCCGGTGTCCGCACGGATTCAGAAGCTGATTGCAGCCGGCGCATGGACCGAAACCGCACTCGCACTCATCGCAAGCGAGTTGCCGCATTGGAAACTGCGCCGCCTCGCCTATGAAGATGGCGAATGGCACTGCGTCTTGTCGCAACAGCGCGAGTTTCCCGAATGGCTCGACGACGGGATCGAAGCCCATCACGAGAATCTTTCTCTGGCGCTCTTCAAGGGTCTCATCGAAGCGGCACGACAACAACCGGTGGAAACACCCACACCGACCGTGCCGCACATCCGGATCAAACAGCAGGATACGATCTGCTGCGACAACTTCGCTTGAAGCCCTCCTGCGAGAGAAAGCCTTGTCGATAAGCCTCGTGAGGGAAACCCGATCCGTCGGTCGATGAATTTATCAAGGTGTCGGAGGCCCTCGTCATACTTCGAGGCAACCTCACTAAGGCCGCGCAAGCCAAGGGGTGCCGGCTCACGTGAATGAGGACGCCCACAACTTATGAATCAGGCGAAGTCAAAATCGATTGGTTGATACCGATCAAATATCAAGGGAGGCTTTTCCGGCCTGAAGTCCCGCAACTGCACGAGCATTGTCGAGGGACGAAAGCGGTCAGGAATACGCCAGCCGGGCAGATGCTTCACGGCTGCGTTGACGCCTGGATACACAAAGAGCGGTTGACGCCACATCGCGCAGGCTGCTCTGGTCACCGCACGAACATCGCGGCTGCGGACGTCGGCACCAGGCCGCACGAAAAACCCGCACAGCAAGGTATATGATTTGCCCTTGGCGACTCGCGGAGACGACAACAGCAGAAGATTGTCGACGGCGTGAATGCCGTAGGAAAATTTTGGATTGCTCAACCGCTCGCAAAGTTTTTCCACCGTCCATACGATGCCCTGCTCGTCGGCCGCCGTCTGATACGGTTCAAAAGATTTGTGGTATGCATCCGCTTTGCCGATGGAAAATTCTTCATTGATGATGAGGCTCGGCGCCGTTCGCCATAACGGAAGCGAAATGCCGGCACGGATATCGAGCCAAAGATAAGGCTTCAGCCCGAGAAAATGTTCGTTCGCGGCAATCGCCGCGGAATTCGGCATGCCGATCGCGAAACGGATGTTCTGAACCCGGCATTGGTTCTCGACCTCGCCATAGAGGCGGGTCAGCGCTTCGCGGGAACGAAATTCCTTGAGAATGAACAGATCAACCAATTGTGCAGCGGGCTCAGCAACGCCGCGCGACATGGCCGTCTGGCGAACAATCACGAACTGGCCGACCTTGCGGCCGTTCCATCGCAAGGACACCACTGTGCTGCCCTCGGAAAACGATTTCTCATAAAGGAAGCGAAGATGCTTGGGATCGAAAGCGCCGGCGGGAAAAGCCTCGTTCGCCACCCGAGCCGTCTCTTCGTAGTCGACAACCGCATCGACGCTCGCTGTCGGTACAGCGGCTTTCGCGGATTCGTCAGCCGGTGCTGGCAGCATGGAGCGAGCTCATTTGGTAACTGCGCTCTTGGAGAGCGATTAGGCGAACCTTTCGACTGCTTTGCAGGTGGTCTTCTTCATCCCCGAAGATTCTACCGATAAGCCCGAACGGCCCAGTTTGCTAACAAAAAGGTGAAAACTAGATTAGATGTTTCAGCATCAGGTGGAAAAGGTTTCAACGACCAAATCATCTTAAAGTTGAATTCTGCTTCGTCGCAGGCACGGATTTACGATTCCCTGATCAGATTCCTTTAACAATCGCGGCGGCACCCATTTCGTCTGACGGAATGTGCCAGCGCATTGATGCTTTTGGCGGTCCGTTAACCGTAAATATTTACGAATGTGAGAGGCGTGCCGATGGTCCGGGTGGATGTATACCGAGATCGGTTGTTCAGGGGCACTGCTCCCTTGGACCACGATCAGCATCAGAGCGCATGGCGCCGCGCAGCACGAGCCGATTCATGACGGACTTTGCAGTCATAGGTCAGGCGGCACCCGGTCATACTTTGCCCGGCATTCGATCCCTGCAATTGAGGACGCTCTGGATCCTCGGCGCCAGCGGCGCAATCGTTTTTATCGAACCCAGTCCCTATGAAGTCGTCATGATGGCGGCGGTCGTATTGTTCTTCGTCACGGGCCTGAGCCTGTCGCCTTTGTTGCTGATGCCGATGTTCTATCTCATCGTGATCAACATCGGTTATTCGATCGGCGCTACAAGTTTGCTGGACACCAAGGAGGTTCTCTTCTGGATCCTGACATCCTGGTATATGGCGGTCGCGGCGCTGTTCTTCTCGATGGTGATGCTTGAAGACACGGAAAGCCGTCTGGATGCTCTGAGCCGAGGTTATGTCTTCGGAGCCGTCATCGCAGCGCTCGCCGGAATTATTGGATACTTCAATCTGCTACCGCCCGCGACGGACCTTCTCACCTTCGGCGGAAGAGCGCGAGGAACGTTCAAGGATCCGAACGTTCTCTCCGCGTTTCTGATTTATCCCGCGATCTACTGCCTGCAGCGCGTTTTCGATGCGCCGTTCTGGCCGGCGCTGAGAAGCGGGATCAAGCTGGCGATTCTGGTCCTCGCGATCTTCCTTGCGTTTTCGCGCGCCGCATGGGGAACGTTTGCCGGCGCAACCATGCTGACAATCGCCCTAATGTACATCACAACGAAATCGCCGCAGCGGCGATTTCGTATTGCGATACTGTCGCTGGTCGCTGTGGCGTTTGCAGTCGTTGCGGTCGTATTGCTGTTGTCAATGTCATCGACGGCATCGCTGTTCGAAGAGCGCGCGAGCCTGCATCAGCCTTACGATAGCGGACGGTTCGGACGATTCGGCCGCCACCTGCTTGGCGCCATCATGGCGCTCGATTATCCTCTGGGAATAGGCCCGTTGCAGTTCGAGCGGTTTTTCCCTGAAGCGACGCATAACTCTTTCCTCAACGCCTTCATGTCTGGCGGGTGGCTCAGTGGAGTGGTGTATCCGGCGTTGATGATTACGACGCTTTGCTACGGCTTTCGGGGAGTATTCCAGCGAACGCCCTGGCAGACGTCCTACATCGCCGTCTACTCAACCCTTGTCGTGACTTTCTTCGAAAGCTTCATCATCGACACTGACCATTGGCGTCATTACTTCCTGATCATCGGCATGACCTGGGGCATCGCTGTTGCAAACCGAAGAATGCCAAAGACCGATATTCCCGGCGCCGGATAATTCTTCTCATACCGCGATTAATCTTGAGCCGCAGAACGCCGGCAATACCGGCCAAGCGTGGGAAGTTTGGCTAGCATCATTTTGACTTTTTGAACCAACTGTTCAGGAATCAGAATCGAGACAAGAGTCTTTGAAACCCCTGCCCAGGCGCGCCAGTTTCCAAACTCAAAATATTTGATCTGGATCAAAAACCGATCATAGAGCTGGCGCCGTCTCCGGCGCTGGGAGGCGCCTTCCGGCGAGATTCGATAATGCAGCAAGCATTGCGGAATGTTCGCAAGATCGAACTGCGCGCCGATGCGGCGCATCAATTCGTAATCTTCTGCGACCGGGTACTTCATGGAGTACAACCCGACGCTTTTGAGAACGTCACATCTTATCATCGCGCTTGGATGAGCGAGTCCGATATTAAAGAACATCGCGTCGCGAACAGCCGATGGATCGCTCGGACGGGCAAAAATTCGCAACGTCTCCTGCGATTTCGAATCGAATTCACGCACCCATGTTCCACACGCACCTATCTCAGGATGCTTTTCGAGAAACACGAATTGCTTCTCAAGCCGCGTTGGGAACGAGATATCGTCCGCATCCATAATCGCAACATATTTGAAACCGGCGTTGATCACTTTGGTCATTGCGATGTTGCGAGCCGCCGCGGGTCCAACGTTCCGATCGAGGCGCGTGATTTGAACGCGGCCCGCGAAACGCAGTAGAGAATCTTCGACCGGGATCGTGCTGTGGTCGTCAACAATGTAGACGGAACAAGGCATCGTTCCCGCCAACACGCTTTCAACGGCGGCGGCGATCGTAGCCTCTGCATTGTAAGCTGCAATGACGACAGCTACGTCGGACATCAATGTCACTCTGTTGGGATTAGGTAGGCATCAAACAACGGCGCGACTATAGCTTCGCCGGGTTCAACATGCAGTATCCAGCCACTCATTGATCGATTCACAAGACGACATGATTAATGCGCGAGACGACAGTCTCGCCGCCGTTAACCACATTTTCTGCATCAAAATCGGCGAGCTGCAGCGCGATTTGATCTGCCGGAATGCCAGAACGAGGCCGACATAGCGTCGGCCACGCAGGCTGCCTTCTAAACAGTCAGATCGCCGGCTGTTGGGACGCCCCGGCCGTGTGATCGACGGGGTTCAATCCTGATCTTCCGAAACAACGCCCGATGACGATGATGGCGTTGCCTTAGTCGACGCGCGCTTCGTTCAGCGCTCGATTAGACAGCAAGAACTTCCCCGATCCGCCCGCGAATAAGCTCGCGCTCTTCGGTACCGGTTTCTGTCGTAAAGCTCACATCATACGCGATCATTGCCGGCCGCTTAAGAACGACAATGCGATCGCCAATTTCCAGCGCCTCGCCGATGTTGTGCGTGATGAACACCGCCGTCTTTCCGTTTTCCTTGACCAGTTTCACAAACTCCGCCCGCAACCGAGTGGCGGTCATCTCATCCAGTGCGGAGAATGGCTCGTCGCAAAGGAGAATGCTCGCGTTGGTGGCAAATGCGCGAGCGATCGAAACACGCTGACGCATGCCTCCGGAAAGAGCGTGCGGATAATCGTTCTCGTGACCACCCAGTCCCAGCTTCGTCAACCAGAGCTGAGCGGTTGCGCGGCGCTCGGCCACCGGCGTGTCGAGCATCTCAAGACCGAGTTCAACGTTTTGAATGGCCGTTCGCCACGGCAAGAGGCGATCGTTCTGAAAGACGATGGCAATCTTTCCGCGAAACGAATCAAAATCCGAGAAGGGATTGCGCCCGCTAACCCGAACATCGCCGCTGGTCGGCTCGGTCAGACCCGCAATCATGTTGAAGATCGTCGACTTGCCGCAGCCTGTTTTGCCCAGGATCGCCAGCATCTCGCCTGACTTCACATCAAGGTTGATCCGGTCGACGGCCTTATAGCCACCTTTTGTCCCCTCTTTGCCGAAGACCTTCGAGACATTACCCAGATGAATCGCGGGGGAAGTCGTGTCGATGGCAGCACTCATATTGCACGCTCCGAAACAGCCCGATAGCGGAAAGCCACATTCTCGATCAGGGTCAGCGCCGCCTGAACGATCAGAACGAAGAAGACCAGCTGCAGCGTCCAAGCGAGAGCGCCTGCCATGTCGAAAAGTTGCTGCTGCTGCAGCAATTGATACCCTACCCCGCCCGTCGCTCCGACGAGCTCCGCCACAACAACAACGCGCGACGCATTACCGAGATTCACCTTCCAAGCCGTAAGAATGTCGGGAAGAATCGCTGGCGCAATCATGACCCGGAACAGTTTCATCCGTGTAGGGCGGAAACTGAACACCATTTCCATCAGATCCTTGGACATGGCGCGCAACGCGCCAAGAACCTGAAACGCAAATGCTGGCAGCGTGGTCATGACCATGATGAAGAAAATTCGAAACTCCACCCCGTGAAACCAGATGATGGCGAACACAACCCAAGAAAGCGCCGGGATGCCCTGAAACAGGGTCAGAATCGGTGACAGAAATTTATCGATCGCCGGCGACCGCGCCATGAGCAGGGCGAGTGCCCCGCCGATCACAAACGCTCCTGCCAGTCCGGCGAGAATCCGCAAGACCGTCGCAAGGACGTCCGCAAACAATGTCCCGCTCGAGAGAATTTCCAGACAGCGCCAGAACACATCGATCAGCGACGGAAACAGGAAACGCGGAAAGAACAGCGACGCGAACTGCCATAGCGCAATGACCACCACAAATGGGAGGACAGACATGCCCAGGCGCTTGGCCGCCGACAGCATACGTGCTGACGGCGACACGTGAATTTCCTCTAAAGCGTGATCGCTCACTTACCCTGCCTCTTGTAGATCGTCGACGCATCCGGATCTGCGTTCAGGAACGCAATCGACTTACCGGCGGAATAAACCGACTTGATTTCCTTTTCGACATCGGAAGCCCACTTGACGTTCATCCCAAGCCGGTCGTTTGCCCGGATGAGTTCGTCAATCGCCTTCTGGTCGTCGGGCGAGCCCTTGGCGGCAATCAGCTTCGCAGCCTCACCCGGATGACTTGCAACCCATTCGGCGGCTTCCTTGTAAGCCGCGAACAGCTTCTTCACGAGTTCCGGATTCTTTTCCGCCCAAGCGACGTGCGCTGCGACGCCCAGGTAAGGAATGTTGCGGCTGCCCGTGAATTTCTTCCAGCTCTCAGCAATACCAATATCGATGGTCTTGATACCTGGCTTCTTCGAATGCAGAGTCGTATAAGCGGGCTCCCAGAGCTGAACGGCCGTCGCGCGATCGGCAAGCGCATAGCCGACGAGACCAGGCGTTGCAGTATTAACGACCGAGAACTTCGCGGTATCGGCACCGGCCTGACGCGCGAACCAATCGAACATGACGTAGTTCGTCGTTCCCTTCGCCGCCGCGAGATCCTTACCTTCCAGATCTTTCAACGACTTGATCTCCGGACGCGATGTCACCACCGTGCCCCAGAAGTCAAAGAGATTAAAAAGATAGGTCACCTTGACGCCGCGCGTATCCGCAAGGCCGACCGTCAGCAACGCTGCACTGCCGCCGAGCTGAAATTCGCCGGAGTTGAACTGCGCCGTGTAGGCATCCGGAGTGCGTTCTTCGAACTTAATCCGAAGCCCATTCTTTTCATCCAGCTTCTGAGCTTTGATGACCGGTGGCAGAAACGCCCCCAATGATGGGGCTCCGAAAACAACGATGGTGAGTTCTGCCGGCGCTTGTGCACGAACCGGCGCCGCGCCAAGCAACATCGAAATGCAAGCGAGGCTTGCGAGAAATTTGCGGGTCATGTTTGTCCTCCAAAATTTGATGACTTTTAGGTCTTATCCGTTGTTCTTGATAAGCGTCAGAAAGTCGCGGACGGATTCCGCAAAGGCGTCGGGTGCCTCCACGCAGGATATGTGGGCGGCATCAAGAGTCACGAGATCGGCTTGCGGAATCGCTGCGGCGATTTCCGCTGCGCGCGCAGGCGGTGTCGATGGATCGTGTTGGCCCGCGATAGCGCGCACCGGGCACGAAATCCGCGACAGATCAGGCAAAACATTCGTGGCCGCCAGAACTTCGCAGCATCCTGCGTATCCGGCGGGCGACGTGCCCGTAATCATCGCTGCGAGTTCGGCGACGCGCGATTCTTGCTTGTCGCGATATCCAGACGTCACCCAACGCTCGAGAGAAGGCTGCACAAAGGAAGCAACGCCGCTCGATCGCGCAGTGGCCGCGCGGTCGCGCCACATGGTTTCAGGCGGGAAGTTTGCTGCCGTGTTCGCAAGGAGAAGTCCGCTGACGCGGTCTGGCGCATGGATGCCAAGCCACATCGCGGTCAAACCGCCAAGCGAAACGCCACATATGACGGCTCGCGGAATCTCGAGCGCACCGAGAACGGCAAGCACGTCTTTGCCCAGCGATTCAATCGTATAGCCGCTCTCGGGAGCATCGGAACGCCCGTGTCCACGCGTATCGTAACGCACCAGGCACGCATGAGGCGCAAGACGCTCCGCAACTTCGTCCCACATTCCATAAGACGCTGCGAGCGAATTGCTAAAGACGATGGCCGGCTTATCCAAAGCTCCGGATACACTCACAGCCAGCCGGATGCCGGCTTCGACCTCGATGTTCCGCACGTCGCGAACGGCAATGTTCATGTCTGCGGTCCTACTCAGCCGCGCCCTGAGCCGGCACATCGAATTCCTTGCGCAGCGAGGTGAAGAACTTCCCTACCAGGTGCTTCGATACGCTTCCCAGAATGCGCTGGCCCACGCCTGCAACAAGTCCGCCAATTTCGCCGACGCCTTGATAGGTCAGCTTCGATACATTCGGGCCTTCCGGCGTGATCTCAAATCGCGCCGTACCGCTGCCGTGTCCAAGCGTGCCTGCACCGGAGACCTTGATGCTGCAGGTCTTGGGCGGCTCCTTGTCCGAAAGCGCGATCTCACCCTCAAACGAACCGCCTACAGCGGCGACGCGCAATTGCATGTCGACCTTGTACGTGTCGGGCGAGATTTCAGTCATGCTCTTGCAGCCCGGAACACAGCGCGTCAGCACGATGGGATCGTTGAGCGCGACCCAGAGAGCTTCAACAGAGGCCTGGATTGTTTCGGTACCGCCGATATCGAGCTTCATGATGCCTCCTCAGATTCCGAAAAGACGCTGAGCGAGGCCGCCGTTGATGGCGGCTCGTTCGGAGTCAGAAAACTGCGTGTCTGCCACGATCTTGAGCGGTGCCAGATCGCCAATTGGAAATGGCATGTCGGACCCCATCATGATCCGGTCGGCGCCCACAACATCGGCAAGGAAGCGCAGTGTGCGCGTGTCCTGAACGATGGTGTCGTAATAAAGTGCGGCGAGTGCAGCATCGGGATCGCCGAGCTTGTCCTTGTCGAGCGAGTAGTTACGCCGCAAACGGCCGATCACGTATGGCAATGCCGCCCCGCCAATTCCCGCAACAATCTTGGCTTTCGGATAGCGCGTGACGGCACCCGAGTAGATCAGCCGGGACATGGCAATCAGCGTGTCGGTGATCCGACCGACGGCGTTGGCCATGCCGTAATCATGAACACGGTCGTCGCCGCTCTCAAAAACCGGATGAATGAAGATGATCGACCCCAGTTCGTTCGCAGCTTCCCAAAACGGAACCAGCGTGGGATCGTCGAGCACCCCGCCTTTGCCCTTGGGCTGAGTGCCGATCATGGCACCCTTGAATCCCGAAGCATGAGCTTCGCGCAGTACTTCCGCAGCAAGCGCGCCATTCTGGAGCGGCACCGTCGCCAACGGAATAAACCGCGGCTCGTTCTTGGCGGCCTGTGCAAGATGCGAATTGATAAGCCGCGACCAGCGCGCGCCTTCTTCTGCTGGCGTCTCATAGGCGAACATATCGAGCCAACCGCCGACAACCTGGCGCTCGACCTTCTGTGCATCCATCCACTGCAGGCGAGCCGGCAAATCGCCGAGCGGCTTCGACACCGGGCGCGTCGGCTTGCCGCCGGCGAACGAAAACCCGAGACTTCCACCCTCCTCGATCAAGCGAATCGAAGGAAAATTTGCGGCCTGCGAGCGGATCGCGTCCAGCAAGCTTGGAGGAACAAGATGAGCGTGGCAGTCGATAATCATACAGCCGGTCCTTACTGTTTGTTTTGCTTGGCCGCCGCAACCGCGTCACTGATGGCGGAGATGCGAATGGGAAGTTTAGAGAACGAGATGTCAAGGCTGCGCACGGCATCGTTGATAGCGTTCGATATTGCAGCCGGTGCTCCGAGATAACCGCTTTCACCGGAGCCTTTTTGTCCGAACACGGTGTACGGGGACGGCGTGCAATGATGCACGATCTCGACTTTCGGAATCTCGTGCGATGACGGCAACAGATAGTCCATGAAGCTTTGGGTCAGCATCTGACCTTCGCCGTCATAAACGAACTCCTCCAGCAACGCCGCGCCGATACCATGGGCAATGCCGCCCAGGGTCATTCCCTTCACGATGTGCGGGTTAATGACGGTGCCGCAATCGTGGCCGATCACGTAGCGGTGGATGTCCGGCTTGCCGAGAATGGGATCGATAGCGATCAGGACGACATGAAACTCAAACGAATGGCACGGATACATTTGAACCCGGCCGTTTTCCGGAAGCTTATCGCCGGTCGGAACCTGCATCACATGCGTGGTTTCCAGTCCCGGCTCCATGCCAGCCGGAAGCAGATGAAAATTGCGATGAGCAATATTGACGAGATCAGCCCAACCCAACTGATCGGAACTCTTTGTGGCGGTCACACTGCCTTTCGAATATCCAACCTCGTCTTCCTTGCACCCAAACTGGTGCGCCGCGATTTTGACGAATTTCGCCTTGAGCTTCTGCGCGGCGTGGAACGCCGCACCGCCCAGCATGATCGCCATACGGCTGCCGACGGGCGTGTTCGAAGGCAGTGATGCAAGCGAATCCGGACGCACGACACGAATGACGTCAGGATCGATTTCAAGAACCTCGCCAACGACGGTGGCTACCAGCGTTTCGTGTCCCTGTCCGGCAGAGGTTGTGTGAATGGTGACGGTCACAAACCCAACGCCGTCGATATTGATGCGGCAGGAATCCATCCACGTCGTCGTGGTGTTTTTCTCGTTCAGCAGCGGCTCGAACGAAGAGTTTCCACCGCTCGGCTCGAGGCAGGCGGCGATGCCGATTCCCGCGAGCATTCCAGATGCCCGCAGGCGATCGCGTTCCTTCTGCAGCGCCTCGTAATCGACGTGCGTGAGAACCTTTTCCACCACCGTGTGATAGTCGCCGCTGTCATAATGCGTGCCGCTCGGGATGAGATACGGAAACTCATCCTTGCGAATGAAGTTGCGGCGGCGGACTTCGACGGGATCAACCCCGATCGCAGCGGCGACCTTGTCGATTGCCGTTTCAATTGCGTAGTTCGTCGGCGACTGGCCGAAACCGCGCACAGCCTCCTGCACGGCCTTGTTCGACGTCACGGATTGCGCGCGATATTGCACGCTATTGATCTTGTAAGGCCCGACGATTGCGCCGATCGGTTTGCCGAGCTGGAACGGTGCGCGGCCAGCATAGCCACCGGCATTATCCAGCGCGCGCATCTTCATCGACCTGACGATGCCCTGATCGTCGAACGCAATGTCGACATCGAAGATGCGCTCGGGGCCGTGCTGGTCGCCGCCCCGCATGTTCTCAAGCCGGTCTTCGATCAAGCGAACGGGGCGGCCAAGCCGCCGCGAAAGATGCGAGACAAGAACGGTATGCTTGATGCCGCGCTTGACGCCATAGCTGCCGCCGACATCGACATCCTGATGGACACGAACGTTGTTTGCGGGAATTCGCAGCGCGCGCGCAATCTGGTCCGGATACTTCGGCATCTGAATCGAGGCCCAAACATCCAGCATTTCACGCCACGGATCCCAGGACGCCACAACTCCGAACGTCTCGATAGGCACCGTCGAATTCCGGCCCCATACAACACGGAAAGACAGATGACGTGGGCTTTCGGCAAAGTCCTTTTCGACCTCGCCCCAGACAAATGTCTTGTCGAGCAGAACGTTTGAACCGTGCGCCGGGTGAACCGGCGGGCTATCGGGATTGAGCGCCTCTTCGGCGTTTGTGACAAACGCCAGTGGCTCATAATTCACGCGAAGCTTTTCGGTCGCGTCTTCGGCTTGCGCGCGCGTCGCAGCTACGACAGCGGCGACCCACTCGCCAGCATATCGGGTCTGACCGACGGCAAGCGGATAGCGCCTCACGTTCGGCGTATCGAGCCCATTCATCAATGGATCGACCGCTGCTGCGAGCTCTTCGCCCGTCAGAACGTAATGCACGCCCGGCATTGCCAATGCGGCAGAACTGTCGATGGAGAGAATGCGGGCTGACGGATACTGAGACGGCAGGATCGCGACGTGAAGCGCGCCCTCCCGGGCAATGTCGGCTACGTAATTGCCCCGGCCGACAACAAAACGACGATCCTCACGGACACGGCGATTGGTGGATACAAAGCGGAAGGCTGACGGATCGGCACTCATTTCGAGCCCTTTCCTGGCGCATCGGCCACTGCTTCAAGGACGCTCTCTTCGGGCGCATCTTGATCAGCTGTACAGCCGGTCAGCTTCTTATTGGCGCGAAGTACATTCGATTTCTTCAAACGATCGGCCGCAAACTCGACGGCTTCGATGATCTGCCCATAACCTGTACACCGGCAGATATTTCCGGAGATAGCTTCGACGATGTCCTCACGGCTCACATCATGCGTGCGTTCGAGAAGCGCATGCGCGGTGAGGATCATGCCTGGCGTGCAATACCCGCACTGCATGCCGTGCGTTTCGCAAAAAGCATCCTGTATGACGCTCATTTCTCCCGGCGCAGTCGCAACACCCTCGATGGTCGTGATTTCATAACCATCGGCCTGTACGGCGAATATCAGGCAAGAGCGCACCGGTTCGCCATCCAGCAGCACCGTGCAAGCCCCGCAGACGCCGTGCTCGCAACCGGCATGCGTGCCCGTCAGCAGAAAATCGTCACGCAATACATCGAGCAGCGTCGTCCGCGGCTCGACATCGCTGGTGCAGCTCACACCGTTGACGTTGAGGTCGATTTTCATCTGGCCCCTCCCCGGGCTTCTCCGCCGTTGGCGCGATCACGCGCATCTTCCAGCGCTCGCGTGCAGAACGTGATGGCGACGCGGCGGCGATAATCCGCGCTCGCATGCAGATCGTCCGTCGCATCGAGATCAACAGCCGCGGTTGCTATTGCATCGGCCAGCGATTTCGCTTCGAGACGCGTCCCGACCAGCGGAGATACGTCCAGCTTCAGCGGCCGATCTCCGACGCCGCCGATTCCCAGCGCCACTTCGAGGCAGCACCCCTCTTCGTCGACCGCGATCTGCGCCGCCGCAGAGACAAATGCAAAATCGGAACTGCGAGCGCTGATTTCGTGAAAACCAACGCCAATCCGCTTGTGTGTCCAGACCGGGAAGCGAACCGCACTGAGACATTCGCCGATACCGATCGTGGTCAACATCGGACCGATAAAAAAGTCATCTGCCGACGTCGACATGGGACCATCGGGAGTCGCGGCCTCGATCTCGGCGCCTAACGTCACGGCAACCAGCGGAATTTCCGCAGAGGGATCAGCATTCGCAATCGAACCGCCAACGGTCCCGCGATTGCGGGTCGGAGGATGCCCAACCCACGGCAGCGCCAGCGCAAGCAACGGGACTGACTTCTGGATCAGCGGGCTATTCAGTGCAAACGCCTGCCGTGTTGTCGCTCCAACCACGATCGAGCCGTTGTCTTCACGAATACCGGAAAGCTCAGGCAACCGCAGCACATCGACCAGCCTCGCAGGACGGGCAAGGCGCATGGCAAGCATCGGCACCAGCGTTTGACCGCCCGCGATCACGCGCGCATCTTCATCTGCAGCAAGCAGCTCGCATGCCTCAGCAAGCGAACCTGGTCTGACGTAATCGAATGGCGCAGGTTTCATAATTGTTCAGCCGAGCAAGGGGCCCGCAAAAGCAGGCGACAACACCGACACGGTTTGATTTTTGAGAAGCGGCCCATCGGTCTCGCTCGCCTTCTTGGCCGCAGCCCACTCGCTGTCGGCGCCGAACGCAGCCCATGCAGCCTTGCGCGCGTCTTCGCTTGAGAACTTCGTTATGTAAGTGAGGCGACCGTCTTCCTCGGGCGCAACAAATGCGCCGACAAGCTCGATGCCATGGCGGGGAAAAAACTTCGCCACAACCACATCCTTGAAACGCTTGCGCATTGCTTCAGCGCGGCCTTCTACGGCCTCATACACCCGGATTTCGTAAACCAAGACACTCTCCCCGAAGCCAATGGCCTGTCATTCGTGCCGCCGTTTTTGGCGGCAAGCTTTTCGGCCCCGAAGTAAGAAATCACGGAGAGGATTGTCAAATGGAAAATGAAGCAATGAGTCACTTTCCGTCCATTTGGAACTGATACAATTCCAGTATTGTTATATTTTTTCTGAAATTTAGCCCCTGATGGAGCCAATTCCTCCGTTCCTGAGCTTTTATCCTGAGAAGTTGCAACGATTTTCGAATTGTACTATTCGACAATGCTGCGACGATATGGCAATCACCAGCACGCGCCACGGGGATCAAATGACCGATTGGGTTCCGACCCTTCCTGCCGGCGGCGGTCCGCGCTACCTCGCTTTTGTCGACTCTCTCGAAGAGGATATTGCGAGCGGCCAGATCAAGCCGGGCATGCGACTACTGCCGCAGCGGGAGATGGCCCAAAGACTCGGGCTCAGCATCGGCACAATTTCGAAGGCGTATTCCGAGGCGGAACAGCGCGGCCTCATCTCTGGAGAAGTCGGACGCGGCACCTTTGTGCAGCGTCGAAAGCCGGAACAACGCAACGGCCACGGCCCGTCAGACGCCCCTATCAATCTCGCCCTGAACATCCCTCCCTATACAGGCGAAGACGAGGTTATCGCATCGGCTCTCGCCGAGATCGCTGCGCAAGGCGAGATGGCAAACCTGCTTGGCTATTTGCCGCATCAGGGCATCAGGCGTCATCGTGAAGCGATGGTGATCTGGCTTGCATCGCTGGGCGTCACAGCCGATCCGGACGAACTTTTCATCACGCACGGAGGCCAACACGCCATCTCCGTTGCACTCAATCTGGTGAGTTCACCTGGCGACATTGTTCTCACCGAAAGATTTACCTACTCGGGGATGATCGCGCTGTCGGCGCAGAACGGCTATCGGCTGCATGGAGTGGCCGCCGATGCGGACGGCCTCATTCCCGAAGCACTCGATCGCGCGTTCAGCGAGACCGGCGCCAAGGTCTTGTTCTGCATGCCGACGTTGCAGACGCCCACCGGCGTGACGATGTCGGAAGAGCGTCGCGACGCCATCGCCGAAATCGTCCGCAAGCACAACGCTTATCTGCTCGAGGACGACGCCTACGCGTTCCTGTTCGAGACTCCACCTCGCCCCATCTCTGTGCGGATTCCCGAGCGCAGCTTTTATGTTGTGAGTTTCGCGAAATGCCTCGCGCCGGGATTACGCATCGCGGCAATGATCGCGCCGGCTTCGTTCCGTGACCGCTGCAACAACGCCATCCGGGCAACAGGCTGGATGGCCACGCCCGTCATGGCCGAAGTTGTCGCAAGGCTCATACATAACGGCGACTTGATTCGTCAGGTCAAACGCAAGCGCGAAAAGGCCGCTGTAAGAAACGAAATCGCAAGCAGGGTTCTGAGCACCTGGTTGCCGCCGATTTCCTCTACTCCGGGATTTCATCGCTGGCTTCCACTTCCTGCGGGCCGCACCCTGAATGCGCTCGTTACACAGGCTGCCCACGCAGGGATCACGCTTGCGCCGCCCGGAGCATTGCAGCAAGTCGATCGCGGCACGCTCGGCATTCGACTTTGCCTTGGCCACCCTTCCGCCGAAGCTGACCTTGAGAAGGCGATGGTCGAGATCAAGCGAATTCTGGAAATGACGGAAGCAATATCTTTTGTCTGACACGCCATGCGCCATTCAAACGCAAGAGGGTAAGGAGCCGCGTCTACCGAGACGATAGAGCCAACGAACAAGAAAAAAGAAAAAGCAGCGAATCCATTGGACGCTGATCAAGGGAAAAGGAACACAAACCAATGGAGCCGTTCGCGCTTGTAGCGCTCGTGGTGGCAACATTTCTTCTTGCAGGTTTGGTCAAGGGCGTCGTCGGAATGGGGCTGCCACCGGTCGCCATCGGCATAATGGCGCTCACGATGCCGCCGGCGCAAGCCGCCGCGCTGGTTCTGGTGCCCGCCTTCGTCACCAACATTTGGCAAATGTCGCCCGGACGCAGCTTGATCATCATCGTCAGGCGCTTGTGGCCCCTCCTCGTCTGCATTTGCATCGGTGTCTGGTTGTGCCGCGATGTGATGACCACGCAAGCATCCAAATTGCCGGAACTTCTGCTCGGTGTGATGTTGATGCTGTACGCGGTTTACGGGGCGGTCTCCGTGACGCCACGTATTCCTCCGCGCTATGAGCCATACGCAGCTCCGATCGTCGGGCTGACGACCGGCGTTATTCTAGCCGCAACCGGGCTCATGCAACTTCCGCTGTTTCCCTATCTGCAAGCCATCAACCTTGAAAAAGAGGAAATGCTTCAAGCATTGGGTCTGTCGTTCTTCATCTCAGCGCTTGCGCTTGGCACCGCGCTCGCGAGCGCAAGTATCCTGCGCACCGAAACAGCACTCATGTCGCTGTTCGCGCTTCTGCCCGCAGCAGCGGGAATGGCATTAGGACGCTACTATGTCCGCCGGATCTCGGCCGCAGCCTTCAAGCGCTGGTTTCTCATTGCAATGTTTCTGATCGGATTGGCCTCATTTGTTCAGGCCATCCGCTAACTCATACCGTCCTGCAAACGATAAACAAAATGGGAAGAAGCAAATGTTACGCACGCTAGCGACCATCGCGACAGCAACCCTTTTAGCGATTGGCACTGCCGCGCAGGCGGAGGATTGGCCCGTACGGCCAATTACCATGATCAATCCTTTCGCCGCGGGTGGTCCTAACGATGTCCTTGCCCGGCTGTTTGCGCAGCGGATGGGCGAACTGCTTGGTCAGCCAGTCGTTCTGGAGAATGTCGGTGGCGCGGGCGGAATGAATGGCGCGGACCGCGTCGCGAAAGCCGCACCAGACGGCTACACCTTCCTTCTCGGCACCGTTGGAACGCAGGCGCAAAACCAGTCCCTGTTCAAAAAGCCGGCCTACAATTCGACGACGGACTTTGAACCGGTTGCTCTTGTCGTCGAGGCGCCGCTCGTGCTGGTCGCCCGCAAGGATTTCCCGGCGAAGGACATGAAAGAATTCGTTGCCTACACCAAAGCCAACGAAAGCAAGATGCAGTTTGGATCGGCCGGCACCGGATCGGCCATTCATCTCGGATGCGTGTTGATGAATTCGGTGACCGGTCTCAGCGTCGTGCATGTACCCTATCGCGGAGCAAATCCTGCAATGCAGGATCTGATGAGCGGCCGGATCGATTATTTGTGCGATATCGTGACCACGGCGAAACCTCAAATTGACGGCGGCTCGGTGCGGCCGATTGCTATTCTAACGAAGGAGCGTTCGCCGGTACTGCCGAATGTGCCAACTGCGATCGAGCAAGGATTCGATGTCGAGGCCTATACATGGAATGCTTTCTTTCTCCCCAAGGGAACGCCGCGCGCCATCGTTGAGAAACTAAACAAGGCGACCGTCGACGCAATGAAAACGCCCGCGGTGCGCGAGAAGCTCGAAAGCGCCGGCCTTCGATTTGTATCGGACGACCGAACAACGCCGGAATACCTCGCCAGGTTCGTCACCAGTGAAATTGCGAAATGGGCCGCGCCGATCAAATCCAGCGGCATCACCGTTGATTGACGGACGTACAAGATGCCGGTCGCATAGTTCACGGCAATAAACTGACGGGAGGACATCGAAATGATCGAGCTTCGCCAGTTTAAACAGTTCATCGCGGTGGCGGAGGAATTGAGCTTCCGTCGCGCCGCCGAGCGGCTGAACATGGCGCAGCCTCCGCTGACGGCAACGATCAAGCGCATCGAAGACGAAGTTGGTACGATCCTTATCGAACGCACAAACCGCATAGAGCGCCTGACCGAAGCAGGTCGCGTGTTCCTCGACGAGGCTCGCAAAACCGTCAATCAGGCGGAGCGGGCCATGCTCGCGGCACAGCGCGCGGGCGCAGGCCTCACCGGGACGCTGCGTGTGACGTTCGTTGCAAGCGCCGCCCGAGAAATCCTGCCCTCAATCTTGCTGCGATTTCGAGAGCATTACCCCGCGGTCAAGCTTGAACTGCGAGAGGCTATGACAACCCAGCAGCTTTCATTTTTGGCGAACAACGAAAGCGATCTAGGCTTTGTCATCCCTCCGCTCCAAGATGCTGAAAATCTGAAGATCGAGGTCATTGCCCGGAATCGACTCGTTGCAGCATTGCCCGAGGGACACCCGCTCACAACGGCTGACCAGATAACGCTTGCAGATATGTCGCAGGAATCCTGGGTTTTGTTTTCCGCCCGCCAGGGGCCCGGCTTGCATCGCATCATCCATGTGGCATGCGCCAAGGCCGGGTTCTCACCCAGGATCGAACAAGAAGCCCCGCAAATGGACACGATCGCGAGTCTCGTGGCAGGCGGAATGGGCGTTGCTCTGGTGTCGAGAGCGCTCGCGACTGGTGGACGTAAGGGCGTCGCTTTTCGGGAATTGACCGGACCCGGAACCCCCGTGGAGTTTGAACTGGCAATCGCCTACGCTCACTCATCCCCTGTTCTGGATGCATTCGTCGCGGCAACCAGATTGCACGCAAAGATGATTGCGCCATGAGTTGCGGCTGACTGGCCCAAGGTGCGCGATCCACACCATTGCAGTCTCAATCAGCCGCAGCATCATTTTCCAACCGATACGTCGCATCGGTATTTTCCGCCGGCAATTACTCCGGCGGAATGTTCGCCTTCTTGACGACCTCGGCCCAACGCGCGATCTCGCTATCCACAAAGGCGCGGAACTCGTCTCCGTAAAGATCGCCAGGTTCGACACCCAGTTCCGCCAACTTCTGCTTGGTTTCCGGAGATTCGTTGACCTCTTTCATTGCGGCGACCAGCTTCTTGTAAATGGGCGAGCCATTTGCCTGAGGCATATAGACGCCGAACCAAGCCTGCACGTTGAAGCCTTTCACGCCCGACTCATCAAGCGTCGGAACGTCTGGCAGCAATGGCGAGCGCTTCAGGCCGGTTAGTGCGAGAACACGCACCAGTCCACCCTTGGATGCATTCACGACCGTCGGCAGCGAGTCGAACAGCATTGGAATATGACCTCCGATCAGGTCATTCATCGCGGGGCCGTTACCTTTGTACGGAATATGAACAATATCGACACCAGCCATCTGCTTGAAGAGTTCACCCGATAGATGGTTGGCGCTGCCGGTGCCCGCAGAACCGAACGAGTACTTGCCCGGATTCTTTTTGAGAATCTCAATCAACTCCTTGACGTTCTTTGCCGGGAAATTGTTGGTCACAAGAATTGCGTTGGGAACTGCCGCGACGAGCGCAATCGGTGAGAGATCCTTTTTCGTATCGTAAGGAATGCTCTTGTAAAGGCTCGGCGTGATGACATGATGCGTCGCCGTGAGGAGCAATACCGCACCATCAGGGGGAGACCTCACCACCGGTTCAGTACCAATGATTCCGGATGCGCCGGGTTTGTTTTCGATATAGGTCGTTACACCGAGCTTGTCGCCGAGGATCTTCCCGACCACGCGCGCAAGCACGTCGGTCGGACCGCCGGCGGAGAACGGCACGATAATACGGATTGCATTACCCGGAATTTCGGGCTCCGAACTTCTCGCCTCACCCGAGGCGAGAAGCAGGACAGCTAACATCGCAACCAGAACTCTTCGCATTTTATTTCCCCCTTAACTTCTGCTCTTTGTTCTTTTTGGTTTCAGATATCCCCTTACGGATCATTCCGTGGAGATGAGCTTCTTCACCGGCGTCGGGTCCAGATTGAAGAGACGCGCGGCATTCAACCCGAGGATATTTCGCTTCGCCTGCTCGGTCAGAAACGGCAGATCGCAGATTTCCTGAGGCAGATCGAAATCGAAATGCGGCCAGTCCGATGAGAACATCAGTTGCGTTTCGGCCTTGATCATCTCGAACGTGTTTTCAAGAGCCTTCGGATGTGTCGTCTCCATCGGCTGAGTCGTATAGAAACAGTTCGTGTTCATATACTCGCTTGGCATGCGCTTGAGCTGCGGCGCCTCGGACGGCCGCATCAGATACTGATCGTCAAGCCGCTGCATGAGGAACGGCACCCAAGCCAACCCGCTCTCGACCCACATCGTCTTGAGTTTTGGAAATCGCTCGGGAATCCCGTTCAAGATCCAGTTGGTCATGTGAACCATGTTGCACCAGGCGAAGCCCAGCGCATGCATACCGAGAAAACGATTGACGGTCGCCAGTGAGGGATCCTGCCAGTGATAGCCGGCATGAAAAGCCAACGGCTTTCCGGTCTCCTCAATCATCGAATACAGGCGCATGTATTCGTTGCTGTGAACCGGCTTGTAGCGCGTGCTCGTTACGCAGAAGCCGATGACGCCCTTCTTGTCGCCGAACTCTTCCACCGCGCGTTCGGCTTCCTTCGGCGTATTGAACGGCAGATAGATCAGCGTCTTAATCCGGTCCTCGGCAGACAGAATCTTGTCTGCCATCCATCGGTTGTAGGCGCGCCCGAGCCAGACCTCCATTTCCGTCTGCGGATGCATGCCGAGAAACAACATCGGGGTCGGAAATACCACCATGTTGTCCACGCCGAGCGAATCCATCGCGCGCCGCGTCAAGGTAACATCGCGGTGGACATCGGTTTCCTTCACAACCTCACGCTGATCGTCCTGATGCGGAATGCGGCCACCCACCGACTGGTAACGAAGGCCGAGATCGCCGTTCAGACCGTATGGCGGCGCACCGATCCGCTCCGCCTGATAGCGCATTGCGTTATCGCGAATAACCGGATCTTCGATGTAGGTGACGACCTCTTTCCACGAAACCGACTCGACGTGATGTGCATCAATATCGACGACAAACCAATCCTGCAGTCCGCGTTTGACCGCATTCCGCTTTGCATGCGCAAGTACGTCGCGCGTATCCGTATAAACGTCGATCTGCTGTGTCGCGGCGTATTCAGGGCCGACCTTCTCTCGAATATTCATGACTTAGCCCCTTGATAATAGCTGTCCTCGTCCGGCCGCCGGCGATACCAAAGTGCGAGCTCCACCGGACCGAGATGAAGCGCGCGAAGCATTTCCGAAACGGCCGATAGCAGTTCGGTCGGTGTCATTTCGCTGTCGCGCTCACCGGCGATCGGCGGGAACGTTCTTTCCTCGCCGTCGGACTTTGCGACGTAAAGACGGATCGCGGCTGTCAGAATTTGCGCAACGGATTCGTCGGAGACGCGATAGGCCTCGCCGCTTTCCACCAGCTCCCGCGATGCGCGCAACAGGTCAGGAGCGCGCGAATCGATCCATCCATACTGATCGTTGCGCCGGTCGGCGTCAGACTCGGACATAGATCTCTCCATCCCTGATTGTCATGTCTGCTTTGCGCAGCCGGATTTTGGGATTTCCCTGATGACTGCCGGTCTTGATGCTGTACTCGTAGCCATGCCACGGGCAGACAATGTTCGTTTCCGACTCGTCGTATTCCATGGCGCGCACAGTGTGATCTTCCGCGACAGGCTCGAGCACTCGCTTCATGATACGCCCCTGGCAGATCGGGCCCGCTCTATGGGCGCACCGATTGTGCCAGGCGTAGAATTCTCCATCGATCCTGAAGACGCCGACCTCCATATCGCCGCAGACGATCACCTTGCGGTCACCGTCGTTGTAGTCCGCCACCTTCCCTGCGCTGTATTCTTGCATTACGTCTCTTTCCATCGGTCGATTTTCACGGCGGCTCGACGCCACTCGGATTGCGCACCAGCGAGACCGCTCGTGAGCAGTGCTTGCGTTTATATTCATTCTAGATTTTGAGCCGGCAATAACGCGTTTCTGAAGGAGCGATATGCCGTGCATATCGCGAAGACCAACGGCCTTGTATCGCGCCGCAAAACGGCTGCTCGCAGCCACTAAAAAACTCCCGCGACGCATCCGTCGCGGGAGTTGAAGCACTCTTAAAGATCTTCCGGATCGATCAATCCGAACTGACAGTCACGACGCCGGGCTACCCTGCGAAACGAACTTGGTGGCGAGATAGGCCTCCACAGCTTCCAGCCCGCCCTCGGAGCCATAGCCCGAGTCCTTGACGCCGCCGAACGGCA
>JBOFVL010000053.1:0-135063 GCA_051653085.1 Afipia sp. | reverse complement strand
GCTTCTTGAGCGCGTCCGCCGAGCGGCGCATGCCGCGGCGTGACGGCGAGGTTTTCCTGCGTGGAACGGCCATGGGATCGTCGTCCTCTAAATCAAGGCTCACCCGCCGGGCGGGGGCTCTCCAGAATTCGGATTGAGGTCGCGCTTATAGAGGAAGCCGGACGCGAAAGCTAGACCGGGAAGGCACTGAAAATACGCCAAAATGGCCCAAAATCAGCGATTCCGGCCCCAGCAGTTGGAGATTTCCGCCGACTGCGCCCGCTGGACATAGGTTCCGGCCAGCCGTCTGACGCCCGGCCCCGGATTGCGAGCGCTCCGGGTTACGGGATTGGGGAGAATCGAGGCCAGAAGAGCGGCCTCCTGCGCCGACAGCATCGAGGCGGAGCGGCCGAACGCGTAGTTCGCACCGGCCTCGGCGCCGAACTGGCCGCTCGGGCCCAGTTCCGCCACGTTCAGATAAAGCTCCAGAATGCGCTTTTTTGGCAGCACGAAGTCGATCCAGAGCGCGAGGGGAAATTCCAGCACCTTGCGGATCACGCTGCGGCCCGGCCACAAAAACAGATTCTTCGCGACCTGCTGCGTGATGGTCGACCCGCCGCGAGACACCTCGCCGTCCTGCGCATCCTCGAGAATATCCTGCACAGAGTCCCAGTCGATGCCGTGATGGAAGCAGAATTTGGCATCCTCAGCAGCGACCACCGAGCGCGGCAGGGCCGGAGCAATGGCGTCAATATCGACCCATTTCCGCGTCACCGGCTCGCCCGAAAGAAACCGCCCGATCATCAGCGTCGAAACCGGCTGCCCCGCGCTGTAGATCGGTGTCAGCACATAGGGCAAAAGCACCAGCCCCAGCACAACCAACACCACCACGCGGATCAATCGTCGCATCACACCTCATGCCCTGATGACCGGATTTGGGGCTGCCCTAGCTAACAGAAACCGCCCTCCCTGCTCTAGCCAAATCCCGGCCCGGATTGGGCTCTGCGGAATTGACGCGAGCGGTGCCATGACCGATTGTCCGCCGAAATTTGACGTTCCCCTTGGAGCTTTTGATGACCACCGGCACTTCACCACAGGATTTCATGAAACGGCTCGATGCCACCGCCGCAGACACCGAGGCGCTGCTGACGCGCCTTTTATCGGACACGCCGCTGGCCGGCGAGATCGAGCGCCCGCACCGGTTGATGGAGGCCATGCGCTATTCGAGCCTCAATGGAGGCAAGCGGCTGCGCCCTTTTCTGGTGGTGGAAAGTGCTGCGGTGTTCGGCATCGCCCGCGATGCGGCGCTGATGGCGGGCGCCGCCCTCGAATGCATTCACTGCTACTCGCTGATCCATGACGATCTGCCGTCGATGGACAATAGCGACCTGCGCCGTGGCCGTCCGACGTCGCACAAGAAATTCGACGATGCCACCGCGATCCTCGCGGGCGACGGGCTACTGACTCTCGCATTCGACATCATCACCCGCGATGAAGTCCACAAAGATCCGACAGTGCGTCTGCTCCTGACCCGTGCACTGGCGCGCGCCGCGGGCATCGGCGGCATGGTTGGCGGGCAGATCATGGATCTCGCCGGCGAAGGCCGCTTTGGCGACCCCGAACCGCCAGATGTCGCCAAGCTGCAGCAGATGAAGACGGGCGCGCTTTTGAAGTATGGCTGCATCGCCGGAGCTCTCCTCGGCCAGGCGCCGAAAGACCAGTACGATGCACTCGACACCTATGGTCACGCGCTGGGCGAAGCGTTCCAGATCGCCGACGATCTTCTGGACGTCGAAGGCGACGCCGCGGCTCTCGGCAAGCCGGCCGGACAGGACGCCGCCGCGGGCAAGACAACCTTCGTCACGCTGCTCGGCATCGACGGCGCGAAAGCGCGTGTACGAGACCTCCTGAAGCAGGCCGATGCGGCGCTCGCACCTTTCGGCGCAAAGG
This sequence comes from Afipia sp., assembly GCA_051653085.1. Classification (GTDB taxonomy): domain Bacteria; phylum Pseudomonadota; class Alphaproteobacteria; order Rhizobiales; family Xanthobacteraceae; genus Afipia. Next base: position 133,134 of record JBOFVL010000053.1, on the reverse strand, counting down.
GCGACATCCTGCGCGCTACCTCGCGCTTCGTGGCGGAACGGCAAAATTAGGACAGAGATGGCGGGCAAAAACGATGGCGATTCCTATCTGCATCGCCTCAAGGCCATGCCGAAGCCGGTTCGCATCGTCTTCGGTCGCCCGCGCTTGTTTATCTCCTTGGCCATCGGCCTTGTCGCCCTGTTGGCGATGCCCGCATCGATGCGTATCGCAACGCGGCTTCTCGTGGCGTGGGACATCTCGATCGCCTTCTATATCACTCTTGCTTTCGCGCTGTTCCTGTCCTGCGACAGCGACCGCATCCATAAGCTGGCGGCCCGTCAGGACGACGGACGCTTCCTGATCCTAATTATGACAGCGGTCGCTGCCTTCGCGAGCATCGCCGCAATTGTCCTGGAACTCGGCATCAAGCCACAGCAGACACCGCAACTCGTACTCGCGGTCGTAACCATCGTGCTGTCATGGTGCGCAATCCACACGACCTTTGCGCTTCACTACGCGCATGAATACTATCGTGGCGGCGAGATCGGCGGCCTTGCTTTTCCGGGCCAAACGCCCGACCCGGACTATTGGGACTTCGTCTACTTTTCATTTGTGATCGGAATGACGGCGCAGGTCTCGGACGTCGGCATCACCGACAAGATCATCCGGCGAACGGCCATCGCCCACGGCGTAGCCTCGTTTGTATTTAATACTGCGTTGCTGGCCCTGATGGTCAACATCGTAGCCAGCGCGATTTGATCCCGCATGGTAACAAATTTTCTCACCGTTCTGCTCATCCTGACCGTCCTCGGGGCCTCCGCCACGCTGGCGAAGAAGCTCGTGATCGCGCCGGCCATCGTGTTTTTGATCGTCGGCATCGTGCTGGCCTTCACACCCGGCTTTCCGCGTATCGAGATCAAGCCGGAAGGCGTGCTCCTACTGGTGCTGCCGCCGCTGATCTATTCGGCGGGCGTCTCGATGAGCTGGCGCGAATTCAAGCACAACCTGCGGCCCATCACCCTGCTCGCCATCGGCTGCGTGATCTTCACCACATGCGCGGTGGCGGCTGCGGCACATTGGGTTCTCGGCCTGCCATGGGGCATCGGCTTCGTGCTCGGCGCGATCGTGTCGCCGCCGGACGTCGTGGCGCCGCTTGCCATCGCCAGACGGCTAAAGCTGCCACATCGCATTCTGGTCATTCTCGAAGGCGAAGGACTGGCGAACGACGCCACAGCACTGATCCTGTATCGCTTCGCCGTGCTCGCCGTCTCGACTGGCACGTTCTCGTTTGCTCCGGCCGCTGGCACTTTCATCGCGATCATCGTCGGTGAGATCATGTTCGGCGTCGCAGTCGGCTGGCTCAGTCTGCGGCTGCGGCAATGGTCCCACGATCCGCGCGTCGAGATTTCACTTTCACTGCTGACGCCCTATCTCGCATTCTGGGTACCGGAACATCTCGGAGGCTCAGGCGTCATCGCAACCGTCGCCGCCGGTCTTTACGTGAGCTGGAACGGTCCGCTGCTGATTCCGGCAAGCACCCGCCTGCAAGGCATCTTTTTCTGGGACATGGTGATCTGGCTGATCGAGGGCGTGCTGTTCCTGATGATCGGCTTCGAGACGCGGCTGCTGGTGGAAAAGTCCAAGGATCTCCCTATCGGCGAGATTCTAGCGGCGATCGCCATCGTCTCCGTCATTGTCGTCGTGGCGCGATTCCTGTGGGTTTTCCCCGGCACCTATCTCACGCGGCTCTTTAGTAAACGCCTCGCGGATCGCGACCCGCTGCCGTCGTGGCGCTCCATTATCGTTATCGGCTTCACCGGCATTCGCGGCGTCGTCTCGCTGGCGGTTGCACTTGCGGTGCCGCTGACACTTCCCAACGGCGAGGAGTTTCCCTATCGCGATCTCATCCTTTTCGTGACCTTCGGTGTGGTCTTCGTCACGCTGGTCGGAATTGGACTAACGCTGCCGCTGGTGGTCAAACTGCTCGGCCTCTCGAAACATGGACAGCTCGAAGCCATTCACGAGCGTGAAGCTGAAATCGCCGCAAGGCGGGAAATTCTCAAGAAGGCGCGCGGCTCGCTCAACAAGATTATCAAGGACCGCAATCTGCCCGAAAGCCTCGCCAGATTTCTCGAGGCCCGCCATGAAACCCGCATGCGAGCTCTTCCCGACCCGCCTCGGGAAGACGGACAGTTCACGCCCGCGACGCAGGGCGCGTCGCTGGTGCGCGAGATCATCAATATCGAGCGCACATACCTGCACAAACTTTTGCGCGACGGGAAAATCACCGACGAAACGCGGCGGCGCATCGAGCGTGACCTCGACCTCGAAGAAGCGGTGGTGGACAACCGCGAGAAGAACCTGCCGCTATAGGGCGAAATCCTGCTCTATGGAGTGTCCAGCAAAGCATAGTTACCGGCGGCTTGCTTACAACGCTCGCATCCGAGATGCGCTATGCTGAATCAAACGTCTACCGCCATCACCAACTATCAAGAAATTCGGACGAAAGTATCTTAACGCGCTCGCCGTATTCTGCCCCGACATACTTCCTGGGGTCCTGAATCCGATATCGATGGATCTGTCCGATAGCATCGCTGGCGGTGGGTTAGCAGCGCCGCGATAGAGTATCGCAAGAAAATATCACGAACGCGGTTGAGTCATATGCAGCTAGCCCGCCAGAATGTCGCTGAGATGTTACCGCTGGTTGTTGATCTCGACGGATCGCTGATCCGAACGGACATGCTCTATGAATCTTTCTTTAGCGGTTTTGGCAATGGCGTCGGCCACCATTTGCAAACCTTTCGCGCATTGCTCAAAGGCAAGGCGGCGCTGAAGGCCTGGCTGGCGGGCCATTCGCAGATCGACTACACATTGCTGCCCTATAATGACGCCGTAGTGGATGTTATCAATCAGGCAAAGAGCGAGGGCCGGCCGATCTATCTCGCCACCGCCAGCGACCGCCGCCATGCCGCAGGTATTGCCGAGCATCTGGGTGGTTTTGACGGAATCTTTGCATCCGACGGCGAGGTCAACCTCTCCGGCCAGCAGAAAGCTGCAAAACTCGTTCAAGAATTCGGCTGCGATGGGTTCGACTATGTCGGAAACGGCGCGGTCGATATCGCTGTCTGGCAGGCCGCGCGGCAGGCTTACGTCGTCGGCGCAAGTGGCGGCCTTCTCAGGAAAATCGATGCGGCAGGGCTTTCAGCCAAGAACCTGGCAGATCCGGACCGATCGATCATGCCGTGGATCAAAGCGCTTCGGCTTCATCAATACGCGAAGAATCTTCTGATCTTCGTGCCGATGCTGACGGCGCATCTCTATACGTTGGATGCGATCCGAAGCAGCGTGCTGACCTTCATCGCTTTCAGCCTTTGCGCATCGTCCGTCTATATCGTCAACGATCTGCTGGATATTGATTCCGATCGCAGACATCCGAGCAAGAAGCGGCGGCCATTTGCAAGCGGAACATTGCCGATCGCGCACGGGATCATCGCATCCCCGCTGCTATTGCTAGCATCTGCTGCCATTGCACTCTCTATATCAGTGCAAACCGCACTGGTCCTCGGAGCGTATTTCATCCTGACGCTTGCCTATTCCATCAAGCTGAAACGCAAGATGATGCTCGACGTGGTCGTACTCGCAATCCTGTATACCACGAGGGTTATCGCAGGCGCGGTCGCCGTCAACGTGGCTGTGTCCGAGTGGCTGCTGATCTTCTGCATCATGATGTTCACTTGCCTCGCCCTGGTCAAACGCTACGTGGAACTCGCGCTACGGATCGATCAGGACCTGCCGGATCCGTCCAACCGCAATTACAAGCTTTCAGACCTCCCGGTCGTTGGAGCCCTGGCGGCCGCCGCCGGCTTCAACACCGTGACGATATTTGCGCTCTATGTGTCATCGCTACCCGCTTCCGGTTTGTACAGGGATCCGAAGCTCCTCTGGCTGGCCTGTCCCATTCTGGTGTTCTGGATCGGCCGACTGCTGCTGCTCGCGCAGCGGCGAATCGTCGATGACGATCCCATCGTCTTCGCGTTGCGCGACAGTATCAGCCACCTGGCTGCCGCTTGCATGATTGCGATCGTGTTTCTGGCAACGTAGGCCGTCAGACGTGCTGTATACTCCGAGCCATATCGGCCAACAGGCTCCGCTGACCAGGGTTAGCCGCGTCGAGATGATCGGCTGGGCAGCAGCCGGCGCAATTCTGTCGGTGGCGTTCACCGGCTTCGTGCTGGGGGCATCGAACAATCTGTTTCATCTGCCCATCGTTGCGGCATTGTTCGATGAGCCGCAGTACCGGGACGACGCCTTTATCCAATCCTTGCGGCACTTCTCATCCGGCCTGTGGTTGCTGTTGTCAGGATCGGAGAAATATATCGACCCATACTGGCTGTTTCTCGGCCTTCATATCCTCTCCCGATTTCTCGCATTTTCCGGTTTCTTAGCATGCGCTGGACTGCTCGGCCCGCGAAGCCGGGCCGACATTGCAGCATTCACGGCGATGCTGGCGGTTTGCTCCCTCATGCAAGGCGCATCCTATGCCGGCGCTGGCGGCTTGTTCCTGGCAACCTTCACCCATTCGGAGGTTGCCAACGGCCTCACGCTTTTCATGATCTACTTCATCTTGCGTGGGCGTCTGGTTCCGTCATTCGCGATAAATGGCGCGATCTTCTTCGTTAATGCATTCGTCGCGGTATGGAATGCAGTGCCTTTGCTGATTGTCATCGTCAACGGCCTGATACGGCGCGACCTGCGGCTACGGCGCGTCGTTGTCGATGGCGGGATCGGCCTTGCCTTGTTTCTCGTTATCGCCTCGCCGGTTATCGTCAACGTCCTGGGGAATCCTGATTTTGGCCGTGCGACAGATTTCGATTATGTCGCCTTTCTCAAAAGCTACTATCCCAATCACTTTCTGGCCGGCAGCCTGCCGACCATTCATATCGTTGCCGCCGCCCTGGTTGTTTCGATTGGCGCGATCTCGTTTTCACTTCTAGGGCCTGTCGCGCGACCATTTCAGCTTGTCCTCGCCGGCTACGTGATCGCCTACCTGATCGGCGTCGGCGTTCCGCACGTCTCGCACAATGCAGCGCTACTGAATTTGCATCTGCTGCGCGTCAGCACGTTCTTTCATGTGCTGGCTACACTGGGTTGCCTGACACTGTTAACGAGATGGTTCAGATCCGACGACCGGCTGTTGTCACGGCTGTTGGCGCCCGGACTTTTAGTCGTGATCGGCACTGTTCAGCACGCTGCATTAATTGCCCCGCTGTTGATGCTTGCAGCATACCTGCCGGCACGGGTTCATGTTGCGGTGGACCGGTTGATCGTACGGCTGCGATGGTCGCGCGAGGCGATTTTGTCGGTGGGTATCGTGGCATTGGTCTGGGCCGTCTCGTCCACCTGGACCAACAACCGCAAACTGAATGCGTGGATGGGGGAGTGGACCGAGCTGGGTCATTGGGCGCGCAGCAACACGCCAGAGCATGCCGTCTTTGCTGTTCCCACGGCGGATCTGACCACGTTTGCCAAGGACAAATCTCCACAAATGGAGGCCGCATGGATCGGGCCCGCGACCTTCGAGTTCGCATCGCACCGGCGCGTATGGATCGATTTTCGCCGCGGCGCGGCGGTGATGTGGTCGAGCAGCTATTACGAGACGTGGCGGCAGCGCGTGAATGCGCAACTCAACCTGAAGACACACGATGAGCGGCTGAATTTCGCGCGTCTGAACGGCATCGACCATGTGATCGATATCTGCACCGATTCGGATCAGGCCAAGGCCTTGAAACGAACGGCGCATCTTTGCGTTTTTGAGGTCAAGCCACTATAGCGTGCGTCGCTCTGCGCTGGCTGGTGGCGCGGTCACGCGCTCAAAACGTTCTGGATCTGCGTCCATTTTCCCGCTTGAGCGGCAACAGGCCTCTGTTTGCAGAGCTCAAGCGGCTTCGCGTTGGCATTCGCCGGAATCTCATTTATTCCGCGGCGGTGATAGCCGGGGCTTTGACGCCGGCGGCGCCGTAACGCTGTTCGATATAGTCGATCACCAGTGCCTTGAAGTCAGCGGCAATGCCCGGACCGCGCAGCGTGCGGAATTTCTGGCCGTCCACGAACACCGGCGCAGCCGGCGTTTCACCCGTGCCCGGCAACGAGATGCCGATATTGGCGTGCTTGGATTCGCCGGGGCCGTTGACGATGCAGCCCATCACCGCGACGTTGAGTTCCTCGACGCCAGGATAGCGGGTTTTCCAGTTCGGCATCTCGTCGCGAATGAACGCCTGAATGTCGCGCGCCAGTTCCTGGAACACCGTCGATGTGGTGCGGCCGCAACCGGGGCACGCAGCCACGAGCGGCACGAAGGTGCGGAAGCCCATGGTCTGGAGAATTTCCTGACCGACCTTCACCTCGATGGTGCGGTCGCCACCCGGCTCCGGGGTCAGCGAAACGCGGATGGTGTCGCCGATGCCGTCCTGAAGCAGAATGCCGAGCGCGGCGGAGGATGCGACGATGCCCTTCGAGCCCATGCCGGCTTCAGTCAGACCAAGATGGATGGCATAATCCGAACGCGCAGCCAGTTCACGGTAGACCGCGATCAGATCCTGCACGTTCGACACTTTCGCCGACAAAATCATGCGGTTCTTCGGCAGGCCGATTTCCTCGGCGCGCTTCGCTGACAGCAGCGCCGACTGGACCATCGCTTCGCGCGTCACCGCACGGGCATCGATCGGGTCAGGCGACTTGGCGTTGTCTTCCATCAGCCGCGTCAGCAATTCCTGATCGAGCGAACCCCAGTTGGCGCCGATGCGGATGGTCTTGCCATGCTTGAGCGCCATTTCGACGATGTCGGTGAACTGCGTATCGCGCTTGTTCTTGAAACCGACGTTGCCGGGATTGATGCGGTATTTCGACAGCGCAGCCGCGCAAGCCGGATGATCGGCAAGCAGCTTATGACCGATGTAGTGAAAGTCGCCGATCAGCGGCACATCGACGCCGAGCTTGTCCAGCTTCTCGCGAATGTACGGAACCGCGGCGGCGGCTTCGTCGCGGTCCACCGTGATGCGAACCATCTCGGAACCTGCGCGCGCGAGTGCCGCGACCTGCGTGACGGTACCTTCGATGTCTGCGGTATCGGTATTGGTCATCGACTGCACCACGATGGGTGCGCCGCCGCCAACCTTGACGTTGCCGACCACAACCTGAACCGTGCGGTGGCGCCCCTTGGGGCCAGCCTCGATGGCTCTGGTACGTTCTTTCAGATCGCTCACTTCGAAATCCCTTTCGGGGCTCAAATATCAGGTTTTTGTAACGGGGAGCAGGGGATCGCCGTCTGCTTCGCCGGGGCGGTTTACCAGATATAGGCCCGCCATGACCAGAAGGGCAGCCCCCGCAAAGGCCGGGGTCAGGTGGTCATGCATCACGAAATAGCCCCCAATGACCCCAAACAAGGGCGTCATGAAGGTAAATGACGACAGTTTGCTGGCCGAATAGGACTTTATGAGAAGAAACCAGATCAGGAATGTCGTCCCGACAACCCAGAACGTCTGGTAGGCCATCGATGCCAAGGCCACCGTCCCCGGCATATGGGTGATGCTCTCGCCGGAGACCGCGGCCCCAACGGCCAGAATCGGGATGGAAACTGCCACCTGATAGGCCAGCGTTTTCTCGGCAGGTACCTGCAACAACCGCGAAGCCTTTACCGTCAGTGTGGTTGCAGCCCACAGTATGCCGCCGCCCACCACCATGATGTCTCCCAGAATGACGCTAGCATCCACCGAAGGCTGCGGCACGCCAATCGCCAGCGCCACGCCGGCGAAGGACAGCGCCAGCCCGCTCCACTGCAAGCCGCTCAACTGCTCGCCGAGAAATCGCCGCGCACCGAGCGCCACCACGAAAGGCGCGACATAGAGAAACACCACCGCACGCGACGCCGTGGTGTAGAGCAGTCCGCGATAGATCAGGATGAATTCGAGACCGAAGAAAATACCGGCGAGCAATCCGGCCTTGAGCGTGCCGTCGCGCTTGAACATCGGCACGCCGCGCAGCCCCGCCACCAGCAGAATGGTAATCAAGCCGCCGACCGATCTGATCGTGGCCTGCAACAGCGGCGGAATGTCGGGAAGCGCGAACTTGACCGCTATCTGATTGAAGCCCCAGCTCAGGCACAGCATCACCATCAGGGCAACGGCTGTGGCACTCAGCGGACGCGCTGATGACACACTCTTCAAAGCTTCTGATGACATGGCTCCCCGTGCCCGGCTTCACGCCGTGTTATTTTGATCTAAGCAGCTCGCTGGCAATGCGCGCAGGTGCCGGTGATTTCCACCACCGATAATTTCGGCGCGAAACCCGTCCCGCGCGCAGCATCGTTGAAACTCTGCGCCAGGGGCGCTGCCGGAATTTCACCGACCGATCCGCACGTCTCGCAGATCAGAAACGCCACCACGGCGGTCTCGTCGTGATTGTGCGCACACGCCAAAAACGCGTTGCGGCTTTCGATGCGGTGAACGAGACCGTTTTCCATCAGAAAATCCAGCGCGCGATACACCGTGATCGGTGCTGGGCGTGGCATGGTTTTGGCGAGTTCGTCGATCACTTCATAAGCGCCGAGCGGCCGATGGCTCGACAGCAGCGCGCCCAACACCTGACGCCGGATCGGCGTAAATTTCTGGCCGCGGCCCGCGCAGACTTTTTCCGCATGCGAAAACGCGTCCTCGGCGCAACGGCCGTGGTCGTGATCGGGGTCGGGAAAGACGGGCTTCGCCTGTTTCATTGTTCAATATGTAGTGCGGTTAATGTGATTCCGCTCATAATTTCAGCGGCATGACCTATATGAATATTTCGCAATGCACCATTTTCTATTGCATTGCATCATAAAAGCCCCAAATCAGCAGCATACAAGTGAACCTAGCGGGCGGAGGCTGCTCAATCGTTACGAGAAATCAGAGAGAAAGAAGCTGATGGCGACCACTCTCAAAACCTACCTCGACAATTTGTCGCCCTGGAATTTTTCCGGCGCGCGCAAGGCGAGCACTGCGAAGAAGATCAATCTGGCGCTTCAGGGCGGCGGATCGCACGGCGCGTTCACCTGGGGCGTGCTGGATCACCTGCTGGCCGATGGGCGGCTGGAGATCACCGGAATTTCCGGCGCATCCGCTGGCGCCTTGAACGCCGTCATGGTCGCAGATGGCCTCGCCCGTGGCGGCCCGGAAGAAGCGCGCAAACGGCTCGCTGCATTCTGGCGCGCGACCAGCACCGGCGGCGATCTGCCGCCGATCCAGCGCGCCATGACCGACCGGATGTTTTCGTTGATGCCGTTTGCGTCCACGCCGATCCAGAACTGGTTCGAGACGATGGCGCATTACTTTTCGCCGTACGAACTCAATCCGCTCAACATCAACCCGCTCAGCGCCCTGATTGAGCGCTTCGTCGATTTCGACGCCATCCGCAACAATAATGATCTCGCGCTCTATATCTCGGCGACCAACGTGCACACCGGGCGACTGCGGATCTTCGCGAACGAAAAGATCACCGCGGATGTGGTGATGGCGTCCGCGGCGTTGCCATTCATGTTTCGCGCGGTCGAAATCGACGGCGTGCCCTACTGGGATGGCGGCTACATGGGCAATCCTGCGATCTTTCCGTTCCTGCATGCGACGGAAGCGGAAGACGTGCTGGTGGTGCAGATCAATCCGGTGTCGCGGATGACCACGCCGAAAACCTCCGGCGAGATTATCAACCGCCTGAATGAAATCACCTTCAACTCGGCGCTGATTTCCGAATTGCGCACCATGGATTTCGTCAATCAATTGATCGACGATGGCCGGCTTCCGCGCGGCACCGGGGAAGATCAATACCGCCGGCTCAACATCCACCGAATCGATCTCGGCGCCCTCGGCACGCGCCTTGCCGCTTCCAGCAAGATGAAAACCGACTTCGATTTCTTCGAGCTGCTGCATCGCGCCGGCATGCGCGCTGCCAAGAAATTTCTCGACAATCACTTCGACGACATCGGCCGCAAAAGCTCCATCGACCTCGCCGCCGAATCCGGCGTGGAATGGGCGTGACCCAATAACATTCTGATAAAACTACATAAATCTTGATTCAATGCGGAATCGCATGGCTCATATTTGGATTCGCCGGCTTCCTGAATTGATAAGCAAGCTTATTATAGCCCAAGCTTATCGAAGGAGCCGCGATGCCCAAGGGCAATGCCGATTTTCTGTTCGCGCTGTTCGAGACCCAGCGGATGCTGCGGCTCTACGCGGACAAGCTGGCTGTGCGCCACGGCATCACCCGCGCCCAGTGGGCGGTGCTGGCGAAGCTCGAACGCACCGAAGGCCTGAAGCAATCCGAACTCGCCGACCTGATGGAAATGCAGCCGATCACGCTGACGCGGCTGATCGACCGGCTCTGCGCCAACGATCTCATCGAGCGCCGTGAAGACGCGAAGGATCGCCGCGTCAACCGCCTCTATCTGCGTCCCGTCGCGCTTCCGCTCCTGAAGAAGCTTGCGGAATTGCGAGCCGAAATCACGCAGGCGGCGTTGGGTCACATGAACACAGCCGAGGCTGAAGATCTGGTCCGGCAACTCGAATCCATCAAAGACAATATCCGCGACGCCCTGCTGAGCGCCGACAAGAAGACAAAGGAACCGCGCTATGGCTGAGCCCGTCGTCAAATTTCCCGCCGAACAAAAACTGACTGACAAGCCGGCACCGTCGGCGGCAGAAGCCCCGCGCAGGACCTGGGGGCAGATGCTGCGCGAAAAGCGGCGCACACTATTGCTCGTGGTGCTCCCGGTCATCGTGCTGATCGGCGGCGTTGCGTTTTATCTGTCCGGCGGCCGCTATGCGACCACCGACGACGCCTACGTCGGCGCCCAAAAGGTTCTCATTACGCCGGACATCTCCGGCAAGATCGAGAAAGTGCTCGTCAAAGAAGGCCAGCGCGTCAGAGCCGGCGACGAATTGTTCGAAATCGATCCGGTGCCATTTCAATTTGCGCTTCAGCAGGCGAAGGCCACACTCGAAACTGCCAGAACCAATTACGACAATCTGCGCTCCAATGTGTCGTCCTATACGCAGATGCTGGAGCTTGCCAGGCAGGGCGTCGATCTGAAGCAGCGCGACGTCGAGCGCAAAACCACGCTGGTCAAATCCCTATCCGGCTCGCAACTCGATCTCGACACCTCGACCACCAACCTCGTTCTTGCACGCGCGCAGCTTGAATTGCTGCAACAGCAGCTTTCCAACTCGAAGAACCAGTTGCTCGGCAATCCCGATCTGCCGCTCGAGCAATTCCCGCCCTACTTCCAGGCGAAGGCGGCGCTCGATCAGGCACAGCGCAATCTCGATCACACCGTGCTGCGTGCACCGATCGACGGTACTGCAACGCAGGTGGACAGCATCCAGCTCGGCCGCTTCGTCGCGGCGGGTTCGCCCGTGTTCAGCGTCATCGACGACGCCAATCCCTGGGTTGATGCCAACCTGAAGGAATCCGACCTGACCTATGTGGGTGTCGGACAGCCAGTAACGATGTCGATCGATGCGTTCCCCGACCACACCTTCATGGGCAAGGTCGGCTCGCTGAGCCCCGGCACCGGCGCGCAGTTCGCGATCCTGCCGCCGCAGAATTCCACCGGCAACTTCGTCAAGGTGGTGCAGCGCGTGCCGGTGCGCATTTATTTCGACAAGAACGACAAGGCCGTTCAGAAGCTCAAGGCCGGCATGAGCACCTATGTCTGGGTCGACACCGGACATCAACGCTCGTTCGCTGGCCTCTTCGGATTCTCCTCCGCTTCGGCGCAGGAGGACGCCCGGTGACCGCCGCCGCCCCCGCCTCCACGGCGGTGGTCCCGGGACTTCGCCGCAACATGGTGACGATCTGCGCCATGACGGCGACGATCATGCAGGCGCTCGACACCACGATTGCCAACGTCGCACTGCCCTACATGCAGGGCACGCTCTCCGCCTCGCAGGACCAGATCAACTGGGTGCTGACGTCCTATATCGTGGCGGCAGCGATCATGACCGCACCGGTCGGCTGGATCGCCAACCGCTTCGGCCGCAAAAAGATTTTTATCATCTGCTCGGCCGGATTCACCATCGCATCGGTGATGTGCGGCCTCGCGCAGGACATCACCCAGATGGTGCTGTTCCGTCTCTTACAGGGCGTGTTCGGCGCAGCGCTTGTGCCGCTGTCACAGGCAGTGATGCTCGACTCCTACGCGTTGCATGAGCGCGCCAAGGCGATGTCAATCTGGGGCATGGGCGTGATGTTGGGACCGATCATGGGCCCTTCCCTCGGCGCGTGGCTGACCGAAACCTATTCCTGGCACTGGGTGTTCTTCGTCAACATCCCGTTCGGCATCGTCACCGTGGCCGGACTCATCATTTTCATGGACGAGACCAAGACCGATAGCGAAATGAAATTCGACTGGTTCGGCTTCGGCGCACTGGCGATCGGCATTGGCGCAATGCAGGTCGCACTCGACCGCGGCGAGCAACTGGGCTGGCTGGAATCGCCCGAGATTGTCGCAGAGACGATCCTCTCGATCGTCGGATTCTACTATTTCTTCGCCCACTCATTCACAACCAAGCGGCCCTTTATCCAGTTCGCGATCTTCAAGGACCGCAATTTCGTCGGCGGTTGCGTCTTCATGGCGGTGATGGGCCTCGTGCTCTACAGCACAATGGCGCTCGCCTCGCCGTATCTGCAAAACGTGATCGGCTATCCTATCCTGACCGCAGGACTGCTGCTTGCCACGCGCGGTCTGGGCACCTTCGTCGCGATGATGCTGGTCGGGCGCGTCATGAAGTATATCGAGGCGCGCACGCTGATCGCGAGCGGGATGCTCCTGATGTCCGCTTCATTGTATTTCATGACGAGCTGGACCGACCAGACCGGGGTCCCCACGATCGTCATCGTAAGCATCGCGCAGGGTTTTGGCCTTGGGCTGGTGTTCGTGCCACTCAGCACGGTCGCGTTCCTGACGCTGCCCAATCATCTGCGCACCGACGGCACCTCGATGCTGACATTGATGCGCAATGTCGCGAGTTCGGTCGGCATTTCCGTCGTCACCGCCAAACTGACCGAAGGCGGGCGGCAGGCCTATGCGATCATCAATGAGAACGTCACACCGTTCAACAAGCCCATGCAGATGCCGGATGTCGCCGGCATCATCAACATGAGTACCGACGCCGGGCGCGCGATCATGGACGTCATGATCGGCGTGCAGGCGCAGATCATCGCCTTCTCATGGGACTATCAGATGGTGATGATCATCACGCTGTGCGCGGCACCGCTTGCGATCATGATTGGATCCAGCAAGGCCGCGCTGCGCGCGCAATCGCAGGCGCCAGATCATGCCGCGGTGATGGATTAATCGCCGCGCACCCAATGATTGTTTTCAACGAAAACCGGGAGGCCAGAAGCCTCCCGTTTTCTTGATGCCCTTGAAAATCAGTTCAGCTTTTCGATCGCCGACGCAGCACCCTGACCGACGCCGACGCACATGGTGGCCAGCGCATATTTGCCGCCGCGCTTTTCCAGACCGTGCACCGCTGTCAGCACCAGCCGCGCGCCACTCATGCCGAGCGGATGACCGAGAGCAATCGCACCACCGTGCGGATTGACGAAGTCCGCATCTTCCTTGACGCCGAGCTGACGCAGCACCGCGATGCCCTGCGAGGCGAAGGCCTCGTTGAGTTCGATCAGATCGATGTCGCCGATCTTGAGACCCAGCCGTTCGAGCAACTTGCGCACCGCAGGCACCGGTCCCATGCCCATGACGCGCGGTGCAACGCCCGCCGACGCATGACCGAGCAGTTTTGCGCGCGGGGTCAGACCGTGCTTTTTCACGGCTTCTTCCGAAGCGAGGATGATCGCCGCAGCGCCATCATTGACGCCCGAGGCATTGCCCGCCGTCACCGTGCCGTTGGCGTGCACAATCGGCTTCAGCTTGGCGAGACCTTCCAACGTCGTTTCGGGGCGCGGATGCTCGTCCTTGTCCACCATGATCGGACCTGCCTTGCCACCGGGCACCGTAATCGGGATGATTTCTTCCGCGAAGTAGCCGGCAGCGATGGCCTTGCCGGCGCGCTGCTGCGAACGGATCGCGAAGGCGTCCTGATCGGCGCGCGAGATCTGATAATCTGTCGCCACATTCTCACCGGTTTCCGGCATGGAATCGACGCCGTACGTCTTCTTCATCAGCGGATTGACGAAGCGCCAGCCGATGGTGGTGTCGAAGCTTTCCATGCTGCGCTGATAGGCCTCGGTCGCCTTGCCGGTGACGAATGGCGCGCGCGTCATGGATTCGACGCCGCCCGCGATCGCGAAATCGATTTCACCCGCGCGAATCGCCCGCGCGATGCCGCCGACCGCATCGAGACCCGACGCGCAGAGGCGGTTCACCGTCATGCCCGGCACCGTTTCCGGCAGGCCCGCCAGCAGCAGCGCCATCCGCGCGACATTGCGGTTGTCCTCGCCGGCCTGATTGGCGCAGCCGTACGACACCTCGTCGAGCGCGCCCCAGTCGGCCTTCGGATTGCGCTCCATCAATGCCTTGATCGGGGCCGCTGCCAGATCATCCGCGCGCACCTTGGCCAGCGATCCGCCGAAACGTCCGATAGGCGTACGCACCGCATCACAAATGAAAACATCGCGCATCGTGGCTCTCCCTGAAGATCTTGCGGACATTCACGCGTCCGCTGCCGGCTGCCTGAGTTTTAGGAAGCACGGCACGGAAGGTCAAATGATCGATGCCGGGAACGGCCCTTTGAGCCGACAGAGCCGCCATGCACGTCCCGCCGCAAGGCGTGGAAAACGTCTCGCGCAATTCCACTAGGCGAAAGAACTTTGCTAGTGTCCGCCGCCATGACCATCCATTCCACGCCACCCGCACCGCCGAACACCGAGTCCGCCTCCACAGAGGCGGCAAGCCGCGTTACGCCGATGATGGAACAATACCTGGAGATCAAAGCGGCCAATCCGGGCCTGCTGCTGTTCTACCGGATGGGCGATTTCTACGAGCTGTTCTTTGAGGATGCCGAAACCGCATCGCGCGCGCTCGGCATTACGCTGACCAAGCGCGGCAAGCACATGGGCGAGGATATCCCAATGTGCGGCGTTCCGGTGGAACGCTCCGACGATTACCTGCACAGACTGATTGCACTTGGTCATCGTGTCGCAGTGTGCGAGCAGACCGAGAATCCTGCCGAGGCACGCAAGCGCGGCAACAAGAGCGTGGTGCGGCGCGATGTGGTGCGGCTGGTGACGCCGGGCACGCTGACCGAAGACACGCTGCTCGACGCCAAGACCAACAATTATCTGCTGGCGATTGCGCGGACGCGCGGATCTTCATCCGCCGGCGACCGGATCGGTCTCGCATGGATCGATATTTCGACGGCGGAATTCAGCGTCACCGAATGCGGCGCAGGCGAGCTTGGCGCAACGCTGGCGCGCATCAACCCGACTGAGGTGATTGTCACCGACGCGCTGTATTCCGATCCGGAACTGGCAGCGCTGTTCCGCACGCTCGCCGCCGTCACACCGGTGACGCGCGACATCTTTGACGGCGCAACCGCCGAGCGAAGATTGTGCGATTATTTCGCCGTAGCGACCATGGACGGCTTCGGCGCGATGTCGCGATTGGAGGCAACTGCCGCCGCCGCTGCCGTGACCTATGTTGATCGCACCCAGGTCGGCAAACACCTGCCGCTGTCGCCGCCGTCGCGTGAGGCGGCCGGCACCACCATGGCAATCGATCCTGCCACGCGCGCCAATCTCGAACTGACACGCACGCTGGCGGGCGAACGGCGCGGCTCGCTGCTCGACGCCATCGACTGCACGGTGACGGCAGCCGGATCGCGGCTGCTGGCGCAGCGGCTCGCAGCGCCGCTGACTGACAGCACAACTATTTCCCACCGTCTCGACGCGGTTGCGATGTTCAGTGATGACAGCGCCGCGCGTGAGGATCTTCGGGACATCCTGCGCGCCGCGCCGGACATGTCGCGCGCGCTGGCGCGGCTGTCTGTGGGACGCAGCGGCCCGCGCGACCTCGCGGCGCTGCGTGACGGCATTCTCGCCGCGGACAAAGCCGTGGAGCGGCTGTCGCGGATCGACAAGCTCCCGCGCGACATCACATTCGCAATCGACGCACTGCGCCGTCCGTCACGCGATCTCGCAAGGGAATTTGCGCGTGGCCTCGCTGACGAGCTGCCGCTGTTCAAGCGCGACGGCGGTTTTGTGCGTGCGGGCTATGAAGCCGCGCTCGACGAAACCCGCAACCTGCGCGACGCTTCGCGGCTGGTGGTCGCCGCAATGCAAGCGCGCTACGCCGACGACACCGGCATCAAAGGCCTCAAGATCCGGCACAACAACGTGCTCGGCTATTTCGTCGAGGTCACCGCGCAGCACGGCGACAAGCTGATGGCCGCGCCGCTTAACGCGACCTTCATTCACCGCCAGACGCTGGCCGGACAGGTTCGCTTCACCACCACCGAGCTCGGCGAGATCGAAGCCAAGATCGCCAACGCCGGCGACCGCGCGCTGGGACTTGAACTGGAAATCTTCGACAAACTCTGCGCGCAGGCCGTGACTGCTGGCGACGATCTGCGCGCTGCCGCGCATGCATTCGCGCTGCTCGATGTCACCGCTTCGCTGGCAAAGCTCGCAATCGATGAGAACTACACGCGGCCCGTCGTCGACAACTCGCTCAAGTTCTCGATCGAGGGCGGACGCCATCCGGTGGTGGAGCAGGCGCTGAAGCGTGACGGCCAGCCCTTCATCGCCAATGCCTGCGATCTGTCGCCGGGACCGACACAATCATCCGGACAAATCTGGCTGCTGACCGGCCCGAACATGGCCGGTAAATCGACCTTCCTGCGGCAGAACGCCTTGATCGCGCTAATGGCACAGATGGGGAGTTTCGTGCCGGCGAAGTTGGCGCATATCGGCATCGTCGACCGGCTGTTCTCCCGCGTCGGCGCGGCGGACGATCTGGCGCGCGGCCGCTCGACCTTCATGGTCGAGATGGTTGAAACCGCCGCGATCCTCAATCAGGCCACCGAACGCGCGCTGGTGATCCTCGACGAGATCGGGCGCGGCACATCGACGTTCGACGGCCTGTCGATCGCTTGGGCTTCGATCGAACATCTGCATGAGAGCAATCGTTGCCGCGCGCTGTTCGCGACGCACTATCACGAGCTGACCGCGCTGTCGGCCAATCTGCCACGGCTTTTCAACGCCACCGTGCGCGTCAAGGAATGGCAGGGCGATGTGGTGTTCCTGCACGAGGTGTTGCCGGGATCGGCGGACCGCTCCTATGGCATCCAGGTTGCGAAGCTCGCCGGCCTTCCGGCGGCGGTCGTCGCACGGGCAAAGTCGGTGCTGGCAAAACTCGAAGCGCAGGATCGCGGGACAACTGCGCGCGCACTGGCCGACGACCTGCCGCTCTTTGCAGTTCCGTCTCGCGCTGCGCCCGAGCCGCAACCGCCAAGCGCTGCGGACCAGCTTGTAGAAGCGCTCAGCGCCTTGCACCCAGACGAGATGTCGCCGCGCGAGGCGCTGGACGCACTCTATGCGCTGAAGACGAAGCTGCCGAAGTAGCGATCTTCAAACCCGATTGATCGACACGCTCGTCTTCGGGCCGTTCTTGACGGTCTGGTAGACGACGCAATAGCGCTCGGTCAGCTTGAGCAACTGATCCAGCTTCTCCTGCGGCGCGTCGGTGTCGACGTCGAAGCGCAGACGGATTTCGGCAAAGCCCACCGGCGCTTCCTTGTCCACGCCGAGGGTGCCGCGAAAATCGAGATCGCCTTCGGCGCTGACGTTGCCGGATTTCAGCGGTGCATCGATGGCGGTCGCGACCGATTTCAGCGTCACGCCGGCGCAAGCCACCAGCGCCTCAAGCAGCATGTCGCCAGAGCACAATTCAAGTCCCGAGCCGCCGGTTGCCGGATGCAATCCCGCGATCGCGGCTGCTGCCTTGCCGGTCTCGATCTTGCAGGACAGACCTTCGCTGTCCAGCGATCCCTTCGCCTTCAATGTAATGAAGGCCGCCTTGGGATCGGACTTGTAGCGATCCTTGATCGGCGCCTGCATGGCGCGGAGCTCGGTTGAATCCATTTTTGTTCTCCATTCCTGCAGCACCAACAGCGCCGAGTGCGAACTATTCCGCCTTATATCCCCTCGCCCACCGTCAGCAAATCGTCAGCGGGGCGTACGGCACGATTGAGCGACCGGTCCAGCGAGGCCAGTACCTGATGCTTGACCACCTCGAATGCAGTCGAGGCACGATCGCGCGGACGGGCGAGGTCGACTTTGATTTCCTCGAACAGCCGTCCCGGCCGCGGGCGCATGACGACGATGCGATCCGCCAGCACCACCGCTTCATCGACGTCGTGGGTGACCAGAACCAGCGTCGGCTTGGTATCGGCCCACAGATCGAGCAGATGATCCTGCAGATCGGCACGTGTGAATGCATCGAGCGCCGAGAATGGCTCGTCCAACAACAGCACTTCGGGCGACGGCACCAGCGCCCGCGCGATCGCGACGCGCTGTGCCTGCCCGCCGGACAACTCGCGTGGCCAAGCATTGGCCTTGTCGGCGAGGCCAACTCGCGCCAGCGCGCGGGCAACGCGTTGCTGACGTTCCGCAGATGGCAAATCGCCGAGCCCGAAGCCGATATTGTCGGCGACACTCAGCCACGGCAGCAGCCGCGGCTCCTGGAAGATGATGCCGATCTTTTCGTGCGGCGAGGTAATTGAGATTTCGTCGAACGTGACGGAGCCCGTCGTCGCGCGATCTAACCCGGAGATCGCGCGCAGCAAGGTCGATTTGCCGCAACCCGAGCCGCCGATGATGGCAACGATTTCACCTGGCTCGATGCGCGCGGAAAAATTCTCCAACGCGTGAACGCCGTTCGGATAGGTCTTGCCGACATGATCGAGAACGAGCATCAGGCACCTCCCGCATGCGCGCTGAAAGAGTCTTGCCAGCGCAGGAACGGCGCGGCAATCAACTGGATCAGCCAGTCGGTGATCTTGCCGAGGATCGCGAACACGATAATAGCCGCGACGATCTGCGCCGGCTTGCCGAGTTGCTGTCCATCGGTGAGAAGATAGCCGAGCCCTTCGGATGCGCCCATGAATTCAGCGGCGACCACGAACATCCAGCCCAGCCCAAGCCCCGAGCGCAGCGAGATCACATAGGCCGGTAGCACTGCGGGCAGAAGAATGCGCCGGGTCATTGCGAACCCGCCGAGGCGGAAGATGCGGCCGACCTCGACGATCTTGCGATCGACACTCAGGATCGCGCCGGAGACACCGAGATAGATCGGAAAAAACACGCCGACCGCGATCAGCGCAACTTTCGATGTCTCGAAAATGCCGAGCCACAGGATGAACAGCGGCACCCAGGCGATCGATGGAATCGCGCGTAGCGCCTGCAATGTCGGATCGAGCAGACGCCGCGCCAGTGTCCAGTAACCGCAGATCGCGCCGAAGATCGTCCCGGCCAGAATGCCAAGCCCGAAGCCCGCGCCGACACGGCTCAGCGTCGCGATGATGTGCCGGCTCAGTTCACCGCTCGCGGAAAGCTCGACCAGCGTCTGCCAGATGCGGCTCGGTGGCGGCACCAGCCGGCCGTTGGAATAGCCGAAGCGCACCGCGAGTTCCCACACGAGAGCAAGCGCTAGCGGCAACAGCAGGCCGAGCGCAGGTCGCGCAAACCGCCGCAGACGTCCGGCGGGGCGCGATACCGCCTCCTCCTCGGTTGCTTCCGGCGCTGGCGTGTCGAGTGTCATGGCCATAGCAAAAACCGTTTATCGCAAAGGATTGCAAGAGTGCTCAGAGTGAAGGCCCGCAAGCGTGCGGGCCTTTGAACATGTCATGTGCGGCACATCTTCAGTTCGTCGGCAGCGGCACCTGATCGTCGATCAGCGCGTCCACCGTCGCTTTCACGTCCACACTCGGCTGAATCACACCGGCCTGCTGAAGCGCAAGACCCGCTGCCAGTATCGACTCGCGCTGCGGCGCGCCGATCCGGTTGTGCGTCAATTCAGTGCGCTCCTTGAGCTGCTTGTCGACCACGGTCTCCGGCAGCTTGGTCACGGCAATGAAGCCGCGCTTGAGTTCGTCGTAATTGGCCAGCGAGTATTTCCGCGCTTCCTCGTAGACCGCGAGCACGCGCTGAACGATCTTTGGATTGTCCTTCAGAAACTGTTCGCGGACGTTGAGGATGCCCCAGGTGTTGGCTTCAGGCTTGCGGAAGAACAGTTTTGCACCGTCCTCGACCTCGGCCTGCGCCATCATCGGGTCGAGCCCCGCCCACGCATCGACATCGCCGCGAATAAGCGCAGCCTTGCCGTCCGCGTGCTGCAGCAACACGGGCGTAATGTCCTTGTCGGTCAGTCCGGCATCGAGCAGCGCGCGGACGAGGAAAATGTGCGGATCGGTGCCGCGCGTGACGGCGACGCGTTTGCCCTTCAGATCGGCGACCTTCGTGATCTTGGAATCTTTGCCGGTCACCAGCGCGGTCCATTCAGGCCGCGAATAAACATAGATCGACTTGATCGGATTGCCGTTGATCTTGCCGACCAAAGCGGCCGAGCCCGCGGTCGAGCCGAAATCGATCGATCCGGCGTTGAGAAACTCCAGCGCCTTGTTCGAGCCCGCCGACTGTACCCAGACGATCTTGATCCCGTCCTTCTCGAATTCCTTTTCGAGCAGGCCTTTCTCTTTCAGGATAATGGAGACCGGGTTGTAGGTCGCCCAGTCGATGGCGATCTGCTTCGGCGCGTCGGCGGCAAATGCCGCGCCGGGTGCAAGCACCGCGCCCGCGATAAGAGCAGCAACAGCGCGTCGGGTTGGTCGGAACATCGTGGTCTCCGTTCGGTTGGTCGGGATCGGAATGTGGTTGCGTGCAGCGAACGCAGCCCGCTGCCGTATTTCGAAAAATAACCATGTTTTTCAATAAGTTATTCGATCTCGTCAACGAGAAAATATCCACTCGAATGAAGCCCGTGAGAGAACGGCCTTTCCGCAACGCTGCGAAAAACAGAAGGGACGGCTCCTCCCGCCGCAATCCGCTGATGACACCGCTGCCGCCGTCCGTTATCCGGATAGAATGGACACCGTGACGACCAGACTCCCGCCAGAGACCGAGGTTGTGTTCGACACCACGCGGATCGCGAAGGCGATCGACGCGCTCGCGGAAAAGCATGCCGGGAAGGACGACCTGCTCCGCTCGGCCATCGCACTGTTGCTGAAAGGCGAACTCGCAGAGGCGCGCGAAGCGGCGCAGACGCAACTGCTGAAGGATCGTCACGGGCGGCGCTGTGCGGAGCGGCTGTGTTTCGTTCAGGACGAAATCATCCGCATCCTGTTCAATGCCGCGACCAAGCACATCTATCACTCGCCGACGTCATCGGATTCCGAGCGCATGGCCGTCATCGCCACCGGCGGCTACGGCCGTGGATTGATGGCGCCGGAATCCGACATCGATCTGCTGTTCATCCTGCCCTACAAGCAGACCGCTTGGGGCGAGCAGGTCGCGGAAGCGATTCTTTATTGCCTGTGGGACATGGGGCTGAAGGTCGGTCACGCGACGCGCTCGATCGACGAGTCGATCCGCCAGGCCCGGGGCGACATGACGATCCGCACCTCTGTGCTGGAAACGAGATTCCTCACCGGCGACAAGGCGCTCTACGACGAGCTGGTCACGCGCTTCGACAAGGAGGTCGTGCAGGGCACGGCCGCCGAATTCGTCGCCGCGAAACTTGCTGAACGTGAAGAGCGGCACCGGCGTGCGGGCCAGTCACGCTATCTGGTCGAGCCCAACGTGAAGGACGGCAAGGGCGGCCTGCGCGACCTGCACACCCTGTTCTGGATCGCTAAATACGTTTATCGGGTCAGCGACACCGCCGATCTCGTGCAGCGCGGTGTATTCGATGCGCAGGAATACCGCACGTTCCGCCGCTGCGAGGATTTCCTGTGGTCAGTCCGCTGCAACATGCATTTCTTCACCGACCGCCCCGAGGAACGGCTGTCGTTTGAAATGCAGCGCGAGATCGCGCAGCGACTCGGTTACACCTCACATCCCGGCATGCAGGACGTCGAGCGCTTCATGAAGCATTACTTCCTGATCGCCAAGGAAGTCGGCGATCTCACCGCGATCCTATGCGCCAAGCTGGAGGATCAGGAAGCCAAGCCCGCACCAGTGCTGAGCCGGATGATGGCGCGGCTGCGGCCCGGCCGCAAACGCGGCCGCGTCCCCGGCGGCGAAGATTTCGTTGTCGACAACAACCGCATCAACCTCGCGGCGCCGGACGTTTTCAAGCGCGATCCCGTCAACCTGATCCGCATCTTCCGCGTCGCACAGAAGAACAATCTGGCGTTCCATCCCGACGCCATGCGCGCAGCAACGCGCTCGCTCAATCTCATCACGCAGAAGCTTCGCGAAAACCCCGAAGCCAACAAGCTCTTCATGGAGATCCTGACGTCGAACGACGCGGAGATCGTGCTGCGGCGGATGAACGAAGCCGGTGTGCTCGGCCGCTTCATTCGCGCGTTCGGCCGCATTGTGTCGATGATGCAGTTCAACATGTATCATCACTACACGGTGGACGAGCATCTCCTGCGCTGCATCGGCATCCTTCAAGATATCGAGCGCGGCGGTAACGACGAGTTCGTGGTCGCCAGCGACCTGATGCGGAAAATTCGTCCCGAACACCGCTCTGCGCTCTACATGGCGGTGTTCCTGCACGACATCGCCAAGGGCCGCCCCGAGGATCACTCTATCGCGGGCGCAAAGGTGGCGCGGCGGCTATGTCCCCGTTTCGGATTCAACGCCGCCGACACCGAATTAATCGCCTGGCTGATCGAAGAACATCTGACCATGTCCACGGTGGCGCAATCGCGCGACCTTTCGGATCGCAAGACCATCGAGAACTTTGCCGCGGTCGTTCAGTCGGTCGAGCAGATGAAGCTCTTGACGATTCTGACCACCGCCGACATTCGCGGCGTCGGCCCCGGCGTCTGGAACGGCTGGAAGGCGCAGCTCATCCGCACGCTTTATTATGAGACCGAGCCGGTGCTGACCGGCGGCTTCTCCGAGGTTAACCGCGCCCAGCGCATTCAATCAGCGCAGGCCGAATTCCGCGCCAATTTCAACGAGTGGCCCGCTGCCGAACTCGAGTCCTATATCTCGCGTCACTATCCCGCTTATTGGCTCAAGGTCGAACTGCCGCGCAAGATTCGCCATGCGCGCTTCGTCAAGGCAAGCGAGGCCGGCGGCCACAAGCTCGCGATCAATGTTGGCTTCGATGAAGGACGCGGCGTCACCGAACTGACAATCATGGCGCCGGACCATCCCTGGCTGCTGTCGATCATCGCCGGCGCCTGCGCATCGGCCGGCGCCAACATCGTTGACGCGCAGATTTACACCACCACCGACGGCATCGCGCTCGATACCATCGCGATCTCCCGCGAATACGATCGCGACGACGACGAAGGACGGCGCGCGACGCGGATCGGCGACACCATCGAACAGGTGCTCGAAGGCAAGCTGCGCCTGCCGGACATGATGGCGCGGCGCACGGCGACGAAAGCGAAATACAAGCCCTTCGTGGTCGAGCCGGAGGTCATCATCAACAATCAATGGTCGGACCGCTACACCGTGATCGAGGTCTCCGGCCTCGATCGGCCAGGATTGCTGTTTCAGCTCACCACGGCGATCTCGAAGCTCAACCTCAACATCGCGTCCGCGCACGTCGCAACCTTCGGTGAGCGCGCCCGCGACGTGTTCTATGTCACCGACCTGCTGGGCGCACAGATCACCGCGCCGACGCGGCAGGCGGCGATCAAACGCGCGCTGATCCATCTGCTCGCCAACGGCGACGCCGCCGAGAAGCCGGCGGCGTAGTCACGCGCTTATATTTTGGGGCATGATCTTTTCCGAAAACCGGTGCCCACTTTTCGGGATCATGCCCTTTTGAACGCCGCGCCTTCGTGCGCAAGCAGCCACTGCTTGCGTTCCAGCCCGCCGCCATAGCCAGTCAGCGAGCCGTCAGCGCCGATCAGCCGGTGACACGGCACGACAACGCTGACCGGGTTCGCACCATTCGCCAGACCGACCGCGCGCGCAGCGTTGGGGGCATTCAGCCGGGCCGCCATGATCCCGTAGCTCGAGGTTTTGCCTGCCGGAATCGTTTGCAGCTTCGTCCAGACCTTACGCTGGAACGCCGTTCCATTGGTACGCCATTTGATGGTGTTCAGTAGAGCGAGATCGCCGGCAAAGTAGCCTTTGAGCGCGCGCGTAATGTCCTTCGGCGCGGGCGCGTTCTTCAGAGCGAATTCGCCATAGTGCCGCCGGAGCAGACGGTGCAGCCGCGCCTCATAGTCGGACCAGTCGAGCGCGCGCAGATTGCCCTCATCGTCGGTCACCAGCATTGCCGTGCCGATCGGCGTCTCGAGCCGGTCAAGATGAAAGTATGCGGGTTGTTTTGGTGCCCTGTCGTTTGTTGCCATGTCGGTTGTCCCTTGCGTTTGCTGCGCCCAGCATCGCCGCATCGGCGGGATATGTCTTTCCGTTTTCCGACAAGATCGTCGGTCTCGGCTGAGTCCGAGACCATCGCATTTTCCATCCGGGGCGTGATAGGTTCCATCCTCAACCGGCTGGGGAGCCAAACATGAGTTATGTCGCAAACATTCTGGTCGCGCTGGTCGCAGCGCTGCACATCTATTTTCTGGTGCTGGAGATGTTTCTCTGGACCAAGCCGAAGGGATTGCAGACCTTCGGCAACACGCTTGAAAAGGCGCAGGCCTCAGCCGTGCTGGCCGCCAATCAGGGCCTCTATAATGGCTTCCTCGCCGCCGGACTGATCTGGGGTCTGGTTCATTCGAACCTCGCTTTCGGCTTCCAGATCAAAGTGTTCTTCCTGCTGTGCGTGATCGTGGCCGGGCTTTACGGCGGCTACTCGGTCAGCAAGCGGATCATCATGGTTCAGGCCCTGCCTGCGGCGATTGCGCTGATCCTGCTCTGGCTCGCGCGCTCGGCAACCTGAGCTATTGCGGAATTTCGCCGAATGTCGTGCCGACTTGCATCGGCGCGGTGCGGATCAATCTTGAATCCTCAACCGCAGCCTGCCGATGCTTGACCGCCTCGCGATAGACGGGATCGCGGATCATTTCGACAAATGCCGCGACGCTGGGATATTCGGCGATGAAGCAGTGATCCCAGCGCTCCTCTGCCGGGCCGATCAGCATCAATTCGAACTTGCCCTGCCAGACGATCCGCCCGCCGAGACGGGTGAATACCGGCCCGCTCTCGCGTCCGTAGCTTGCATAGGCTTCCGCGCCAGTCGCCTTGCGGCCATCTGGATACCGCGCCTGCGCATGGAGCCGTACCAGGTTCAGCATATGGATCGGGCCCGGGCGATCGTTGTCACGGAATGCGGCGAAAACCTCTTTCGTGGGATCAATGTGGCCAGCCATTTGCTCTTGCCTCCTGCACGGAAATCGGGCGGCAAGCTGCGGCAAATATTCAATTCCTGTCAAGGCAACCCTGCCTTGCGGCACGGCCCAGTATCCGAGGCGCTTCCACTTGCCGCGCCCGTGAAGTCTAAATCCGCGTTAACCTTTGCGTAACGCGCCTTTAAACCGCCATCGCTAGCCTGCACGCCTTCATATCGATAGGTCGGCGTAGGCGTTCGGGATGGCGTTGGGGCGGAAAAAGAAAGGCGGCCGCACGGAGCCGAAGTTCGACGTCGATGCGTCGCTCGACGGCATTCGCCTCAATCCGTGGGATCGCGTTGGCGGCCCCGAGGATGACGAGGACGAAAAGCCCAAGCGCCGCGCAGCGAAAAGCCGGCCTGTCGATGGCGACGAGGATGACGCGCCGCGCGAGAGGCGTCCGCGCAAAACCCGCGCCTCCTCCCCCCGCAAGGACAACAAAAGGAAATCGCAGGAACGCTCGCGATCCGGCTGGGGCCGCCTCATCTACTGGGGCGCGGTGCTTGGCCTGTGGGCCGTGATCGCCGGCGCCGGCGTGATCGTCTGGGTCAGCGCGCATCTGCCGCCGATCCAGTCGCTGGAAATTCCAAAGCGCCCCCCGACTATCCAGATCACCGGCATGGACGGCAGCGTCATAGCCACACGCGGCGAAATGCCGGGCGCAAATATCTCGCTGAAAGATTTACCGCCTTATCTGCCGAAGGCCTTCATCGCCATCGAGGACCGACGCTTCTATTCGCATTTCGGCATCGACCCCACCGGCATCCTGCGCGCCGCCGTCACCAACCTTCTGCATCGCGGCGTCTCGCAGGGCGGCTCGACGCTCAGCCAGCAGCTCGCCAAGAACCTATTCCTGACGCAGGAGCGCACCTTCCAGCGCAAGCTGCAGGAAGCCGAACTGGCGCTGTGGCTGGAACGAAAATACTCGAAGAACGAAATTCTGGAACTGTATCTCAACCGCGTCTATTTCGGCTCCGGCGCTTACGGCGTCGAAGCGGCCGCGCAGAAGTACTTCGGCAAGTCGGCGAAAAATGTATCACTGTCCGAAGCAGCGATGCTCGCGGGTCTTGTCAAATCACCCTCGCGGCTCGCGCCCAACCGCAACCCGGAGGGGGCGGAAAAACGCGCGCAAATCGTCCTGAGCGCGATGGCCGACGTGAACTTCATCACCGACGCGCAGGCCAAGGCAGCAATCGAGAAACCATCCTATGCCGTCAGGCCAGTCGGCGCCGGCACCATCAACTACGTCGCCGACTGGATCGGTGAAGTGCTTGATGATCTCGTCGGGCAGATTGACCAGAACATCGTGGTGGAAACCTCGATCGATCCCAAGCTTCAGAGCGTCGCCGAAGCCGCAATCATCGACGAACTGGCCACCAAGAGCGTAAAGTTCAACGTCTCGCAGGGCGCGCTGGTGGCGATGACGCCAAGCGGCGCGGTACGCGCCATGGTGGGCGGACGCAATTATGCCGAAAGCCAGTTCAACCGCGCGGTCACCGCGAAACGCCAGCCGGGCTCCGCATTCAAGCCGTTCGTCTACCTCACCGCCATCGAGAATGGGATGACGCCCGATACCGTCCGACAGGACGCTCCGCTCGACATCAAGGGCTGGAGGCCGGAAAACTACAGCCGCGAGTATTTCGGCCCGGTGACACTGACGCAGGCGCTGTCGATGTCGCTGAACACGGTGGCGGTACGTCTCGGCCTCGAAGTCGGCCCGGCGAATGTGGTGCGCACGGCGCATCGTCTCGGAATCGCCTCGAAACTTGAACCCAACGCGACGATTTCACTCGGCACCTCGGAAGTCTCGCTCAACGAGCTCGTTGGAGCATACGCGCCCTTCGCCAATGGCGGGTTCACCGCCTCGCCTCACGTCGTGAACAAGATCCGCACGCCCGAAGGCAAGGTGCTGTATGCGCGCCGCGCCGATCCGCCGGCGCAGGTCATCGATCCGAATGCGGTGGGCATGATGAATGTCATGATGCACGAGACACTCGTCACGGGCACTGCGAAAAAGGCCGACATTCCGGGATGGTCGGCGGCCGGCAAGACCGGCACCAGCCAAGATTTCCGCGATGCCTGGTTCATCGGCTACACCGCCAATCTCGTCACCGGCGTGTGGCTCGGCAACGACGACAATTCGCCGACCAAGAAAGCCACCGGCGGCGGGCTGCCGGTCGAGGTCTGGACCCGTTTCATGAAGGCCGCGCATCAGAATGTCGCGCCCGCGCCGCTGCCCGGTTCGATGCAGCCGCAAGGCGGTTTCCTGTCAAATCTTTTCCCGGGAGGTGGACGCGGGTCCGCGCCCGTTCAACAGCCGTATCCGCAGCAGACCAGCAACCAGGGCTATCTGCCCCCTCCGCCGAATGGCCCGGCTCCGTATCCGCAAGGCCGGCTGCCCGTCACGCAGACGTCGGGGCGGCCCGAAGCGGCAGCGGGTCTCGATGGTTGGCTGATCGATCGGGTTTTCGGCGGCCGGCGCTGAACTCTAACTCAGTCCTCGATGCCGTAGCGGTGCAGATCGTTGCCGTGCGTGTCGAGCCATCGCTTGGCGCGTTCGGTCGCAGGGCAGATCTTCGCCACAACCCTCCAGAACCGCGCCGAGTGATTCATCTCGACAAGATGCGCGACCTCATGCGCCGCGAGATAATCCAGCACGTAAGGCGGTGCAAGAATGAGCCGCCATGAGAACGACAGCGCGCCTGCAGAGGTGCACGAGCCCCAGCGGCTCGACTGATCGCGGATCGTGATCCGCTTGACCTTGACGCCAAGCTGCTCGGCATAGCGATGCGAGGCTTCGGTCAGCGCACGGCGCGCTTCGCGCTTGAGGAAGTCATGAACGCGGCGATCAATGAACTCGACGTCACCCGCGACACAGAGAATCTTGTCGCCGCTGTCGCGCGTCTCCTGCCACACTGTTCCGCGCTCACCGGCACGATGCACGATCCGGTGCGGCATGGCACGAAAAGGGATCGATGCGCCCGGTGAAAACGGCGCTGCCTTCGGCAAACCACCGAGGCGCGCTGCAATCCAGGCGCCGTGACGCTGTGCGAAGTCCTTGGCTTCATACAGATTTCCACGAGGAGGCATGGTGAGAATGGCTTCACGCCTGCTCGGATGAATGCGCAGCGTATATCGGCGCGCGCGCCGATGACGACGCAGCTGAATCGTGTAGATCGATGAGCCAATTCGGACCGCAAGCGTGCGCGGTTCGGTCGGTCGGCGGTAAAGGAGAGCGCGAAAAGCCATGTCAGCGGACCCGGACAGCAGGAATTCGCCGGGATTCTGCCATATCCGCCGCCAGTGAAATTCATCGGCGCAAAAACAAATCATTTGCCCAATATATCGTAGTTTTAAGGGCTTAGCCTCCTACATCCGGGGGGATGAAACATGAAATGATGATTCATTTTTAAGCTGAAATCGCTTCCGGGAATGCGCGTCAAAATTCACTCCTCCGCCTTAATTGCAGGAAGGCAAATCTTTTCCAGATTCAATGACTTAAGGGAAATGACGCGGGACTCAGGAGCGCAAATCTCCGGAATCCCGCATAAAATGGGCCTTTCCGCTCAAACTAGGCTGAAAAAGGCCTACTCGGCGGCGACCAGCGCCAGCTTGGCATGGGCCGACGAGCGCATGAAATCGGAGATTCGCGGCACGATTTCCGACCTGAAGCGGGACCCGTTGAACACGCCGTAATGGCCGACGCCCTTCTGCACATAATGCACCCGCCGCGCGTCCGGAATCGAAGTGCAAAGGTCGTGGGTGGCTTCCGTCTGGCCGAGACCGGAGATGTCGTCGTTCTCTCCTTCGACCGTCATCAGCGCAACGCGTTGAATCTTCGACGGATCGACGGGCTTGCCACGATGTTTCATCTCCCCCTTCGGCAAGGCGTGCTTCACAAACACCAGATCGACAGTCTGCAGATAGAACTCTGCCGTGAGATCCATCACCGCCAGATACTCGTCATAGAACTCGACGTGCTTGTCGACGAGATCGCCGTCGCCTTTGACAAGATTGCTGAACAGCCGCTTGTGCGCATCGACATGGCGATCGAGGTTCATGCTCACAAAGCCGGTAAGTTGCAGAAAGCCCGGATAGACGTCGCGCATGAAGCCCGGATGCGGGAATGGCACCTTGGTGATGACGTTGTTGCGGAACCAGTCGATGCCTTTTTGTTCTGCGAGATCGTTCACGCCAGTCGGATTGCGGCGGGTGTCGATCGGACCGCCCATCAATGTCATCGACGTCGGGAAGTATGGGTCCTTGTCGGCTTCCATGATGGACACCGCCGCCAGCACAGGCACCGAAGGCTGGCACACAGCGACAATATGCACATCGCCCTTTAGCGCATGGACCATTTCAATCACGTAGTCGACGTAATCATCGAGATCGAAACGGCCCTGCGCCATCGGCACCATGCGGGCGTCGGCCCAGTCGGTGATGTAGACGTCATGCGCGGGCAGGAAGGCTTCCACCGTGCCGCGCAGCAGCGTCGCGTAGTGTCCCGACATCGGCGCCACGATGAGCACGCGCGGATGCGGCGTACGCAGCGGCTGCGTGAGCTTGCGTTCGAAATGCAGGAGACGGCAGAACGGCTTTTCCCAGACCGTCTTGATTTCCACCGGGACCCGCATGCCGTTCACTTCGGTATCGTGCAAACCCCATTCGGGTTTGCCGTAACGGCGCGTGGTGCGCTCGAACAGTTCGCAACCGGCGGCGATCGATTTTCCGAACTGTGTCGTGCCGAGCGGATTGAGGGGATTCTCGAGCCACAGCTTTGTCATGTCGGCCACGGCCCGCGCCGGATTGAGAGAGGCCTGGCCCATCTCATACATCCAGTACATGGGCGTGGTCAGCGCAGGGCTGACCTCGGACGGCAAGGCAGGAGGCCTGCCAAATTCGCCAATCGGCATAGTGATTTCCTCGAATCCCGGTTTCGCGGCGCAATATACTGTCGGGAGTGCGACAAAGCGTCAATCAGACTAAAAAGCAAGGGAGAGAGTTAACAAAGGGGTGGAACTTCATAAAGGGCCGTTATTCGCAGTCCGAGCCCGTTATTCCCCGCTCTGGACCAGAGACCCGTGCTTCCGGGCACTCTTGAGCAGCAGCAAAAAGGCCACAGTGGAGATGGCGAACAGCGCCGCGTTGATGGCCAGCGCCTCCAGCATCAGATCCGCTCGAAAGACACGATCGATCAGCAACGCCCGCATGCCTTCAAAGACATAGGTCGGCGGCAGCATCCACGCCACCACCTGAAGCCACTCCGGCAGCACCGACACCGGGTAATAGACGCATGCTAGCGGCAGCAGCGCGAACATCAGCGTCCATGCCAGCCCCTCGGCGCCCATGCCGTTGCGAAGCACCAGTCCCGACGAGATCAGCCCGAACGACCAGCTCGTGAAGATCAGGTTGCAGAAGAACGCGACCAGCGCGAAGCCGAACCCGAACAGGTTGAAACCGAAGAACGCGATGGCGAGCACCGTCATTGGAATGACTCCGACGGCGAGCCGGACCACACTCATCACCATCAGCGAAATCAGATATTCGCTGACCTTGAGCGGGCTCATCAGCAGGTTGCCGAGATTCTTCGACCACATCTCTTCGAGAAACGACATCGAGAAGCCGAGCTGGCCACGGAACAGGATGTCCCACAGGATCACTGCGCCGATGAACGTGCCGCCGGCCTTGGCGAAGAATCCCGCGTTCTGCGAAATGTAGGCTTGGGAAAAGCCCCACGTAATCAATTGCAGCACCGGCCAGTAGATCAGCTCGAGCAGCCGCGGCCATGACGACGTCAGGAGATACCAGTGGCGCAGGATCATCGCGCCGATCCGATGCGGCGCGATCGCCGGCAGATGGGTATGCCGTTGAATCTGCATCTCGCTCATGACGCCGCCTGCACGCGGCCGCGCGCCACATCCAGAAACACGTCTTCCAGCGTGGTGCGGTTGTAGCGCGCGAGAATCCCTGCGGGGCTGTCATCATCCTCGATACGGCCGCGCTTCATGATGATGACGCGATCGCACAGCCGCTCGACTTCGAGCATGTTATGCGACGCCAGCAGGATCGTCGCTCCGCGATCCTTGCGGTAGGTTTCCAGATGGCTGCGGATCCAGTCCGCGGTGTCCGGATCGAGCGATGCCGTGGGCTCATCCAGCAGCAGCAATTCCGGATCGTTGATCAGCGCCTTGGCGAGCGCCACGCGTGTTTTCTGGCCTGCGGACAGTTTGCCGCTTGGCCGATCGAGAAATTCGTTCAGGTCGAGATCGGCCGCGAGCGAACCGATCCGCTCCTTCAGGTTCGGCACGCCATAAAGCCGGCCGAACACGTTGAGATTCTGCCGCACCGTGAGGCGGCCCGGCATGTCCACATAGGGACTTTCGAAATTCATCCGGCCGAGCACTTCGGCGCTTTGCGCGGGCATCGCATAGCCGAGCACGCTGACCCGGCCCGATGTCGGCAACACCAATCCCATGATCATGGAGATGGTTGTGGTCTTGCCGGCGCCGTTGCCGCCAAGCAGGCCTGTCACCGAGCCGCGCGGAATGGTGAACGAGATATCGTCCACTGCGTGCGCGGTCTTGTAGATCTTGACCAGCCGGTCGACGTGGATCGCCGCTTCGGATGAGTCCGGAACGGCGCGGGACGCGGTCGGCGGAAGTGTCAGCGGGGCGGTCATGACCTGCGTTCATTGAGCCAACAAGGCGCCATCTGCAAGGGCCGCTTACGCAGAGCCGATTTGTGATCGGTGCGGCCGGACGGTAAAGATGTTGCATGAGCGAACTTGCCGACACTGATTTCCGCCAGCCGCGGCGCTATGTGCGCCTCGATACCATTCTGCGGCTGCGCTGGCTCGCCGCGCTGGGACAGATGGCGACTATTTTCGTCGTCTCCGAGGGGCTCGATTTCGAGGTCCCGGTGATCCCCTGCATGATCATCATCGCCCTGTCGTCCGCCCTCAATCTGGCGCTCCAGACCGCGTTCAATCCGGTTCATCGCCTCGAACCCCGCTATGCGGCGGTCCTCCTCGCCATCAACATCGCGGAACTGGCCGCGCTGCTGGCCCTCACCGGCGGATTACAGAATCCGTTTTCATTTCTTTTCCTGGCGCCGGTTTTGATTTCCGCGACCGCGCTGCCGACGCGGATCACACTGGCGCTCGGCTTCTTCGCCGCGGCCTGCGCCACAGTGTTGGGATTTTTCCATCTGCCGTTGCCCTGGAACGGCGACGAACCTCTGGTGCTGCCACGCACCTACATGATCGCGGTGTGGATCTCGATCGTGCTGGCGATCGGCGTCACCAGCCTCTACGCGTTTCAGGTTACCGAGGAAGCACGCAAGCTGTCCGACGCACTCGCCGCCACCGAGCTTGTGCTGACGCGGGAACAGCACCTGACGCAAATCGACGGCCTCGCCGCCGCCGCCGCCCATGAACTGGGAACGCCGCTCGCCACCATCTTCCTGATTTCGCGCGAACTCGAGCAGGCCATTGAGAAGAATGGCTTCGACGACCATGCACGCGGTGATCTCAAGACGCTGCGCGAGCAGGCGCAACGTTGCCGGGAAATCCTGGCCAAGATCACCCAACTGTCGTCGCAGGGCGCGCCGTTCGACCGGATGCCGCTATCGACGCTGATCGAGGAAGCCGTCGCGCCGCATCGCGACTTCGGCATCGCCATCAAGGTTCGCATCGCGCTGGCCAAGGACTCCGAGCCGGTCGGCATGCGCAATCCGGCGATCCTCTATGGCGTCGGTAACATTTTGGAGAACGCCGTGGATTTCGCGCGCGAGCGTGTCGAGGTGGATGCGCGGTGGAATGCCGATACGGTCGAGATCGTTATCTCCGACGACGGGCCGGGAATCGCGCCGGACATTCTCAAGCGGATCGGCGAACCGTATCTAACGCGGCGACGCAACGGGGATACCCACGGTGATCGCAGCGGTCTGGGCCTCGGCGTCTTCATCGCGCGCACCTTGCTGGAGCGGACCGGCGCGAAAGTGGCTTTCAGAAACAGAACCTTTCCCGATCACGGGGCTGTGGTCACGATTGTCTGGCCGCGCGACAGCTTCGAGACCGCGGAAGTTCCATCGACTGCGACGTAATGTGGCTGGCAAAGAGGGGTTTTACCAGGCTACCGGCCTTGGCAGCGCCTGAATGCCGCGCCATATCAATAAGGAACACATCAGGAGGCTCAAACCGTGACCGCAACTGCCGATTTGACCGAAATTGCCGACCGTTCCTTGTTGATTGTCGAGGATGACAAAGCATTTCTGGACCGGTTGGCTCGTGCCATGGAGACCCGGGGCTTTGCGGTGAGCACCTGCGACAATGTGTCCGACGGCCTCCATCACATCGACAAGACCCCTCCGGCTTTCGCGGTGGTCGACTTGCGGCTGGGTGACGGCAACGGGCTAGACGTGGTGTCGGCGCTGAAACGGCAGCGCCCCGACGCCCGCGCCATCGTGCTGACCGGCTACGGCAACATCGCCACCGCTGTCACCGCGGTGAAAATGGGCGCGATCGACTATCTCTCGAAGCCGGCCGATGCCGACGACGTGGTCGCAGCCCTGCTCGCGAGCGCCACCGACAAGTCGCAGCTTCCGCAAAATCCGATGTCCGCCGACCGCGTCCGCTGGGAGCACATTCAGCGCATCTATGAAATGTGCAACCGCAACGTCTCGGAGACGGCGCGCCGCCTGAACATGCATCGCCGGACGCTGCAGCGCATCCTGGCCAAGCGCGCGCCCCGCTGAGGCGCCGGGAACTTTTCCAGCCGGGCGGCGTTGGTTGAGTGTGATTGACCGCCTTGCGTCATACCGACCAGAGCCGGGTCGATCGCCTCTGTAGGCGCCATGGCGATCCGGGAGACCATCAGCGACGCGACGCGGACCTCACACCGCAAGCTGGACCTCGCGCTGTCCCGTCTCGATCTCGCCATCCCGCTTTATTACGAGGGCTTCCTGCGCAGTCAGGCCGAAGCGCTCTTCCCGATCGAAGCGGCGCTCGAAGCCGCCGGAATCGTGAATCTCATTCCCGATTGGCAACTGCGCGTGCGCACCCCTGCGCTTTTGCGCGACCTGGAAACGCTAGGCCTTGTCTGCAATCCGTTGCCAATGCCCGACTTCAAATCCAGCGCGGAGATGCTCGGTGCGGTCTACGTTCTTGAGGCATCGCGGATGGGCGAGCGGGTCATGCTCGCGCGGCTGGCGGAGCATCCCGATTCTGAAGCGATGAATGCGACTGCCTATCTTCGTCACGGTTTCGGCAAGCGGTTCTGGCCAAGCTTTCTGACGTTGCTGGAAAATCATCCGGCTCCGCAGGCTGACCCTGCAGGCGCGGTGCGCGGCGCGGAGATTGCGTTTGCCATGTTCGAGGACGCGTTGATTCCGGTCGTTGGCGTCGCTGCAAATCAGTTCACGCAGGCAAATCTTTAAACATCCGCGCTCTCGTGCCCCTGCGGATCGATCAGGCGGCCGATGCGTTGCGCCGCCAGCAATCCAAAACTCACGATGATCGATTTACGCGTCGCGGCTGGCATCCGATGCTCGGGCGCGTCGCAATGCAGGTGCGCCCCGTAAGCGTCGGCAACGATCAACCCGGTATCGGACGGAAAGATCTCGCACGGCATCTCTTGCGTGAAAGCGAAGAACAGCCGGTCGCAATGCATCCGGTAGTCCTGCCATTTTTGATCGGCGCGCAAATCCTCGACTGACGATTTGATCTCGACGATCCAGATGTCGCCGCGCGCGTTCATCGCCACCAAATCGGCGCGGCGGCCCGACGGCAGGGTCAATTCGCTGACGCAGGAAAATCCCAACGATCTCAAAAACCTGGACGTGCCGCGCGCAATCGCAAGCGCAGTGTCAGACTGGCGGCGATCCGGTGGCAAACTCGGCTCGATATGGCGAAACGGTGAATTCATGATTCCGGAAGGGTAGCAGAAAAGCCAAAGCCCCTCAGCCCCAAAACTGTACGCGCCCCGACACAATTCGGACCCCGAGGCGACGCGAAGCAACGGAACCATCACTCTGTCGTGAACCGTTGCGACGCATCACCGGAGGGGAAAATGAGATCATGCATCACCAATAAATTCAAACTCGGCGTCCGTGCATTTGCACTCGCCGTCATCGCGTTGCCAGCCAGTGCGGCGCTGTCGCGAGCCGAAGCAAAGCCGACCGTCGAAGTCGCCTTCGTGCTGGACACCACCGGCTCGATGGGCGGATTGCTGGAAGGCGCGAAACGAAAAATCTGGTCCATTGCAACGAGCGTCGTCGACACCAATCCCGACGCCGATATCCGTATCGGTCTCGTGGCTTATCGCGACATCGGCGACGAATACGTCACCCGGACGTTCGATCTCACCACCGACATTCAGGACATCTATGCGAACCTGCTTGAACTGAAGGCGCGCGGCGGCGGCGACTGGCCGGAGAGCGTCAACGAGGCACTCGACGTCGCGGTCAACAAGCTGCAATGGACCAAAGGCGACGACACAAAGCGGATCGTGTTTCTGGTCGGCGATGCGCCGCCCCACATGGATTACGCGCAGGACACCAAGTATCCGAAAACGCTCGCGGTCGCCAAGCAGCGCGACATCGTGGTCAACGCGGTGCTTGCCGGCAGCGCGCGCGACACCGAACGGGTCTGGCAGGACATCGCACAACTCAGCGACGGACGATTCATTCCTATCCCGCAGGACGGCGGCGAGTTCGTCGTGATCGAGACGCCCTACGACGACGAGATCATCATTCTTCAGAAGGAAATCAACGGCACCGTCATTCCCTACGGGCCGCAGAAGCTTCAGAAGCGCGTCGAGGAAAAAACCCGGCAGCTCTCGCAGGTCGCGGCAGCCGCCCCATCGTCAGCCTCCGACATGGCGAGCTATCTCAACAAGCGCTCCAAGATGTCGTCGGAAGCAGTCACCGGCGACGGCGATCTGGTGAGCGCCGTGGCCTCGGGCCGCACCACCGTCGCCAGCGTCAAGGACGACGAGCTGCCGGACGAATTGCGCAAGCTCACGCCCGAGCAGCGCAAGGCCGAAATCGACAAGCAGACTCAGGCGCGCAAGGATCTCAACGAGAAACTCGCAGCCCTGGTGCAAAAGCGCGACGCATTCGTCGCCGACAAGAAGCGCAGCGCCGCGCCCGCCAAGACATCATCCTTCGACCGTGCGGTCGAGGACACGCTGAGGGCGCAGACAAAGCGGTAACGTTGCCTCAGTCGTAAGCCACGCACAGCAGCACTTCGCAAACCCGGCTGCGGCTGGCCCGAACCTGTTCGGGCCAGTCCCATTTTTGACAAGGCGGCCAGACGCCAGGAACCCGCCGGTCTGGAGCCATGCCCCGGGGCAACCAACAATTGCAGCCAAAACGCTCCTGAAAATTTACGCGAGATTCACGTATCTGGCGGGTTCTGCAACCAAAGAGGGCAAAATTCGCTCACCTTTAATCACCTCACGGCAGGGTTCGGCGTCGTGCACAGCGATCCGAAGCCGCGCCGTGTGCAACTGGAATGGGAATCGAGCAAGGAATTTAAGTCAAACAATTAAGGCGGGGCGTACGGCGTCCAATGAAGCTCAATCTTCGATCTGCAAATATGCGGTTGCTGCGGCTGGTCACGCCTTTCATTGCCATTGTTCTGCTGCAAGCCTTCCTAGCCGGAATGAGCCTGAACATCCTCTCCTCGGTGCGCGCCTATGTTGGCGGCGAGAGCCTGTGGTCGAAGGCACAGAAGGACGCCGTCCATCATCTCTATCTCTACGGCGAAACCGGCGACGACCAGCACTACGAGCAATACCAGAGGGCCATCGCCGGACCGCTGGGCGACCGTGCGGCGCGGATCGCGCTGGAACAGAATCCACCGGACCTCGCAGCCGCCCGTGCCGGCTTTCTGCAAGGCGGAATTCACCCCGACGATATCGACGGCATGATCTGGCTGTATCGCTACTTCCGCGAGTTTCCACCGTTCGAGAAGGCAATCGTGCACTGGATCAATACCGATCCGCTGCTCGACGAACTCAACGGCCTTGCGAAAGAAATCCAGACCGAACAAAACGGCATGCCGGTTTCGCCTCAGCAACTCGCCTCGCTGCGCGGCCGGATTGAGCATTTCAACGCACGCTTCGCGCCCGAAGCGCTGGGGTTCTCCGACAGCCTCGGTAACGG
Organism: Afipia sp.; assembly: GCA_051653085.1. Lineage (GTDB taxonomy): Bacteria > Pseudomonadota > Alphaproteobacteria > Rhizobiales > Xanthobacteraceae > Afipia. The sequence continues at coordinate 95,479 of JBOFVL010000053.1, read as the reverse complement.
ATCGCGGCAGGTCAAACTCGTCCTGACCATCGCCAACCTGCTCGCCGCCGCGCTGCTGGCGGGTCTGCTGCTGATGATGACCCGCTACTTCCTGGCGCAGCGCCGCAGATTCGTGCACGCGCTGCGCACCGAGAAGGAACGCGCGCAGATCACCTTGGCCTCGATCGGCGACGCCGTCATCAGCACCGACGCACAAGGCAACGTTGAATACATGAATCCGGCCGCCGAGCGATTGGTGGCCTGCCGGGCGCTGGCAGCAAGAGGGCAGCCGATCGCCTCGCTGTTCCGCATTCTCGACGAAGAAACCGGCCAACAACGCGAAGGACAGATCGAGCAGATTCTGGCCGGCCGCGACCTCGCCGCCAACACGCGTCCGCAATTGCTGCAACGGCCGGATTCCACGTCCGTCGCGATATCCCTCATCGGAACGCCGCTCTACAAGGATGGCGCCCTCGCCGGCGCCGTGCTGGTGCTGCACGACATGACCAGCGAGAAGAAATACATCGCCCGCCTGTCCTGGCAGGCCACGCACGACAGCCTGACCAAGCTGGCGAACCGCCGCGAATTCGAGCATCGGCTGGACAAGGCGCTACAGCGGCTGGATCGGAACAAGGGCGGCGCACATGCGCTGATGTATCTCGATCTCGACCAGTTCAAGATCATCAACGACACCTGCGGTCATGCCGCCGGCGACAAGCTTTTGTGCGAAGTCGCCGCCGCGCTGCAACAGCACATTCGCAACGACGATCTGCTGGCGCGGCTGGGGGGCGACGAGTTCGCCATCCTGCTGGAGAACGGCGATCTCGAACAGGCCGCAATTGTCTCGGAGCGTCTCCGGGAGGCCGTGGAGGACATGAACTTCGTCTGGAACGGACGCTCGTTCACGGTCACCGCGAGCATCGGTCTCGTCCAGATGACGCAGGGCCGCGCCACCAAGGATGAAACCCTGCGCACAGCCGATCTCGCCTGCTACCTGGCCAAGGAAAAGGGCCGCAACCGCGTCCAGATTCACAACCCGAGCGACACCGAATTGCTGCACCGGTTCGGCGAGATGGCCTGGGTCCAGCGCATCCACGACGCTCTGGACGAAGAGCGCTTCTGCCTGTTCGCCCAGAAGATCGTCCCGTTGCAAAACAAGAAACAGACCGGCGCCCACATCGAACTGCTGCTGCGGCTGCGTGACCGCGACGGCAACCTGGTGCCTCCGGGAGATTTCATTCCCGCTGCCGAGCGCTACGGCCTGATGCCGCTGATCGACCGCTGGGTCGTGGCCCACGCCTTCACGATCCTGGCAACCCGGCTGGCCGGCGCACCGTCGGCAGCCATTGCGACCTGTGCCATCAACCTGTCAGGCGCGACTTTCGGCGACGACGACTTCATCGATTATGTTCGCGAACAGCTCGACCTTCATGGCATTCCGCCGACGATGGTCTGCTTCGAGATCACCGAGACCAGCGCGATCGCCAATATCGACAACGCCAGCCGCTTCATCGACGTGCTGCAGGGACTGGGATGCCGCTTCTCGCTCGACGATTTCGGCAGCGGCATGTCGTCGTTCGGCTATCTCAAGCATCTGCCGGTCAACTACCTCAAGATCGACGGCAGTTTCGTCAAGGACATGCTCGACGATCCGATCGATCGCGCCATGGTCGAGATGTTCTGCCGCATCGGCAAGGTGATGGGCAAACAGACCATCGCCGAATTCGTCGAGAACGATGCCATTCTCGAAGCGGTGCGCGAGATCGGCGTCGACTACGCGCAGGGCTATGGCGTCGGCCGGCCGGAGCCGTTCGAGATCATCCATGCGGGCGGCAAGCCCCGCCTCCGCGTGGCCTGAGCGCAGGAACTGCAATCAAAAAGAAGTGACGAAAACCGCTTGGCGCGGCGCAAAAAATCAGCATTGTGGCCGCATGACAAATGAAGCCCAGAACAAAACGGCGCCAGCCGGCGCATTGATCATCCCGGTCTCCCCATTCCAGCAGAACTGCACGCTGCTGTGGTGCGAGGCGACCAAACGCGCGGTGGTGATCGATCCCGGCGGCGACGTTCCGAATATCCTCGCGGCGATCGAGCAGGCCAAAGTCACCGTCGACCAGATCTGGATCACGCACGGCCATATCGATCACGTCGGCGGCGCGGCGGAACTGCGCGACGCGCTGAAAGTGCCGATCGAGGGCCCTCACCTCGCCGACAAATATCTGCTCGACAATGTCGTTGCGAGCGGCGCGAATTTCGGCATGGTGGGCGTGCGCAACTTCGCGCCCGACCGCTGGCTCAGCGAAGGCGAACAGGTCAAGGTCGGCGAACTCGCCTTCGACGTCTATCATTGCCCCGGGCATTCGCCGGGCAGCGTGGTGTTCTTCAACAAGGACATGCGCTTCGCCATTGTCGGCGATGTGCTGTTCAACGGCTCGGTCGGACGGACGGATCTGCCCGGCGGCGATCACGCCACGCTGATCCGTTCCATCAATGAGAAGCTGCTGCCGCTCGGCGACGATATCGGCTTCATCTGCGGCCACGGTCCCGGCTCGAACTTCGGCCATGAGCGCAGGACGAATCCATTCCTCGATGGCGAGATGAGCTGACAAAAGGCAGCCCGCCCACGTCGATTGGACATCGGCTCTTCGGCTCACATTTATGTGTGAGCCCCATGCCGAACAGATCGTGCTGAAGCCTGTAAGATGAGTCCATGCAGCTTGAATCGACCATCACATGCCCCGACTGCGGTCATCGCGCGCTGGAAACGATGCCCACCGACGCTTGCCAGTTTTTCTACGACTGCAAAGGTTGCGGCACACGGCTAAAGCCCAAGGCCGGGGACTGTTGCGTGTTCTGCTCTTACGGCTCGTTGCCATGTCCGCCTATTCAGGCGCAACGCGGCGGCGACAGGGACGCGGAACCATGCTGCCCCGGTTAGATTGGTCTCACGCGCCCTTGAAATCACCTTGCGTCAGTTCGATCGGCTGGCCGTGCGGCGTGCGATCCGCCGCGTGATCCCACGCGTCGCGATAGCGATGCAATTCGCCCGCGGGCGCGATGTTCTTCACGGCCACCAGTTGCTCGAGGGTCGCGAGCCAATGCCGGTAATAGGTTTCGCCGGTATCGGCATCGCCTTCGGCCTGCGCGCGTTTGATTTGCTGCGCCAGCGCGTCCGCCCATTCCGTCCAGGTGAACAGGCCCCGCGCGTGCAGCGCCAGCGCCATCGCGAAGGCGCGCGCCTCCCATGGTTCGCGGAACACCGGCCCGTCATCGTCGCGCGGAATTCCCGGAACGCTGGCCGCCGCCTGCATCGCTGCACGCTGATCAATCGTCATTCGGCGCGCTCCAGATAAGACTCCCAGGCGTCCACCGAAACCGCCGTACGGGGATCGGCGCGATCACCCCACAATTCCGGCCCCGTAAAGCGAACGGTGTAAAGCTGCTGCGGGCTCTCGCCATCGCCGCGCGCATTGCTGTCGGCGAAGACATGCGAGCCGTGAAGCAATTCCACCACACCGACGTGCCCGCGCACATAGCGCGGCAGCCGGACATGACCTTTCGGCTGAATGTTCTTCGCGCGCACGCGATCGCCGATCGCAAACAACGGCTTTGATTTTGCTGCGCGCACCGTTGGCGCACCCCGGCGCAGCATCGCCTCGACATCGTCGCGGGGCAGAACGGGCAAACCCGCCTTGGACGGATGCAGCACGCGGCCCGCTTCGATTTCGTCGCGTGTGACCAGATCGCGCTCCTGCATCAACCGTTCCAGGCCTGCGAGCCAGATTTGATAATAGCTTCTGCTCAGATAGTCCGCAGGCGAACGATCCTCGCGGGCGAAACGCGACATGTCGATGTTCCAGCCGCCCGGTCTCGCCATCGCCAGCGTCAGCGCGAGAACCCGCCGCTCCCATTCGGCATGAAAGACCGGCTCGTTCCGCTCCGGGATCACCGGACCGAAGCCGTCGACACCACCCATGTCATGCGCGCCGTTCATTGGCCTGGATGCTCCGGCGATCTGGCGAAACCGGTCCCGATCATACTGTCACGCGTCACCAGTTCGGCGAGTTGCTCCTCGCTCCAGCCATCGGTGCCGGCAGGGCGCCGCGGCACCACCAGATAGCGAATCTCGGCGGTGGAATCCCACACGCGAATTTCTGTTTCCGCCGGAAGCTCGAAACCGAAATCACGCAACACGCCGCGCGGATCGATCACCGCACGCGAACGATATGGCGCCGCCTTGTACCAGACCGGCGGCAGGCCGAGCACCGACCACGGGTAACACGAGCACAACGTGCAAACGACCATGTTGTGCTGCCGTTCGGTGTTCTCGACCGCGACGATGTGTTCGCCCTGCCGCCCGGCATAGCCGAGTTCGGCGATGGCTGGCGTCGCATCGGCGAGAAGGCGCGCGCGGTAGGCCGGATCGCTCCACGCCTTGGCAATCACGCGCGCTCCGTTACGCGGCCCCACCTTGGTCTCATAGGTTTCGATCAGAAGATCCAGCGCAGCCGGATCGACATATCCCTTTTCAGTCAGGACGGATTCCAGCGCGCGCACGCGCAATTCCGTCTCCGACAATTCGGAATGATCGTGATCGTGGTGATGATGGTGCCCGTGATGGTCGTGATCGCGTCCGCTCATGAGACAAAGATAATCCCACCCGCCTCGATGTGTCGAGAGTGCGGTTTGCGAGCGGCGAGTGGATGATGAGATGTGAGGAGCGCCTCAATCCTTGAGGACGAACGTCACCTTGAGATTGACGCGATATTCCACGATCTTTCCGTTCTTGATGACGCACTTCTGATTGGCGACCCAGACACCTTCGACGTCTTTCAGCGTCTTGACGGCACGTTTGACGCCGACCTGGACGGCGTCTTCAAAGCTCTTTGGGGATGCGGAAATAAGCTCGGTTACGCGTGCAACTGACATGATTTTCTCCTGATAAGGATCAAGACGTAAATCTATTCGGCACTTGAGCCATGAGAGCTTATGCGCGCCGCAGGGAGCGTCAAGTTGACATGCACATGGCCCGCGCACACGCAGCATCGCGATCCGCTTGGCACGGCAGTGCACAAATGGCGATGGGTCGGCAAATTGCGCGGGATAATGGGAGCTAGTTCACGATCGCCGCGGCAACCGCCTGCATCAATTCATGCTGGCGAAACGGCTTGCCGAGCTTCGGCAGTTCGGCGTCCACGCCCGGCGGCAGCTCCGCGTAACCTGTCGCAAGAATGATCGGAAGACCCGGCCGCTCGGCCTTGATCGCGGCGGCGAGTTGAGCGCCGGTCATTTTCGGCATGGCGTGATCGGTGATGACGAGATCGACCGATTTCTCGCGCCGCAGAATGTCGAGCGCCTGATTGCCCGATGTTGCCTCGAACACGGTGTGCCCCATGTCCTGCAGCATCACCGTGGTGTTCATCAGCACGAGACCGTCATCATCGACGGCAAGCACCACCAGAGGGCGGGTGCGAGGGATGCCATCCCTGACGAAGCGCTCTTCCTGCGCGGGTCTGGTCACCTTCGCGACCGGAAGCCAGATCTCCGCCGTCGCGCCCTCGCCTTTCCGGCTCTTCAGGACGAAGCGGCCGCCGGACTGTTCGGTCATGCCGTGGACCATCGACAGTCCCAGTCCGGTGCCGCGGCCAATTCCTTTCGTGGTGAAGAACGGCTCCAAGGCGCGCGTCAGCGTTGCGCGATCCATTCCCTCGCCGGTGTCTCTCACCGAGAGACAGACATAGCGCCCTGCTTTCAGCTTTATCCGCGATCGGGCCTTGAGGGTCTCTTCGCGCGCCGCGATGACGATGCAGCCACCACCCGGCATCGCATCGCGCGCATTTACCGCAAGATTCAATAGCGCCATTTCAAGCTGATTGGCGTCGGCGTGGACAAAATTGAGCTTGAGCGGAAAGTGGGTCTCGATCTGCACCGACGGCCCCAGCGAGCTTTGCAGCAAATCGGTCATGTCGCGCACGAGAGTGGGGACGTCCACCGGCTTGAGATCAAGATCCTGACGCCGCGCGAAAGCCAGCATGCGCTGGGTCAGCGCAGCGCCGCGCTGCGCCGCCTGCGTCGCATTGGAAATCAGCGTTGTCACCCGCTTGTCGTCCGGCAGATGTTTGCCGGCAAGCTCGAGACTGCCGAGAATGACCATCAGCAGATTGTTGAAGTCGTGCGCGATGCCCCCGGTCAACTGTCCGATCGCATCCATCTTCTGCGAATGGGCCAGCGCCTCGCGTGCCTGGTCGAGCGCCTTCTGCGTCTCCTTGCGTTCGGTGATGTCGCGCGTCACCTTGGCGAAGCCGATGAGCGTGCCGGTCTCGTCGCGGATCGGGTCGATGACGACGCTGGCCCAGAATTGCGTGCCATCCTTGCGCACGCGCCAGCCCTCCTTTTCGAACCGCCCTTCGCGCCGCGCGGTGTCGAGCGCGTTCTGCGGCTCGCCCTTCTGCCGGTCGCTCTCGGAATAGAATTTCGAGAAATGCTGGCCGATGATTTCCTCGGCGCGATACTGCTTGATCCGCTCCGCGCCCGCGTTCCAACTACTTACGTGTCCCTGCGGGTCGAGCATGTAGAGCGCGTAATCGGTGACCGCTTCCACCAGTAGCCGATAACGCCCCTCCTGGGTCAGGGAGGTATCGAACCGGTTTGATGTCTGCAAAGCGGTATTTTCAATAGCCATTCAATATACCCCACGCCAACAAGGCCAAACGCCGCCGGTTCGGGAAGGTTCCATGTGGTGCGGCGACTTAGCCCAAAGTGGCAGGCGGAGGCATCAGGCGTGGCTTATTTGAGCTTCTCATAGGCGGCCAGCATGTCCTCGACCTTGATGCCGTTGATGGTCATGCCCTCGATCCGGCAGTCCGTGAGGCACGCCCCGGCCAGGTTCGCGTTATTGATGTGAAGGCCGGCCAGGTTGGCGTAATCGATCCGCAGGCCGCTGAGGTTAATATTGTGAGCGGTGCAGCCCGACATGTTCACATCGTCGAAAACCGATCCGGAAATATCCGACCCCTTCACATCGAGGCGCTGTCTTTGTCCTCCGTGAATGTCCATGCCTGTTCCTCCTGGTCCTTATTCCACTACCGAAACTCAGTTCCGGACCGCATAGAGCGGCGTTCGCAATGTCATTTGGATCAGCGGTTGAGGCGTCCAGGCGACCTCAAGCGAGGCGCCGAAAAGACGATTGTTGTTGTCATCCATGCGGTCGAGATCGACCCTGAAGGTCGGCTGGGTGAAGGCCTTTGCCGTGATGAGACCGCCGGCAAGCTGGGCGCCGCCAAATGTCTGGATGCCAAAACGGCCCGACAGCTTCCAGTTGTTGGGCCACTGATAGTAGCCGCCGAGGTATCCGACGAAGACCGGCTGGACTGTCGCAAGACCCGAATCCACCCAGATGCTCGTGAGTCTTGTACCGGCGAGCAGACCCTTGGTTTGATCTTCATCGAATCCGTAATCGAGTTCGACCACTGTCTGGTTCGACGTTGAGGCCAGCCCCGGCGCGCTGGTGATCGACCGCGTGAGAGTCGAAATCACCGTCACCGTCTTACCGTCCTGCTGAATAACGTCGGCATTGAATCCGATATTCCAGCTATCGAGCGTCATCGATGACCAGGACGTGAAATCGGTGCGTGACGTGCTCGAACTGACGCCGCCATAAACCGAGATGCGATCGGTGAGATCCACCGTCAGCGGCGCATTCAGCGTGACGACCTGAGCCGCCGCGGGAATCGGCGAGACGAAATTCCGGAATCCAATCGCCAGCGTGTTCGGCGGCACTGTCGTATATTGGGTGTTGAGATCGAGATAGATGTTCGGCAGCTTCGAGCCCGTCTTCGGCGACTCGCTATCGTCATCATCGTTGCCGGCGCGGGCCAGACTAACGCTGCCGATGACCACAAACAGACCGAGCAAGGCAACGCGAACCGGGCGCGCCCTTTCGATTCCACATAGGAATCGGCCGCGCCGGCACGCCTCCCTGAAATCGATCCTGACCATTATTCGCTCACTGACAATATGGGAAGCGCGCTCGCGGAAACCGGGCGATGGTGCCGCTTTCCGCGTTCGTTTTCAATGTCCGGTGATGTGAACGGCGGCTTGTTTTAGTTCAGTGTGGCTTTGAGAGCGGTGGCCGCGGATGCATAGCCGCCGCGGGCGCCGTCGACGAAATGAAAATGGTCCGGGCGCGAGGCCGACAGCGTGAAACAGGTCATCATCGCCGCATCCTGCCGGTGCAGGCCGTAACGCGCGACCCCGGCAGCCGCTGCCGCCGCGAGACGGCGCTCCAGTGCGTCGGCGAGTTCGGGCTTGCAATCCAGCACCATGCGCAGTCCGTCGTCGTATTTGCGGAAATCGGAATTCTCGACCACCTGCTGCATGTAGACCTGCGGCACGAAGCCGCCAGCGGAAATGCCGAAGCGAAACAGCACGAAGGCGAACAGCGTCCAGGCATGTACGCTGAGGCGGCGTACGAACAGCGGCCCGCGGCGCTGCGTCAGTGCTTCGTAATTTGCGCCCGGTGTCGGCCAGCGCATGCGCGGACCGGCGGCGGGGATCGGCCTCCCCGCGCCCGGACTCTTTTCAACCAGCGCAACGATGTCCTCGATCAGGCGGCGGAACGCCGCGCCGTCATGTGACGCAGGAACGATCAGGACAGAGAGGATCAGGCCGCGCTCCGCCGGCATTTCCGAGAAGCGACACGATAGTCCGGTGAGATCGGGATGTGCGCCGTGAGGTGCGGGCGTGACGGTGAATTCGCCGCGCTTCATCGCGGCTTCCGCCCAGGCCAATCCGCCGCCGGAAAACATCGCGTAGGACACATGCGGCGACGGCGCATAACGCGCGATGTGAACGTCGAGCCCTTGCGCGCGGATCGCCTCGATCGGCACCAGCGCCACGCGCAGCGTGAGATCGAGATCTTCCTTCACCCAGGTCGCGGTCGCCGCCAGCGCCTCGCGTGCCAGTTCCGCGTCCTGCGGCGACACGGCGAAGCTCGCGCCGTCGCCGCCGAACGCAAATGGAAAATGGCGATTGTCGAGTGCGTTGGTCACCGACGCGATCACCGCCGCACCGGCCATGTTGACCGCCTTGTAGCGATTGTCGGCAATGGCCTTGGTGGACTGCACGATGTCGGCGACGCCGATCAGCCATCCATCCGGCACCGGCCGGTACAGCGACGGATCCATCAGGTTGGCGAAGCCGCGAAATACCGGCATGGCGCTGTAGAAAGCGTCCCGGCTCTCGTCTTTCGCGCTTCCGTCGTCCGACACGCTCATGACCACTGCTTTGCCGTTATCGCGAACCCTGCGGCGATGGGTGACAGCGTTCCAAAAATACGCACGTTCAGCAAGAAGGGTTCAGACCACCGCGCCAAACAAAAATCGGCGCGGAGGCCCGCGCCGATCATATCACTGCAAAGGTAAAATCGGGTGAGATCAGCCGCGATGTTTGTGCCTGCGATGCCGGCGCGGGGTGGGTTCATCATACTCGCGAGGCCGATACCAGGCATTCGCGCTGCACGAACCACCGACGCCGCTGGTGGCCGCCACACACTGTTCAAAGGTGTAATAGGCGCAAACCCGGCCCATGCCGACGCGGCTGTAGTTCTCCGAGCAGAACGGCGCCTCGGGCCTGGCCTCGGCCGCGCTACCCATGGTGAAAATAGCAACGGCGGCAGCCGCCAGCGTGAGCGCCCGAACCGGGAGCGTGAGTTTTTGCATGCGAAGTCTCCTGTAACTCATCTTATGAGCACGGCTTCTGAAATGGCCACGGCCCGGTTAAATGAGTTTGCCGAGCGGCGCAACCACGGCCTCACCGCCGACATGGATTGTTCGCCGCCGTTGCTCCTGCCATAAAAGCATCATGAACCCGCAAACGAAAAAGCGGGACCGGGAGAAAACATGCCGAATATCGAACGCGCGGCGGGCCAATTCTTACCTGGCCAATTCTTACCTGGCCATGTCGGCCCTTTCGCCGGACTGGATGTGCCGTGGCTATTGCGGTTGCGCGCGCAAACGCGGCGGGATCACAGCTTTCTGATCTGGGCGCCGTTCGATGCGCCGTCGCGACCCTGGACTTATGGTGAATTTTACGACCGCGTCGGTTCGCTGGCCGCTGGCCTCACAGCGCGCGGCATCAAGCCCGGCGAATGCGTCCTGATCCATCTCGACAATTGTATCGAAGCGCTGCTGACATGGTTCGCCTGCGTCGAGCTTGGCGCTATCGCGGTGACGACCAACACCCGTTCCGCGCCCGCGGAGATGGAATATTTCGCCGGCCACTGCGGCGCGGTGGCCGCCGTCACACAACCGGCCTATGCCGAAACGATCGCCGCGCATTGCACGAACCTGCGCTGGCTCGCGATAACCTCCCACGATGCAGGCGCTGCGCCCGCGCAAGGATTTAAGCCGCCGAAGAGCGAAGTGTTCGAGACGCTGTTCGCCGACAGCGCCGACCGGCCGCGCCGCGCTGCCGATCCCTATGCGTCGTGCAGCGTGCAATACACGTCGGGCACCACATCGCGCCCCAAGGCGGTGCTGTGGACGCACGCCAACGCGCTGTGGGGCGCGAAGATCAACGCGGCGCATCAGGATCTGCGCGCCGAGGACATCCACCTTATCTACCTGCCGTTGTTTCATACCAACGCGCTGGCTTATTCCATGCTGGCGACGCTGTGGGTCGGCGGCACGGGAGTCATCATGCCGCGCTTCTCCGCGAGCCGGTTCTGGCCGACAGCGCTGGCGCACCGCTGCACCTGGACCTCGCTCGTTCCGTTCTGCGTCAAGGCGCTGATGGAACACGAACGCCCGAAGGCCCATCACTTCCGGCTGTGGGGCAGCGCGGTCTGCGAGCCGCCCACCGACGCGCATTTCGGCGTCAAGACCATCGGCTGGTGGGGCATGACGGAAACCATCACCCACGGCATCGTCGGCGAGGTCACGCAGCCCAACATCCCGCTCGCCATCGGCCGCGCAGCGCCGGAATACAATATCCGCGTCGTCGGCGAGAATGGTGCTGCAACTCTTCCGGGAGAAACCGGCGACCTGCTGATCCGCGGCATTCCGGGGCTCTCGCTGTTCAAGGAATATCTGCACAACGAGACAGCCACGCGCGACAGCTTTGACGAGCACGGCTATTTCATCACCGGCGATCGCGTCCGGCTTCTGGAGAACGGCTTTCTCAAATTCGGCGACCGCGCCAAGGATATGCTGAAGGTCGGCGGCGAGAACGTCGCTGCTTCCGAGATCGAGCAGGTCGTCATCACCGTGACCGGGGTGCGCGAAGCTGCGGTGGTCGCCAAGAAGCATCCGATGCTGGATGAAGTTCCGGTGGTGTTCGTCATTCCGCAGAACGGCCTTGCTGGTGCGCCGCCGACGCTTCAGGATGATATTCTGGCGGCGTGCAAACGTGCGCTGGCCGATTTCAAGATCCCCCGCGAGGTGCGGCTCGTCGACGACATGCCACGCTCGACGCTGGAGAAGGTGGCGAAGGCGGAGTTGAGGAAACTGCTGGCTTAAGCGATCTGGCAGGGCTTTCCGCTGCTTGCGGCCGGGCGCGGATCGGGTTGTGATGCGCTTGTCGCCGCCCCGCGCCGTCCTGAAGGAATGACGGTCGCGGATTCACACGCTTTCAACGAACTGGTTCTGGACAAAGGTCAGTGAACGCCAGCCTTCAAGCTCCACCGGTTGCACATTCGCTGCGCCAGGCTGCGGATGACATCCTGGCTACGGCCCGGGCCGCGCAGGAAAGGCTCGATAGCGAGGAACGAAGCACGGCCATTCATGACCTCCGCGTCGCGTTCAAGCGCTGGCGAGCCGTGTTGCGGCTGTTGCAGGGCATCGTCGGCGACGAGGCTGTGATTCTGCGCAACGAGGCCCGTCTCCTCGCCCGGGAATTCGGCCGCAGCCGCGATGCACAGACGGCTCTCGACGCGCTGTCCGAAATCGCAAAACTGAGTGATGCCGAAACGCCGCCGATGTCGAAGCGGACCGAGGCGACCATCACCGGGCGGCTGCAAGGAATGCGTGAGGCTTCTGAAAGCGCCGAACTCAATGCGGAGGTCATTCAGCGCCTGCGCGACGGCCTTGCGCGCGCATCTACTTGCGCGGCAGCCTGGCCGCTGGAACAAATCACCTTTGACGACATCGCAACGGCGCTCGGGCAATCCTACCGTCGCGCCCGCCGCCGCCTTCCGCACAGATGGGAGGATATGGATTCAGAAGAGATTCATGAATTCCGCAAGGCCCTCGTTACGTTTCGCTATCAACTCGACCTCATTGCGCCGGTGTGGCCGAAGGTATGGAAAGCCTTCATCGGCGAGGTGCAAAGAGTGCGGATGCAGATCGGCAGGAGCAACGATCTCGTCGTTCTCAGCCGCCTGACGCAACCGCAACAATCGCTGGCCCACTGGCGTTCACGCCTGACGCCGCGGATCGAAACCCGGCGGCGGTTTCACCTCGACCGCGCGAGGTCTCTGGCCAGCCGGATGTTTGCGGAGTCTCCGCGATCATTCCGGAAACGCATCAAGGCCATGGCGAACGCGGCAACGGATTCCGGATAGGACACCAGAAAACTATAATTCCAGTGATCCTTTGGTTCTGACATTCATAAAGTACCTGCGAAGGATATGATACGAATGTCAGAACCGGATCACCAGCGATCGGAAATCACGATGTCCCCTGTCTCCCTGTTTCTGAACATTCTCTGGGTTTTGCTTGGCGGCATCTGGATGGCGGCCGGCTGGGTTGTCGCCGCCATCATCATGGCGATCACGATCATCGGCCTGCCGTGGGCGCGGGCCGCGTTCAACATCGCAGCCTACACCCTGTTCCCGTTCGGTCAAAAGGCTGTTTCGCGCGACATGGTGACCGGCCGCTCCGACATCGGCACCGGCCCGCTCGGCTTCATCGGCAACCTGATCTGGCTGGTGCTTGCGGGCTGGTGGCTGGCGCTGGGGCATGTGGTCACCGCGGTGCTTCTGGCAGTGACGATCATTGGCATCCCGTTCGCCTGGGCTCACCTGAAGCTCGCCGGAATCGCGCTCTGGCCCATCGGCAAGATCATCGTGCCTGCGTAACAGGCCGTTGCCCGCCCCTCGCCAATCGGCTAAATGGAGTGCGCCGCACCCGTAGCTCAGCTGGATAGAGCGTTGCCCTCCGAAGGCAGAGGTCGTGAGTTCGAATCTCGCCGGGTGCGCCATTTTCTCTCATATTTCCGGGCACTTAGCAAGATCGTTTTTTGTTCTCGCCGCGCCCGAATCCGTCGCGGAAGCACCACGGAAGCAGCGTGAGACGTAGTCTGGCGTGCTGCGGCGTAGCGCGCGTGAGACGTGCGAGCGAAACGCGCAAGCTCAGACATTCGCTTCTGTGCGATGCTTGTCTGCTGCCGGCATTCCTTCGCGCGATGGCATACCGTTCGAGCAAGAGTTACGCGCGTGATGGTTTTTGCGGTGAGAATGGGGATCTCGGTTGCGCGTGATCGATCGAACTGGGATAATGTCTGGTCTACGTCGATTGACCGACGCGAGGTCGCCGCGTTAGTAGCGCACTTGATGCACCCGTAGCTCAGCTGGATAGAGCGCCACCCTCCGAAGGTGGAGGCCGCACGTTCGAATCGTGCCGGGTGCGCCACCTACGCTAGGCTGCGACCGCTAACCCTACGATGCGATGCCATACGCATGTGCATCCGATCGTCCTCCCACGAGGTGCCGCCCCAGCGTTGATGAAATTGATAACTACATTTCCGCTGGGGCGCTATGATATTCGAGCCGCGCACTCGCGGCAGCGTCCGCCGGCATCCGAAACTCCGCAAAGCCACTACGACCGATCGCAGATGGTGGGCTGAGAACGACGAAACCGAGATCTACAAGCGCGAGGAGGACGGTGTCGTCCTCATAGACCAGCATAAGTGCCGCGGCTGACGCATGTGCGTGTCCGCCTGCCCCTACAAGAGGATCTACTTCAACTGGTCTTCCGGAAAATACGAGAGGTGCACGCGCTGCATCCGCACGTTGAGGCGGGTATCGGTCGCGACGAACTACTGGACGCTCAGGCCGCACTTAATGGCAAAGAGAAACTTCTCGATCAATGACGACGGCCGTTGCCAAACGGCATCTGCCAAGGTTCGAAGCGGGTTCTTATTGCGGCGGCGCGGGTTGCGGTGAGCCACCGAAGCCGAACCAGCCGGTGGCATAGCCGATCACGATCAACACCACGGCTAAGGCGATCAAACCTAACCAGAGGTTCCTGCCCGAGAAATTCATCGTTGGCTCCTCCCCCGCCTGTCGCGAGATTAGGGGTAGGTACTGATCTACGCTTCAGCGCAGTGCACCACCCCAAATGTACAGTAGCCCAAGTGCGGACTCTTGAGAAGACGATCAACGAATCCATGACATCGCGTTACGGGTGCGACTGGCCATCAAAGTGAAGCACGCCTCAATGTTCAAGCTCTCGAACGATCGTGTCTCGCAGCCGGGCAGCAGCGGGGTTCAGGTCAGGTGCCTCGATCAGCGCCATCTCCGTGTCCTTCAGGTCGGGAAGTCCAAGAGCTTCATCGTTGAGAATGGCGAGATCCGTTGGCACCATCTCCTTTGGCAACACGGTGATGCCGAGGCCCGCACGAACGGCTGCGTGCGTGCCGGCCAAGGAGCCGCACGTATAGGCGACACGCCAAAGGCGCCCCATCGTGTCGAGCGTATCGGTTGCCCGCTTGCGGTAGACGCACGGCCGCGGCGAGACGATGAGCGGAAGCGGGCCCTCTGTCTCTGCGATCTGCCGGTCGGCGGCGACCCAGACCAGCGGTTCCCGCCACACGCGGATGCCGCCCATCGCGCCTGAGGGCTCCCGTTTGACCAGCGCGATCTCGAGACCGCCAGCCCGGAAGCGCTCGAATACCTCGAGCGTCAACTCGCAGGTCACTTCCAGGGCAACCCGGGGATGGGCGCGCGCGAACTTGGCCAGCACGCTCGGCAGGTGGCTGGTCGCGAAGTCCTCTGGCGCTCCGAGGCGAACGACGCCGGAAAGTTCGCGCTCGGTAAAGCGCCCGACCAACTCGTCGTTGAGGCGCAACAGGCGCCGGGCGTGGTCCAGCAGCAACTCTCCCTCGCTTGTCAGCGACAGGTGTCGGGGAGTCCGTTCGAGCAGCTTCGCCCCGAGGCTGTCCTCCAAACGCTTCATTTGCAGCGAGATGGCCGACTGGCCGCGCCGCAGCCGCTCGGCGGCCCGCGAGAACCCTCCGCATTCCACAACGGTCACGAAAGCGCGCAAGAGGTCGGGATGGATATTCATGCACGCATCCATGATGTCATTGACGATCGCAATCTTAGCGTCGAGAACAATCAATTTCAACAATTCATCCTTGGTCTCTATCCTGCCTTCGTTCAGAGACGCACTAGGAGGGATCGATGATGAGCACTCGGCTCATGTTGGAAGGCCTTACCGACTTGGAGAACCCGTCCGGGAGGCATGGCGCCGTTCCGGTCACAGTCGCCTTCGGTGACGGCATCGGGCCGGAGATCATGAAAGCCAGCCTCAAGGTCCTGATTCGGGCCGGCGCGAACATCGCCATCGAACCGATCGATATCGGAGAGCGCCTCTATCTTTCAGGCAACACCTCCGGGATCGGACCGGAAGCCTGGGATAGCCTGCGGCGCACCAGGGTCTTCTACAAGGCGCCGATCACGACGCCGCAGGGCGGCGGCTACAAGAGCCTCAACGTGACGGTGCGCAAGACCCTCGGCCTGTTCGCCAACGTCCGGCCCTGCGTCGCCTATCAACCCTTTATCGCGACGAAGCATCCCGGCATGGATGTGGTCATCATTCGCGAGAATGAGGAGGATCTATATGCGGGCATCGAGCATCGGCAGACCGACGAGGTCTACCAGTGCCTGAAGCTGATCTCGCGGCCGGGTTGCGAGAAGATCGTCCGGTACGCTTTCGAGTACGCGCGCGCGCACGGCCGCCGGAAGGTCACCTGCTTCACGAAAGACAACATCATGAAGATGACCGACGGCCTGTTCCACACGGTCTTCGACGAAATCGCCGCTGACTATCCCGGTATCGAGAACGAGCACTGGATCGTCGACATCGGCGCAGCGAAACTGGCGGATACGCCGCAGGCCTTCGACGTGATCGTTATGCCCAATCTCTATGGCGATGTTCTGAGCGATGTAGCCGCCCAGATCGCAGGCTCCGTCGGCCTCGCGCCGTCGGCCAACATCGGCGAGCAATGCGCCATGTTTGAAGCGATCCACGGCAGCGCACCGCGGCGAGCCGGCCAGGATGTGGCCAACCCCTCCGGCCTTCTCTTAGCCGGTGTCATGATGCTGGCGCATATCGGCCAAACCGAGGTGGCCAGACGCGTGCACAATGCCTGGCTCAAGACGATCGAAGACGGCATTCATACCTATGATGTTTTCAAGGAAGGCGTATCCAAGCAGAAGGTCGGCACAGCAGCCTTTGCCGAGGCCGTGATCGAGCGGCTTGACCATACGCCGAAGACGTTGCGCAGTGTCGCGCCTGGCGCTGCGTCAAAGCCTTTCGCCGTGCCGCAGGCCCGGCCAAAGAAGCCGGCTAAGAAGGAATTGGTCGGGATAGACGTCTTCGTCCATGCAACCAAGCCCGTGGACGAACTCGCCCGCGATATGCAGGCGGCGACCAACGAATTGTTCGCGCTCACCATGATTACCAATCGGGGCGTCAAGGTCTGGCCGGATGGTCTGCCCGAGACCTTCTGCACCGACCACTGGCGCTGTCGCTATCTCGCGCGGCCGAGCAAGCAATTCAACAAAGCGATGATCGTGGAACTGCTCAAGAATCTCACCTATACGGGTGTCGACTTCATCAAGACTGAGCATCTTTACAATTTTGATGGGGAGCCAGGTTTCTCACTTGGTCAAGGTCAATGAAGAATTCGCGCTAGGCTCAGGACCTGTTAATTCGTTAATTGGCGGGCGAGTGTGATTCAGAGTGGTTGCAGTTGATGTCGTCCTTGCGCGCTTGCTCGCGCTCCATCCCAAGCGGATCGATCTCTCGCTCGACCGCATGTGGTGCCTTCTTGGCCGGCTTGGCCATCCTGAGCGCCGCCTGCCGCCGGTGATTCATGTTGCCGGCACCAACGGCAAGGGTTCGACCGTTGCATTTCTGCGTGCGATCTTGGAAGCGGCTGGGTTCGGCGTACATGTTTACACCTCGCCGCATCTGGTTCGCTTCAACGAGCGCGTCCGTCTTGCACGGCTGGGTGGCAGCGTGCTGGTTGAGGATGACGAACTGGCGGATGCCCTTGCGACCTGCGAACGCTTGAATGCCGGCGATCCGATCACCTTCTTTGAGATCACCACGGCGGCGGCTTTTCTGCTCTTTGCACGCAATCCCGCCGATGTGCTTCTGCTTGAAGTAGGCCTGGGTGGACGGCTCGACGCGACGAACGTGGTCGACTGCGCGCTCGCGACCGTAATCACTTCTGTCTCGCATGACCATCACGAATTTCTGGGCGATACGATCGAGCTGATCGCGGCGGAGAAATCGGGCATTCTCAAACGCGGTGTGCCGGCGATAATCGCACCGCAGTCGCAGCAGGCGCTCACGGTGATCGAACGACACGCCGAGCGTCTCCGCACGCCGCTGCGGATTGGTGGCAAGCACTGGAGAGCGACGCCTGATCGCGACCGCATGGTCTTTCGGGACGGCAACGGAATCATGGAGCTGCCTGCGCCGCGTCTGGTTGGCCGTCATCAGCTCGATAACGCAGGCACGGCGATAGCAACGCTACGCTGCATTCATGCGCTCAGGATTCCGGACACAGCCATTGAGCAGGGGCTCACCAGCGTCGAATGGCCAGCTCGCATGCAGCGCCTCGCCCGTGGCCGGCTCGTAGAACTCGCGCCGGAAGGCGCTGAACTATGGCTGGATGGCGGCCACAACCCTGACGGCGGCCTTGCGGTGGCGAACGCTCTGGCCGATCTTGATAGGCGCGTCTCGCGGCCGCTCATACTCGTCGTCGGCATGCTCGCGAACAAGGACTGCCAAGGCTTTCTCATGAACTTCGCCGGCCTTACCCGTACCGTCATCGCAGTGACAGTCCGGCAGGACACGGCTTTGCCAAGCGAGGAGATCGCGCATATAGCTCGCGGCATCGGCATTTCGGCGGAGACCCGCGACAGCATCGCGGAAGCGATTGCCGCCATCACCGCGCTTGGCCTCGATCCGGCACCGCGAATCCTCATCACCGGTTCGCTCTATCTTGCCGGAGAGGTGCTTGCCGCGAACGGCCTACCATCCACTTGAGTGGTCAGACGTGGCGCATTTGGAAGGGATGCCCTGCCACTGCTTGCTTAGAAATGCTCGTCGCGAATAACCTCGACGTCGGAAACCACCACGATCCCGGCGTAGTTTTCGAGGAGCGGCTGCGATTGTTCGACGATCAGGTTCGCGATCTCTTCGGCAACGATGACGATGATGAGCATGTTGCGGAACACGTCCGAGAGATGTCCTTCATCTCGGACGCCGCGGTTGCCGCGGCCGGAGACGTCGGGCACGATGGTGTAGCCCTTGGCGCCGACCGCCTCGATCATCTCGATGATCGCGCGGGCGCGCGCGGCCTCCACGACAATATCGATCCTCTTCTTCCGGTAGAGCTGCACCATAGGGATGTTCCTCTTGCTTCACATGCCTGCAATCCATTGTGCGGCCGCGTGGTAGAGTGGGATTCCGACGATCAGGTTGAACGGGAACGTTACGGCCAAGGACAGGGGGACATAGATCGCCGGATTGGCCTGCGGCAATGAGAGGCGCATCGCCGCGGGAACCACGATATAGGAAGCGCTGGCCGCGAGCACGGCGACAAGCGTCATGCCGCCGAGAGAGAGGCCGATGGCATGGGATGCGAACAGCCCGATTAAGGCTCCGATGAGAGGCATATAAAGGCCGAACGCCACCACCGGCCAGCCCACCGCTCTGAAGTCGTGCAGTCGGCGTCCGACAAGCAAGCCCATGTCGAGAAGGAAGACGGCAAGCACGGCCTTGAACGGATCGACGATGGCCGGCGCCATAACGGTCATGCCATTGTCACCAGTGATCCAGCCGATCGCCAGACTGCCGCCGAGCAACACGACGCCGCCGCTCAGGAACACCTCGCGGGCGACTTCTCTCGAAAAGAAAGGCGCGCTCGACGTGGTCGGCGCGGCGGCGCTAGAGCGACGAGCAAGTAGAAGGCCGGTCACGATGGCCGGCGTCTCCATGAGGGCGAGCATTGCCACCACGTAGCCCTCGTAAGGTATGGCACGGTATCCCAGAAAGCCGGTCGCCGCGACGAAGGTCACAATGCTGACGGAACCGTAGTGCGCCGCGACGGCGGCCGCGTTCGGAATATCGAGCCGTGTAGCGGTGCGGAGCAAGGCATAAGCAAGAACAGGCAGGCTGAAACTGAGCACGAGCGCCAGGGCCATCGCGACCGCGACTGTGCCGGCCACGCCGTTGGTAGCGAGCTCAACGCCGCCCTTGAAGCCGATCGCCAGCATCAGGTAGAGCGACAGGCCCTTGCTGATTGGCTCGGGGATGGCGAGATCGGATTTGAGCCAGCCGGCGGCGACACCTAAGGCGAAGAACAGCACCATCGGTGACAGGAGGTTGCCGATGGCAAGCTGGAGCAACGTATCCACAAGGACGCTTCCTATTGTATGCTGGTCAAGATGTGAGAAAGGAATTCAAAGTGCTCGGTCGCGTTCGGCAGGTCCAGTGAGCGCCTCCCACGCTCCAGTCGCTGTGTTCCACGTCAAGGGTTGACCGATCAGGCCCGGGAACAACTCTCGCAGCCGCTCGGTATGAAGCAAAGCAGAACGGCAGTTGTCGTCCGCATCGAAGACAGGAATAAACTGCAGAGTCCTGGGCTGTTGGTGTGGCGCCTGCTCCTCGATCAGGGCTGACACCAGTGTTTTGCGTGTCGTAACGAGGTCGGATGATTTCCTTGCATGATCAGCATCAACCCAGCACAGGCACCATATTCCACTCACGCCGACGCTTTCGCGAATCTGGAATTGGCACGCGCGAGAAGCCAAGCCCACGCCGCATATTTCAGGCAGCGCGTCCACCATCACGGGGTCTATCCATACTCCGACCAACCGCCGGTCCTGTTGCGCATGCACTGTCGGGAGCCGCGCGCGCTGAAATGCCAGAAACTCTCCCGCCTCCCGGCAAGCGCGGGGAACGTCATCACTGGACCGGACCAGGAGCAAGAAGCAGTTGGCGAAGTCTGACACCGGCAGCACTCCTTGATTGCCCCTCTGGCGTCGGGCGGTTCGTATGCGTCTGGCGGTATGACCCGGTCAGGTCGCGCCATCGCCTTCCGGACACGGGTGACCAGGACATGATTAACCGTTATTGCCCCTACATACGAACTTCATAACACGATATAAAAGACACGAAATCAGTTTCGCACTTTCCTTATAGGGGCTCTCGCGGATGCAGGCAATGGCAAACTCCAAATCTGATACCTCCTCTGCCAGCTGGACCTTTCTGACCAACCACGCCCATGTGCTGCTCTGCCTGGTCGAGAAGCCGGCAGCGAGAATGCGCGAGGTTGCAGTCCGGGTCGGCATCACGGAGCGCGCCGTGCAGCGCATCGTCGCCGAATTGGAGGAGGCAGGGTATCTCAGCCGCATGCGTGAAGGTCGCGCCAATCGCTACCTCGTCCATGACAACTTGTTCCTCCGGCATCCGGTCGAAAGCCATTGCACCATCGCCGGACTGATCGGGATGGTGACCGGAAGACGAGCGCACGCCCAACCCTCTCGCAAAGGCGCTCGCCGGGCTTGACCGCATCTATCTTTGTCTTCGTCGTGGGCGATTGCGGCGAGCGATCCGCTTGAGACGAGACAGGGGCTAGCGCTTGTCGTCGACGAACAGTTCCGTCTTCGCTGCTTCGCTGATCGCCACGACGGCCGGATGGGTCAGTTTGCGTTCGATGGAGATGGCGTAATATTTTGCTGCGACGCTGTCGGCGCGGCCGATGATTTCAGCTTCATATTGGCTGCGAATCTCGTCGGCCAGTACTGTCGGTGCAGGGAAAATACCAGCACCCGCCTTGCCGAAGGCCTTCATCAGCGCGGTGTCGTCGAACTCGCCGACAATGCGCGGTTCGATCTGATGTTCACTGAACCACCGCGTAAGCGCCCCCCGCATGGTTGCGCCATCGCTCGGGATGAGCATGGGGGCGCCGTGGAGGGATCGTGGAAAATCCTTCCGATAGCGTGCGACTAGTGGGCGCACGGCATAGAAGGCGATCGGTGTGCGCCCGAGAGCGTGGCTGTAGCCTTTCACCCCCAGTTCGGAGGGCAGCGGCCGGTCGGCGATCACGAGATCCATCTTGTGGATGGCGAGTTCCGCGAACAGCCGATCCAGCTTGTCTTCCCGGCAGATCAACCGCACACGCCCGGCACTAGTCAGTGCCGGAGCGAGCAGGTGATAGGCCATCGACTTCGGCACGACGTCCGCCACCCCTACCCGTAAGAGCATGTCGCTGCGGCCGGGGCGGTTGCGCACCGTCTCCTCCAGCTCTCTTCCGATCTGGAAGATCTCGTCGGCGTAGGAAAGGGTCAACTGCCCCGCCGCAGTCAATTCCAACCGCCGCCCGGCGCGGCGGAACAGCTCGGTTCCGAGCGCTTCCTCCAGCGTGCCGATCTGGGCGCTGATGGTCTGCGGCGCCAGACGCAGCTGCTCGGCGGCGCGCGCAATGCTGCCGGCCTTCGCGACCTTCCAGAAATAGTGCAGCTGCTTGTAATTCAACACGGCCGGCCAATCCAATCAGCAGTTTTTTTCGACTGAAACACACCGGATTATCTGCTTTTTTTGATGATCGATCAAGCCTAGATACTGCGCGAACTCGGCTGGTGGATGGAGGAATGATGAGAATCGCGATTCAAGTGCGTAACGCGGACCTCACAGAGGAGCTGCGTGAGCATGTGGAATATCGGCTGGCATTCGCACTGTCGCAATTTCCAGAGCACATTCGCGGCGTTGCCGTAGTCTTGTCCGATATCAACGGACCGAAGGGCGGCATAGACAAGCGCTGCAGTCTGCGCGTTCGGCTGAACGGGCGGTCAGATATCGTCATCGAGGAGACAGAGGCGGACTTTCATGTCGCGGTGAATCGCGCCGCGGATCGGGCCAAGCGGACTCTGGGGCGCCGCCTGCGGCGCGTGCGCGACACCTTCAGTGAACGGGCTTCGTGAGGCGGTGATGCGCAGCCCCCTCCATAAGCATCGGTTTTCGGCGCTGGCCGTCTCGGCTTTGAGCAAGGTGCGGGCGCGCACCTGGCTGATCCTGGTTGCCGCCGTTGTCGGGATCCTCGGTCTGGTGACCTGGGCCGGGATCGCGTTGCTGTCCTGGTTGTGGGGGCAGTTTCCGACGGCAACCGAGGCAGGCAGGCGCCTTGCCAACGATGCGGCGACGCAGATCGAACAGGTGGTGCCAGGCCTGAAAGAACAGATCGGACAGTGGGTGCCGGATCTCGCGGAAAACCCGCCGGCGAGCGACGTCAGCGGCACCGATGCGGGGCCCGTGCCGCGCTTTCCCGGCCTGGTGCGCAGCTATTTCGCGCGCGGGGAGAAGACGGTCGAGGTCCGCTATGCCGGGCGCGCCGCTTTTGAGGCCGTGCGAGCGCACTACGTTCAAGGCTTCGCGGCCGCAGGATACGCCCATGAGGTGGTGAATGGATCGCCCGAGGCCGAACATCACCGCTTCAAGCGCGACCAAGAGTCAATCGATCTCTTGCTGTTCCGCCAGGTGGAGGAGCGTGTGGAGATTCGTTTGACGGTTCCGGCTCAGTAGGAATTTGGCGAGGAGTACCGCGAGGACCACATCTCAAACAACCAACCGGAGAAAGGCTATGAGTATGAGTGCTTTGATATACAAGCTGACGGTCGTCCACGGCCAGCTCGACGATGCGATTCGACACGAGCACAAGCGGCGTTTTCCCGACGGCATCAGACTGCTGCGGCTGAAAAAGCTCAGGCTCGCGGTGAAGGATCGCCTGCAGTTGCTCGTCCGCTTCGGTCGGCAGGAGAGGGTTTGAACCATGCGAACCGAGGAAACTGTGGCGGCGATGCCCTGTCCGACCTGCAAGACCGGGTTGGTGCTGTCCGACCGACAAGGCGTCGAGATCGACTATTGCCCGACCTGCCGCGGAGTGTGGCTTGACCGGGGCGAGCTCGACAAGATCATCGCTCGCAGCACCGAAGATGCGTCGCCTGCAGCCCGCACGACCGGGTCGCGCGAAATCCGTGAGCAACGCCACTACGACGATGACGATGATCATCGCAGCTACGGCCACAAGAAGCGCAAGAGATCCTTCTTGTCAGACTTTTTCGACTGAGGGGAAGCGCCGTGCGCGCCACGCGGATGGCCGGACGACGACGGCAGACGTGGAGCATCAGCGCTTCAGGCGCAGCGGCAAGAGGTCAATCGCTTCGCCGCTACGCCGAGTTGGGCGCGTGGGACTATGAAGATTCTGGTCGCAGACATTTCGTGAGGAGCGCCGGGTGAAACGCATTGCGCTTTTTCTGGCAACCAATTTGGCCGTGGTGCTGGTGCTGTCGATCACCCTGCGCTTGCTGGGGGTCGAACCCTACCTCAACGAACAGGGCCTCAATCTCAACGCTTTGCTCATCTTCGCGGCCGTCTTCGGCTTCGGCGGCGCCTTCATTTCCCTTGCCCTCTCGAAATGGACGGCCAAGCGTGCGGTCGGCGCCCAGGTCATCTCCCAACCGAAGACGCCGATGGAACAGTGGCTGGTGCAAACCGTCGCCCGCCAGGCCCAGGTCGCCGGCATCAAGATGCCCGAGGTTGCGGTCTACGACTCGCCGGAGGTGAACGCCTTTGCCACCGGCATGAGCAAGAATGCCTCCCTCATCGCCGTGTCGACTGGCCTCTTGCAGCAGATGAGCCGGGAAGAGGCCGAGGCGGTGCTCGGGCACGAGGTGTCGCACGCCGCCAATGGCGACATGGTGACGATGGCGCTCATCCAGGGCGTGGTCAACACCTTCGTCATGTTCCTGTCGCGGGTGATCGGCCATGTGGTTGACCGGGTGGTGTTCAGGACCGAGAGCGGTCACGGTCCTGCTTTCTTCGTCACGATGATTGTCGCCGAATTACTGCTTGGCGTCCTCGCATCGATCATCGTCTTGTGGTTCTCCCGCCAGCGGGAATTCCGCGCCGACCGGGGTGGCGCCGAGCTCGCCGGCCGGCGGCACATGATCGCCGCCCTGCGCCGTTTGGCGGCGCTGCAGCCGGCGTCTCTGCCGGACAAGATGGCCGCATTCGGCATTTCGGGGACGGCACGGGGCGGACTGATGCGCCTGTTCAGAACGCATCCGGCTTTGGAAGAGCGGATCGCAGCGTTGGAAAACGCGGATAAGGAATTTGCAAGGTGAAGATGAAAGCGGACGCAAGGTGAGCCGTGTGATGCGGTCAATGTGAAGCAGCAGATCAATTGAGGAGATAAAAAGAATGGCTTTCAAGGACGCCTTGCTCCAGTTGAGCAGCTATCCGGAGCCGACGTCGGCCGCGGCAATCGAGCAAGCTGTCGTCTTCGCCGGGGCGCTGGACGCGCGCATCTCAGCGCTCACTTTCAAAATAGAGATTCCGACCGCCGGTAACGTGCTTGCGAATACGCTGCTCGACATCCCGGGAATGGTTGCGGCCGAGCGGCAGAAAAGCGCGGCCAATGCCCAGAGTCTGATCAGCACGTTCAAAAGCATGGCGACGAAGCGCGGCGTTCCACACGAGCAGATCGTCGAGTCGTGCACGACCTCGCAGCTGGCGGCCATCGTGACCGAACATGCCAGGATGCACGATATCACGATGATCCCGATCGGCGAGCAGGCGACGCTTCAGCAATATGTCGCCGAGAGCGTGATATTCGGCTCTGGACGCCCCACGATTATCCTCCCCGAAGTACCAGAACGCAGTGGTTCCTTGTCTTTCGACGTCGTCGGAGTGGCTTGGGATTTCAGCCGGGCGGCGGCACGGGCGGTGGCCGATGCCCTCCCGATCCTGGAGCGCGCCAAGACGGTGCGGGTGGTGACGATCACACAGGAAAAGACGATTGATACGAACCACTCAAGTGCGGACCTGGCGAAGCATCTCGCCTTTCATGGCATCGAGGTTGTCCTAGAGGAGGAAGAGGCCGCCGGGCGGACGATCGGGCAAGCTCTCAAAGAGTATACGACCGCGCATGCAATCGACCTGCTCGTGATGGGGGCCTACGGGCACTCCCGCCTGCGCCAATTCATCCTGGGCGGCGCGACGAAGACCATCATCGCCTACCCATCGTTGCCGGTGCTCCTGTCGCATTGAGGTGCCGCGTCGACTGCTGCGCGACGGCGGAGAGCCAGGACGACAACGCCAATGATCATCAACGGCTATAGGAAGTACTGGATCGGCAGCTTGCGCCCCGGCCGCATTCACACTGGCACGTCAATCCTGCTACGGGTCGCATTGAATGTCGCTGGTGCGTCGAGGACGACTTGCCGCGCGACACGGGTTGGCAGCAACTCGGCCTGATACACGCAGTTTACCAGATGAACCGCGCGGGAATTCTGAGAGCAACGGCCGAAACAACTCCTATGATATACGAAAGTATATCGACGCGATACCTTCGGCTGGCGTGGCTTTCCTCACGCGCCCTGGCATTGCCGACGTTGGCAGTTTACACAGCCGCCACACCGTCCAGCGCGCTGAGGCGCGCTTGGGCAAGTCTGGGACCAAACTGATGCCTAGCGACAGTAGTCGACAGCACACGCCGCTGAGGCCGTCCGGCCGAGCCTAGACGCATGGCTCGCTCGTGACAGCCAAGGCGGCTGACACGAGGTGAGTCATGAGCACTTATTGCGCGCGCTACCCCAACATATGCCGCGTCAGCGATGAAGCATCAGGCGTCGCCCTGACGCTCCGGGGGTTTCAATCGTCATCGAGGCCGCCCGTTGCACATGTTTTTCCGGGGAGCTTCAGACGCAACGCTCCCGGATCGTCGGGCGCCCTCTCCCGAATATTGATCGCCAACTGAGCCGACACGACGGAGGGCGCACGGCCCTGCGGAGTTTGCTCACGCCAAAACATATAGAGGATTGTCATGCTGATTACGAAGATGGATCGTATCACTAAGAATGGTGGAAATAACAGGATTGCTCCGACGCTGGAGCGTGAGGTTATTATTTCGACCGTCGCGCTTTATCTGCTGATTTGTGGGGCGCTGCTCGCTGTCCATCATTTTCAGCCGGCGGGCCAGGAAACGACAACATCGTCGTCGTCACCGTCGCATCAGCATTTCTCGACAACCGGAAAATAGTTGAAGGAGCGCGAACAGAGCACCGCAAGATAATGAGAGAAGGTCTAAGTTATGGTCACGATGGAACAAGTGGAAACCACCGTCGCGGAAAAGGTTTGGGTTCGCCTGTCGGCTGACGACAAAGATGCGGTCGCTGCCGCGCGTCGACATTGGAAGGCCAATTTCCCTGCTGCGACGGAAGAGCTGTCCGAAGACGATCTGTACTACTACCTGCCCGTCACTCTGACCCTGCGGCTTGGCGACGAGTTCCACGCTGAGACGGTGATCTTCGCGCTTGGCGACGGTCCCCTCATTACGCTTGAACCGGCCCGAAAACTTGCGCCGCTGGATCGCTTTGCGCAGCGGCTTGCGAGCAGTCCTGACATCGCCAAGAGCGGAAAGGACGCGATGCGCGCGATCCTCCGCGCCATGAATCTGGCATCGGATCAGGTCGTCGAGGCGGTCAGTATTTCATTGGAGTCGATGAATGACGACATCCTGCGCCTGACCGGCGGACGGGATGAAAAGGGACGCGAGATCGGCGTCAGCGATGTCTACGAGACGATGCAGCGGCTGAATGAGGTCGAGGAATTGATCGCGCGTGTTCAGGAGTCCCAACTGGACTTGGCCCGGTGCGCTCGCTACCTCAAAACCGAGGTTGGCACTCGGGACACCGAGTCACGCGCCGAGATCGAAAATCTGCAGGCCGACATCCAGGGCGTGAAGGAACACGCGACGTTTGAACACGAGAAGGCGCGTTATCTCCAACAGTCGGTCATGACATCGCTGGGTGTCAAGCAAAACCAGATCGTCAAGGTGTTCACGATCATCACTGCCGTATTCCTACCGCCAACTCTCGTTGCGACCTTCTACGGCATGAATTTCGCGGTCATGCCGGAACTCTCGTGGCGGTGGGGCTTCACCGTGACCATTGCCATGACGCTGGCGGCCGCGCTTCTGCCGCTCATCTACATCCGACGGAAGGGCTGGCTGAGATGACGGTGACGTCATAAGCGCAGCAGCGCGACCTTTCCGACGGGGCCGACGCTTCTTTCGGCGCAGAGCGGCAGAAGCTCGGCCGCCGTCGGCGTCCTGCGCGGCGCAGGCTTCTATCCCCAGGCAATGATCGCGACCGTTTTCGTTATCGGCGTGAATCTCGTCTTGCGTCCGCTGGTCACTATGATCGGGCGGCGTCCCATTTCCATGAGTGATGCGGATGCAGCCTATGAAATCTCGATCATCTGTCACGGTGAAGCCGAGGCCCACGTCCGCGCTCTTCTCCTGCGAGACCTCGGCTCGACGCTCTATATTCGCGACCTCGAAAGCAGCAACATCGAGGACAGTAGTCGCGTCGAGGTGACGGCCTCGGTGCGAGCGGACAGCCGCCAGGATCGCATGCTCGAGTAGATCGTCGGCCGCCTCAGCCTTGAACCGTTGGTCACGGCGGCCCGCTGGCGTCTCTCCGCCGTCGAGTGATCGGGAGAAAGCATGTATAAAGCCGAAGCTCAGAAGTAGTTTCGGCGGGGGCCTTACGCATATGGAAGGAACGAGCCCTTGATGGGAAGACACCAGCGCCTGGCGGGGACAGGCACCGCTCTGCGGTGGGTGCTGATGCTCGGCCTGATGGTGGTCGTCTTCATCGCGGACACGATCACCGATCTGGAGATCGCCGTCGCGGTGTTCTATGTCGCGGTCGTTCTCATTGCGGCCGGTTTCCTGCGAGCGCGCAGCGTCCTTGTCGTTGCTGCGAGTTGCGTTGTCCTGACGCTGGCGAGCTTCATGTTCACCCGATCCGGGGCCTATGAAGCGGGCGTGATAAACTGCGCGCTGAGCATCGGCGCCATCGTCGGCACCACATATCTAGCTTTGACGAAATCGTCGGCGATCCTTGCCGAGCATGAAGCTCGTGCGCAACTCGTTCGGCTTGCTCGCGTCAACTCTCTTGGTGAGCTGACCGCGTCCATCGCGCACGAGATCAATCAACCCCTGACAGGCGTCATAAATAGCGGGAACGCAGGCTTGCGTTGGCTGGCGGCGGAGCCGCCCAATCTCAGCAAGGCGCGGCAGGCGCTTGAACGGATAATTGGCGATGCGAATCGTGCTAGCAGCGTAGTCGAACGTGTACGCAGCCTCGCGAAGCGCGTCGAACCGAAGGCCGAGTGGCTAAACGCCGCTGCGATCGTTAACGAGACCATCGCGCTCAGCCGAGGCGAGTTGGACCAGAATCACATCGTCATCCGCACCCATGTTGCGAAGGATTTGCCCCTGGTCTTTGCGGACGGCATTCAAATTCAGCAGGTGTTGCTCAACATCATCCTGAACGCGATGGAGGCTATGGCGAAGACGCCGCCAGAGCGGCGCGAAATTACAATAGAGCTGTCTTCCAATGATGGCCGGTTCGTCGAGTTCTCGATCGCGGACAACGGTTGCGGCATAGCGCTCGACGAGGCCGAGGGGGTATTTGACGCATTCCACAGCACGAAATCGGATGGGATGGGAATCGGACTTGCGGTCAGCCGTTCGATCGTCGAAGCGCATGGTGGACGGATTTGGGCCGGCCCAAGGTCGGGCGGTGGGGCAGAATTTCATTTCACCCTGCGGGGACATAAGCTTGGTGTATGACACTGTCGATGACAACAGATAGCGAGAAAGACCGGCCGATTGTCTACGTCATCGACGATGACAAATCCGTCCGTGACTCCCTTGAAGACCTGCTGGCTTCGGTCGGTTTGCGCTCAATGCTGTTCGCATCGACTCAGGATTTCGTGCGCAGCGAGCGACCTGATGCCCCTGCCTGCATCGTGCTTGACGTGCGCATGCCGGGACTGAGTGGGCTGGATTTCCAGGAAGAGATGGGGTCGCTTTGCATTCATATCCCTGTCGTTTTCATTACAGCGCACGGCGACATCCCGATGTCCGTGAGGGCCATGAAGGCAGGGGCGGTCGAGTTCTTGACCAAACCCTTTCGGGAGCAAGACCTGCTCGATGCAATCCAGCAGAGTATTACTCGCGATCGGGCCCGACGGCAGGAGAGTGGCGTCAAGGAGGAACTGCGCCGGCGCTATGCCAGCCTCTCGGATGGCGAGCGCGAAGTCATGGACCTCGTCGTTAAAGGTCTATTGAACAAGCAAATCGCTGGAAAGCTTGAGGTCAGCGAGATCACGGTCAAGGTGCGGCGGGGTCAGGTGATGCGGAAAATGGGCGCGGATTCGCTTGCCGACCTCGTGCGTTTCGCCGAGCGCATCCACGGAACTGAGAGTGAGGCGTTGGACCTCAAACTCTAGAGTATACTTTGGTATATTCCTGCGATGCGAATGCACACGGCATGCGGGCGTGGTTCTTAAGAAGCGATAGGTCGCAGCAACTGTAAGATTCTCCCAGCGTTGTTTGAGGCTGGCGATGAATCGGTCGAACGAAAATTTAGATGCAGCCGCCACTCCTGCCGAGGAGCGTCGAGATGCGCCCCGCCGCCGAACGCTGTTCTCCGGCAAGATCATCTTCAATCAGCAATCTTCGGTCTTTAACTGCATTGTTCGGAACATCTCCGACGCTGGCGCATGCCTCGAAATCGACTCGCCTGTTGGGATTCCTGACCAGTTCGAGTTGCTGGTCGAAGATGCCGGCATAAAGGCCGACTATCGAGTTATTTGGCGCCGCGGGAAGCGAATTGGTGTCACTCGGGTGTAAGCCGGTACGCTTGGAAAGGATGTTGATCGGTGAAGGGCGATCTCACGATCGGAAAATCGCGGCCTGATAAGGTCAATATGGCATCACCCTTTTCCGGTGAAGCCACTAGCTCAGTTCCTTTTCCCGGCGTTGGATTCGTGCCACTGCACGATGAACCGATGAACCGATGAACCGAAACCAGTTCCGTTCAGCGCGGTATGGTCGCCGCATAACACCAGCCAGCCGCTCCGCGGTCTGCTTGAGATTGCGCAGCTAGCGTAAGGCTTTTCGGCCCTTGAGCGTTCAGAAGGATGCCGTGAGAGCACTTGCGTCGGACACAGTCAATTGTCCCGCCGCGGGACAGCTCCAGTCGGCACGCGCCCCGCGCGGCGGAATGGCGCTGTTCCGAAGGCTTCCTTGAGTGTTCCGTTCTGATGGTCTGCGGGCGAGACGCAGCTGCTCGGCAGCGCGCTCGATGCTGGTTCGTGACCGTCCAGCGTAGTGTGGCTGCTTGTACTCCGATCCGCAGTTTTTCTCGATCAAAGCACTATTATTAATCTGCTTTTTTTGACGATCAATCAAGCCCACATTCCGCACATGCTCAAGAATCTGGGTGGATGGAGGATTGATGATCGTTGTTCAGACGCCTGACAGGGGCCGACCGATGGTGCTTGCACGCCGACTGGATCACGGCGATCGGCAATACGATCGTCGTGAAACCGGCGGATCGGCTTCCCGACCGCGGCATCGTTGGCCAGACCGCGTCGGAGCCTTCAGCCATTGAAATCGAGCAGCGGCTTCGTTCCCCGACGTCACCAAGCAGCTCTGCGCTCGGCAAAGGTACAGGCAAACGGACGGGGAGGAACAGGCGCCGTGCGGACTGACGAACAACGACGGCACAAGAGGGCGATGCCGTCCCGAACCATCCGGACCAAGCTGGGATTGGAGAGAATGGCTTTCAACGACGCCCTGCTTCACGTGAGCAGCTATCCCGATCCGACCCCGGTTGCGGCCGTCGAGCAAGCGGTCGACTTCTCCGCGGCGTTAGGCGCGCGCATCTCGGCGCTGACTTTCAAGGTCGAGATCCCGCTAGCCAGCAACATAGTTGCGGACATGTTGCTCGACATCTCGGGCATGATTGCGGCGGCGCGGCGGAGGAGCGTGGCGCATGCCCAGAATCTGATCGGTGCGTTCGAAAGCATGGCGACGAAGCGTGGCCTCACACACCAGCAGATCATCGTGTCATGCACCACGGTGCAGCTCCCGGACATCGTGACTGCACGCGCCAGGATGCACGATGTCACGATGGTCCCGATCGGCAAGCACGCGGACCTACAGCAGCAAGTCGCCAAGTGCGTGATACTCGGCTCTGGGCGACCGACGATTGTCTTCCCGGAAACGCCCAAAAAGCAGCAGTTCTTTTCCCTCGATGTCGTTGGAGTGGCTTGGGACTTCAGCCGGCCCGCGGCACGAGCCGTGGCGGATGCCCTCCCGCTCCTTCAGCGCGCCAAGACCGTGCGGGTGGTGACGATCACACAGAAGAAGGTGCCCGATACGACAAGCTCGGGAGGGGAACTCGCGGAGCATCTCGCCTGTCATGGGATCGAGGCTGTCTTGGAGGAGGAAGACGCCGCCGGCCGGACAATCGGCCAGGCTCTCGAAGAGTATGCAACCGCGCACGACCTCGACCTGCTCGTAATGGGTGCCTACGGGCACTCCCGCCTGCGCGACTTCATCCTGGGTGGCGCGACGAAGACCATCGTCGCGAACCCACCGCTGCCAGTGTTCCTCTCACATTGAGATGGAGCACATACGGCAGTGCATCGGCGAGCGACAACCCGAACAAGAGCCATCGGCGCTATCGCAATTGGCCCGCTCGCTAACGTCTAAAACGCTCCCGAAGGCCCCGGGTCCCGCTGGCGTTCGAGCATGGCGCAATAGGGAGCCCGTAACGCATTCAACGGGTGCTCTCAAACACCCGAATAGTAAGGATTACGCATGGAACTGCTCGCCGATTTCCTGACCAGCGATTTCCTCGGCAAGTCTGTCTGGCTATGGCTCGCCTTCCTCTTCGTGGTCGGCGCGCTGCTCGCCTTCGACCTCGGCATTCTTCACAAGAAGGATAAAGAGCTCGGTGTCGCGGAAAGCCTGAAGCTATCGGTGTTCTACATCGCTGTCGCGCTCGTGTTCGGTGCTTGGCTGTGGTGGTCCATGGGCCCGACCTCGGGCATGGAGTACTTCACGGGCTACGCTCTGGAGAAGGCGCTTTCGATCGACAACGTCTTCGTCATCTCGCTGATTTTCAGTTATTTCGCCATTCCCGCCAAGTATCAGTACCGGGCTCTGCTGTGGGGGATCATCGCGGTGCTGGTCTTGCGCGGCATCATGATCGGGCTCGGTGCAGCCCTCGTGCAGCAGTACGAGTGGGTGCTCTATATCTTCGCTGTCTTTCTGATCGCCACGGGGATCAAGATCCTCGTCGTCGGCGAGGGCGAAAAAGACGTGTCGAAGAACCCGATCGTGCGCTTTCTGTCCAAGCGTATGCGGGTGTCGGCAGAGTTGCACGGTTCGCATTTCTTCGTCCGCAAACCAGACCCGAAGACAGGCAAGCTCGCGCGCTTTGCGACGCCCCTGTTTCTGGCGCTGGTCATGATCAACATCGCCGATCTGGTATTCGCGGTCGACTCGGTGCCGGCGATCTTCGCCATTACGACGGACACCTACATCGTGTACACGGCCAATATCATGGCGATCCTCGGGCTGCGCGCCCTCTATTTCGCCCTGGCCGCCATGGTGCACCGCTTCGAGTATCTGAAATACGCGCTCGCCATCGTGCTCGTCTTCATCGGCGTCAAGATTTTCTGGAACCAGATCGTCGGTAAGCTCGACCCCGCGATCTCGCTTGGCGTGACCCTGTCCCTTATCGCGGGCGGCGTCTTGTTCTCGCTCTGGAAGACCCGCGCGGCCGACACTGACGAAACCGGAAGGCATTCCCACGCTCGCCCTGCCGGAGATGATTGATGAACTTCGATGCCCCTATTGCTGCCATGACACACGGCACCGCATCCTCCACCGGGACCGACTCGTGCATAGACACCGACACACGTGACAACGTCCTTGCCCGCCGCAACGTGCTCGCGGGTTTGTGGGCCGGTCGACTGATGCAGCTCCGGGACGATGGAGTTCAAGGCTACGCGGCAGCGGTTCACCACGCCGACTTTTGCGAGCCTGGGGACGAAGATGTCGTCGACAAGCTCTTTGGCGACCTTACCCGTTGCGGAGTTGCCATCACGCGCGAGGAAGTACGCCGCAAGCTCTGTGAGTTCCATCGTCAGGCGATCGTGCAAACCCGCGAGACCGACTGAATGACCCGGAAGAGACGACTGGCGAAGGCAAATCGCTCGGCACGTATAGATGACGCGCCATCGCGTGCGAACTGCACGTGCCGTAGCACTGAATCGCCGCTGCGCTGCTGCCGCGGCGCAGCGCAGCGCTGTGAATGCATGTCTGCAAAAGGCACGAGCCGACCGGTCCATCACAGGAGAACAGAATGATCGACGTGAACAAGCTGCTGAACACCGTGCTGGCGGGCGACACGGCATCACGGCAAAGTGGCACAGAAGTCGGACACCCGGTCGACCGCAGTAGACGCGCGGGCCTCGGCGATTACCTCTCCAGCAATGTGGGCGCACTCGGAACCGGCGCGCTCGCGGGTGGTTTGGCGGGCACGCTCCTGACCTCCAAGCACGCGCGGAAGCTCGGCGGCAGCGTTTTGCAGATCGGGGCTGTCGCCCTGCTCGGAGGGCTCGCCTATAAGGCCTACAGCAACTATCGCGACGGCAAGCCGCTCGTTCCGCAAACCATCCGCGATGCGCTTGGCGGCCTCTCGCCGCAGCAGGCCGGTGCGGCACAACCGGCTTCGGGCGGTCTGTTGTCGCCACCAAGTGCTCTGCCGGCAGACAGCAGCGCCACCCTCCTGTTGCGTGCGATGATCGCGTCGGCCATGGCCGATGGTCGCCTTGACGAGACCGAGCGTTCCCGTTTGATCGAGCGCGTCGAAGCGAGCGCTCTCCCGGGCGAGGAGCGGCATTTTCTCGAGTCTCTGATCGCCCATCCGGATACGCCGGAGCAACTCGCCGCCGCTGCGAATTCTCCTGAGGAGGCCGCGCAGGTGTACCTGGCAGCCTTCATCGCAATTGATGCCGATACTCCCGCCGAAGCGGCTTGGCTCGACGATTTGGCCAACAAGCTCGGCCTCGATCCGCTTTTGCGCAGGAACATCGAGGCCGCCGGCCGCGGTACCGCGTGATCTTGTAGGACGCGCGATCGGAGAGCCAATGACGCTGAATGCGATCCAACGTTCGAGCTTGAAACGTCCTGCTGCGGGCCGCACCCGCGAGGCAGACCGAAAGGTGTCTGCGAAGCGCCTCCTGTCCAGGATCGTTCGCATCCGAGCTGCCGTCATTCGGGAGAGCCAAGCCATTGTGGAGGACTGGACCCCCAACGTGGCTCGGCCGAGTTTTCTGCCTGGAGCCATCAATCTCGCGCAGTATCTAGCGTTTCGTCGCCATGATTTAAGCGGTCTACAACATCAGCTCTCGGCGCTTGGACTGACCTCGCTCGGGCGGAGTGAGGGCCGCGTTATGGCGACCCTTGACGCCGTCTGCGCGAGGCTGACCGAAATCGCCGGCGAGCCCGCCGTGTCCCATCCCGTCCCCTTAGCCTTCCGGAACGGAAAGCGGATTTTGAGGCGAGAGCAGGCCAGGATTTTCGGGAGCGATCCGCACGGGCCCGGCACGCGGATCATGGTCACGTTGCCGACCAGAGCCAGTGAAGATCGCGCCCTGGTGGCTGACATCATTCGGGCCGGCGCCGATTGCCTGCGCATCAACTGCGCGCATGGGGGACCGGAGACCTGGGCGACCATGATCGGGAACAGCCGCGCCGCGGCGGCTGAGCAAGGCAGGACCTGTCCAATCCTCATGGATATCGCCGGCCCGAAATGCCGGATCGCCGAAGTCTGCGCGCCGAAGAAGACGCGGCTCCACCGCGGCGACCTTCTCATGTTGGCTGGTCGAATGCCCGCTCAGCTAAAGGCTGGCGATATCGTCATCCGTGTGACGTTCCCTGCCGTACTTGATCAGCTTGAAGTCGGAGCACGGGTCTTCATCGACGATGGCCGCATTGGAGCGCGCGTCGAAAGGATTGAGCCTGACGGCGCGATGCTTCGCGTGGAGCAGGCGCGCAGCAAAGGGGAGAAGCTCAGACGCAAAAAGGGACTGAACTTCCCGGATACGGCGCTCGATCTTCCGCCTCTGACCGAGAAGGATATCCACGATCTCGATTTCGTTGCGGAGAATGCCGACCTCGTCGGGTTCTCGTTCGTTCAGCGTCCGTCGGACATCACGCTTATTCAGAGGGAATTGGCAGCACGACGCGGTGGACGTCCCGTGCAGCCTCTCGTGATCAAGATCGAAACCGCGCTCGCCGTCAGGAACCTTCCCGAGCTGATCGTGCATGGCGCCGGGCAACAGCCACTGGCGGTCATGATCGCGCGAGGCGATCTCGCGGTCGAAAGTGGCTTCGAGAACATCGGCGAAGTCCAAGAGCATATTCTCTGGCTTTGCGAGGCGGCCCATGTGCCGGTCATCTGGGCGACCCAGGTGTTGGCCGGGATGGTCGAACAAGGAGCGCCCAGCCGAGCGGAGATAACCGACGCGGCCATGGGGCAGCGTGCCGAATGCGTGATGCTCAACAAAGGACCATTCATTGTCGAGGCAGTGCGGCTCCTCGACGACGTGCTCCGCCGCATGGATCGCCACCAGCTGAAGAAATCGGCCCGCCTCATGCCGCTGGAGCTCTGGATAGAACCGCAAGATGCGCGCCAGGCGCGCGAAGCGGAGCGAAGGTGACCCCCGGTGAACGAGATGACCCTCCTTCGGCCTGACGACTGGCACGTGCACCTTCGGGATGGGGCCATGCTGCAGATGGCGCTGCCATGGACGGCGAGCACCTTCGGCCGCGCCATTATCATGCCCAATCTCGATCCGCCGATCACGACGGCTGCCCAAGCGGCAGCGTATCGCGATCGGATCCGGGGCGCGATCCCTCGCGGCTGGATCTTCGAGCCGCTGATGACCTGCTTCCTCACCGATGAGACCGATCCAGTGGAGGTAGCTCGAGGCTTCGCCGAGGGAGTTATCACCGCGGTCAAGATGTATCCGGCGCGCAGCACGACCAATTCCGACGCCGGTGTCACGAATGTCCGCCGGGTCTATCCGGTGTTGGAGCGGATGCAGGCCATCGGCATGCCGCTTCTGGTCCATGGCGAGGTGGCCGACGGCGAGGTCGACGTCTTCGACAGGGAGAAGGCGTTCATAGACCAGGTGCTTGTCCGGCTGCGAGCCGATTTCCCGGCGCTGCGGATCGTCCTGGAGCACATCACGACCGCCGAAGCCGTGGACTATGTGCAGGACGCCGAGGGGCCCATCGGAGCCACCATTACTGTTCATCATTTGATGATCAATCGCAACGCGATGTTCGCGGGCGGTATCCGGCCGCATATGTACTGTTTGCCCGTGGCCAAGCGGGAGGGCCATCGCCTCGCATTAAGGAACGCCGCGACCTCCGGCAACCCCCGCTTCTTCCTCGGCACGGATTCGGCGCCGCACCTGGTCCGGGACAAGGAATCGGCCTGCGGCTGCGCCGGCATCTTTACGGCGCCGGTTGCGCTCGAATTGTACGCCCAGGTCTTTGAGGAGGAAGGGGCGCTCGATCGGCTCGAAGCCTTCGCGTCCCTCAACGGCGCACGTTTTTACGGCCTGCCGCCCAATACCGAGACCGTCACGCTCGTGCAGTCACCTTGGAAGCCACCCGAAACCCAGCCGGTTGGAAGGGAGCAGGTGCGGGTGTTCTGCCCGGAAGGCGTGGTCCGTTGGCGCATTGCGCCGACGGATTGAAAGCAACGGATCCCTATTCACAAACCGAGGCCGACCCATGACACATCGCTTCGACAAATCCAGGCTGCCGAGCCGCCACACGACCGTTGGTCCCGAGCGCGCGCCGCATCGTTCGTTCCTCTACGCCATGGGGCTGACCGAAAAGGAGATTGCCCAGCCCTTTGTCGGCGTCGCCACCTGCTGGAACGAGGCGGCGCCGTGCAACATCGCGCTCAGCCGCCAGGCGCAGGCGGCCAAGCTGGGCGTCAAGGCGGCCGGCGGCACGCCGCGCGAGTTCACCACCATCACCGTGACCGACGGCATCGCCATGGGTCACCAGGGCATGAAGTCATCGCTGGCGAGTCGCGAGGTGATCGCCGACTCGGTCGAGCTCACCATGCGCGGCCATTGTTACGATGCCCTGGTCGGTCTAGCCGGATGCGACAAGTCGCTGCCCGGCATGATGATGGCGATGGTCCGCCTCAATGTGCCGAGCGTGTTCCTGTACGGCGGAACGATCCTGCCGGGACGCTTCCGCGGCAAGGACGTCACCGTGCAGGACGTCTACGAGGCGGTGGGCGGCTATCAGGCTGGCCAAATCTCCGCCGACGAGCTGCACGCGCTCGAATGTGTCGCTTGCCCTTCCGCAGGCTCCTGCGGCGGCCAGTTCACCGCCAATACCATGGCCTGCGTCTCCGAGGCGCTTGGGCTCGCACTGCCCGGTTCGGCCGGGGCGCCCGCGCCCTACGAGATCCGCGACGCCTTCGCGGAAGCATCCGGCAAGGCCGTGATGAACCTGCTGGCGCGCGATCTCAGGCCGCGCGACATCGTCACCCGCAAGGCACTGGAGAACGCCGCTACCGTGGTGGCGGCTTCTGGCGGCTCGACCAACGCGGCGCTGCACTTGCCGGCGATCGCGCACGAGGCGGGCATCGACTTCGACCTGCATGCCGTCGCCGAGATCTTCAAGCGCACGCCCTACATCGCCGATCTCAAACCCGGTGGGCGCTACCTTGCCAAGGATCTGTTCGAGATCGGCGGTGTGTCGGTGCTGCTGAAGGCGCTGCTCGACGGCGGCTATCTGCACGGCGACTGCATCACGGTGACAGGCAAGATGATCGCCGAAAACCTGGCCGATGTAGTCTTCCCGACCGACCAGGACATCGTTCGCCCGATCTCCGATCCGATCACCACCACCGGCGGCGTGGCCGGTCTGCGCGGCACGCTCGCCCCCGAGGGCGCGATCGTCAAGGTGGCTGGTATGACGAACCTCCAATTCCGCGGGCCGGCCCGGTGCTTCGACTCCGAGGAAGCGGCCTTCGACGCCGTCCAGAAGCGTAAATACCAGTCAGGGGAGGTCATCGTCATTCGCTATGAAGGGCCAAAAGGCGGGCCCGGCATGCGCGAGATGCTGGCGACCACGGCAGCCGTTTACGGCCAGGGCATGGGCGACAAGGTGGCGCTTGTCACCGACGGGCGCTTCTCCGGCGCCACGCGCGGCTTCTGCATTGGGCATGTCGATCCGGAAGCGGCCGTTGGCGGCCCGATCGCATTGCTGAAGGACGGTGACATCATCGCCATCGATGCCGAGGCGGGTACGCTTGACGTGGAGCTCTCGGCCGAAGAGCTGGAGGTTCGGCGCAAGGCGTGGCGACCGCATCGTCACGACTTCCAGTCAGGCGCGCTTTGGAAATTTGCGCAGACCGTGGGGCCCGCCTCGAAAGGCGCGGTCACCCACCCTGGGTCCGCCGCGGAGACGCACTGCTATGCCGACATTTGAAAGCCGGGCGAAGCTGAATGCCCCACGGCCATTCGCGGCTGCACGCACCGTGTCGTGGCGACCTGGCCGCGCGCCGCCTCTGCAAGTGACACTTGGAAGCTCAAGAAGCCGCCATCTTCTCGGCGGCCGCACAAGTCGAGAGACCATGCTGATATGACAGTCATCGAAGCTCCCAGCCGAGTTGATGAACGATTCTCGCACATACGCCGGCTCGAGGCCGAGTCGATCGCCATTATCCGAGAGGTTGCCGCCTGTTTTCAGCGGCCCGTGCTGCTCTACTCGATCGGCAAGGACAGCTCGGTCCTGCTGCATCTGGCGCAAAAGGCATTCGCACCGGCGCCGCTGCCGTTCCCGGTGCTGCATGTCGATACCGGATGGAAGTTCCGGGAAATGATCGCCCACCGCGACAGCATCGCCGCGCGCCTTGGGTTCGAACTCCTCGTTCACACGAACGAGGAAGCCGCGCGCGCTGGCATCACGCCGTTCACCGCATCTTCGGCGGTCTACAACCATGCGATGAAGACCGAGGGACTGAAGCAAGCAATGGCGCGCTGGGGTTTCGATGCTGCGATCGGCGGCGCACGCCGCGACGAGGAGAAGTCGCGCGCCAAGGAGCGCATCTTCTCACACCGCAACCCAGCGCAGCGCTGGGAGCCAAAGACGCAGCGGCCGGAGTTCTGGCATGCTTGGAACACGCGCCTCGCCCCCGGCGAGTCGATGCGTGTATTTCCGCTGTCAAATTGGACCGAGCGCGACGTCTGGGACTACATCTGGATCGAAGGCATCTCCCTCGTTCCTCTTTACTTCGCGAAACCTCGGCCCGTCGTCCGGCGCCAAGACACCTGGATCATGGTGGACGACGACCGCATGCCGCTCGAGGCGGGAGAGTCCCCCGAAAAGAGGTCGGTCCGGTTCCGCTCCATCGGCTGCTATCCCTATACCGGGGCGATCGATAGCACCGCCGCCACGCTTGCCGACATCCTGCTCGAGATGCGGTCGACGCGCATGAGCGAGCGCCAGGGACGCTTGATCGACCACGATCAGCCCGGATCGATGGAGCGCAAGAAACAGGAAGGATATTTCTGATGCGCGACACGCCCCATCAGATGCCGGAAGAGGAAAGCCCGGACGCCATAATCGCCCGCGTCATCGCCGCCGAGCAAGCCAAGTCGCAGCTTCGCCTGTTGACGTGCGGCAGCGTCGATGACGGCAAATCCACGCTGCTCGGGCGAATCCTCTACGACGCCGACTGCGTCTACGAGGATCAGCTTGCGCGCCTGTTCAATGACAGCAAAGGCCGTGTGCCGGAGGGCGATCTCGACTTCGCGCTGCTGCTCGACGGGCTCATGTCCGAGCGCGAGCAGGGCATCACGATCGACGTCGCCTGGCGTTTCTTTGAGACCGACAAGCGCAAGTTTGTCGTCGCCGACTGTCCGGGCCACGAGCAATACACGCGCAACATGGCCACCGGCGCATCGCAGGCGGATGCCGCCCTGCTGCTGGTGGACGCGCGCAAGGGCGTCCTCACCCAGACGCGACGTCATGCTCATATCCTCGCCTTGATGGGCATCCGCCACGTCGCCGTGGCGGTGAACAAGATGGACCTGGTTGGCTTCGACCGCACTGCGTTCGAGCGTCATGCGGCCGAGATTGCCGACCTTGCCGAAGCGCTCGGCTTCACCGACGCGGTTGCCGTCCCGGTCTCGGCGCTCAAGGGCGACAATGTGTTGGGCCGCTCGGCCGCGATGCCCTGGTTCGAGGGCCCTACGATCATCGGATGGCTCGAGTCGGTCGACGTCGACGATGCGCTGGAGATCGGACCATTTCGCATGCCGGTGCAGTGGGTCAGTCGCGCCGGCCAGGATTTTCGCGGCTACTGCGGACGGATCGTGGGCGGCCGGGTGCGACCGGGAGACGAGTTGACGGTGGCACGCTCCGGCGCGCCTACCGTGGTCACGCGCATCATCCCGGAATGTGATCTCGGTCAGGCCGTCGCGGGGCAGTCGGTCACGCTGGTGCTCGACCGCAACGTGGACGTAAGCCGCGGCGACGTGCTGGCCGCCGCCGATAGCCCGCCCGCTATCGCGGATCAGTTTCAGGCGCATCTGCTGTGGTTGGGCGAGGCGCCCATGATCCCCGGCCGCCAATACCTGATGCGGCTCGGCACCGACGAAGTGCCGGTGAGCATCACAGCACTGAAGCATCGGATCGACATCGACACGCGTGCGCATCTGGCTGCCCGTCAGCTCGCAATGAACGAACTCGCGGTCGTGAACCTCGCTGCCGATCGCCCAGTGGCCTTCGACCCTTATGCCGAGAACCGCGACATGGGCGGCTTCGTGCTGGTCGATCGCATCACCCATGCCACGGTGGGCGCCGGGATGATCGACTTCGCGCTGCGGCGCGCCGGCAATATCCCCTGGCAAGCCTTCGATACCGCTCCCGATGCGCGCGCCGCGGCGCAGGGGCAGCGCCCGGCGATCCTGTGGTTCACCGGACTGTCGGGGGCTGGCAAGTCGACGATTGCGAACATCGTCGACCGCAAGCTGATGGCCGCCGGCTTCCATCCATTTGTGCTGGACGGCGACAATGTCCGCCACGGGCTCAATCGCGATCTCGGCTTCACCGAGGCGGATCGGGTCGAGAACATCCGCCGCATGGCCGAGGTCGCAAAACTGATGGCCGATGCCGGGCTTGTCGTGCTGGTCTGCGTGATTTCACCCTATGCGCGCGACCGGGCGCTCGCGCGTGAGATCGCCGGCAGTCATCCATTCTATGAGATCTTTGTCGATGCGCCGCTGACGGTGGCGGAAGCGCGCGATCCCAAGGGGCTTTATGCGAAGGCCCGGGCTGGAAGAATCACGCATGTCCCCGGCATCGACGCGCCTTACGAGACGCCTGAGGCGCCGGAACTGCGCCTCGCTTCTCACGACGGGCCGGCCGAGGCGCTGGCGGATCGGGTTCTCCATCTTCTCAAGCTCGACCGTACTCTCAAGGTGACCGATGACTAGGGAGCTTTCGCCAAAATGTACAGCACAGCGGATAGCCATTTCCGAATCGACGCGGGGTCGCGCCTCCATGCCGATCTCTGATTCCCGCGACACCCCCGCCCACGCGCTTCCCGATCAGGTCGGCGGCGACCAATTCCATCTGGCCGGCGCACGGACGGTGATCGCCACGATGCACGGCAAGGAACGCGTGATCGCCCCTTTGCTTGCGGAGGCGCTCGGCCTCGATTGCGTTGTGCCACGGGCCTTCGATACCGACCGCTTCGGGACCTTCAGCCGCGAGATCGAGCGAACCGGTTCGCAACTCGACGCCGCCCGCGCCAAGATCGCCGCGGCGTTCGAACACGTACCGCATGCACGTGTGGCAGTCGCCAGCGAAGGCAGCTTCGGGCCACATCCCCAAATTCCCTTCGTCCCGATCGGCCGCGAGATTGTCGTAATGAAGGACCGCGTCAGCGGTCTTGAATTGATCGGTCATTATGCGGGTCTGTCGACGAATTTTGGCCATGCGGTCGTTACGGACCTGACCGGCGCCAGTGCGTTCGCCGAACGCGCGCGATTTCCCGGACATGGGGTGATCGTCATGGGCTGCGTCGATCAGCAGCCGGCGCCCAGGTGCGCGCTGATCAAGGGCATTGACGCTTGGGCCGAACTGCAAAGGGCGATTGAGGAGGTGATCACGATCTGCGGCGCCGCCTTCGTTGAGACCGATATGCGCGCCCATCGCAACCCCACCCGAATGCGCGCCATTAAACGCGCGACGCTGGACCTTGTCCGCCGGTTTCGGAGCCTGTGCCCGATCTGCGCTCGACCCGGATTTGCCATCACCAAGCGGCTATCCGGCCTGCCATGCTCATGGTGCGGAGGCCCAACGCTCGCGCTGAAAGCTGATGTCTATAGCTGTGAGGGGTGCGGTTACCGGGAAGAGCGCGCGGTGAAGGCGGCGACAGCGGACCCGGGGCAATGCGGGGAGTGCAACCCGTGACCAAGGGAACGAAGGGAGAGCAGAATGGCCGCTTCCCAATCGCCCGTTGAGCCTCTCCTAGAGGCCGAAAAGCAGATTGCGTGGGTGCTCGCCCATCCTGGCATGAGCGACTGGCTGAAGGACGCTCTTAGGACCGCAGTCGACCGCGATCCCGAGCACCTTCTGAATGACTTGGAGATACTATGTTTGCTTTTGAGAGCGAAGTCCCAAGCCGCCATAGATGAGCGGCTACGTTAGTCTCCAGGTCCGGTAGGTATCGGGGCGAATATTGAACAGCGTGAGGAGCGTCACAGATGATGAAATGCGCAGACGACGTCTACCGAGCGCTTCCGATGTATGCGGAACGCGGTGCGTTCTTCGACAGCGCTGTTTCCGCGCGGCGAAACGAGCGCTCTCGTGTCGATCGAGCTTAAACATCTGCGATACGCTGAGGCGGCGGAACGCTGTGGCAGTTTTCGCAAGGCGGCAGATCTGCTCGCCCTCAAGCAGTCTAATCTCAGCCGACGAATCCGACATCTGGAGGAGCAACTCGGCGTAGCGTTGTTCGAACGAACGAATGGCGGCGTCAGGCCGACGGCGGCAGGCCGGGACTTTGTGAGCGGCGTTCGCCGGGTTCTCAATGATTTGCAGATTGTCGTCGACGGAGCCAAGGCCGTCGGACGCGGCGAGGCCGGGTACTTGACGATCGGCTTCTACACGTCCCTCTCAGCCGGCAATCTCAGGGCAAGTCTTGTCGAGTACGGCCGTCGCTTTCCCCAGGTTGAGATCAAAACTATCGAAGGATCGCGAACGCGATTGTTCGACGGAATACAGAATAGCATGATCGACATCGCCATCGTCACCGGGGAGCCGGCTTCAGATTGCAATCGCTCGATGGTGCTCTGGAGCGAGCGCATCATCGTCGCTCTGCCCGAGGATCATCCGCTCGCAGCGAACGAAGTCATCTATTGGACAGACTTAAAACATGAGCGCTTCTTGCTGAGCGAGCGCGATCCGGGACCGGAGATCCAAGACATCCTCGTTGCCAAGCTCAGTTCCCCTGGCGATCTGCCCGACGTCGTCCGGC
This sequence comes from Afipia sp., assembly GCA_051653085.1. Lineage (GTDB taxonomy): Bacteria > Pseudomonadota > Alphaproteobacteria > Rhizobiales > Xanthobacteraceae > Afipia. Next base: position 51,741 of record JBOFVL010000053.1, on the reverse strand, counting down.
ACGATGTGAGCCCGGAAAACATCAAGAGCCTGGTTGGGGCCAACCGAGGCGTCAGCCTTATGTGTGAGGCCTGCATGGGAGCCAGCTATACCGGCGTCGTCTACCGCGAGGCGCGCGACGGCAACGGCTCGACCCGGATCGGGTATCGCGCCTATTGGCGAGACGGCAACGAGAACCCAGCGCTCCGGAACTTCATTCGCCTCTTGGAGGAGCGCTACCCGCCGGTTGCGAACGGGAACGGGCCGCGTGGCGCATCTTCGCGAATCCCCGATCCGTCGCCATAAAACGCTCAATCATTGGTGCGATCAGCTTAGCGGAGTCGAGAGCTTGGCCGCTTTCGCGGCCAAGGATCTCGGCATTATCCGGACTCTCCAAGCGTGTCTCACGTCCGCGACGCTTGGACGGTAAGCGCAGCGATCATCGTCGCATTCAGTTCATGGTGCCAGAAGGTTGTCGTACGCCGCAGCGGGAGCCCGTCGCGGCTTGCGAACAACGACCGAGAAGGTTTCGATCCCGCAACTGTACCTCACGGACCTGTCCGCCCTTCATTCCTCCGGCGGGGCCGGCGGGATGACGCCGCATCTGTGCGTTGCTGCGGCCGCGGCGGCGCACAGATGCGGGCTCAGTGACGGCCGCTTGGTACCGCCGGAGGCAGCGGCCAACCCATCTGGATGTCCGAGAGATTGTGATACATCTGTTCCTTTTCATTACCTCAATGATACGGTCTTTTCATGGACGATGACCGATCACCAAACCAACCCTGGCTCCTTCTGATCCACCAGCTTCCCAGCAAGCCGGCCTATTTGCGCGTCAAGGTCTGGCGCCGGCTGCAGGCCATCGGCGCCGTCGCGGTGAAGAGCACCGTCTACGCACTTCCGGCAACTGCCGAGACGCGGGAGGATTTCGCGTGGCTCCTGAAGGAGATCGTCGAGGGCGGCGGCGAGGCGCTGGTCTGCGAGGCGCGCCTGATCGACGGTCTCTCGGACGACCAGGCGCGGGCGCTTTTCGACACGGCGCGTGATGCCGACTACGAGGCGATTGCGACCGAGGTCCGGGCGCTCGCGGAGACGTTCGATGCGGCGGCGGGCGGTGAGGAGAAGACGGACGCGCGCGCCCATGCCCGGCGCCTGCGCAAGCGGCTCGCCGATGTCATTGTGATTGACTTCTTCGGCGCCACCGGGCGGCTCGGTGCGGAAGGTGCCATTGCTGAACTCGAGAGCCGGCTCGTAGCGGACAACGACATGGACGCCGCAGAGCCCGAGGCTGCGCGGACAGACGACCTCAAAGGTCGTATCTGGGTCACGCGCAAAGGCGTCCACATCGACCGCATCGCCTGCAGCTGGCTGATCCGCCGCTTCATCGACCCCGATGCCGTCATCCGCTTCGTGCCGGGCAAGGGCTATGTCCCCAAGCCGGGCGAGCTGCGCTTCGACATGTTCGAGGGCGAGTTCACTCATGAGGGCGACCGCTGCAGCTTCGAGGTGCTGCTCGCCCGCACCGGTCTCGACGACCCGGCCCTTCGGGCGATCGCCGAGATTGTCCACGACATCGACCTCAAGGACGGCAAGTTCGCACGCGAGGAAGCGACCGGCATCGCCCATCTCATCGCCGGCATCGCGATCGCTCATGCGGACGACGAGGAGCGCATCGCTCAGGGAGCACCCGTCTTCGATAACCTTTACCAGTATTTCCGCAAGAAGCGCCGCTGACGCGCAGGGATGGATCGATGAACAAGATCGCAAGCAACGACACACAATCCATCGAGCGCAACACTGCGCCCGACCACGGCATCCCGTTCGGAGAGGCCGTGCGCGTCTGGGCGCGGGTGGCGGCGCTCTCCTTCGGCGGCCCGGCCGGGCAGATCGCGGTGATGCACCGGATCATCGTCGAGGAGAAGCGCTGGATCGGCGAGAACCGCTTCCTGCACGCGCTCAACTACTGCATGCTCCTGCCGGGACCGGAGGCGCAGCAGCTCGCCGTCTATATCGGCTGGCTCCTCCACAAGACCAAGGGCGGGCTCGTCGCCGGCACGCTGTTCGTGTTGCCGGGCGTCGTCGCCATCATGGGCCTGAGCTGGATCTACGCGCTCTTCGGCAATGTCGGCGCCGTCGAGGCGCTGTTCTTCGGGCTTAAGGCGGCGGTGCTCGCCATCGTGCTCGAGGCCGTCGTGCGCGTCGGCAAGCGCGCCCTCAAGAACAACGTCATGATGGCACTCGCCGCGGCTGCCTTCATAGCCATCTTCTTCTTCCACGTTCCGTTCCCGCTCATCATTCTGACAGCAGCCCTTATCGGCTTTGCTGGCGGGCGCGCTGGCCTTGCGCCCTTCCTCGCCGCCAACGGGCACGGCAAGGTGGGCGACAGGCAGGTCGCCGACGCGGAGAGCGTCCTCGGCGAGACGATCCCGGCCCACGCGCGGCCTTCGGTTGGCTGGGCGTTGAAGATCGCCGGCGTCTTCCTCGTCCTGTGGCTTACGCCGGTGGTTGCCCTTGTCGCCGCCTTTGGCACCGGCAATGTCTTTGCCGATATCGCTGTCTTCTTCTCCAAGATGGCGGTGGTGACCTTCGGCGGGGCCTATGCCGTTCTCGCCTATGTGGCGCAGCAGGCCGTGGAGACCTATCACTGGCTCCAACCCGGAGAGATGCTGGACGGGCTTGCCATGGCCGAGACCACGCCCGGGCCGCTGATCATGGTCACGCAATTCGTCGGCTTCATGGGAGCCTTCCGCGCGCCCGGGTCGCTCGATCCGTTGCTGGCGGCCACGCTCGGTGGCCTGCTCACCACTTGGGTGACCTTCACGCCCTGCTTCCTGTGGATCTTCCTCGGCGCGCCCTATGTCGAGGCGCTACGCAGCAACCGGGCGCTGTCGGCCGCGCTGGCGACGATCACCGCGGCCGTCGTCGGCGTCATCCTCAATCTCGCGGTGTGGTTCGGGCTGCACGTGCTCTTCGGCGAGCTGATCGAGGTGAGCAGCTTCGGCATGAGCGTCGATGTGCCGATCTTGAGCTCGGTCAACGTGGCCTCGCTCGTGCTCACCATGGGCGCGCTGATCGCCGTGTTCCGCTTCAAGGTCGGTATGCTGAAGGTGCTCGCCGCCTGTTCCCTGGCGGGGCTCGCCTATGGGCTCCTCTGACGCTCAAACGGACGTCCAGCCGCGCAAGTGGCTCCACCCGACGACCTGCCTCTTTGCAGCGCGGGCGCTGCGCGATTTCGGCGACGGCTTCGTGGCCGTCCTCCTGCCGGTCTATCTGCTTGCGCTCGGCTTCAGCCCGCTCGAGGTCGGCATCATCGCCACCGCATCGCTCCTCGGCTCGGCGCTGCTCACTATTGCAGCCGGCTTCCTTGGCCCGCGCTTCGATCATCGTCAGCTTCTACTGGCCGCTGCGAGCCTGATGATCGCTACCGGCGTCGCCTTCGCCGTGGTTCACGATTACGCGCTCCTTCTGATCGTCGCCTTCGCAGGCACGATCAACCCGTCGGCCGGCAGTGTGAGCGTGTTCGTGCCGATCGAGCACGCGGCGCTGACACGGGAAGTGAGTGACGCCAACCGGACGAGGATGTTCGCGCGCTACAGCCTTGTAGGAGCGCTCGCAAGCGCCGTTGGCGCGCTCGCTGCGGCCGCCCCCGATGTGATGACCACGGTCGGGCTCGGCCAACTCACGGCGATCAAGCTGATGTTCGTCCTCTATGCGGTTGTCGGGCTCCTGGGTGGCCTGTTCTATGCACGCATCCCCAAGCGCCCGCCCGCAAGCGAGCCGGCCGCCGCGCTTGGCCCCTCCCGCGCCATCGTCTTCAGGCTCGCGGCACTCTTCAGCCTCGACGCCTTCGCCGGCGGGTTCGTCGTGCAGTCGCTGCTGGCGCTGTGGCTGTTCGAGCGGTTTGATCTCTCCCTGTCAGCCGCGGGCGTGTTTTTCTTCTGGTCGAGCATACTGTCGGCTTTCTCATTTCCCGTCGCCGCCTGGCTGTCGCGGCACATCGGGCTCGTCAACACGATGGTGTTCACCCACATTCCCTCCAGCATCGCCCTGATGCTGGCGGCGCTCGCCCCCAACCTGGGCATTGCCCTTGCCCTGCTGCTGATCCGGGCAGCGCTTTCCCAGATGGACGTGCCGACGCGCTCGTCATACGTCATGGCCCTGGTAACGGAGGCCGAGCGCGCCGCCGCCGCGAGCTTCACCTCCGTTCCGCGCAGCCTCGCCGCATCCGCCAGCCCCGCACTGGCCGGCGCCTTGTTTGCCGCATCCTACAAGGCCTGGCCGCTCCTGATCTGCGGCGCGCTCAAGATCACCTACGACCTGCTGCTGCTTGCGCAGTTCCGCCACATCAAGCCGCCGGAAGAGCGTAAGTAGGTTGGCCGTTGAGCACTTCCGCGGCAATCGAAGTCTGCGGCGGAGTTCACGTCCCCAGCGACCTTGACTCTATCCTCCCCAGGAGGATAGGCCGGAGGCATGTCCACCCATTCCTCGCACCCCGCCATCGTCAAGCGCCTGAAGCGCGCCGAAGGCCATCTGCGCAGCGTCGTCGCGATGATCGAAGCCGGCCGGCCCTGCCTTGAACTCGCGCAGCAGCTGCACGCGGTCGAGAAGGCCATAGGCCAGGCCAAGAAGACGCTCATCCGCGACCATCTCGATCACTGCCTCGGCGACGCCGCACAGGCCTTGCCCGCCGGCCAGCAGCGCTCGATCGAGGAGTTCAAGGAGATCACCAAGTACCTTTAGGACAGCCAGTGCTCGGCATTCTCGCAAACCGCACCTACCGTCATCTCTTCGCCGCGCAGGTGATCGCGCTGATCGGCACCGGGCTGGCCACGGTCGCGCTCGGGCTTCTGGCGTTCGAGCTGGCCGGCGGCGAGGCCGGCGCGGTGCTGGGAACGGCGCTGGCGATCAAGATGATCGCCTATGTCGGCGTCGCACCCGTGGCGGCCGCCTTTGCCGAACGGCTGCCCCGGCGCGCGATCCTGGTCAGTCTCGACCTCGTGCGCGCGGCGGTGGCGGTGGCTCTCCCCTTCGTCACCGAGGTCTGGCAGGTCTATGTGCTGATCTTTCTGCTGCAGTCGGCATCGGCGGGCTTCACACCGACATTTCAGGCGACCATACCCGACGTCCTGCCGGACGAGAAGGACTACACGCGGGCGCTCTCCCTGTCGCGATTGGCCTATGATCTCGAAAGCCTTCTCAGCCCGATGCTCGCTGCGGCCCTTCTCACGGTGATGAGCTTCTATGCGCTCTTCGCCGGCACCGTGATCGGCTTCCTGGCCTCGGCCGCTCTGGTCGTCTCGGTTCTGCTCCCCAGCCCCAGGCCTTCCACGCCGCGCCCCATTTACGAGCGAACCACGCGTGGCTCCCGCATTTACCTCGCCACCCCGAGGCTGCGTGGGCTGCTGGCGGTCAACATGGCGGTCTCCGCCGCCGGTGCGATGGCGATCGTCAATACTGTGGTCATCGTGCAGGGAGAGTTCGGTTTGTCGCAGCGCGCGACCGCGCTGGCGCTGGCGGCGTTCGGCGGCGGGTCGATGGTCGCCGCACTCGCCCTGCCAAGGCTGCTCGAAGCCATATCCGACCGCGCGGCGATGCTGGCAGGCGTGATCCTTATGATCCTTGGTCTCGTGGCTGGGGCCACTGTCTCGGGCTACCAGCTCCTTCTGCTGCTCTGGTTCGTTCTCGGCCTCGGCTATTCGGCGGCCCAGACGCCCTCGGGCCGGCTGCTGCGGCGTTCCTCGCAACCCGAGGACCGGCCCGCCTTGTTCGCGGCGCAGTTTGCGTTGTCGCATGCCTGCTGGCTTGTAACCTATCCGCTGGCCGGATGGCTCGGCGCCTCCGTCGGGCCCAACGCGACATTCCTGATCCTGGCCGTGATTGCGGCCGCCGCTCTCGTGGCAGCGGCCCTTCTGTGGCCGGCTTCCGACCCGGAAGTCGTTGAGCACCGGCATCCCGGCCTTTCCGACGACGATCCGCATTGGGCGGAGGGAGCGCGGCACGGTGAGGGCCGCCATGCTCACGCCTTCGTCGTCGACAACCTGCATCCGCAATGGCCGCGCGAGCCGTGAGCGGCAAGGAGTGACGATTGGGTCTGTATGCTGCAATGGGTTATTGAGGTCCAACGCGAGATCTATCTGACGTTCGCCGACCGCATTGGCGCGTTTGCCGGCGGCGGCAGCTGGACCGCGCTCGCCGCCTTCCTGCCGATGGGCATCGTATTCGGCGCCGTCCACGCCATGACGCCGGGACACAGCAAGTCGGTGCTTGCCACCTATCTGGCGGGATCGTCCGTGGGAATGGCGCGCAGCCTGATGGCTTCGCTCGCGCTGTCTTTCACGCATGTGAGCATGGCCGTCTCCTGATCGCGCTGCTGTCACTTCCCCTGGTCTCAATCGCCTTCGGCGGCGTCGGCCGGGCACCATTGCTCGAGGATTTGAGCCGCGGCCTGCTCGGCGTTATCGGCTTGTGGATGCTGTGGCGGGCGTCGAGGCGTGCGAACCATGCCCATGGCGTTGGGGAAGGTGCCGCCGTCGGCTTCATGGCGGGACTGATCCCCTGTCCGCTGACGCTGTTCGTCATGACCTTCGCGATCACGCGGGGCGTGCCCGAGGCCGGCATCGCCTTGCCGTTGCCATGATGGCGGGCGTGGCGGCGACGCTATCCCTTGTCGCGGTGACCGCCGTGTTTTTCCGTCAACAGGTGACACGCCTGCCGGAGACGCGGCCAAGGCAGATTGCCGCATTCACGCGGACGATCGAGGCGGTTGCAGGTATCGTTCTCGTTGCGGTTGCCCTGCGTGAGATCCTGATGCGGTGACGGAGTTAGGTGCCCTAAACGAACGCCCGCTAGCGGTCATGGACGTGAGTTCGTGCGGCGGCGACCGAAATTCCGCCAGAGGGTCGGAACCAATATTCCGCTTAGGGTGCCAACCGTTAGGTTCGGCAAAAGGACAGCTTCAGGCGGAGCCATCGCCTTCGGCACCGCTTAATGCCTTTTTGCTGGCTGGAGGCACCCCTGGCTGACGCGCACGGCCTCCCTTCGCCTTACGGCTGCGCCAACCGCGATCCGAACGGAGGAAGGCTTCTAGCATGTGCGGGACCAGCGCTGCGGTGTCCACGGGTTCGTACAGCCGGCTGTGTTCGGCTGCATACTGGTCGAGTTCCTCCTTAAGTGGCTCCGGCAAGATGATGGTCATGCGGACGACGCCAACCTTCGGCAACCGACCGAGCCTCAAATCCGGCATGGTTCACCTCCTACTGGTGAGACATGTTGACTGTTCAGATAATCAGCATAGGCGATGAGATCGCGGTAAAGTGCAGCGGGCAACTCCATTGAGATCTTCGCCGGCTTGTCGTCTTCGAGCGGCCCCAGCTTGAGCTTGGCCATCAGCTAATCTCCGTAGGGTTCGAGCACCAAATCCCGCGTAACGATGACGCGAACGGGAAAGCCCGGCCGGATCGTCAGTGTCGGGGCGACGTTGAGCTGGCGGCGCACGATCTGCTGGCCGGCATCGTTGATGGTGTCCTGCCCACCGTTGCGGATGGCCTGGACCAGGCGGTCGTCGTCATTAGTGGCGAGCTCGGCTCCGACGCTCAGCAACGTGGAGAGCCCCGCAGCTTTCGCCAGCTCCCACCAATGATAATCGACGCCATCCTGAAGGCCGGCGTAACCCTCCGCATCGGCGCCGGGCTGGCGCTCGAGAACGATCGAGCGCCCGTTTGGGAAGATCAGCCGGTTCCAGACCAGGAGCACGCGGCTCTGACCGAACTGAACGCTGTTATTGTACTGGCCGATCACGCGCGTGCCTTGCGGCACCAGGAGGATACGTCCCGTTGGGCTGTCATAGATGTTCTCCGTCACCTGCGCGGTGATCTGGCCGGGTAGGTCGGAGCGGATGCCGGTGATGAGCGCCGCCGCGATCACGGCGCCTGCCTGAAGGATGTAAGGCGACGCCGGTGCGGCGACGCGATCGGGTGCGACGGTGCGCCGATCGGCCGCCGCATTGAGAAATGCGAGCTGTCGATCCTGGGCCGATGGGGTGGCGGGTGGCGGCGCGAGGCCGAGGCCGGTGAGGTCCGGAGTGGGCGGCGGCGCGATCGTCGCGGCGCCGGGGCCCGTCGAGGCCATGGACCTGTTCTCGGCGCCGCTGAACAGCCTACTGACGCGGGCGGTCTCTATTTCCTGCAGCCGGCGTTGCTCCTCCGCGCTGAGGCCGGCCTGGTTTGGCAATGGCTGGCCACGATTTTGCGCGCCCAGAATGGGTCGCCCGAGGTCGCCCGGAAGCGGCGGACCCAATTGGGGAACACCGCTGTAATCGCGCGGCAATCCGGCCAGGCCATCGGCGGTCGACCGATTATCGGTCGAGTAAAGTTCGTCCGCCGGCCTCCCCGCGTCGCCGGTCTGGAGCGCATAGATCAACGCGGCGCCGATTCCGACGCTCGCCACGAGTCCGAGGCCGGCGAGCACCTTGCGCGAGAGCCGCGTAACGCGCGGCGCATCCGCGCGCAGCCGCATCGGGGCGGCCGCGTCGTCCGCCGACCCGGTCAGCGGCGCCTCGTCTTCTTCTTTCCGGGGTTCTGGCTCGCTCACGACGCCGGCCTCCCATCGGTGCGGACGATCCGGACGCGCTTCTGGCGGTCGCCAGCGCCGAAACGCAGCTCCGCGGCCGCGAACAGCCGGTCGACGATCATGTAGTTGGCACGGACGCGGTAGTTCACGAGCTCGGAGGTGTTGCCCTCCGGACCGACCACAAACAGCGGCGGCATCTCGCCCTGACCGATGCCACGCGGAAACTCGATGAAGACCTGGCGTCCATCATCGTAGGCGCGCAGTGGCCGCCACGGCGCACGATCGCCTTCGATGGCATAGCGGAAATTGATGTTGGCGAGGTCGACGCCGGTGGCGACGGGACTGCTGGCCTCGGCCTGCGCGTTCTGGCGGCGCAGCGCGATGAGCTGATCCTGCGGATACTGCCAGGACACCGAAGCCATATAGGTGCGCTCGGTCGAGCGCAGCTCCATGTGGTAGGTGCGCAGATTGGTGTTGATGATGAGATTCGTCATCAAGTCGGCGCGGGTCGGCTTCACCAGGATATGAACTTGCTGGGTCGCGCCCGAGCCGCTCACCGTGTCGCCGATGATCCAGCGAACCGTGTCGCCGGCGGCGACCGGGCCGGAGCCGACCAGTTGCTCGCCCGGCTGAAGAGCGATGTCGGTGATCTGGCCGACGGCGGTGTAGACCTGATAGAGCGCGCCGCCGGTATAGGGATAGACCTGCATGGCGTTGATGAAGCCATCGCGGACCGGCTGCACACGCGCGGCGGCGTTGGCCTGATTAACGCGGGCTGTCGGATCGGTAGGCTCAGGCGTGCCGCGGGACGGCTCGACGGGCTTCATCTGACCGGGGAGTGGCAGAGGTCGCGGCAGCTCGACCACGCGCACGGGAACCGGAGGATTGGCGCTCAGCGCCGCTGGCACGGCGTCATCATAGGAGATCTCTGGCGGCCTGTTCGCCGTGGCGCAGCCGGCGAGCGCCGACGTGCACAGCAGGAGAACCGCAAATGTGGACGTGCGAGAAGCCGGATTTCCGGCTTTACGGAAAGACGGCTTCATTGCCCAAGCTCCCGTGACCAGTTGATGGCGTTGACGTAGATGCCGAGCGGGTTGGCGCGCAGCCGATCGGCGTTGCGTGGAACCTGCACGACGATGGTGAGGATGGCGGTCCAGCGGGTCGTCTCGGCGAGCTGGCCGTTCTCGTACCGGCGCTCGACCCAGGCGACGCGGAAACTGTCCGGCGAGGCCCGGATGACGCTGGAGACGTCGACGGCGATCTGTTGTCGGCCGACCTTGGTAAAAGGGTCGTTGGATCGCGCGTAGTCGTTCAGCGCCATCGCGCCGCGGTCGGTCGTGAAGTCGTAGGCGCGCAGCCAGTTCTGCCGAACGATGATGGCGTCGGACGGAATCGAGCGGACCTGCTCGATGAAGCGCGCGAGATGAAAAGCGATCTGCGGATCGGTGGGACGATAGTCGGCGACCGCTGGCGCCACCGCCTGCGCTTGGCCGAGCCGGTCGACCTGCACAACCCATGGCACGATCGTGCCGCGGGCCGATTGCCAGACAAGCGCCGCCGCGAAACCAGCGGACAGGATCAGCGAGCCGAACGCCATGAGCCGCCAATTCTTCGCCTGGACGCGCGCGGCGCCGATGCGCTCGTCCCAGACCTGCGCGGCGCGCTGGTAAGGCGTCTCAGGTTCTGGTGGTTTGCCGTAGTGAGTAGAAGGTCGTTTGAACATCAGCGATCGCCTTGAGAGAGGTTGATAGAGGAGCCGCCGCCATGGCTGTCACCGCTGCGAACGGCGTGGGCGGCCGCCGTCACACCGTGGCTCAAGGCCTGAGAGCGCTTCATGCGCTGGGCCCAGGCCGGCGGCCCGTCAGCCGCAGCGGCCGGCGCAGCATCGGCCGCGAGCCCGCCGATCGTGCCCATGGTCGATGTGCCACCCGTCGCGGCGAACGCGGACTTGGCGCCATCGGAGAAGCTCGACTTCATGCCGTCTGCTGCCCGGGAGGCCGCGCGACGCAGCGGTGAGCTGGCGGCCGCGCCAGCGGCGCGAGCAACGCCACCGAGTCCAGATCCGACGGCGGACACGCCCGACTGGCCGGCAGCGCCGAGGCTGTAGGCCGTCGAGGCGCCACCGGCCAGGGCCGCTCCCCCTCGAGCGGCAGCGGCAGTTCCGGAAAGAGCAGCGGCGCCGCCGCGAAGGGCCATTCCGCCAGCCGCGCCGGCCGCGACCAGAGCGCCGCCCGCCGCGAGCCCAGTTCCGACGGCCGCGCCGGCGCCGAGCTGCGGACCGCCAGAGACGAGGCCGTTGGCGATGCCAGGGCCGAAGATTCCGAGGCCCAGCAGCGAGAGCGCGGCAAGCACGATCGCCATCGCCTGGTCGATCGTCGGTGTCTGGTTCGCGAAGCCGGCGGTGAACTGGGAGAACAACGTCGAGCCGATGCCGATGATGACGGCGAGCACCAGAACCTTGATGCCGCTCGATATGACGTTGCCGAGGACGCGTTCGGCCATGAACGCGGATTTGCCGAACAGGCCGAACGGGATCAGCACGAAGCCCGCAAGCGTCGTCAGCTTGAATTCGATCAGGGTGACGAAGAGCTGGACGGCGAGAATGAAGAAGGCGAGCAGCACCAGCGCCCAGGCGAACAACAGGCAGGCGATCTGGATGAAGTTCTCGAAGAAGGCGATCCAGCCCATCAGGTTGGAGATGGAATCGAGCAGCGGGCGGCCGGCGTCGAGGCCGGTCTGCGCAACGCGGCCGGGGCGCATGAGATCTTCGACGGTAAATCCAGTGCCCGACGCCTTCAGGCCGAGCCCCGCGAAGCTCTCGAACACGATGCGCGCGAGGCTATTCCAATTGCCGATGATGTAGGCGAAGACGCCGACGAACAGCGTCTTCTTGACCAGGCGCGCCATGATGTCGTCGTCGGCGCCCCAGCTCCAGAACAGCGCGGCCAATGTCACGTCGATGACGATCAGCGTCGTGGCTATGAACGCTACCTCGCCGCCGAGCAGGCCAAATCCGCTATCGATATAGCGGGTGAAGACCTCCAGGAATTGGTCGATGACGCCGGTGCCGCCCATGGATCACCGCCCGTCGTCATGCTGCGGCGACGTCGGCGCTGGCGCCGGCGCAACGCCGAGGAAGCGGTCGCGGGTTGCGGCCCAGGTGCGCAGGCATTCGGCATCGCGCGCGGCGGCCTCGCCGAGCAGTTGGCACCGCCGCTGCGCCTGGCGCAGCGGATCGGCCGGCGTGACTTCAACTGGCCGCAACGCTTGGCCGGCCGGCTCTTCCTCTTTCCGGGACATCTCGATCGCCGTCGCCGTGATGGCGACGGCGACGAAGACGACGGCGCCAAGGCGCGCCAAGAGCTTGCCGTCCATGACACGATCCTCTTGCGGGGCCTTAGTTGCCATTCGGGAACATGCGGGCGTTGCCGGGCTGATAGCCGCTGCCGGGGGTCAGGAAGCGGCGGCGCTGCTCGCGACCCTGCTCGGCAGCCGCCGCGCGTTCCGCTTCGGTCAGTGCCTGAGCCCGGCCGTTCGCAGCGACGACAGCCGTGAGATCGGCGAGCTGCTGGGCCTGGAGCGCGAGGAGCTGATTGCCGGCCTGCGCCGCCTGCAAGGCGCCGGTAGCGCCCTGACTCTGACCAATGAGCGCCGACATCTCGGCGCGGTTGGTGTCGATGTTGCCGACGACACCGGCCTGCACGCGCATGGCGTCCTGCAAGCCGCCGACGGTGTTCTGCCAGCGCTCGCGCGCCTGCGAGACGAGCTGCTGGTCGGAGGCAGACATCGACGCATTGCCGTAGGTGGAAGTAAAGGCCTGGTCGATCTGCTGGACGTCGTAGGCGATGCGCTGCGCCTGGCCGAGAAGCTGCTGCGTCCGCTGCACGGACTGCTGCAACCGCTGAAGCGAGGAGTAAGGCAGGCTTGCGAGATTGCGCGCCTGGTTGATCAGCATCGTCGCTTCGTTTTGAAGCGAGGTGATCTGATTGTTGATCTGCTCCAGGGCGCGGGCGGCGGAGAGAACATTCTGCACGTAGTTCGTTGGGTCGTAGACGACCCATTGCGCGGATGCCGGCTGGACCATCACGGGCGACATCGCCACGGGAATGGAAAGGATCGACGCGGCAAGAAGCGCCGCGCGTGAGCGACGGAAGATCATGGCTGTGTCTCCAGGTTGTTAAGGTTGGGGATGAGGTCGGCGGCCCAGGCGACGCCACGCAGCCGCAGCCAGGCCGGCAGAAAGCCCTCGCGTCCATGTTCGGCGATGACGCGTTCGATGGCGGCTTGATCGGTCTTCGAGGAAGCGGCGCACAGCGCCAGCGCCACCTCGGACAGACCGAGCTCGAACAGCCGGTTGCCGCGGCGGGACTGGCAGTAATAGTCGCGCTTGGGCATCGCGCGGGCGAGGATCTCGATCTGGCGGTCGTTGAGGCCGAAGCGCCGGTAGATCGCGGTGATCTGCGGTTCGATCGCGCGCTCGTTCGGCAATAGGAGCCTGGTCTGGCAGCTCTCGATGATGGCGGGCGCAATCGCCGAACTGTCGATGTCGGAAAGCGACTGGGTGGCGAAGACGACGGAGGCGTTCTTCTTGCGCAGCGTCTTCAGCCATTCGCGGAGCTGACCAGCGAAATCCTCGTCGTCGAGCGCCAGCCAGCCTTCGTCGACGATGAGCAGCGTGGGGCTGCCATCCAGGCGATCCTCGATGCGATGGAACAGGTAGGCGAGCACGGCCGGCGCCGCGCCCGTGCCGATCAGGCCCTCGGTCTCGAACGCCTGCACAGAGGCTTCGCCAAGATGCTCGTTCTCGGCGTCGAGCAGGCGACCATAGGCGCCTCCGACGCAATAGGGTCGTAGCGCCTGTTTGAGGTCGTTCGATTGAAGGAGGACTGCAAGCCCGGTGATGGTGCGTTCGCTAACAGGCGCGCTCGCGAGCGAGGTCAGCGCCGTCCAGATATATTCCTTCACCTCCGGCGCGATCGTCACGCCCTCGCGCTGCAGGATCGCGACGATCCAATCCGCCGCCCACGCGCGTTCCGGCACGTGGTGGATGCCGGCGAGCGGTTGCAGCGACACGCTGTCGGCCGCGCCCTCGGTCAGCCCGCCGCCGAGATCGTGCCAATCGCCGCCCATGGCGAGCGCCGCGGCGCGGATCGAGCCGCCGAAATCGAAGGCGAAGACCTGCGAGCCCGAATAGCGCCGGAACTGCAGCGCCATCAGCGCCAGCAGCACTGATTTGCCGGCGCCGGTCGGCCCAACGACGAGCGTGTGACCGACATCGCCGACATGAAGGGAAAACCGGAACGGGGTCGAGCCTTCGGTCCTGCCATAAAGCAAGGGGGGTTGCCCGAAATGCTCGTCCCGTTCCGGCCCCGCCCACACCGCCGACAGCGGAATCATGTGGGCGAGATTGAGCGTCGAGATCGGCGGTTGCCGGACGTTGGCGTAGACATGGCCGGGCAGCGAGCCAAGCCAGGCGTCGACGGCGTTGATCGTCTCAGCCATCGCGGTGAAGTCGCGGCCCTGAACGATCTTCTCCACCAGGCGCAGCTTCTCGGCGGCGATGCGTGGATCGGCGTCCCAGACGGCGACCGTCGCGGTGACATAGGCCTGACCGGCATAGTCCGCGCCGAGTTCCTGAAGCGCGAGATCGGCATCGGCCGCCTTGTTCGCCGCATCGGTGTCGACGAGGACCGACGCCTCGTTGGTCATCACCTCCTTCAGGATCGCCATGATGCTCTTGCGCTTGGCGAACCATTGCCGGCGGATCTTGGTGAGCAGCTTGGTGGCGTCGGTCTTGTCGAGAAGGACGGCGCGCGTCGACCAGCGATACGGGAAGGCGAGCCGGTTGAGGTCATCGAGCAGCCCGGGCGTGGTCGCGGTCGGAAAGCCGACGATGGTCAGGATGCGGAGATGCTTGTCGCCGAGGCGCGGCTCCAATCCGCCCGTGAGCGGCTGATCGGCCAGCAGCGCATCGAGATACATGGGCGTCTCGGGCACGCGCACACGATGGCGTTTGGTCGAGACGGTCGAATGAAGATAAGTCAGCGTCTCGCCGTCATCGAGCCATGCACATTCCGGCATGAAGTTCTCGACGAGCTGGAGCACGCGATCGGTGCGATCAGCGAAGCCGCGTAACGCCTCATGTGGGTCAAGACCGTTGTCGGCCTTGCCTTCATAGAGCCAGCTCTCGGCGCGGGCGGCGTCCTCGGCCGGTGGCAGGTAGACGAAGGTCAGGAAGTAGCTGGACTCAAAGTGCGAGGCGTCTTCCTCGAAATCGGCTTTGCGTTCGGCGTCGACCAGGGCGGACGCGGCCTCGGGAAAGCGGCTCGCCGGATAGGCGCCGGCGCCATGCCGCTGCGCCTCGACGAAGATCGCCCATCCCGAGCCAAGCCGGCGGAAGGCGTTGTTGAGGCGGCCGGCGACGGCGACAAGTTCGGCCGGCACCGCGGAATCGAGGTCGGGACCGCGAAAGCGAGCGGTGCGTTGGAAGCTGCCGTCCTTGTTGAGGACGATGCCCTCGCCCGCGAGCGCGGCCCAGGGCAGGAAATCCGCGAGGCGGGTTGAGGTCCGGCGATATTCGGCAAGGTTCATCATCGGGGCCTCACGCGCTCAGGTGGCCGGGGATGCGCAGGTGACGGCGCACCACGTCGACGAATTGCGGATCGCGTTTGGCCGCCCACACCGCCGCGAAATGCCCGATCGCCCAGAGCCCGAGACCGACCAGCCAGAGGCGCAGGCCGAGGCCGAGCGCCGCCGCGAGCGTGCCGTTGAGGATGGCGATCGAGCGCGGCGCGCCGCCGAGCAGGATATGCTCGGTGAGCGCCCGATGGACCGGGACGGCGTAGCCCGGCACGTCGCCGGTGCTATCGATCAAGCTCGCCATCAAACGAGCGCTCCGCCGCCGAAAGAGAAGAACGACAGGAAGAAGCTCGACGCGGCGAAGGCGATCGAGAGGCCGAACACGATCTGGATCAGCTTCCGCGCACCGCCTGATGTGTCGCCGAAGGCGAGCGTCAGACCCGTGATGATGATGATCATCACGGCGATGATCTTGGCCACAGGTCCCTCGATGGATTCGAGGATGGACTGCAGCGGCGCTTCCCACGGCATCGATGAGCCGGAAGCATAAGCCGCCGGCGCCAGCATCATGCTGACGACGGTGACGGACACGGCTGTCGCGATGTGACGGCGCGCGAGCAAGGCATGACGGATCATTCGGGGTCTCCTGAGACGGGCTGGGTTGCGGGGATGACGCGGTAGTCGCCGTCCGGCTGAAGGCCTTTGACGCGGGCGAGTGCGGCGAGGCGACGGGTCGAGCCGCGGCCGCTGAGCACGGCGACGAGATCGATGGTCTCGGCGATCAGCGCGCGCGGGACGGTGATGACGGCTTCCTGAATGAGCTGCTCGAGGCGGCGCAGCGCGCCGATCGCGGTGCCGGCGTGGATCGTGCCGATGCCGCCCGGGTGGCCCGTCCCCCATGCCTTGAGCAAATCCAACGCCTCGGCGCCGCGCACCTCTCCGATCGGAATGCGATCGGGGCGCAAGCGAAGCGAGGAGCGGACGAGATCGGAGAGCGATGCGACGCCATCCTTCGTCCGCATGGCGACCAGGTTGGGCGCGGCGCATTGCAGCTCGCGCGTGTCCTCGATCAGAACGACGCGGTCGGAGGTCTTCGACACCTCGGCGAGCAGCGCGTTGGTGAGCGTCGTCTTGCCGGTCGAGGTGCCGCCGGCGACGAGGATGTTGCGGCGGTCCGCGACGGCGTGGCGGAGCACCTCCGCCTGTTCGACCGACATGATGTCGGCGGCGACGTAGTCATCGAGCGTGAAGACAGCGACGGCGGGTTTGCGGATCGCGAACGCCGGCGCCGCCACGACAGGAGGCAAGAGGCCTTCGAACCGCTCCCCCGTTTCGGGAAGCTCCGCCGAAACGCGTGGTGAACCGGAATGAACCTCTGCGCCGACATGATGCGCGACGAGGCGGACGATGCGCTCGCCGTCCGCGGGCGACAGACGCTCTCCGGTGTCGGAGAGCCCCTCGGACAGGCGGTCGATCCAGAGCCGCCCGTCGGGATTGAGCATCACCTCGACGATCGACGGGTCTTCCAGGAATCCGGCGATGGCGGGGCCGAGGGCTGTGCGCAACATGCGCGCGCCTCGCAGGGTCGCCTCTGATTGCTGGTGAGAAACCGCCATGTCGTCCCCGTTCTGTGCGGGACCGCGAACACGCGGCCCTGGATCGGGGATCAGTAGAAGAGGCAGAAATCAGGGCATGACAACAAGCAGAACGGGGTCGTAGTGCTCTGGCGTACAAAGACAGGGACAGGGCGGAACTGCCGGACGCTTGCGACACGTTACGCGATGGTTATTCCGCGCCCGCGATGCCCGTGACGTCTTCGGAAATCTCCTCACGCACCTTCGGTCCCTTCGCGAGTCGCCGGCCGAGCGCGGCGACGAAGGCGTCGTACCGCTCGCCCGCCTGTGCGCGTGCGGCCGCCTGGGCTGGCTCCGGCAACGGCGGGTTGGTGGTGAGCCAGTGGCGGACGAACACCGCGAGCATTTCCACGGAAATGCCGAGGTCGCGTTCCATGCGTGTCATGCGCCGGTCGAGCTGGTCCAATCGCTTGGTGGTCGCGGCTTCCTGGCGCTCGGCGGTGTCGGGTGACAGGAAGGATGCGATCGCCGCTTCCGCGACCAGGGATCGCGATTGATCGCGACGCGCGGCATAAGCGGTGAGCGCCTTCATGATGTCCGGATCGAGATAGACCGAGAGGCGCTGCTTCTTCGGAATCTTCATGATCGCCACGCTCAGAGGTCCATCCCATCGTTGGGATCGAGCGAGACCTGCCGCGCGATGCCCTGCATCACCTGGTTCAGCCGGCGTGCGCGCGCGGCGTCGTCATCGGCGTCGTCGGGACCATCGAGGTCGAACTCGTTGTTGATCGGCGCCTTCTTCTCGACGGTCCCGGCCTTGTTCAGCTCGGGCTGGTGGCGGCGTTCCGAGCCGGTCGGATCCTCGTCGTCGCCCTGGCCATCCTTTGCGGCGGCGCCCTCGATCTCCGGCCGCGGCGGCAGCGGCATCTTGCTCCAGTCGTCCGACTTTGCCGCCGCTGTCTTTGCCAGCGCCGGCGGTGGCAGGATGCGTTCCTGAAACCGACGATCCTCGAAGTAGCGCGCCTTCTTCGCGCGGATCGGCGGCGTTCCGGAAACCATGACGATCTCGTCGGCGGGTGGGAGCTGCATCACCTCGCCCGGCGTCAGCAGCGGGCGCGCGGTCTCCGATCGCGACACCATCAGATGGCCGAGCCATGGGCTCAGCCTGTGCCCGGCATAGTTCCGCATCGCGCGCATCTCGGTCGCGGTGCCCAGCGCATCCGACACGCGCTTGGCCGTCCGCTCGTCATTGGTCGCGAAGCTGACGCGGACATGGCAGTTGTCGAGGATCGAGTTGTTCGGGCCATAGGCTTTCTCGATCTGGTTCAACGACTGCGCGATCAGGAAGCTCTTCAGGCCATAGCCGGCCATAAAGGCCAACGCGGACTCGAAGAAGTCGAGGCGCCCGAGCGCTGGAAACTCGTCGAGCATGAGGAGCAGACGGTGTCGGCCTCCCTTTGCCCGCAGGTCCTCGGTCAGGCGGCGTCCGATCTGGTTGAGGAGAAGCCGGATCAGCGGCTTGGTGCGCGCGATGTCGGACGGCGGCACCACGAGGTAGAGCGTCGATGGCCGCGTCCCGCCGACGATGTCGGTGATGCGCCAATCACAGCGGCGAGTCACTTCGGCCACTACCGGATCGCGGTAAAGCCCGAGGAACGACATGGCGGTGGACAGCACGCCGGACCGCTCATTGTCTGATTTGTTCAGCAGCTCACGCGCCGCCGACGCGATGACCGGGTGCGGTCCAGCTTCGCCGAGATGCGCCGTCTTCATCATGGCGGCGAGCGTCGACTCGATCGGCCGCTTGGGGTCGGACAGGAAGGCGGCGACGCCGGCGAGCGTCTTGTCGGTCTCGGCGTATAGAACGTGCAGAATGGCGCCGACCAGCAGCGCGTGGGACGTCTTCTCCCAATGATTGCGGCGTTCCAAACTCCCTTCGGGATCGACGAGAATGTCGGCGATGTTCTGGACGTCGCGAACCTCCCATTCGCCGTGGCGGACCTCGAGCAGCGGGTTGTAGGCGGACGACTTCGCGTTGGTCGGGTCGAACAGCAGCACCCGGCCGTGTCGGGCGCGGAAGCCGGCGGTGAGCTGCCAGTTCTCGCCCTTGATGTCGTGAACAATGGCGGAGCCTGGCCAGGTCAGCAGCGACGGCACAACAAGGCCGACGCCCTTGCCGGAGCGGGTCGGGGCGAAGCACAGCACATGCTCAGGTCCGTCATGACGAAGATAGGCGCCGTCGAACCTGCCGAGCACCACACCATCGGGTCCAAGCAGGCCGGCCGCCCGGACTTCATCGGCTCGCGCCCAGCGCGCCGAGCCGTAGGTCTCGACATTCTTGGCCTCGCGCGCGCGCCAGACCGACATACCGATGGCGACCGCGATGGCGATGAAGCCGCCGGATGCCGCGATATAGGCGCCCTCGACGAAAACGTGCGGTGCATAGGCATCGTAGAAGTACCACCACCAGAAGAAGGCCGGCGGATAGTAGATCGGCCAGCCGAAGAGTTCGAACCATGGCCGGCCGAGCTGCGGCTGGAAGCCGAGCTGCCATGCCGTCCACTGCGTCGCGGCCCAGGTGGTCGCGAGCACAATCAGGGAGACGACAAGGATCTGGCCCCAGAGGATTTTGGTGGCCGACATAGTGGAGTCCTTTCTTGATGAGGCGCGCTGTTCACAGGCCCAGCCTCCGCTTGCGGCCGAAGCTCCAGTCGATGCCGCCATCGCTGCGCGCGAGACCGGAGACATGCCGGCCGAGTTTCTTTTCGAGTGAGGGCGACCAGGGCACGAGCTGGAAGCCGAGGCCGTCATCGATCATCGCGAAGCGGCCGGAGGCGAGCGCGATGCGCCGCTGGTAGGCGCCAGCGACGTATTCCCCCGCCGCGGCCTTATTGAATGGGCGGCCGCTCTCTGCCGCGATCTTGGCGCCCACGGCGTCCAACTCGCGCCGGCGGAGCGTCTCGATCAGGTTGCGGCTGAAGCTGACGCCGCGGTTCTGACGTTCGGCCAGACCTCGCCCAATCAGGTGTTCGGCGCGCCGGTCCAGGGCGTCGCGCACCTCCGCGCCGAAGCCCCCGCCACCGAGCGCAACCGGCTCGCGGGCGATCGCCTGTCGATCAAGCCAAGTGGCGCCGGTCGCGGTGATCTGCTGCTCGATGGTGAGGTCTGATCGGACCGCCATCGCGACGCGACGCTGCCCCTTCGCGTCGTCGAACCTGCGCAGCTCGACGATTGAGCCGGGCGCGCTATCGCCGGCGGCGTCGAGATCGGGCAGCTTGATGTGATGGGTGCGGCCGTCCATGCCGTCGACCACGGCATAGGCTGTACCCTTCAGCTCATCGTCGAGACCGCGGGCGACCAGCCGGCCGACCACAGGATCGTCCAGACTTTCCCCGGCGAGCACATAGTTGGACGCGCCGCGTTCGATGCTGTGTTCTGAAAGGCCGCGATGGATGCGCTTGATGATGTCGCCGCGTTCGCCGAGCTCGCGCAGCGTCGTCTCGGCATTTTCGGAAACAGTCCACTGGCCGGGGCCGACCTGGTCGGCAAGCCCGAGCGATTCCAGTTTGCGAAGGCGCCCGACCTTGAGCGCATGAAATTCGTCGGGCTGGCGGTTGGGATGTGGCGCGAGGTCGATGACGCCGGTGCGATAGCCGTCGCGTGCGAGCTGCCGATCGAGGTTGGTCCAGCGCTCGGTGTCGATCTGACGTTCCAGGGTGCGACGGATCTCGTGATCCGTGCGCGGCCCCAATTCCTGCGTGATCAGATCCCGCGCCCGATCACGCATGCCTTCCTTGATATAGTCGCGGGAGATGACGAGGTTTTCGCCATCCTCGCGCACGCCACGCACAATTAAATGGACGTGCGGATGTTCGGTATTCCAGTGATCGACGGCGACCCATTCGAGCTTGGTGCCGAGGTCCTTCTCCATCTGGCCGACCAAATCGCGGGCGAAGGTCTTGAGGTCTGACATCTCCACGGCGTCGTCCGGCGAGACGATGAACCGGAAATGATGCCGGTCATCCTCGCACCGTTCCGCGAACGCCTTCGGATCAGCGTCATCGGCGCCAGGCCCGAACAGCCGGGCCTTCTCTCCGTCCCGGGTGACGCCCTCGCGGCCCAGATAGTTCAGGTGGGTCGCGAGCGGCGCGCTCCGTCCGCCGTGACGGACGACACGCGCCTTGACGACGGCGCCGCGCGAGCGGGACGTGATGAACCGATTGGCCTGCACTGATGCGCGCTGGCCCCGGCCGAACCGGGAGCGGTGGTTCGGGCCGATCGTCCCCTTGCGGGAGACCGAGCCGCCGGCGCGCTGGGCGGCGGCCAAGGCTTGGGCGATGAACGGCCTCGCGCGCTGCGCGCTGGTCGATCGGATGCGGCCTGGCCGGACGCGGAAATCGTTGTCGTCGCTCATGGCGGCAAGACCGCACATCGCGCGATAGCGCTGATTTGCTTATGAAATCGCCGGAGCCGCAGGCTGCGCCGAACAGGCGCACCTCGCGAATTCGCAGCGTAAGCCATTGAAAAAGCACAACCGAACCGAGGCGCACATCGCGCCCCTTTATCCTGCCATCGTGCGGTTGTGTTGTCCTGCTTCCCCCTCCACGCACTCCATGATGCGCTGGAGCCCGCCAGACCGCGATCCGAACGAAGCGCCGTCATCGCGGGCCTCCGCCATCCGAGCGCGCCACGAACAGGCCCGAGGATTGCGGGACGATCGCGGAAGTCTCGCGCGCCCGAGTTGCTGCCAGAGCGTCGTCCGGAGTGCTTTCCGCCTGCGCTGGATCGACGCTGGTCACGTTGTTGGCGCGCGTGATGAACAGCGGCGCGCGAGTCCAGGCGCGAGGATCAGCCGCGGCGACGGTGGTTGCACCCGGCAGGTCACCGCCGCCGAAGGAAGGGATCAATGCGGCCACATAGGCGCGGGTCTCGGCCGGCAACGGGCGGCCCGCGAGATATTCTTCGTAGCGCCCTGGCCCCGCATTGTAGGCTGCAAGAAACCCCGGCGAACCGTAGCGATCATGCATCTCGCGCAAGTAAGCTGCGCCAGCCAATATATTGTCGCGCGGATCGTATGGGTTTCGCCCGAGACCATGGCGGACGCGCAGCTCCGCCCAGGTAGCAGGCATGATCTGCATCAAGCCCATCGCCCCGGCAGAGGAGATCGCGCGCACATCGCCGGCGCTTTCCGCGCGCATGACGGCGCGAATCCACGCGGCCGGGATGCGGAAGCGCCGTGCGGCCTCTTCAATGTAGGCGGCGAACGGATGGGCCGTCGCCGTCCGCGTGCCCGGTGGGTTCTGCGCGCTCGCTGTGGCGTTAAACGGCACGGCGAGCAGCAGGCCGGAAAGGAGAAGGAGGCATGTCAGTCGGACGGCGCTTGGCCGCCCGACGACAGCTTGATGGCGCGGGCCGGACATCGTTCAGTCCCGCTCGCCGCGCTTGGGCGGGCGGTTCCAGTGCAGATTCCAGGCGGATTTGTCTTCGGCCGATTGGAACAGATTGGCGCGGATTGGCTGGGCCAAGGTGGGATCGTCGATCTGCAGGGAGACGTAGTCGCCGGCTTTCTCACCGGTGCGTTTCCATCCGGCGCCGATCTCGGGGCCGTCATCGCTGCCGTGGTGAACACGGTAGTCCGGCGCGTTCTCAGCGTCGGTGTGCTCGGCGGGGACGAGCACGATTTCGGCGTCGAGCGAGAGCGTGCGGATGTGGCCGGCGTAGCCGTTCTTCGTGCGGGTGAATTCGCCGATCTGCGGCATGGGAAGACTCCTTTGCTGTGCGGTGAGGTCGGATAGGCGCGTCGTTCACCGCGTCGCGGCGCGCCATTGGAAGCGGCCGCCGCCGTCTTCATCGGTCCACACAGGCGTTGCGCGGCCGATGATCGAGCGGGTGGAAATCGGACCGAAGTAGCGCCCGTCGAGGCTGTCCTCGACGGACCAGTTCATGAGGAAGATCTCGCCGTCGGCGATGCGCCGGCAGCCCTGCCAGACGGGCAGATGGCGGCCGAGACGGTCGCGCGTCAGCGCTTCACCCATCGCGACGCCATCGACGGTGACGTGTGCGCCGGTGCGGCAGACCTGCTGGCCGGGAAGGGCGGCGACGCGTTTCATGAGGGGGACGCCGCGCGGCACGTAGCCACGCTCGGCGAGGAACGATGCGAGCGGCTCAGGGGCGTCCACGGCGACGAGGTCAGTCACTTGAAGGCGTGGCGACCGGTCGAGCGAATAGAGTCCGATCGGCGTGCTGGCGGACGCGTTCCAGATCAGCCGGGGCGTGATGTGGATGAAGGACAGGCCACCGATCAGCATCACGGTGAAGTACGTCGTGATGACGTAGCCGAAGCGGGTCATGGCTCGACCCTTCGGCGCAAGAGGATGGCCCGGTGCTGCTGCGCGGTGTAGTTGCGCGGTTCCTGGCCGGCGACGAGCCGGTTATGAACGTGGCGCCAATGGTGCGGCGAGACCTCGGCGGGATTGATGCCGCTGGACTCGATCGCGTCGACGATCTGCAGGACGCGCTCGACGTGTCGCCAGCTCTCGGCCTTCAGCAGAATGTCGCCGCCGGGGCGCACGAAGGGCAACGTCTGATAGGGTTCGCCCGGCGAAACCGCGCGCACGATGTCGATGCGCGAGAGGACCGTTCCGAAGTCGTTGGACGCCCAGCGGACAAGCGCGAAAACGCTGTGGGGCGGGAAGCTGACGACGCGCCGGCGGCGGTCGAGAATCTGTTCGTGGACCTCCTGTCCGAACCGGATCCAATATTCGATCCTTTTCTCGATCCAGGTCAGCTCGACATGGGTCAGGCCGGCGACGTTCGGCGTCGCGGCGCGACGCAAGTCGGCTGCGCCGTTCATGGCGTTGCTCCATCGGTTGGGGGAAACTCGCGGGCGAGTAGCTCGCGCAGCATGTCGGCGACGGTGACCCCACGCTGAAACGCGGCGATCTTGATCTGGCCACGCATGTCGGGCGTGACGTCGATGGTGAGGCGCGCGGTGAAGGTGGCGGTGTCGCCGCCGCGCGGGTGCCGCGGATTGGGGGCTTTCACCCAGCTCTCTGGATCGGCTGGACGTGCAGTGAAGGCGCGTTTGTGGGGCCGCTCCGTCATGGTGCGATCCTCCCGACCTCAGTGCAGAGTGCGGTGATCTCGCGCGCAGCGGGGCTGCGTTCGTTGATCTCGGAGACCAGGCGGCCGGAGCGTGCCGCGTCGGCGAAGGTGACGCGCTGGCCGACGGTGCTGGTGAGTACCGGCGGATCGTGATCGGCGAGCGTCTCGGCCGTCTCGCGCGCGATGACGGTTCGCGCTCCGCAGCGATTCAGCACGAAGCGGGCGGCGAGCTGGGGGCGGTAGATCCGCGCCTCGCCCAGCAGCGAGAGCATCTCCGCGGACGCCCAGCCATCGAAAGGCGATGGCTGCACGGGGATCAGTACCAGGTCGGCGGCAAGCAGCGCGGACCGCATCAGGCTGGCGACGCGCGGTGGCCCGTCGATCACCACATGATCGGCGTCTCGCGCCAGCTCCGGCGCTTCGCTGTGAAGCGTATCCCGCGCCAGGCCGATGACACCGAAGAGTCGCGGCAGGCCTTCGCGTGCCCGCTGCTGGGACCAATCGAGCGCGGAGCCCTGTGGGTCCGCGTCAATGAGTAGGACGCGCCTTCCCTTGCTCGCCCATTCGCCGGCGACATGCAGCGTGAGCATCGTCTTGCCGACGCCACCCTTCTGATTGAGGAGCGCGACGATCATGACGCGCCGCCGCGTCGCACGGGCATTCCCCCGGCGGGCGTCGCCTGTCGTTTTGCAGGGTGGACAACACCGTGGCCCGGATCTGATGTCGACTGCCGTGTGCCGCGATCCGCCCAAGCCTGAAGATCGTCGAGGGCATAGACAATGCGTCCGCCGAGCTTGCGATAGACCGGTCCCGTGCCGTAGGTGCGGTGCTTCTCCAGCGTGCGACCGGATAGGCCGAGGAAGCGCGCCGCCTCGGATGTGCGGAGATAGCGTGGCGGGGGGTCGAGTCGCGCTGCTGACATTGGGGCCTCCGGTGGATCGGCTGCCCCGCCGGCGTGCAGTGGCGAAGCGGCGACCACGATGGCGAACCACCGGCGTCAGGGTGGATGACGGAGTGAGACCCCTCTGTGCGCGTACCCCCCTTGTGCCCCTCGTTCGATGGGGACCGCAGGGAGTCAGCGGCCGGCCAGCAAGCGGAGATAGCCGCCGCGCACCATCGTCTCGGCATCCTTGACCAAACGGATTGTCTGGGCGCGGATGGACGACGTTTTCCATTCGGTGGCGGACTGCCGCGGCGTGTCGAAAAGCACGCCGGCGATTTCGCGATAAGTCGCGCCTGCGGATCGGCCATCGAGCGCACGCACCATGCGCACCAGCCGCAGGCGGCGGCGCGGTGTGAGCGTGAGCGCGCGCGGTAGCGGACCGGGGGCGCGTCCAAATAGGCGGCGTTGGAATCGCAATGCCGCTTCGGCGCGGATGTGGAAGTTGTCGTCGAGCGGCAGCAGAACGGCGAGCGGTTGAGCCGGGTCGATGGCGCCGACGACCAAATGATGATCGCCGTCGGGATCGGCTAAAATGATCGCACCTTCGCCTCCGGGTTGCGCGTGCAGTGTGGCGTGAGTTAGGTCGAGCTGGTCGAGTCGCTTGGCGGCGAGAAAGACGGCCGGCGCTGGTTCAATCAGCAAGACGCTGGCGACAAGCTCTGGCCGCCAGAAGATCGCGGTCTCGCTAGCGGAGCGGTCGGGATCGAGCAGGAAAGCGCAACCCCCATTGCGGGGTGGCGCTCCTATGCGGCAATGAAGCGCTCTCGCGGCTGGCCGGGGTGCCGCGCAGGCGGTCATAGTCGCTGCGATAGTCGGGATTGCGGCGCAGAAACTCCCACGCGAACCCTTGCCGTTCCAAGCGGTTCAGCGCGCGTTCGGTTGTCTGCAATCGCCAATCCGGCGGCTCGGCCATACGCGTCTCCTCGTCCGCGCTCTGAGTGGCCCCCTGCGCGTTAAGCCTCGCCGCCGACGAGGCTCGGCGGAAGTCCCCAAAACTGCGGGGCGCGATGCCTTGCACAACCGGGAGGAGTGTCCCGCTCTAGGACACGCGGGGACGGAGGAGCTCGCGATAGCCCGTCGTGGTCATCCAGCGGGCGCGGGCGAGATGGCTTTGATGAATAACGCGAGCGCGGTCGGGGTCATCGTCGGGGTCGAATCCGAAGATGATTTGCACCGCCTCACGCCAATCGGCCCCTTCCGCGTCGGCGTCCAGCAACCGGATGTAGGCGGCGAGATGGCTTTCATCGTAAGCCGTGAGACGGTTGCTCTCGGGCGGACGATCCAGGAAGTCCATCGTGATCATCGGCGCGTCCATCTGTCTTGGTTAATTGATCGTATCGGCTCCGCCAAGGCACACCAGACCGACAAGTGAAATTTCCCGATGCTTTTCACGCATCACGGCAGCCCGCTGGCGGCATCACGCTCAGCCGACGCGGCCGTGTATTATAACACGTAGCGATATAATGCACTATTGTCTCCTATCCTGCGGATGGACATTCGCAGAATCTTTGGAGCCAACGTCAGGAGGTATCGCGTCGCTGCCGGTCTGAGCCAGGAAGCGGTCGCCGTGAAAATGGGTGTGGACCGCGCCTATGTGAGCGGCATGGAGCGGGGCCAGCAAAATGTCACGCTGTTGACGATGTGGCATTTGGCGGAAGCGTTGAACGTGAAACCCGCCGACCTCCTCGATGAGACGGTGGAAGTCACTGAAACATGACTCTACGCGAGTCGCGTTACAATTCAGCTCGCGTCCCGATCCGACCAACCGGACCTGCGGAAACGCGTAGGGTTGGCCAACCGGCGATCCGGAAAAGCGACAAGGTGCAAAGCCGGAAGGCCAGCCCGTTCGGGCCAGCCTCGAGGTGGTTTCGCGTGCGTGCCTTGGCGGGGCCTTGAAGGACTGCCCCGCCCGAGGATCGGGCGGGGCGTCGCTGGCGGTTAGTCGGCGCGGCGGCCGTTGGGACGAGACCAAATCAGGCTGTAGCCCTCGCCGTCCTCGTCGTCGAAGAGGTTGGCGTAGATCGGGGCGGTAAAGCTCGGGTCGTCGAGCTTGAGGCCCAGATAATCGCGGCCCTCGTTGGAGCGCTTGGCCCAGGCGGCGCCGATCTCGACGCGGCCCACGAAGACGCGGTGGCTGGGGGCGTTCTCGCCGGAGCGGTTGGCCTCGGGAACGATGCGGACGTTCTTCGCCTGGACACTGAGGGTGACGATTTGGCCGCTGAACTCGTTGCCGGTCTTCTTGAAGGTGCCGATGGTCGCCATGGTAGTTCTCCTTGATCTCTGTTTCGAGCCCGCACCATGCGGCCTCGATGGCGATCGGTTGGCCGGAGGCGATCGGCGCCGCACCTGCTTGCAGGCCGAAGCGCAGCGGAGGATGGCAGCCAGGCGACTTTGTTGTTTCGCGAGGAATGCCGGCGAAGCCGGCAGGGGAAGAAAGTCGATCGGCGCCATTGCGGCATAGGCGGTCGAGGCGCAGCCGGCCTTCGGCCAGATCAGCCCATCGAAGAGGCCGCTTGGAGTGCTCGATCAGACAGAGGTGTATCGAGGAGAACGTGGCTCGACCCGTCGCCTTCCCCAATGGACCGGCACGTTTAGCGCAACATTCCGTATCGGCGTCCGGCGGACGAAAGTGGGATCGTCGCCCGGCCGCGTAGACGAAAGACGTCTCAGGGATCCACCATTGTGGAGTTGAGGAGCAGCTTCGCCGATTGGCTTGTGTTCCCGGCGGGCTTCGATGTGGGCTGCTCACGTCTAGTCGAGAGGCGCTCTATGGCATCGTCTCGCCAACAAACGACTAGGACGGCGTATGCAAGCCTTGCTCGGCCGCCCCTGCCGTGCAGCCCGCTTAAGCGCGCGCCATGCCGCCTTGTCCCGTAGGCGCGGTCCCAGCCAACGTCGTCACGCGAACGAATGCGGTGACGCCGACTGCGATGGCGCCGATCACAGAGAAGATGATCGGCCACGTCTCGGACGGCATAGTGTGTTTCACGATGCCGTGGGTGGCGTGATAGCCGGCGATTGCGGCCGGCGCGACGAAGGCGATGGCGATCGCGAGCCTCAGCCAGAGCGGTTTCACGAACACGAGCAGGAGTTGGCCCACGCCGAGTGTGACCAAGCCCGCGACAAATCCAACGGCAATAGCTCCGAGCCATCCCGCGCCTGTGCCGTAAGCCCATGCGCCAACTGTGACGCCAGCGAACAAGGGCAGCGCATAGACCGCGAGATAGAACATCAAGCAGCAGAGAACGCCGATCGCGGCGATGCTGGCGATGATACCAATGAAGATCATGGCGATGGTCTCCCGTGAGAGAATGTTTGACGGTCGCGCCATCCACCACCACCGCGGCGCGAGCAGAAGTATAGCTGAAAACAGACGCCAGCGGGAGGAGAATTCCCGTTGGCGTTCTGCGGTGCAGCTTGCGTGGCACTTCGCCCCTTCATGGTTGGAAGGGGTCGAATTCGTGGATGACGGTGCCGGGATCGCCGTCATACTCGGCGGCGAGCATGACGCCGTAGTTGCCAGCGTCAGCATGAAAGACGACGACGCAGGCCATGAGGGTGGTGGCGAGGTTCCAGCCGTTTGCGAGTGCGAGGGCTTGAGACATTGATCCGGCTCCTGTGTTGAGGCGGGGCCATCCCCGCGCGACAGGCGCCCGATGTGTCCGACCGAGGGCCGCAATCACCGCGCAGGCAAAGACGGAGCGGCGGCACGCTTCAGCGTAAGCCGACCCCTTGTGGGTTGATGGCGTCAGGCCCCTCGGCCGGACCAAGGATCAGCGCTGGTAGACGCGGGGTGGCGCCCGTCGGCAGGAGCCGTTACTCAAAGGCCGTCGCCGACCATGCGTGAAACCTCGCTATCCTCACGGTGCGCTGACCGATCGGCTAAGGTGCGCTTACGAGTCGACATGATGGTTGAGGCATGCGGCATGACGGAGTTCACGGGACGCGAGTTGCATCTGGTGAAGAAGGCGCTCGCGATTGCGGTGCTGGCGATCGAGCGACAGGCGGGACCGTTTCAATCGGCGTCCGATCAGAGCGATATGAAGGCGCTGCTCGACGGCCTGATCGAGAACGACACGGAGTTGGCGCACTATGCTCGTGCGGCCCGGCTCGCGGTGACGGGTGAAGCGGACTGAAAGGCGGTTTTGCGGAAAGCCGTTGACCCGCCGTTGCGGTTTCACGTCATTGCACGGGAAGGGTAAGGCGGCGCTCACGCGCCGCCGAACTTCCAGACCGGGATGCCGAGCTTCTTCGCCTTGTCAGCGAGGTTGTCCTGGATGCCGGTGCCCGGGAAGTGCAGGACGCCGATCGGCAGGGTCTCCAGCAACGAGTCGTTGCGCTTGAACGGTGCGGCTTTGGCGTGCTTCGTCCAGTCGGGCTTGAAGGCGATCTGCGGCACCTTGCGGTTGTCGGCCCATTTGGCGGCGATTAGCTCCGCACCCCTCGGCGATCCGCCGTGCAGCAGCACCATGTCCGGGTGCTTGGTGTGAACTTGATCGAGCTTGGCCCAGACCAGCCGGTGATCGTTGAAGTCGAGCCCGCCAGTCAATGCCACCTTCGGCCCCGCTGGGAAGAGCACCTGATTCTCGGCGCGCTTCTTCGCCGCCAGGAAATCGCGGCTATCGATCATCGCCGAGGTCAGGTTGCGATGGTTGACCTTCGATCCGTTGCGCGGCCGCCAGGCCGAATGGGTGTGGTGCTCGAACTGGTCGGCGGCCTGGTCGCGCATCAGCTCGAAGGCGTTGCGGCGTTCGATCAGCGTCTGGCCTTCCGCCGTCAGTCGCTCCAGCTCGACGGATTTGACCTCGCTGCCGTCCTGCTCCCGTTGCGAGCGCTGCTGGGACAGCTCGTTGTCGTCGAGTTCACGTTCGATCCGTTCGATGGCCCGATGGAAGACGTTCACCGTCGACCAGAGCAGGTCCTCGAGGTCGGGTTCGAGGCGAGTGTCACCAAGCGCCACCACGAGGGCGTCGAAGATGTCGGAGATGCTGCCGGCGAGGATGTTCGCTTCCGGAAGCGGCCTGGCATCGGGCTCGTCATGGAAGGGACGATAGCCATAGAGCTGGAGTTCATGGAGGACTTGGTCGGTCGGGGATGAACTGTGGTGCGGTTCGAAAGCGTCGTCGTGGTCGGGGGTCATCGCAGTTTTCCTTCGCTTGATCGGCCGCGCCCATCGCGGCCTTCATGGCGACGAAGGCTCACCGGCGGGGCGGACTGGCAGCCCGAGCGCAGCGAGGGCCTTGATGGCTAAGGCCGGCTATTTTGTTTCGCGATGGAAAGCGGCCCACTGGGCCGCGCCGGAAAATAGTCGGCCGCCGCCATTGCCCGGCCGGCCCGACTGTGAGCCCGATCGCCCTCTCAGAAGGCCGTGGGCGTGGTCCTCTCCGGCGCCGAGGGAAAGATGGCCGCCGACCTTATGGCGACGACGCTGCCCGCGCCCCATCCCCGTTCCGGCTACGCCGCCAGCTCCATGAAGCGGGCGACGTCCTGCGCAGCGATCTGCACCCGGCTGGCTGCTCGAAGCGCGTCGATGCCGAGCAGGCGGAGATCCTCGTTGAAGTCGCCGAGCCGTGGCGAGATCACGATCGCCTCGATCCCGGCCTCCTGCGCCCGGTCGATCAACGTCGCCATCGCGCCGTTACCGGCCGGATCATCGTCGCGGGCGATGTAGAGTCGCCGCAGCGTGTCCGGGAACAGGATGGCGGAGAGATGCGCCGCCGAGAGGGCTGCGACCATCGGCATGGTCGGCAAGACGCATCGGAGCGAGAGCATCGTCTCGATGCCCTCGCCGGCCGCCATGACCTCGCCCGCCACGCCAAATCGAACGGCGTGACCGAGAAGGTCACCCATCGCCCGTCTCGGCGTGTCGATCGGCGCCTTGCCGAGCGTCGTCTCGCTGAAGCCGCCGGGATCGAGCCAGGTGCGATGCGCGCCGGTCAGATGGCCGGAGAGATCGGTGACGGCGGCGATCATCGCCGGCCAAGTCTCGGTCGGGCTGTGGTCGTCGGGCCGATAGTAGCAGCGTGGATGGAAGCGCAGGCTTCCGGTTCGGTGCAAAGCCGTAATGCCGCGACGACGCAAATACGACTCTACGGGGCTGCGTTCCATCGGCTGCGACATCGCGAAGAGTCGCCGCGCCGCCTCCGGCGATCCTGCCGGTGCGCTGGGCTTGCGCGAGCGGGCACGATCAAGCTCGGGCTCAGGATGCGGCAGGCTGAGGAACGAACGTGCCTCATCGGCGACATCCTTGAAGTCGATCAGGCCGCAGCTTTCGCGGATGACATCGAGCAAGTCGCCATGTTCGCCCGTGGCGGCGTCGGTCCATTTGCCGGCAGGCCCTTTCGGCGACTCCTTGAGCCGGACGAACATCGAGCGGCCCGGAGTATTGCGCACGTCGCCCACGAGCCAGTAGCCGCCTTCGCGGCGGCCGGCGGAGAGGTAATGGCGGCACACCGCTTCGGCGTCACGCGCGAGACGGTGTGCCAGTTCGGAGGCGTCTTGGCGGGCCATCACGCCGCCTCCCGCTCGCCAATACGCTCGACCGGATAGTGGTCGAGGACTTTGGCCAGCACTCCGGCGCCGGCGGGATCGGTCGGCACGAACATGCGCAGCTTCCACGAGATGATTTCGCCGAAGAGGCCGTAGGCGCGCAGGCGGTCGCGCATCGTGTCGGAGAAGCCCGACAGCTCGATGCGGTGAGCGCCCATCACGCGCACGCGGTGGAGCTGCAGGCCCTCGGCGAGGTCGAGAACGGTGCGGCCTTCCATCAGCGCTGCGAAGGCGGCATCCGGTGTCAGGGCGGTGGTTCCGGTCACGGTCGCGTTCGCCGCCCAGGCCGGCGAGACTCTGCGGCCGATGATGCGCTCGCCCGCGTCGGTCTGAAGCCGATACACGCGCGTCGACTCGTTCGGCAGGCGCTTCCAAATCGGCAGCAGCAAACCGGCGACGATATGGATCGTGCTGTCGGCGAACTCGGGGACCTCGGCCAGTTCACGAGTCCAGGCGGCCGCAAAGGCCTCCCGCTCTGCCGCCTGCCAGTGGCTCTCGTCCATCATCTTCAGCGAAGCGTGATGGTGCTCCATCGGCCGGATCAGCCGCACGCGGCGTTCGAT
Source organism: Afipia sp. (assembly GCA_051653085.1). Classification (GTDB taxonomy): domain Bacteria; phylum Pseudomonadota; class Alphaproteobacteria; order Rhizobiales; family Xanthobacteraceae; genus Afipia. The sequence goes on along the minus strand of JBOFVL010000053.1, from coordinate 19,886 downwards.
CTCGCCATCATCGAGCATCAGGCTCGGCGCCGGGATCTGCACGGCGGCGCGGCCCGAGCGCTCGTTGACGAGCAGCATGGCGCGGGGATCGGCGAGGTGGTCCAGCGCCTCATCGAGCGTCACCGGGCGATTGCGCCGGCGTTCGGTGATGGTGAGCAGCCGGGTCTCCGCGCCCGTCGCGGGATGGGTGTAGATCGCGCGGCGATCAGTGACGACGAAGCTCTCGGCCCGCAGCGTCTCCAGGCCGAGGTCATAGACGCCGCTGGCGATGGCGCCTTCGATCTTGGCGTTCAGCAACTGCTCGAACGCGGTGAACAGCACGCCTTGCAGATCGATGGTGAGCGCCAGCAGGCGGTTGAGGAAGGTCGTGATCGGCGGCAACTCGTCCTTGATGCCGTTCGCGTCCATGAGCTTGAGGCCCGTGGCGTCCTCGAACATCTGGAGCGAGCAGTCTTCGATCTTGCCGCGGACGAGCAGCAGATAGAGCTGGCGCAGCGCGTCGCGGGCGTAGTGGGATTCGAGGTTGTCCTCGGGCCGGAACAGCCCCTGACCGCCGGTCTGGCGCTGGCCGCGCGTGATCGCGCCCAGCGTGTCGAGGCGGCGAGCGATGGTCGAGAGGAAGCGTTTCTCCGCCTTCACGTCGGTGGCGATCGGCCGGAAGAGCGGTGGCTGGGCCTGGTTGGTGCGGTTCGTCCGCCCGAGGCCTTGGATCGCGGCGTCGGCCTTCCAGCCGGGTTCGAGCAGATAGTGGACACGCAGCCGGCGGTTCCGCGCTGACAGTTCGGCGTGATAGCTGCGCCCAGTGCCACCCGCCTCCGAGAACACAAGGATGCGCTTCAGGTCGTCCATGAAGGCGGCGGTCTCGGCGAGATTGGCGGAGGCGGCGCGGTTCTCTACGACGAGGCGGTCGCTTTTGCGCACGACGCGGCGCGAGCGTCCGGTCACTTCGGCGACGAGGTCGGTGCCGAAGCGCTGGACGATCTGGTCAAGCGCACCGGGCACCGGCGGGAGCGAAGCCAAACGCTCGATCAGCTCGTTGCGGCGGGCGACGGCCTCGCGGCTTTGCACAGGCTGGCCGTCCCGAAAGACGGGCCGGGACGAGAGATTGCCCTCGCTGTCGGTGAACGGCTCGTAGAGTTGCACCGGGAAGGAGTGGGCGAGGTAATCGAGAACGTACTCGCGCGGCGTGATGTCGACGCGGACGTCGTTCCAATCCTCGGTCGGAATCTCGGCGAGCCGGCGCTCCATCAGCGCTTCGCCGGTCGAGACGATCTGGATGACGGTGGCGTGGCCGTCGGCCAGGTCTTGCTCAATCCGGCGGATCAAGGTCGGCGTCTTCATCGAGGTTAGCAGATGGCCGAAGAAGCGCTGCTTGGCGCTCTCGAAGGCCGAGCGGGCCGCCGACTTCGCCTGCCGGTTCAGCGTGCCGCTCTCGCCGGTGATGTTGGCGGCCTGCATCGCCGCGTCGAGGTGATTGTGGATGATCGAGAACGCCCCGGCATAGGAATCGTATATGCGGCGCTGTTCATCGGTGAGCTGGTGCTCGATCAGCTCATACTCGACGCCGTCATAGGAAAGCGAGCGGGCGGTGTAGAGCCCGAGCGAACGCAGGTCGCGGGCCAACACCTCCATGGCGGCGACACCGCCATCCTCGATCGCCTCGACGAATTCGGCGCGGGTGGCGAAGGGGAAGTCCTCGCCGCCCCAGAGGCCGAGCCGCTGGGCGTAGGCGAGATTGTGGACGGTCGTCGCGCCGGTGGCCGAGACATAGACCACGCGCGCCTTGGGCAGGGCGTGCTGGAGGCGCAAGCCCGCGCGGCCCTGCTGCGAGGGGGCGACGTCGCCGCGTTCGCCCTTGCCGCCACCGGCGTTCTGCATGGCGTGGCTCTCGTCGAAAATAATCACTCCGTCGAAGTCGGAGCCCAACCATTCAACGATCTGGCGGACGCGCGAAACCTTCTCGCCACGGTCGTCGGACCGCAGCGTAGCGTAGGTTAAAAATAGGACGCCTTCGGCCAGCCGGATCGGTTTGCCCTGCGCGAACCGCGAGAGCGGCGTGATGAGCAGGCGCTCCATGCCGAGGGCCGACCAGTCGCGCTGGGCATCCTCCAGGAGCTTGTCGGACTTCGATATCCAGACCGCCTTGCGCCGGCCCTTCAGCCAATTATCGAGAATGATGCCAGCCGACTGACGGCCCTTGCCGGCGCCGGTGCCGTCGCCCAGCATGAAGCCGCGGCGAAAGCGGACGGCGTTCGGCGCATCGTCGCGGGACGCGGTGACGAGATCGAAGGTCTCATCCACGGTCCAGGCGCCGGCGAGATAGTCGCCATGCGCCTCGCCGGCGTAGATCACCGTCTCGAGTTGGGCGTCGGAGAGGAGGCCGTCGCTGACGAGGTCGATCGGCAACCGCGGCCGATAGCTCGGCTTCGGCGGCGCGACCGAGGCCATGGCGGCGGACTGCACCAGCTTGGTCGGGTGCGCCTGGGCTCCGAGAATCTGGATCGATTGGAGCCGATATTCCTCATAGATCGCATCGCTGAGGAGCGCGCTTTCGGGCGACGTCCAGTTGATCGTCTCATAGGCGAGATCGATCGCCTCCGGATCGGCAACGGACGGCTTGACCGGCCCCGCCGCAGCGGCACGCGCGAGATAGCCCCGCACCGTCCGCGGTGCGGCGGCGGCCGACATGGCGATGGCGAGGCTCGGCGCGAGCGCCAGGCGCGCCGGAACGTGCTCGGCGATCCAGCTCAGCAGCGTGGCCACGTCAGGCGCGATGCCCCGCGATTCCGGCAGGGTGGCCGGGTTCTCGGCGGGCGTCTTGTCGATGACGATCAGCCGCGTGTCGATGGTCGTGCCGTGCTTGGCATAGACCGCGCCGTCGATCGCGGCGGTGAAGACGATGCGGCCGCGTTCCTGCAGATGGACGAAGGCGTCGCGCCAGGCCGGGGCGTCGGGCCCGAAGTTTGCGCCGGTGATCGCCACCAGCCGCCCGCCGTCGGCGAGGCGGGCCAGGGCCGAGGCGATGTGGCGATAGGCGGTGTCGGCCATGCGGCCGGCGACGTTGGCCATCGCCGAGAAGGGCGGATTCATCAGGACGACGCTCGGGACGACGGCGGTATCGAGGTGATCGTCGATCTGAGCTGCGTCGAAGCGTGTGACGGACACGCCCGGAAAGAGGGAGGAAAGCAGCGTCGCCCGGGCCTCGGCCAACTCGTTCAGGACAAGCGCACCGCCGGCGATCTCGGCCAGGATGGCGAGGAGGCCGGTTCCCGACGAAGGCTCCAGCACGCGGTCCGTCGGCCCGATGGCAGCCGCGATCAGGACCGCGAGGCCTAGCGGGGTCGGCGTCGAGAACTGCTGGAAGGTCTCGCTCTCGGCGGAGCGGCGCGTGTGGGTCGGAAGAAGCGCGGCGATCTTGACCAGGGCGGAAAGTCGTGCAGCCGGAGAGTCGGCTTTGCGGAACAGCGCCTTTCCGTATTTGCGCAGGAAAAGAACGGTCGCGGCCTCGCAAGCGTCATAAGCCGTCTTCCAGTCCCAGGCGCCGGAGGCGTCGGAGGCGCCGAATTCGGCTTCCATGGCCGCGCGCAGGATCGCGACGTCGACCCGCTGGCCGCGCTCAAGATGAGGGAGGAGTTGCTGGGCGGCAGCGATGATGGCGCCGGCGGCGTCGGGATGAGGGACCGGCGACAGCGGCGCGGCCTGGTCGGCCGCGATCGGAGAAAGATCGTTCATGAAGGGAGCCTCGGGAGAGCGGGAAAGGGCGAGCCGGCCGGCGCTCTCTCTCGGACCGCACGGCTCAAACCCCTTCCGGCCGCCCTCTCCCTCTCATCACGCCGCCGCTTTCACGGCGCGCCACCACGCAATCCGCTCGTCGCGGCTGGCGTTGGCCAGTCGACGCAGGAGATGGCCGTGGCAGGGGAGCGGCGCGCAGAAGCAGACAAGGTCGCGGCCGCGCAGCTCGTCGAGCGCACGCAGCAGATGGTGCTGATTCGCCAGCCAGCGTTCATGCTTCGCGATGACGGCGGCCCGATCGCCGTCAGGGCCGATCCGGAACGGATTGCCCCATTTGCTGCCGCGGCCGATATAGACGGCGCCGGCTGGGACGCCATTCACGCGCTTGTTGAGAACCTTGCACATCTGCTCCGCCTCCGATCCGTTAAGCGGTCTCGGCGAAGGACGGTGTAAAGCGGCGACGGTCACGCGCCCTGCGCGGAAACGGCTTGCCCGTTGACCGGCGCCGCGCGGCGTCCAGGCAAGACAAGCCCGAGGATCGTGGGCGGTGTCACAAGGTTCGGAGAGCGAGGTGCTGACCGTCAGCCGAAACGGCGGCCGCCGGCGGTGAAGGTGTAAGCGTTGGCGGTGATGGCCTTGTCGACGAGGTGGTCCGAGGTCAGGTAGTCGTATTTGCGTTCGAGCTGGCGATAGAGCCAACGGGCGAGATCGCGCAGCGCCTCGATGACGGTTTCCTCGGCGTCGGCGGTCATATCCTGCCAAGTCGGGCTGTCGCGCTCGACCGAGATCGCCATGCTATATTCGTGGTAGTAGCGGTCGCGATGCGTCACGGTGGCGTGGAGTTGGTAGAAGTTTCGTCGCTGGATCGCCTGCAGGACATCGGCGATCCGATGAAGCTCATCGTCCTTCGGCGCATGACCGCGGATCGTCCTCGGCGCGCCCGTCGCATGGCCGTAGCGCCCCTCGAAACAAGCGCCGTCGCCCTGACTCCAGAAGCCGGAAAACCAGATGCAGGGCTTCTGCCGTGTGCCGCCGCCGTAAAGGCGAACCGGCACGGTCTTGAGGTCGACGCCGATGATCGCGCAAATACGCTCGAAGTCGTCATAGACGAACTCGAACCAGTCATGGTCGAAGCCGGTCTGGCGATACCAGGCACGGGCCTTCTCCTTTGCCGCGTCGGAGAGTTCATCGAGGCGATAGACCGTGGTTTCGATGATCTCAGGCATCGGGATCATCTCCTTCCAAGGCGCGGCACAGCCATTCGTTGGTGCTGGTCCAGCCGACGCTCTTGCGCGCGCCGAGGTCGATCACATGCGCGCCGCCGCCGAAGGCATCTAGGCGCGGCTTCGAGCAGGTGTTGGCGTATTCGAAGCCCCAGAGGCCTTTGAGGTCGAATTCCTCCGCGCAGAGCACGACAAACTCGATCACGCGCTCAGGGTCTCCTGAACAGTCGTCGCGAATCCACAGTCCTGATCCGCCTTCCGTCTGGATTGAAAGGTTGAAGCCCTCCGAGAAGCGAAGGCCATCTTCATCCTCGGGCGTGTTGTCGTAGAGCTCGAGGGCGCGCACAGCGTTTTCGGGCGTGCCGACGTCGAGCAGGCATGAGAAGTGAGTGAAGTAGTCGGCCATGTCAGTCTCCTTAAAATGCGAAAGCCCGGCGCGTGGCCGGGCTTCGGGTGGGTTCGGGCGTGGTTGCGATCAGGCGGCGGGCGGATCGTGGATCCGGTCGTCGTCGAATTCGACGTCCTCGATGACGGGCTCACAGCCCTCCGACGTGGTGCGGTCGATGTAGGCGATGACGCCTTCTCGTCGCTCGTCACTGTCGATGTGTTCCGGGAACGCCGTCGACTCCATTGCGGCGGTGGCGGCTACTTTCGCCTTCTCGATCGCTTCCGCGTCAGACGCAGCCTCGATGGTCGCGCTGTCGAAGGCCCGCAGCCAGAAGGCAATCTTGACGACATATTCGGTCATGACACGCCTCCTTCGTCATCGGGATCGCGTGCGCCCGCGAGAATCGCCTCGGCCTTCGCGATCGCGGCGTGCGCCCGCTGGCGCCAGAACGGTTCGTCGGTCAGGCCGCCATCGGGCGGGAGCGCGAAAACTTTGAGCAGGCCAAGCAGAACTTCGAAGTGCTCGGCCCTGCGCTGAAGGGCCTCGCCGAAGTGGGCGGGGATCGGAAGCGCCGGGACGGTGTAGGGCGGAACGTCGCCCGGCCAGGCGCCGGTCACATAGGTCTCGCCGGCGGATTCGTAGTCCTCCTTCTGCCCCTCCCAGTCATCGTCTTCGATGGCGAGACGGCAGGCTTCGGCCAGCGTGTCGGCCTGGTAGCTGCGTTGGCGATAGATCGGAATGCGGTAAGTGGATTCGATGGTGAACGTGGTCATGATGGTCTCCAGACATGAAAAAGCCCGGCAGGGCCGGGCTCGGGGGAACGGTTGGAAGGTGGTTGCCGCTAGAAGCGCCGGGGCGTCTCGACGGCTGTGCCGCTCGGCGCGTTGGGCGCGTGGTCGGTGCTCGCACCCGAAAGCGCGGCGAAGGGATCAACCTGCTTGTGGATCGGCTGGGCGCGTCCCATCCACGGCTGGGGGCGAATGCAGCGCACCCAGTCGGCGAAGCTTGGGATGAAGCCGAGATCCTCGACCACATGCTGCTCGCCAAGGAGCCGGACGGGCACGACGCGGCCCGTCGAAATGGTGATGGTCGAGCCGAAGAAGCGCTCCAGCATGAAGATGCCTTCGGCGTGATGCCGCAGCGCCCGATGCCGGAAATCGGCGGTGGTCGCCTTCGACTCGTCGAACCATTGGTGCAGCGGCAGATAGTCTTCTGCGACGCCGCCCCATTTCCTGACCGAGGAGAGGGCGTGGTGATAGCAATGTCCCATGGCCGCCTCCTCAGAAGGTGTGGGTGTAGTTTTCGGAGGCGGTGTAGCGCTCGTTGCAATCGAGCGTGATCGTCTCCTCCGCGACATCGAAGACGATGTCGCCGTATGCGCCGTCGTTGTTTTCCCAGCCGCAATGAGTCTTTTCGAGAACGTCATAGGCCAGGCGCTCGACGGCTTCGGCGATGCAGACGGACGAACGCGTCGGTTCGGCGTGGTCCCAGACGGCCTCGGCGATTTCGATGGCTGCGGCAGGCATGGTGACGGGATCGTCGCCGGTCTGAGCTTCGACATTCTCGATCTGGCCGGAATCGCCGTAGCCGTCGAAGCTGACGACGACGCGGGTGACGCCAGCGAGCGTCAGTGCGTTGAGCAGCGTGGCCTTGTTGAGGGTGAAAAGCTCGGCCTCGAGCTTGGCTCGTGCAACCGCCTTCATCTCCCAATCGGAAAGCGGGGCGGCGGGCTGCGGCGTGGTGTCGGATGTGTCGGTCATGACGGTCTCCTGAATCGAAAAAGCCCAGCGCGAAGGCCGGGCTGTGGGGTCGGTTGAAAGGGAAAAGGGGCGCGGGACGGCCGAAGCCGCCCCGCGCGTGGGCTATTCGGCCGCGATCACCTGCGGCGCCTCGGCGTTCGCTTCCTCATCGTCGCCGGCGAGGAATTCGGGCAGCGCTTCGCCGTCATCCTCGGCTTCGGTGGTGTCGACGGGCACGTCGTCCGCTGCGGCGATCCGCAGCGGCTCCGGCAGCCAGCCGGTGTCGGCCAGGAGCCGTTCGGCCTCCTTGGCCATGTCGCCCTTCTTCAGATGGTCGATAAGCTGCGCCGCCCGCTCGCCGGCGCCTTCCTTCACCGCCTCGAGGATGCGGAGCTTGGGCACGCGGCCGAGATAGTTCTCGACGGTCGGACGCCAGCCGGCCTGCACCATGTCGAGATCGACCGCCTGGGCCAGGCGATCGGCCTCGGCGATGCGCTGCTCGACAGTGTGGGACGAGGCGCCCGCGCCGTAGCGGTCGCCCTTTTCGTAGAGCGCATTGACCCCGAAGGACGCGCAATGGGCGAAGAGCACCGCCTGCTCGTCGCCCGTGAGGGTGGTGAGCCAGTCCCAGAGATCGGCCTTGTCCTTGGGCAGGCGCTCCTCCCAGCCCTTGTGGCGCGCCTCGATCGCCTTCGCCGCGGGCGTGTCCTTCAGTCCCTGCGCCTGCACCGGGAAGCTGGCGCTGCGCACCGACACCTCCATCGCCGTCCCGGAGGAGAAATAGCGGGAGAAGACGTCGAGGCAGAACTTGTGCAGCACGGCCTGGAACGCGACGGCGGGCGTGGACGCCAGCTTGTCGCGCAGCGCCAGCGTCCGCTCCGCGGTCAGCTCGGTCACGAGGCGGTCCGGGAGCGGCTTCAGGTCCTCGTCGTCCTCGTCCTCCGGCCCGGCGACCTGCCTGCCGATGGTGATGACGGCGCGCTGAACCACGGGCGCGTCGGGATCGGCGCCGTGCGCCCCGGCCATCGCGGGATCGGTCTCGTCGTCCTGGTCCGGCTCGCCCTTGGGCGCTTCGTCCTGCGGTCGGACGTAGCCGCGGTCGATCGACAGGGCGCCTTCGGCACCGATGCTGACGAAGACGCCGGCGCGGGCGATGTCGGCCGGATCGTAGGAGACGGGCCGATCGTCGAAGGCGGCGAGCGCCGCCTCGATCTCGCCGAGCCGTTCGTCCACCTCGTCCGGCAGCTCGTCGGCGCCGTCATACTCCGCCTCGAGCTTGGCGTATTCGGCGTTGAGCGCGTCGATCGTCGCCTGCTCCTCGCTGGTGAGATCGATGGCGACGCCCTCCAGCGCACGCAGCCCGTGGGTGTGGCCATAGGGGAAGTCGACGGCGACCTCGATCCACTTCCAGCCCCCGGCGGCGATGGTCTCCGCCTCGGCCTTCAGCTTCTCGGCGACCAGGCCGTCTAGCAGCGTGATGTCTTCGAGCCAGCCGCCATCATCGGACTGGAACAGGTCGCGCAGCACCACGCCGCCGGCGGCCTCATAGGCGTCGAGGCCGACGAACACCGCCCGCCGGTCGGAAGCGCGCACCGTCTTCTCCGTCAGCATGCGACGGATTTGATAGGGCTCCTTCTGCCAGGAGCCGGAGATCGCCTGCCAGACCTGCTCCTGGCGGGCATGGTCGGCGGTGACGGTGAAGGCCATGAGCTGCTCGAGCGACATGCCGTCCTCGGCGTAGACGTCGAGCAAGGCCGGCGCGACCGACGCCAGGCGCAGGCGCTGCTTCACCACGTTCACACCGACGAAGAACGCCGCGGCGATGTCCTCCTCGGAGCGCCCCTTCTCGCGCAGAGCCAGGAAGGCGCGGAACTGGTCGAGCGGATGCAGCGGCGCACGCTGGATGTTCTCGGCCAGCGAATCGTCCTCACCGAGAATGTCGGTGCCCGGATCGCGGACCACGCACGGAACCGGCGCGGCCTTGGCCAAGCGCTTCTGCTTCACCAGCAGCTCGAGCGCGCGGTAGCGCCGGCCGCCGGCCGGGATCTCGAACATGCCGGTCTCGGCGCCCTCGGCGTCGAGGACCGGCCGGACGTTCAAGCTCTGGAGCAGCGTGCGCCGGGCGATGTCCTCGGCCAGTTCCTCGATCGAGACGCCGGCCTTTACGCGCCGCACGTTGGACTGGCTCAGCACCAGCTTGTTGAAGGGAATGTCGCGCGAGGACGACAGGGTGATCTTCTGAATGGCAGTAGCCATGGGGGTAGTCTCCGCGGCGGGCGGCCGAGAGCCTCTCTCTCGACCTCCAACCCGCCGCGAAAACCGGCGCAGCCCTCTTCCTCTCGGAGGACCGCGCCGCAAAGCCGACGAACCAGAAAGACACGAAGCCGGAAGTCCGCCTGCCCGCTTTTCCGGATTTCCGGACCTTCAGACCCCGCACATGCCCTCACACTCGTTGGGCCAGAGATCGAGCTGGCCGCGATCGCTGGCGTTGGAGATGTCGGCCTGGTCGAGCGGCACGGCCGAGCGATGCAGGAAGACCTCGCCGCGAATGCCACGAAATCCGGTGCGAATGGCGCGATCGACCAGAACCGCGTCGCCCCAGGCGTCCGGATCGTTGTCCCGCATCCGCCGCCAATGGGCGTCGGAGTGGAAGGGACAGCCGATGCACGCGCTCTTCGGCGGGATGGGATAATCGTGCCGCGTCAGCCAGCGCAGGCAATCCTGCCGCGAGAGGCGCTGTTCGATCAGCGGCCAGCGATTGACCTGCCAGTCCTCGAACGAGGGCTTCATCCGGATCGCCTCGTCGATCGAGATGCCGATCCACTGCTCGACGATCGGCGTGCTCGGAGAGCGCCGTCCTGTCAGGTCGACGAGTTCGCGCACCTTCCGCCGGATCGGCACGATCTTGTAGTCCTTCGTGCATTGCCGGCGGATCATCCCGACGTCGACGCGGTCGGTCGGTAGGATGCGCTCGCCGATCGCCACCAGCTCGCCGTCATCGCCCTCATCGAACACGGGCATGGCCGTCCCGGCCGGCGTGACGTTGCGGGTGAAGGCGGGGATGGACGCCCAGCGCGCACCCTGCGCTCCGGCGATCAGATCGTCGCGGATGTTGCCGGCCGAGACGATGTGGATGGGGAACGGCAGCACATTGGGCGACATGAGCCAGGCCAGGTGCTCATAGACGGCCTTCGGCTCCCAGCCGGTGTCGGAGAAGATGGCGCAGTCGGGCATGGGCCCGACCTCGCCGTCGGCGGCCATCAGCGCCAGCGTGGTCGACTGCACGCCGGCGCCGAGGCTGAGAACGCGAAGCCGGATCGATTCCGACGCAGGCGCGCCGCTGACGGCCGCAGATGTGAGGAGGCCCAGCATCATGCCGCCTCCTGCGCTGTGGTGTTGGCGCTCTCGGTGTCGGGCAGGAAGCCGAGGATCCAGTCCGCCGCCTTGCTGGCCTGTGAGGCGGCGCGCACGACGGCGCGGTTGTCCTCGCGCAGGACCTCGAGCCAGGAGCCGATATAGTCCGCGTGGCGCACGGTCGGAACGATGCCGAGCGACGCGCAGCAGAAGGCGGCGTTCATTTCTGCCACCAGCTCCTCGAACGCGTACTTCTTGCTGCCGAACACGCCGCCGAGATCGCGGCCGAGACGGGACGGATGACCGCTGGCGTGCCCCAGCTCGTGCAGGGCTGTGCGGTGCCAGTTGATTGGCTCGAAATATGCCTGCGGCGGCGGGACCATCACGAAGTCCGGACCCGGTGCGTAGAAGGCGCGGTTGCCGCCGATGCGGAAGTCGACGCCGGTCGCGCGGATCAGCGCCTCGACTCTGGGCTCGATCAGGCCCGGCGGCGGCGGTGGCGCGACGGCCGCGACCTCGGCCGGCAGGTTTTCGCATTGGGCGGCGTTGAAGACGGTGAACCGCTTCAGGAACGGGATGGCGGCGGCTTCCTCGCCGGTCTCGCGCGCGCGTCGCTTCTCGTCGTCCGGCACGAAGCGGTCGGCATAGACGACGGTGGTTCCGTGCTCGCCCTTGCGCACATTGCCGCCGAGCGAGAGCGCCTGGCGAAAGGTCAGCCAGCTCTGGGCGGGGAAGCCGTGCTCGATCACGGCGCCCCAGAGGATCAGGACGTTGATCCCCGAATACTGCCGGCCGGTGGCGGCGTTCTTTGGCATGGCGAGCGGCGCCTTCGCCGCAGCCGTCCCCCAGGGCTGGACCCAGGGCACGCGGCCGGCCTCCAGCTCGACGATGATCTTGCCGGTGATTTCGTCATAGAGGCTCGCCCGGTCGTGGCCGGGGCGAGCCGAAGCGGTCTTGGTGGACATCGCGGTTCTCCGCGACGGGCGCCGGAGGCCTCTCCTCCAGCCCTCAACCCGTCACGGCGAACCTGGTCCGCACTCTCACTCTAAAGGGGGCGTTGCGGGGTCTCCCCGCAGAAGGGGATCGGCCGAGACCCCGGCTCGGCCGAAGGGGAAGGCTTTCCCCTCCCGGCTTTCCAGATAGCGGCCTTCCGTCTCCCAATTAGCGGAACGTTGACTCCCAATCAGCCGATACCGATAATCCCGATCGGCCGAGATTCGGAGAAGGCATGTTCGAGCGGTTTGTGGAGCGACGGGCGGAAGAAGCCCTTTTGGATACCCCGGTGGTCCTGATCGTGGGGCCGCGACGGGCGGGCAAGACCACGCTCGTTCGAAAGATGGGAGAAGCCGGTCGGACTTATATCACGCTCGATGATCAGACCGTCCTCGAAGCCGCCCAATCCGATCCCGCCGGTTTCATCCGAGGCCTGGATCGGGCCATCATCGACGAGATCCAGCGCGTGCCCGACCTGCTGCTCGCGATCAAGAAGACGGTCGACGAGGATTACCGTCCGGGTCGGTTCCTACTCACCGGCTCGGCGAATGTACTGACCTTGCCGCGGATCGCCGACAGCTTGGCCGGCCGGATGGAGACCATCCGTATGCTGCCGCTGGCGAGAGCCGAGATTGCAGACCGGACCCCGACCTTTCTCGAACGCCTCTTCGAAGGGAAGCTCCAGGGACAGCGGAGTGCGATCGTCGGCGACGATCTCGTCAAACTCGTCCTGGTCGGCGGCTTCCCCGAAGCGATCAGCCGCGACAGCGAGCGGCGGCGGCAGGACTGGCTGCGATCTTATCTCACTTCGATCCTGACCCGCGACATGCGGGACATCGCCGAGGTGGAGAAGCTGACCGAGCTTCCCAAATTCGTGCGGCTGCTGGCCGAGCACTCCGGCCAGCTGGTCAACTATTCGCAGTTCGGGAGCGGCATCAACGTCAATCACAAGACGAGTCAGCGCTATGTGGGGCTGCTCGAACAGGTGTTCCTGATCGCGACCGTGCAGCCCTGGTTCACCAATGCACTGAAGCGGATCGTCAAGACGCCCAAGCTCCATTTCCTCGATTCAGGCCTGTTGGCGGGTGTGCGCGGGCTCACATTTGATCGGGTGAAGGCGGATCGTGGGACGTTCGGCGCGCTGCTGGAGAGCTTCGTGTTCTCGGAAGTGCTGAAGCTCATGACGGCTTCGGACCTGCGGTTGACGCCGCATCATTTCCGGGATCGGGACATGCGCGAGGTGGACATCGTGCTGGAGCGTGACGACGGGACGATCGCAGGTATCGAAGTGAAGGCGAGCGCCACGGTCAAGGCTGGCGACTTCGCCGGCCTGCGGGCATTGGCCGAGGCTTGCGGGGACCGTTTTGCATTCGGCGTCGTCCTCTACGACAGCACGGACTTCGTGCCGTTCGGCGACAAGCTGGCGGCGGCGCCGCTGTCGAGCCTTTGGGATGGAGAGGCGCCGGCGAACAAGGCAGGCAGGGGAGCGCCGCGTGGGGCTGTATAAGAAGTGGTGCGAAGCCACGAAAGAAAAGGACAAGCGAAAGCGCTATTGGACGTATGTCGAAAAGGACGGTGGCCGCGACGAGATTCGTGACGACCTCGCCGAGACCATGCGCTCCCATTACGATCGGCTTGAGCGTATAGCCGATGACGTCCAGCGGCTCGGCTACAAGGTTGCAGCGGAAATTCTGCGCACGCAGCTCCCCCAGACAGATAAAGGCCGCTCGGGTGATCTCGGCGAGATATTGGCGACCGAGTTGGTCGAGGAGGAAATCGGTCTACGCGTTCCCGTTCGCCGTCTGCGCTACAAGGATGGGCGCAACATGGCGATGCGAGGCGACGACTTTATCGGGGCAGGCTATGGAGGCGACGACTCCAAGCTTTGGCTGCTGAAAGGCGAAGCCAAGAGCAACAAAGTCCTCGGAAAAGCCACCGTCACGAGCGCCCGCAAGGTGCTCAATCGTGACAATGGCAGATGCACGCCGGACTCGCTGGCATTTGTCGCGAACCGCTTGCTCGAAAGCAACGACGACGGCGATGTGCAACTGGGCCGCGACCTTCGCGATGAAATCGGTCTCAAGGCCCTGCGTGCCGATCGCATCGACCACATGCTCTTTACGATATCGGGCAATGGACCTCACGCGTCGCTGAAGGGCGATCTCGAAAGTGCTGGGACGAACCGGGACCAGTATGTCGTGAACGTCCACATCGAAGACCACCAGGACTTCATCAAGGAGATGTATCAGAAGGCGGAAGACCTTGGAGACGACTGACGAACTGCAAGCATTTTTGACGCGCGCGACGCAGGACGGCGTGCAAGGGCGGCTGCTGTACCGAGGGGCGGCATGGTCGCTAATGCGAAGTGATGGCGTTCTGCCTGAAAATGCCCCGCCGCTCGGCGCGACCATCGATACCGACCTTGCAGAACATGGGTTTGCGTTGCTCCGTGCGGCAATGGCCCTTCGCACCCAGGCCGGCTCCTCCGAGTTGACGAACAAGGCGTTCGAGCGCGCCGGCAACGCGTTTGAAGCTTTGGTGCGGAATGCCGATCCCGAAGCCGCCGATCGCGGTTTCCGCAGGACGATCGCCGCCACGGCCTACCATCTGGCCGGGTTCTCGGCCGTCGCCTATTCGCTCTTCAACGAGGCAGTGGGCGACCTGAATTTGACGCCGGGCGAAATGGCGGTGATGCGGCTGGTGCTCCGCGACCTTGATGGGCTTCGAGCCTTCGTGCGCGGTTGGCTGAACGACGCGGCGCATGGTGACGACCGGATTGCTGCGGGGCTGTCCGGTGAGGATGCCGATGTCGACGAGATCCTGGCGATCGTTCTCAACACCACGATCTGTCGGGCGTTGGCCTTCTTCGATTTCGCGTTGGAGACGGGCGAAGAGGAACCGCTCGACGCGGCGCGCTCGCTTCTCACAACGGCCGTCAGCCTGGCCGACAATGCGGAGAACGTACCGCTGTGGTGGATCACCAATCTGTGCCGGCATCTGATCGACGACCTATGGCAACATTCGTTGCACCAGAACCTGCCGACGGAGCCACCTGAGGGCGCCGCCGAGAAGTATCCCGATCTGCGACGATTGTTTATTGGGTCTCTCTACGCTCGGAAGAATTCCGAGGTCGAGTTGTGGCCCTCGCAGCGTGAGGCGGCGCGCCGCTCGACGGATGTCAAGGATGACTTGGTCGTCGCCCTACCCACCAGCGCCGGGAAAACGCGCGTCGCTGAGATCGCCGCGCTCATGACGCTGTCTTCGGCGCGGCGAGTTCTCATCGTGACGCCGCTGCGAGCGCTCTCGGCTCAGACAGAACGATCGTTTCGTAAGACCTTCGCGCCGCTCGGATTCAGCGTGTCGTCGCTCTACGGCGCCAGCGGCCTCTCGGCTGGTGACGAGGACGCGCTCCGATCGCGGGAGATCATCATAGCGACGCCGGAGAAACTCGACTTCGCGCTGAGAAGCGATCCGAGCCTGATCGACGACGTCGGGCTGATCGTGCTCGATGAAGGCCACATGATCGGGCCGAGCGAGCGTGAGATCCGCTACGAGACGCTGGTGCAGCGCTTGTTGCGCCGCGCAGATTCGGCCGACCGCCGTATTGTCTGCCTCTCGGCGATTCTCCCGAGTGGAGATGAGCTCGACGATCTGACTGCGTGGATACGGGCGGACGAGCCAGGCGATGCCGTGCGGTCTGACTGGCGGCCAACACGCCAGCGTTTCGGAATGCTGGCGTGGCGTGCGCGTGATGCGCGCCTGACCCTGGATCTGACCAACAACGGCCCGTTCCTGGATCATTTCGTGGTTCAAAAGCCGCCCCGCGGCCGTGAGAAGAAGCCCTATCCCCGAAAAACGTCACATCTGGCCCTGTTCGCGGCCTGGGAGTTTGCGGCGCAGGGCAAGCGGACACTCATCTTCTCGACGCAAGCGAACTGGGTTGAGGGGTACGGAAAGCAAATCGTCGACCTCTGCAAACGCGGCTATCTGGACTCGCTTCTGGATGACGAAGTATCGATCGCTCGCGCACTCGAGGTCGGCAAAGAATGGCTCGGCGAAGATCATCCGGCGGTGGCAAGCCTTAAGGCGGGCGTCGCCATTCACCACGGCCGCCTGCCGAGCCCGTTTCTCCGCGAGTTGGAAGTCCTGCTGTCGGAGGGCGTCCTCAAGGTCATCGTTGCATCGCCGACGCTGTCGCAGGGGCTCAATCTCAACGCCGCAGTCTTGCTCGTCCCCGCGCTGTACCGAGCAGGCAAACCGATCACCGGCGAGGAGTTCGCCAATGTCGCCGGCCGCGCCGGCCGCGCTTTCGTCGATGTGGAAGGGCTCATCGTCCACGTCATGTTCGATCGAGTCGATTGGCGGAGCGGAGAATGGCGGGGATTGGTGGCCTCTTCCAAGGCCCGGACGCTGAAGAGCGGACTGATTCAGATCGTCGCGGAGATTCTTGATCGCCTGGCTCGAGAGGACGTGCTGGGACGCGCCGACGCGTGGGAATATCTCGCCAACGCCCGCGAGGCCTGGAAGTCGCCGGCAGAAGAAGCGGCGATCGCCGCTCAGCTTGCGGTGCCTCCAGACGGAACTAATCCGGATGACGAGGACGAGGATGACGAGGCGGGAGGAGATGAAGAGGAAAGCATCGACGAGGAGCCGCTCTCGGAACTCGTCGAGCGCCTTGATGCAACGGTCTTTGGCTTGGTGGAGGCGCTCGATGCTGACCGCGCCGACCTGCCCAAGCTTCTCGACGAAGCGCTCAAGGGATCGCTCTGGGCGCGTCAAATAGCGCGCGAGGGTGAAGGCATGGAGGCGCAACACCGCAAGGTGTTCGAGGCGCGTGCCAATCTCATCTGGTCGGTGACGACGCCCCAGGCCCGTCGCGGGCATTTCGCAATGGGCGTCGGCTTGGAAGCCGGGCTGACAATCGACGCGATGGCGGAAGAGTTGGGCGCCCTCATCGATCGAGCCGACGCCGCGTCCCTGCCAGGAGACGTCGACGAACTGGCCGATGCCTTGGCGGGCCTCGGGGAGCGACTGCTGGCGATGCGGCCGTTCATTCCCGACAAGAAGAATGCGCTGCCTGGCAATTGGAAAGCGATCCTGAAGCAATGGGTGTCGGGCGCGGAGGTCTCGCAGATCGGACCCCACAACATGCGCATGGTGGAAGAGGCCTTCACCTATCGGCTGGTTTGGGCATTGGAAGCTATCAGAACCCGGCGTCTGACTTTGGGCTGGTCGCCGGACATCATTCCGGGTGGCGCAGCCGCATCTCTGGAAACAGGGGTTCCGCAGTTCATGATGTCGATGTTGATACGGGCGGGCCTTCCGTCCAGGCGGGCGGCTATCGCGGCGATCCAGACCACCAACCCCGTCTTCGTAACGCCGGCCGAGATGCGTGCATGGCTGGAATCCGATGAAATCACGGCGTTTACCGACGCCGGCGACTGGCCAACGCCTGATACCGCCGCGCTCTGGGCGCGTTTCAGGACCGAGGCCCTCAGCGGCGGAATCCAGAAGTGGTCGATCGAACGCTACAAGAGGTTGCTCGACATTCCTGCGCACTCGGCGCCGCCGGCTGGGCTTTATCGGGTCATCACGGACGAGGGCGATGGGCGCACATGGCTGGCGACACCGGACTATCGACGGGTGGTCCCCTTCAAAAAGCCGGCGGTAGATCCGAAGCCCAGCCTGTTCTCGGGAAGGTTGCCCGGGGCGACGGCGGTCGTGGATGCGCTGAGGGTAGGACGGGGCAAGTTGCGATGGCCTCGCGCGGACGCTTGAGAGCGCGAGAGCTTTCGCCGCGGCTGAGGGCGCTGTCTGAAACTTACGCCGCCAACTGCTCCAAAGCTTCTCCTGGCTGCATCGCTTGCGCGAACAGGCGGTTCATCGCTGCTTGGCGCGACTCGCGATCGAGTGCGTAGGAGCTGCGCTTGAATTGCACGCCATCGAGCAGGCCTTGGATATAACCAGCGACCGCATCTGCGGCCATGATCAAAGCCGTATCAACCGTGTGAATGTAGCGGCTGGTGACGGTGCCTTGCGCGTGCCCAAGCAACGCCGCGACTGTCGATTCGGTGAAGCCGAGATCGTTCGCCATGCTGGCGTAGCTGTGGCGCAGGACGTGCGGGGTAATCCCGGCAAGCGGTGTGTTCTCCAGTATCTTGTGCCAGTGCTTCGGAAACCCGACCAGCGGCTTGCCTTCGATGGTGCCGCCAAAGACTGGGCCGGCTGCATGCTCCGGCCGGCGCGCATTGAGAAGGTCGACCACCGGGAGTCCGATCGGTCGAACTGAAGCACCTTCCTTGCTGTCGGTGAGCCGCAGGCAGCTATTATCGCTGTCCACTTCGGGCCAGATGAGATTGATGATCTCGCCACGCCGGCACCCCGTGAGCGCGATGGCCTTCCCCATCTCCGCAGCGGTTGCGAGCTGATCGTCTTGAGACGCCTTCTTGAGGAGCTTTCCTAGCAAGCGATACTCGTCCTCCGAGAGACGCCGGGTGCGCTTCTGGTCGGCAGCCTTACGGATGCCGTGAGCCGGATTAGCGTCGATGATCCCACTCTCGCGGGCGTAGGTCAGGATGGCGCCGAGCAGGCCGACCGTGCGCGTGCCCGTGCCGATGCCGCCACGCACGATCGAGCGGCCGCGCTTCTTGGTCTTCTGATCGGCTTTGGTCTTCCCGGATGCGACGTCGCGCATGAAGCGCGTCACGTCTGCGGCGGTGATGTCTTTCACGCGCCGCGTGCCGAGCAGCGGAATAATGTGACGCCGGATGCGTCCCTCATCGGTGTAGATGGTGGACGCCTTTTTCGGGCGGCGCTTCTTGCCGAGGATCAATCCGTTCTTCGCGTCCTCGAGATAGCGCTCGCACAGCTCCTTGATGGTGACGGCCTTATGGTCGAGCTCGCGCTCTTCGGCCGGATTGTCGCCTTGCGCGATGCGGCCGAGCAAGATGCGCGCCTGCACGCGCGCAGTGTCCGGCGTCCAGACTCCGTGCATGCCGATGGTGAAGCGTCGTGTGCGACCCTTGGCACGATACTGCACCAGGTAGCTGCGCTTCCCCGATTTGAAGACGCGCAGCCCGAAGCCGGGCAGCTCGTCGTCCCAGATGAAATAGTCTTTCTCGCCGGCTTCGGCCTGATCGACACTACGTTTGCTTAGCTTCGCCATGTGACATACTCCGGCGGCTGCGCCGCTTCCGTTGGACCGCTTCCGCGGAAGCACCGCGGAAGCACGCAGGCGGAAATTCGGGGTCATCACAGGATACTGGCTTCGGATTGGATCGCCAGAAAAGATAAATGCCTACAGTGGGTTAGCGTGGTCTAGCGTACGAATAGAAACTGTGGCGTATATCGTCTTTTCGGGCTCCGAAGGCAAAGGTCACACGTTCGAATCGTGTCGGGTGCGCCAAAATTATCCCCACAGTTCAAGGACTTTCGAGAAAGTCTGACCGGCCCTTCCTCCTGCGGAGCATTTATTGGCACATTTTGGCACAGCGTGTTGTGCATCAAGAGTGTGCGCATGGCGACGATCCGAGAGAAGGCCGCATCAGTGGCATCTGCAGGTCAGGCGTAAGGGCTGGCCTATCGCGACGGCGACACTGAGAACGAAAAAGGATGCGAAGGCTTGGGGACGCAACGCTGAAGGCCAGATGGATCGTGGCGTTTACATTGATCGATCAGCGGGGGAGCGCACCACCTTTAAAGAAGTAATCGAGCGATATCTGGCCGCGACGGCCTTTCTCTCGAAGCTCCATCGCAGGCGTATCGGCTCAAAAGAAAGGCATCGACATCTCCGGGGATGCACCACGCAACCTCCAGCACCGGGAGGTGCGCATGAGGCTGCAGCTGTTCTCCGATCTGACTCGCGCCGAATCGGAGCCACTGCAACGTCTCGTCCTCTCTCCAATCCTCGAACTTCCCGACCGGCACGGTAGAAAATACCGACCACTTTGGCGCGCCTTCTGAATTCCCCTGCCTCAATCGCGGTGATGTCGCCCAATCGTGTATTTCCCGGAAATTGGTGCGCTTATCGTCAGAGATGCGTCAACGTCGCATTTCCAGCCGCTCAGAAAAACAGCACATCGTCGGCGCTATTCTGATCCTGCCGGGGCTCGCCTGTCATCCACTTCTGGACGAAACCAACGCGCTGCGAGAATTTCAAATGAACTTCTCTTCCACTCACCATCGTATACTGCGAATACAGGTCATCGAATATGCGCTCTACAGCGCATACGTCATCAGGTGACATTCTAAATTCGCAGCCAATCACCTCCCGTAGCCGCGCAACTTCCGGAAGAGCAGAAAACTTCTGGCCGAGAGCGGTGAACAAAACGTCACTGTTAACGCGGTGCGTTGTGTGATTTTCTTTTAAGCAACGGTCCGGCGACTTGACGGATATTTGGATCGTGGCAGCGACCATTTGAGCGAGAATTCAAATGACAAAAGCTGAAGCGGGATCCG
>JBOFVL010000052.1:0-27392 GCA_051653085.1 Afipia sp. | reverse complement strand
GAGGTCCTCGCGCTGGGCGTGGGCGACCTCACCGATCTTTTCTTCGGTCGCCGGATTAACCACCGGGATTGTCTTCCCGGACAGGCTGTCGCACCACTCGCCATCGATAAAGAGCTGAACTTTCGACACGTGAATCCTCTCTATCTTAGATAGCAGTCAGAACGACCTCGCCGACCGCCGGAGCAGATCTTCACGCAGGTAATTACCCCTGCGAGAAAATCCACAGATGCTTTGGTTAACATTGAAACTCGCTACGCAACGGTCTTTAGATAAAGGCCGGGATCGAAATAGGTCGTTGCCGGCGTAAACTCCTTGATGTTGGCGTTCGCCATAAAGAAGTCAGTCGTTTGTTGAAGCCAGTTGGTAACGGTTCCATCGGAGTAGAGACGCTTCCATTCTTTCGAACTAAACATCTTCTGAGCCTTGAACTGCTCGTTGATGTCGGAAATCGGCGTCTGGCTGTAGTGGTTCTTCTGCAGATTTTCCATTGCTTCGATGCTGTTGGCGATGATGTAGTCGTTCGCCTCACTCCAGCCACGGATCAGCTTAGACAACGTTTCACGATTGCTATCGTAATAGTCATTGCGGGCTGCCCACCCGCCGATGATCGCCGCTTGCGGATAATATGCAGAAGCATCAGCGAGCTTCAGAGCGCCTGGCACCTTCTCGCGTACCGTTACGTTGAATGGCACCCACAGCGCTACCGCAGGCACGGCACCAGAAATGAATGCTGTCACCGCGGCAGGCATACTCTGATTGAGAAGTTCGACCTCCTTGGGATCTACCTTGTTCGCCCGTAGGGCCTTGTCGAGAAACACATGTGCAGTCGTTCCAGTAGCAGTCGCAATACGTTTGCCCTTCAGATCTGCAAATGTCTTAATGCCTTGATCGGAGCGCACCCATAGCTGCGCGGTTGCGACCTCAATGTCATTGATCAGGAAAACCTTTCCCTGTCCTCGAGCGGGAAAATTCGAAAGAACGGCGCCCGTTGATAGCACGTCCAGGCTACCACCGATCAGAGCCTGGAAGATCTCGAGACCGGTGTTAAACTGTCGAAGTTCAAGATCGAGTCCCTGCTTCTCGAAAGAACCGCGATCCATTCCGGTCCAGATCTGCCCATCGACGGCAACCGTATGCAGATAGCCCACACGAACCTTGGTCTTGGCTTGCGCAATGGCCGGACTTGCTAATGAAACGCCGGTGAGTGCAGCACCTGCTGCGGTCGTCAGAAACTGCCGCCTGTCCATTTTGTTTTCCTCCTCAAAAGAGCAATTATTCTATTATTCAGAGAATGACGCCGCCCGCACCTGAGCCTGCTGAGCTCGATACTCACTCATGACAAGATCTCGGATATGACTGCGAAGTTCGCCAAACTCTGGACGTTCCTGAATGGACTCGTCACGCGGATATCCAAACGGAACATCGATAATTTGCTTGATGCGCGCCGGCCTAGCTGTCACCACGACAATCTTCGAGGCTAGATAGATCGCCTCCTCGACCGAATGCGTTATCAGCATCACAGTCTTGCCTTCAGTTGCCAGCACCTGAAGCAGCAAATTCTGCATGTTCGAGCGTGTCTGCGCATCGAGCGCGCCGAACGGCTCGTCCATCAATAAGAATTTCGGATTCACCGCGTATGCACGCGCGATCGCAAGGCGCTGCCGCATCCCACCGGACAGGTGTTTGGGGAACGAATTAGCGAAGTCGCTCAGCCCCATCAGCGACAGATAATGCTCGCAGATGTCTTTGCGTTCATTGGACGAAGCGCGATTTACCTTGAGCGTCAGGCCGAACTCAATGTTCTGCCGCACCGTCAGCCAGGGGAATACGCCATACTCCTGAAAAATGACACCCCGCTCGGGTCCCGGCCCTTCGACTGGGCGGCCATTGAAGGTGACAAGCCCGGTTGTCGGCTTCTGAAAGCCCGCAAGCATGCTCATCATCGTGGTCTTGCCCGAGCCCGAAGGACCGATGACGGCTATGAAATCGTTCTCATGAATATCGTACGTGACGCCATCCACGACGTTCAGCATACCCTTCAACGTATCGAAGGACAGGGAAACGTGGTCAAAGCGTGCGAACGGAGTGCGGTTGTTGATCATGCGGATGCCCTATCCTGCCACTTCAAGAGGCGAGCGCTAATGCGGCGAAGGATTAGATCCATAACAAGCGCGATACAGCCGATGCAGATGATGCCCACGTAAATCACGTCGAGCAGAAAATACGTCGACGCGTTTTGAATCATCGCTCCGAGTCCCCGCTGCGCTGCAATCAGCTCTGATGCGACTAGTGTCGCCCATGCCACCCCCAGCGCGACCCGCAACGCCGTAAGAATATGCGGCACAGTCAGCGGAACGATGACCTTTGTGAAGATTTCAGACTGATTTGCGCCGAGTGTTTGCGCGACACGGATATAAATCGGTGTGATTTGCGACACGCCTTCGTACATTACGATAACGCCGGAAAAGAACGCCGCGTAGAACAGGATGACAAGCTTTGCCAGCTCGTCGACACCGAAATACACAATAACAAGCGGGATCAGCGCAATCGGCGGTAGCGCACGAAAGAAGTTCACCATCGGATCAGCGAAGGTCCGCGCCGAACGATACCATCCAAGCAGGAAGCCCACCGGCACAGCAGCGGCGATGCCGAGCACAACACCGAATAACACGCGACGCGTCGATACGTAGATATCGATCATCAAACCGTGGTGAAGCAGAAGGTCGACAAAGCGCTCCGCGATCTTATGCGGCGCCGGAATCAACGCCAGATTGACAAATCCGCTCCAGCGGACCGCGTACCAAAGAACTACCACGCCCACCCACGGCGCCAGTCCCAGCAAGAAGCGATATGCTGTGTCTTTCTTCATGTCTGAGCGAATTCCCGAGCCCTGAACGATTGATCTTTTATAATTCATACTATAAATAGGATGACCAGACAATAGCAACATATTTCGTTTAGGCGCCTCATGTCAGCTCAAAGCTTTCGCATCCGAAACGTGCAGGCTGCGTGTTACCGCTTTCCGCTTTCCACTCCGGTTGTGACGTCATTCGGACGAATGCAGAATCGCCCTGCTGTCTTCGTGCGGATCGAGGACGAGGACGGGCAGACCGGATGGGGAGAGGCCTGGTCGAACTTTCCGGCTGTCGGCGGCGAACACCGAACGCGAATCGTCAACGAGATTCTGGCTCCCCTCATCGAAGGAAAGGACGTCACCGATCCACGGGACGTCTTCGCTCAGTTGTCCCGGCAGATGGATGTTCTCGCGCTACAGTCCGGAGAGCCGGGACCATTCGCCCATTCAATCGCCGGCGTCGATCTTGCTCTGTGGGATATTCATGCGAAACGCCAGCGAATGCCGCTTTGGCGTCTCTTCGGCGGGGCATCCGCGCGGATCAATATCTATGCGAGCGGCATTAATCCTACCGGCTCGGCCGCAATGGCCGAAGCGGCCATGCAGCGTGGCCATCGCGCCTTCAAGCTCAAGATTGGATTCGACAAACAACAGGATCGCGACAACCTGCGCCAACTCCGATCATTGGTTGGCAAAGACATGCTTGCTGCCGATGCCAATCAAGCCTGGTCCTTGCCAGACGCACTCGAGCGGTCATCCTCACTTGCCGAATTCGGTCTCGCATGGCTCGAGGAGCCGCTACGTGCAGACCGTCCTCGCCAAGAGTGGAAGACGCTTGCGAAGGCTATCGATACACCGCTTGCCGCTGGCGAAAATGTCACGAGCCGCGACGGTTTTACGCAACTAATCAACGAGAACGCCGTCAAGGTTATCCAACCGGATGCGGCGAAGTGGGGCGGTCTTTCGGAATGCGTGAACATCGGCCGCGCCGCACTGGAGGCGAACCGACTGTTCTGTCCTCATTACCTTGGCGGCGGCCTCGGTTTGCTTGCATCGGCTCATCTGCTCGCGGCAGTTGGAGGTGACGGCTTCCTGGAAATCGACGCAAATCACAATCCCCTGCGCGACGAATTCTGCGGACCGGTGGCGAACGTTTCGGATGGGAGCGTCACACTAAATGATGAACCAGGGCTTGGCATAGACCCGGATTTCACGTCGATCGAAAAATTCCGGACCGCATAAGGCGCTGCTTGGCATATGACAAAAGAAAATCTGGTCAGCGAATACGATTACATCATTGTCGGCTCCGGCTCCGCCGGTTGCGTCGTAGCTAATCGACTATCGAAAAATCCGAACTGCAAAGTTCTTCTGCTCGAAGCAGGCGGACTGGACCGCAATTTCTGGATCCGCCTTCCCGTCGGCTATTACCGCACCATCTACGACGACCGCTTTTCACGAAGTTTCACCACCCAGCCTGGTGAAGGAACAGCCGGCCGTTCCATCATTTGGCCACGCGGGCGAATTGTCGGAGGATCGTCTTCAATCAACGGCCTGATCTTCATCCGCGGCCAGCATGAGGACTTCGACGATTGGGAGCGCATGGGCGCACATGGATGGAGCTACCGGGATGTGCTGCCTCATTTCCGGCGATACGAGCGCTATCAAGGCGGTGACAGCCAGTTTCATGGCGGGTTCGGTGAGTTCGACGTCTCGGAACTGCGCATCAGGAATCCGGCCTCCGAAGCGTGGGTCGACGCCGGTGTCGAATTTGGATTACCGTACAATGCGGACTTCAACGGGCAGACCACATACGGTGTCGGTAAGTATCAGCTTGGTATTGGCTCGCGCTGGCGCTCCAGTTCCGCCAGTGCATTTCTCCACCCGGTGCTGGAGAGGCCCAACCTGACGCTGATTAATCGCGCGCAAGTCAGCCGTGTGCTATTTAACGGATGCCGCACGTCGGGAGTGGAGTGGATTCAGGGCGGCAAGGTTTACTCCGCTAGGGCCGCGCGCGAGGTCGTCCTGTCAGCGGGTGCGCTTCAGTCGCCACAGTTGCTTCAGCTCTCCGGCATAGGTCCGGCGTCAGTGCTGAAACCGCTCGGCATCGATGTTCGCATCGATGCGCCAGATGTCGGCCGCAATCTTCAGGATCACTATCAGGCGCGCATGATTGTACGCCTGAAGAAGCCAATCTCTCTGAACGATCAGGTTCGCAATCCATTTAGCCTTGCCAAGATGGGGCTGGAATGGGCATTGTCGGGTAAGGGACCGTTGACTGCTGGCGCTGGACAGGTCGGTGGCGCGGCGTGCACTCAGTTTGCTCAGAGCGGACGGCCGGACATACAGTTTAACGTCATGCCGCTGTCTGTCGACAAGCCGGGCGAGCCGCTGCACTCCTACTCCGGATTCACGGCATCGGTCTGGCAATGCCATGCCGAGTCACGCGGTTATCTGGCGATACGATCTTCTGATCCTTTCGATCAGCCAACAATCACGCCTAACTATTTTGCTGCGAGCATAGATCGGAAGACCATCGTCGCTGGCCTACGGATGCTGCGCGAGATATTCCAGCAGCCCTCCTTCCGCGACTTATGGGATGTCGAAATGCTTCCAGGCCCCGCGGCGGAAAGCGACGCAGATCTGTGGACATTCGCTTCGTCTACAGGAGGAACTGTCTTTCATTGCGTCGGGACTTGCAGAATAGGTGAGGATCAGAACTCGGTTGTGGATTCAAGCTTACGCGTGCGCGGCGTGGATGGGCTACGTGTTATCGATGCTTCGGTGATGCCGCTCATCACGTCGGCAAACACCAATGCGACCAGCTTGATGATCGGTGAAAAAGGAGCTTCTCTCATTCTAGGGAATGAATGAAGATGCTTCATGAAGAACACGGGTGACGATGCCATGAAATTGATGTCGGACAGCCACGTTCCAAAGTATGCCCAAATCGCCGACATTTTCCGGCAACGGATTTCCCGCGGCATCTGGCGCGAAGGGTTACGCCTTCCTGCCAACGAAGACCTTGCCGCGGAATTTGACGTGTCGCGGGTAACTATCCGCCAAGCTGTCGAACTGCTCGCACGCGATGGACTGGTCGAAGCCCAGCAGGGTCGCGGCACGTTTATCACCGGAAAGGTCGAACAGAATCGCTGGTTGAAGGTGGAGACAACACTGTCGGATCTCGCCGAAGTCTATCGCGATACGCTTCCGGAAATCCTCAATATCAGTGAAGGTCGCGCCGATCCTCCTCTGCAGCCGGGCGACGGCATTCCTGCTGATCGATACGTCTTCATGCGACGCGTGCATTCCCGCGACGGCAAGCCCTATTGCGTCATTTCCATTTATCTCGACGAGAAGATCTTTCGGAAATCTCCGAAACGCTTTCGCACGCACACCGTGATCCCGATTCTGACTGA
This sequence comes from Afipia sp., assembly GCA_051653085.1. Classification (GTDB taxonomy): domain Bacteria; phylum Pseudomonadota; class Alphaproteobacteria; order Rhizobiales; family Xanthobacteraceae; genus Afipia. The sequence continues at coordinate 21,122 of JBOFVL010000052.1, read as the reverse complement.
AATGCGAGATCTCAAGATTGCATCGGCCCAGCAGACATTGACAATTGGTGTCGCCGATCTTGACGTCGCGCGGCATCTCGGGGTTTCACTCAACTCACCTGTTGCTGACGTCCGTCGCGTTTTCCGCTCTCCGGACAATACCGTCATCTATCTGGGTGAAGTCACATATCGCGGCGATTTCGTCCGCATCGACATGGATCTGCGCCCCTGACAGCCTAGCGGAAGAACATTTCCTGATTCCGGCGCTCCAGTTCCTCGCTGTAAGTTCGCAGTACGTAGGATTCGCTGATGGTACCGATCGCAATCCTCCGCTCGGGACTGTCGAGCACGACAAGCGCGTCGGTTTCGGTTTTCTCGAACGCCATCATCACTTCTCGAATCGTCATGTGGGGCAGTAGGAATTCGTTTTGCTGGCCTGCAATTCTTTCCAGCCAGAGATTTTGCGGGGTGGCTACGGCGTGAAGATCGGCCGCTGTGACAATGCCGGCATAGCGATTATCGTTATCCCGTAGCACGATCTGTTTGACGCTCTGCGGGAACGCAGCCTGCGCTTCCGCGATTGGCATGAAATTTGGCGCCGTCTCAAAATCGGAGCGCATCAGCACGCTGGCGGGCAATTGCTTCGTCCAGCCGACGTCCTGAGGACCGCGAATAACCTCGCCGCGCAGATGGAAACGCCAGGTAGCGAAGCTGTAGCCAAATAGCTCGCGAACAATCAATGCTGTGACCGATGAAGCGACAATGGCACCTACAGTAACCGAGAAATCGCCGGTGATTTCCAGCGCCAGACAAACCATGCTGAAAGGGGCTCCGATGACGCCCGAGCCCAGCGCAGCGAGCGCGGCGATGGCGGCCGTGCCAGGCTGAAGCGCCGCGTTCGGGATCACCACGCTCGCAAGGATGCTATAGAGTTCACCGATCAAGGCTCCGAGCAGCAGCGAAGCAAAGAACAGTCCTCCACGGAATCCCGATCCAAGTGAAATCGCGGAAGCAAGCATCTTCAGAATGATCGCGGTCGCAAGCAGTGTCCAGGTGGGATTGCTCACGAGAAGGATCTGCATCGCGCCATGCCCCGAGCCAAGGACGACTGGCGTCAACAGCGCCATCGCTCCGAGGATCGCGCCGCCGACGATGGGACGAAAAGGCGCACTGATAAACTTAACGGCTTGAAACGCACGTTCTGCGTATGCAACGGCCAGCATCAACGCGATGCTGGCCGCCGCGCAGATCAGGCCTATCAATACCGACTGCCCAATCATTTCGGCGGAAACAGGGGTCGGAAATCCGGGGACCATCAAGAAAGACTGATGGGTCAGATGCCGCGCCGCCAACCAACCGCAGACGGCACTCGCCATAACCGTAACGAGGCTTGCGGAGGTATAGGCGCCGAGAACAACCTCGAATGCATAAAATGCTCCGGCCAATGGCGCCGAGAACGCCGCGGCGATAGCGCCGGCCGCACCGCAGGCCACCAGAAGGCGCATGTCATTACGTCGCGCGGCCAGCGCTCGTCCGATGGACGAAGAGATTGCTGAACAAATCTGGGTATATCCTGCTTCCAGCCCGACCGATCCGCCAAAGCCATTCGAAACCAGTGTCTGGATCGAAACAAAGATACTTCCACGCATCGACAAGCGGCCGCCATAAAGTGCGTTGGCTTCGATGGCGTCAGCGAGTTGACCTTTTAGCCGCTTATTAAAACAAAGCGCCAGAACCGCCAGGAAAATGCCCCCGACAACCGGGACGAACAGCGACCGCTGCCAAGAAATCGCGCCCGTCGAACTCAGGTGACCGTCGATTGGAATGTCAAAAAGAAACACGTGAGCCAATTGGCTAAGCTTGCTTATGACGGCAACGAGAAGCCCGCTGATCGCGCCAATAAGCATGCCCGTAGCAACAAGGCCTGTTTCCCGGTTACGAACGAAGGCGCGAAGGCCTGGTGGCAACAGAAAACCTGTCGCCGTGTCCGGATCCTTGGTTTCCCGGGGAGCAACGAGAGTCATTGCAACCTTGCGTCTAGATGATGGCACACCACGCGAAAATGATGCTTATCGATGAACTTGTATGGCTTACCGGAGCTTTGTGCAGCAACCCTCCAGCGATTGCAATAAGATCGCAGACAAGAAACCGCAATTGGCATGGAGAGATTTGAGCCAAAGAAAAACAGAAACTTGAATGAGGTTTCGCCTGATGGCGCCGAGAGGAATAGCTGACCCAGCTCCTGCAGATTTGTTCGCATTAAGGACCATTTCTCGGGTATCCACCTTAAAAGGTGAATGACGCTAAACCGGCTTTCAGAGGAGCATACTACCTTCGCTTCACCGTTAAGCGCTCGGCGGTGCTTGATGCATAACGCATCATTCCGCGAACGACGTCAGAGACTCGACCCTGCCGCTAAAGTGAAATCCAGCCGAGGACATGATTCCGATAAGACCACCGGCCAGATTGCTAATCCTTGGATTCTCGATCGCCATCGACTCCTTCGTGGCAATACGTGCGAAGTGCAATTGAATTTACGACACACAGATTTTGCGAACATCCCTAGACGTAGCATGGCCCGTCAATGAGCGGATGCGCGCGGACAAATGCTTCGTCCACATCAAGTCCGAGACCAGGCTTCTCTGATGGTCTTACGCATCCATTTGCATCAAGCGAATACGGCACACCACCGACCTCGTCGCGGAAGGGATTGTGTTTGGCAACGTCGCCTTCGAAATAGCCCGGCTCATCAATCGCTGCGAGAACGTTAATGGTCGCAGCCATGTTGATGCCAGTCGCGGAGGTGTGAGGGTTTACCGAAAGCTTCCAGCCGTAGGCCATGCTGGCGATCCGCATGGTCTCTGTCACGCCTCCGGCCTTAGACAGGTCTGGCTGGACGAAGTGGACGGCGCGATCCTCGATAAGGCGCGTGAACTCGAAGCGCGTGAAATGATTTTCGCCCGAAGCGAGTGGGGTTGTACCCAGACCCGCGGCCATCTGATACGACCGATAATCATGCGCCGGGAACGGCTCCTCCAGCCATCCGATCTGCAAGTCTTTATAGGCGGGCATGACACGGCGCACATCGTCGAGCTTGTAACCTGTATTGGCATCCACGAGAATCTCGATCTCGTCGCCGACCTTCTTGCGAACAGCCGTTGCACGCGCGACGTCGATGCGCGGATTGTCTCCCACCGGCAACTTGATCGCACGATAGCCCTGCGAAACATATCGCGCGGCTTCCTCCGCCAGCGACTCCGAGCAAAAAATCATTATCAATCCATGCACATGAAAAACAACAGAAGCTCTGAGTGCCGTTGATCGCGCAGCATGTTCTTCCGATAACTTGTGACAGCAGAGATAAAACCATCGCAGATCATGCCGACATCGACGGCATCGATTAGCCTCAGCGGGGACATCGAAGGATTCCCATGACGGTCGCATCGGAGACGATCATTGCGCGATGGCCACGATATTCAGTACCCGTTTCATTGACTGACGGTTGATCGCTCGTAGGGTTGTGCAGCCGCCGCCGACGTCGTTACGCTACGTGTCGATGGCCAGAAGAATCGCAATCGTTCACGGCTTGAGATATCCAGCTTGCGAAAGGCCTACCGTACAAGATCGAGTGGTCGGAACTCCCGGCAGAGACTCCGCTAGATCGACCAAAACCCGCGTGAAGTTGGCAAGCTTACCTCCGCGAGCTTGACCGCATCCTCGTCCTGATCGATGGCAACATACTGACGCTGCCAATAGGCCAGCGCTCCCTTGCGCCGCGCAGACGTCCGGATCTCCAGCACCCGGCCGATCACAATGGCATGCGAATGCCGTTCGATCAGTTCCTCGACTTCGCAATCGACAGCGGCCAGCGCATCCGTCAGAAGCGGCACACCGGAAACGCCGCTCGTCCATTCTACACCGGAAAATCGACCGGGGCCTTCCGAACTGCCCGTTCCGGCAAAGCGGTCGGCTATTTCCAGTTGACTCGCGCTGAGAATATTGACCCCGAACGCATGATAACGTTGGAGACGTGGCCAGAACAAAGATGCGCGATCGATACTGACGATCAGGGTCGGCGGGTCGACCGACAAGGACGACAGCGACGTGACCGTGATGCCCGTGATGTTCTCGTCCCGCCCAGTGGTCAGCACGCTAACGCCCGTCGCCAACTGCCTCATCGCGCCGCGAAATACTTCGGCCACGACACGCGTTGTTCTCAAATCCTGGACGACCGGGCTCATGAGCGCCTCGCCACGATGTTCACTTACGTCGATATCGGCGACGACCTCGCCGATATCTAATCTCGATAAGTCCAACTACGCCGCTAATACCAAACCACGACTCAACCGATGACTGCAGCGCGTATACTCCACTGCGCCATTCACGAGTTCGGCGTCCAGGTCCAGACGATGTCCTTGACGACGATAGGCTTAGGAATCAGCCCAAGTTTGAAGAAGCGATCCGCCGTTGTCTGCTGGGTCACAACGATCTTCTCGGTCACCGGCGTCACAAGAAACTGTGAACGGTTCACGGCCCGCGTCAGCGCTTCCGCGCCTATTCCGGTCGCCTCTTGCAGGCTCTTGATAATGTCCGGGCGGCGCGCATCGGCCCATTTAGATTCCAGAGCAAATGTCTGGTTCAGCAGTGCGACGATTTCCGGATGTTTTCCGGTGAATTCACGATTAGCCAGGAAAAACGCATTTGCGTCGTGAACATCCTTCGCCGAAGCCAACACGCGGACCTTGCCCTTTTCGGTCAGGGCCAGATAGGGATCCCAGATCGTCCAGGCGTCGAGATTGCCGCCTGCAAACGCAGCAACCGCATCCGCCGGCGCGAGATAGATCGGTGTGATGTCGGCGTAAGACAAGCCCGCCTTCTCAAGCGCCGCAACCGTCGTATTGTGCGCGCTCGATCCTTTCGCGAATCCGACTCTCTTTCCTTTGAGATCGGCCAATGTCTTGATCGGTGAATCCTCCGGCACCACGATCGCCTCATTCTTGCCGGCCGACGGAAGCGCAGCGACGTACAGCAGGTTGCCCCTCGCGGCTTGAGCGAAAATCGGCGGCGCATCGCCGGTATAGCCAAAATCCACATTTCCCGTATTCAGCGCCTCCAGCAGAGGCGGACCAAATGCGAACTCGACCCATTTTACCGTGATGCCGCGCGGCTTCAGCGCAAGCTCCAGGGTCTGGCGCTGTTTGACTGCTGGAAAGATTCCTGCCTTCTGGAAGCCAATTTTGACTTCCTTCAGTTCCTGCGCAGACGCAGGCGCAGCAAGGATACCCGCTGATGCGAGCAAGGCCACCGACATGGCTATGAGAGTGCGTCGGGTCTGGGCCATTTGTATTACTCCGTTAGGACGTTGTCTAAGTGATCCGCTGATCGCTGAGCCAATGACGCTACGTCGGTTTCGCTAGATTGTTGTTTTAAAATTGACGCGGGCCGTGCAACGTTTCCAACCTTCCCCACTCGAGAATAGATAACTTGGTGTTCCTGCCCATGTGGCCGCTTGCAGGACATCAGAATGCATAGAGCGCGCAGAGGGATTTCCGCTGCGCGCTTCGAATTCCATCGTTAGCGTCGGGCTCTACTCCGCGTGAAACACCAGCGTCCGTAATTCAATGCTCTCGCGCGGCAGGGCATCGGCAGGCGTCGTCGGATCGGCAAAGGCCGTATGCGGCGCGAAGCGTGCGCGGCCGTCGGTCTTGCTGTCGAAGCACTTCAGCAGCAGAATTTCGTCGGCCGTCATTTCCGGCACGTAGAGCCACTGGTGAGCCGGGTTGTATTTCACGGAATAGGTTTCACCGACCCGATGAGGGTAAACGAGGTCGGTCGGAACGAGTTCATCGAATTTCACCGTACGCGCGTCGCAGACCGCGAGCGGAGAGTCACGTAGAGGCCCCCGGATCGGACGCCACAGATTGATGATCTGCACGCGCCCCTTCAGCAGCTCTTCCGCGTCGTCCGGAATGAGATCCCGGACCCGTTGCGGTCCGGACTTCGCAGTGTGATCGACATGCACCCGGCCGACCGGCTGACGCAATCCACCCTCGCGCGTGTCAGCAGCGCCGTCGACACGCTTGCGGACGGTATGATCGAAAACGAAGACCCTGCTTGCGCCGGTGATGTCCTTCAGCAGCAACTCGGCTTCCGGATAATAGACGCGCTTGACCTCGTCATCGTTATAGAAGTCTTTCACGGCACTCTTCTGCCGGACGAGTTCGAATCCCTCGACATCGAGCGAGGCCGACTCGGCAATCGGACGGGCATCATGGATGGGCAAGAAGTGCGGCTCTGGGACAATGTTCGTTTTAGCCTCACCGTTCGGCGGATCGTAGGCATAGGTTCGCGGCCGCCCCTCGACAGGCGCCAGATAGTTCAGATCCGCCCTGACGAAAGCCAGCGCTTGAATCTTCTCGTTTTGCAATCCCATGCTTGTTCTCCGTTTTTGTCACTGCTGTTTGATCTAGAACGGCTCCTTGAAGGGACGCAGGTCGAGTTCGTGCGTCCACGCAGACAGATGCTGGCGATGCAGATGCCAGTAGGCATCGGCAATCGCGTCGATGTTGAGCAATCCGTCGGCGCCCTGCTGAATCTTGCGTTGAGGCGCGGCAGTGTTCAGCCGCTCACCGTCGATTCCACCATCGATCACGACATGAGCGACGTGGATGCCCTGCGGCCCGAATTCCCGCGCCATCGATTGCGCCAGCGAACGCAATCCTGCCTTGGCGGCGGCAAATGCGGTGAACGGTGGCTTTCCCCGCAGGCTCGCAGTGGCGCCGGTGAAGATGATGGTGCCCCTGCTTTGCAGCGTCAGACGGCGTGCCGCTTCGCGCCCCACCAGAAATCCGCCGAACGTGGCGACGCGCCAGGTCTGCTCGAAAAATTCCGCCGGCATGGTGCGAAAGTCGTGGCGGGCGCTGTTCCCCACATTGAAGACCACGAGATCGATGGCATCCGCGTTGCCGGCGGCGGCGTAATCGAACAATGCGATCACATCCGCTTCGACCGACGCATCCGCTACAAAGAGTTCTGCGTGACCGCCGCGCTCGGTAATAGTGCGAACGACCTGCGTCAGCTTTTCTTCCGTGCGACCGGAAATGATGACCCTATGCCCCTCCGCTGCGAAGCGCCGGGGCCAAGGCCCCGCCGAGGCCTTGTTCAGCTCCCACCCCGACAACAATTGCCGTCCGCTGCTGTCATGAGGAGCCGATCATCTTCGGATCAAATCCATTGAGGGCGTACGGCCCCTCCTCAACTTGGTCCGGCAGGCTTGCCCCGCCAAGAGACGCCCGAAAATAAGTCAGCTTTCTCTCTATTCGCAGCGCAGGTGCAAAATCCTTCCACGGTCGCGCGCCGAAGCATCGCATTTCTTGCGCACTGCCTCATCCGGAACTGATCTTGCTGCGCACCGTTGCCTGGGTGACGAAACTGTTCGGCGGCACATCTTCCGTCAGCCAGACGTTTCCACCGATGGTCGAGCCGCGCCCAACGACAATCCGTCCCAGAATCGTTGCGCCCGCATAGATCACGACATCGTCCTCGACGATCGGGTGACGCGAGTTGCCCTTGATCACCGTTCCGTCCTTGTCCGTGGGGAAATGCCGCGCTCCAAGCGTCACCGCCTGATAGATGCGAACGCGATCTCCGATGATGGCCGTTTCACCGATCACCACGCCGGTTCCATGGTCGATGAAGAAGCTCGATCCGATCGTGGCCCCTGGATGGATATCGATCCCGGTTTTTGTGTGCGCGATCTCGGCAACCAGCCTCGCAAGCAACTTGGCGCCCAGTTGATGAAGAGCATGGGCAAGGCGATGATGGATGATCGCGGTCATGCCCGGATAGCCAATCAGAATTTCCGGAAAGTTCGTCGCCGCCGGATCGCCGATATAGGCCGCGCGCAGGTCGTTCACGAGTTGCCCGCGAATCTCGGGAAGCATTGACGCAAACGCGCGGGTCAATTCGATAGCCTCGCGAAAATTCCTGTCTGTCGGCGGTTCATCGGTGATGAACAAGGCGCCGCGATGCACCTGCTCGAGAAGACCGTTCAGCGCGACGTTCAGTGTATTGCCGACGAAATAGTCGATATTCTCCGCATCGAGATCGGACCTGCCGTAGTGCCGCGGAAATATCGCCTCCACCAACCCGTTGAGAATTGTTTCCAGCGCATCACGCGACGGCGCGCGGCGAACAGGGCCGTCATGACGGATGCTGTGGCTGATCTCGCGAGAAACACGCAGTTCTGCGACGATGGAATCGAGACGCCACCGCGTGTCTATGTTGTCGCCGCGCGCGGCATCAGTGCGCGGCACTTCTAGCAACGAGTCGACCGGCATATTTTGCCTTCCGGATATTGGCTGGAAAGGAACATGACGCAGATACTAAAAATACTGAATTCCAAAACCGTCCTCAAGACGAGATGCTCGTTCTCTGCAATCCGCGTCAATGAGAATAATGGCGTTGCCATTCGTTGAACTGTAGCGAAGCGTGAGTTGACAACCGAAGCATCAAAGCATTCGCAAAGACGCTGTATGAACGATCGGTCGTGAACGGGCCGCACGTACACTGACGACAAGATGCCGAATAAATGCAGTCAATCCAGACAATCCTCAAACAGTGCCGCGAGATGAAATCCTCTTACCAACATACAAACAAAGAAAATCATCCCACATATCGTACGCGCGCATAAAGGACTCTCCTTTTTTCAAGCCGAGCATACGTCGCAGATGCAAGTTCGATGAACACGAACTAGTTTGAAGCATCACACAGCCGCTGGTTTGCGCCGGCAATATTTGCGCCACATCCCAAAATATCTTTTGGAGCAGCTACTATGTCCCGACTGCCTCTTCGCAGCGTCAACGACGCACCGGACGGCGCCAAGGCTGGCCTCGAGAGCGCCCAAAAGAGCAACGGCTTCCTTCCGAACCTCGTGCGTCTCCTCGCCAATGCGCCGGTCGCGCTGGAAACTTACCAGACCGTGTCCGCAATCAACGCGCGCAGCGAGCTTAAGCTCGCCGAACGGGAGGCCGTGCAGATCACGGCTGCCGCTGTCCACGGCTGCGGCTTCTGCGTCGCCGGTCATACCGCTGTTGCCTACAAGAAGGCGGGCCTTACCGAGGATGTGGTCGAAGCGCTACGCGCCGGCAGTCACGTCCCCGATGCGCGACTGAACGCCGTTGCCGAGTTTACGCGCGCGGTCATTCGCAATCGCGGCGGTGTCGACGACAGCGAATTGCGGGCGTTCCGCGCGGCTGGGTTCAGCGATGCGAATGCACTTGAAGTTGTCCTTGGAGTCAGTCTCGCAACACTGTGCAATTTTGCCAACAATCTCGGTCAACCTACACTGAACCCCGAACTCCAGCCGTATACCTGGAACAACTCGACCGCCGCGGCAGCGGAATAGCAGGCGAGCGGCAACGCGACGATGACATCGCTTCCAACCGATATCGGCACCTGGCTCGATACCGCCGCTCATGATTTCGACACTACGTCGGATAATGCGGCGGCGCTTTTGCCGGAGCTTGGCAGGGCCGGTCTCTTCCGGATCGGGGTTTCAGCCTCACTTGGCGGGAGTGGCGGCGATGTGACCGATGCGGTCGCGGCCATCGCGGCTGTCTCGGAACGCTCGCTTTCGGCCGGCTTCGTCTTTTGGGGCCATCGCGCATTCATCGAATACCTGCTGCAGAGTCCGAACGAACTTCTTCGGTCCAAGTTGCTACCTGGTTTGTTGGCGGGACACCGGGCGGGCGCGACCGGGCTATCGAATGCCATGAAATTCCTCTCCGGTATCGAAGAGCTGCAGGTCAAAGCCCGCAAAAGCAATGGCGCGATCCGTATCAATGGTCAGCTTCCGTGGGTCACCAACCTCCGGTCGAGCGGCTTCGATGTCGCCGCCGCCGTACAAGGCGATGACGGCAATCCGGCATTCGTGGCTAGTCTGTCGTCAGACGACCACGGACTTGAGCGATCGCCGGATCTCGATCTGATGGCCATGCGGGCGACAAGCACGGCCGCCATCAAGATCGATGATGTGCGGATCGGACCCGAGCGGATTCTTCATCGCAATGCACACGAGTGGCTTCCTAAGGTGCGTCCCGCGTTCCTGGGTTTGCAATGCGCCATGGCGATCGGTCTCGCGCGAAGATCGCTTGCCGAGACGAAGAGCAAACTGAATATCGTGAGAGACGTATTGACGACACCGGTCGGCGCTCTTGCGGCCGACCTGGCAATCGCCGAGACGAAACTCAGCACAGGCTTGCTCAATGGTCAGTTCGTCGAGGCACCGGCTCCCCTATTCCGGCTGCGTATTCGTTTGGCTGAAATTGCAGCGGAAGCTGTCCAGCTTGAGCTCTCTGCATCGGGCGGAAAAGCTTACCTCTCAGAGCCTGGCAAGGACTTCCAGCGGCGACTGCGCGAAGTCGCGTTCGTCCCGATCATTACGCCGAGCCTTGTTCAGTTGAAAACCGCGCTGGCCGTGCACGAGCAACCCAAAGTTATCAGCGAGATCGCATGAGCGCGCTGCCGGTGCTTGAAGCAAGAGACATAGGGCTACGCTATCCGGGCGAAAGCCGCGCCGTCCTTGAGACTTTCGATTTTGCACTTGAGGCTGGCGAGACAGTGAGCATTCTGGGCTCAAGCGGCGTCGGCAAATCGAGCCTTCTCCGGATCTTGGGCGGACTGCAGCAACCGTCCGGCGGTACAGTACACATGAACGGCGCACCGCTGCATGGTGTACATCCGCGTGTGGCGGTCGCATTCCAGGATCCGAGCCTGCTGCCATGGCTATCTCTGGAAAAAAATGTCGCTTTCGGTCTCGATTTCAAACACCAACCGCAACTGTCGCCCGCCGAAAGCCGCGCGCGCGTTGAAGCAGCGATTGATGAGGTCGGACTGTCCCACGCGCGGCGACACTTTCCGGATCAACTGTCCGGCGGCATGGCACAGCGCGCAGCGCTGGCGCGCTGCCTCGCTCGTAAACCAGATATCCTGTTGCTGGACGAACCGTTCGGCGCCCTCGACGAAGTGACCCGCACGGAAATGCAACATTTGTTGCTGAAGGTTGTCCGCGATTTCAAGACCGCCGCAATCCTGATCACACACGACATCGATGAAGCCCTTCTTCTTTCAGATCGCGTTCTGCTTCTGGGTGGGTCTCCCGCCCATCAGATCGGCGAATGGGCAGTCGATCTGCCGAAGCCGCGGGAAGACTACGTGGCGGAACTCGGCACCATCCGCATCGAGATACTGACCACTTTACGAAACGCGGCTCGCCGCAACTGATTGAAGGGCCAAAGCATGTCTATCGATAACGTCTCCCGCCGCGACATGATGAAACTGTCCGCGCTGTTTACGGCCTCCGGCGCGCTGCCGTTGCTGCGCGCCTACGAAGCTCGCGCACAGGAATCCGATGCACCTGTGCGCATTGGCTATCTTCCCATCACAGACGCCACTCCGCTTCTTGTCGCCCACGGCAAGGGATACTTCGAAGCGGAGGGACTGAAGGCTGAGAAACCCGTGTTGCTGCGCAGCTGGGCGCAGGTGCTCGAGGCCTTTATCTCCGGACAAGTCAACGTCGTCCACTTGCTGACGCCAATGACGGTCTGGGCGCGTTTCGGCAGCAAGGCGCCGGCCAAGGTGGTCGCATGGAATCATACCGGCGGCTCCGGTCTGAGCGTTGGACCGCAGGTCAACAGCGTCAAGGAACTGGGCGGCAAGACCGTCGCCATTCCTTTCTGGTATTCAATTCACAACGTGGTGCTGCAGGCGCTGCTGCGGGAAAATGGCCTCACGCCGGTTTCTAAAAGGACCGGCCAACCGGATGCCAATGAGGTCAATCTCGTCGTTATGGCGCCCGCCGACATGGTGCCGGCGCTCGCTTCCAATCAGATCGCCGGCTTCATCGTCGCTGAACCTTTCAATGCAAGCGCGGAGACGTTGGGTGTCGGCAAGGTCCTGCGCTTCACCGGCGACGTCTGGAAAGATCACGCCTGCTGCGTCGTCTTCATGCATGAGCGCGATTTGCAACGGCGGCCGGAATGGTCGCAAAAAGTTGTGAACGCCATGGTCAAGGCGCAACTCTGGACTCGTGAGAACCGGGCTGAAACGGCGGCACTGCTGTCCAAAGATGGCGCCAACAAGTACACGCCTCACACGACAGCTGTTCTCGAAAAGGTGCTCGCGCCTCCGGAGGCCGACAACGCGGCATATCTGAAATCCGGTGCGATCCGCAATGCAGCATGGCGCGAGCGCCGCATCGACTTCCAGCCTTATCCATATCCCAGTTACACGGAAGAACTTGTGCGCCGGCTCAAACAAACGCTAATCGAAGGTGATCGCGCATTTCTTAATAGCCTGGATCCTGCAACTGCGGCCCGCGAACTTGTCGATGACCGGTTCGTGAAAGCCGCAGTGACTGCTGCGGGCGGCATGGCCGCGTTCGGTCTGCCGGAATCCTTCACACGCACCGAGATTGTCGCCGCGTGACGACAAGCTGGCCGGCAGAGGGCCTGCACCCCGCAGGCAAAAACGCAATCCCTGCCCGACAAGATCGGGCGGGAAACAGCGTATCCGGTCCCACCAGCCGTTGGCGATCCGCACTCGTCAACGGCCTGCTCGGTGGCAGCGGGCTCGCGGTGCTGCTGATCCTGTGGTGGATCGGCACAGACGTGCTTGCGACATCGGGCGGCTTCGTGCGCCATTTCTCCCCAACGAGTGCGTTTGCGAGTCTGGCACAGTTGGTCACACAATCCGATCTACCGATCCACATTCTGGTCAGCCTGCGCCGCATTCTGATCGGGTTAGGACTGGCCCTCCTGATCGGCGTTCCTCTCGGCCTCGCCGTCGGAAGTTACAGCCTGCTGAACGCCGCCACCTCACCGGCATTCCAGTTCCTGCGGATGATCTCTCCGCTGTCCTGGATGCCGATTACCGTCATGATACTCGGCGTCGGCGACCGGCCGATCTACTTTCTGCTGACCTTCGCAGCAGTATGGCCAATCCTGCTAAACACTGCAGAAGGCGTAAAACGCCTTGAACCGAGCTGGCTTCGCCTCACCGCCAGCCTGTCCGCTACGCGCTGGGAGACCTTGCGGCATGTGATCGTCCCTGGCGTGCTCGGTCACGTCCTGACCGGATTGCGGCTGGCGATCGGCATTGTGTGGATCGTGCTGGTGCCATGCGAAATGCTCGGCGTTTCCGCAGGGGTTGGATATTTCATCCTCGATACGCGTGATCGCCTGGCCTACTCCGAACTGATGGCGATGGTACTTATCATCGGATTGTTCGGCTTCCTGCTCGATACCGCTGCGCGCGCGTTATATCGATTGGCTACGCGCGGGCGCTAACGGCTGCCGATATTTCGTCACGCCTCTCCGAGCGGATTTAGTCGCGGCAGCCGCTCCGGGGCGAACGTTCACCGACAGCGGAACGCGTACTGCCTGGCATAGAGGGGGCGCGCGGCCGGCCATGAGGCGCGTTCGGCAAGCGCCAGATTGAAACGGCCCCGGCAGGTCTGGCCGGCGAAGTCGCTGGCGTAGGCATAGAGGCGCTGATCACGCGCGGCCTTGCCGTCCAGAATACGGTCGGTCGTGCTCAACCGCAGCAGATGGGTGTTGTGGCCCAGCGTCTCATGCGTGAACCAAATATCGAGCTCGCCCTGCGGCGACTGCGGCTGCGGCGTGCTCGCTGTCATCGCGCAGAAGAAACAAAGTGCTTGCGCAAAGCCGTCCATGGAAATTCCCTCGATGCGTCACACAGGTTGCAGTAAATGGCGGGTTCAAGACGCGGAACGATTCAAAGCGTCCCTTCCGTTCGTCCGGCGGTGAGTTCGGGTCTGTTCCACCAGCCGCCGCCAAGCGCCTGAAACAGGGCTACCGTGTCGGCAATCCGGGAGGCCTGCGCATCGACATAAGCGAGCGAGGTATCCATATAGGCGCGCTGCGCCTCGATCAGCAGCGGGATATTGACCTGCCCCTGCTCGACCTGCCGGCGCACGAGATCGACGTTCTGCTGCGCCGACTTCCGGGCGGTGGCCGCGGCCTCGATGGTGCGCACGTCGGACTGTAACGCGCGCAGCACGTCGGCGACGTTCTGGAACGCCGCCAGCACCGTGCTGCGATACTGCGCGATCGACTGATTGGTGGCTTCCTCGGCGGCACGCTGCTTGTGCGCCAGCGTGCCGGCATCGAACAGCTTCTGGGCCACGTTGTTGCCGAGCGACCAGAACACGCCGTTCGGCGACAGATCGGGCACATTGGACCAGGATTTGCCGGCGTTGGCGCTCAGCGTGATCTGCGGCAGGCGCTCGGCGATGGCCGCCCCGATCCCTGCATTGGCGGCGCGGAGGTTGGCTTCGGCGGTGCGGATATCAGGCCGCTGGCGCACGAGATCGCCCGGCACGCTGAGCGGCAGCTTGCGCGGCTGCTGGAACGAGGTGAGCTGGAACGTCGGCAGACGCGCCTCGCTCGGAAAGCGCCCGGTCAGGAACGCGAGCAGGTTGCGTTGCTGGGCCAGCTGCCGCTCCAGCGCCGGCAGCAACAGGCGCGCCTGCGCCACCGCGGTTTCCTGGGTGACGACGTCGGGCAGCGCGATATGCCCCTGTTCGTGCTGACGCCGCAGAATCCGCAGCAGATCGAGCTGCAGCTCGATGATCCGGTTGGTCGCGGCGATCTGGCCGCGCAGCCGCGCCTCCTCGACAGCGGCCAGCGCAATGTTGGAGGCGAGCGTCAGATAGACGCCCTCGCGTTGGAAGGCCTGCGACTCCGCTTCCGCATCCGCCGATTCGATCTGGCGGCGAGTGCCGCCCCACACGTCCGGCACGAACGACACGCTCACCTGGCGGGTGACCACGCTGTAGCGCGAGGGGCCCGTGGATGCTTCGCCGGTGTCCGGATCGATCACCGTCTCGACCGGAATCCTTTGACGGGTCGCATCGAGACTGGCGCTGACGGCAGGGAATAACGAACCGCGCTGGGCGAGCGCATTGGCCCGCGCCACCCGCACCGCGGCCTCGGCGGCGGCAAGATCGGGGTTGTGTGCGATCCCGTCCTGAACGAGCTGGTCAAGCTTCTCGGAGCGGAACATCTCCCACCACTGCGCGGGAATCTCGCCCCCGCGCTCGACCTTCTGACCCGGCACCCGGTCGGCACGGGCCGGATCGCTCTCCGGGCCCGGCAGAAAACTCGTCACCTCCGGACGCCCCGGCGTCTCAAAATCCGGTCCGACCGCGCAGCCCGACAGCAGCAACGCCACGACAAGCTGGCTTCCCAATCCACCCGAACGCCCCACGACCACCCCCTGCCGCCCAAGCAGCTTATTTTTATCGGGCAGACCCCCGCCCTTGCGTAACCGACTATTCCGCCGCCTGTGACGCCGTCTCCGCACTCATCTCCGGCCGCGTACGCCGCGAGAACAGGTCAACGAGAACAGGAAACACCACCAGAACCAGCACCGGCGCGAACAACATGCCTCCGACCACGACCAGCGCGAGCGGACGCTGCACCTGAGCTCCAATCGCGGTCGAGAACGCCGCCGGCAGCAGACCGACAGCGGCCGCCAGACATGTCATCAGGCGCGGGCGCAGGCGGACAAGACAGGCCTCCACCAAGGCGTCCCGGCGTTCCCGGCCCTCGTCGATGAGCTGATTGAAATATGTGAGCAGGATGATGCTCTCCATGATCGAGATGCCAAACAGAGCGACAAATCCGATCGCGGCCGATACACTGAACGGCGTTCCGGTGAAGAAGAGCGCGAAGATTCCGCCGATCACCGCCATCGGGATCGCAGTCAGACTCAGCAGCGTGTCGACCACCGAAGAGAACTGCACGTAAAGCAGAAGCGTCATCAGCAGGATGGTGATCGGCACGATCACCATCAGGCGCTTGACCGCGTCCTGCAGGTGACCGAACTCACCGTGCCACTCGATCCGGTAGCCGGCCGGCAGCTTCACCTCTTCAGCGATCCGGCGTTGCGCTTCGTAGATCGCGCCGCCGAGATCCCGGCCGCGCACGCTGAACTTGATCGGCATATAACGCTGCTGCCCATCCCGGTAGATGAACAAGGGCCCGGACTGCAACTTAACACTTGCGACCTCTTTCAGCGGGACCTGGGTGACCTTGTTGGTCTCCGAATCCTGCACGCCGATCGTGAGATTATTGATCGCCTCGATGTTCTGCCGGAATTCCGGAGCCAGGCGCACGATGATCGGAAAGAAGCGGTCGCTGTCAGGCTCGTAGACATTCCCCGCCTCTTCGCCACCGATCGCAGTGCGGATCGCGGTATTGATGTCGCCGGGGGCGAGACCGTAGCGACCCGCGGCAAAGCGATCGACGTCGATGCTAACCGTCGGCTGGCCGATGACCGTATTCGCCGACAAATCGGCAATGCCCGGCACGGTGCTCGTCACGGCCCGGATCTTTTCTGCCGTATCGGTGAGTGTCGTGAGGTCGTGGCCAAACAGCTTCAGGCTGTTCTCGCCTTTGACGCCGGAGATTGCCTCCTGCACGTTGTCTTGCAGGTATTGCGAGAAGTTGAATTCGACTCCAACAAACTCCGCACGTAATTTACCGAGAACCTCATCGATGAGTTCCGGTTTGCTCAGCCCCGAACGCCACTCCGACCTAGGCTTCAGCGGCACGTTGAACTCGGCGTTGAAGAACCCATTCGAATCGAGACCGTCGTCGGTGCGCCCCTGCTGCGACACCACGGTCTTGACCTCAGGAAAGCTGCCAAGCACGCCGCGCATCCGATTGACGGCGACGTTGCCGGCATCAAGCGAGACCGAAGCCGGCATGGTCGCGCGGATCCAGAGATTGCCTTCCTCGAGATGCGGCAGAAACTCGAGTCCGAGCGAACGGCCGGCGAGCAGGGCGAGTGCAAACAGACCAACGGTTGCGACCAGGGTCCGCACCCTGGCCTTCAGCGCGAATTCAAGAATAGGCAGATAGAACCGCCGCAGGGCGGCCATGATCCGCGTTTCAGTATGGCCGATGCCGTCCGGCAGCAGAAAGGCGCTCATGGCGGGCGCAATCGTAAAGGTCGCGATCAGGCCGCCGGCGAGCGCATAGGCATAGCTCTTGGCCATCGGTCCGAAAATGTGGCCTTCGACGCCGCTCAATGTGAACAGCGGCACGAAACCGACGATGATGATCATCGCCGAGAACAAGATCGGCTTGTTGACTTCGCACGCCGCCTGCAAAATCTTCATCGACTTCGCACCGAGGCCGACTGGCGCATCAGTAGATTGCACCGCCGCCCCCGGTTTCGAGAGATAGCGGAAGATATTTTCGACCATGATGACGGTCGCATCGATGATCAGGCCAAAATCCAGCGCGCCGATCGACAGCAGGTTGGCCGATTCACCGCGCAGCACCATGATGCCGATGGCGAAGCAGAACGCGAATGGGATCGCAGACGAGACAATGATGGCGCTGCGCAAGTCGCCAAGGAACAGCCACTGGATGAAGAAGACCAGCACGATGCCGAACAGCACGTTGAACATCACCGTCCGGGTGGTCACGCTGATGAGTTCGGAACGGTCATAAATGCGCTCGATCTTCACGCCCGGCGGCAGAATGTTCGAATTGTTGATCTGTTCGACCTCTGCCTTAACGCGCTCGATAGCCGGCGCGCTCTGCGCCCCGCGCCGCATCAGGACGATCCCCTGAACGATGTCGTCGTTCTTATCCTGGCCGGCAATACCGAGGCGCGGCTCATGCCCGACGATGACCTCGCCGATATCGCGCACGCGTACCGGGTTTCCACCAACCTGCGTCAACATGGTGTCGCGGACGTCGTCGATCGTGCGAATCTGCCCGACACCGCGTACAACCGCCGCCTGCATGCCGAGATCGACCGTCTGACCGCCGACATTGACGTTGCTCTTGTTGAGCGTCTCGATGACATCCGGCAGCGTCAGGCCGTGGGCAATCAGCTTGTTGAAATCGATTTGAATTTCGAACGTTTTGGTTTTGCCGCCCCAGCCGCTGACGTCGAGGACTCCAGGCACGGCCAGAAACCGACGCGTCACCACCCAGTCCTGCAGCGTTTTCAGATCCATGACGCTATAGCCGGGCGGTCCCACGAGCCGATAGCGGTAGATCTCGCCGATCGGGCTCCAGGGTGAGATCCCCGGCTTGACGTCGTTCTGCAATGGATCCATCTGACCGAGCAGATTGAGGATGTATTGCAGAGCCTCTTCGTAAGTTACATCGTACGTGAATTGCACCCGCACATCGGACAGGCCGAACAACGAAATCGAACGTATCGTCGTACGGTGTTTTGCCGTGGACAGCGCCGTCTCAATCGGGATCGTGATGTAGCGCTCAATTTCCTCGGCAGATTGGCCTTTGTTTTGGGTCACAATCTGGACAAACGGCGGAACCGGATCGGGATAGGCCTCTATGTTCAGCTGGCTGAATGCCACCGCACCGGCGACTAGCAACATACCGAACAGCGCGACAACAAGCAGTCGCAGCCTGAGGACCGTCTCGACAATTCCACGCATAATCCAAATTGCTCCGCTTGCCGGCGCTTATAGAGTTTCTACTGCTCTCGGACGGCGGCTAGCCTCGGAGCGTCGCTCCACGATCGATGAACAAGCTGCCACCCGTGACGACCTTCTCACCGGGCTTGAGACCACTCAGCACCTGCACCATCGATCCGCTTGTGAGCCCCGTTTTGACATAACGCAGCTCAACCGCACCGTCGGCGCGCGCAATCCAGACGCGCGCGGTGTCGCCTTCGTAGACGATCGCATTGCGGGGAACGGCCGGCGTCGGCGCGCCCTCGTCGATCGCAATGTCGACGTTTGCGAACATCTCTGGCCTGAGCTGCCCGTCGGAATTGTTGATCGCGGCACGCACCACCAGACGACGCGTCTCGGTATCGAATGACGAAGCGACGTAATTGATTCGATCTTCGAACACGCGTCCGGGATGGGTCAGGACGGTGAATTGAATCTTCTGACCCAATTTCACCTGCGATGCGTCGCTCTCACGCACGTAGGCGAGCAGCCATACCTTTGAGATATCGCCGACACGGTAGATCGGTTCGGCGTCGCTTGCTCCCGCATCCACATACTGCCCTGGTCCGATCCGCCGCTGCAGAATGGTGCCCGCGAGCGGCGAATAGACCGGTGCATCGGGTGAGATCACGCCGGTTTTCTCAAAGGTATCAATCTCTTCATCTGTCTTGCCGATGAGACGCAGACGATTGCGCACAGCCTGAATGGCAACTTCGGCCGAGCGGAGATCATTCTGGGCCGCGACCAGATTGGCCTGCGCCTCATCCCAGTCCTTCTGGGCCATGGCCTTATCTTTGATCAGGTTCGCGACGCGCCGTTCGGCGATCGTCGTCAAATTGACCTGCGAGCGGGCCTTGTTCAAATCGGCAATCGCCGAGACGAAGTCCTTTTGCGTTTCCACCGAATCGGTCGCGTCAATGATGAAAATCTGCTGGCCCTGCTCCACTACATCGCCGGGAGCGGCAAGAAGACGCTTCACCCGGCCGGCATAGGGGGAATAGATGCGGGTCGTGCGATCTTCGTCGATGACAACCTTGCCCTCGGTGCGAAACCCGGAGCGGAACGATTGCACTCTGACGGGCTGAACTGTGAGCGTCGCCCACTGAGCCGCTGTAGGATGAAGCAGTCCCGCCGCACGGCTAACCTGGCTTCCTAGCTTGGCATCAGCAGCGATAGAACCTCGCTCGGCTTTCCAAGAGAAGGCTATGAAGGCCGCAACGAGACACAGAAGACCGAACGCAACTGCGGATCGCCGCCGAAGCAACAACTTAATTCGCACAAGCCGTTGGTTCGGCATCTTGACAGCCCATCGTTACCGACCACTGACACGTTGAAGCAAGACGCATCGAGTAGACATGTTAAGCAATGAGATGCCGATATACATTCCGGCTTACGGCAACCTGACAGCAGAGATGTCTGCGACATTTTGCCCACAGTTCTCCAGTGCCGCAGTCAGCGGCTTGGCTTTCCATCAACATAGAAGGCGATGGATCGAGACACATTGGACCTGACTGTGCTTTCCTGGGCCAAGCTTCGTGAGAAGTCGCCTGAGGAAAGTAGCTTTGCAGGAAATGCTTTCAATCGTCCTGAATTTTATTAGAGCACACGAAGCTTGGGCGATTCCTTTGGCGTTCCTGCTTGCGTTTGTTAAGTCGCTCCCTTTCGTGTCTCTGGCTATTCCGGGGACCGCTCTTCTGCTTGGTATCGGTGCGCTGATCGGTACGACTGGAATCAGTTTTCTTTCTGTTTGGCTGGCGATCAGCCTTGGCGCCGCGCTCGGTGATTGGGTGTCCTATTGGCTCGGTTTTCGCTTCAAGGATTCAATTCGCCAAAGCCAGTGGGCCAAACGTCATTCGCATCTGCTGGCGCGCGGAGAGGCCTTCTTCCTACGTTGGGGTGCGCTTAGCATTGTGGGCTGCCGCTTCTTTGGTCCGCTTCGGGCGACCGTGCCACTTATCGCAGGTATTTTCGGCATGCCTGGACCTACATTCCAGATCGCCAATTGGACGTCAGCCTTTCTTTGGTCGGGAACGCTTCTCTCGCCTGGGACTTTATTGACGCGATATCTATGATGGCCGCCGGCTCAATGCCTGCAGCCATCGAACTAAAATCGCGGTTGCTCCGCGAAACAACGTGAGTATCTGGTTCGCGCTGTCGCCAAAACTAATGACGTCGTAGCGCTCAGCCCGCTGGCCAGGAACTTCCATACCAAGTGAAGTGATCGGCATGCCCGGCACTCCCAACCGCGCATCGACGATGTAATCGTCGGGCTACGTGCCGCTTCACCGCGCGTGAGGAATATCAGAACACACGGCCGACGAAGCTGTTGGCCGCGACAAGACCATTTCAGGCTCTCAGCAGCAGACCGACACCGCACAATACCTTGCCGTTGAACAGGGCCTCTGACTCCAGCCGCAATGATCAAAACGAGGGACAAACGGAGCCTGGCCTCTGCCTCAACAATCCCATTTCACCGCAGCAGTGAACAAAACGTCACTGTTAACGCGGTGCGTTGTGTGATTTTCTTTTAAGCAACGGTCCGGCGACTTGACGGATATTTGGATCGTGGCAGCGACCATTTGAGCGAGAATTCAAATGACAAAAGCTGAAGCGGGATCCG
>JBOFVL010000051.1:0-9902 GCA_051653085.1 Afipia sp. | reverse complement strand
GTATGTAACATCGCAAGTGTCCTCATTTCGAGGACAGTCGATGGCCTTTGCGCGCTGCTGTTTCCCAACCATCGTACGGCCTGCTGTGCGATTTCAGGACGGGAGTCCTGATCATGCGCAGCAAAGAACGCACCGATATATACACGCGCGTCACCAACGAGATCGTTGCCGCCATCGAGGCAGGGGCGGGTTCGTGGACAATGCCGTGGCATCACGATGGATCAGCGACCTCGCGCCCCGTCAACGCCGGTACCGGCAAGGCTTACCGGGGATCCAATATTCTCAGCTTGTGGATCGCGGCGCAGGCTGCAGGCTACAGTTCCGGACGCTGGGCCAGCTATCGTCAGTGGCAAGCGCTGGGAGCCCAGGTTCGCAAGGGCGAGCAGGCCACCACGATTGTCTTCTGGAAGGTCAACGATCGCGGCGAGGATGCCGATGATCGCGATTCCGAGCAAGAGGGACGGGGCCGCGCTCGCATGTTTGCGCGGGGGTACAGCGTTTTCAACGAGGCGCAGGTCGAGGGCTATGCTCCACCAACCATCGATCTCCTGTCCGACGATGCGCGGATGCGGAACGCCGATATCTTTTGGGGCAACCTTGGCATTGAGTGCCGGCATGGCGGCAACGAGGCGTACTATATTCCTTCGGAAGATCGCGTGCAGATGCCACCCTTCGCACAGTTCAGGGAGCCTGCCGCTTATTATGGCACGCTTTTCCATGAAGGCCTGCATGCCACAGGAGCGGCGTCCCGCTGCGACCGTGATCTGTCCGGCAGGTTCGGATCGGACAGATATGCAGCGGAGGAGGCCATCGCAGATCTGGGAGCCGCCTTGGTCATGGCCGATCTCGGTATCGCACACCATCCGCGACCGGACCATGCGGCGTACATCGCGTCCTGGCTACGTGTGCTCAAGGCCGATGCTCGCGCGATTTTCACGCTGGCGAGCAAAGCCCAGGCGGCAGCTGACTGGATGCATATGCAGCAGCCGGAACAACTCAGCGTGGCTGCATGATGGCACCTGCGGTGGGTGCCTCAGGCATTCGCCGCAGGAGCGCCGTGAGCCGATCCTCTGCGCTTCGGGCTCGGTGCAACAGCGTCAGGTTCTCGCTGGCGAGTTCGCGCCGCTCCTCGGCGTGACGCCGGGCATCGGCCCTGAGGTGCGTCAGCTCGGTCTCGAGCGTGGCGATGCGCGCTGCCAGGTCGCGTGCGGGCGTGCCTGGTCCTGCGGCAGCTTCGATCTCGTCGAGGATGTCCCGATGGCTCGTATAGAGCGGATTGCGACTGCGTCCCGCTTCGCGCGCGACCGAAGTCGGCGTGATCTTCACCACGCGTCCCGCATGGTCGGCGTGGCGCCCTTCGCCGCGCACCAGCCTCGCCAGCGCCGCCCGGTAGCTCCTTGCCGCGGATTGCCAGCGCTGCCCCTGATCATCCTTGCCCATCGTCATCTCCGATTTGCGTGAGCACCCGCTCGCATTGTCCGATCGCCTCATTGAGCACGGCCGCCGTCATCGGATTGGCCTCCGGCAACAGCGCAGCATTGCGTCTCCGGCGATCCCGCCAGTAGGCTCCGTGCTTCGCTTCGATCACCATGTTGGCGCATGAGAGGCAGACCGCCGGCGCTCGTCCGGCCTCATTCGGTTGCAGTTCGCCGCCGCAGCGGGAGGTCTCCTGCTGGAACACGCACCAGCCATAGTCGCAGGCATGGATGCGAAGATCCGTCTCCTTGAGGATGAACGCAACATAGTCTCGGCGTACCTGTTCGCCCGCGCGGCCGCGGAACCGGGCGTTTCCGGCGACGATACGTTCGCCCATCTTGCCGCCGAGCCGTTTCGCGGCGAGCAGGCGATCGAGTGCGGCTGCGGTTTCGGCGCGGGCTTCGTGGTCGATGAGGCCATGCAGGTCGAAGTCGTTGCCGACGTAGCCCCGCGCGGTCATGGCAACGGAAGCATGCTTGAAGTGCTCGGCCAGGCCCAGAAGCTGGGTACGGTCGCGCCTGGCAATAAACCGGGCAAAGGTCTTGCGGAACTGGTGCGTGCTGAACCTCCAGGGTTTCCCATCATGATCGGGGATGCCGACATGCCGCGCAAAGTCATTGATGCGCCAGGCGATATGCATGTGCGTCACCGGCACGATTTGGCCATACTGCGTGTTCTTCACCAGGAACAGATCGTCGCGGCCCGAGGCTTCGCGCAGCGGCGCGCTCAGCTGCTCGAGCAGCTCCACCGCGCGCACGACCGGTGCCGGGGCAACCCAGCGCTCCCTACGGCCATCGAGATCGTCGACAGTCTTGAACAGCCGGGACACGACATATGCCTGATTAACGCCGGTTCCGCCGATCGGGTGATGCTCGATTGCCCCTGTTTTCATTGACAGGATTTCGCTCGACCGCATCCCGACGAAGCCCGCGATCAAGATATAGCACGCCTCGACGAGGTGGACGGCGGCGTGCCGAACTGCATAGGCGCCATCGAGCCGTTCGCCCGATGGTCCGGCCAGCGATGCGAGCCTCAGCGCCGCTCTAACATGGTCAGATGCCTGGCGCTTGCCGCGCCGCAGACCCTGCGCTCGCGCTTCGCGGCGGATCGTTTCGGCTGCGACGATCGTATCGCCATGCTCCTCGACCCACCGCAGGGCTTCGCTCAGGATTGCAACGGCCACGTCTTCGGGGATGAACGGTATGACGCCCTTGGTCGCCCTGGTGTGGCCGGCGGCCTCATAGGTCGTTTCCAGCGGCAGCGGATCGACCAGTGGCGCATCGTTCAGCTTTTCTCGCTGACGATAAAGGTCTTTGATCACGAGCAGATAGTTCGTGATTGTGGCAGTTGAGATATTGCCTTTGTCTCCGCCGGCGCGTGCAGGACGACAGCGCAACCATTTGCAGAGTTGTTCGACCGAAGCTGGATCGATCCCGGCAAAGCGCGAGTGTCCTTCGCATGCCATCCATTCCAGCAGCGCGCGCAGCAACATTGCTTTGTGATGGATCGACGCCGGAGACGACCGTTTGCGCCCTGATGGAGGATGATAGTGCATCGACCAGAGGAAGTGCTTGGCGGCGCGGACAAGCTGAACATGATCACTGTTCCCGATGCGCGTGTGCTCCGGCATGGCCAACGCCCAACTGAACCGCTTCTGATCCGCGCGGCGACCCGCAGTGCGGATATCGAGCCGCCATTCATCGTCGCCGAACCGGCTCCACGGAGAAAGCCGCGCATCCTCCCAGGATGGCGACGACTGCGTGAGTGGGTGGGGGTGCTGGTTCATTCGACTGGCGGCAGCTGCGGCAGTGACATCCTCGAAACTGCTTCGAGCATCGCCTCGCAGAACCGGGGCAGGATATCGCGCTCGAGGATTTCCAGCTTGGGTGCATAAAGCAGCCGCCAGCGTTCGGGAGCCATGGCGGCACGCGCGTCGGTGAGCGCTGCCCGCGTCGCCAGCAGGCGAACCAGCACGTCCTCGTTGAGCGGGATCACGGCATTGGGGCAGGTGAAGCATCCGAGCCAGGCCGTACACAGCTCGCCCTTGCGCTGTCCCTCGGCAACGCCGGCAAGGGGATCGCTACAGATAAATCCGGCTGCGGTCGCGTGGCGCAGATCGGGAAGCACCTCCATCCCGGGCGGGGATTCGGCATCGCCCCGGACCATTTCCACAAACCGGGCTTGCAACCTGCCGATTGCCAGCGCTTGCGCCTTTCGGACGCGGGGCCGGTCCACATAGCGCTGTGTCGTGTCTGGAGTAGCATGGTTGGCCAGCACTTGCGTCTTCAGGATGTCATGCCCGAGCCGCTCGTGCGCTAGTGTGAGCCCCGATGCGCGCAGCGCCGCCAGCGTCAGTTTGAGCGGCTTGCTATCGTCGCCCAGCAGGCCATGGCGCTCCACAAACCGCCGGGTAAGTTTCGTGGCCAGATAGCCCGGGATCACACCGACTCTGCGAGACCCGTGTATCATCCCGGTGAGGAAGAGATAATTCTGGTCGCGGCGTGGCGTATGCGGCACCAGCCTTTCGGTCATAGCCAGAACCTGATCGATCAGCACGGGCACCGAGGAGCTTTTGTCGCGCAGGAAGCTGCGGCGCTGTTCACGTCCCGCGCGCCCCTTGCGCCAACTGACCAGAACCCTGCCTTCGAGCAGCAGATGCTCGCTCAGGCAGTCGCGCTGCATCAGCCTGAGCGCCTCGGCATTTGCAAAGGTTTGCGCGCCGATGGCGACCATATAGGCAACGATCGTATCCGGCAGCGCAAACAGCCGCCCCGCGATTTCGCCCATGCCACCGTGGCGGATCATGGCGAAGTGGAGATGCCAGAGGCCCGCGCCCTTTCTCAACATGTCGCCGACTTTGGGTGGCACGCCGCCGAACCGACCGTCGATCACCGCGAGCATGACCCCGATATCGTCGAGATCGAGCTTGGCGAGGTCGGGTTCGGAGACAATGGCCTTGCGATCGACCCGAGCCAGCGCAGCGCGGCCTTCCTCGAACAGTGCCCAGGCTGTTTCGATGTCCCGATGGGCCGCCGTGAGTACGCGTTCCATTTCATCACGGCTCAGTGCCTCACGCTGGCGCGCTTCCGCATTCTTGCGGGGGAACGGATTGAACGGGATTTCGAGTTCGGGGTGAACCAGGTCGGGCCGGTTGCGCTTGAGCCAGGCCATGTGCTGCTTGATGATCGACCAGACAGTATACCGTGACCCCTTGCTCCAGGGCCTCGTGCCGAGCCAAACGATAAACGCATTGAGAATGCCGCTATCGACGTCGCGCGTGGCTAAGATGGCGGAATCGTATTCGGCAAGGAACGCAAACCAGAACTTCAAAGTACGGAACGCTGAGCCTCTGTTGGCCGGTTGTTTGGCAGCATAGTGATGCCGGAACGCGAGCGCCCACTCGGCAGCCATGGTCGGCCGATCGAAGATCGAGAAGTCGAACGCGCATTCGAGCTGGCCGTCGGCATCTACGACATTGACCAGCAATGCGCCCGGATTGCCGATCAGCGGCTTCGGCGATGGCTCGACCCGGTAGTCCTTTTGCCGACGCGGCATTACAGCAGCGCCGCATAGAGATCGTCGACCGAGGTCTCGATTGCCGAGAGGTCGGTTTCGACAACGCGCAGGTATACCGCGGTGGTTGCCAGATCGGCGTGGCCGAGCAGCACCTGCAACGCGAGCAAGGGATTGAGTTCGGGATTGGCCCGGGCTTCGCGTTGCAGGAACCGCAGCATGGCGGCGGCGAAGGTATGTCGCAGCGCATGGAACGTCGCCATCACACCCGCTGCCTCGGCAGCAGCCGTGAACATTGCGCCAACCCTGCGCGGTTTCATGGGCTGCCCCCGACAAGTCAGGAACAGAGCGTCGGGATCGCGCTCTGCCCGTTTTGTCGTCGCACGACGGACGACGACCGCCCGCTCTTCCCGCACATAGGCACGGGTTCGATCAACCAAAGGGGCCGGAGGATATATTATTCGCGATCGCCCACCCTTGGTTTCGTCGATCTGCACCGGCACCATTGGTTCACTGCCGGCCCCTTTCAGATGACGCACGGTCAGGCCCGCCACTTCCATCCGACGGATTCCGGTGGTCACCGCCCATTCAACGATCAGCCTGTCGCGTGCCGACATTTCGGCCATGATGCGCCGAATCGCCTCCGGCGCGAGTGGGCGCGGCAACATCGGCACATGCCGCATGGTCAGTTCGTTGGCTTGGGTCCGGCCTCCGCTGGCGTCGATGTGGGCGAGGAATCCTTGTGGACGGCTGCGCGACAGCGCGATTTCCTGGCTTGCGAACGGGACCTGCTTCATCAGTCCGGTCGCCACGCTCCAGCGGTAGAAACGCCCTATGGTCCTGAGCCGCCCGTTGATTGTACTGCGTGCCAGCGGTCTGCCGCTGTCGCCACGGGGCCGGAGCATCTGATCGCGATAGGCGGCCAGTTCGCCAGGACCGACCTCGTCCCAGGCCCAGCCATTGGCCTCTAGCGTCTGCCACCAGTCGTAGAGAGCTTCAGCGTAGGTTCGCCAGGTCTGCGGGCTGCGGGTCCTGCCGCGCACCAAAGCAACGTGCATCAGCCATGCGCAGGCCGGTTCGACGAGCCGCATCCGGGCGTCGAGCAGCATCGGGACATTCTCCACCGATGATCCGTCGGGCCGGAATGCAGGCGTCGAGAACAACAGCTGCGCCATACCCACTCCCAAGATTGCAACCGGACAGGAAGGGCCCTCGGGCCCTCCCTGTCCGGCAGAGAAGAGGGGGCTCGGATCATGTGTCCTGCTTGATTGGCAGAAGAGGACAGAAAGGACACGTTATGGATGGGACCTACCACGAAGCGGCTCATGCCAGTGGCGCAGCCCATCGGCTTGACCGGGATTTCAGCGCCAAGTGGACCAGGCACGCGCTCGCCATGGAGGAAGCGACCGCCGAACTGACCGCATCGTTCCTGCTCGCCGATCTTGGGATCGCGCACGAACCGCGACCCGATCATGCGGCCTACATCGCCTCCTGGCTGCAACTGCTCAAGGACGAGCCTCGGGCGATCTTCACCGCGGCGAGCAAGGCGCAGGCGGCAGCCGACTGGATGCACGCCCGACAGCCGTAATGCTCACGCGACCCGCACTTCGGCGCCAAGTGTGTCGAGCAGCGGACAGCCCGGATCCCGACCGGCATCGCAGGCGCGCACCGAGTCGGCCAGAACCCGTTCCATCCGCTTGAGGTCCGCGATCAGCGCGCGTACGTCCTTAAGGTGCGACGCCGCGAGCTCGCGCACCTCGGCGCAGGAGGCCTGACCGCCAACCGCGAGTCCGAGCAAGGCGCGTACCTCGTCCAGGGTAAAGCCCAGCTCCCTCGCGCGGCGCACGAAGCCCAGGCGAGCCACGTCCTCCCGGCCATAGCTGCGGTAGCGGCCCCGCCGCGGCGGAGCGGGCAGCAGCCCGATCCGCTCGTAATAGCGGATCGTCTCGATGTTGCATCCGGTGCGGCGTGAGAGTTCGCCGATCTGGATCGCGCCGGTTGCGGCCATCCCCAAAATACCTCTTGAGTCTGTAGTCGCTACAGATGTTAGGACAGCTCAATGCCCGCCACAAGGAGTCGCCCGTGACCCAGACGCCAAGCCCGCCTAAGGGGATCGGCACCGCCACGCTCACGCTGGCGGGGATCGCTGCGGCGTTCGGCGTCGCCGCCTGCTGTGCGCTGCCGATCCTCTTCGCATCCGCCGGGATCGGCGCAGCTTGGCTCGGCGGCGTGGCCATTGTCGCCGCGCCGTATCGCACGCCGCTTCTCCTCATTGGCGCATTGTGCCTGCTTGCCGGCGCGGCGCTGCTGTTGCGCCAGCAAGTTACGGCGGCGCGCTGTGGGCCGGGCGGCATATGCACGCCGCGCTGGATGCGTGTTCTCACGCTCATCGGATTGCTGCTCGGTGCGGCCCTGCTCTGGGCAGGCTATCGCTATGTCTGATGCCACCCCCGAGCTGCGCTCGACGCTGACCTGTCCCCACTGCGGTCATCGGGCGACGGAGACCATGCCGACCAATGCCTGCCAGTATTTCTACGACTGCCGGGGTTGCGGCGCGGTCCTCAAGCCCAAGCCGGGCGATTGCTGCGTCTATTGCTCCTACGGCGACGTGCCCTGTCCGCCGATCCAGGAGAGCGGCGGCAAGGCGTGCTGCGGCTGAGGAGGGCGGGCGATGGCGCGCGCATCATCCGCTGAAGCCGCCTTTGGATCGACGGTTACATTTCCCGGCGGTGCCGTTGTCCCGGACTGGAGCGCAGTCACAACACCCAGCGCCCGCGCAGCCCTGACGGCACTGTTCGCGGCGTTCATCGGTTCGAAGTGGCGCGGGATGGACGGCGTCGAGGAGCGGGTCCGGCGCGCCGTGCTTCAAGCCTATGCTGCCGATGGTCGCTCGCCGGTGCCGGCACAGATCGCCGCCGCATCGGGACTCCCCTCCGGCGAGGTCGGCTCGGCCCTGCAGCGGCTCGCCGGGCGCGATCTCGTGGTCCTCGACGGCGCGGGCCGGGTGACCGGCGCCTATCCGTTCACCGACGGCCCCAGCGAACATCAAGTCGAAGTCAGCGGAGTGACCATGAGCGCCATGTGCGCCATCGACGCGTTGGGGATCGGCGCCATGCTGGAGCGGGACTGCATGATCCGCTCGGCCTGCCGCCAGTGCCGGCGCACGCTCGCCATCCATACCCCCAGCCGCGGCCGCGAGCTGGAAGAGGTTGAGCCGGGCGCGATCGTCGTCTGGTCCGGCCGTCGCTATGCCAGTGGCTGCGCGGCATCGTCGCTCTGCACCTTGCAGGCCTTCTTCTGCGATGACGATCATCTGGCGGCCTGGTGCGCGAGCGGTCCGGTCGGAGCCGATGACGGCATTCGTCTGTGCCTGGCCGAAGCGCTCGAGGTTGGGCGCGCGATTTTTGCGCCGATGCGGATGGAGATGCGACCATGGCTTCCTACGACCTGATCGTCATCGGCAGTGGCACGGCAGCGCAGGTCGCGGTCGGCCGGGTCCGTGCCGCTGGATGGTCCGTCGCCGTCATCGATCACCGTCCGTTCGGCGGCACCTGTGCGCTGCGTGGCTGCGATCCCAAGAGGATGCTGGTCAGCGGCGAGGAAGCGATCGACGCGGCAAGGCGCATGGCCAGACATGGCGTCGACGGCACGCTGGCGATCGACTGGCCCGACCTGATGGCGTTCAAGCGGACCTTCACCGATCCGATCCCCGCCAAGCAGGCGCACCGCTACGCCGAGCTCGGTGTCGACGCATTACACGGTGTTGCTCGCTTTGCCGGCCCAGACACGATCGTGGTGGAAGGCCGGACATTGCGGGCCCGCCATATCCTGATCGCCAGCGGCGCGCGTCCAGTCCCGCTCGGCATTCCGGGCGAAGATCTGGTGAGCACAAGCGATGCGTTCCTGGAGCTTCAGGCCCTGCCGCGCCGGATCGTGCTGATCGGCGGCGGCTATGTCGCTGCGGAGTTCTCGCATCTGGCGGCCCGAGCGGGCGCAGAGGTCACCATCCTACAGCGGGCCGAGCGGCTCCTGCCGCACTTCGATCCCGACCTGGTGGGCTGGCTGACGCCCCGGTTCGAGGCGCTCGGCATCCGCGTCGAGACCGGTGCCACCGTTACCCGGGTCGAGCGCAGCGGGAGCGGTCTGCTGGTCCACGCCGAGCGCCAGGGCGAGCCTGATCTCAGCGTCGCCGCCGATCTCGTCGTTCATGCCGCCGGGCGCGGTCCTGACCTCAAGGCGCTCGACCTGTCCGCCGGCGAGGTGGCGGTGCAGGACGGGCGCCTGCAGCTCGACGCGCATCTGCGGAGCATTTCCAACCCGCGGGTCTATGCCGCCGGCGACGCTGCCGGAGTCGGGCCGCGGCTGACGCCGGTGTCCAGCCACGATGCCAAGGTAGTTGCCGCCAACCTCCTGGATGGCCCGACGCACCAGCCGGACTATCGCGGCGTGCCGAGCGTGGCCTTCACTCTGCCGCCGATCGCCGCCGTCGGACTGTCAGAGGAGGCGGCGCGCCGCGGCGGCGTCGCGCTCCGGGTCAACGCAGCCTCGACGCCAGACTGGTTCACCGCCCGCCGCCTCGCCGAGCCGGTCTACGGCCATAAGCTGCTGATCGACGAGGACACGGACCTCATCCTCGGCGCGCATCTCGTGGGGCCGAACGCCGACGAGGTAATCAACGTTTTCGGTCTGGCAATCCGCCACGGCCTCACCGCGGCCGATCTTCGCTCCACCATGTTCGCCTATCCGACCGGCGCCTCCGACGTCGGCTACATGCTGACTTAACGCACGAGCGCCACTGCCATGGCGGCCGATCCCTCGCGCGATCGGCCGCTTCGCGATGCATGTCGATGCGGGCTGTCGCCCGCCATTAAGCGGACGCCGCTTGCGCGGCGGCTCCGATTTTTTGGCCTCTC
>JBOFVL010000050.1:0-86950 GCA_051653085.1 Afipia sp. | reverse complement strand
GGGTACAAACACGAAGCGACCGCCTTATCGGCGGTCGCTTCCAAAGGTGATTAGTGTGTCACGCGCGCCGGATCAACGAGAGGATAACCAGCACGATGATGCCGCCGATGGCGGAGTTGATGATCGCGCTGACGATGCCGGTGCCGAGGCGAATGCCCAGTTGCGGCAGCAGCCAGCCGGCCACCACTGCGCCGATGATGCCGATGACGATGTTGCCGAGCAGGCCGAAGCCCGCGCCCTTGACGATAAGACCCGCGAGCCAGCCTGCAATCGCGCCGACGATCAGCCAGACGATAATGGATTCAATGCCCATGGACGAAACCCCTTGTTTAAAACGCGACGACTCTCGTGCCCGAGAGAATAGCGCGTCCCCGGTCAACGCTGCGAACCATCCCCGGCTGGAGCGGTTCGGGTGGCGTCAAACAACAGTTTAATTGAAATGGCACGGGGCGCTAGCGGGGGCTAGTGCTGTTTTTGAACGCAATCCAGCGTTGCGCGGCTGTTTACGAGCATCTCGCCGTCATTCCGGGGCGCGAGCGCTTGCGAGCGAACCCGGAATCCAGAGGTTGCTTCCGATGAACACTTCGGGATTCCGGGTCCGCGTGAAGAACGCGTCCCGGAATGACATGCCGAGTGGCAGAGCCGGCGCAGGCCAGCAATGCGGCTCCGGTTTTTGGTCCACGACGGGGCGGGAACCCTTGACGGACGCACAGGCGCGGGCGATTTAAACAGACATGTTCCTGCAATTCTTCACATCGCTGCGCGACGCGCAGGTTCCGGTCACGCTGCGTGAATATCTGACGCTGATGGAGGCGCTCGACGCCAACCTCGCGGATCAGAGCGTGGAGCATTTCTATTATCTGTCGCGCGCCTCGCTGGTGAAGGACGAGCGCAATCTCGACAAGTTCGACCGCGTGTTCGGCACGGTGTTCAAGGGCCTCGAAAGCCTGCTCGACGCCATGGAAAAAGCCGAGATTCCCGCCGAGTGGTTGCGCAAGGCCGCCGAGAAATATCTCACCGAAGAAGAGAAAAAGCAGATCGAGGCCATGGGCTGGGACAAGCTCATGGAGACGCTGAAGAAGCGCCTCGAGGAACAGAAGAAGCGCCATGAGGGCGGCAACAAGTGGATCGGCACCGGCGGCACGTCGCCATTCGGGGCCAACGGCTATAATCCCGAAGGCGTGCGCATCGGCCAGGAGAAGAACCGCAACTTCTCGGCGGTGAAGGTCTGGGACAAGCGCGAGTTCAAGGATCTCGACGGCAACGTCGAACTCGGCATCCGCAACATCAAGGTCGCGCTGCGGCGTCTGCGCAAGTTCGCGCGCACCGGTGCGCCTGACGAACTCGATCTCGACACCACCATCAAGGAAACCGTGAACCACGGTTACCTCGACGTGCACATGCGCCCGGAGCGGCGCAACGCGGTGAAGGTTCTGATCTTCTTCGACATCGGCGGCTCGATGGACGGCCACATCGCGCAGGTCGAGGAGCTGTTCTCGGCGGCGAAGACCGAGTTCAAACACATGGAGTATTTCTACTTCCACAACTGCCTCTATGAAGGCGTGTGGAAGCAGAACAAGCGCCGCTTCTCGGACCGCACGCAGACCTGGGACATCCTGCACAAATATCCGCACGACTATAAGGTCGTGTTCGTCGGCGACGCGTCGATGTCGCCGTATGAGATCGTGGTGCCGGGCGGCTCGGTCGAGCACGTCAACGAGGAGCCGGGCTCAGTCTGGCTGGAGCGCGTGACGCGGACCTATCCGCATGCGGTCTGGCTCAATCCCGTCGCGCGCAAGCACTGGGATTATTCCGAGTCCACCACCATCATCCGCCGGCTGTTCTCGGAGCGCATGTTCCCGCTCACGCTCGAGGGGCTGGAAGGCGCGATGCGGGAATTGACGCGGTAAGCGCATTATCCCGGGAAGGGGAAACCGCTTTCCCATCAGATGGCGCGCAAGAGAGACCTTTCTCCTTCGTGCGCTCAACCGCGCGGTTGCCGCGAAGCCGGAAACGTCACCGCACCCAGAGGCGTTTGTAGATGCGCCCTGACATATCCACGTGCAGCTCCAAAGGCTCGCCGCTGCTGCTTGTGGCCAGCACTTCATAATGATGCTTGCGACGTTCGACCGATCTCGCCACCCCGTAGCCAGCCTGCCTGATGATATCTGCAGCCTGCAGGTCCGTCGTGACCTGAACCGGGACCCGTTTCTTGTCGTGGTCCGCATCCTCGATCTCCCAAATCCGGCCGAACAAATCGAGCGAAGCGATCACCTCTCGTCCCTCGGCGTCGCGCGCCGGGATTTCGATATGCCGCTTCTTGCGCTCGGCGCCCCCGACCTGCACGAGCCCCTGTGCTTTGAGAACGGCTTGAATTTGCGCAGCAGTCACGTCGGACAATGTCCATCCCGCGAGAGCCGGGTTCGATGTTCCGAAGAAGATCGTCTCTCCGTTCTCGCGGGCGATCCGGCTGGCGTCGATGATCCTCTGCTGCGCGGCGCCGGTGACAATCACCGTTTCGCCCGGCGTCACCTTGATAGAGCCAGCGGTCGCGCCGCGAGGTTCGACCAGAAGTTTACCGGCATCCGTTTCGATAACGATTTTGCTGCCGAAATCGTCGATGACCTTGCCTTTGAACGTCGAGCCGCCGCCAGGCGCTGGTTGCGCAAGAGCCACGCTGATCGTGACGACGATCGCAATGGCAGCCGATGTCAGGCCGATGAGTATCGCCATTCTGCGGCTCACCTGCAGATTTGACGCCATCAAACGATGCTCGCTCGATCCCATCACTCTTGGAATTCTGAGGTATCTGGACATCTCGCCCTCCAGGTTTGGTCAGGAGATCGACCTCTAGCATGTGCCGCCCATACTCATCCTGAACTGACCTATTCAAGTTGGGTTCAAGCTTGCTATGCCACCTTTGTGGGCGGAGATGGCTGGCACCGAAAAATGACTCGCATCCTGATCGTTGAGGACGACGCTGCTCTTGCGGAAACGCTCGCTGCTTTGGTGCGCAAGGCGGGTTTTCCCGTCGACGTGGTGCGTAACGGGGCGGATGCGATGCACCTCGCCGTCACCGAGAACTATGCCGCGGTTGTCCTCGATCTCGGGCTGCCTGCCTTCGACGGGGTCGTTGTGCTCAACGCCATGCGTGAGGCGAGGCGGACAGCCCCGGTGCTGGTCCTGACCGCACGCGACCGCCTGGCCGACAAGGCGAAAGCCTTTAAGGCCGGGGCCGACGATTATCTGACCAAGCCGTTCGAGCCCGAAGAATTGCTCCTTCGCTTGCGGGCCCTGTTGCGACGGTCCACCGGCGTTACGCAAACCTTCATCGAGGTCGGTCCGCTCTCGCTCGATGCGACGACGGGCGCCATTGCCTGCAATGGAAAGCTGCTCGATCTCACCCACCTCGAAACACAGGTCCTTACGCACTTTATGCATCATGCGGATGCCCTCGTGTCGCGAACCCAGATCAGCGAGGCGGTGTACGAACTGGACAAGGATACGAATTTCAACACCCTGGAGGTCATTGTAAGCCGGCTGCGCAAGAAGATTGGCCACGACCTGATCAAGACGGTTCGTGGCGGCGGCTACCGGTTGCAGGGCCCAAGGAGATCAAATGCGCTCGATTGAACGACGCGCGCTGGTCGCCGTCGTCGTGTCGGTTCTCGTCGGCTTGAGTGCGATGGCAATTGTTGCGACGCGATCGATCGCGTCGGCCATTGAGCGCGAATTCGACGGGCTTCTTAAGGACGTTGCGAGCAACATTGCTGCCTCGTCCGACTTTACGTCCGCGGGAGAGTTCGTTCTAACGCGTGTCCCCGATCAGGAAGAGTTCGATCGCCAGCGATCCGGCTGGTACTGGATGGTCACCGCAAATGACGCCGTGTTGTCGCGATCCCGTTCGCTGTGGACCGAGCGTTTGAGGATCGATGATGAACTTGCACAGTCAACCGCAACTGTGAACGGACCGAACGGCGAATCTCTTCGTGTGAACATTCTCCCGGCACAGGCCGGTCAGCCTCCGCGGTCGATCAAGGTCGTCGTGTCCGCCCCGGCGGCCAATATGCAGAATGATATTCGGAATGCGGTCGTTCAGCTTGGCATCATCCTGTCGCTCGTTGGCGCCTTGACCGTCGCTGCCGTTGCCATCGTCCTTCGTCGCGCGCTCTCTCCCTTGTCACGCAGTGCGATCGAGGTGGAGCGACTGACGGATGGCTCCATCGCGCGATTGTCGACAACCGGGTATCGCGAGGTCGATCCTCTGGTGAAAGCCGTCAATGAGCTTATGACCAGCACGCGCAACATCGTCGAGCAGTCGCGGCTTGGCTCTGCCAATCTTGCTCATGCGCTGCGGACGCCGCTGGCCGCGCTGCGCGCCCGCCTTGCACTGATGGGACAGTCCGATGCGGGGGTCCTGGAGGACGTTGCGCGGATCGAGGGCCAGATCGACCATCATCTCCGGCGTGTGCGGCGTGTTGTCGGAGCTCCCATCGCCAGCACGCGCATCCGCGTACGCGGTGTGGCGGATGACGTGTCATTGGTGGTCCGCAAGAGCCACCCCGATCGCCGCGTCGAGATCGTCGTGGATGTTCCGGACGATGTGACGTTTCGCGGCGAACGGGAAGACCTCGAAGAACTGCTCTGCATTCTTGTCGATAACGCGATGAAATGGGCAAATGCCCGCGTTGAACTGAACGCAAGGCACCATGAGAATAAACTCGTCATGACGGTTGGGGATGACGGCCCCGGCATCGCGGACGACCAGCGGGCCCTTGTTCTTCAACCGGGCAATCGCCTCGATGAGAGCACGCCGGGGACAGGCTTGGGTCTCTTTATCGCCCGGGAGATCGTGGGCATCTATGCCGGGCGGATTGAGTTCAGCCGCTCGGTACCAGGCGGCCTTCTCGTCAGCGTGGAATTTCAATCTCCTGACGGTGTTGTTGCCGGGAGAGGCTGATCTGCAGGCAAGGTTCATTGCCCTTTACCTGAAAATTTGGCTACGCTTGATCCGCGACCTCTCCAGGAATAGGCAGAGGTGACCTAAAGCGTTTTGATCGTCACAGGAATTAAAGCTCAATGCCATCCACCATCACCCGCGGTTACAAGAAACTGCTCGACGAGGCGAATGCCCAGATCGAGACCATCAACGCCGCCGAGGCCGTGGAGCGGTTTCCCGACGGCGGCGTGGGTCTCACCGATGTGGTGATCGTCGATCTGCGCGACCCGCGCGAGATCGAGCGCGAGGGCCGCATCCCCGGATCGTTTCACTGTCCGCGCGGCATGCTGGAATTCTGGATCGATCCGGAAAGTCCGTACGCCAAGCCGATATTCCAGGAAGACAAGAAGTTCGTGTTCCAGTGTGCGTCCGGCTGGCGCTCGGCGCTGGCCGCCAAGACCGCGCAGGATATGGGCCTTTCTCCGGTGGCTCATCTCGGCGGCGGCTTCACCGCGTGGCGCGCCGCGGGTGGTGCAATCGAGAAGGTCGAGCCGAAGAAGTAAGATTGAATTCGTCATTGCGAGCGAAGCGAAGCAATCCAGAAGCAAAAGCAAGACTGGATTGCTTTGTCGCAAGTGCTCCTCGCAATGATGCTGTGTGAAGCGATAGCTTGCAGGAAATTGGAGATACAATGCCCACCCACGACCCGCTCGTTTCGACCGAATGGCTTGCCGCGCACCTGAACGACCCGCGCGTGAAAATTCTCGACGCGTCGTTCAAACTGCCCGGCGTGCTGCCGCTGCCGAAAGAGGATTTTCTCGCCCAGCATATTCCGGGCGCGGTGTTCTTCGACGTCGATGCAGTGTCGGATCACTCCAGCTCGCTGCCGCACATGTTTCCAAGCGCCGAGCAGTTCGGCCGCGATGTCGGCGCGCTTGGCCTCAGCAATGACGACACGGTGGTGCTGTACGACGGCGGCGGATGGGTCGCGGCCCCGCGCGCGTGGTGGATGTTCCTGTCGTTTGGGCACCAGAATGTGCGCGTGCTCGACGGCGGATTGAAGAAGTGGCTGGCGGAAGGCCGTCCGGTCGAGAAAGGCGAAGCATCGCCCAAGCCCGCGTCATTCAAGGCGACGTTCGATCCGAAGCGCACGCGCAGCATGGATCAGATGATTGCGAACATCGCGAGCAAGGCCGAGCAGGTGATCGATGCGCGGCCAAGCGCGCGGTTCGAGGGAACGGTGGCCGAGCCTCGTCCCGGTCTTCGCTCCGGGCACATTCCCGGTGCCCGAAGCGTGCCTTATGCCAATCTGTTCGATGCCAACACCGGCGCGATGAAATCGCTGGACGAGTTGCGCGCCGCGTTTTCCGGCGCGGGTGTCGATACGACGAAGCCGGTCGTCACCAGTTGCGGATCGGGCGTGTCGGCCGGTGTGCTGACGCTTGCGCTGTATCGGCTCGGCGTCGAAAATCCCGCGCTCTATGATGGCTCCTGGGCGGAGTGGGGCGAGCAGGGCGGACCTCCGGTCGCGACCGGGCCGGCGTAATATCTTCTTCCCTCTCCCGCAGGGGGAGAGGGGGAACAAGAAGCGAGTGACGACGATGCACATTCGTCCCGCCGTTTTGAGGGATGCTTCTGCCGCTTGCATCACGATGCGGCGCTCGATCACCGAACTTTGCACGGCCGATCATCGCCAAGACACGGTGATCCTCGGCCGGTGGCTGGCCAACAAGACGCCTGATGTCTTTGCCACGTGGCTGGCAGACACCGGCAATATCGTGCTGGTGGCGGACCACGACAGCCTGATCGCCGCAGTCGGTGCTGTGAACGACGACGGCGAAATCACGCTTAACTACGTGTCACCTGATTTCCGCTTTCAGGGCGTGAGCAAGATGCTGCTCGCGGGGCTCGAAGCCATCAGTCTTGAAAACGGAAATTCCGGCATGACCCTGTTCAGCACGAAGACCGCGCATGCGTTCTATCGCGCGGCAGGCTATCGCGATGGCGGATCGCCGTTCTTCAAATTCGGTGCGGCGAGTTATCCGATGTTCAAGCGGCTAGCCTAGTGTGGTGGTTCGCAATGCGCTGCAAAATGAGGCGAACTTCGGATTCAGGACACTAGCCGGAGCTGGGGCGCGGCACGTTGCCTCCGCCGCTTCCGCCGCCAAAAATTTGCGTGAACGGATCCGGATTGTGCCCCTGCTGTTGCAGGAGCAGGCGGGAGCGTTCGCGCGCTGCCGCACGGGCGCGAGCGATGGCCAGACGCCGGCGCGCGGTGGTGCGGGCGTTCGGGCGCGTGGCTTTCTTCACGATGGGATTCGGCAGTGTATCGGCGGCGGTGGCTTCCGACGACCGCACCGCGGATGCAATAGTCTCAATTGCTGTCGGTTCGGACGCTTCGGTCTCCGACGATGTTGCCGCGGTCTGTTTGGATTCCGGCGGCTTCGCCTCGGGCTGAATCAATTCAACCCCGTTTGCTTCAGTCGCTTTCGTCCCGGCGGGGCGGGACTCGATGCCCGGTTCCTCGACCGGCGCGCCTGCCGCCGCCGGAGTATCGACGCTGGCTTGCGCATTCAGGCTGGCGACAGTCTCCGTGGCCGCGTTTGCGGGCGGTGACTGTTCGATCTGAACCGTCGCGTCTTCATCTCTCAGTGCGGCGACATCAGTCGGCGGCGTGACTTCAACCGGCCTGGTGTCGGGAACATCGCGCAGCACGTTAAGGCGTATCGTATCCGGGCGTGTGACGTCCGGACGTGGCCTGATGGTTTCCATCATCGACTTCTGCACCGGCGCTTCGATCCGAAGCATGGCCAGAGTCGGTGCGCGCAGTTCGGGTTGCGGTGCGAGCGGCGGCGGCTGGGCCAGCCGCCACGACGGCAGGCTTGCGAATTCCTCATGCGCCGCGCGCAACAGCGCCGCAGCGCCCAGGCCGAACACCAGCACGGACACCGCGAGCACGACCGTTGCGAACAAAAACCGGAATCCGGGGAGCATGTCTTGCGTGTCCAGCCTTCAGCGATGGGGGCGCGAAGGTCATGAAGTTGAAAAGGCTTTGGAGCCAAAACGGGATGCTTGCGAACGCAGACGCGGAACATGAACGCGCGGAACACTGGCCGAACAGGTGTGGAACGCCACGAATCAAGCCTGATGAAAGGATACCGCAAGCCGCAACGTGCGCCGGAGGGAAAAGTTCGTCCAACCCGGGCCCATTGCCGCATTGGCCGGAACCTGTTGCTCGATTGCAATCTCGCGAAAAAGTCAGCCGTTCCAAGCCCTTTTTTCAATTATTGTCTTGAATGCGCCGCTATCCTGCGCGAATTGCCGTTAACGATGCGGTGGCGGGTTCGCAGTATATAAGGGGCATGATGTCCAATCGCCTTTCGACGACGTTTGTGACGGCTTTTGCGGTGTCCGCAGTAGCCGCTCTCGCGGGTGCGCCCGTAGCTTTGGCGCAGGCCTATCCGCCGCCTCCAGGCTATTCGCAGCCGCTTCAGCCAGCGCCCTATGATGCGCGGGACAACCGGAGTGTGCCCGATTTCGATCGGCTCGACGGCGATGACCGCGGCGCGGGCCTCCCACCGCCGGGCTATCAGCAGCAGCCGAACTATCAACAATCCGCTCCGCAGCAGCAGAGCTACCAGCAGCCGGGACTGGACCCGCGCGGTCCGGTGATGTCGCCGGATGACCCGCGCTATGGCCGGCCCACGGTCTATACGGATCGTACGCCGCAGCAGCCGGGCTATTCGGATCGCGGCCCCGCGCCGATCTACATCGAGCGTGGTCCGCCACAGGGCGCCGATTTCGGCGATCGTCCGCGCCCTCCGGGCGCCGTGGATGGCCCGACAACCGGCGCGGTTGATCTGCAGGCACCTGGCACGGCGCAGGGCGCCAACGGCCGCTCCGTGATGTCGGCATTGCCGCCCGAGGAACAGCCCGAAACCGGTCCGCGCAAGGAATTGCCGCCGAACCTGCGCCGCGCGGAAGTGAACTATCCGACCAAGGAGCCGGCCGGCACGATCATCGTCGATACGCCGAACACGCAGCTCTATTACATTCTCGGTGGCGGCCGCGCGATCCGCTATGGCGTGCGCGTCGGCCGCGACGGCTTCACCTGGACCGGCGTGCAGAAGATCACCCGCAAGGCGGAGTGGCCGGATTGGCATCCGCCCGCAGAAATGATCGAGCGTCAGCCTTACCTGCCGCGCTTCATGGCCGGCGGCGACGGCAATCCGCTCGGCGCGCGCGCCATGTATCTCGGCTCGACCGTGTATCGCATCCACGGCACCAATCAGCCGTCCACCATCGGCCAGTTCGTGTCGTCCGGCTGCATCGGCATGCTCAATGAGGATGTGACCGATCTGTTCGAACGCACCAAGGTCGGCACCCGCGTCGTGGTTCTGCCGGGCGGCAAGCCGCCCGCCGTCGGCGCGACGGCAAACGCGCAGCCGATGCCGGGTCAGCAGCCAATGTCGGGGCAGCCGATGGCTGTCGCTCCGGGCGCACCGCGTCCGAACGGCCCGGTCGGCGTTCCCAATCAGGGGCCGACGGTTGTGCCGCCGCTGCCTGCGCCGGTCACGATCAGATAAGCCGAAGATTTCAGATCGAATGCATCATGCCCGCGCTTGTCGCGGGCATTTTTCGTTTGGACCCACTGTATCAGCGGAATTTACCGATAGAATTCGGCGCTGTTGCCCGCGCGCTACAGCAACGCAATTCGACTCTCTCTAGGGTGCAGCCAGGTTTGATGCATGCTTTTGAGGAATTTGATGAAAAGGCTTTTGATCGCCGCCGCCGTCTCCGCTTTTGGCCTGACCGGCGCGCACGCTGCCGACATGGCGGCTCGCACCTACACAAAAGCGCCTCCGATGGCGGTTGTCTCAAGCTGGACCGGCTTCTATACGGGTCTAAACATTGGCTATGGCTTCAACGATCCCACTGCGGCTTTTACGCCCAATGACGTTGTCTCGAACAACATATTCAACTTTTCGAACCCAAACCCGGCATCGTCGGTTTCCTACGATGTCAAAGGCGTTCTTGGCGGCGCGCAGATCGGTTACAATTGGCAGGTCTCGCCGAATTGGCTGATCGGTCTTGAAGCGGATTTTCAGGGCAGTGACATCAAGGGATCGGCGGCCACGTCCTACGCGCTTATTGGCCGGCCGGGTCAGGTTGACGCCCAACAGAATGTTGAATGGTTCGGAACGCTTCGCGCTCGTGCCGGATTGCTCGCAACCGACAAGCTGCTCGTTTACGGAACAGGTGGTTTGGCTTACGCATCCGTCCATGAAAATTCCACTGTCAATAACACGATAGGTTTTACCGCGACGGCCGGCGGCTTCAGCGCCGTCTGTGCTCCTGGTTCAGCAACCTGCTATACGGGCGCCACAACCAAGATTTTGGCCGGATACACGGTTGGTGGCGGCTTTGAATATGCAGCCTGGCGAAATGTTTCGTTCAAGGCTGAATATCTCTACGTCAATCTCGGAAGCAGCGACATCACGTCAGCAGCGCCCACGTCTCCTGGTAGCGCCGTTTCGACCTATGGCACGCACTTCAGCGATCTGGACTTCCATGTCGTGCGCGTCGGCGCGAACTATCGCTTCTGATTTTTCATCGATTGAATGGAAGCCGGGCCTCGCGCCGGTCACGATCCGCTAGGCGAAGATTTAAGATCGAATGCAAAATGCCCGCGCCCGTCGCGGGCATTTTGTTTCTGTCGGCCCATTGTCCTTAGGACCTCGTTCCTCAGGGGGCCAGATGGGAATGTTGGAGGTGTTGCAGTACGGGTACATAAATCCTGTCTCTCCTGTGGTGATATTCAGGCATTGGGATTGCCGTGAAATTTGAGACAGGAAGTTGTTATGAAAAAAGTTCTGCTTGCTGCCTCGATCGTCGCGCTTTCCACCAGCTTGGCCTCAGCAGCCGACCTGGCGGCGCGTCCTTACACAAAAGCGCCCCCCGTTATCGCTCCGATCTATAACTGGACCGGCTTCTACATTGGCGGACAGGTTGGCGGCGCCTGGAGTGACTATTCTTGGGACCATGTCAACCTAACGGGCGAGCCCGTCGCACATAACAAGAGTTCGGTCACCGGCGGCGGTCATCTCGGCTACAACTGGCAGTACAACCAGTTTGTGCTGGGTGTCGAAGCCGAGTTCAACGGTACGGATCTCCATGCGACGTCGGTCAGCGTCATAGCTCCATTGGTAACCTACGGTTCAAAAATCGAGTGGTACGGAACGGTCGTCGGCCGGCTCGGTTACGCGTGGGATAGCTTCATGGTTTACGCGACCGGCGGTGTCGCATTCGCAGATATCAAAACAACCGGCGTTAATGGGATTGCCGACTCCTTCGAAAATTCCGGCACTCGTACCGGATGGACTGCAGGAGCCGGCGTTGCTTATCAGATTGCACCGAACTGGATTGCCGGTGTGGACTACAAGCATATCGAATTCGACAGCTTCAATCGCTCCGGTGTCACGAACACTCTGCTTTTCGCTTACACGCAGACCGGCATTGATGCGAAGATCGATCAGGTCACGGCCCGCATCAGTTACAAGTTCGGCGGCCCGGTAATTGCCAAGTATTGATTCTTCGTCACCTTTCCATTTTCTCAGACTCAAGCCCGGCCGTCTTGCCGGGCTTTTTGCTGGCCAGCGCTCACCTCAAACAGGCCGCTTGGCTTTTTCGCCACCGGTGCTGGGGTAGTGGAATTTGTCGGGTGTTGTAGCTGGGCTACAGCCATTTCTCTGCTGATGTGATGGTATCCGGTGCAGCGGAGGGTTTTTCCCTCCTACGCGATCATTAGAAGCTCGGTTTATTTTTCTGGAGACCAATATGCGAAAAGTCCTTCTTGCAATTGCAGCGTCTATTCTCGCGGCAGGTTCTGCCAGCGCTGCCGACCTCGCAGCGCGGCCTTACACCAAAGCGCCGCCGATCGTCCAAGTTTACGATTGGACGGGTTTCTATATCGGCGGTGACATCGGCGGCGTGTCCCAGCGCGACTCAGGCGACTCTAACTTCTTCCAGCCGACTGCCACCGCTAACAATTTCCTGGCTCTGTCCGGGTCCAACAGTTCGTTTATCGGCGGCGGTCACATTGGATACAACTGGCAGTTCGCTCCGACCTGGGTACTCGGTATCGAAGCCGATGCTCAGTGGCTGAACGCCAAGAACAGCTTCTGCCGCGGATTGGACGACAATCTTACCGGTTGTGTGGATACCGGCCGCGGATTTGCGACGATCGAAAGCGAGACGAAGTGGCTTGCAACTGTGCGCGGGCGTCTGGGTTGGACCTTTGACCGCTTCATGGTCTACGGCACCGGCGGTGTCGCTTTCGGCGAAGTCAGAACGAACGTCGGCTTCAACTGTTTGGTCGCAGGCTGCGCCAACAGCGGCACCGAGATCGCGACGTCCGGTTCTGCCAGCAATACCCACACCGGATGGGTTGCCGGCGGCGGCATCGAATGGGCGTTTGCCAGCAACTGGCTGGTGCGCGCCGAATATCTGCACGTCGATCTCGGCAACGTGAACGGTACCGTCTTCCTGCCTCCAGCAGCGTGCTCCGGAGGTACAGTTTGCGGTCAATCGTATTCGCGTGATCTGACCTACGACATGGGTCGTGTTGGCCTGAGCTACAAGTTCGGTGGCCCGGTAATTGCCAAGTATTGATTCTTCGTCACCTCTCCATTTTCTCAGACTCAAGCCCGGCCTTCTCGCCGGGCTTTTTGCTGGCTGGACGCGGTCTCTCAATCCAAACGAGCAGGCCACTCGTCCTTCTCGTTGCCGGTTCTCAGGCACCGGAACTCGTCGAGTGTTGTAGTCGGGATACAGCCATTTTTCAGCAAATGTGGTGGTATCCGGGGCAGCGGAGAGTTTTTCTCCCAAGTATTGCGTGTATTTTTAAAGGGTCAGATTATGAAAAAGCTTCTTTTGCTCGCGGCATCGCTCCTTGCTGCAAATACCGCTTCCGCTGCTGACATTGCTGCGCGCCCCTACACCAAAGCGCCGATCTTGGCTCAGGTGTTTAGCTGGACCGGTTTCTACGTTGGCGGCAACGTGGGATACGGCCGCTCGCATTCCGGCTTCGACGCGAACGTAACGCCGGGCTCATTCTTCACGCCGGCGAGCATCCTGTTCCTCAGCACGCTTGCTGACGGTTCTGCAAGCAAGGACGGTTTCACCGGCGGCGGCCAGATTGGCTACAACTACCAGTTCGCTCCGAACTGGGTTGTCGGTGTCGAGGCCGACATCAACGCCCTCTCGCACACTGCGTCGAACAGCGGAGCCGGTTTAACGCCGGGCGGCACCACCGTTACGGCTTTCGGCAATTCCATGGAATCGGAGTGGATTGCTACTTTCCGCGGTCGTCTTGGTTACGCGTTTGATCGCTCGTTGATCTATGCGACAGGCGGTCTTGCACTCTTGGGTACGAAATACAGCCAGACCTT
This sequence comes from Afipia sp., assembly GCA_051653085.1. GTDB lineage: Bacteria > Pseudomonadota > Alphaproteobacteria > Rhizobiales > Xanthobacteraceae > Afipia. Next base: position 73,561 of record JBOFVL010000050.1, on the reverse strand, counting down.
CATCACGGCCAATATTCCATCATCCATCGTGAATTCGGGCAGTCAAACCACCGCGGGTTGGACCGTGGGCGGCGGCTGGGAATACGCCTTCATGAACAACTGGTCGGTAAAGGCAGAATATCTTTACGCTCGCTTTGAGGGTATCACCGCCAGCGGCCTGACCATTCCGGGACAAACGAACGTCATGACCGGCAGAGCGAATGTCGATGTACAGATGGCTCGCGTAGGCGCCAACTATCGCTTCTGATTTACATCTCTCCACTTTTGAGACCAAAGCCCGGCCTTCGCGCCGGGCTTTTTCATTGTGCAAGCAGCTGGCCGCCACTGCGGATGGAACGGACGCTTCATCGCGGTGTTTTTCCTATGCCGCTTGCGTGGGACGTTGGCGGCTAAGGCCCGGCCGGTTTAGATGCCCCCATAGCTCAGAAGCTGGCCGGGCCGATCCGGAACCAATGGCTCTCCTCGTACTTGAATCATGGCACTCCTCGTACTTGAATAAGACTGTTCAGTTGCAGCGAGGTAGCGTCATGCGTTCCGGATGGACACCATCTGTTGTGCCGAATGACCGTGACCAGACGGTCTACATTGTCGAGGATGACTTCGGGATGGCCGGGCGGGCCTACCGCGAGACCGATGCCGGGAACGCCGATCTCGAAACCACTATCGAAGACCTGATCTCCGGGCAGTACAACGACCCGATCCGCGTGGTCAGTTTCAACACCGCCGAAGGCTGGTCGCAGGATGTCTCCGAAGACATCGCGCGCGAGATTCAGCGGCGGCACGACATTGTCGGCGAAGATCCGCCTTCGCACCTCCGGGGCTTTATTGACGACCACGTCGGTTATGCGCGGCAACTCGCGTTGCGGCTGGTGCAATAGCGAACTTCTACCCCATCACCCGCACCGGCTCGCCCTTGAGCCACGCGGCGATGTCCTCGACCATGTCGCCATAGTAGCGGCTGTAGTTTTCTTCCGTGACGTAGCCCAGATGCGGGGTCAGCACGACATTGTCGAGCTTGCGCAGCGGATGATCGACCGGCAGCGGCTCCTGCGAGAATGTGTCGAGGCCGGCACCTGCGATCTTTCGCTGTTGCAGAACATCCAGCAGCGCGGCTTCATCCACGATCGGCCCGCGCGCGGTGTTGATGAAATACGCGGTCGCTTTCATCCGTTCGAGGTCGTCGCGCGCGATCAGCCCGCGCGTGCGCTTGCTCAGGATGAGGTGGATGGTGACGATGTCGGCGGTCGCGAACAATTCGGCTTTCGTGGCGTAGCGCACGCCCGCCGCGGCGCAGGCTTCCATCGTCAGGTTCTGGCTCCAGGCAATCACGTTCATGCCGAGCGTTTTGGCAATGGTCGCCACCTTTGTTCCCAGCTTGCCGAGGCCGACCACGCCCAGCGTCATGCCCTCCAGATCGCGGCCCATGGTGATTTGCCACGGCTCGCCCGCGTGCATCCGTGCATTTTCCAAGCCGATATGGCGCGTCAATTCGAGCATCAGGCCGATGGTGAGACCTGCGGTGGCGTTGCCGAAACCGCCGGTGCCGCACACGACGATGCCGCGCTCGCTCAAAGTTTTCATATCGAAGGCGGCATTGCGCATGCCGGAGGTGAGCAGCAGTTTCAGGTTTGGCAGCGCCGTCAGCACCTCGCGGTTGAAACTTGTCCGCTCGCGCATGGCGCAGACGATCTGGAAATCCTTTAGCGCACGCACCGTCTCGTCGCTGGAGGCGAACGGCTTGTCGAACACGGTGATGTCGACCTTGTCTTTCAGGGACGACCAGTCGGCCAGTTTCAGTGCGACGTTCTGATAGTCGTCGAGAATGGCGACGCGGTGCGTCATTTTGTTTTGCCTCATGCTCTGTTCTTGTTTGGCGGCGGCATGCTGGCGCGCGGCTATGAAAGGCGCAAGCGCCCGCAGAGCATGGGCGATCACATGCTCAGGAGGCGTCGTTCAGGACTTCGCGGCCTTGCGCTTGGCTGCGCAGGCGGGGCCGGGGCCGCGCATGTAGTGCCGCTCGGGGTAATAAGGCACGAAGGCGGTCTTGATGAATTCCCGCCAGAACGTCGCGATCTCGGCCAGCAGTCCCTTGTCGGAGGCGGCCTGATGGCCGGGGCCGGTTGAGACCGATGCGATGTGACCAGATAGAGCGATCTTGGACATGGCGGTTTTCTTGGCGGTCTTATCGATTGATTCCGTGACGCTGATATTGGTCGCGGAGCGCCTGTTCGCGGTTCGAAACCGCAGGGTGCGTGGGAATTGATTAAAAAGCGGTATTTGCGCGGATAACGGCTTGGGAATGCCGGAAAATTCCGCAAACAGCCTTTCCAAATCGTCACCTGCAACCCGCTCGCCGGTTGCCCTTTGCGGTCCCCGCCGCTACATCAACGGCAGCAAAATTCCCCCAGAATCCCGGTTCCGAACGATCACCAAGGCTCTTAAAATTATGGCGCGCCAGTTCGTCTACTTCATGCAGGGCCTGACCAAGGCTTACCCGACCCGCAAAGTGCTCGATAACGTTCATCTGTCGTTCTATCCGGACGCCAAGATCGGCGTGCTCGGCGTCAACGGCTCGGGCAAGTCGACGCTGCTGCGCATCATGGCCGGTCTCGACAAGGACTATAACGGCGAGGCGTGGGTCGCCGAGGGCGCGCGCGTCGGCTACCTCGAACAGGAGCCGCAGCTCGACGCAACCAAGACTGTTCGCGAGAACGTCATGGAAGGCGTCGCCAAGCAGAAGGCGATCCTCGACCGCTACAACGACCTCGCGGTGAACTATTCCGACGAGACCGCCGACGAGATGACCAAGCTGCAGGACGAGATCGAGGCCGCGGGGCTTTGGGATCTCGACAGCAAGGTCGATCAGGCGATGGACGCACTGCGTTGTCCGCCGGACGATGCCGACGTCACCAAGCTTTCGGGCGGCGAGCGCCGCCGCGTGGCGCTGTGCAAGCTGCTGCTCGATCAGCCGGACCTGCTGCTGCTGGACGAACCGACCAACCATCTCGACGCGGAATCCGTGTCGTGGCTGGAAGGCCATCTGCGCAACTATCCCGGCGCGATCCTGATCGTGACTCATGACCGCTACTTCCTCGACAACGTGACGAGCTGGATTCTCGAACTCGACCGCGGCAAGGGCATCCCTTACGAGGGCAACTACTCGCAGTGGCTCGTGCAGAAGCAGAAGCGCCTCGCGCAGGAAGGCCGCGAGGACGCCGCGCATCAGAAGACACTGGAGCGCGAGCAGGAATGGATCGCATCTTCGCCGAAAGCACGTCAGGCCAAATCGAAGGCGCGTTACCAGCGCTACGAGGATCTGCTCAAGCAGGCCAGCGAGAAGCAGACCCAGACCGCGCAGATCACCATTCCTGTTGCCGAGCGGCTCGGTCAGAACGTGGTGGACTTCGAGGGCCTCAGCAAAGGCTTCAACGATCGCCTGCTGATCGACGACCTGACCTTCAAGCTGCCGCCGGGCGGCATCGTCGGCGTGATCGGAGCGAACGGCGCGGGCAAGACCACGCTGTTCAAGATGATCACCAAGCAGGAGACGCCCGACGCCGGCACCATCACGGTCGGCGAGTCGGTGCATCTCGGCTACGTCGACCAGTCGCGCGATGCGCTGGACGGCAAAAAGACCGTGTGGGAGGAAATCTCCGGCGGCAACGACCTGATCCTGCTCGGCAAGCGCGAAGTGAATTCGCGCGGCTATTGCTCGTCGTTCAACTTCAAGGGCGCCGACCAGCAGAAGAAGGTCGGCGCGCTGTCGGGCGGTGAACGCAACCGTGTCCATCTTGCCAAGATGCTGAAGTCCGGCGCCAACGTCCTGCTGCTCGACGAACCGACCAACGACCTCGACGTCGATACGCTGCGCGCGCTTGAAGAGGCGCTGGAAGATTTCGCCGGCTGCGCCGTGATCATCAGCCATGACCGCTGGTTCCTCGACCGCATCGCGACCCACATGCTCGCCTTCGAAGGCGACAGCCATGTCGAATGGTTCGAAGGCAACTTCCAGGACTACGAGAAGGACAAGATGCGCCGGCTCGGCCAGGATTCGGTCATCCCGCATCGCGTGAAGTACAAGAAGCTGACGCGGTGAACGAACCGCTGGACAGCGATCTCGATGCGCAGGAGCGCGCGCTCCTCGCCATCGACGTTGCCTGGGTCCAGTGGCGGTCGGAATTCCGGCAGAAGCTTTTTAAAGACGGCGTTCTCGATCGCCCGCTACGGAGCGTTTTCGAAGCCGACATGATCTTCAGCATCGTCGCGCACCATGCGCTGAAGGGGCGGCCGATCACGCTCAAGGAGCTTGCGACCTACTTCGGCATGATCGCAACCGAGGCGACGGTCTCGCGTCATATCGACGATATGGAAGTGGGCGGTCTGGTGGAACGCCGTCTCGACGGGAACGACCGTCGCCGTATGTTCCTGATGCCGACGCGGCGGCTCGAAGGCCTCGGCCATCAATTCCAGCAGGCGCGCATCCGCATCATGCGGGAAAACGGCTACGTCTGGGCTGGTGTCGCGCCCCCGGAATAACGTTTCCCGCGGAGGTGGAGGTAAACAGCCACCGTCACCGGCCGTCAGGAACCGCTATGAGTATGGTCTGACCGATCTGACTCGCAGATTGGTCCGCATTCGCAATGCGAAACGGCGTGCCCACCGGTACGTTCGGATCGGGCTGGACTCATAACGGGGGCAAATGGCGGACGACGACAAGACACTGACATCCGGGGAGATCAGCGCGAGTCCTGCGGTCACATTCAATCTCGATGATTGTACGATCGATGCGCAGGAGCGCGCCGCACTCGCCATCGACGTCGCCTACGTTCAGTGGCGCGCGGACTTTCGGCGGACGGTGATCGCCGCCGGTGTGCTGAACCGACCATGGCGCAGCGTGTTCGAGGCGGACATGATGTTCAGCATCGTCGCGCATCGCTGGCTCGCCGGGCGCGCGATCACGCACAAGGAGCTCGCGACCTATTTCGAATTGTTCGTGACCGAGGCGACCGTCTCGCGCCATCTCGATGACATGGAAGAAAGCGGCATGATCGTGCGTCAGACAGATCCCGACGATCGCCGCCGTATTTTTCTGCTGCCGACCCGGCGGCTGGAGACCATTGGTCACGGCTACCTGCAGGCGCGAATCCGTATCATGCGCGAACACGGTTTTGTGTGGACCGGCGAAGGCGACATCGACAGCAAAACTGCAATCGATCCTGCGTGATCTGACCGGCCCGCGCCGATATAGGCGGGAGCAGAAGAACGGTTCGCCGTTCTTCGCCGCCGGGGTCGTTGCTTTTTGCATCGTGTACGCGAGCGTATTGCTTGGCGCGCGATCTCCGGTGGTCAATCCAGCAACCGGAGACCGATCATGACCACACGTTTCATCGCCTGCGCATCAGCGTTAGCCGTTATCATGTCGACGTCCGCCGCGCTGGCCGACGATGTTGGCTTGTCGGCGGCGGAGAGGGCGAAGAACATCAAGGCCTATGAGGCACGCAAGGCGCAGGGACTGGCGACGGATACGCCCCGCGGCGGGCGCAGCGCAGGTCAGCAGTCGCAGCGGGCGCAGAAGCAGAACCCACAGCAGCAGGCGATGGAGCGCGCCAAGCGATGTCAGGACGCAGTGAACGATGCGCAGAACACGGCGGTGGGAACGTCCGTGCTGTCGAGCGCGGTCGGATTTCTGCCGTTCGGCGGCGCTGCGTCCGGCGTGGCAAGCGCCGCGGCCGGTGTGGGTGCGTCGGCGGCTGGTGAAATCGCGCGCCAAAAGGCAGCGGCGTCCGTGCAAGGAAATTGCGGCGGTTAACCGCGCGCACGCGTCAGGCGCGGTTCATCTCGCGCGCGAACGGGCTGAGGCCCAGCCACTTCTGCATCGCGCTGGCGATCACGGGGTCGCCGTCGACGTCGAGGCGTCCGGCTTCGGTCTCTGTCTTCACCGTGGTAATGCCCATCCAGATCGCGGTCATCACGCGCAGCGGCCCTTTCACCGTCAGGTCGACCTCATGTCCCGGATCGACGAGGCAGAGATCGACCGTGCCGTTGTCGATGACGAGCCACCAGAAACGCCGCGCGCCTTCGAGGTCGGGGTAGTTGAAGAACACGGTGCAGCGCTTCGGCGGCAGCGGCTTCGGATCGAGATTGCGGCGCATGTCCCACATCAGCAGGGACGGATCGAGGTTGCGCAGCGACAGTTTGGAATCCACCCAGCGCTGTCCCCAGCTTCCGAGTGACATCACCACAGGGCGCAGGTCCTCGCCGGCGGGCGTGAGAACGTAATCGGTCTTGCCCGGTCCGCGGGCAAGTATCCCGGCCTTCTCAAGTTCTTTCAGCCGCTTTGAGAGCAGCGTCGGCGACATGCGCGGTACGCCGCGCCGGATGTCGTTGAACTTCGTGCTGCCGCACAGCAGCTCGCGCAGCACCAGCGGAGTCCAGCGCGCACAGAAAACCTCTGCGCCTATGGCCACGGGGCAAAACTGGCCGAAGCTGCCTTCCACGTTGAACCTCTGACGATGTTTGTTGGGTTCCGCGACGCTAGGACCGGGCCTTTCGGGAGTCCAGTCCATTTCTTGGACCGAGCGGGCGCGGAAATGCGCGCCAGATTGCCGCACCTAGTCCAGATGGTGGACTAGAGGCCTGCCACGGGAATGCGATGATCGAGCATCACGTGACACAGGAGGAGGCTCACATGGCTCAGGTACAATCGATCGCACCCGTAAAGGGTTTTGATGCCGTCAGGATTGCCGATGAATTGGGCAGACGCTTCGCCGCGGCTGAGGTTAAGGACGAAGACTGCTTCGTCGCGGACAACATCCATGCGCTGAAAGAAGCAGGCCTCGTCGAGGCCGGCGTGCCGCGCGAACTTGGCGGCGGCGGCGCATCCTATGAAGATCTCGCTGAGATGCTGCGCGTGCTGGGACGCCATTGCGGATCGACGGCGCTGGCGTTCTCGATGCACACCCATCAGGTTGCGATTCCGGCGTGGCGCTGGACGCACCAGAAATTCGCGGGTGCCGAGCCGCTGCTGAAGCGGATCGCGGCCGAGCGGATCATCCTGCTGTCGAGTGGAGGATCGGACTGGATCGCCGGCTCGGGCAAGGCCGAGAAGGTCGACGGTGGTTATCGCATCACCGGGCGCAAGATCTTCACGTCGTCGGCGCCCGCGGGCGCGTTGCTGATGACGTCTGCGGTGTGGGACAGCGAGGAGGGGCCGATGGTCATCCACTTCGGCGTGGCGATGAACTCGCCGCACGTGAAGGTGCTCGACACCTGGCGCACGCTCGGCATGCGTGGCACCGGATCGCACGACGTGCTGATCGACGGCCATGTGGTGCCCGATGCGGCGGTGTCGGTGACGCGCAAGGCGGGCCAGTGGCATCCGATCTTTCAGATCATCGGCACGCTGGCATTTCCGCTGGTCTATTCGGTCTATCTCGGGATCGCGGAGAGTGCGCGCGATATCGCGGTGGAGCTTGCCAAAAGGCGCCACGCCGACCGCAACGTGCTGTCGCTGGTCGGGCAGATGGAAACGTCGTTGCGCGCCGCGCAGCTTGCCCGCAACGGCATGCTCGCGACAGTCGCACGCGGCGCACCTTCGGCTGAGAGCATCAACGAGGTGATGATCGGCCGGCAACTGGTCGAACGCAGCGCCATCCGTGCGGTGGAACTGGCGATGGAGGCGGCCGGCGGCGCGGGGTTCTACCGGGCGCAGGGGCTGGAGCGCCGTTTCCGCGATATTCAGGCGGCGCGCTATCATCCGTTGCAAGCGGGACCGCAGGCCGAATATGCGGGCGCCATGGCGCTCGGCTTGCCAACAGATAAAATCTTCTGACGCGAAAAATTTTCTGACGCAAAACCATTGGCCATGTCGTAAAAAGCGGCATGGCCGATTGGGATGCGCAGCAATATCTGAAATTCGAGGACGAGCGGACGCGCGGGGCGCGCGATCTGCTGGCCCAGGTGCCTGTCGCCGAGCCGCGACAGGTGGTCGACATCGGCTGTGGCCCGGGAAATTCCACCGAGCTTCTGGCGGACCGCTGGCCGCAGGCCCGCATCACCGGCATCGACACCTCCGCCGACATGCTGCGCCAGGCGCGCGAGCGCCTGCCGCGGCACACCTTCATCGAGGCCAACATCTCGCACTGGTCGCCGCCCCCCGGAACCGACGTGCTGTTCGCCAATGCGATCTTCCAGTGGGTGCCGGACCACGTTGCGCAGATGAAGCGCCTCGCCTCGGGGCTGCCGGTCGGCGGTGCGCTGGCGGTGCAGATGCCGGACAACATGGACGAGCCGTCGCACGTGCTGATGCGCGAGGTCGCGCGCCTGCCGCAGTTTCACACCCAGCTCGCGCACGCATTGGAGGCGCGGGACAACCTGCCGAAGCCCGGCGTCTATTACGACGCGCTGCGCCCGTTGTGTAAGCACATCGACATCTGGCACACGGTCTACAACCATGTGCTCGATGACGCGCCGGCTATTGTGGAATGGGTGAAGGGGACAGGCTTGCGTCCGTTCCTCGACCCGCTCGAGATGCCGGAGCGCAAGGAATTCCTCGAGGCCTACAAGGCACGCATCGCTGCGAGCTACCTGCCGCAGGCCGACGGCAAGGTGCTGCTGCGCTTCCCGCGGCTGTTCATTGTGGCCGTGAAATAGGCTCGCCCGACCGTTCCGCGCGAACCTGACACAATGATGTCGAATCGGAAAATTCGCTGCGGTTAAACGCCGCTAGAGCGCGCCTCGACAGAATCGGACATTCTCCTTAGCTGAGTACCGTCTGAAGACTTCCAGCCGGAGCCCAAATGTCCCTGACGCCTGATACCCCCTTGCCGCTACGTGGCGATACCTCGCTGCGTCCGATCCCGATGCTGATCTTCGGATCACGCTGGCTGCAATTGCCGCTTTATATCGGTCTGATTGTCGCCCAGGGCGTCTATGTCATTCTCTTTCTGAAAGAGCTTTGGCACCTCATCACGCACTCGTTCGATTTTTCCGAGCAGCAGATCATGCTGGTGGTGCTCGGCTTGATCGACGTGGTGATGATCTCCAACCTTCTGGTGATGGTGATCGTCGGCGGCTACGAGACTTTTGTGTCGCGGCTTCATCTGAAAGGCCATCCGGATGAGCCGGAATGGCTCAGCCACGTCAACGCCAGCGTTCTGAAGATCAAGCTGGCGATGGCCATCATCGGCATCTCCTCGATCCATCTGCTGCGCACCTTCATCGAGGCCGGCAATCTCGGCGGCGCGGGCCGCACCACGAATTACACCGAGGCCGGCGTGATGTGGCAGACCATCATCCACGGCATGTTCATCGTGTCGGCCATCGGCATTGCCTATGTTGATCGCCTCTCGAACGGTCCGGTGCTCGTGCCGAACGGGGAGGGACATAGCGGGCACGGTGGGGCGAAGGGACATCACGGGCATTGACGCAGCCACGCGAAAGCCGTCATTGCGAGCAATGGGTGAATGTGGAGTTTCTCTTTCTTCCGTCATTGCGAATCAAGCGAAGCAATCCAGATCGGACGCGCAGCGATGATCGATAAACGACTGGATTGCTTCGTCGCTGCGCTCCTCGCAATGACGATCGTGTTGTCTGCCGGCGCGCCGTCGCTGGCCGCCGACGCGGGCTTCACGCAGTTCATCGCGTCATTGTGGCCCGAGGCGCAGCAAGCTGGGATCACGCGCGCGACCTTCGACGCGCAGACGCGCGGGCTGGAGCCGGATTACAAGCTGCCGGATTTGCTGTTGCCCGGACGTCCATCGACCGGAGCGCCGTCGCAGGCCGAGTTTGTGCAGGTGCCTGCCGACTATGTGAAGGAAGCAAGCATCGCGCGGCTCGCCGCCGAAGGGCAGCGGCTGATGATCCAGCAGCGCGCAACGCTGGCGGCCATCGAGCAGCGCTTCGGCGTGCCCGGCCCGATCATTCTGGCGATCTGGGGCCGCGAGACCGACTACGGCCGTTACGCCTTGCCCTATGACGGGCTGCGCGTGCTGGCGACGCAGGCCTATGTCGGACGGCGCAAGGATCAGTACCGCGGCGAATTCATCGAAGCGTTGAGGCTGATCCAGAACGGCGACGTGACGCGCAAGGACTTGCGGTCATCGTGGGGCGGCGCGACGGGGCTGACGCAGTTCCTGCCGTCGGAGCTTTCCAAGCACGGCGTTGATTTCGACGGCGACGGTCACATCAACATCTGGACATCGGTGCCGGATGCGCTGGCCTCCGCCGCGCAGCAGTTGAAGAACAAGGGCTGGCAGCCGGGCCTGCGCTGGGCCTATGAGGTCCGCGCACCGCAGGGCGCCGATTGCACTTTAGGCGTGCCGGAAGTGACCAAGCCGATTTCCGAATGGCTGCGCGAAGGGTTCGTGCCGGTGCGCGGACAGCGGCTCAGCGCCGCTGAGCAGGCGCAGGGCGCGTCGCTGCTGCAGCCGGAAGGAATCTACGGCCCGGCGTTCCTGACGACGAAGAACTATTTCGTCATCAAGGAATACAATTTCTCCGATCTCTACGTGCTGTTCGTCGGCCATCTCGCCGACCGCATGGCGAATGGTCAGCCGTTCGCGACGCCATGGTCGGCATCGACGCAAATGCGCAGTGCGGACGTCGAGGCGATGCAGAAGCATCTGACGCGCATCGGGCTCTACAGTTCGAAGCTCGACGGCAAGGCCGGGATGCAGACCCGCGCGGCGCTCGGCGCCTATCAGAAGCAGGCCGGACTGAAGGTCGATTGCTGGCCGAGCGCGGATGTGCTGCGCGCGATGAGCGCTGGGCGTTAAAACAAAAACCCGGCCGCGAGGCCGGGCTTTCAAATTCGTCTCTCGCGACAAATCGCGAGCGATGTTCAGATCAATCGCAAACCTGAACGCGGCGGACGCGCCAGCCGTAACCGTCCCAGAAGCGCTCGCGAACCAGGCGGCAGGCGGGCTCTTCGACGTACACCGGGCCGGGTGCATAGCCGTAGCCATAGGCCGGAGCCGGACGGCTACCAGCAATCGCAGCACCTGCGATCGCGCCGCCGAGAATGCCGAGGCCAACGCCAGCGGCGATGCGGCCATCGTCAGCCTTTGCGGCAGGTACAGCGGTTGCGAGCGAGCCTGCGATCGTTGCGACCGCGAGGAACGCCGAAAGAACTTTCTTCATGTTGTCTCTCCTCAGATCACGCCAGAGCCCGGCGCAAGGCGATTGGTCTGCAAAGGTTCAATCTCGGAACACCAGTTATCCGGATTAATCCCGTTTTCCAAGCGCCGGCGTCATCCCTCGCCGCCGCCTGCCGTTTGTCCCGACAGCATTATACCGGGGATTCTGCCGGCTGAACCTTAAAAAAGCGCTTCGGAAGGGGTTTTGCCCTTCCGAAGCGTGGATTTCTTCCAGCGAGCCGCGGCTAAAAAATGGCCGCCGGACGATGAGTTATGTCAGTCGCAGACCTGAACGCGGCGGACGCGCCAGCCGTAGCCGTCCCAGAAGCGTTCGCGCTGCAGGTAGCATCCGCCGCCGCCGTAATAGGCTGGAGCGTAGCCATAGCCCGGGCCGCCGTAATAGCCATAGCCTGGGCCGTAGTAACCGCCGCTGTTGGCAATCGCTGCGCCGGCAATGGCGCCGCCGAGAATGCCGAGGCCGACTGCGATACGTCCGCCGCGCGCTTCGGCCGGAGCCGGGGCTGCGAGGGCGGTGACTGCAAGGGTGGCGGCAGTGGCAACCGCCAGGACGATCTTCTTCATGGCTTTCACCTTTCGTTGCGTTGACCCGGGATAACGGGTCGCGGGGACGAAGGTTGCACACCGGCATTGAATGGGAACTGAATGGCGCCGCCGGGTTTTGGCCATGATTGCGCTGCGCAGGGCGCTGCAAAAGAAAAACGGCGCCCCGCAGATGCGAAGCGCCGTTTCTGATTTTCGAGTGCCGCGACGTTTTCGCGGGCTGCGCCGTGCTTAGAACAGCGACGCGTACTGCTGGAGACCGGCGCGCTGCACGAGGTTCATCGCGGTGCGCTTCTGGTCTTCGTCGAGGCTGGCGAACAGCGCCGAGGCGGCCGGCGCGAAGCGGCGGACGGCAGCTTCGTTGACCTGCGGCTCGCGCGCGAGAACGCGCAGCGCGCTGGCGACGGCGGGCCAGTACTTCACCTGCTCGGCCTTCAGTTTCAGCGCCGCGCGATAGCGCATGATGGCGACTTCGCTCATCGCCGACTGAAATACCGACATCTTCTTCGGCTGCGGGGCGGCAGTTTCAGTGCCGAACGATACGGCGTCCTGAGCGTGCACTGGTGCGTTTACAGAAATTGCCAATACGGCAACAACAGATGCAATCGCGATTGGCAATTTTCGCATGTCTCTCACTTGGTGCGTGTTGGGATGATGCTGACGGCGTAGGCAGCATATGTGACCAAAATGCGATGCGTTGGGTTAATAATGTCGGAAAGTGTTCACTCACTTCTTGTTAAGGTTTTCGCTGCCGATTTGTGCCCGAAAACATTGGGTTTTTTGCATGCGTGTAACACTCGCTCATGAAAGGTGAAGCGTGTTCATGAAACTGAACGCGATTCAGAAAGTTCCGAATCAGGCCGGATTTGCTGAATAATTCGCACAGCAGCCGTTTTACGAAATTTAATTCAGCGTGCTTTGCTGATGGTCTCGGCAAACAATTCGAGCGCGTGAAAGGCGAACACACGCATGTTGGCGATGCGATCGCTGTCGCCGGTCTCAAGCGTCACCACGCGTGCACGCGGCCCGGCGACTGCCATGCAGGAATGTCCCGCGGCGTCGCCGTAGCGATTGCCCGTCGGACCGGTCGCGCCGGTTTCGCTCAGCCCCCACGTCGTATTGAGAAGTTCGCTCGCGCGGTTTGCAAGCAGCATCGCGTAAGGCTCGGTCGCGCCGCGCATGCCCTCCATTTCTTCCTTGGTGATGTTCACCAGCGCCGCGCGCGCACGCGGCGTGTAGATCACGCCGCCGCCGCGGTAGTAGGCCGACGCGCCGGGCACCGCGAGCAGGGCGGCGGAGATCAATCCGCCGGTGGAGGATTCCGCGACAGCGATGGTTTCTTTTCGCGCGACGAGTGACGCGGCGATTTTCTCCGCGAGCGGCAGCAGCTTTTCCATGACGGGACTCTCGATGAGGGATTGAATGAGATTAGAGCTGTGTCTTGTAACGCGCCTCGACCTCTTCCTGGGTTTCGGGCGTGCCCTGGCCGGTCTGCTCGTGGATCACCTCAGAGATGCTGGGCTGCGCGGAGCGTGCCACGCGTGTCTCCGGCGACCACAGCTTCGAGCGCATCAGCGCCTTGCCGCAGTGGAAATAGGCTTCGCGCACAGCGATATCGAGCACCGCGCGCGGAAGCTTGCCGAACTCGATCATCGACGCCAGCAGATCCGCATCCGCCGAGAGTTTTGCGTCGCCGCCGACACGCAGCGTTTCGTCGAGGCCCGGCACGAAGAAGATCAGTTGCACATAGCCTGAACCGGTCAGCAGGTTGCGGAGGCTGTCGATGCGGTTGTTGCCGGGGCGGTCGGGCATCAAGAGCCGCGCCTCGTTCTCGATGCGGACGAAGCCCGGATGGCCGCCGCGCGGGGAGGCGTCGACGGTGCCGTCCGGCCCTGAGGTCGCCAGCACGCAGAACGGAGACAGGCCGATGAAATTCGCGGCGTGACGGTCGATGCGCGGAAGCTGTTTCGCGATCACCCGCTCCGATGGTGGCGCGTAGATGGTGCCGAGGTCGTCAGGTCCAATGTGCGTCACGCCGTGCTCCTTGTCTGAGACTCTGACGTTTACTCCAATCCGCCGCGCCGTGCATTTGGAGGCTGTGCAGGGCTGGAATGGGTAGGTCTGCTGCCTACAGTTTAGACCGATTCCAAACATGAACACGGCTGCCGGGCCAGTTTGGAATAGCTTCAAATTGGCTGTTTTCCTTTTGCATCGACGGCGGCGCTCCCATAGTTGTTGAGCAACGTCCTCACAGGTTTTTCAAGCATTCCATGATTGTTTGCTCCTGCAATGTCCTGACCGACCACGACGTGCGTAACGTCGTTACCCAAGCCAAGGACTTCCCGCGCACGGCGGGGCAGGTCTATGGATGCTTGGGTTGTAGTGCCGAGTGCGGCCGTTGCGCGCGGACCATCAAGAAGATCATGGACGAAGCGCTGGGTGCCTGCGCCAAGGCTTGCTGCTCCGGATGCCCCCATAGCCAGCAGTCTGACGCAGGCCATGAGCAGCATGAGCCGGTGGTCCTTCTGGCCCAGGCTGCCTGCTAAATACCTTCATAAATTTGAGTTTTCCCCAGCCCGCCCCGGTGCCTCCCGCCGGGGTTGTACTCGCCTGAAATCTGACTTAGAACGTTTCTAAATTGAATTGGGCCGTCCATGAACGGCTCCACGATGGAGTACACCATGAAGGGCGATCCCAAGGTCATCGAGTTCCTGAACAAGGCGCTGCGCAGCGAATTGACCGCCGTCAGCCAGTTCTGGCTTCACTACCGGATGCTGGAAAATTGGGGTCTGAAGGATCTCGCCAAGAAGTGGCGCAAGGAATCCATCGAGGAAATGGAGCACGCCGACAAGCTGATCGATCGCATTATCTTCCTTGATGGCTTCCCGAACCTCCAGGTGCTCGATCCGCTGCACATCGGCCAGAACGTGAAGGAAGTTCTGGATTGCGACCTCAAGGCCGAATATTCGGCGCGCGCGCTCTACGAGAAGGCCGCGACCCACTGCCATGGTGTGAAGGATTACGTCTCGCGCGACCTGTTCGAGACCCTGATGAAGGACGAGGAAGGTCACATCGATTTCCTCGAAACCCAGATCGACCTCGTCAAGAGGATCGGCGTCGAGCTTTACAGCCAGAAGCACATGGGTGGACTCGAGGAAGATCACTGAACGCCGAGTTCTTGCTCAGCACGGCCATGTATTCAGGTGTGATTTTTCAATGAGTCGTCCCCGCGAAAGCGGGGACCCACACTCCCTGAATCGTGCGCTTATCCACGCGTGTCACGGCACCTTTCCAAAACGAAACCGGCGGTTATAGGTCCCCGCTTTCGCGGGGACGGCCTAGGTTTTCATTCGCGCGTATCACTTCTTTGACTTGCCGGATTTTGATTTTCTGACGGTGACGACGCGATCGATGTCCGACGGCGGCGTCACCTGGCCGTCCTGATCGACCACGGCCACTCTCAAAAGTTGCCCGTTCGATCTGCGCCGCAGCGTCAATGGCGAGCGGCCGTCGCCGAGCCAGCGGTCGCCCCATTCCGTCATCGCCATGAATGGCAGGCCCAGCGCTTGCCCCATCCTGGTCAGGGGATATTCAATCCGCGCCCGCTGCCCTTCATCGCGATATTCGCGCCGCTCCATCAGTCCGTTTTCGACGAGAGCCGCCAGCCGGTTGCTCAGGACGCTTCGCGGGACATCAAGTTCGGCCTGGAAGTCGTCGAAGCGGCGAACCCCGTAGAGCGCGGACCGCAGGACAAGCAGGCTCCATCGGTCGCCGATCAACGAGAAGCTCCTCGCCAGATTGCAGTCAGCCACCGGTACGGGCGATTGGCGGATCAACGGGGCGTCAGTCATCGTTCTTCACTATCTGAGTTGTGAATCTGGATCCAGGCGTCTATACATCTAAGTCATAATTATGGATTCAGCTAGGGCGAAACAACGCCCGACAGGGAGAGCAACATGCGATTGGAAGGCGGATGCTATTGCGGCGCTGTGCGTTATGCGGTTGAGGGCGAGCCGATGATGAAGGCGCAATGTCATTGCCGCGAGTGCCAGTACATTTCCGGCGGCTCGCCGAACATGTTTCTTCTCATGCCCTTGAAAGGCTTCGCCTACAGCAAGGGGACGCCGAAGCAGTTCACGCGCAGCGATCTTGAAGGCGCGGTGACGCGGGAATTCTGCGCCGAGTGCGGCACGCATCTCGTCACGCGGCGGCCGAAACTGCCCGCGGTGATCCTGAAAGTCGGCACGCTCGACGATCCCAATCTGTTCGGGAGCCCGCAGATGGCGATCTACACGCTCGACAAGCAGGCGTTTCACCACATCCCGGACAACATGCCGTCGTTTGAGCGGCTGCCGCCACGATAGCGCGCGATACTTCCGTTAAAGTGCTCACACTTTGCCGGAAGATGCTCTAGCCTCGCCGAACAATAATAAACGTTCGGGAGGTACGTGATGACTTATGATTGGCCTGCGATCGTCGGCGATCTGGATGCGCTGCTGAAGCTGCGCTCCATTCCCTTCGGCATGAAGATGTTCACGCGCCGCGAGGACATGGAGGCGATCCCGAAAATCCGCAGACCGCAGTCGGTTCACACGCTGGATCAGATCGTGGCGCAGGCGGCGCGGATCGGCTGGACCGTCGGCATCACTAGCGACGATCTGGTCGGCGCGCAATGCCGCGCTGTGGTTGGTCTCGGTGGCGCCAAGACCGAAGCCTGGCAGTCCGGCCAGCACATGACCGGCGTCTGGTTCTCGACGCAGCAGGATGCGCAGGCGCATCAGGCGGCGATGCATTGCGTGCCGGACGGACAGTACGATGCGCTCGCAGTCGGCCCTCTGTCGTCCGGCAAGCTCGATCCGCCGGACATCGCGCTGTTTTATGCGACGCCCGGCGCGATGATCTATTTCATCAATGGACTTCAGTGGTCCGGCTACAAGCGCTTCGACTGGAGTGTGGTCGGTGAATCCGCCTGCGCCGATTCATGGGGCCGCGCGCTGACGACGCGGCTACCGAGTCTGTCGATTCCCTGTTTTGCCGAACGCCGTTACGGCGGTGTGCTCGATGAGGAAATGCTGATGGCGACGCCGCCGGAATATCTCATCAGCGCGATTGCCGGCATGAAGGCACTGTCGAAGAACGGCTTCCGCTATCCGTTCGCGCAATACGGCGTGCAGCAGGATGTGCGCGCCGGAATGGCGGTGAGTTATCCGGGGCGGGCGTAGGGAGAGTGTGCCGTCATCCTGAGGTGCGAGCCGCGCTTGCGGCGAGCCTCGAAGGATGGGCTTCGCCGCCGTCCTCCTTCGAGGCTCGCAAGAGCTCGCACCTCAGGATGACGGTGACCTCAATCAGGCTTTCACGACCCGTCCGCCGGTACGAAGCAGGTGATCATGAGGCCGCCCTGGTACGTCATGTACCAGACCACCGCGCCGCCGGTCGGATTGCCGCCGGTGCGGATCACCGCCTTGTCGGGCACTTCCCACCACACGCCGTCGATCGGCACCCAGTAGGCGCTGCCGCGCACCTCGTAGTCGGTGCGGTGCCCGTCCGATACGTCGCAGCACGGCACACCGGCCGGACTGCGCGCGTCCCTGAACCATTTGCGGATGTGTTCGGGTACGTCACCAAATTGTCCGCGATCCACCGCGGAGGCTGCCGCAGCAAACAGGATCAGCGGAACGGTCACGGCAACACGCGCTGGCCACCTCATGCGATCCTCCGCCATCAAGAATCGAAGGAAGTTTCATGGAGTCTCACGTAAGCGTCCAGACAAACTCGCGCGAGGCCTCAAGTTCGTCCTGCGCATAGTTGAGGCACGATGCGGCGCAGCATCGCGAGTGCAAAAAGCGGGATCTGCTCCCTCTCCGCGCAAGCGGGGAGAGGTGAAGTCCACTCACACCTTCGCGCCGCGCTTCTTCTTCGTATCGGGCTTCGGTGCTGCCGGCGGCGTCAGCGGACATCCGGCGAAGCCGGCCTCGATGGCCGCTTGCGCGCCATCGAGTTTGAATTCCGCGGTGGTGCGCCCGGCATTGATCGAGCGGATGCGCATGAGCAGGACATCCGATCCGGCGAGTTCATTGACGAACTTCATGATCTCGGTTTTGTCCTCGATCACCACGGTTTTGTATTGCTGGAGAAATCGTACGTTGACGTTATCGTGGCCGGGCTTCTCGTCAAAGCGATAGCCGAAAATGGAATTGGTGTCGGAGCCGACCTTGAACGGAAAAGAAATGCGGACCATTGGTTGAGCGTCGAAGCATGTGAGTTGCAATGACGCGTTACCGGGATCTTCGGCATAGCTGTTCGAGGCGTTCCGGGTCATCACGATCGCGCTTGGCGCCGGCACACCGGTGACGCGGTCAACCTGCTTCTCGATCTGCCAGTTTCCGGAGGTCGTTGTCGCCGGCGCAACAACGTAAGGGTCCCGCGTCCGGCACGCGCCCAGCACCACGGCCACTATGACGAACGCGACACCACGCACGACACTTTCCCCAGCCCGCAATTATTCTGCAACCATGGCGGGAAAGGCGCAAGCGCCTTTAGGCCGGGCGCGTGTCCTCGACGGGGACCACCGACGCCAGGGTGCCGACGGCCACTGCGAGCGCGAGACACCAGAAGCCGACATGGACATACAGCACTGCCGACACCGCGCATCCCACCGCAAAGGACGAGATGGTGAGCGCGAGGCGGCTGAAGCGGAAGCGGACCGGCGCGATCAGTTCGGGCGTTGTGCCGGTGAGCAGGTCGACCGCGTCGATGGTCGCCTGCACGGTGGAGCCGGTCATCATGGTGGAGGGTGGCATGTTGGACATGTGCACCCGCTGCACGGCGTTCTGCATCGCCATCGCGGCGATGCCGGCGAAGCCGGTCAGCAGCGCTGCGGGCGAATTCGTATCCGGAAACGGACCGAAGGTAACGGCCAGCCCGAAGAAGGCGGCGAGGAAGAGAACTTTCACGGTGAGCAGGATCGGTCGGTCGGGCAGCTTGCGGGCGCGCAGCGCAATGCCCGCGAGCCGCGCCAGCGCGATCACCGCGATGAATTCCGGCAGCGCGAGAACCTTGCCGAGGATGCCGTGGCTGCCTTCGACCAGCGCGTGACCCAGCGTGACGAAGTTGCCGGTGACATGCGCGGTGAACAGGCCGTTGAGCCCGAGAAATCCTGCCGTATCGACAAAGCCGCCGTTGAAGGCGAGGAGCGACGCGACGATGTTGGCTCGGGTGAGTGGTTTCATGAGTCTCGTTTCTGCCGTCCAAATGAATCGGCGACGAAGCTAAAGCAGGTTGCAGTCATGAATTGGCACCCCATCGGACGGCCCATTGGAAGGCGGCGGCCTTGTTATCGATTACCGCGGGAGCGGCAAAGCGGAGGTTCGGCGCGTTGTCTTCGCCTTTAACGAAAACGGCATGTGGCTTGTCTACGACGGGTTGCGATTGAGTGAACCACTCGGGCTTAATCTCGATAATGCTGTTGTGAAGGGCGACGGGGAGCAATCCGAGGGTGAAAATAAAGTCTGATCCGCCCTCGTAAACATACCGCAGAAGACGAAATCCATCTCTGCCACTTGTGAGATTGGAACGTAAGTCACGGGCGACTTTTTCACCTAGTGAAACATCAAATCGGTCGAGAACTTCCAGATTTTGGACATTGAGCGTATCCCAGTGCTTTTCGACAATGGCCTGAGTTTTTGGACTTAGTTGGTCAAACAAGTTATCTAAAAGATGCTCTCTACTTAGTGATCCAGTTTCAAGGCAGGCTAGGCATTTCAAGAACAACTCGGCAGCAAACGCTGCTAGCACAGACATCGGTACGCCGATGACGGTTATGCGCTGCACATCCGATGTTCTGTGCAGTTGATCTAGCGTGGCGTAGAATTTTAGGGCTTGCTCATATACCTTATGGGCATCATCAGTGATCATCTGTTTTGGCGGCATGAGCGACCAGCCCTTCTGAGATCAACGGACCAACCCCACAGCCTCGCGCACTGCTTCGATCGGCTGGATCGCCGCTGACCAGAAATCCCACTCCGGCGCGAACATATCCTCCGTCGTGTCCTCGCCGCGCGCCCAGGCGTGCCAGAACTCCTGCGGATCGAGCGCGCCGTGCGCCGAGCCCGCGACATCGTTGAGCGGGATGCCGAGATGCCAGCTCAGGATCACCGGCAGCACATGGCCGGACATGGCGTTATTGCGATGCATGGTTGCGGTGAGTGTCGACGTCAGCAGTTCACCGCGCGGCGTCGTATCGTAACCGGCCAGCACGTGCACGGAATCGTGCGGAACGGCGAATGCGAAATTGAGCGCGGTCGGCTCGCCCGGATAGGTGTAGCCGTTGATCTGGTAGAAATCGGCGAAGGCACGTCCGAACGTATCGACCGGCAGCCGCTCCAGCGCGTGAAACCGCGTCGCAAGCGCAGGATCAGGCTCCGCATCATAAGGCTTCAGCCACGGACCCATCTCGGCGGCGGTCCACGCGCGGCCCGTGATGCTCTCGAGGTTGGCCTGGATCATGTGGGCCTTGGCCTCTTGCAGATCCCCCAGCGCCAGTCGCGCAAGATCGTGGACGAAATCGTCTTTGACGTTGAGCTGGTCCGCGAGCTTCACCACGGCGCTCAGCTTCGCAACATTGATGGTGCCGCCGATCAGCGCCATGACGGCCGCGAAGCTCACCGCCTGTGTGGCGATGGCGCGGTCGGCGCCGAGCGTGCCGAGGCGGTAGGGGCTAAGCGGTGTCAGCCCCGCGAGGCCGAACTGCTCCTCGAGATCGAAAATGTAATGCGTGGCCGCCGCGATGCATTCCTTGTCTGCGTCGGTCGGCGGCCCCTCGGCGGCTGCAACGCCGAGCATGATCGCAAGCGTACTGCGAGCCTGTTCGAGCGTAGCGGGGATATGCATTGATTTCGCAGCCTGACCTAACGTGGCGTTATCTGAACTGCCTGCGGCAGAGCGGGCTGAGCCGCGCCCTATTGGCTTCCATGCAGGCGGTGATTCTCCTTACATCGGGGACGAACTGCCGGCAGAGCCTCATCGCGTCCTGGCGGCAGGCCCGGCGCTGCTCCGGTGTGCCGGCCGCGTGTGCGGTGGAGGCAGCGAGCAGGGCCATCGTGCCGAGCGCAAAAATTGTTTTGATGAAAAATCTGGTCATCATCGGTTCCTTTGATGGGAACCGTAACCTATCTCAAGAATCCATCAAACGGTTAAACCGTCCCGCGTGGATTCTCGGGTGTGGTCCACTTGAGTTGAAACACGCTCTCTCGATTCATTCCCGCGAAAGCAGGAATCCAGTTCCTTCAGAGAGTGGATCCCCGCTTTCGCGGGGACGAGCGGGGGTGATTCAATCGCCTAGTGATGCGCGGGCACCTCGACGCCGTCCGCCGAATACTGCCGGATCTTGTTGCGCAGCGTGCGCACGGACACCCCGAGCACGCGCGCGGCGTGCGTGCGGTTGCCGCCGCAGCGGGCAAGCGTCTGCAGGACCAATTCGCGTTCGATTTCCTCGACCGTGGCGCCGATCAGCAGACGGACCACGCGCTTCGGCGCGATGGCGGGGCCGCCCGCTGGCAGCGTCCCGGTGATGTGATGCGCTGTATCTTGGGTCATCGAGACCTCCACCAAATCTGCCTCCGCGAAGGATGCCGACTGTCAAAAGTTCTTCGATCCCAGCCCGCGTCCAGCGTGGCCCTATATGGTTAATGAAACCTTAATTTCCGGGTAACTCCTTCATGGAACTCAGGAATTGGAACCCGGATGGAACCTGGTCTGGAACCGCGCGGAACCCCTGTGCGGACAATCCCTTACGCTTGTAAATCCGCCTGCTTCGGAGCGAAAAATATCGGCGCGTGATGGAGAAGAAGCCGTCCAGGAAGATTTTCAGGGGAGACTGCGATGTGCCGCAATATCAAGACGCTGTTCAATTTCGAGCCGCCCGCGACTGAGGATGAAATCCACGCCTCGGCCTTGCAGTTCGTGCGCAAGCTCTCCGGCTTCAACGCGCCGTCAAAGGCGAACGAAGACGCGTTCAACCGCGCCGTCGCCGATGTCTCTGAGGCCGCGCGAACACTGCTGGCGTCTCTGCACACCCATTCGCCCGCGCGAGACCGCGAGGTGGAAGCGGAAAAGGCGAGGGAGCGCAGCAGGGCGCGGTTCGGCTAGTGTCCTGAATCCGAAGTTCGCCTCATTTGCAGCGCGCTCCATAGCGAACTTCGGATTCAAAAGGACACTAGAAAATATAACTCTAGTGTGGTTTTGGTTCGCAAGTCCGCAAATGAACGTGCTGAGAAAATGTTGCGGACTTGCGAACCACCACACTAGGACACGGGAGGGATCAGCTTCGCTGCCCCTCCGTCACTGTCGCGCTGCGGGCCGGCTTGCACTATCAGTGCGGCAGCACGACCGGCACGAAGCGCGGATCGCTCGATGCGGCCCGCAGGTCGATCGCCGCCACCCGCAGCAAGGCTTCAAGCTTCAATAAAAAAATTTCCGCCAACATTGTCATAATCCACTTCATGAGTGTCTGTATTGACCGTCGGGCAGTTGCACGCAGACTCAAAAAACAGCGCGCAATGTCTGCCATAAAAACTATGCCTTGCAGCGCCGCTTCGCAATGGTCTTGCCACCGGCAGGCAGCAAGTTAACCTTACGCAGAACCGTTCACGCCGGGGGGCATTCGATGAAATATGTCGTTGCGTTGCTGCTCGCCGCGGCTTCTGTAGGCTTGTCCCTGATCGGCTTGGTCGCAACAGCTTCGGCCGACACCTCCGACCGCTTCAGCCAGGGCGGTTGGATCGAGAAATTCCAGCCGGCCATCGATCAGGCCAATGCCAGCGGCGAACTGTTTCGCATCCGCGGTCATTGCCAGTCGAACTGCACGCTGTTTCTCGGCGTGCGCAATGTCTGCGTCGAGCGCGGCGCGCGGCTGCTGTTTCACGCCGGGCACGGCCGTGGGGCAAACAGGCAAGTCATCAACGCGGGCTCCACCCAGCGCATGCTGGACGCCTACAACCCGAAGCTGCGGCAATACGTGATCGACAAGGGCTACCTCACGAAGCTCGAATTCAGCACCATCTCCGGCGCGGATATCATCGACAAGTTCGGCTACCGGGAATGTTCGAGCGGGTGAGGTGAGGTACGAAGGTCCAAGGCCGTAAAGCCGTTCGCAGATGCGAGGCATTTCCAGCCGTAATGGGCCGGATTGGGTTTTTGCGAATCTGCGCCATGGGCTAGACTCCGTCCGACTCAATTGACCTTTTCGTCACACCTGTCCGCGACATCCGTTCGCAAACTTTCTCCGGGAGAAACCGACATGAAGCTGTCATCCACCATTCGCGCCGCGCTGATCGCCCTCACAGCTTTCGTCGGCACCGGCCTCACGTCCGCGCATGCCGACAGCGGCACCGTGTCGCTCGTCATCTACAAGGCCGGATGGTTCATCGGCGGCTCGGGCGGAACCGGTACGCTCAACTTCCGGGGCAGGACCTATGGATTGTCCACGGGCGGGCTCGACTACGGCCTGGTGTTCGGCGGATCGAAGACGGTGCTGCGCGGCCGGGTGAGCAACATCAACCGGCCGTCGGACGTGGCCGGTGTTTATGGCGCGGCAGGCGCGGGTATCGCGGTCGGTCGTGGTGCACGCGCGATCGTGCTGACCAACCAGAAGGGCGCGGTGCTCGAATTGTCCGGTCAACAGACCGGCCTGATGGCGAATGCGGACCTGAGCGGGCTGGCGATTACGTTGAAGTAAAGCGAAGCAACGGTATCGGCGCGCGCGCATGCGCCGCCGGTACTAGCCGTCGGTCGATGTTGCGATGGCGGTCTCGCTCGTACCGGGCGTGGCCGCCTTTTGTTTGCTCCACACATCGTGACCGATCATGCCGATCGCCATCGCGGCGACGAAGGCGACCACCGGGAAACTGAGGCTGGCGAGATTGACCAGCGCCGGGCCGGGACAGAGCCCGACCAGACCCCAGCCGATGCCGAACAGACTTGCGCCGATGACCAGCGGCGCGTCGATATCCTTGCGGGTCGGCCAGAGCGACTGTGCGGCGAAGACAGGCGCGCCGCGCCGCCGCGCAAGCGCAAAGCCGATGCTCGCGACTGCGACCGCGCCAGCCATCAGGAAGGCCAGCGTCGCGTCCCACGCGCCGAAGATGTCGAGGAAGCCGAGCACTTTCCCCGTCTGCGTCATGCCGGAGATCAAAAGGCCCGCGCCGAACGCCAGCCCGCAGGCAAAGCTCACAAGAACGAGCGGCATGATCAGCCTCCGATCACATGACGCACGATGGCGACCGTGGCGATAGCCGCGGCCATGAAGACCGCGGTGGCAATGAGCGAACGTGCCGACAGCCGCGCGACACCGCACACGCCGTGACCTGATGTGCAGCCGCCGCCCATGCGCGTGCCGACGCCGACGAGCAGACCGGCGATGACGACCACGATCAGGCTTGCGGGCATCGCAGGCGAGGGCAGCGCCGCGCCGGTGGCGAGCGCTGCGATGAGCGGCGCGGCGATCAGGCCCGCGACGAAGGCAAGCCGCCAGCCGCGATCCTGCGCGCCTTGTACAAGAAGTCCACTGAGGATTCCGCTGATGCCTGCAATGCGTCCGGTCAGCAGCATCAGCATCGCAGCCGCAAGCCCGATCAGCGCACCGCCGAGTAGTCCGGAGAGAGGTGTGAGGTTGTGCATGGGGGACCTTTTCAGGTGCATCGTTTCGTTTTGCGGGGCGCAGATCGCGTGTCTGAGCATCCAACTGTCTGTTTCCGCCTCAGCGTATACCTGCTCGCGCGGTGGAAGATAGGATCGGGTTAAAGAAGGGGATTTGGTAGATTGACAATAGGAATAAATTCCGATACGATCTCTGTGTTTGAACGGAGAATCGTTGAATGGATTTATTGATTGAAACGAAAAAGGACTTGCTGCGATTGAAGAGTGAACTCCTCGACATAAAGGTCGAGTTGAAGTTTGCGAGGTTTCTGCACGCCGCCGTCAAGGCTGGCTTTAATGAAGATCAGCCGCGCGATGAGCGTGGAAGATGGACTGATGCCGGCTCAGGCTCAACTTTGCTCGCGGTGGAGGGCGAAGCCGAAGTTAGTTTCATACAATCCAGTTTCGGCGACGTACAGTATGCGGCGTTGCCTTCTAGCTATGGCAACGTCCTAAGCGATGCCGATCCTGACCCAATTATTCCCGGAGCTCAGTACGCTGCTGCGAACGTCATCCGAAACGATCGTACCGGTAATCCAGCTATTGATAAAACCACTGACCGTCTCATTCAGACCCTGGGCACTGTTTCGGAAACCGTTGGTGTGGGCTCGGGCCCTTATTACGGCGTAGTTGTTCACACCGAATTTGCGCGATCAGTTCGCGCTCAAGATCTTCCCGGCATTGGAAAAACCGGCGTTGAGCAAAGCTTTAGCATGGAGGACGTAGCGAGATACGGACTGGACGGCACGATTAGAACGGATGTTGTTCTCCGTAATCCTAGCAGCAGTAACGGGACGCCGATTGCCGTTTGGGATGTGAAGACAGGGAATGCCCGCCTGAGCGGTCCTCGCGTTAAACAGATTCGCCAGTATCTTCGTGTTGGTTCGGAGGTCCCCATTATTGAACTGCACGTTACGCGCGGGATATCCAACAAGGGATATGGTTTGATCCGCGTGGGTTGCGGCAAGCTTACGTCACATCTCTGGCAAGCAAAGCTTCCAGAGTGCCGGAGGCGGGCTGGAGGTTATTGATGGTGCGGCATTCGACGATCTGCGCGATCAGAGCCGTGCGAAACGCAGATGGTGTTGCGAGCAGACCATCAAGCTGCTTAGCGCGAGCCTTCGCTTCTAGCCAAGGTGAATCTTGCCAGTCCGAAAGAGCGAACTGCTCGAAGTGGCGATGGGCAGTCGTGTAGTCACCGGCGAGACCCGCGGCGAGTGCGGCATGATAGGGAGACCACGGCGTCAGGTTCGTAGTCGCTGTTGTCAGATAATGACTGACCGCTTCGATCGAACTGAACTGATCTCGCAATTCCATTGTTCTTGCGGCGGCCTGCGCAGCCAATATTTCAATCAACGGGCGAAATTGTGTTTCATCCATAAACGGGACAAAATCTCCTACGCGATATCCGTGATGAAATCCGAGGCCTTTGCGTAATTTCCACAACCACATCGCGCCGACATTGAGATAGCTTCCCTTCGACCAGCTGCTCGGCTGAAATTCGATCACAACGAGCCAGAATCCCTGATCGGAAATCCATGTACGAGAGCGGCCGACACGCGTGCAGCCGATAGGAGAGAGTGCGGCTTTTGCCGCGTCCGCAATCAACTTGCTGTGCTCTCCTGATTTCGACATATTCGTTCGAATGTAATCTTTGACCTTTACGATCGCAATGATGCAGGGGTCCCGGATCGCGCTTCGCTGCATCCGGATTACACGAATCAAATGAATTTCCGTAACCGTTCAACAACAAAGGCCGGGCATATGCCCGGCCTTTCTCTTTCCACAGAAAGTCTCGATTCCCGGCTCAGCCTCCACTCTATTTCTTATCCTTCTTCCGCTTCTTCTTGTCCTTCTTGTCGTGATGATGATCGTCATCATTATCATCGCCGTGCTCATCCAGCGCGCCCGCTGCGAGTTCGGCGGCGTGGCGCTCGGCGGCTTCCTGCTCTTCGCGTTCCTTCGCTTCGCGCTTGCGTTTTTCGCGATGCTCTTCCCACGCATCGAAGATGGTTTCGAGCCACGGCAACATTTCCTCGAAGGAGGGCAGGCGGCCGGGAGGCCCCTGTTCGCCGCGCGGGCCTTGCGCGCCTGCGGGACCTTGCTTGCCCTGAAGGCCCTGTTCGCCGCGTACGCCCTGCGCACCGGGTTTGCCTTGTGGTCCGGCTTTGCCTTGTAGACCCGGCTTGCCTTGAGAGCCGGGCTCTCCGCGCTTGCCTTGCGGCCCAGGGCCGCCAGTTTTGCCGCGCGGACCTTCCGGACCCGGACGGCCGGGATGGCCCTGCGGTCCGGGACGTCCGATGGGACCTTGCGGCCCTTGAGATCCGCGCTTCGCGGTCTTTGCAGTTTCGTTTGCCACGGCTGTGCTCCGAATGATTCTGCGTTGCGCTTTTTCTAACAGCGTTCCTGTGACTGCTTCAATTCCGCGATTGTGACACAACGCCCCGGTGTCCGTTCATCCACGAAAAAAAGGCCGGAGAAACTCCGGCCTTTCATCGTAAATGCAGCAAGAGATGGGTATCAGAAAGCCTTGTTGCTCTCCTTCACCGCTTCCGCCTCGACATAGACCTGTCCGCCCATCTTGACGAACTTTTCGCTCATCTGCGCCATGCCGTCCTCGATGACGCCGCTCATGGACATGCCCATGGCTGCGGTTCCTCCGAGATTGAGCGCGGCCTTCTCGTTGTCGCCAAGGGTCGCTGCGTAGTCGCGCACGTCCTGCGTGATCTTCATCGAGCAGAATTTTGGCCCGCACATCGAGCAGAAATGCGCGACCTTGTGCGCTTCCTTCGGCAGCGTCTCGTCGTGATAGCTGCGCGCGGTGTCCGGATCGAGACCGAGGTTGAACTGGTCCTCCCAACGGAAGTCGAAGCGCGCGCGGCTCAGCGCGTCGTCGCGCAGTTGCGCCGCCGGATGACCCTTGGCGAGATCGGAGGCGTGCGCCGCGATCTTGTAGGTGATGACACCGACCTTGACGTCGTCGCGGTTGGGCAGGCCGAGATGCTCTTTCGGCGTCACGTAGCAGAGCATCGCGCAGCCGAACCAGCCGATCATCGCCGCACCGATGCCCGAGGTGATGTGATCGTAACCCGGCGCGATGTCGGTGGTCAGCGGCCCGAGGGTGTAGAACGGCGCTTCGCCGCATTCCTTGAGCTGCTTGTCCATGTTGATCTTGATCTTGTGCATCGGCACGTGGCCGGGGCCTTCGATCATCACCTGGCAGCCCTTCGCCCACGCAATCTTGGTGAGTTCGCCGAGCGTTTCGAGTTCGGCGAACTGCGCGCGGTCGTTCGCGTCGGCGATCGAGCCCGGACGCAGGCCGTCACCCAGCGAGAACGACACGTCATACTTGCGCATCAGGTCGCAGATTTCGTCGAAGTGCGTGTAGAGGAAGCTTTCCTTGTGATGCGCGAGGCACCACTTCGCCATGATCGAACCGCCGCGCGAGACGATGCCGGTGACGCGGTTGGCGGTGAGGTGGATGTAGGGCAGGCGCACGCCCGCATGGATGGTGAAGTAGTCCACGCCCTGTTCGCACTGTTCGATCAGCGTGTCCTTGTACAGCTCCCAAGTCAGTTTGACCGGATCGCCGTCGCACTTTTCCAGCGCCTGATAGATCGGCACGGTGCCGATCGGAATCGGCGCGTTGCGCAGAATCCATTCGCGCGTGGTGTGGATGTTGCGGCCCGTTGAGAGGTCCATCACGGTGTCGGCGCCCCAGCGGATCGCCCACACCATCTTGTCGACTTCTTCTTCCACCGACGACGTGACAGCCGAGTTGCCGATGTTGGCGTTGATCTTGGTCAGGAAGTTGCGGCCGATGATCATCGGCTCCAGTTCAGCGTGGTTGATGTTGCAGGGGATGATCGCGCGTCCGCGTGCAATCTCAGAGCGCACGAATTCCGGCGTGATGAAGGCGGGGATCTCTGCGCCAAAGCTCTCGCCGTCCTTGAGTGCGGCTTCCGCGCGCTCGAGCTGCTGCTTGCGCCCGATGTTCTCGCGGGTGGCGACGTAGATCATCTCCTTGGTGATGATGCCCTTGCGCGCGAATTCAAGCTGCGTGATCGGCGCATCGCCGACGCCGCGGATCGGCTTGTGATAGGCCTTGAAGGCGGCTGCGGCGTGCTTGGCGCCGACATTGCCGTTGTCTTCGGCCTTGATCTCACGGCCTTCGTATTCCTCGACGCCGCCGCGCTCCTTCACCCACTCGATGCGTGCGCGGGAGAGACCGGCGTTGACGTCGATGATGACGTTCGGATCGGTGTAGGGACCGGAGGTGTCATACACCGGGAGATTGGGTTCGCCCGCGCCTTCGCTGAGAATGATCTCTCGCAGCGGCACGCGGACATCCGCCGCCTCGTCTGGCGTGACGTAGATCTTGCGTGATGAGGGTAGACCGCCGGTGGTGACGGCCGGGAGGGTAGTGTCCGGATTGGAGCGGATGTTCATGGTGTTTTCTCCCGTTGAGGTGAGTTATTTCAGCGATATCCGAAGAAGCAGAAGACCAGCCCGATCAAGAGCCAGATGGAACCGGCGATGGCAGGCATCAACGGCATGGAAAGAACGTGGTGCGCCTGCGCGATGACGAATCCGGGGGCGAGCAGGCGAATGGCACTGCTGAGTATCAGCAGCCAGCCGAAGATCGTGATGATGACGCGCCAGTCCGTCGTCCAGGTGTTATGGACCAGGATGATAGCGACCCCGGCGGGCAGCAGGATGATGCTGGACAGGAACAGCAGCGCGGGATGATCGATGAACTCGCGCGCGTAGCCGCGAAACCGGCGCGCGTTGAGTAGCACGGCGAGGCCGATCACCGTCATCGTCGGTCCAAGCAGTTTCGCCAGGAAGATCGATGTCTGCATCGTGCTGCCGCTTTCCTTTAGGCCGGAGCCGCAACCGCTTCGAGCCAGGCGCGCACGCGCGCGTCCGGATCGGCGTTCTGGGTGACGTCGCTGACGACGGCGATGGAATTCGCGCCGGCTGCGAAAATGGGTTCGGCTTGTTCAAGCTTGATGCCGCCGATGGCGACCAGCGGGGTGTCGCCGATCAGAAGCTTCCAGGCGGTGATGCGCTCGATGCCCTGCGGCGCGAAACGCATCTTCTTCAGCGTGGTCTCGTAGATCGGGCCGAGCGCGATGTAGTCGGGCTTGTAGGCCAACGCGTTGTCGAGTTCGTCCTCGTCGTGGGTCGAGAGGCCGAGCGTGAGGCCTGCGCGGCGGATGGCGTGAACGTCGGCGGTGTCGAGATCTTCCTGGCCGAGGTGCACATGCTGCGCGCCGGCGTCGATAGCCGCGCGCCAGTAGTCGTTCACCACGAGCCGGGTCGGCGTGCCATTGGTGACGGCGAGGGCCTCGCGCACGATGGCGAGCGCTGCGGCGTCATCGAGATTTTTCGCGCGCAACTGGATGGTGCCGACGCCGAGCTCGGTCAGCCGCGCGACCCACGCGACGCTGTCGACCACGGGATAGAAGCGATCAGGATACGGCATGCCAGAACGGTGTCCCAACGACAGGGGTTGAAGGAGAGGCGAAATCGCGCGCGCCCATCAGGCCCGCTTCATATCCGGCGCGGCCGGCTTCGACGGCGAGGCGGAAGGCGTTGCCCATCTTGACCGGATCATCGGCCTTGGCGATGGCGGTATTGAGCAGCACGGCGTCATAGCCGAGTTCGAGTGCCTCGGCCGCGTGCGACGGCGCACCGATCCCGGCATCGACCACCAGCGTTATGTCGGGCAGGCGGGCGCGCAGCAGCTTCAGCGCATCGCGGTTGGTGATGCCGCGCGCGCTGCCGATGGGGGAGGCCCACGGCATCACGACCTTGCAGCCTGCATCCACAAGCCGCTGCGCGACACTGAGGTCTTCGGTGCAATAGGGGAATACCTCGAAACCATCTTTCACGAGAATGGCCGCGGCTTCGACAAGGCCGACCACGTCGGGTTGCAGCGTCTCGTCGTCGGCGATGACTTCGAGCTTGATCCACGGCGTGTTGAACAATTCGCGCGCAAGCTTCGCGGTGGTCACAGCCTCGCGCACCGATTTGCAGCCCGCGGTGTTGGGTAGCACGGTGACTTTGAGTTCGCGGATCAGCGACCAGAACTGGTTGCCGGTCTTGCCGCCTGCGGTCTCGCGGCGCACGGACACGGTAACAATCTCGCTCGCCGAGGCGCGGATCGCGTCCTGCATGATCTTCGGCGACGGATACAGCGCGCTGCCGATCAGGAGGCGCGAGGAGAATTCCTTGTCGTAGAATTTGACCTTGCTTGCGGTCATGCTCACCCTCCCTGCCGGGGCGTGAGGATTTCCACCGCGTCGTTGTCGTTGAGCGGCGTCTCGGCCCAGCGCGCGCGCGGCACCACGTCGTAGTTCACGGCGACCGCCAGATGGGTGCCTTCATATTCGAGTTCGGCCAGCAGCGCATCGACACGCGTGGCTTTCGTCTCGCGACGTTCACCGTTGACGATCAGGAACATTGCATCACCTCGTTGTCGATGGCGCCGCGCTCGACATAGGCCAGCGTCAGTTCCGCCAGCGCGGGCGCCAGCAGGAAGCCGTGGCGATAAAGCCCGTTGACGGAGATGCGCGTGGCCTCAACGGCGATGCGCGGCAGGTTGTCCGGGAATGCGGGACGCAGCCCCGCGCCGAATTCGAGGATGCGCGCTTCGCCGAAGGCCGGGTGCACGGCGTAAGCGGCGCTGAGAAGTTCGAGCGCCGAGCGCACGCTGACGCCGGTGTCCTCGCTCTCGATGGTGGTCGCGCCGATCATGAAGCGGTTGCCGTCGCGCGGAATGATGTAGAGCGGCCAGCGCGGATGAATCAGCCGCACCGGGCGCGACAGTTGCACGTCGGGCGTCTCGATGACGATCATCTCGCCCTTGACGCCGCGCAGGCCGGGATTCTTGTCGCGCGCGCTCAAGCCACGGCAATCGATCACGATGCCGGCGTTGAGTTGATCGGGTTCGCTGTTGAATTTGATCGTTGCACCGGCAGCGGCCAGCTTCGCATGCAGCTTCGGCAGCACGCTGCGCGGCTCGACATGGCCTTCGCCCGCGAAAAACAGCGCTTCGCGGAACCGTCCGTCCAGTGATGGCTCAAGTTTCGCAATGCCGTCGGCGTCGAGGCGCACACGATCTGTCGTGAGCTTGGCGAAGCGTTCGAAGTCGGTGCGGTCCCGCGGATGCGCCACAACCAGCGAGCCGTTGAACGGCGTTTCGGGCAACTGCTCGCGCCACAGGTCGAGCGAACGGATGCCGAGGCGCGTGATGACCGGCTCGGAGGCTTCGCGCTCGCACCACGGCGCCAGCATGCCGCCGGCGAAGTGGCTGGTCGCCTGCGTCATCGCCGCGTCACCGCGCTCATGCAAAGTGACGTCATAGCCCGCGCGCGCGAACAGCAACGCCTGCCAGGTGCCGGCAATGCCTGCACCGATAATGTTGATGGGTAGTTCTCCTCGCGGAGATTTGGCTTTCTGTAGCATCCCTGTCCCTTCGCCGGCATGACCCGGATCAGGTTCAAAGGGTCACCGCGCCATCGCGGTATCTCAGCTCCCTGCCGGAGCACCCCTCGGAACAAGCACTCACGATAAACCCGATGTCCCGGGGTTTCAATGGCCGGACCCACGATGTGGCATGGCTTTTCCGCATCGTGGAAACGCGTTTTCGCATTTCGCAGCGCAAGGCGGCGGCAAAACGAGGCGGGTAAGGGTTCGTTGACCTTGCCGGGACGCGATTGAGGCTGTTTCGCGCCGGTTTCTGCCGGTTTCCGGGAAGGGATCAGGAGCCGAGTTTACCCGGAATTATGTCGCGGGTGGTTAGGTCACGGAACCTCTTTTCGTGATCCAGGACCGCATATGAGCATCGCCGACGTCAACGGCATCGGGCACAAGCCGGGCGCGCTTGAAAAAGCGCTTGGCCAGGTGCCGGCATGGCTGTGGTTCGGCGCAGGCCTGTTCCTGCTGTTTGTGATCGGCGGCAATCGCTCGCTGCAGGATGCCGACACCTACTGGCAGACAGCGATCGGGCAATGGATCATCGATCATCGCGCGTGGCCCACGGTCGACGTCTATTCGTTCACCAAGCCCGGTGCGCCGTGGATCTCGTCGTCGTGGCTGGCGCAGGCGCTTTTTGCCGCGTCTCATTCGACGGTCGGCTGGGCCGGGCCGGTGATCCTCGCCGCGTTCGGAACGGCGGCGGCGTTCGCGCTGCTGGTTCATGCGCTCTCCCGGCGCTTCACGGCGACGCATGCGATCATCGTTGCGATGGCGGCGGCGGTGTTGTCCGCACATCATTTCCTCGCGCGGCCTCATGTGCTGGCGCTGCCGGTGATGGTGGCGTGGGTGGTTGGCCTCGTGAACGCCAGCGATGAGCGCAAGGCGCCGTCGCTCTGGCTGCTGCCGCTCATCACGCTATGGGCCAATCTTCACGGCGGCTTCGTGCTGGGGCTGGCGCTGATCGCGCCGTTCGCACTCGACGCGTTGTGGAATGCGGGCGCGTCGCAGAGAATTCCGCTGGCGCTGCGCTGGGCGGTGTTCGGGCTTTGCGCGCTGGCCGCAAGCTGCATCACGCCCTATGGCTGGAATTCGCTGTTGGCCGCGCGCCAGATTCTCGATCTCGGTGGTGCGCTGGCGCTGATCTCCGAATGGCAGCCGGCGGATTTCAGCAGTCTCGGTCCGTTCGAGATATGTCTGCTTGCTGCCCTTGGCGCCGCGCTCTGGCGCGGTGTCGTGCTGTCGCCGCCGCGCATCCTGCTGGTGCTCGGGCTGTTGCACATGGCGCTGTCGCACAACCGCAATATCGAAGTGTTCGCGCTGCTGACGCCGCTGTTGCTGGCGAAGCCGCTGTCCATGCAGTTTGGCCGGAGCGATGATGGCGCGCAGGCTTCGCGCGGTGTCGCGGGCATCGTTGCCGTACTCCTCGCGACAACGGCGGCGACGTGGGCGTTTGCCGCCTATCATACCTTCACGCCGGTGGCCGGCCAGACGCCTGCCGCGGCGGTCAATCTCCTGAAGGAGCGCAAGGCCGCGCGAATTCTTCATAACGCCGGCTTTGGTGGCTATCTCATCACGCAAGGTGTGCCGGTGTTCTTTGACGGGCGCGCCGAACTGTATGGCGAGGACTTCGTGGTGAGGGCGCTCAATGCGCTTGCGCTCAAGAACGTCGATACGTTTCTGGGCCTGCTCGACACCTACAAGATCGACGCGACGCTGCTGACACCGGCAACGCCTGCAGTCGGATTGCTCGACAAGCTCAACGGCTGGCAGCGGATCTATGCCGACGACACCGCCGTTGTTCACATTCGCAAATCAGGCGCGCCGCGATGACAGCGCAGGATATTGCCACAACGCCGCAGCGCTTTGTTGTACCGTTGCTGATTGGCGTTTGCGTGTTTGCCGGGCTGCTCCTGATGGGCAATCGCATGCTCGCCGATCCGGATACGTTCTGGCAGATCGAAGTCGGTCGGCGGATTCTCGACAGCGGAGCGTTGCCGCGCACGGATGTCTTTTCCTTCACGATGCCGGGCCAGCCATGGATATCGACGCAGTGGCTGGCGCAAGTCTGCTTCGCGCTGACCTTCTCGCTCGCGGGTTGGGCCGGTCCGGTGGCGCTGACCGCGGCGTCGATCGCGCTTGCATTCGCACTCGTTGCCCGCGTTCTTGAGCGGCATCTCGACGGCACGGTGGTGCTGATCCTGCTGATGGCCGCGTTTGCGCTGGCGTCGCCGCATTTTCTTGTAAGGCCCCATGCGCTCGCGATGCCGGTGATGGTGGCATGGGTCGCAGCACTGATCGCCGCAGCGGATCGCGGCGAAGTCCCAAAGCTTTGGTGGCTGCCGCTCATGACGTTGTGGGCCAATCTTCACGGCAGCTTCGTTCTTGGCATTGCGCTGGTAGCGCCGATTGCGCTCGATGCGGTGCTGAATGCGCAGCCGCGAGCGCGCACAAGGCTGCTGCTCCGCTGGATTCTGTTCGGCGTGCTGGCGCTCGCGGCGAGTTGCATCACGCCCTACGGCTGGAATTCGCTGCTCGCGGCCCGCAACATCCTGAACCTCGGCGACGCGCTGTTGATGATCACCGAATGGCGGCCTGTGGATTTTTCGCGTCTCGACACTTTCGAAGTGTGCCTGCTGCTCGGCGTGGGCGCGATCCTGTTCAAGGGACTGACGCTGCCGCCGGTCCGCATACTGCTTGTGCTCGGACTGCTTCACATGGCGCTCGCGCATGTGCGCAACGTGACCGTGTTCGCGCTGCTGGCGCCGATCGTTCTGGCCGCGCCACTGGCGATGCGTTTTCCGCGCTCGGGTTCTGAACTGTTCGCGAGCCTGCGTCCGCGCGGTCTGATCGCATGCGTCACGGCCGGGTCCGTCGTCGCACTGACTGCCGTTGCCATTGCGATGGGCCGTTACGCGCCGCCGGCTGGTGTCGCGCCTGCGGTGGCTGCGCTGAAAGCGCGCGGCGTCTCGCGCGTGCTGAACGACTATGATTTCGGCGGCTATCTGATCCGCGCGGGCATTCCGGTCGCGATCGATGGGCGGACCGAATTGTACGGCGAGAATTTCATGATCGAGTTTGACCGCGCCATGACGTTGAAGAATCCTGCCACCCTGTTCGACGTGATCGACAAATACCGCATCGACGCCACGCTGCTCCCGCCCGCGACGCCGGCGGTCAGCCTGCTCGATCATCTCCAGGGCTGGCAGCGCATTTATGCCGATGACGTGGCGGTCGTGCATGTCCGCGAGCCCGGCGCTCCGGCTCAGACAAAAATCAAGCCGCTGGAAGGCGCGCGTCCATGACCGCACAGGCCATCGAAGCGGCACCGGCGGAACGGTGCACCTTGCCGTTGTGGACGGGCCTGATCGTTCTCGGCGTGATGCTGGTCGCGGGCAATCGGCTGCTGCTCGATCCCGACACCTACTGGCAGATCGCAATCGGCCAGTGGATGGTTGATCACCGTGCGGTGCCGTGGACGGACACGTATTCGTTCACGATGCAGGGCCAGCCGTGGATGTCGACGCAGTGGCTGGCGCAGGTGATGTATAGCCAGGTTTATGCGTGGTTCGGATGGGCAGGGCCCGTCGCGCTGGCGGCGCTCGCCATCGCACTGGCCTACATATTGCTGACGCAGTTTCTGGTCCGCCATCTTGCCGATGTGCCGGTGATGATTTTGCTGCCGGTGTCGTTCCTGATGGCGTTGCCTCATCTCTATGCGCGGCCCCATGTGCTGGCGCTGCCGGTGATGGTGGCATGGGTCGCCGGGTTGCTGTCGGCGGCGGAGCGCCGCGAAGCGCCGTCCTTCGCGCTCGTGGCGCTGATGACGTTGTGGGCCAATGTGCACGGCGGCTTTGTGTTCGGCTTGATGCTGATCGGCCCGATCGCGCTGGATGCGGTTATCAATGCGGATGCAAAGGTTCGCGTGAGGCTCTTCCTGCAGTGGTTCGTGTTCGGCCTTGTCGCGCTCGCGGCAAGCTGCATCACGCCCTACGGCTGGAATTCTCTGCTCGCGGCGCGCGCCATCCTCAATCTCGGCGACGCGCTGAAGCTGATCCGCGAATGGATGCCCGCCGATTTCAGCTTCCTCGGGCCGATCGAGGCGGGTGTGCTGCTGATCATCGCACTGGCGTTTTTCAGGGGCATGAAACTTCCTCTGATGCGCAACGTGCTGTTTGTCGGCTTGCTCTATATGGCGCTGGCGCACATCCGTAACGCGGACGTGTTCGCGCTGCTGGGCCCGATGGTGGTCGCGGGGCCGCTCGCGGCGCAGTTCGGCGGACGCGGCAATGACGCAGGTTTGACGTTCCCGCAGCCGCATGGGATCGCTGTGTCGGCAGCAATTGCGCTGATGCTTGGCATGGTGGCGAGTGCGGTTGCAGTCGGCCAATATCGCCCTGCGGCGAACGTCACGCCCGCGGCGGCGATCGCGGTCCTCAAGGAACATCGCGCGCAACGCGTCTTCAACGACTATGATTTCGGCGGCTACCTGATTTCGCAGGGCATCGCGCCCTACATCGACGGCCGCACCGAGCTTTACGGCGAGAAGTTCGTGGTGGAGCACAACGCCGCGCGCAGGCTGCTGCGTCCCGCCGAATTCTTCGAGCTGCTGGAGCGGCACAAGATCGATGCCACGCTTCTGCAGCGCAGGGCGCCGGCGGCTCAAATTCTCGATCAGGTCGATGGCTGGCGGAAAGTCTTCATCGACGATAACGTGGTGGTTCACGTTCGCGATCCGCTTGCGCGTCACAGCG
Source organism: Afipia sp. (assembly GCA_051653085.1). Taxonomy (GTDB): domain Bacteria; phylum Pseudomonadota; class Alphaproteobacteria; order Rhizobiales; family Xanthobacteraceae; genus Afipia. The sequence goes on along the minus strand of JBOFVL010000050.1, from coordinate 36,936 downwards.
TCGAGCCTGAAATAACAAAGCCGGCTTCAAACTGAAGCCGGCTTTCTTTCTCTCAATTATTGATATCTCAGTGATGACGCCGATGCCGGCGCGGAATTTCCTGCGCGTTGGCGTCGAACAGTGAGATGCCCATCGGCTCGGCGCTGGCCTGCTGACGCGGCAGCAATCCCTGGCGCTTGGCAGCATAGTAGTAGCCGCCGGCATAATAAGAGACGGCGCGGTTCTGGTTGCCGCCCGCCGCGCGATAAGCGCCCGCGAGATACTTCACGGCGTAGGTGAGGTTGGTTTCCGGATCGAGCAGGCCCTGTGCGGTGCCGGTGTAGCCGAGCCCGCGTGCGGTAGCGAGCTTGATCTGCATCATGCCGTAGTTGCCTTTGCTGACGGCGCGGGGATTGTAGCGGCTCTCGCGCACGATCACGCGATGCACGAGTTCCGCAGGAACGCCGTTCGCGGCTGCGTGGCTCGCGACCATCTGTTCGTAATTGGCCCGCTGTGCGCTGGCCGGATGAATCAGGATCATCGCCGCGGCTGCGGCGAGCAAGATGCGTTTCATGATGTCTGTCCTCAGCGAAGTTCTTGGAAGTGGGTTCAACGCGGGACGCAACGCCGGCGCGACGAATGGCCCGGCTCAACGGCAGCGGGCGCGAACGGTTCCAATGCGGTCCAAATGTGGACAGATCATGTCGGGAAATTAGTTTTCTGAAACGAATGACTTAGAGGTTATCGCGGCGCGAAAATATGGAACTCGCTACCGCACAAATCACGTGCGCTGTGCGAACGCCAATTACAAATTGGGAAGCGAGGTGACCGTCACGTTGATGCTGCCTTCGGCTTCGGCGATCACGCGCAGCGTGTTCGAATCGAATGCGATGCCGCCGAGGCGGATGCTGCTGACGGAAGCTTCCATGCGGATGCCGTCGTCGTTTTGACGGAACTCCGAGACGAGCGATGAAATCTTTTGCTGCGCGTTGGCGGCGAACGTTTTCAGGTCGATAGTGGCGCGCTGCTCCAGCGCGCGTTGCAGGTAGGGGATCGCCGGGCGTGCGGCAGCGCCCAGCAAGCCGAACGCGGAATCGGATTCGACCGCGAGTTCGAGATCGGTCAGCCGCAGGATTTGCTGCGCCTGATCCAGCACGGGGCGGCCCCAGATGTGAATCGTCGCTTCGCCGCCGAAGCCGAACCAGCTTTTCTTTTCCTTGGCGTTGACGAGCAGCGAGATCAGCAGCCGCTGTCCGGCCGCGGCGACACTCGCGCTTTTCACGGTGACGTCGACCGAGCCGCTACCGTCTTCCGGGAAGGTGCGGCCCTTCAACTGCACTTCGACGATCTTGTTCACCTCGGTGAAGGGCAGATCGATGGGCACACCGATGTTGATGCGGCCGCGCTCCGGCGGCGGCACGATATCGAGTGTCGCGGGGAACGGGCAGTCCGGCTTGGTCTCGGTGGGCAGCACGCGCGTTTCGGCCTGTAGACCGAGCATGAGATTCACCGCGTTGGCGTCGATGCGCGGCTGTGCGGCCACCGCGCGCACTGGCCGCATCTCGAGCCACAGCACCGGCATCCCAACCGCCGCTGGCGGCAACGGCAGCGAGCGGCAGAGTTTCGCCCATTCGCGCCGCGCATTGGTTTCGAGCGAACGGTCGTTGCGGAGTCTTTGCTGCAGCACCGCCAGTTGTTCGTTCACGGTCTTGTCGATCATCGGCTTGACCTGCGCCGGCACGGCGACCTTCGCGCCCGCGACGGTGAGGCTGCTTTCTCCGATGCTGACCTGTGCGGTCAGTTTCGGATCGATGCGCCACTCGCGCAGGATTTCGGGCCGCGATGTGATCGCGACATTGCCGTGGATGGCGGCGCTGGCGTTCAGCGATTTGATCGAGACGCTGCCGAGCTGCTTGACCGCGTTGTTGCCGAGAACATTGCCGAGCGCGTTGCCCAGCGCCGTTCCGCTCGCCGCCGATAGCGAGCCCAGCACCGTCAGCTTGCCGTCGAGCGGCGTCGACAGCGCCAGTGCGTTCTGCACGCCGGACGCGGCGATCGGTCCGCGCGCCACGGTCCAGTTGATGTCGGCATTCTGAAGAATCTGGCTGACGGGATTGTCGGCCTTGCCGCCGAGGTCGCGTGGTGCCGCGCGATCGAGCGCGTCGCGCAGTGCGGAGATCGAGACGGCAATCGGCGTCAGGATTTCGGAATTGCGCGAGACCGGGGGCAGCGGCGGTAATTTTGCGAGCACCGGTTTCTCGACCGCAGGCGGCCAGAAGGTGTTCATCGCATACAGGCTAACGGCGAACGACACGACGAGAGCCGCCAATCCCAGCAAGATCACCTTTAAGCGCATAACGACTCCGGAAGCATCATGACAACGATGCTACAGCGCCGGCGCGCGGGGCGCCAGTTCGATGCCGCGTCAGCCGTTATGCGAGATCTGTCCTCCGGCCTGGCGCCATGCATTGATGCCGCCCTGAATATGCCGGGCACTGGTCAATCCGACAGCCTGTGCTGCCTGCACCGCCATTGCGGAGCGTTCGCCAAATGCGCAGTAGAACAGCAGCTGATTGTGCGATGCCGAAGCAAGCTGGTGCAGGATACCGCCGGTTTTTACATTGTCTTCGAGATCGGGATAGGGCGCGTGGACCGAGCCCGGAATAACGCCGTGCCGTTCGCGCTCGTTGCGTTCGCGCAGATCCACAAGGACGATGCCTGGCTGGCCGAGGAGGTCTTTCGCCTGTGACGGCGACACGGCCCAGCCGCGCAGCGCGACCTCCTCCTGAACGAGCCCGACATGCAGATTCGCCGGTACCGCGACGTCCATCATCTTCGGATTCGGCAGGTGCAGGTTGTTCATGATCTCGACGTACTGATCCACCGATTTGACCTGTAGGCGCGGATTGCACGCACGCTCCTCGCCGATGGTGGAGACGGTATTCCCTTTGTAGTCGTGGGCCGGGAAGATCATCGTGTGATCGGGCAGTTTCAGCAGGCGGCCGAAGATCGATTCGTATTGCGCCCGCGGATCGCCGTTCTGGAAATCGGTCCGGCCGGTGCCGCGGATCAGCAGCGTGTCGCCGGTGAATACGCGGTCGGGCAGGATGAAGCTGTAGGAATCGTCGGTGTGGCCGGGCGTGTAGAGCACGTCGAGGCTGAGGCCTTCGATGTTGACGCGGTCGCCGTCGGACACGCGCATGGAAACGACATCGACGCCGCTTTGCTCGCCCATCACGGTGATGCAGTGGGTCTTGTCGCGCAACGCGCCCAGCCCGGTGATGTGGTCGGCATGGAGATGCGTATCGACGGCCTTGATCAGCTTGAGATCGAGATCGTGCAGAAGCTGGATGTAGTGATCGACCTTTTCGAGCACCGGGTCGATGATCAGCGCCTCGCCGCCTTTGCGGCTGGCAAGCAGGTAGGTGTAGGTGCTGGAGACGCTGTCGAACAACTGGCGAAAGATCATGGCAAGCCCTCTTGCCGGCGTGTACCGGGGCGCGGCCGTAGCCGTGACGCTTAAGCGCAGATTAGTAGTCTCTTTGGCAGTGCAATCAAGACTGCACAGCGCACTAACCCCGCGCTGATCACGTCTTCGTCAGGATCACCGCAGATCCTTCGGCGGCGGTTTCAGTTTCTGCAATTGCGGAAGCTTCTTCTGCGCAGATGGAAGTGCGGGCTGACCGGCGCGCGGGAATGCCGACGGCATGCGTTGACCCGGCACCTGCGGAATGCCGACGCGGCCGGGAACTCCGAGCCGGTTGAGAATGCCCGCCGGCCCAGATGCTGCGCCCGGCGCGATGGCCGGTACTCCGCCCGGCACGACGGCTTGCCTTGGCACGCCCGGCTGGTTCGGCAGTCCGGGTCTCTGCCCGAACTGGTTCGATGTACCGGGCGGTCTTTGCAGTCCGCCTTGGTTTGGCAAACCGGGCCGCCCCGGTTGACCGGTGCCCGGCTGCAAGTTGCCGCGTTGTCCGGGCTGGTTTTGCAGACCCGGCCGTCCCGGCTGGCCGGGTTGATTGAGGCCCGGACGATTTGGTTGTCCCGGTTGATTACGCAGCCCGGGTTGGTTCGGCTGACCCGGCCTGTTGTTCAGGCCCGGTTGTCCGCGCTGACCCGGCTGATTCAGCGCTGGCCGATTTCCGGGCTGATTGAGTCCGCCGCGCTGCGGACCGCCTTGATTGAAGCCGGGCCGTCCGAACGCCGGCGGACGATTCGGATTCTGCATACGGAAATTGCGCTGCTGCATCACGACACGCCGTCCGATGTCCTGCATGGCGAAGACGCGCTGCGTGAAGCCGCGATCGCGCGCGATCATCTGTGCGGACATCACCATCGGCATCGCGGACATGCGCATGCCAAATCCCGGTACCATCGCGCCGCGCACGGTGAATCCGCTCGCGGGTTGCGTCAGCATGCCGAGCGGCGCGCCGTCGCGCGCCTTGACTTCGATGCGGCCGACCTTGCCGTCGGCGTCGGGATAGAGTTTGATCCCGACATTGTTGGCGTTGGCGGTGCTGGCTGCCACGCCTTCGGGAACTTCGACGACTCCCGTGGTGCCGCGAATGCCGAGCGTTGCGGTCGGCGTTTCGATCTTCATGTCGCCGGTCTTGGCGACAGCGGCGGCGACGAAGGCCATGGTGCCGCGCGTCACGTTGATCAGCGCGGCGTTGTCTTTGCTGCCTTCCTGATAGACGAAATTGTCCACGACGACTCGCGAACTCGCGGAGAGATTGAGCGTGGTGTCGTCAGAGAACGTGACGCCGAGCGTCGAGTTCTTGCCAGTCTGCAACACGTCGCCCTTGAAGATGTCGTCTTGCAGCTTCAGCGGGCCGGTCATGCCATTGCGCGTGACCGTCGCGGTGCCTTTCAGGGTGGCGACGTTGCCCGCCGGTTCTTCTGTGTCAGCGTTAGCGGTCTGAGAAGGATCTGCGGGCTGCGCTGGCTGATCGGCGGGTGCAGCCGGTTGTGCGGGCGCAGCGGGTTGCGATGGCGTGACGGGTTGTGCGGGTGTTGCCTGCGCGAACTGGACACCGGATGCCGCCTGTGCGGCGGGCGCCAATGGGGCGCAGACAAGCATCGATACAACAAGCAGGCCGCCACAAATTTTCACGGGGAAACACCTGATCGGGAAAATTGAAGAAAACCAAGAGTCCCAACTTTTGGCAGTCCCCGCATGGCGATGCAACGCCGCGTCCGGCGAGATGCGGATTATTCGTTGCATAAAGAGAGGGATGGCGCGTGATGAGATCGCGATGCCGCCATAATCATTGGGAGGCGCAGCATATGCGGCTCATGAGCCGCGCAGCGAATCTACGCCTGACACGCGGGGCTGGCGCTCTAGATGATGCCCAGCACGATGGCGCCGACGAACAGGATCGACGCATACGCCGCCACAACGCTCAAAGGTCCGACGATGGTCACGGGAATCTCCCTTGGCTCAACGCTGGTGATCATTGCTTCGTAGTCGGCACAGTTAACGCCAAAGCTAGCAAGACGTTCCCGGCCTCGAAAGCCGGCCTTGCTGTCGCTCCTGTGGATGGCGAGGCGTCTGCCGGGGCAAACATGGTTAAAAAACTTTGAATAACAATGCGTTGAAGAGTCTTTAATTATCTTCGGCGACGGTGCGCCGATGACGCGCGGAGTGAGTTTGTTCGTAGTCGGCTCCTGTGTCCTCGTCGCCCTGGCGGGTTGCGGCCGTGGTTTCATGACCGCGGAACGCGAACCTTGGCGGGCCGAGGCGGAGAAGGCGTGCCTGAAATCCGGCGCAGTCAAGGAGACCGCGGACCTCGTCCGTATCGATCCAATTTCCGGACCGGGAGCCTGCGGCGCCGAATTTCCGCTGAAGGTAGCGGCACTCGGGGAAAGCAACAGCAGTCTCGGTTATGCCGACGATCTGCGCCCGCCCGGCAGCATCGGCAATCAGCCGCGCTGGCCGGTATCGCAGCCGCCGCAATCCTCCTATCCGCAATCGTCCTATCCTTCGCAGCAGCCGTATCCGCAAACGGCCGCGCCATCCTATCCGTCGTCTCAGGCGTATCAGACGTCGCGCCCATCGCAGTATCCCGCGCAGTCCGGCGCGCCGATGCAGTTGAACGCGCCGGGCGTCGCGCCACCCGATGAAGAAGACATCGAGGCTGCATCCGACGCGACATCGCCGCCGATGAACCGTGCGCCGCAATCGCGTGCACCTTATGCTGCGCAGCCGTCTTACCCATCAAGCCAGCCCTACACGCCGCCGCGCCTTGGTCCGTCGCAGGGATCTCCGGTGAGCAGGTTCGGTGCGGTCGCGGTCAAGCCCACGGCGACGCTGGCGTGCCCGATCGTCTCCGCACTCGACCGCTGGCTGGCGGAGTCGGTTCAGCCCGCCGCGCAGCGCTGGTTCGGATCGCCGGTGGCGGAGATCAAGCAGATTTCGGCTTACTCATGCCGTGGCATGAACGGCAATTCGCGCGCGCATATCTCCGAACATGCCTTCGGCAACGCGCTCGACATTGCATCGTTCACGCTGGCCGACGGGCGGCGCATTTCGGTGAAGGACGGCTGGAAGGGCATGCCGGAAGAGCAGGGCTTTCTGCGCGACGTGCAGGGCGCGGCGTGCCAGCAGTTCAACACTGTGCTGGCGCCGGGTTCGAACGTCTATCACTACGATCACATTCACGTGGACCTGATGCGGCGCGCCAGCGGTCGCGTCATCTGCCAGCCTGCCGCCGTGTCTGGCGAGGAGATCGCCGCGCGTGCCTCGCCGCGCGGATACGCCGGACGCGACATGTCGCGAGACGGGGGCATCACCGGTTCGATCGGACAGCGCGTAAAGCGCATCTTCGCGAAGGGTCCGCTGTCGAAGGAAGACCAGGATTCGATCGAGGACGAATCCCGCATCAAGTGATGTGATCTAATCGACTCAGTTCTTGACGCGATAGCCCGCGAGGAACAGCCGCGTCGCACTGTCGACCACGGTTGCGATCTGCGCCGGGGTCGGCGCGGGCTTGGCCTGAAAGACGTAGGGCTGGAACAGCGTCGCCTGACACATCATCATGAACTGCATCGCCGCCAGTTCAGTGTTGTCGATCGCAAGCTCTTTCGCCTTTACGCGGGCGCCGAGATATTCGGCGAAGCGGCGGTTGGTGAGCGCAATCACGTTCTCATAGAATCGGCGGCCGACTTCCGGCATCCGCTCCGCGATCGCCATGACGGTTCGCACCGTCGAGCCGCCGTCCGGCCGGCAGACCACGTCAATATAGGCCCGGCCGAAATCATGCAGCGTCGTCTCGGCATCGCGGCTGGGATCGAGATTGAACGTAATTCTCCCTTGTTCCAGGCACTCCTTCTCGACGATGGCCTCGAACAGTGAGTTCTTGTCGGTGAAGTAGACATAAAGGGTGCCCTTGGAGACACCCGCCGCCCGCGCGATCTCGTTCATGCTGGCGCCATCGAAGCCCAGATCCATGAAGACCTTCCGCGCGCCATCCATGATCTGGTGACGTTTGGCGCTGTCCTCATCGCCGGGATGGACCAGAGCTACAGGAGCGGCGGCAACCATTTGTTCAGCCTGTTTTTGCGTTTCGCTGTGGAGCGCGCTCCCGGCAAAGGCATGGGAACCCGCCATGAGGTATCCAAATAACGTCACAAAAATACCATTGACCGAACCGTTCGGTCAATGGTATTTTTGTCGCACGCCAGAACGGCGGAGCTGGTTTTTTGCCGGCCAATACTTTGTCAGTTCAAGGAGGCCTTTATGGCCGTGCCTGCCCGAGACCAGGTTGCAAGGGTTGTTCACCCGGAGCCTGATGTTTCCGAGACCGATTCATCCCGCGCCGTTCCGGCAGCGGAGCCGCAGTTGCGGTCGCGCCCTGTGGAAGAACCCGCGACGGAAGCGCCGGCCTCTGCAGTATCGGCAGATGCCGAAACCTCGAAGCCAAAATCCGCGCGGCGCAGAAAGGTCCTGATCGGCGTCGGCGCGCTTGCAGCGCTCGCCGCGATCTACTTCGGTATTCATTACATGGTGGTCGGCCGCTACATGGTCACGACCGATGACGCCTATGTCCGCGCCAACAACACCGTGATGGGCGCGAAGATCGCCGGGCACATTTCAAAGGTCGCCGTCGGCGACAATGCGCGCGTCGGCGCGGGCAACGTCGTGTTCGAGATCGACGACGGCGATTATCGTCTTGCCGTTGAAAGCGCGCGGGCCAGGGTTGCGACCCAGGAAGCCACCATCGAGCGCATCGCACGGCAGGTCACGGCGCAGGACAGCGCGGTCGAGCAGGCGAAGTCACAACTCGTCTCGGCTGAAGCCAACACCAAACGCGCCGAAGCAGATTTCGGGCGTCAGGAAAGCTTGAGCAGCAAGGGTTTTGCATCGAAGGCGACATTCGATGTGTCGCAGGCCGGCCGCGATCAGGCTCTGGCCTCGGTGCAGGGTGCCAAGGCCGCGCTCGATGCGGCGCAGGCACAGGTCGATGTCGTCAAGGCGCAGAAGGCCGAAGCCGAAGGCCAGTTGCAGGAATTGCGCGCGGCGCTCGCCAAGGCGGTGCGCGATCTGTCGTTCACGGTCGTGCGTGCGCCGGTCGATGGCACGTTTGCCAACCGTATCGTCAATGTTGGCGACTACGTGCAGCCGGGCCAGCGTCTCGCCAATGTCGTTCCGCTCGACGACGTCTATATTGATGCCAACTACAAGGAAACGCAGCTTGGCCGCCTGAAGGCGGGCCAGCCGGTTTCGATCACGGTCGATGCGGTCTCCGGACGCACCATCAAGGGCATCGTGGACAGCCTCGCGCCGGCGTCGGGCTCGGTGTTCACGCTGCTGCCGCCGGATAACGCTACGGGCAACTTCACCAAGGTGGTTCAGCGCGTGCCGGTTCGCATTCGCGTGCCGTTCTCGGTGGCGCGGGAAAACCTGCTGCGGCCCGGCATGTCGGTGATCACCACGGTCAACACCAAGCCCGAGCCGGACGGCGTCGATCCGATCACAGCGCGATAACGGCCGCGCAATCGACCTCAGGAAGAGCCAATGGCGTCCACCACATCGACCATGGATGGCGTCCCGGCCTTACCCGCCAAGCCGGAAACGATCAGCACGCGCAGGCTGATCGCGTTTCTCATCATGGTGTTCGGGATGTTCATGTCGATCCTGGACATCCAGATCGTCTCGGCATCGCTGTCCGACATTCAGGCCGGTCTGTCCGCAAGCTCGAGCGAAGTCTCGTGGGTGCAAACCGCCTACCTGATCGCGGAAGTGATTGCGATTCCGCTCTCCGGCTTCTTGTCGCGCGCGCTCGGCACACGGCTGCTGTTTGCGATCTCCGCCGCCGGCTTCACCGGTGCGAGCTTGATGTGCGGCCTGACCTCGACCATCGAACAGATGATCCTTTGGCGCGCGATCCAGGGTTTTCTCGGCGCGGGCATGATCCCGACGGTGTTCGCATCCGCTTACACCATTTTTCCGCGCTCCAAGATGCCGATGGTGACGCCGATCATCGGCCTTGTCGCCACGCTCGCGCCGACCATCGGCCCGACGGTCGGCGGCTATATCACGGACGTGATGTCGTGGCACTGGCTGTTCTTCATCAACGTCGTTCCGGGCATCGGCATTACGCTGGGCGTGCTGGCGCTGGTCGATTTCGACAAACCCAATTTCAAGTTGCTTGAAAAATTCGACTGGTGGGGACTGGCGTCGATGGCCGGATTTCTCGGCGCACTGGAATATGTGCTTGAGGAAGGCCCGCAATACGACTGGTTTCAGGACCCGTCGGTGTTCTGGCTCGGCATTGTGTGCGCAGTCTCGGCGGTCGTCTTCTTCTGGCGCGTGCTGACTATTAAAGAACCGATTGTCGACATTCGCGCCTTCACCGACCGCAACTTCGCGCTCGGCAGCATGTTCTCTTTTTGCGTCGGCATCGGTCTTTACGGGCTGACCTACATCTACCCGCGTTACCTCGCGGAAGTGCGTGGCTACAGTGCGCTGATGATCGGCGAAACGATGTTCGTCTCCGGCATTGCGATGTTCCTGACCGCGCCGCTGGTGGGTCGGCTGATGACCAAGGTCGACCTGCGCTACATGATCGCCGCGGGCCTCATCATCTTCGCCATCGGTTCGTGGCAGATGACGTGGATCACGCGCGACTTCGACTTCTACGAATTGCTGTGGCCGCAGATTTTCCGCGGCGTCGGCATGATGATGGCGATGGTTCCGATCAACAACATCGCGTTGGGCACATTGCCGCCCGAGCGCATGAAGAATGCGTCAGGCCTTTTCAATCTGACGCGCAATCTCGGCGGCGCAGTCGGACTCGCGCTCATCAATACCATCCTCGATACCCGCACCGACCTGCACATCGTCCGGCTTCAGGAGAGGGTGAACTGGGGCAACGCCACCGCGGTGGAAACGCTCAACATGCTCACCCAGAAATTTCAAGGCGCCGGCAATGCATCGCTGATGGCGCTGAAGCAACTGTCGCAGATCGTGCACCGGCAGGCGGTGGTGATGAGCTTCGGCGACGCCTTCTTCATCCTGACGTGCTTCTATCTGGTGCTGAGCGCGATGGTCTTTTTTGTGAACAAGCCGAACGTGATGGGCCCGCCGCCGGACGCGCATTGAAGATGGCGTGCCGCCGTGGCAAACCACGGCACGGCCCATCGTTCAATGACGAGAAATAAATGAGTTTCATCAGTGGCGTCGGACTGACGGCCTTCGGCAAGCATGATGGCCGTTCGACGCTCGATCTCATGAGCGAGGCGGCCGAGGCTGCGCTGTCGGATGCGGGTCTGAAGCGGCGCGACATCGACGGTCTGCTCACCGGCTATTCCACCACCATGCCGCATCTGATGCTGGCGACCGTCTTCGCAGAGCATTTCGGCGTCCAGCCGTCCTACGCCCACGCGATTCAGGTCGGTGGCGCGACGGGACTCGCCATGGCGATGCTGGCGCATGAACTGGTCGAGGCTGGCGTCGCCAAAACCATTCTCGTGGTCGCTGGCGAAAATCGTCTCACCGGACAGACCCGCGATTCCGCGATGCAGGCATTGGCGCAGGTCGGTCATCCCGAGTACGAAGTGCCGCTCGGCCCGACCATCCCGGCCTATTACGGGCTGCTCGCATCGCGTTATATGCATGACTATGGCCTCACGCAGGAAGACATGGCCGAATTCGCGGTGCTGATGCGCAAGCACGCGATGCTCCATCCCAGCGCGCAGTTCCGCGATCCGATCACCATTGAAGACGTGATGACATCGCGCGAAATTTCGTCGCCGCTGAAATTGCTCGATTGCTGCCCGGTGTCGGACGGTGGCGCTGCGTTCATCGTCAGCCGCGAACCGACCAGCGATCATCACGTGCGTGTGCTGGGCTGCGGGCAGGCGCATCTGCATCAGCATGTCACCGCAGCGCGATCTCTCTCAGATGTGGGAGCCGCGGTCGCGCTGTCGCGGGCGCAAGAGAAGGCGGGCGTCGATCCTCGCAGCATCAAATATGTCGGCATCTATGACAGCTTCACCATTACGCTGGCGATCCTGATCGAGGAGCTTGGCCTCGCGCCGCGCGGCGAGGCGGCGGCGCGCGTGCGCAACGGCGACTTCGGCATCGGCGGTGCGTTGCCGCTGAATACCCACGGCGGCCTGTTGAGCTACGGCCATTGCGGCTGCGGCGGCGCGATGGTGCATCTGGTGGAGACGCAGTTGCAGATGACGGGCAGGGCGAGTGCGCGGCAGGTACGCGATGCGTCGCTTGCGCTGCTGCACGGCGACGGCGGCGTGATGTCGTCCCATGTCAGCATGTTTCTGGAGCGGGTGCGATGAGCGAGGCGCAACTCGCCGGCTGGACCGGCGGCACCGACGCCATTCTCTATCAGTCATGCGGTGCATGCCGGCACGTCTGGTATTTCCGCCGCGCGTTCTGTCCGTCGTGCGGGGATGCATCGCCGCAGACCCACCGTGCCAGCGGTAAGGGCACGGTCTATGCGGCGACACTGGTACGCCGTGCGGCGACGCCGGAAGCCAAGGCGCATGTGCCGTATGCGATCCTGCTGATCGATATGGCGGAAGGCTTTCGCATGATGGCGCATGGCGACAGCGATCTGAACATCGGCGACAGCGTCGTCATTGAGTTCAGGCCGTTTATAAACCTGCGCACGCCGTATGCTGTGAAAGCGTAAGCAAAGCAAAGATGCGGTCATTCCAGACAGTCCGCACAGCGGGCTGATCCGGAATCCAGAAGAGTTCATCGGAAAGATTCCGGGTTCACTCGCTGAGCCTGTCATCGGGCCGGCGAAGCCGGACCCGTTGGCTCGTGCCCCGGAATGACAACAAAATTTCAGCGTGCGGCGTGTCGCCGCGCTCGCATGGATGGATTTTCATTGCCCGGTACAAAATTTGCCGCAATTATTGCTCAAGAAGTGCGCAGCCGCTCACACGATGTGAGTCTCGCATACACTCTAACGCACGGAGGTTCGCATGGATTTTAGATTTGTGTCGCTCGCGACCCCGCGCGTCCTTGGCCTGTATGGCTTCAGCTTCAGCGTGTTCGGCATCGGCCACCCGCTCGGTTAACCCCGCGGTCCTCCGCATAGGGTAGCCAGCCGGCGTCGGTTCTCCGAACGCCCGCCCAGGCTGATCTGGATCGGGATCTCACGACCCGATTCTCATTAATCCCACGCTTTGAATTTCCTAAGTGACGCTCGCGCGCGGCTGTGCCGCCGTGTCGTCCATTTGAATGGAGTCGGCTCGCGCCTCGCAGCCGAAACATGCCATGACTGATTCTCGTAACAAGAAAGCGCCCGCCATCGGTGCGGTGCTGTCGTTCGTCTTCCGCCACTGGCGCAATCAGCCTGTGCGGTTGTCTGTTGTCGCCGGCGGTTTGATCGCCGCGGCGGCTGCGGACGTGTTCATGCCGCTGTTCGCCGGACGACTGGTAGACGCGGTTGCATTGGCTGCGACCGATCCGGCCGCCGCTCATCGCGCCGCCGGTATCGCGTTCGGCGTCATTGTCGCGCTCGGTTTTGCGGCGATGGTGCTGCGCTTCGTCGGCCTGAAGGCGATCATCCCGTTCACGCTGCGCATCATGTCGGATGTGGCGCAGAACGCCTTCGTGCGAATCCAGCGGTTCTCGACCGACTGGCACGCCAACAGCTTCGCCGGATCGACCGTGCGCAAGATCACGCGCGGCATGTGGGCGCTCGACCTGATGAACGACACCATCCTGATGGCGCTGGTGCCGTCGCTGGTGGTGCTGGTCGGTTCGACCATTCTGGTTGGCTGGCACTGGCCCGTGCTCGGCGCCGTGATTGCGCTGATCACGGTGGTCTATGTCGGCATGACGGTCGCGCTGACAATGAACTACATTGCGCCCGCCGCCCAGATGTCGAATGCGCTCGATACCAAGGTCGGCGGCACGCTGGCCGATGCGCTGACGTGCAACGCGGTGGTGAAGTCGTTCGGTGCGGAGACGCGTGAGGACGATCGGCTCGGCGGGGTCCTCGGCAAATGGAATCGCCGCGCAAACCGGACATGGTCGCGCTACACCTATGTCGGCACGGCGCAGCACGCGGTGCTGGTGTTGATGAGTGCGTCCGTGATCGGCGGCGTGCTTCTGCTGTGGCTCGCGGGCCGTGCAACGCCGGGCGAGGTGACCTACGTGGTGACGACCTATTTCGTCATTCACGGCTACCTCGGCGACATCGGCCAGCACATCAGCCATCTCCAGCGGTCGGTGAACGACATGGAGGAACTGGTCGCGATCCACGACGAAGCCATCGGTATTGCCGATGCGCCGGATGCCGTGCCCATGAAGGTCGCGGGAGGCGGCATCGTGTTCGACGACGTGACGTTCCACTATCGCGGGCACGATACGCCGCTTTATGACCGGCTCTCGGTCGACATCAAGCCCGGCGAGCGCGTCGGTCTGGTCGGACGCTCGGGTTCGGGCAAGACGACGTTCGTCAAGCTGGTGCAGCGGCTGTACGACGCGACCGGCGGACGCATCCTGATCGATGGTCAGGATGTGGCGAAGGCGACGCAGCGCTCGCTGCGCAGCCAGATTGCCATCGTGCAGCAGGAGCCGATCCTGTTTCACCGCTCGCTCGCCGAGAACATCGCCTATGCGCGTCCCGGTGCGAGCATGGCGGAGATCGAACAGGCGGCGAGGCTTGCCAACGCGCATGACTTCATCATGCGGCTGCCGAAGCGTTATGAGACGCTGGTGGGCGAGCGCGGTGTGAAACTGTCGGGCGGCGAACGTCAGCGCGTGGCGCTGGCGCGAGCCTTCCTCGCCGACGCGCCGATCCTGATTCTGGATGAGGCCACCTCAAGCCTCGACTCGGAATCGGAGGCTTTGATTCAGGAGGCGATGGATCGCCTGATTCAGGGCCGCACCGCGATCGTGATCGCGCACCGCCTGTCCACGGTGCGAAGTCTCGACCGGATCCTGGTGTTCGATCGGGGCCGGATCGCCGAGGAGGGGACGCATGCGTCGCTCGCGAAGCGTTCTGGCGGCATCTACCGCGCGCTGTTCGAGCGGCAGGTGTTCGAACTCGATCGCATGTCGGCGGCGGAGTAAGCAGAGGCGGCGGCGATATTCAGATCAGCACAGGTTGACCGTTTTCCTGGTGACTGCGTTGTAATTCTGGAAATCGTCGCCGTCGATCAACGACGGGACGAGATGCGGAGCGACAACGTAGACCGCGAAGCCGCTCCGCGTCCGTTTCGCCTGATAGAGCGCCTGATCGGCGCGGGCGAGCAATTCGTCGGGCGTCAACTCCTCGTCGGCCATCAGGGCGATGCCGACGCTGGTGCCGATCTCGATGGTGTAACCTTTGATGTCGTAGTAGGAGCCGATGTCCTCGACGATGCGCGCAGCCAGTGCGGTGGCCTGCTCACGTTCCGCGACGCCGGTTTGCACCAGCACGAATTCGTCGCCGCCAAGGCGCACCAGCAGATCGCTCGCGCGCGTCAGGCGTGTCAGCCGCCGCGCAACTTCTTTTAGGATCGCGTCGCCGGCGGGGTGGCCGTAGAGATCGTTCGCCGCCTTGAAGCGGTCGAGGTCAAGGCTATGAACGGCGAGCCCATAACCGCTGCGCTGGGCATCGGCGATTGCAAGTTCAAGTCTCTCGTTGAATTCAAGCCGATTGGATAGGCCCGTCAAAGCATCCTGCCGCGCGAGACCTGCGAACTGTCGCTTTAGGGTGATCTGGCTGACGGTCGTGTTGTAGACGTGTCGAATAACGTCGAACGCACCGACCAGAAGGATGCCAGTCATCAGTGCGAGGCAAATGTAAATTGGTCCGCCGTGGATCATGCCGGCGATGGTGGTCGGGACGCTGATAATGACGAGATTGACGATTGCAAGCCATGGCCGGTGCGCGGTCCGCATCAATGTTCCCGCGCAGTACGTCGACAGCATTCCGACGGCCAGCATGTGGATGGCTGGATCGACCAGCATGAAGCAGCGCACGCCGATCGCGCTGACGACGGCGGCGCTGGCGATACTGCGGTCGGCGTAACGTCGCTCCCAGATCGCAACTTCAGCGCGGGAGGGCGGCTTGTCGGCCGTTGCGCGCCGATAGCGGCCAATCATGATGATACGCTCGATGGAGATCAGGACGATGGCAACTGTCAGTCCGAGAGCGATCAGATCGCCAGTCTGCAGGAAAATGGCGGTACCGATCACGCTCTGGCTGATCGCAACCACAACCACCGAGGGCGCGGCGGCAAACAACTCGTCGATCAGCTCGGCATAAACACCATCGGAAAGCCGTTCCGCCGGGAGCCATTGGAGGGATGGAAATCGCATCGCCTGCTCGTCAGTCTGCCTCGATTAAGTGCGCTGAGCATACAAGCGGCGAGTAAAACGAAGGGCTTGGGGATCGTTTCAATTTTAATCATCTGGAACCGAAGCGCCGGAACTGGCGAGGGGTCCGGCGGTGTTGCGCCAGACCCCTCGTTTAACGGCATCAGCCAGCCTGTAAGCCGGGTTCTGTAGGGCCTGAATGGTTCGCACCATGCAGACGTGACGGCCATTCCTCTGGGACGCCGGTTACCCGGCGCCTCAAGCAACCTACCCGGACAGCGGGCCTGACATCGCCCCGCGGAGTTATCGCTCGAAAGCGAACTTTCCACTGTGCCGTCCCTATTCGGTTTTGCTCCCGGTGTGGTTTGCCATGCCGTCTCCGTTGCCGGAAACGCGGTGCGCTCTTACCGCACCTTTTCACCCTTACCGCATCCCAATTCTTACGAACTAAAGATGAGGCGGTTCATTCTCTGTGGCACTTTCCCTGGGGTCGCCCCCGCCGGACGTTATCCGGCACCGTATGTCGATGGAGCCCGGACTTTCCTCCCCGGCGACCTTTCGATCCTTGCCGGGGCGGCCGTCCAGCCGACTGACCTTTGAGGACATGAGGGTTCCCGGCCACCACGTCAAGCCAAATACAGGGCGGCGGGCGGCCAAAATAAATTATCCTGAAGATGTCGTTCTAGGTCCGGCCCGTTCGTCTAGGATCACGGCGAATGGCGCCGGTCAAACGGAGTGACCAAGATGCAGTATCTGTTGCTGATCTATCAGAACGAAGCCAAGGACGCGAAACGCACGGAAGCGGAAGCCAATGCACGAAGTGCGGAGTATGGCGTGTTCACGCAGTCCATCATCCAGTCCGGAAACTTCAAGGCGGGCGATCGTTTGCAGCCCACGTCGACGGCGACCACGGTGCGGATACGTGACGGCAAGACGCTCACCACCGACGGGCCGTTCGCGGAAACGCACGAGCAACTCGGCGGCTATTATCTGATCGAGGCCAAGGATCTCGATACGGCGCTTGCGATTGCCGCCCGCATGCCCGGCGCGAAGCATGGCTCGATCGAGGTTCGGCCGATCTGGGTCTATAACAAGTAGCGGGGAGTGGCGGCAGCAGTGACGCCAGTTGAAATCGAAAAGATATTCCGTAACGAGGCGGGTCGCGCGCTTGCGACGCTGATCCGCCTCGTCGGAAGTTTCGATCTCGCCGAGGATATGTTGCAGGAAGCATTTGCGGCGGCACTGGAGCGCTGGCGCGACGGCGCGCCGTCGAATCCGCGGGCGTGGCTGGTCACGACCGGGCGCAACAAGGCGATCGACCGTATCCGCCAGCAGGCTGCGTTTCGCGCCAAGCAAGACCAGATTGTTCACGAGACGGAATTGCATGGTGCGGATGCAGCGGACGGCGATGGTTCGGCGGACGCGGTGGACGACGATGCGTTGCGGCTGATCTTCACCTGCTGCCATCCTTCGTTCGCCATAGAGACCCAGGTCGCGCTGACCTTGCGGACGATCTGCGGCCTGACCACGGCGGAAGTCGCTCGCGCTTTTCTGGCCAGTGAGGACGCGATGGCGCAGCGCCTGATCCGCGCCAAGCAGAAGATCCGCCTTGCCGGGATTCCCTACGAGGTGCCGCAACATGATGCGCTCGGCCCGAGGCTGCGCGGCGTGCTTGCGGTGGTCTATCTCGTTTTCAATGAAGGTTATGCCGCCACTACCGGTGACGCGCTGATGCGTCACGATCTCGCGCGCGAGGCTATCCGGCTTTGCCGGCTGCTCGATGCGCTGGTGCCGCAGCGAAATGAAATTCGCGGACTGCTCGCGCTGATGCTGCTGCATGATGCGCGGCGCACCAGCCGCGAGACGGCGGAGGGCGACATCGTGCTGCTGGAACACCAGGACCGCACGCTGTGGGATCGTGAGCAGATCGCGGAAGGCATGAAGCTTGTCGAGGTAGCGCTGTCGGAGCCGGGCCGCCCCGATCCCTACGCGGTGCAGGCGGCCATCGCGGCGCTTCACGCGCGGGCGCCGAGTTTCGCCGACACCGATTGGCCGCAGATCGCAGGCCTCTATGAGGTGCTGGTGCGCATCGCGCCGTCGCCGGTCGTCGCGCTCAATCATGCCGCCGCCATATCGATGGTTGACGGTCCCGGCAAGGCGCTCGCGCTGGTCGACGCGCTCAGCGCGCGTGGCGAACTCGCTGAATACGATATGTTGCCGGCGGTCCGCGCCGATCTGTTGCGAAGGCTGAAACGGCATGCGGAAGCGCGCGACGCCTACAGGCAGGCGCTCGATGCGACCCGTCTTGAACCGTTGCGGCGGCTACTTCTGCGGCGACTTGCGGAGCTGGATTAACTCACCAGTGCTTCAGCCGGCAACAGCGCGAGCAGATCGTTCAGCGTGGTCAACGTCGACTGATCGGCGACGCCGTCCACCCGCTCGGGCCGGAAATGCCGCTGGAACGCTGCGACCACATCCATGGTCGCGGTGTCGTACTGTCCGTTCAGCGGAACGCCGTAACCGAAGGCGGCAAGCGCACGCTGCAAGGCAAGAACGTCTTCGCCTGACGCGCCCAACAGTTTCTGCTCGCCGTGGATGATCGGCGCGGGCTCGGCCCATAGACCCACTCCTGAATCCGCCAGCAGACGCCACGGGAATTTCTCGCCGGGATCTTTCTTGCGGCCCGGAGCAACATCCGAATGCGCGAGAACGCGGTGCTTCGGAATATCGCGGCGGATCATGATGCCCTTGCACAGCGCGATCACCGCAGCGACCTGCCGCAACGGGAAATCGGTGTAGCCGAGATCGTGACCGCGATTGACGATTTCGATGCCGATCGAACAGGAATTAATGTCGGTCTCGGTGCCCCACGATGACGCGCCGGCATGCCATGCGCGCGCGGATTCCTGCACGCATTGGACGATATTGCCGTCCTCCAGCACGACATAATGCGCGGAGACTTCGGTGCCCTCGGTGCACAACCGTACGATCGCGCTCGCTGCATCGGCCATGCCGGTGTAATGCAGCACGATCATGTTCGGCGATAGCAGACCTTTGCGATCGCCATAATTCGGCGATGGCGTCACGGTCGATACGACGGACGAATCCGGCACGAAACTCAGCATGTCAGCAGTACCCCTGAATGGAATGGTGGGACGCTGACGCCTCGAATCAAATCCAGCAGACTCAAACGATCCTGAAGACACTTTGGGACTCGAAACGGGGCGAGAGAAGGGCGATGCCAAGTGAGTGAAACGGCAAATGCGCGGGCGGTGCAATCCGGACGGGTTCCCTCGTTCCTCCTTACCCCCAGGAATAAGCCCGGACATCGCGCATGGCTCGCCTGCCGAAAAGCATCTTAAAAGTCAGTCCAGGGTGTCAACCATTCCTTAACGATAACTGCCGCTACTGAAGGGTGGAGAGTCGCGCCGGAATGGCGTGGCTGCGGTCTATCGATGCGCAAGAAGCCCCGCGAAAAACCTCATGGCTGGCCAGAAAATCCCATGCGGAACCTCAAATTTGCGGCGAGTCATCGCAAGCGCCTCTGTGTTCCGGTCGATTTGGGCTTCGGAAAGGGCCAATCTGGGCCTATTCGGACGGGATCTGGCGGATCGGCCCGGCTATTCGGGCCGGCACGCGGCCGTCTTCAACCGGCAGGCCTTTGAAATGTCGCCCGACGACGAACCCGTGCGCCACGTTCCGGTCCTCGGCCGCGAGGCCGTCGAGGCGCTCGCGCCATGTGACGGCGGTGTTTATGTGGACGCCACCTTCGGCGCCGGCGGCTACAGCCGCGCCATCCTGAAAATTCCCGGCACACGCGTCATCGGCATCGACCGCGACCGCACCGCCATTGCGGGTGGATTCGATCTGGTGGAGGCGTCCGGCGGACGGCTCACGCTGGTCGAAGATCGATTCTCGAATCTGGCGGACGTTTGCGCGGCGCAGGGCATGACCGCTGTCGATGGCGTCGTCATGGATGTCGGCGTCTCATCCATGCAGCTCGATCAGTCCGAACGCGGCTTCTCGTTTCGTCTCAACGGCCCGCTCGATATGCGGATGGGTCACGATGGACCGACTGCCGCCGATGTTGTCGCGAAAGCTTCCGAAACCGATCTCGCCAACATCATCTATATCTTCGGTGAGGAGCGGCATTCCCGCGCCGTCGCCCGCGCCATCGTCGCGGCACGAAAAGAAGCACCGATCACCACGACGCGCGCATTGGCCGACATCGTGTCGCGCGTGGTGCGCTCCAAGCCGAACGAGATCCATCCGGCTACCCGCACGTTCCAGGCGCTGCGCATCTTCGTCAACGAGGAGCTGGACGAACTGCACGCAGCCCTTGTGGCAGCGGAGCAGATGCTCAAGCCCGGCGGGCGTCTCGCGGTGGTGTCGTTCCATTCGCTCGAAGATCGCATCGTCAAGAATTTCCTCAACGAGCGCGGCAAGCGCGGCGGCGGCTCGCGGCATCTACCGGAAATCGATCAGGCGCAGCCGAGCTTCGAGATCCTCACCAAGCGTCCCATCATCGCGGACGACGACGAGATCGCGGCCAATCCACGGGCACGTTCCGCGAAACTGCGCGCGGCGTCACGCACCGCCGCGCCCGCGCAATCCGAGACCGAGTCGTTCGACTGGCCCCAACTGACCGACGTGATGAGGGGAGGCTGACATGCGCATCGTCCACCTCTTCGTCATCTGCGCGCTGATTTTCGCCGCGTCTTATGTTTACCGCATCAAGATGGAATCCACCGTACGGACCGAGCGCGTGCTGAAGCTGCGCGCCGACATCCGCGAGCAGCGCGATGCCATCGCCGGCTTCAAGGCGGAATGGGCTAAGCTGGAATCGCCCAAGCGTCTTCAGGATATGGCCGCGCGCCATCTGTCGCTGCGGCCGATCGAGGCCACGCAATACGATACGCTGAAGAACCTGCCGCCGCGGCCACCGAGCTTCGTCAAACCGGGCGATCCCGACCCGATCGGCACCATGATCCAAAGCGTCGATCAGGAAGCGCTCGCATCGGGTCCGCAGGATCGGGATTCCATCACCGGTTCGGTGCCCGGGCCGGAGGGCGCGCAATGACCGAACAGACTCTCAATATCACCCGGCCTCCGGAACCGTGGCGGCAGCGGCTGATCCGCACGCTGCTTTACGGGCGCAATGTCGACCGCTCGGCCAAGGCGCGCGCACGTGTGGGCCTTGCGATGATCGCCTTCGCTGCGGTCTATGCGGTGATCGCGGGCCGTCTCGTGATGTTCGCGATAGGGAGCGATGGCCACGGCGCGCGTCGAACCGCGTCACAGGATGCTGTTGCCACCGCGCGACCCGACATCGTGGATCGCAACGGCGCCATCCTGGCCACCGACGTCAAGACGCCGTCGCTGTTCGGCGAGCCGCGCCGCCTGATCGACAAGGATGAGGCCATTGAATTGCTCACTGCGACGATGCCGGACATCGACGCTGGCGAGGTGCGCGATCGTCTGTCATCGAAGAAAGGTTTCGTCTGGTTGAAGCGCGAAATCACGCCGCAGCAGCAGAAGGAAATCTATCGTCTCGGCATCCCCGGCATCGGCTTCCTGCGCGAGAACAAGCGGGTCTATCCAAGCGGCCCCATTGTGTCGCATCTGATCGGCCACGTGAACATCGACAACCAGGGCATCGCCGGCATCGAAAAATGGCTCGACGGCAATGGCCTCGCCGATCTGCATCGCGCCGGTTTCGCCACCGATCGTTTGCAGAAGCCCGTCGAGCTTGCGGTCGATCTGCGCGTCGAGCACGCGCTGCGCGACGAATTGCTGAAAGCCAAGGACAAGTACAGGGCCAAGGCCGCCGCCGGTCTGGTCTCGAACGTGCAGACCGGCGAGATCATCGCGATGGTCTCGGTGCCCGACTACGACCCGAACAATCCGCGCGAGGCCAACGATCCAACCCGCATCAACCGCCTGACCACCGGCGTGTACGAGATGGGATCGACCTTCAAGTCGCTGACGCTTGCGATGGCGCTGGATTCCGGCCGCGCGACCGTCAACACACTCTATGACGCGCGCGCGCCGCTCGTGTACGGCAAGTTCAAGATTCACGACACCCATAATCTCGGCCGTTCCGTTCCGATGTGGGAGGTGTTCACCGAGTCCTCCAACGTCGGCGCGGCGCGCGTCGCGCTGTCGATGGGGGTCGAGGCGCACAAGGCGTTCCTGCGCAAGCTCGGACAACTCAATAGGCTGCGCACCGAACTGCCGGAGAGCGCCGAGCCGCTGGTGCCGAAGCGCTGGGGCGAACTCAACACCATCACCATCGCATTCGGTCACGGCATGGCGGTGGCGCCATTGCAGGCGGTCATGGGCATCAACGCGCTGGTCAACGGCGGCTATCTCATTCCGCCGACCTTCCTCAAGCGTTCGCGCGAAGATGCGATGCAGGTCGCCAAGCAGGTCGTGAAGCCGGAAACCAGCGCCAGCATGCGCTACCTGATGCGGTTGAATGCGGAGAAGGGCACGGCGCGCAAGGCTGATGTCAAAGGCTATTATGTCGGCGGCAAGACAGGCACTTCGGAAAAGGTCGTCAACGGACGATATTCCAAGAAGCAGGTGCTGAATTCTTTCACGGCTATCATGCCGGCTGACAATCCGCAGTATCAGCTTCTGATCATGCTGGACGAGCCGCAAGCGTTGCCGGAAACCCACGGTTTTATTACATCGGGCTGGAACACGGTGCCGACCGGTGGCAAGGTCATCGAGCGGATCGCCCCGCTGCTCGGCATGACGCCGCGGTTCGATTTGCCGCCGTCCGACCGCCTTATTCTTGCGGCATCCAAGGAAAGCCGGTAACCGCACGCTGGATTCAGTACGGGCCGGCTAGGGGTGAAATGAAGCTAGGCGAGCTTTTCAGCGGGGACGCGGTCGTGGACGCGCAACATACCGATGTTGCGGTCTCAGGCGTCGCCGTGGACAGCCGCGCGGTGAAGCCGGGCGACGTGTTCTTCGCGCTCGCCGGCGTCAAGACCGATGGCGCGCGTTTCATCGATCAGGCCATCGCCTCGGGCGCAGCCGCCGTCGTCGGCGACCGGATTCCCCAAGGCGACCGTCGCGTCCCGTTCATCGCAGTTCCCAATCCGCGCCGCGCGCTGGCGCTGGCCGCCGCAAAATTCTACGCGCGCCAGCCCGCGACTATCGCCGCCGTCACCGGCACCAGCGGCAAGACCTCGGTCGCGGTGTTCACGCGGCAAATCTGGCAGCGTCTCGGCTATGCATCCGCAAGCATCGGCACCATCGGTCTGGTTTCGCCGAAGCGCACCGTCTATGGCTCGCTGACCACGCCGGATCCGATCGCGCTGCATCGGTCGCTCGATGACCTTGTGGGCGAGGGCGTCACGCATCTCGCACTCGAGGCGTCCTCGCACGGTCTCGACCAGCATCGCCTCGATGGCGTGCGCGTCAGCGCCGGCGCGTTCACAAATCTGTCGCGCGATCACATGGATTATCATCCGACCGTCGAGCATTATCTCGCGGCCAAGCTGCGGCTGTTCACCGATCTGATTGTCGATGGCGGCGCGGCGGTGATTGCCGCCGACCACGAGCATTCGCAGGCGGTGATCGATGCCGCACGCAAGCGCAAGCTGCGCATCCTGACGGTCGGCCGCAACGGCGATGGCATCAAGCTCATCGATGCAGGAGTCGATGGCTTCGCGCAAAAGCTGACACTCGAGTATGTTGGCAAGACATATCAGGTGCGGCTGCCGCTGGTCGGCGAATTCCAGATCGAGAACGCACTCGCGGCGGCAGGCCTTGTGCTCGCCACCGGTGGCGATGCGGAGCACGTCTTTGCCTCACTCGAAAAACTCGAAGGTGCGCCGGGGCGGCTCGAACTGATCGGCGAGCGCAATGGCGCGCCGGTGTTCGTGGATTACGCGCACAAGCCCGACGCGTTGGCGAAGGCGCTGGAAGCGCTGCGGCCCTATACCAAGCGCAAGCTGGTCGTGGTGTTCGGCGCGGGTGGCGACCGCGACGCCGGCAAGCGGCCTTTGATGGGCGCCATCGCGGCGGAGAATGCTGATACTGTCATTATTACCGACGATAATCCGCGTTCGGAAAATCCCGCGTCGATCCGCGCGGCGATCATGGCGGCGGCGAAGGGCGCAAAGGAGATCGGCGACCGTGCCGAGGCGATCCGTGTTGCGATTGCAGGTTTGCAGAAGGGTGACGCGCTGCTGATCGCCGGCAAGGGTCATGAGACCGGACAGACCGTGGGAGATAAGGTGTTGCCGTTCAGCGATCACGAGGCTGCTATGGCGGCACTGGCGGAGCATGCTGCATGACGGCTTTATGGACGAGCGCGGTGATGGCGGAGGCGATGCACGCTGCAAAGCGCGGCGCGTTGCCGGAGGCGATCTATGGTATCTCCATCGACAGCCGCACCCTGACGCCGGGCGATGCGTATTTTGCGATCAAGGGCGACGTGCATGACGGGCACGATTTCGTCGAGGCCGCGCTGACAAACGGTGCGGCGCTCGCGGTCGTTGCGAAAACACACGCGGACAAGTTCGCAGCCGATGCGCGATTGCTGGTGGTGGACGACGTCCTCACGGGCCTTGTCGATCTTGCGCGTGCGTCACGCGTGCGTCTCGGTGCAAAGGTCATCGCCGTCACCGGGTCGGTCGGCAAGACCTCGACCAAGGAAGCGTTGCGCGTGGTGCTGGGCAGCCAGGGCGAGACCCATGCGTCGGTCGCGTCGTTCAACAATCACTGGGGCGTGCCGCTGTCGCTGGCGCGCTGCCCGGCGTCGGTGAGGTTCGCGATCTTCGAGATCGGCATGAACCATCCCGGCGAGATCGAGCCGCTGGTGAAGATGGTGCGGCCGCACGTGGCGATCATCACCACGGTCGAACCCGTGCATCTGGAATTCTTCTCCGGTATCGAGGCGATCGCCGACGCGAAAGCGGAAATCTTTTCAGGGTTGGAGCCGGGCGGCGCGGCTGTGCTCAATCGCGACAATCCGCAATTTGCGCGTCTCAGCAAAAGTGCGAAGACGGCCAAGGTCGCGCGCATTGTTTCTTTCGGCAGTGACGAAAAAGCCGATGCGCGGCTGATCGACGTATCGCTGCATCCGGCCTGTTCCGCCGTGCATGCAAGTATCCTGGGTCAGGACATCACCTACAAGATCGGCATGCCCGGTCGGCACATGGCGATGAATTCGCTCGCGGTGCTCGCGGCGGCCTCGCTTGCGGGGGCGGACCTTGCGCTGTCGGCGCTCGCGCTGGCGCAGCTCAAGCCTGCGGCCGGGCGCGGCGTGCGCGAGATGCTCACCCTCACGGAAGGCACCGCCACGCTGATCGATGAAAGCTACAACGCCAATCCGGCTTCGATGAAGGCGGCCATCACCGTGCTTGGCCAAGCCAGCGTCGGTCCGCGCGGACGGCGCATTGCGGTGCTCGGCGACATGCTGGAACTCGGCGCAGCCGGGCCCGACCTGCACCGCGGGCTTAACGAGGCGATAAAGGCCAATAATATCGACGCTGTGTTTTGTTGTGGTCCATTGATGCGCAACCTGTGGGAGGCCCTTCCTTCCGCGAAGAAGGGCGGCTATGCCGATAGTTCGGCCGCCCTTGAGCAGCAGGTCGTTGCCGCGATCGGCGCAGGCGATGCCATCATGGTCAAGGGTTCGCTTGGCTCGCGTATGAAATTGATTGTGGCCGCGCTGCAGAAGCGCTTTCCAGGACAAGCCGCGCTCGACGACGTGACTGTTTAAAAATTGGCGGCATAAGGCGGTTTGAATGTTTTATTGGCTCACCGAATTCGCAGGCACGATTCCCGGCATTAACGTGTTCCGCTACATCACCTTCCGCACCGGCGGAGCGATGGTGACCAGCGCGCTGGTCGTATTCATGTTCGGCCCATGGATCATCGATCAGCTTCGTCTGGCGCAGGGCAAGGGGCAGCCGATCCGCGCCGACGGCCCGCCCACGCATCTGGTGACCAAGAAGGGCACGCCGACCATGGGCGGCCTGATGATCCTGTCAGGCCTGATCGTCGCGACGCTGCTGTGGGCCAACCTGCGCAACGCCTATGTCTGGATCGTGTTGTTTGTCACGCTCGGCTTCGGCTTCGTCGGTTTCTATGACGACTACCTGAAAGTCTCCAAGCAGACCGACAAGGGGTTCTCGGGGCGCTCGCGCCTCGGGGTCGAGGCATTGATCGCGCTGATCGCCTGCAGTTGCATCGTCTGGTTCGGACGCGACGCCACCGTCACGGCGCTGTCGGTTCCGTTCATCAAGGAATTCATGCTCAACATCGGCTGGTTCTACGTGATGTTCGGCATGTTCATCATCGTCGGCGCCGGCAACGCAGTGAACCTCACGGACGGCCTTGACGGCCTCGCCATCGTGCCGGTGATGATCGCGGCCGCGAGCTTCGGCATGATCGCCTACCTCGTCGGCAACGCGGTGTTCGCCGAATATCTGCAGATCCGTTACGTGCCCGGCACCGGCGAACTCGCGGTGCTGTGCGGCGCGGTGCTTGGCGCTGGCCTCGGATTTCTCTGGTTCAATGCGCCGCCGGCATCGATCTTCATGGGTGACACCGGCTCGCTCGCGCTCGGCGGCATGCTCGGCGCGATCGCGGTCGCCACCAAACACGAGATCGTGCTGGCGGTGATCGGCGGCCTGTTCGTGGTCGAGGCGCTGTCCGTCATCGTGCAGGTGGCGTCGTTCAAGCTCACCGGGAAACGCTTCTTCCGCATGGCGCCGATCCATCATCACTACGAGCAGAAGGGCTGGACCGAGCCGCAGATCGTGATCCGGTTCTGGATCGTTTCCGTGATGCTGGCGCTGGCCGGTCTCTCGACGCTGAAGCTGAGATAAGGTCGTGACCCCCGTCACGTCATTCGCGGGCAAGACGGTTGCCGTGTTCGGCCTCGGCGGGTCGGGACTCGCAAGCTGTCACGCCCTGAAGGCCGGCGGTGCGAAAGTCATTGCCAGCGACGATACGCCGGCAAAATTGGCGGAAGCGGCGAAGGCCGGCTTTACTACGGCAGATCTGCGCAACGTGTCGTGGGCAAATTTCGCCGCGCTGGTGCTAACGCCGGGCGTGCCGCTGACGCATCCGCAGCCGCATTGGACCGTGCTTGCTGCCAAAGCTGCCGGTGTCGAGGTGATCGGCGACATCGAGCTGTTTTGCCGGGAGCGCAAGCGTCACGCGCCGGATGCGCCGTTTGTCGCCATCACCGGAACCAACGGAAAGTCCACCACCACCGCGCTGGTTGCGCATCTGATGCGCGAGGCGGGCTACGACACCCAGATGGGCGGCAACATCGGCACCGCAATCCTCTCGCTTGAGCCGCCACGCATGGGCCGCGTGCATGTGATCGAGATGTCGTCGTACCAGACCGACCTTACGCCATCGCTCGATCCCAGCGTCGGCATTCTGCTGAACGTCACGGAAGATCATATCGATCGTCACGGCAGCATCGAGCATTACGCCGCGGTGAAGGAGCGGCTGGTGGCTGGCGTACAGCGCAAAGGCGCAGCTATTGTCGGCGTTGACGATCATTTTTGCGCGGCGATTGCGGACCGCATCGAACAGGCGGGCAAGAACGTCATTCGTGTCTCGGTAAAACATCCGGTGGCCGACGGTATCTGCCTCGAAGGCGATACCATCGTTCGTGTCGATGGCGGCGCGCGTTCGCGGATCGCCAGCATCGAGGACATCGGTTCGCTGCGCGGCCTGCACAACGCGCAGAACGCGGCCTGTGCATCGGCCGCTGCGATCGCGCTCGGCGTCAGCACCGACGTGTTGCAGCAGGGCTTGCGCAGCTTTCCCGGCCTCGCGCATCGCATGGAGCAGATCGGCCGCAACGGCCGCGTGCTGTTCATCAACGACTCCAAGGGCACCAATGCCGACGCTGCGGCGCGCGCGCTGTCGTCGTTCAAGGATATTTTCTGGATCGCGGGCGGCAAGCCGAAGACCGGCGGCATCGAAAGTTTGCGCGAGTTCTTTCCGCGCATCCGCAAGGCCTATCTGATTGGCGAGGCGGCGCAGGAATTTGCAGCGACACTCGGCGTCGTTCCGCACGAAATCAGCAAGACGCTGGAGGAGGCCGTCCCGCACGCCGCGCGTGACGCCGAAGCATCGGGGATCGTTGAGCCTGTGGTGCTGCTGTCGCCAGCCTGCGCGTCGTTCGATCAGTTTCCGAATTTCGAGAAGCGCGGCGATCGCTTTCGCGAACTTGCCCAAGCGCTGCCCGGCGGCATGACGCCGGTGTAGTCGATTTCTTCGTCATGGCCGGGCCTGTCCCGGCCATCCACGTTTTGGCCTGCTCAGAAAGTAAGACGTGGATGCCCGGCACAAGGCCGGGCATGACGACCTCAAAGGTCGCGGCGTGCGATCCACGCAACATCCAGACACTTTGACGAGATATTTTCTCGTATTCGTCGATCTTTAACCCTCCCGAAACCATGATGCGGGAGTAATACCCCGTTAACTTCTGGCAGGACGGCACACGGCCCATGATCTCCCGCGAGCAACGCACGCCTTTCAGCGAATGGTGGTGGACGGTGGATCGGCTTCTGCTGGCCGCGTTCATGACGCTGATGCTTGGCGGGGTGATCCTGTCGCTGGCCGCGAGTCCGCCGGTCGCCGTGCGCATCGGCCTCGATCCATTTCATTTCTTCAACAGGCACGTGCTGTTCCTCGTTCCATCCGTGATCGTGATGCTCGCGGTGTCGTTCCTGTCGCCGCGGCAGGTGCGGCGCACCGCGCTGCTGGTGTTCGCAGTCAGCATCGTGCTGGTCGTGGCGACGTTGCTGTTCGGGCCGGAGGTCAAGGGCGCGAAGCGGTGGATCACCATTCTCGGCATCAACATTCAGGCCTCAGAGTCCCTCAAGCCCGCCTTCGTGGTGCTGGTGGCGTGGCTGTTCGCGGAATCAGCGAAGCGCCCCGAGATGCCGGCGACGTCGATGGCGCTCGGCTTGCTGCTGATGACGGTGACTCTGCTGGTGCTGGAGCCGGATTTCGGCCAGACCATGCTGATCCTGATGGTGTGGGGCACGCTGTTCTTCATCGCGGGTATGCGGATGATCTGGGTGTTCGGTCTGATGGGTGCGGGTGCCGTCGGATTGTTCGGCGCCTACATGCTGGTGCCGCACGTCGCGGGCCGCATCAAACGATTCATGGACCCCGCATCGGGTGACACCTTCCAGGTCGACATGGCGATGGAATCCTTCACCCATGGCGGCTGGTTCGGGCAGGGGCCGGGCGAGGGCACGGTGAAGCGGATTCTTCCCGATAGCCACACAGACTTCGTGTTCGCGGTTGCAGCCGAGGAATTCGGCATCATCCTGTGCCTCGCGCTGCTTGCGCTGTTCGCCTTCATCGTGATCCGCGCGCTGTCGCGCGCCTATGCCAGCGAGGATCTGTTCGCACGCTTTGCGGCCGCAGGTCTTTCGATCATGTTCGGCATTCAGGCCTCCATCAACATGGCGGTGAACCTGCATCTGATGCCGGCGAAGGGTATGACGCTGCCGTTCATTTCCTACGGCGGATCGTCGATGATCTCGCTGGCGTATGGTGTTGGCATGCTGTTGGCCTTGACGCGGCAGCGTCCGCGCGTCGAAATGGAGTCGATCAGCGCGGCCAACGCCGCGCACAGCTTCGCGTGACACGCGAGTACTCCAATGCCCAATAGACCTCTTATCATGCTGGCAGCGGGCGGAACGGGTGGTCACCTGTTTCCCGCCGAAGCGCTCGGGGTTGCGCTGATGAAGCGCGGCGCACGCGTGCGGCTGATGACGGATTCTCGCGCGGTGCGCTACGGCGGATTGTTCACCCGCGACATGATGGATGTGGTGCCCAGCGAAACCGTGCGCGGGCGCACGCCGTGGGCGCTGGCATATACCGGCGTGATGCTTGCCGCCGGCGGCGCAATGGCGTTGGCGCTGCTGCTGCGGCACAAGCCGAAAGCCGTCGTCGGCTTCGGCGGCTATCCGACATTGCCGCCGCTGATGGCAGCGAAGCTGCTCGGCATCCCGACATTGATTCACGATGCCAATGCGGTGATGGGCCGGGCCAACCGCTTGCTGTCGACCAGAGTCAGCGCGATTGCGACGTCGCTTCCCGGCGTGCTCGATCGCGATCCGACATTGGCCGGAAAAACCACTGTCACCGGCACGCCGATGCGGCCTGCAATTCTCGCCGCCGCCGCTGTGCCATACGCCTCGCCGGATGCGACAGGGCAGCTGCGTCTGTTGGTGACTGGCGGCAGCCAGGGCGCGCGCATCATGGCTGACATTGTGCCGCCTGCCATCGAGCGGCTGGAGCCTGCGCTGTGGGGCAGGCTCAATCTCGTGCAGCAGGTGCGCGAAGAGGACATGGCGCGGGTGCGCGCGGTCTATGACCGCCTCAAGATCGAGGCTGACCTCGCGCCGTTCTTCACGGATCTGCCAGCGAGGTTGGCGTCGTCGCATCTGGTGGTATCGCGTTCAGGGGCGGGGACTGTCGCCGAACTCGCAGCGATCGGGCGTCCTTCCATATTGGTGCCGCTGCCCGGTGCGATCGATCAGGATCAGTTCGCCAATGCCGGTGTGTTGGAGAAAGCGGGCGGTGCGATCCGGATTGCGCAGACCGAGTTCACGCCGGACCGTCTCGCCGCGGAAATTTCCGCGCTCGCCGCCGATCCTGCGCGGCTGACCGCGATGGCCAAGGGCGCTCGCACCGTCGGCAGATTAGACGCTGCGGAGCGGCTCGCCGATCTCGCAGTGAAGGTCGCGGGGATCTAGTTACAACTTCACGTTCTCGACCAGATAATCCAGGAATGCCCGAACCCGCGCAGGCAACTGGCCGCCGTGGCCGACGAACACGGCGTGGATCGGTTCGAGATCGCCCGGATTGAAATCTTCCAGCACCGGCACCAGCCGCCCGGCCTTGATGTCATGGTCGACATGAAAGCGCGCGAGACGCGCGAGGCCCGCGCCTGCGGCTGCCAGCCGCTGCATCGCTTCGCCATCGCTCACGAGTGCATTGCCGACAGGTGAGACCGTGACGGTGCTGCCCTTCTTGTCGCGAAACGGCCAGCCGTCGATCTGTTTCGAGAAGCAGAAGCCGAGCATGTTGTGATTCGCGAGCTCGGACGGCGTCTGCGGCATGCCGTGCTCCTTGAGATAGGCGGGCGCGGCAACCACCACCATCCGGCTCTCGCCGAGCTTGCGCGCGAGCAAGCGGGACTCACGTAACGGCCCGACGCGGATAGCGACGTCGGCGCGCTCCTCCAGCAGATCCACCACGATATCGGTCAGTGAGACATCCACGCTGACACCGGGATGCAGCTTGAGAAACCCGGGCAACAACGGCAGCAGCCAGTGCAGTCCGAACGGCACGCTGGTATTGACCCGCACCCGGCCGCGGGGCGTCGCGCCGATCGCGGCTTCACGCTCCGCGGTGTTGATATCGTCGAGGATGCGGATGCTGCGGTCGTAATAGGCCGTGCCCTCGGGGGTGAGTTGAAGCTTGCGGGTCGAGCGGTTGATGAGACGCACGCCGAGCCTCGTTTCCAAGCGCGCCACCAGTTTGCTGACGGCCGACGGGCTCATGCGGAAGGCGCGTGCCGCGGCCGAAAAGCCGCCAAGTTCGACCACGCGGGCGAACACTTCCATCTCGCCGGATCGGTTGATGTCTTGGCGTGTCATTGTGATTTCAATTCACAAATATTGTTACTTCCCACAGTCTAGTTCACGAATGGCATTGCGTCCACTTCTCGGGAGGTGCCGGCGACTGGCCGGATTCGTCTGAGGAATGCTCCATGCCGCTCGCACTCTACGCGCTCACCGCCGGCGCTTTCGGAATTGGCGTCACTGAATTCGTCATCATGGGTCTGCTGATCCAGGTCGGAGCCGATCTCCACGTCTCCATCTCCGCCGCGGGCCTGCTGATTTCAGGTTACGCGCTCGGCGTCGTGGTCGGCGCGCCGATCATGACCATCGCCACCAGCCGCTGGCCGCGCAAGACCGTGCTGTTGGTGCTGATGGGCGTGTTCACGATCGGGAATCTCGCCTGCGCGATTGCTCCCGACTACTGGACACTCATGGCGGCGCGCGTCCTGACCGCGTTTGCACATGGCACGTTCTTCGGTGTCGGCTCGGTGGTTGCGACATCGCTGGTTGCGCCGAACAAGAAGGCGTCGGCCATCGCCATCATGTTCACGGGCCTCACGGTTGCGAACATTCTCGGCGTTCCGTTTGGGACGTGGCTGGGGCAGGGTTTTGGCTGGCGTTCGACATTCTGGGCCGTGACGCTGGTCGGCGTGGTTGCGTTCGCGATTATTGCAGCGTTCGTGCCGAAGGATAAGGCTGCGCCGGAAGCTTCAAATTTGAAGGACGATCTTGCGGTGCTGAAACGCGGCCCAGTGCTGGTGGGATTTCTCACCACCATATTGGGATGGGTCGGCGTCTTCGCTGCCTTTACCTATATCGCTCCGATATTGACGAAGATCTCGGGTTTCTCGGATGCCGCTGTGTCTCCGATCATGCTGATGCTCGGCGTGGGGCTTATGGTGGGTAATTTGATTGGCGGCCGCTTCGCGGACAAGCATCTGATGCCGACTGTGTTCGGCAGCCTGTTCGCTTTGGCGCTTGTGCTCGCGCTGATGACGTTCGCGCTCCATAACAAGATTGCGATCGTTGTGTTCGTGACGCTTCTCGGTGCCGCGGCTTTTGCCACCGCGCCGCCGCTGCAGATGTGGGTGCTGAACAAGGCGCACGGCGCCGGACAGTCGCTCGCGTCCAGCTTCAACATCGCGGCATTCAATCTTGGTAACGCCATCGGCGCGTGGCTCGGCGGCATCGTGATCGATCGCGGCCCGGGGCTCGAGTCCCTGCCGTGGATCGCGGCGCTGGTGCCGCTTTCGGGAATGGCGCTGGCGATGGTCAGCCATCGTCTGGAAATGCGGCGGATCAAGCCGGTTCCAGTCCCCGTTTGCGGCGCGCCGGCGGAGTAATCTCCGCGCGGCAACCCTCGAATCAAAAGAATTCTGCTATTTTTCTCAACTGGTCGGGCTTGTCCCGGCCAGCTTCGTCTGTTTGAAGGAGCGCTTACGAGACATCTGGCGGGCGAACGTCCTGCCGCCGACGATTGAAAGACCTATTGATGAGACTGCCGCGCGAGATCGGACCCATTCACTTCGTCGGTATCGGCGGCATTGGCATGAGCGGCATCGCCGAGGTGCTGTGCAATCTCGGCTATACGGTGCAGGGCTCCGACGCCTCCGAGAATGCCAACGTCACCCGGCTGCGCGACAAAGGCATCAAGATCAGCGTCGGCCACAAGGCCGAGAACGTGAACGGCGCTGATGTGCTGGTGGTCTCCACCGCGATCAAGCGCGACAATCCGGAACTGATCGCCGCGCGGGGCTTGCGCATTCCTGTGGTCCGCCGCGCCGAGATGCTCGCTGAACTGATGCGGCTGAAAAGCTGTATCGCGATTGCCGGCACTCACGGCAAGACGACGACGACATCGATGGTCGCGACCCTGCTCGACGCCGGTGCTCTCGATCCCACCGTGATCAACGGCGGCATCATCAATGCCTACGGCACCAACGCGCGTCTCGGCGCGGGTGAGTGGATGGTGGTGGAAGCCGACGAGAGCGACGGCACCTTCCTCAAGCTGCCTGCCGACGTTGCTATCGTCACCAACGTCGATCCCGAACATCTCGATCACTTCAAGACTTTCGAGGCGGTGCAGGACGCCTTCAAGAATTTCGTCGAGGGCGTGCCGTTCTATGGTTTCGCCGTCATGTGCATCGATCATCCGGTGGTGCAGGCGCTGGTCGGCAAGATCGAAGATCGCCGCATCATCACCTACGGCGAAAATCCACAGGCTGACGCACGGCTGGTTGATCTGGTACCGTTCTCGGGCGGATCGAAGTTCAAGGTGGCGTTCCAGCACCGCAAGACCGATGCGGTCTATGAAATTTCCGATCTGGTGCTGCCGATGCCGGGCCGTCACAACGCGCTGAACGCGACGGCGGCCATCGCAGTGGCGCATGAGATCGGCATTTCCGACGAGGCGATCCGCAAGGCGCTGGCCGGCTTCGGCGGCGTCAAGCGGCGCTTCACCAAGACGGGCGACTGGAACAGCGTCACCATCATCGACGATTACGGCCATCATCCGGTAGAGATCGCCGCCGTGCTGAAGGCCGCGCGCGATTCCACCAAGGGCAAGGTTGTCGCCGTGGTGCAGCCGCATCGCTACACGCGCTTGCAATCGTTGTTCGAGGAATTCTGCACCTGCTTCAACGATGCCGACACCGTGATCGTCGCCGACGTCTATCCGGCCGGCGAAGCGCCGATCCCGGGCATCGATCGCGACTCTTTCGTGCTCGGTCTGCGTGCACATGGTCATCGCGAGGTGATTCCGCTGCCGGGCGCTGACAAGCTTGCATCCGTGGTGCGCGGTATCGCCAAGCCGGATGATTTCGTGGTGCTTCTCGGCGCGGGCAACATCACGCAATGGGCCTACGCGCTGCCGGGCGAGTTGAAGGCGCTGGGGAAATAGCGTGACTTTCCCCGACATCAGCGCCGATCTCAAATCCGCGATGCCCGATCTGCGCGGGCGGTTGCTCGCGAATGAGTCTCTCGCGCCGCTGACGTGGTTTCGTGTCGGCGGTCCGGCGCAAATTCTGTTCACGCCTGCTGACGAAGACGATCTCGCTTACTTCCTGTCGAAGCTGCCGAGCGAGCTTCCTGTTTACACCGTCGGCGTCGGATCGAATCTGATTGTGCGCGATGGTGGCATGCCCGGTGTTGTCATCCGGTTGTCCCCAAGAGGTTTTGGCGAAACCAAAGCCGACGGCGACACGGTGCGCGCAGGGACGGCTGCGCTCGACAAGCGGGTCGCGGAAGCCGCAGCAGCAGCGAATATCGGCGGGCTGGAATTCTATTTCGGCATTCCCGGTTCGATCGGCGGTGCGCTGCGCATGAATGCGGGTGCCAACGGCGGCGAGACGAAAGATGTGCTGGTGGAGGCGAGGGGCGTCACGCGCAAGGGTGAGAAGGTCACCTTCTCCAATGCGGACATGACGTTCGTCTATCGCAATTCAGGCGTGGACACGTCGATCATTTTCACCTCAGCGCTTTATCGCGGGCAGATCAGCGACGCTGAGGCGATCCGCGCACGCATGGCCGAGGTGCAGAACCATCGCGAGACCGCTCAGCCGATCCGCGAGAAGACCGGCGGCTCGACCTTCAAGAATCCGCCGGGCCACAGCGCATGGAAACTGATCGACGCCGCGGGCATGCGCGGCTTTCGCGTCGGCGGCGCGCAGGTGTCGGAGATGCACTGCAATTTTCTCATCAACACCGGCGATGCGACGGGGCACGACATCGAAACGCTCGGTGAAACCGTGCGCGCGCGCGTGAAGGAGAACTCCGGTGTGGAGTTGCAGTGGGAAATCAAGCGGATCGGAGTTCCGCTGGCCTAGTGTCCCGTATCCGATGTTTGCTTCCGGATCACTAATTCAAAGGGCGCGGCGTGATCACTTCGGGCAGCGACAGAAGCTGCGTGAGAGGCGCGGGCGACACTCGGAATGCGCCGTGGAATGGATATTCCTGGAGCGCGACGATCCCCAGTGTGACGATCACCGCGCTTGAAAACACGGTCATCGAAGCTGCGAAGGCGCGCGGGCGTTCGAGGTGAACGAGAGCGATCGCCGCCTGCGTGAACAGCGCCAGCAGAACCACGACGAGCCATTTGAGGTCGTTGGTATGATCGGTGGAGATGGCGACGCGCTCGTTACGCGTGGTGCCGATCCGCATTGCGGAGCCGAGTAGCGCGGAGTGAACGGCAGGACCTGATGCCTTCGCGATCGACGGATTGCTCACTTCGCGCAACAAATCGTCGTAAGCGGCGCTCGTGAGCGGCGAAGTCTGCCCCATGTCCATGGCCGGCCACTCATCCGTAATGACGGAGGTGACATACGCCTTGATCGCCGTGCGGATGGATTGCATGTCCGAGACCGACGCCACGCTTAGCGTGTGCAGATTGTGAATTTCGCCGGCCTCCGTCTCGACGGCGCGATGCGCGCGGCGGTTGCGTTCGCTGACGTCGTTGGCGAGGAAACCGGTCAGCAGCGCGAACAGGATCGCAACCGACCCGAAGAACGGCGCCACCACGCCCGTCAGCGACATGGCCGGTCTCGTCAAGCGCGAGCGGAAAATGATCAGCGCTAAACATAGCGAGAAACCGAAATAGAGCACGATAAGGACCGCGAAAATTCCGGGGGCGGACAGGTCGAGCCAGGTTCGGATCATGGAAGCAGCCTTTTCTTGCCTTATAGCCATCCGCGTGGTGCACCCGGCGCTGATAGCGACTTTAGCCGAATCGTGGCGGCTTGGTCATAGGCGCAAATCAGCGTAGGTAAGGCGAAGGTCAAGATCGGGTTGTCATGAGCGGGTCAAAACACGTCGCAGTGCTGATGGGCGGATGGTCGTCGGAGCGGGAGGTCTCGCTGCGGTCGGGCAAGGCCTGCGCCGATGCACTGGAGCGCAAGGGCTACCGCGTCACGCGGATCGACGTGAAGCGCGATATCGCGACCGTGCTCGATACACTGCGGCCCGACGTTGCGCTGGTGATGCTGCACGGCAAGCCCGGCGAGGACGGCACCATCCAGGGTGTGCTGGAGACGCTTGCAATTCCCTATACGCATTCGGGCGTGCTGGCCTCGTCGCTGGCGATGCAGAAGGATACGGCCAAAACGGTGTTGGCGACGGCAGGCGTGCCGGTGCCACAAGGTTTGACATTGACGCGGGCCGAGGTCGCCAAGGGCCACGTCATGGCGCCGCCTTACGTCATCAAGCCGGTGGCGGACGGCTCCAGCGTCGGGGTGTTCATCGTCACCGAAGCCCATGCCCACCCGCCGCAGGAGCTTTTCCGCGACGACTGGCCCCACGGGGAACTGCTTCTGGTGGAAAAATACATCGCCGGAAAGGAACTGACCTGCGCCGTCATCAAGGGTGAGGCCACCGGGGTGATCGAGATAGTTCCATTGATAAAATTTTACGATTACGAGGCAAAGTACTCTCCGGGCGCATCAAAACACATCCTGCCTGCACCTATTTTACCTTTTGTTTACCAGGAAGTCCGAAGGTTAACGCTGGCGGCGCATGTGGCGCTTGGCTGCCGGGGCGTAAGCCGTG
>JBOFVL010000049.1:0-48241 GCA_051653085.1 Afipia sp. | reverse complement strand
AACCACCAAGGGTTATGATCATCCGGGAAGACGCCGCCCACTCAGGGAGTATGGGTCCCCGCTTTCGCGGGGACGACATCTCGAAAAACAGCTTACTTCTTTGAACGCAGCGCCTACTTCACCGCCAGCGCAACGAAGCGAACTTCACCGTCGCCGTTCGACACCAGAAGCAGCACGGACTTCTTGCCGTCCTTCTTCAACTGGTCGATACGCTTTTTGACATCGGCAGCGTTGGTCACGGCTTCCTGCGCAACCTCGACGATCACATCGCCAGCACTGAGGCGCTTGTCCGCCGCATCGGAGCCGTTCTCGACACCGGTGACGACCACACCCTTGACGCTGTCCTTGATCTTGTAGCGCGAGCGCAGGTCCTTGCTGAGTCCAGCGAGATCGAGCCCCAGCGCCTTCTGCGTCACAGGTTTTTCGGCTTCGACCGGGCTGGTGGTCTTGGCGGAGGCTTCGACCGGCTTCTCGCCGTCATCGAGACGGCCGAGGGTCACCTTCTTCGTCTCTTCCTTGCCCTTGCGGATGATGACGACGTCCACGGCCTTGCCGACCGGCGAGTCGGCCACGGCGCGCGGGAGATCCTTCATCTCCTTGATGTCCTTGCCGTCGAACTTTACGACCACGTCGCCCGGCTCGATGCCTGCGGGCTTGGCCGGGCCCTTGTCATCCACGCCAGCGATCAGCGCACCGCGCACGGGCTTGATGCTGAGGCTTTCGGCGATTTCATCCGTCACCTGCTGGATGCGGACACCGAGCCAGCCGCGGCGCACTTCCTTGTACTGGCGCAACTGGTCGACCACAGCCACGACCGTCTTGGACGGCACAGCAAAGCCGATGCCGATCGAGCCACCCGACGGCGAGATGATCGCGGTGTTCACGCCGATGACTTCGCCATCGAGATTGAACAACGGGCCGCCGGAATTGCCGCGATTGATCGCGGCGTCGGTCTGGATGTAGTTGTCGTAGGGCCCGGAGTTGATGTCGCGGTTGCGCGCCGAGACGATGCCGGCCGTGACTGTGCCGCCGAGGCTGAACGGGTTGCCGATGGCGATCACCCATTCGCCGAGGCGCAGGTTGTCGGAGTTGCCGAACTTCACGGCGGTGATCTTCTTCTCCGGCGGCGTGAACTTCAGGACGGCAAGATCGCTCTTCTTGTCCTTGCCGATCAACTCGGCCTTGATCTTGGTGCCGTCATTGAGAATGACGTTGATCTCGTCGGCGTCGGCGATGACATGGTTGTTGGTCACCACGGTGCCGTCGGTGTCGATGATGAAACCGGAACCCAGCGAGTTCACCTTGCGCGGCGAGTTATTGCCGCCCATGCCGCCACGGCGGTTCTTGAAGAACTCATCGAAGAATTCGCTGAACGGCGAGTCCGGCGGCAATTGCGGATTGGCCCCTCGCCTGTTGCCGCGCTCGTCGCTGCCCTTGTCGTTGTCAGCAGTCTTGGCGTCGACGGTCTGCGACGTGGAAATGTTGACCACCGCGTCGATCACCTTCTCCGCGACGTCGGCGATGCCGTCCGGTCCGCGCGCCAGCGCAGGCGTCGCGACGAGGGCGAAGCCGACAGCCGCGGCAAGCGGCAATACGCGGCGGCTCAATGCTTGGAACGCATCGGACATGGTCGAAAGCTCTCCTGAAAAGGGGCGGGTCATTGGCGCTAATGTGCGCCCGAAGAGGATGCGTGTGCAAGCACCGCCGACAGGCGTGTTTTCTAGCGATCAACGCACGGATTGCGGCGAAAACCCGGCCATGGGGGTAAAAAAGCGCATCAACCCGGCTTTCGCACCGAAGCCATCATAGCGCAAACCGCCGCTCGCGCGCCGATCCGCGCGAAATTTAATGCCGCACCAGCCAGATCAGGATCAGGCCGACCACCGCCGACACCAGGCCGACGGCGCGCAGGATGTTGTCCGGCGAGGACAACGCACTCTTCATTGCCGAGCGCATCCAGTTCGGGATCGCCGTGAACAGCAACCCCTCCAGCACCAGCACCATTCCGACCCCGACAAGGAGGTCACCGTATCCAATCGACCTCATCCGAAGACGGCTCCTCCCCGCTTACACCCAGCGCGATTCATATCACCGCGCGGATGTCGGCGCAGCGGCAGGCTTGCCCGTCGGGTTGGCGAAGAAGCGGAAGAACTCGGAGTCCGGACGCAGCAGGAAGCGCGTGTCGCTGCCCTTCATGCTGGTCTCATAGGCGGTCATCGAGCGATAGAACGCGAAGAAGTCCGCATCCTTGCCGTAGGCTTCTGCGAACAGACGGTTGCGCTCGCCATCGCCCTCGCCGCGGACCTGTTCGGCCTGCGAATTCGCGTCGGCAATGATCACAGTGGCTTCACGGTCGGCCTTGGAGCGGATTTCCTGCGCCTTCTGGCCGCCCTGCGCGCGGAACTCGGCCGCTTCACGCTGACGTTCGGTCTGCATTCGCTGATAAACTGCCTGGCTGTTCTGCTCAGGCAGGTCGGCGCGGCGGATCCGGACGTCGACCACCGAAATGCCGTAGCTCGCGGTTTCGCGATCGAGCTGTTTCTGGATCCTGTTCATCAGCACATCGCGCTCGTCGCGCACCACGTTGATAAAAGTAACCTCGCCGAGCACACGACGCAGCGAGGCGTTCAGCAGCGTGGTGAGCTGGATGTTGGCCGCCTGGATCGAACCGAGCGTTTGATAGAATCGCAGCGGATCCTTGATGCGATAACGCGCAAAGGCATCCACCACGAGACGCTTCTGGTCCGACGCGATCACTTCCTGCGCGGGATTTTCGAGATCGAGAATGCGCTTGTCGATGCTGATCACCGTGTCGATGAACGGCACCTTGAAGTTCAGGCCCGGTTCGGTGACCACGCGCACCGGCTCGCCGAGCCGCACCAGCAGAACCTGTTCGGTCTGGCTGACGGTGAACACGGAGCTATAGCCGACGACGATCGCGACCAGCAGAATGAAGAGAGAGACGATACCAGCGATACCGTTTTTCATCGGTTGCCCCCGCCCTGTTGTGGTGCAGCAGCCGGTGGCGTGCGGCGTCCGATTTCATTGAGCGGCAGATACGGCACCACGCCCGGCGACGATCCACCCGCGCCCTGGTCGAGCACGAGCTTGTCGGCACCGCCGAGAACACGTTCCATCGTTTCCAGATAGATGCGTTCGCGCGTGACGTCCGGCGCCTTCTTGTATTCGTCATAGACCTTGAGGAAGCGCGCGCTCTGGCCCTTGGCTTCGGCCACCGCCTGCTCCTTGTAGCCTTCCGCCACCTGCAGGATCTGCGCGGCGCGGCCGCGCGCGTCGGGAATGACGCGGTTGGCGTAGGTCTGGGCTTCGTTTTGCAGACGCTCAAAGTCGGCGCGGGCCGCCTGCACGTCGCGGAACGCATCGATGACCTGCTGCGGCGGGTCAACCTTCTGCATCTGCACCTGCTGAACCAGAATACCCGCGCCGTAGCTGTCGAGGGTCTTCTGCATCAGTTCGAGCACAGCGGCTTCGGTCTGCGTGCGCGCGCCGGTGAGGATGGGCTGGATCTGAGAGCGGCCGATGACGTCGCGCATCGCGCTTTCGGCAACAGCCTTCACAGTGCCTTCCGGATTCTGGATGTTGAACAGGAAGTCGCCGACACCGTCCGGCTTGATGCGCCACAGCACGGTGAAGTCAACGTCGACGATGTTCTCGTCGCCGGTCAGCATCAGGCTTTCTTCGGGCACGTCGCGAATGGTGGTGGTGCCGCCGCGGCGGGAGTCGTCGACCACGCGCATGCCGATGCTCAGCGTCGACACGCGCAGCGCCTTCGGTAGCAGCACGGTCTCGATCGGGTAAGGCAGATGATAGTTCAGGCCGGGCTGAACCGTGCGCACGTGCTTGCCGAAGCGAAGCACCACGCCAAGTTCTTCGGACTGCACGCGGAAGAAGCCGGACAATCCCCAGATCGCCAGCGCAGCGACGAGGATCAGCGCGATGCCCATGCCGCTGAAGTTCCCGCCCGGCAGCAAGGTCTGCAACTTGTCCTGTCCGCGGCGCAGAAGATCTTCGAGATCGGGCGGCTTCGGTCCGGTCGATTGCGGGCCGGAGCCCCAGGGGCCCTTCGGGCCGGAGCCCCAGGGGCCTCCGCCTTGATTCTTCCACGGCATCGTCGATCTCCTCCGCGCGGAGCTCTCGCTCCGCAATATCTTGGGGCCTTATAGGGGACGCGCCCGGTCCTTACAACGCAGGACACCCGCTCCCGAGAGCTATGGCGCAGGGCAAATTTGTCAATGCAAACATCGCTGATTGCAGTTAATGCCGCAGTCTGCGGCTATATGCGACGCTGGCTTCAACTATGCCGTTTATATGTGACATAGGAGAAATCGGCCGTATCGCCGTCAACCTTTGAATGGCGCGTTCGCGCCACTTCTTGCCATTCCGCAGGGTCAACCGGCTTCAGAAACGTGTCGCCTTCGGGCTTGTCGTGTACTTCCGTGACTTCCAGCCGGTCAGCCTTTTTCAACCATTGCGCAAAAATATCGGCGCCGCCGATCACCATGATCTCAGTGACGAAACGCCGCAGCGCATCGCCGCGCGCGATATCGTGTGCCGCGTCGAGCGAGGTTGCAACGACGATTCCCGGCGCCTGAAACTTTTTGTCGCGGGTCACGACGATGTTGGTACGGCCCGGCAGCGGGCGGCCGATGGAGACGAACGTCTTGCGGCCCATGATGACCGGCCGGTTGAGCGTGATCGCCTTGAAGCGCTTGAGATCGGATTTGAGGCGCCACGGCATCGCGTTGTCGCGACCGATGACGCCGTTCTCTGCGACGGCAACGACGAAGACGATTTGCGGAGAGGTCGGGGACGACAGCGCGTTCAAACCGCGACCTCGGCCTTGATGTGCGGATGCGGATCGTAATTTTCGAGCGTGAAGTCCTCGTAGCGGAACGAGAAGATGTCCTTCACGTCGGGATTGATCTTCATGGTCGGCAGCGGACGCGTCGGACGCGTCAGTTGCAGCCGCGCCTGATCGAGATGGTTCAGGTAGAGATGCGTATCGCCGAACGAATGCACGAAATCGCCGGGCTTCAATCCGGTCACCTGCGCCACCATCATGGTCAGCAGCGCGTAGGACGCGATGTTGAACGGCACGCCGAGAAACACGTCCGCTGAGCGCTGATAGAGCTGGCAGGAGAGCTTGCCGTTGGCGACGTAAAACTGGAACAGGCAGTGACACGGCGGCAGCGCCATCTTGTCGACGTCGGCGGGATTCCACGCGCTCACGATCAGGCGGCGCGAGTCCGGTGTCTTGCGGATCATCTCGATCACGTTGGCAATCTGATCGATGCTGCGGCCGTCCGGCGCGGGCCATGAGCGCCACTGCGATCCGTAGACCGGGCCGAGGTCGCCGTTTTCGTCCGCCCATTCATCCCAGATCGAGACCTTGTGCTCCTGAAGATAGCGCACGTTGGTGTCGCCCTTCAGGAACCAGAGCAATTCGTAGATGATGGATTTCAGCGGCAGCTTCTTGGTCGTCAACATCGGGAATCCCGATGCCAGATTGAACCGCATCTGATGGCCGAACACGGACAGCGTCCCGGTGCCGGTGCGGTCGGTCTTTTCCGCGCCGTCGCTGAGAATGCGCTCAAGCAGGTCGTGATACTGGTTCATGGGTCTATCTAGCCGCCGGGCGTCGTGGCCGTCTGCCACGATTCGATTCCGGTCGGGCAATTATACCCTGAAAAGTGAGGATCGGAGGGCACGAGCATGATCCGGAAAAGTGGGAACCGGTTTTCCGAAAGATCATGCTCCAAACGGTAAAAGACAAGGGGCGGAACTTGCGTCCCGCCCCTGCCAAACTCCAGTTATTTCAGCAGAATCTCAGTTCGAGAGCGGCTTCAGCACCCCGGACCACTTGATGACTTCGCTGTCGACCAGCTTCTTCAGTGATTCCGGCGTGCGCTCTTCCGTCTTCGGGATCACGCTGCCGAGGTCGAGCAGGCGCTTGCGCACGCCTTCGTCGTCCAGCGCCTTGACAACAGCCGCGTTCAGCTTGGCCACGATCGGCGCTGGCGTGCCTTTCGGTGCAAAGATCGCGTTCCAGGCCTGAGCCTG
The DNA here is from genome assembly GCA_051653085.1 of Afipia sp. GTDB lineage: Bacteria > Pseudomonadota > Alphaproteobacteria > Rhizobiales > Xanthobacteraceae > Afipia. The sequence continues at coordinate 42,160 of JBOFVL010000049.1, read as the reverse complement.
GTACTCGGGCAGACCGGCTTCGGCGGTGGTCGGCACGTCCGGCAGCGACGGATTGCGCTCAGGCGTCGCCACGGCATAAGCCTTGATGGTGCCGCCCTTGACCTGCGGAACAGCGTTGACGATCTGGTCGCACATGTAATCGACCTGTCCGCCGACCAGCGCATTCATTGCGGGACCGGTGCCGTTGAACGGAACGCCTGTCGGCTTGATCTTGAGTACAGAGTCCAGAAGCTGGCACGAGGAGTAGGACACCGAACCGACGCCCGCGTGAGCGGCGTTGAGCTTGTCGGTGTTGGCCTTCACGTAGGCCACGAATTCCTTGAGGTCCTTCGGCGGGAAATCCTTGCGCGCGAGGATCAGGATCGGCGTGCCCGCCAGCAGGCCGACAGGCTCGAAGTCCTTCGAAGGATGATAGGCAAGATTCGGATACAGCGGCACCGATGCCGCGTGTGTGCCCATGTGGCCGGTGATCAAAGTGTAGCCATCCGGCGCAGCGCGGGCCGCGCGCGTGGAAGCCGTAGTGCCGCCTGCGCCGACCACGTTTTCGATGATGATCGTCTGACCGAGCGTCTGCTGCATATGGCCGGTCACGATACGCGCGATCACGTCGGTCGGGCCGCCGGCCGCGAACGGAACGATCATGGTGATATTACGCGTCGGATAATCCTGCGCCTGAGCCGGCGCGGCCGCCACACCGGCGGCGGCCAGTGCGGAAAGCCCGCAGGTCGCGAGCATACGCTTAAGAAAATTCATAACGTTCTCCCGAATGTTATTGATTACGGACCAAAGAGCCCTGCCCCGCAGTGTCAACATCACCGGGCGGGCTGAGTCCATTCAACTTGCTTCCAAGAAGGGGCAAAGAGGCGCGGCGCAACGCCGCACCTCAATACCTTAATTCTCGGACTCGACGAACACCTCGTCGCGCTTCTTGCGCAGCGCAGGCAACAACGCAAGGATCAGCAGGAACGCCGCGATCGCCATGAGCGACGCCGACAATGGACGGGTCAGGAACACCGTCCAGTCGCCGCGCGAGATCAACAGCGCGCGGCGGAGGTTTTCCTCCATCAGCGGACCGAGCACCATGCCGAGCAGCAGCGGGGCCGGTTCGAAGTCATGCTTCACCAGCCAGTAGCCGACGAGACCGAAAGCGGCGGTCAGAACGACGTCCATCGGCGCGTTGTTCACCGAGTAGATGCCGATGGCACAGAAGATCACGATGCAGGGGAACAGCAGCCGGTAAGGCACCCTCAGCAGCCGCACCCAGATGCCGACCAGCGGCAGATTGATGACGAGCAGCATCAGATTGCCGATCCACATCGAAGCAATCATGCCCCAGACGAGTTCAGGCTGTTTCTGCATCACCTGCGGCCCCGGCACGATGCCATGAATGGTCATCGCACCGACCATCAGCGCCATCACTGCGTTGGGCGGAATGCCGAGCGTGAGCAGCGGAATGAACGAAGTCTGGGCCGCAGCATTGTTGGCGCTTTCGGGCGCCGCAACGCCTTCGATGGCGCCCCGGCCGAAGCGTTCCGGATGCCGCGAGATCTTCTTCTCGAAGGTGTAGGCGGCGAATGACGCGATCACCGCGCCGCCGCCGGGCAGAATGCCGAGGATCGAACCCAGCACCGTGCCGCGCAGGATGGCCGGAGTGGAATCCTTGATGTCCTTCTTGGTCGGCATAAGACCGGAGATCTTCTGCTGCACCAGTTCCCGATCCATCGACGCGCCGTGGTCGAGATTGCGGATGATTTCGGCGAAGCCGAAGAGACCCATCGCCACGGTTGCGAAGCCGAGACCGTCGGCCAGTTCCGGAACGTTGAACGACATGCGCGACGCGCCGGTCTCGATGTCGGACCCGACCATCGACAGCAGCACGCCGAAGGCGATCATCGCGATAGCCTTCAGCACCGATCCCTTCGCCAGAACGACGGCGAAGATCAAACCAAGCACCATCAGCGAGAAATATTCGGCGGGGCCGAACGCCAGCGCGAGTTTGGTCAGCGGCGCGCCGAGCAACGCGATCAGAACGGTGGCAACGCAACCTGCGAAGAACGAGCCGATGGCGGCGATCGCCAGCGCCGGGCCGGCGCGGCCCTGCTTGGCCATCTGGAAGCCGTCGAGCGCAGTGACCACCGAACCCGCTTCACCGGGAATGTTGACCAGGATCGACGTGGTCGAGCCGCCGTACTGCGCGCCGTAATAGATGCCGGCGAGCATGATAAGCGCGCCGACAGGAGGAAGGCCAAAGGTGATCGGCAGCAGCATCGCCACTGTGGCGATGGTGCCGATGCCGGGCAACACGCCGACTAGCGTGCCGACAAGCGCGCCGACCAGACAGAGACCGAGATTGATGGGTGAGAACGCAACGCCGAAGCCGAGTGCGAGATTCGAGAAAATATCCATGACGCCCTCAGCGCAGAATGCGTGGGAAAAGATCGAGCGGTAGCCCGAGCGCATAGGGGAACAAGAGAGCGCATCCGAGCGTGAGACAAATTCCCACGATGATGGCCTCCTTCCACTTCGTCTCGTCGCTCCCCATCGCTGCGATCATGAAGCTCACAAACGAGGTGACGATCAGGCCGAGCGGGCGGATAGCGACCGCGAAGGACAGGATCGCCAGCGTCACGAAGACAGGACCGCGAATGCCATAGCGTTGCAGCGGCGGGCCTTCGACAAAAAAACCTGTGACGGCGACGCCTGCGCCGAGCGCCAAAAGAAGATAGGCGAACATGCGCGGTGCGGTGCCCGGGCCGAACGAGAATCCTCGCATGCCTTGTAGATCGCTGGATGCCCACAGAGCGAACAGCGCTATGCCCATCAGGGCGAGCCCGCCGTAAAAATCCTGTGGTCCTTTGATTATTCCCTGCGCAGGTTTCCCCGCAGCGCTGTCTGGCGCTTCGCTCATCGTCGTCCCCCAAGTCACGGGCTTTTGCCCGGTCTATTCTTGATAATGCGGATGCGGGGATGACCCCGATACCCTGCCTCCTTATCTATTTTTGTCAGACGACGCCAGCGAAACCGAGGAGGCCGCCCACAAGGAGCATCCAGAGCGGATTGAGGCGGGTCGTCAATGCGAGCACGGCCGCCCCAATTGTAATAGCCGCCGCGACCCACGTGCGGTCGGATGTCAGTGCGAGAACGAGGCCGCTGGCGCACATCAGCCCAATCGAGACTGGAACCAGCGCAGCCTGGAGGATCGCGGGCCATGACAAATGACCCGATTGTCTCAGTGTGGTGCTAATGAAGTAGGCAAACACAGCGGATGGGCAGCACATGGCAAATGTGGCAACCAACGCACCTGCAATACCGGCCACGTGATAGCCGATCAACGTCACGATCAGCACGTTTGGTCCCGGCGACAATTGCGAGATCGCGAACATGTCGGCGAACTGCGCATCCGACATCCAGCGCTGCACCTCGACCGCCACACGATGCATTTCCGGAATCGTCGAATTCGCGCCGCCGATAGCGAGCAGCGACATCAGACCGAATGTCCATGCCAGAGTCAGCAATGTTCCCGTGGGCGAGTTCATGTTGCCGCCCTCCGCCGCGTGGCGAACGTCAGCGCGATGCTGAGCGGAATCGCGGTGAGCAGCACCGGCACCAGCGGCAGCCGCAGCAGCCCGATGGCGACGAAAACGGCGGCAAGCAACGCCAGCGTGACTGGGTCGCGCTTCTTCAGAAGCGGCATCATCATGCGCAGGATCACCGCGAGGAAAAGTCCTACTGCAGCGCACGACACGCCGGCCAGCGTGCGCTGCAGCGCCGGAATTTGACCGTAGTGCGCATAGATCGCGGCGAGCACGGTCACGATCACCACCGGCGGGCCGACCAGTCCGAGAAAGGCGGCAATGCTTCCGGGAATACCGCGAAAGCGCGCGCCGAATACGACGGACAGATTGACGATGTTGGGGCCGGGCAAAAAATGACAGAGCGCGAAGGCTTCGTTGAATTCGTCCGGCGTCATCCAGCGATGTTGATCGACAATGGCGCGCCGCGCCCACACCAGCACCCCGCCGAAACCCGCGAGCGACATCTTGGCGAACGCCACGAACAACTCGAGCAGTCCGGGTCGATCCGGCGCCGACGCATCTGGGGTCTGGGGAATCGCGGGAGCAATCTCGGGAGGCATGGCCCGATGTAGAATGGCCCCCGGCGCAGGCCAACCGACAATCCGATGTTCCCCGCATGCACAGGACGCAAACCGCAGCCTTCCCCGCCCACCGCGCCAGAAAGCGGCCCGGCGGCCCGCGCCGGAGGGGAAACCGGACCTTTTTCCGTTAAAACTTGCCCCTATATTGAGGGGGCCGGTTCGCCGGCTATGGAAATAAATGGCCGTCGCAATAAACCGTTCGGACCCGGGGGCAGCACCCGGCGCCTCCACCAAAGCCCGGAATTTTCGCCATCACGTGGCGGGTTTTGGCGGGGGCGAAACAGGATCGACGAAGGCGTAAAGGGCGTGTTTTTTCCCGGTATGGTTCCGCCGTTATCGGGCTACGCAATAGTTGCAAACGACAACTATGCTCCGGTTGCTCAGGCTGCGTAACGCAGTTTGAAAAACCAAGTCTAAAGTCCTGGTGGGTTAAGCTCCGCCAGGCGGGGTCCGGAGGCACCTGGCAACAGAAGCCTCCACTTTCACTCTGTTGCATTGAATTTATCAGGCGGATGCATTGCCGCTCGCGAGAAATTCTGCGATCTGCAGGGCACGGGTGCTGACCTGCGGGCCATGACGGGATAGCATGGATCAAACCGCGAGTCGGAACGTTCATCCGCAGATCTGAGTTTCGGCAGACCTGAGCTACGACCGGCCACCCTTCTACAGGACAATATGATGGCGACCGACCACATTCGTTACGATGTTCTCGCGCGCGACGCGTTGCGCGGCGTGCTGAAGCATGTGCTCGCGGATGCCGCCGAGCACGGCCTTCCCGGCGAGCATCATTTCTACATCACGTTCCTGTCAAAGGCCGAAGGGGTGAAGATTTCCCCTCGCCTGCTGTCGCAATATCCGCAGGAAATGACGGTCATCCTCCAGCACCAGTTCTGGGATCTGGTCGTGACCGATGACCGCTTCGAGGTCGGCCTGTCGTTCAATGGCATTCCCGAACGTCTTGTCATCCCCTTCAGCTCGATCAAGAGCTTCTTCGACCCGTCGGTGCAGTTCGGATTGCAGTTCGAGCCGACCGATGAATCGGCCGCAGAAGATACGCCGACAGTTGAGACGCTGCCCGTCGCGGTTGCGCCCGAAGCGCCTGCGGCTGAGAGCGGCGACGAGCCGGCCAAACAGGGCGAAGGCGCGGAAGTCGTGCGGCTCGATCGTTTCCGCAAGAAGTAATCCGGCGCGGACAGTCACGCCTCACATCATCTTGAAGCTTTCTAATATGCGGCGCGTGTTTTCGCGAAGACGATGACGCGCGGTGGTTGCGCGTATCGCTCGTGAAGTCCTAAACTTCGCCGTCCCCGCAAAGCACCGGAAACAATCATGGCCGCACCGAAGAAAACAACGCGCACCGAAACCGACACGTTCGGCCCCATCGAAGTGCCGGCGGATCGTTACTGGGGCGCACAGACCGAGCGCTCGAAGCACAATTTCAAGATCGGCAACGAGCGCATGCCGATGCCGATCGTTCGCGCGCTGGCCATCGTCAAGCTCGCATCGGCACAAACCAACCTCGAACTCGGCCTGCTCGACCAGCGCCGCGCACGCGCCATCGTCCGCGCGGCCCGCGAAGTCATCGACGGCCAGCTCGACGACAATTTTCCGCTGGTGGTCTGGCAGACCGGCTCCGGCACGCAATCCAACATGAACCTCAACGAGGTGATCGCCAACCGCGCCAGCGAACTGCTCGGCGGCGAGCCCGGCACCAAGAAGCCTGTGCATCCAAACGATCACGTGAATATGAGCCAGTCTTCCAACGACTCGTTTCCGACCGCAATGCATATCGCCGCGGCAGAACGCATCACCCACGACCTGCTGCCCGCGCTGACCGTGTTGCTGAAGGCGCTGCGTCAGAAAGAAAAAGCCTTCGCAAAAATCGTCAAGATCGGCCGCACCCATACGCAGGACGCGACACCGCTGACGCTCGGTCAGGAGTTTTCCGGCTACGCCGCGCAGGTGGAAAGCGGCATCGCCCGGCTGCGCGCCGCGTCGAAGGATCTCTACCCGCTGGCGCAAGGCGGCACCGCCGTGGGCACCGGACTTAATTCGAAGCCGCGATTTGCAAAACTGTTCGCCAAACAGGTGGCGGCGCTCACCAAGCTGCCGTTCACGAGCGCGCCGAACAAATTCGAGGCGCTGGCGTCGAATGACGCTTATGTGTTCGTGCATGGCGCGATCAATTCAGTCGCTACCGGTCTGTTCAAGATCGCCAACGATGTCCGCCTTCTCGGCTCGGGACCGCGTTCGGGATTGGGCGAACTGATCCTGCCCGAGAACGAGCCAGGCTCCTCGATCATGCCGGGCAAGGTCAATCCGACCCAATGCGAGGCGGTGACGATGGTGTGCTGCCAGATCTTCGGCAACCAGACCGCGATCACGGTCGCCGGCAGTCAGGGTCACTTCGAGCTGAACGTGTACAAGCCGGTGATGGCGCATTGCATGCTGCAATCGATCCAGTTGATGGCCGACGTGGCGCGGTCGTTTACCGAACATTGCATCGTCGGCATCCGCGCCGATGAAAAGCGCATTGATGAACTGATGCAGCGTTCACTGATGCTGGTGACGGCGCTCGCGCCGAAGATCGGCTACGACAACGCCGCAAAGGTCGCGAAGACTGCTCACGCGCGCGGCACGACGCTGAAGGAAGAAGCCGTGCGTCTCGGTCTGGTGTCGGCTGCCGAATTCGACCGGCTGGTAAAGCCAGACAAGATGACGCATCCCGGATAGCGCGGGGCGCGCTACATTAGCGAGCGACAACGCGGGGCGGACATCTCGTCGCACCCCTAAAGTCCTACGTCGATCGGCTACCCTCTTCGCCGCATCGCATGCTAAATTTTAACAACTCCTGCCTCGCACCAGCGCGCGGGGAATGAACATAGTTTGTACGGGCCCGCTCGAAAGACTGGCTCCAACGAGACCCGAACAGGACGAACGAAAGCGGCGCCGACATATGCGTCCTTCGTTGCCAGTGTCCTGAAATGATGGAGGCGTCATGGGCGACCTGATCAACCTGAAGCAAGTCAAGAAGCGGATCGCGCGCGAACAGACTGCGAAGCAGTCAGAGACCAACCGCGCCCGCTTCGGCCGCACCAAGGACGAGCGCAAGCGTGACGAGCTCGTTGCTCAACGCGCTGGCAATGCGTTGGATCAGCACCGCATCAATGACGAGACTTCGGCATGAAGTCACCTGTCGTCAAACGCTCGATCGTCGTCGCCGGCCACAAGACCAGCGTCAGTCTCGAAGAAGCTTTCTGGAATGGCATGAAGGAAATCGCCTCGGCGAGAAGCCTGACCCTGTCAGAACTGGTCGGCGAAATCGACGGCGGCCGCCAGCAGGGAAATCTCTCCTCCGCGATCCGGCTGTTCGTGCTGGACTACTTCCGCTCGCGCGCAATCCCTTCATCGGCGAACGGAAGCAGCCGGTTGCAGCCGGAAAGTTCCCATCCGTAATTTCCCGCATCGAACACCTACGATCGTGACTCCATCGTAGGTTTTCACACGAATATCGCAGGTAACTGATTTCAGTTACTATGTACCCGTGTCTCGAAACTCATACCGTTTCGGGACCGGCGGCGGGGCGGCTGTGCAGTTTTCGCAGCAGCGATCTGTATTCTGATCCGCGACCTGATCTTCGTATCAAATGTGCCTGGGCCTCCCCCTCGACGAGACTCCTTCTCGCCGCGCGCGGTCGCTTGGCTGAGATGGAGGATGCTTCGATGCAAGACGACAAGATCGCAACCGACATGGATGTGATGGATGCAAGCGGCGCGGAAAGCTACCGGATGCGCGGCGTGAAGGAGTTCGCCGTGGTCAAGCGGTCCGTCGTGGTTGGCGGGCACAAGACCAGCGTCAGCCTCGAAGATGCGTTCTGGACCAGTCTGAAGGACATCGCGACGCGACGCGGGCTGACGCTCTCGACGCAGATCGATGCCATCGACCGCAGCCGCAAGACCAGCAATCTGTCATCCGCGATCAGACTGTTCGTGCTGGATCATTTCCGCGCACGCGCCGTCACCACCATGTTTATCGGCGAACGGCTGCCGTCGTCGAACGTCGCCTCGGCGGGATAATTTAAAAGGTTCGGAATGCGGGCGGCGGCGCAGCCGACCGTGGTCTTTGTATTACGCCGGGCGCAGGCTTGATGTTGATCGGCGGCGGCAGCGGCTGCACCTGAACGTTGCCGGTCGGCGGATCAGGCGGCGGATTCTGCGCAACAGGCGGGGCCACTGGCGCACGCGGCTGCACCGTCTTCGCACCGGAATTCTTTCGCCGCGGATCGCGATTTGGAATCTTTACTTCCGACGCCGGAAGCGGATCGACCTTCGGCAGCACTTCATCCCACAACTCGTCGGATTCAGGCCCTGGCGCAGCGCCGCGTTCAAGCTGATCGAGCCGCCGCGTTTCACGGTCGATCGCGCGCATCGCGAGCCACGACGACAACGCCGCGACGTCCACGGTACGCGCCAATCCGTCCGGCGATCCGTTGAGATCGACACGGATTTCAGGACGTCCGCTGATCGGCTTGGTATTGATCGGCGACATCACCGCGCGAACATCAGCCTGGTCCGCGAGCAGATCGTAGCCGCCGGCGATAGCGACACGGGCACGCGCGGACTCGAGCGTCGCGGCCTCGACTCGCAACCGGCCGTCCTTGATGGTGAAGGGAATTTGCGCCGACGGCACTGTCAGCGCGCCCGCAGCCAATACCGGTTCGACGATCTCTTTCAACTTGAGATCGTCGGTCGCCTGCCCGCCGTCGCTGGCGCGGATCGCCACTTCGAACGCGCGCGTATCAAGCCCCGGAATGCGCGCATCCGCCAGCGTCAACGTGCCCGTGCCCGACAAGGCGCCGGTCAATCCCGCGGCGCTGCGTCCCTGCCCCGCCAGCGTCATTTGCAGCGCGACCTTGCTGTTGGGCATCGCGAGACCGCGATAGTGCAGCGACGTGCCATCGACGCCGGACAATTGCAGGCGTGCATTGAACGATGTGCCCTGGTTGGCTCCCTGCGCGATCTGCCGCGCATCGAGATCGAGCGACGCTTCGCCGCCGCCGATACCCGCTTTGGCGCTCTCCAGCACCAGCGATTGACCGTCGCCCTTGATCGCGCCGCTGACGGGGCGCAACTCGCCGCCGCCCGGCAGCACGCCACTCAAGGCCTGAAACGCCAGCCGGCCGCGCCAGCCGCGCAACCATCCTTTGCCAAGTGGCGACGACGCGTCGTGTCCCGCTGCGCCAAAGGCAACGCTCGTCGCGCCCGCAAGATCGAGCGTATCCATGCCGATCTCGCCATCGACACCGATCACGTCGCCGCGCGTCAACGTCAGCCGCCCGCGCACACGCGATCCGCCCACAGTTGTGTCGAGATCGTCGAACGTGAAAGCATCCCCCGTTACGCCGAGACGTGACGACAACGCGACGTTAAGCGACGGCACGCTCGCAGGCTTGAGATCGAATAGCGCGGTTATATCCGCACGGCGCACCGCCACAGTTAATGCCGCTGTACGCTGATCCGCCCATGGATCCGCAGTGCCCTGAACATCACCGTCAACGCCTGCGCCCGTCAGTTTCGCTGTCAGTCGTAGCGGCGAACCCCAGACGCCAGTGACGGACGACTCGAATTGTGCCGGGCCGTCTTCCGCCGAAATGATGCGGTCGAGGCCAAGCGACGTCAGCATGGACGCGGTCTGGTTCGCCGCGAGCCTGGTCTCGACTTTGAATTCGTCACCGCGCAACGCCGAGAGATCGAGCCCGCGTGCGAGATCGATGTTCGGTCTTGCAGTCAGCGTGATCGCGCCCTTGATCTGCGGCGCATCGATGTCGAGTACAGCGCGCGCGTCGGTGCCGCCGGAGCGATCCTTCGCCTTGCCTATGTCTGCGGAAAGCTGCATGCGCGCAGCGCCGGGCTCTTTCGCTGCAGCTGTCAATCGCTCCGCGACCGCAGGTGCAAACGGGGCGATGAAGCCGCCGATCTGCGCCAGCGATGGAGCCGCCGCCGTCAGCGCGAGCTTGCCGCCGCCCTCGGTGCGATCGAACGATCCCGCGCCGCTGATTGCAAGATCGCTGCCCGCATCGCCGATCTGAATGCGATCAAGTGCAATTTTTGTGGGACCGTAACTCAGGCTGACAGCGGCTGGACGAACCGTCTGTCCTGCCAGAACGGCACTATCGGCATCCAGCGTAACTTGCGCCTCGTCCGGCCACGCGGATTGAGGCCCGGCCAGCATGGCAACGAGAGACGACGCGGCTTCGACATCAAGACCTGTGGCCTTTAACGCAGCTTCAAGCCGCGTTTTGCTCTCGGCAACATTCAGAAGCGCGAGACGGCCTGCCATCGCGCCGCCGTTGACCTCGGCGATTACGCCGTCCAGCGAGATACGATCAGCGGCGATGGTCACATCCCCACGCAGACGCAACGGCTTCTGGTTGCGCCAGGTCACATCGCTGCGTCCCTGCAGCCACGCCGCCAGCGCGTCTGGATCGGGCGACTCGATATTGACTGGTCCCGTAAAACGCGCAGACGGTCCCGGGTTCGCAAGAGTGCCGTTGGCCGAAATGCGCGTCGCACCAGGCGCGCGCATTTCGAATTTTCCGATGGTCCACGCCTTGTCATCGCCGCGCAGTTCGATGGCGATGTTCTGAAGTGGACGTCCGCCGAGCGCGATCTGATCGGCACCAAGTTCGATCTGCGATGAAAGCGGTAGCGCCGGAAGCGCCGTCACCGACGTTCGCAGCGCCGGAAGCAGCCGCAGCGGCTCGGCGTTCGCAGCGCCCTTGGCCAGCAAACGGTCCGCATCGAGTTGACGCGCGGACAAAGCGAGATGCAACAACGGCGATGCGCCGAACTTGATGTCGCCGCCGCCTGTCAGCCGCAATGCATTATCCTCGGGACCATATGCGGCTTCGACCTGTTCGAAACTCGCGGAGGACGGGTTTGCCTTTACGCGCGACGACAACCGCCAAGGCTGTCCCGGGTCCGCTGATTTCGCATCCGTCGGCCGCGCCAATGTCAGCCCGCCCTCGAATTTCGGCACCGAATTGTCAAACAACAGCACGCCGTCGAGATCAGCCAGCAGCGGCCGCTCGCCCGGATCGGCGATGAAGCGTACGCGGGTGCCCTTGCCGTCGTTGGTCTGTCCCGACGAGATGCGGAACGGCGTCCGCGCGCCGAGCAGCGTGAACGATCCTTCTCCGCGCAGGCTGCCGGCGAGCCCGCGCGCATCGCCGCTGAAAACGATGTCGTCCGCCCGCAGCGTCGCGCCGCTGGACGCATCATGCAGCGCGATGCGCCCTGCGACATTCATCCTGTCGATGGCGAGCGAGCCTAGATTGAAGCGGTTTGCTGCGACCGGCCATTCGAAACGGCCCTGCCGGTCAAGGCCAAGATCGAGGGCGAAGCCATCCAGCGACAGTACGCTGGCGCGCCATTCGCCACGCATGAGCGCGCCGAGGTTGAACTCCACGTCGAGCTTGTCGGCGCGGACCTTCGCGGGGTCGTTGTCGCCGCCGATGGCGATCGATCGCAGTCGCAGCGTCGGGGTCGGTAGCAGCAGGGCGTCGAGTTCGCCGCTGACGCGCACCGGCGCGCCGATGATGCGGGAGGCCTCCGCCTCGAATTGCGGGCGAAACTGGTTCCAATCGATGAAATACGGCCCGACCAGCGCCGCGATCAGCGCAAGGATGAAGGCAATGGCCAGTCCGAGCAGCGTGGTCTGCAAGGTTTTTCCTCAGCGAGGGATCGGCCGATCTCGTGCCGGTTGCCATGGCGCACGGCTTGGCCCCGCAGCGACCGTCACCTGCACCGGACGACGCAAACATTGAACCAATCGGCAGCATCGAATACTAAGTTTAACCGACCCCATTCACAACCCTGCAAAGCGGTGGGCACGAATGCCCGAAATGACCACACGGCCATCAGACCGAACAGGCGCCTCGCCCGAGGCGATTATCTCGCACTACGACATGGGCAACGACTTCTTCCAGCTCGTGCTCGATCCGGAGATGATCTATTCGTGCGCGCAGTTCGAGCCCGGCGACAATCTCGCGGCGGCCCAGCTCCGGAAGCTCGATAATCACATCAGTGCTGCCGGCGCTGCCAACACGGCGCGGGTGCTCGACATCGGCTGTGGCTGGGGCGCAATGTTGCGGCGGCTGGTCAATCACGCTGGTGTGGGTCATGCCGTCGGATTGACGCTCAGCCCGTCGCAGGCCCAGTGGATCCGCAAAACGCCCAACCCGAAAATCGAAGTGCTGGAGCAGGACTGGCGCGACCACAAGCCGGACCGACGCTATGACGCTATCGTTTCCATCGGTGCATTCGAGCATTTCGTCCAGAAAGGGCTCGATCCCAAGGTCAAGCTCGACGCCTATCGCAAGTTCTTCGCCTATTGCGACAGCGTGCTCGCCATCGGCGGGAAACTGTCGTTGCAAACCATCGCCTATTCCGAGCGGACCAAGCTCCAGCCGCTGCTGGACAAGACCTTTCCGGAAAGCGACCTGCCGCTGGAATGGGAGCCGATCGCCGCCGCCGAAGGTACGTTCAGTTTGATCGCCGCGCGAAACGACGCGGATCACTATTACCGGACGCTGGTACTGTGGGAGCAAAACCTGCTCTCCAACTATGACAAGGCAGTCGCGCTGGTCGGCAAGGCGAACACCGATGAATTCCGCCGTTATTTGCGGATGTCCGCTGCGGGTTTTCGCGCAGGCATGGTGAGCCTGATGCGCTACAGCTTTCAGAAGAAATACTGAGCGCCGGCCTTCAGCGGAATCGAACGTCGATACCTCCGAGCGGGATACCCGAAACCGTCGTTGTCCAGTGTTCGCCCGGCTTGACCGGCATCGCGCGCGTCAGGGTGCCGGTGGTGACGATCTCTCCGGCCGCGAGGCCCGGGTTCAGGTTATCTTTTGCCAGTACACCCACGAAATGGCGCAAGGCCGATAGCGGACCGCCAAGCACGTTGCGCGCATGGCCCCGATCCACGACATCACCGTTACAAGCGAGTTCAACGTCGAAGTTCGAAAGCTGGTCCAGCCATTTTTCGGAATTGCCCGAGATCGGATGCGGCTCGCCGATGAACATCGCGCCGTGCAGACCGAAGGCCGCCACCGTATCGGATGCGGCGAACTTCCAATCGGGATAAATCGACTGCACCATCTCGTAACCGAGCGCTAACCAGTCGATGCAGGAAAGAAGTTCACGCTCGTCCATTGCGACATCGGGCGCTGCGGATAGACCGAACACGATCTCGGGCTCGATCCGCGGATCGATCAGTTCGGCAAGAGACACTGCCCCGTGAATGTCGCTCAGATTGCGAACGGTGCGATCATACATGTAGCCCCAGATCGGGCCGTTCACGTTGTACTGCGCCCAGATCGTGCTGTTGGTGAATCCGATCTTGCGGCCCAGCACCTTTTCACCCCGCGCTTCGCGCATCTGCCGAACGATCGGCGTGACCTTGTAGGCGTCGTTCAGACCAAAGGCCGGATCCCGCGACGAGAACGGCGCAATCTGACGGCCCTGGCCGAGCACCGACAAGGCCTCGGTGGCAATACTCCTCGCGTCCATTGCCGCCACCTCGGTCATGGCGGCAATATCTTGCCGGGATTGAGAATGTTGTGCGGATCGAGTGCCGTCTTGAGCGCACGCATGGCCTGCACCGCTTCGGGGCCGAGTTCGGTCTCGAGATATTTCTGCTTGCCTTGGCCGATACCGTGTTCGCCGGTGCAGGTGCCGCCCATCGCCTGAGCCCGCTCCACCAGACGGTGAAGGAATGCATCCGCACGCTGGACTTCATCCGGATCGTTGACATCGCACAGCATCGAGCAATGGAAATTGCCGTCGCCGACATGGCCGACGATGGGCGAAATGAGACCGACGGTTTCCAGATCCTTCTCGGTTTCGACCACGCATTCCGCTAGCCGCGAAATCGGCACGCAGACATCCGTCGCCACCGCCTGCGCGCCGGGGCGAAGCCCGCGCACCGCCCAATAGGCATCGTGCCGCGCCTGCCACAGCCGGGTGCGATCTTCCTGCCGTGTGGTCCATTGGAACGCACCGCCGCCGCATTCGGCCGCGATCTCGGCGAACATCTTCGACTGCTCGGCGACGTCGGCTTCGGTGCCGTGGAATTCCAGCAGCAGCAGCGGCGTTTCCGGCAGCGACAGTTTCGAATAGGCGTTGCAGGCCGCGACCTGCGCCGCATTCAGGAGTTCGATGCGCGCCAGCGGAATGCCGGTTTGAATGGCGAGAATGGTCGCGTTGCAGGCGCCCTGCACGCTCGTGAACGAACACGACGCAGCGGCAATGCTCTGCGGGATACCGCGCAGCTTGATGGTGAGTTCGGAAATGATTCCGAGCGTGCCTTCGGCCCCGACGAACAAATGAGTGAGATCGTAACCCGCCGCGGACTTCTTGGCCCGCGTGCCCGTCGTGATAATTTCGCCGTCAGCACGCACAACCTTCAGCGCGAGAATGTTGTCGCGCATGGTGCCGTAGCGCACGGCATTGGTGCCCGACGCGCGGGTGGACGCCATGCCGCCGATGGAGGCGTCCGCACCCGGATCGATCGGGAAGAACAGGCCCTGGTCACGCAGATGCTCGTTGAGCGCCTTACGGGTGACGCCCGGCTCGATGACGCAATCGAGATCGTCGGCATGCACGGCGAGAATGCGATTCATCTCGCGCAGATCGATACAAATGCCGCCGGCCGGCGCGTTGACCTGTCCTTCCAGCGAGGTGCCGGTGCCGAACGCAATCACCGGGACGCGCCGCTCGGCGCAGATCCGCACCACGTCCTGAATGTCCGCAGTATTCTGCGCCAATACCACCGCATCGGGTGGCTGCGGCGGCAGCCAGGTGGTGGTATGGGCGTGCTGGTCGCGTACCGCCTGCGAAGTGATAAGGTTGTTGCCGAACCGCGCGGCAAGCGCTGCGATGGCGCTCGCGACTGCAGAGGGTGCGGGACGTGTCAGGGCTGTATTTGAAAAAGCCACGGTCGCTCGTTTGGTTCGATGCTGTTCTGTGATGCTGTTGTGGCGCGGACCGTGGCAAAGGATGTATAGCGGGTCAAGAGTGACTGCCGACCGAACCGGGAATTGAGATGACGACAACGCCGCTATCGAAAAGCAATGCGCCGCAACATTCGGCCGCGCCGTTCCTGACCACCGTGATGCAGATCGAGCCGCAATGGATCGACTACAACGGCCATCTTAACATGGCCTACTACAACGTGCTGTTCGACCGCGGCATCGACCAGATGTGGCTCGAACTCGGCATCGGCCCCGGATACATGAAAGAGCGCAACGGCTCGACGTTCACGGCCGAGGCTCACGTGCGCTACCTGCGCGAAGTGCATCTCGGCGATCCGGTGCAGGTGTCCGTCTATCTACTCGCGGCAGACGACAAGCGCATCCATACTTTCGAGGAACTTCGCCACGCGACCGAGGGATGGATTTCAGCGACCTCCGAAAACATGACGCTTCACGTCGACATGAACGCGCGAAAGACCGCGCCGTTTCCGCCCGACATTGCCTCGCGCATACGCGAGGTGGTGGCAGCGCATGGCGCGGTTGCGCGTCCTGATGGCATCGGCCGGCGTATCGCCATGCCGGTTAAATGACGCCATCGGTTTCGTGCGCGAACCATCACGGGCCGCTGCTGCGGCGCGCCAGACCCACCACAGCCGAGATCAGGAACAGGATCAGCGCGACGTAGAACACGATCTTGGCAATTCCGATCGAGGCGCCCGCAATGCCGCCAAAGCCCAAGAGAGCCGCGACCAGCGCGATAATCAGAAATGTAACCACCCAACTCATCATGACACGCTCCTGCGTTTCGTACCGGGAGCGCTCTGCGCTCCTGCTGTAAAACCAATCCTGCGCAGGAATGAAAGTTCCAGCCGGCAAAACCGCCTAAAACCCTGAAAATCGCCAGCCAGGCGGAACAATATCGACTCAAACGCCCGTAAATCACCGCTTCCGGCAAGCCTGCCTCTGGCGCCGGAAGGCGCTGTCGAAACGGCCTTAGAATGCCTATATCTCCGGTAATCCTGGTATGAAGCCTCCCCTTCCCGCCGTTGGCGCACGATCCGCCGAAGTGTGAAGCGGTTCGGCGCCAAGATCGTGCGCTAAATCAATACTTTTGGAGCGCGATCGGACGCAAAACCGGTTTCCACTTTTGCTGATCGCGCTCCGAAGTGGCATCGTGACCGCAAAGACGAATCGCATGACTGAACCGAACAAGCTGCCGCCCCTCGATGTGCCGATCCACCAGCCAGCCGCTGGCGGCATCGCTGCGCGGGCGCGCGCCTCCGCGGCCCCACAATATCTGACCGCGCTCAATCCCGAGCAGCGCGAGGCGGTGGAAACGCTCGAAGGTCCGGTGCTGGTTCTGGCCGGCGCGGGCACCGGCAAGACGAAGGTGCTGACCTCGCGCATCGCGCACATTCTCTCGACCGGCCGCGCGCGGCCCCAGGAAATTCTCTCCGTCACCTTCACCAACAAGGCGGCGCGCGAGATGAAGCACCGGCTCGGCCAGATGCTCGGCCAGGCGGTCGAGGGCATGCCGTGGCTCGGCACGTTCCATTCCATCGGCGGACGCATCCTGCGGTTCCATGCCGAACTGGTGCAGTTGAAATCCAACTTCACCGTGCTCGATGTCGACGACCAGATCCGGCTCCTGAAGCAGCTTCTTCAGGCCGAGGGTATCGACGACAAGCGCTGGCCGGCCCGCATGTTGGCCGGGCTGATCGACGGTTGGAAAAATCGCGGACTGACGCCGTCGCAAGTGCCGTCCGGCGAAGCCGCAGTGTTCGGCAACGGCAAGGGCGGCAAACTCTATGCGACCTATCAGGAGCGGCTGAAGATTCTCAACGCCGCCGACTTCGGCGATCTGCTGCTGGAGAACATCCGGCTGTTCCGCGAACATCCGGACGTGCTGCGGCAGTATCAGAGCCGTTTCAAATACATTCTGGTGGACGAGTACCAAGACACCAACGTCGCGCAGTATCTCTGGCTGCGGCTCTTGGCACAGACGCCATCCAAGCAAGCATTGCCGGGGCCCGGCGTTGTGCAGGCCATCGACGATGGAAAGGGTGTTCCTGGTCCACTAACAATCGCTGCGCCAAAAAACATCTGCTGCGTCGGCGACGACGACCAGTCGATCTACGGCTGGCGCGGCGCGGAGGTCGACAACATCCTGCGCTTCGAGCACGACTTCCCCGGCGCGAAGGTGATCCGGCTCGAGCGCAACTACCGCTCCACCGGCCATATTCTCGCCGCCGCCTCGCATCTGATCGCGCACAACGAAGGCCGCCTCGGCAAGACACTGCGCACGGAAGATGTAGACGGCGAGAAAGTCACCGTCACCGGCTCGTGGGATTCTGAAGAAGAAGCACGCGCCATCGGCGAGGAGATCGAACAGCTTCAACGCACCGGTCAGAAATTGAATGAAATCGCCATTCTGGTGCGCGCCTCGTTCCAGATGCGCGAGTTCGAAGACCGCTTCGTCACGCTGGGACTGCCCTACCGCGTGATCGGCGGTCCGCGATTCTATGAGCGCGCGGAAATCCGCGACGCTCTCGCCTATCTGCGCGTCATCAATTCGCCTGCCGACGATCTCGCTTTCGAGCGTATCGTCAACGTGCCGAAGCGCGGGCTTGGCGACGCCACCGTCCAACTGCTGCATGACATCGGCCGCAAGCGCCGCATTCCGCTCACCGAAGCGGCGCGCGCCGTCATTGAAACCGACGAATTGAAGCCGAAGGCGCGCGGCAGTCTGCGCGACGTGATGACAAATTTTGACCGCTGGCGTGCACAGCGCGACATCGTTCCGCACACGCAACTCGCCGAGATCGTTCTGGATGAATCCGGTTACACCGAGATGTGGCAGAAGGATCGTTCAGCCGACGCCGCGGGCCGCCTCGAAAACTTGAAAGAACTCGTCCGCTCTATGGAGGAGTTCGAGAACCTGCAGGGCTTCCTCGAACACATCTCACTGGTGATGGACCGCGAAGGCGGCGCGAACGAAGACGCGGTGTCGCTGATGACGCTGCATTCGGCCAAGGGACTCGAATTCGACAACGTGTTCCTGCCCGGCTGGGAAGAAGGCCTGTTTCCGCATCAGCGCGCGCTCGACGAACAAGGCCGCGCCGGGCTCGAGGAAGAACGGCGTCTCGCCCATGTCGGCATCACACGCGCGCGCAAACGCGCCAAACTTTACTTCGCCACCAACCGCCGTATCCACGGCTCGTGGTCGACGACGATCCCGTCGCGCTTCCTCGATGAACTGCCCGCGGACAATGTCGAGATCACCGAGAGCAAGGGCGGCTCGGGATGGGGCGGCACTGGCGGCTACGGCACGTCGCGCTTCGACAATGTCGAGACATTCGGTTCAAGCTATTCGACGCCGGGCTGGCAGCGCGCACAGGCCAATCGCGCACGCAACGGCGGCAAGGGCTTCGACGAAACCGGCGCGCGCTACGATTCCAGTTCGCGCGGCAGCTTCAGCCGCAAGGCGACCGTGATCGAAGGCGAGCTGATCGCTAAATCCACCGGGACCAATTCGGAATTCTCGCTCGGCGACCGCGTGTTCCACCAGAAGTTCGGCTACGGCCAGGTCGCCAAGGTGGACGGCAACAAGCTCACCATCGCCTTCGAAAAAGCCGGCGAGAAGAAGGTGGTCGACAGCTTTGTGACGCGGGCCTAGCGGGCGCGGCCATAGCCGCATGACAAATTTGAATTCACTGCAATAGAATTTTCGATGCGTGCGCCCGCCACCACATAGGCGTTATGTATTGCGCAAGGGCCTTCGCGCGCCTATGTCATGCTCCCGCCTCCCTTAGATTGCCCCCATGTCCCCCATTATCTCCGTATCCAATCTCTCGAAGACGTACCCGTCCGGGCTCACCGCGCTGAAGAATATCAACCTCGATATTCGCCGCGGCGAGATCTTCGCGTTGCTCGGGCCAAACGGCGCCGGCAAGACCACGCTCATCAGCGTCATCTGCGGCCTCGCGGTACAGACCGAAGGCACGGTGACGGTGGGCGGCCATGATATCGTCAAGGACTACCGCGCCGCACGCTCGCTGATCGGGTTGGTGCCGCAGGAATTGCATACCGACGCATGGGAGTCGCCGTGGTCGACCGCCTCGTTCAGCCGCGGCCTCTTTGGCAAGCCAAGCAGTCCCGCGCATATCGAGAAGGTACTCAAGGAACTCTCGCTGTGGGACAAGCGCAAGAGCCAGATCATCACGCTGTCTGGCGGCATGAAGCGCCGCGTGATGATCGCCAAGGCGCTCGCGCACGAGCCGCAGATCCTGTTTCTCGACGAGCCGACGGCGGGCGTCGACGTCGAACTGCGCAAGGCGATGTGGGATGTCGTGCGTGGCCTGCGCGATGAGGGCGTCACGATCATTCTCACCACGCACTACATCGAGGAAGCCGAGGAGATGGCCGACCGTGTCGGCGTCATTAACAAGGGCGAGATCGTGCTGGTCGAAGAGAAGGCCAAGCTGATGCAGAAGCTCGGCAGGAAGCAGCTTAAGCTGCATCTGCAGGAGAAGCTCACCGCCATTCCCGCCTCCCTCGCCGCGCATCACCTCGAACTGTCTGCAGACGGTGCAGAACTGATCTACACCTACGACACCAAGGGCGAGCGTACCGGCATCACTGCGTTGTTAAACGACCTCAACAGCGCCGGCGTCCGCTTCAACGATCTCAACACCACCCAAAGCTCGCTCGAAGAAATCTTCGTCAGTCTGGTGCACCAATAATGAACCTCTATGCCATTCGCGCGATCTACAAATTCGAAATGGCGCGCACCTTCCGCACGCTGCTGCAGAGCGTCGTCTCGCCGGTGATCTCGACATCGCTGTACTTCGTCGTGTTCGGCTCGGCGATCGGCTCGCGCATCACCGAGATAGACGGCGTCAGCTACGGCACCTTCATTGTGCCGGGCCTCATCATGCTATCGCTGCTGACGCAAAGCATCGCCAACGCCTCGTTCGCGATCTACTTCCCGAAGTTCACCGGCACCGTCTACGAATTGCTCTCCGCGCCGGTCTCATCGTTCGAGGCCGTGGTGGGCTATGTCGGCGCGGCTGCGACCAAGTCGATCATTCTCGGTCTCATCATTCTTGCGACCGCGGGCCTGTTCGTCCCGCTGAAGATCGCGCATCCGGTCATGATGCTGACGTTCCTGGTGCTCACCTCAGTGACGTTCAGCCTGTTCGGCTTCATCATCGGCATCTGGGCCGACGGCTTCGAGAAGCTGCAAGTGATCCCGCTGCTGGTCATCACGCCTCTGACGTTCCTCGGCGGCAGCTTCTATTCGATCCACATGCTGCCGCCGTTCTGGCAGACCGTGACGCTGTTCAATCCAGTGGTCTATCTGGTCAGCGGTTTCCGCTGGAGTTTCTTCGAGATCGCCGACGTCAGCGTGGCCGTCAGCCTCGGCATGACGCTCGGATTTCTCGCGCTGTGCATGATCATTGTGTGGTGGATTTTCAGGACCGGCTACCGGCTGAAAACCTGAACCAAACGAAAACACGCCCCGCAAGCGGGGCGTGTTGACTGGACTTCGCCCCGGTTCAGTTCGGACGCCATGTTCCGTTGCTGTCGTAATAGCCGCTGGGGCCGCTGCCGGGCGGCGGTGGCACATTCATCGGCTGTACCACCTGGTCAACACCATTCCCGATTACGCCAAGCGTTCCGGCTACAGCACCGACACCCGCGCCGAGTGCGCCACCGACGAGCCCACCCACGGGGCCAGCCGCCTGCTTGCCTTCATATGTACCTTGCGCAGCTCCCCCGATGGCTCCGCTA
This sequence comes from Afipia sp., assembly GCA_051653085.1. Classification (GTDB taxonomy): domain Bacteria; phylum Pseudomonadota; class Alphaproteobacteria; order Rhizobiales; family Xanthobacteraceae; genus Afipia. The sequence continues at coordinate 21,176 of JBOFVL010000049.1, read as the reverse complement.
ATGGGATTTTGCTGGGCCTGCGAAGCCGCTGGAAGCGCGAGGAAAACGAGCGCTGCTGCCGTCCGCGCCAAGTTCGAAATGGATGTAATTGAAGTTATAATTGTCATGAGAAAATCTCCCTGCCCGGCCAAATTCGGCCCGCCTTGAAAACAAATCAGCAGACCGCAGGTTGCGTCAGGTTTCCGCAAAATACAACGCACAACAGCGGCGCCGTGCGGCCGCTGGCATCGCCGCGACAAACGCAAAACGCGTGAGGCTGATCACTCAGATCAGCCCCGCGCGCCACTTAATCGGAAGTATTAGTTCTGTTTAGCGATGACGCTTGTGGCGATAGTGGCGATGCCGGTAGCTCCGGCGGTTGTCGATGCCGAGCACGCCGTTCACGCCGCCCACAACGCCACCGACGCCCGCGCCCACTGCACCTCCAACGACGCCGCCGACCGGACCTGCTGCACGATTGCCCCTGTGCACGCCTTCATTCGCGCCGCCTTCCATCCCGCGAAAGACACCCTGCGCATGCGCCGCGATCGGCAATGCGAGGATGGCCAGGGCCGCCGCCACGAACGTGAAGCGCCGGTGCGCCGAGTTGAACATGAACAAAGCTTCCGTCTTCATCCTGAAAATCTCCATGAGCGGCCGTACGTTGACCAGCCTCACAACGTTCGCGGAGCCGGAAAGTTGCGTCAAGTTTGGCGAAAACACGCCACAAACAAAGCCGGTTCACGAAACCGTATGGCTGCTGACGTCAACCTTAAGATGAATACACTGTAAAAAAAGCCACTTTCCATGCTTTATTGCACTGGGAAGGGCAGAGACGAGGCAACTGTTATGCGTGCGATACTGATTTCGGTTACCGGGTTGATGCTGCTGACCGGCGGCGCACAGGCCGCCGTTTCCATTCTTGTCGACAAGAGCGCGCAGCAGATGACGGTCTCCGTCGATGGTGTGCAACGCTACACATGGCCCGTCTCCAGCGGCAATCCCTCGCACGAAACGCCCAACGGCAGCTTCAAGACCTTCCGCATGGAAGAGGATCATTACTCGAAGGAATTCGATGATGCGCCGATGCCGAATTCGATCTTCTTCACCAAACAGGGCCACGCCATCCACGGCACCGACGCCGTGAGCCGTCTCGGCACCCCCGCCTCGCACGGCTGCGTGCGGCTGTCGCGCGCCAATGCGCTGAAGCTCTGGGATCTGGTCAAGACCGAGGGCCTGCTCAACACCACGGTGACGCTGACGGGATCGTCACAGATCGCGCTGGCGCGCAATCCCAAGCCGCGGACCAACGTCGCGACCCGCGGCACCGATGGCTATGGCCAGCCGATGCAGATCGCACCCGGCGATCAGCAAGCGTACAGCGAAGACCTCAACGCGAATACACGCACGCGTCAGGTTTCGCCGGATCGCGCCTATCGCGATCCGTCCTACCCGCAGGATCAGGCCTATTACGGCCCAAGCGATGCGGGGCCGATGCAGCGCCGCATCTACCAGTCGCAGGGCGGGTATTATCAGGGCTACGCGCAAGGCTATGAGCAGGATGCACGCTATCAGCGGCGCGCTCCCTCACCTCGCGGCGGGTATTATTACTACGCGGATTGAATGAGCGGACGGGTCCGCTACTCGTCCGGAGTCCTGAGCCGCCGCCAGACCGCGCCGAGCACGTTGGAATAGTCGTCGGTCCAGACCCGCTGGCCTTCGGTGGCTTCGGTCAACGCCCACTTATCGTCCGACGCAATCTTGCCGACATCGGCCTCCTCACGCGCGGAGATCACCACATTTGTGGTGAAGATGTATTCGTTGTCGCGCCCGGAATCCTCGTTGTAGACCCAGCTCTTCAGATCGTTCTCCTCGGCGATGCCAACAACGACGCTCGCAAGCTCGAGATGGCGGTTGGAGACGTGCATCAGCACCGCACCCTGCGGCGCGAGCTTGGCCTTGTAGATCGCCATCGCTTCTTCCGTCGCAAGATGGATCGGAATCGCATCCGACGAATAGGCATCGACGATGATGAGGTCGTAGGTACCATCCTTCTCCTTGGCGAAGGTCAGACGTGCGTCGCCGATCACCGGCTTCATGTTCGGTTCGCATGAACTGACGTAGGTGAAATACTTTGGATCTCGTGCGGTATCGACCATGGTCTGATCGATCTCGAAGAATGTCCAATCTTCGCCGGGTTGCGACTGACAGGCGAGCGTCCCGGCGCCAAGACCGATCACGGCGACGCGAATGGGGCCAGCCTTGCGCTCGCGGATCGCCGCGATTGCCTGCCCCATGCCTCCGGCGGAGTGATAGTAGCTGATCGGCTCCGGCCGCCCCTTGATGGGCGTGCCATCGTCGTTCAGGAATTTCTCCGCACCGTGGATCGTCGTGCCGTGCATCAGCACATGATACTGGCCGTTCGCCGTCACCACGATCTTATGGACACCGAAGAAACTGCGCACCGTCTCGACACGACCGTCGTCTGCCGGATAGACGCGGATCAACACCAGTCCCAGCGCCACCACCGCGGCCAATTGCCAACGGCCGATTCTCCAGAACACCGCCAACAACACCGCCACTGCCGCAGCGCCGGTAACGACCCACACTCTGTTCGTCTCAAGAAACTCGGTGACCGTCCCCTGCCTGTAAGAAAGCGCAATCATAGCGAGTATCGCAGCGACAGTGACAAGCCATACGCCCAACGCTCCACGTACTTTCGATGTCCCCGGCGGCCGGCACAGGGCAGCAAGGGCGAGCAGGATTGGATACTCGGCGATCCACGAAAACGTGTAGGGCGCTATCAATCCGGCAAACAGTCCGCCGACCATGCCGCCGAACGACAGCGCCACATAGAATCCGGTAAGATGACTTGCGGCCGGGCGTGTACGTGCCAGTTCGCCATGACAGGCCATGGCGATGATGAAGAAGCAAAGCTGATGACCACCCAATGTCAGCAGCAAATTCTGTTCGCCGCCGATCACCAGCAGAATCATGACGCCCGCGATGGCAAACGGCTGTAGCATCACCATGAACTGGTGCGGCAACAGCGGCCGCGACTGGAACACCAGCACCCATGTCAGCAGATAGAGCGACAGCGGCAGCACCCACAGCAGAGGCGCCGCGGCGACGTCGGTCGAGATATGCGCAGTGACGGCGATCAGCAGGCCCGACGGCACCGCGGCAAGGAATATCCAGCGCAGACGCATCGTCCATGCCAGCGGCGGCGCGTCTCCATCGCTGGCCTCAATGGCGGCGACCGACATCGCCGGCGAACGCAGCAGCAATATGCCGCACGCTGCAATCAGAACGATCAGCAGAGCGTAGCCGCCGGTCCAGATCAGGTTCTGGGTCCGCAGCGTGAACATCGGCTCCAGCAGCACCGGATAGGACAGCAGCGCGAGGAAACTTCCGATGTTCGAGGACGCATAGAGAAAATACGGGTCGGGACCATCCGGGTGTCCGGTGCGCACAAACCATGCCTGTAGCATCGGGTTGTTGGCCGCCAGCGCAAAAAACGGCAGGCCGATGGAGACGGCGAACAGGCCCAGCAGCCAGAATGCGTAGCCGCTCGCCGGCGGTTCACCCCACCCGCTCGCAATCGACAGCGGCAGCGTGAGCAACGCCACCACCAGCAGCGTGAGATGAATGACCACCGGAACGATCCGGCTTTTGAGCGTCATCAGATAGTGCGCGTAGGCGTAGCCGCCGAGCAGCAAAGACTGGAAGAAGACCATCGCCACGGACCACACCGCGGGCGAGCCGCCGAGCCGCGGCAGGACCATTTTCGTGAACAACGGCTGCACCGAAAACAGCAGCAAGGCACTGGTGAAGATCGCAGCGGTATAGACCACCAGAACAAGCTTGTTCCTCGCGCCGGAGGATTGGCTCGCGGTGTCGGACGGCACTGACGTCATGAAGGCTCCGGCATGATCCCGGCAAATCACCGGACGCGGTGGGAGTGGAGTGGAGCATAGCCTTCTGCGGCGAGCAATAACATGCGCGTGACAGAAATCACTCGCACGTGACGTGCTCCGAGACTATGACTGGCGCATGTCAGACTACGATGCACTCATCATCGGCGCGGGCCATAATGGCCTGACCTGCGCGGCCTACCTCGCAATGGGCGGCCTGCGTGTAAAGGTGGTGGATCGCCGCAAGGTGGTCGGCGGCGCCGCCGTGACGGAGGAGTTTTATCCCGGCTTCCGCAATTCGGTGGCCGCCTACACGGTGAGCCTGCTCAATCCGAAGGTCATCGCGGATCTGAACCTCGCTCGCCATGGCCTGCGCATGGTCGAACGGCGCGCGCAGAACTTCCTGCCCGCGCCCGACGGCCGTTATCTCCTGACCGGCGAAGGCCGCACCCATCAGTCCATCGCGAAGTTCAGCGAACGCGATGCCCTGCGGATCGATGATTTCAACCGCGAGCTGGAAACCATCGCCGACGTGCTGCGTAAATTCGTGCTGCGCGCGCCGCCCGATGTGGTCGAAGGCTTCGGCGTGCATGCGATCCGCGAGGCATTCAACGCGCTGGGCAGCGCAAACATCCTGCGCGGTCTCTCGCTGGAGAACCAGCGCATGCTGCTCGACCTGTTCACGCGCTCGGCGGGGGACATGCTCGACGACCGCTTCGAGAGCGATCTGGTCAAGGCGCTGTTCGGTTTCGACGCCATCGTCGGCAACTATGCCAGCCCCTACGCGGCAGGTTCGGCCTATGTGATGCTGCATCATGCGTTCGGAGAGGTGAACGGCCGGAAGGGCCTGTGGGGTCACGCCATCGGCGGCATGGGTGCGATCACGCAGGCGATGGCTGCATCCGCCCGCGCCCATGGCGCAGAGATCGAGACCGATGCCGGGGTGCGTGAGGTGATCGTGGAGGGAGACCGCGCCGTGGGCGTCGTCCTCGACAACGGCGAGACGGTCCGCGCCACCTATGTCGCCTCCAGCGTCAATCCGAAGCTGCTTTACACGCGGCTGATCCCGCCTGACGCACTGCCGAAGCCGTTCCTCGACCGCATCACGACCTGGCGCAACGGCTCCGGCACCTTCCGAATGAACGTCGCGCTGTCGGTGCTGCCGTCGTTCAAGGCGCTGCCCGGAGAAGGCGATCATCTGACCGCAGGCATCATTCTCGCGCCGAGTCTCGGCTACATGGACCGCGCCTGGCTCGACGCCCGCCAGCACGGCTGGAGCCGCGAGCCGGTGATCGAGGTCCTGATCCCCTCCACGCTGGACAACTCGCTGGCGCCGTCCGGCAAACATGTCGCCAGCCTGTTCTGCCAGCACGTCGCGCCGCTACTGCCGGACGGCAAATCTTGGGACGACCACCGCGACGAGGTCGCCGATCTGATGATCGCTACGGTGGATCATTACGCGCCCGGATTCGCCCGCAGCGTCATCGGGCGGCAGGTGCTGTCGCCGCTAGATCTGGAGCGCGAATTCGGCCTGCTCGGCGGCGACATCTTCCACGGCGCGCTGACGCTCAACCAGTTGTTTTCCGCCCGTCCTATGCTCGGCTATGCCGGCTATCGCGGGCCCCTCAAGGGGCTCTACCACTGCGGCTCCGGCGCGCATCCGGGCGGCGGCGTGACCGGCGCGCCAGGGCACAATGCGGCGCAGGTTATCCTGCGGGATCACCACCGAATATTCACTTGAAGCGCCACAAACGCCTGTTGAAAGGCTATGGATAACCCTGTGAATAAGCTGTGGATTTCTAGCCCGTTAAAGCTTCACTGGGGTGTGGAAAACTATGGTTAAGAAGCTGTGAAGAACCCGGGTATGTTCGGCACGTAATCTGTGGACAGGCTGTGGGGAAATGGGCGATGCAGTCAGCGATTTCAGCCATTTGGACCCAGCCGTGAATTCACCCTCTCCCTCCCCCGCGACGCAGGCCACGTTCGCCATCGGCGACGAACACGTGGCGAGCCGCGTTGTGGATATCATCACCGAGACCTACCCCAGCCATGACCTCGCGATTGCCGCCTTCGAGGGGCCGGGCGGCCGCTGGGACATCACCATGCATTTCGCGAAACCGCCGGACCGCGACATCATCCATGCGCTGGTGACGACGACTGCGGGCGAGGCCGCGGCCAAATCCATCGTGTTCAGCACGGTCGAGACCAAGGACTGGGTGAAGGCCAGTCTCGCGGACCTCGTACCGGTGAGCGCCGGACGCTACATCGTCCACGGCAGCCACGACCGCGACCGCATCCCGCCGAACAAGATCGGTATCGAGATCGAGGCGGCGCTGGCATTCGGCACGGGACACCACGGCACCACCCGCGGCTGCCTCCTACTGCTCGATCAGGTTTTGAATCAGCGCACGCCGAAGCGCGTGCTCGATCTCGGTTCGGGTACCGGCGTGCTGGCCATCGCCGCTGCGAAGTCACTGCGCCGGCATGTGCTGGCGAGCGACATCGATCCGCGCTCCGTGGTGGTGGCGCGCGAGAATGCCAAGCTCAATGGCGTTGGAAATCTGGTGGAATCGATATGCGCGATCGGGTTTCAGTCGCCGCGCTTTGCGGCCAATGGGCCCTTCGCCCTGGTGCTGGCGAACATCCTCGCCAATCCTCTGCGGAGACTTGCGCCGCCACTGGCGGCGCATCTGGCTCCGAAAGCCTTTGTCATTCTCTCAGGGTTGCTGCCGCATCAGGCGAACAGCGTGGTCGCGGCCTATAGCGACGCCGGGGTGAAACTCATCAAGCGACTCCAGATCGACGGCTGGAGCAGTCTCTTGATGCAGAAGCGCTAGGGGTGGTCATTCCGGGGCGCGAGCCGTTGCGAGCGAACCCGGAATCTCGTGGTTATAGCGGATGAACTTTTCTGGATTCCGGATCAGTCCGCTTGCTGGACTAGTAGGGATGTCATTCGAGCCTCGTGCGATGCGGGGTGATGTCAGCTTCAGTGTAACCAGCTTCAAACCTTGCCTTGCGCATTTCCCGCTGCAGCCGGTTTTCCGTCAAACGGTCGATCATCTGGACGATGACGCCGCGCGGCTCCTTGATCGTAACCGTCGGAATACTGCCCTGCCGCACCGGCGGCGAAATCTTCTCAAACATAAAAGCTGGCATGCCCTATCCCCTCTTCATTGAGTTGAAAAACACACCCCTCCGCGTTTCCGTGAGGTCCATCCCGTTCAAGTGTTGTTGGTCTCAAATGGTTCCTCGAAACAGCCTTCCCTGTAGGCAGGGAATACGAAGCATGGATCGTGCCATTCCCAATTGGCGCAGACCCATACCCGGCCTACCGATTGCCGCCGTTCCCCCAGGCTCCTAAGGTTGAACGATGTTCGAAGCTCAATTTCAGACGTTTGAAGAGCCCGAAGGGGGCGTAGCGCTGACCGCCCGGCTGTCCGCATTCCGCGAGGAATTGCTGCGCCGGCAGCTCACCGGCTTCGTCATTCCGCGCGCGGACAGCCAGCAAAACGAATATGTCCCGCCCTGTGACGAGCGGCTAGCCTGGCTCACCGGCTTTACGGGTTCAGCGGGGCTGGCAATCGCCCTCACTGGGCAGGCGGCAGTGTTCGTGGACGGGCGCTACACCCTGCAGGCGGCCAAACAAGTGGACACGGCCGCCTGGACCATCGAATCCCTGATCGAACCGCCGCCGGAAACCTGGCTTACGAAACATCTGGTACCCGGCGACCGCCTCGGATTTGACCCTTGGCTGCACACTTCGGCGGCAGCAGAGCGCCTGGCCAAGGCCTGCAAGGCCGCCGGCGCAGAACTGGTGGCGGTAGATGGCAACCCGATCGATTCGATCTGGGCGGACCGCCCCGCCCCCCCGCTTGGACCGGTCAAAGTCCACCCCATTCAATTTGCGGGAGAAATTGAAAGCGACAAGCTCGCGCGCATCCGCACGGAGATCGCGAAGCTCAATGTCGATGCACTCGTGTTGTCCGATTCGCACGCGGTCGCGTGGACCTTCAACATTCGCGGCGCCGACGTGGCGCACACGCCGCTGCCGCTGTCCTACGCGCTGGTGCCCAAAGACGGCCGCGCCATCATCTTCATCGATCATCGCAAGCTGTCGAACACTGCGCGCGATCATCTCGAGAAGAATGCCACGGTTGAGGAGCCGGACGCCCTGATACCGCGGCTCGCCGAACTGGCGCGCACCAAGGCGGCTATCGGCCTGGATGCAGCAACTGCAGCCGATGCGCTGTCTCGTTTGATCGCGGCGGAGGGCGGCAAGCCTGTGCGGCTGACCGATCCGGTCGCGCTGCTGAAGGCCGTGAAGAACACCGCTGAGATCGCCGGCACCCGCGCGGCACACAAGCGCGACGGCGCAGCGCTGGCGCGGTTTCTCGCGTGGATCGATCGCGAGGCACCGAAGGGGGGCTTGACCGAGATCGATGCTGTGGAAGCGCTGGAAACCTTCCGCCGCGACACCGGCGCGCTGAAAGACGTCTCGTTTCCAACCATCTCCGGCACCGGCCCGAACGGCGCCATCGTGCATTATCGCGTCACGCGCAAATCCAACCGCCGCATCGCGCCGGGCGACCTGCTGCTGATCGATTCCGGCGCACAATACGAAGACGGCACCACCGACGTCACCCGCACCATCGCCATCGGCGAGCCGACTGCGGAAATGCGCGACCGCTTCACCCGCGTGCTGCGCGGGCATATCGCGATTGCGCGGGCTGCTTTTCCCGACGGGACCAGTGGCGCGCAGATCGACGTGCTTGCGCGGCAATTTCTCTGGCAGGCGGGTATCGATTTCGAGCACGGTACCGGCCACGGCGTCGGCAGCTATCTGTCGGTGCATGAAGGTCCGGCGCGCATTTCCAAGCTCGGCACCACGCCGCTGAAGCGCGGCATGATCCTGTCCAACGAGCCGGGCTACTACAAGACCAATGCCTTCGGCATCCGCATCGAGAATCTCGAACTGGTCGTCGAGAAGATCATCGAGGGCGCGGAAAAGCCGACGAACGGTTTCGAGACGCTAACGCTCGCGCCGATCGACCGGCGGCTGATTAACGCCGATCGCATCAGCAAGCAGGAACGCAACTGGATCAACGCCTATCACGCGCGGGTGCGCGACGAAATCCGTCCGCTGCTGGATGAGGCGACGAAAGTCTGGCTCGATGCCGCCACCGAGCCACTCGTGGTGCGAGCCGATACGCCGACATGATCCAGCGCTTCACATAAAAACAATAACAAAAATCAGAGTCCGGACAACGTGACCGTCGAGAAGATCGAGATCGCCTCTACAAGAACCGCAACCCGCGCGTCGTGGAAGATCCTCATTCTGCTGGTGATGATGAACGGCCTCGCGCCGGTCTCGCTCTACATCCTTGTGCCGGCGCTCCCGCTTCTGGCAACCACCTTCGTCAGCGACGTCTCCGCCGTGCAGTTGAACGTCTCGCTGTTCATGGTCGGGCTTGCGATCTCGCAGCTCGTGACAGGGCCGCTGTCGGATCGCTTCGGCCGGCGTCCCGTGCTGCTCGCCGGATTCGGGCTGACGGTGGTAGCGACCCTCATCTGCATTCTCGCGCAGACGCTGCCGCAACTGATTGGCGGCCGCTTCCTGCAGGCGCTCGGCGGCGCCACCGGCATGGTGATGGCCCGCGCCATCATCCGCGACCTTTACCCGCGCGAGCGCGTCGGCGGCATGATCAGCCTCGTCATCGCCGTCATGATGATCGCCCAGATGCTGAGCCCGCTGATCGGCGGCTTGATCGAAACCAGTTTCGGCTGGCGCGCGATCTTCTACGTCATGGCCGGCACATCAACCGTCATAACGGCCTGCATCGCCTTCGGCCTGCCGGAAACCCGGCGCGTGACTGCGACGCCGGACGACAGCGGCTTCTTCAAGGACGTTCGCGCGCTGTCAGCGAGCCGCGCATTCATGGGCTACGTGCTCTGCCAGATGCTGGCATCGGCGATCATCTTCACCTTCGCAGGCGGCGGGCCTTATATCGTCGTCAACCAGATGGGCCGCACCACCGCGGAATACGGCCTCTGGTTCGCGACGTCAGGCGTCGCCTACATGCTCGGCAATCTGGTGTCGGTTCGGCTGTCGCCGCGCTTCGGGATCGACCGGATGATCTGGCTGGGAATCGTGCTGCAGATCCTCGGCTCAGTCCTCAACGTGATCTGGGGCGTCACGGGATACAATCAGGTGCCGTCATGGCTGTTCGGGACGCACATGATCGTCATGTTCGGCAACGCCTTTGCCATGGCGAATGCGTCGGCGGGCGCGGTCAGTGTCCGGCCACAAGCCGCAGGCACGGCGTCAGGCGCGATGGGCTTTCTGCAAATGGGATTCGGTTCGCTGTGCTCGCAACTCGGGGCGTGGCTCGGCGGTCACTTCGCAACACCGCTGGCGCTTAACATTGCGATCCTGACAATTTCGGCGGCCTGCGCCGCTGTCGTATTCTCGTTGCTGCCGCGCAATCCCACCGTCGTTACCGAAGAGACAATGATCGAGGCGGAAGACAACGAGACAGGAATTATCTAGCGCCCGCCGACCAGTTCCAGCCATTCGTCTTCGGTCAGAATCTTGACGCCAAGTTTCTGTGCCTCGGCCAGCTTCGAGCCAGCCCTCGGACCTGCCACCACGTAATCGGTCTTTTTCGATACCGAGCCTGACGCCTTGGCGCCCAGCCGCTCGGCGGTGGCCTTCGCCTCCTCGCGGGTGAACTTCTCCAGCGATCCGGTGAACACAACAACCTTGCCCGCGATGGGCGTATCGGTCTTGGCCTTCTCGGCGGGCTGCACGGTGATCTCGCCCAGCAGATCGTCCACTGCCTTGACGCTGTGCGGCTCTTTGAAGAATTCAACGATGGCGTTGGCGACAACGGCGCCGACGCCTTCGATACCGTTCAAATCCTGATACGCCTCGGACTCCTCGCCCTCGCCTGCCGCGATCATGGCCGCGCGGAAAGCCTCGACCGTACCGTAGTGACGGGCCAACAGCTTGGCGTTGCCCTCACCGATATGACGAATGCCGAGTGCAAAGATCAACCTATGCAGCGCGATGGTGCGCCTGGCATCGATGGCCGCGAACAGGTTGCGAACCGAGGTCGCGCCGAAACCTTCGCGGTCAGCGAGCTTCTTTTGCGATCTTGCGTCGCGCTTCTCGAGAGTGAAAATATCGACCGGCGACATCACCAGCCCATCGGTGAAGAATTCCTCGATCTGCTTGTCGCCAAGTCCGTCGATGTCGAACGCGTTGCGCGCGACGAAATGCTTCAGCCGTTCCTTCGCCTGTGCCGGACAGGCCAGCGTGTTGGTGCAGCGGCGGACCGAATCGGGTCTACCCGTCTTCGGGTCTTCTTCCCGCACCGCGTGACTGCCGCAGGCGGGGCACACCGTCGGAAATTTGTAAGGCTTTGCGTCCTTCGGCCGCTTGTCGATCACGACGCTGACGATCTGCGGGATCACATCGCCCGCGCGCTGCACCACAACCGTGTCGCCGATGCGAACATCGACGCCGTCGCGGATCGGCTGGCCGTCATTGCCGATCGCCTTGATGTAATCCTCGTTGTGCAGCGTCGCGTTCTGCACCACCACGCCGCCGACCGTCACCGGCGCAAGCTTCGCCACCGGCGTCAGCGCACCGGTGCGCCCGACCTGGATTTCGATGTCGTTGAGGACAGTCGTCGCCTGTTCGGCGGCGAACTTGTGCGCGATGGCCCAACGCGGATTGCGTGACACGAAGCCAAGGCGTTCCTGCCAGTCGAGCCGGTCCACCTTGTAGACCACGCCATCGATGTCGTAGCCGAGCGAGGCGCGCTTCTGTTCGATCTTGCGGTAGAATTTCAGCAGCCCGTCGACATCCTTGCACAGCGTAATCAGCGGATTGGTGACGAAACCCGCCTTGCCGATCCATTCAATCATCTCGTGCTGGGTCTTGGCCGGCAGCGCGCTCATTTCGCCCCAGGCATAGGCGAAGAATTTTAGCGGGCGCGATGCGGTGATCGACGGATCCTTCTGGCGCAGCGAACCCGCTGCCGAATTGCGCGGATTGGCAAACACGGTGTCTTCGGCGGCGGCCTGCCGCTTGTTGAGCGCCAGAAAATCCTTCTTGAGCATGTAAACTTCGCCGCGGATTTCGCAGACGGCGGGAATGTTGCGGCCTTTCAGCTTGTGCGGGATGTCGGACATGGTCCGCACGTTCGCGGTCACATCCTCGCCGGTGAAACCGTCGCCTCGCGTCGCGCCGCGGACCAGTTCGCCGTCTTCGTAACGCAGCGACAGCGACAGGCCGTCGATCTTCGGCTCGGCCACGATAGCCGGTATCTCATCCTCGCCGAGTTTCAGAAAACGCCGCACGCGATCGACAAAATCGGTGACGTCTTCGTCGGTGAACGCATTGCCGAGCGACAGCATCGGAACCGTGTGCGGGACTTTTGCAAAGCGCCCCGTGGGCTGCGCGCCGACCTTCTGCGAAGGCGAGTCCACCGAGACGAGGCCCGGAAACCGCGCCTCGATGGCGTCGCTGCGTTTGCGCAGGTCATCATAGGCGGCGTCCGAAATTTTCGGTGCGTCTTCGTTATAATAGTGCTCGTTGTGACGCTCGATTTCGAGCGCAAGACGCACCAGTTCGACCTTGGCCTGCGTCTCGGTCAGCTTGTCGACGGCGATCGGCGCTTTTTTGGGTTTCGCGGCCATGACAGCTTACGCCGTTGCAGCTTTGAGAAGCCGTTCCGCCGCCGCGCGTGCTTCGGCGGTAATTTCCGCGCCTGCCAACATCCGCGCGATTTCCTCGCGGCGATGATCCTTGGCCAGCGTCGCCACCCGCGTCGCAACGCGCTTGCCCTTGTCGAGCGCATCCTTGGAAATGAGCAGATGCTGATCGGCCCGTGCCGCCACCTGCGGCGCGTGGGTCACGGCCATCACCTGAACCTTCTCAGCCAGCCGCCCCAGCCGAGCGCCGATGGCGTCGGCCACAGCACCGCCCACGCCCGTATCGATTTCATCGAACACCAGCGTCGGTGCCGAACCGCGATCCGACAGCACCACCTTCAGCGCCAGCAGGAAGCGCGACAGTTCGCCGCCCGATGCGACCTTCATCAGCGGACCCGGCTTGGTGCCCGGATTGGTCTGCACCCAGAATTCGACGCGATCAAAACCCTGTGGCCCCGGTGACGACGCATCGCTCTCGATCTGCGTGGAGAACTTCGCCCGCTCCAGCTTCAGCGGCGCAAGCTCGGCGTTGACCGCCTTGTTGAGTTTTTCCGCAGCCTTGATGCGCGCGGCAGAAAGCTTCAACGCGGCCGCGTCATAGGCCTTGTCGGCGGCCACCGCCGCCTTTTCCAGCACCTTCAACTGGTCCGCGCCCGCATCGATCAGCGCAACATCCGAAGCATAGCGTTGCGCCAGCGCCGCCAGCGCATCGACCGGCGTCGAGTATTTCCGAGCCGCCGCGCGCAGTGCGAACAGCCGCTCCTCGATGCGTTCGAGTTCGAGCGGATCGAAATCGGCGGCAATAAGAGCTGCATTGAGATGCTGGTCGGCTTCCTCAAGCGCATTGATTGCGGCATCCATTGCCTTCACCGCGGGCTCGATCAGCGCCGGTGCAGTGCTTGCACGACGCTCCAGCCGGCGCACAGCCGCCGCCAGCGACGACACCGGCGATTGCGGGCCGCCCACCGCCGCCTGCGCGTCGCGCAGATCCTCGGCGATCTTCTCGCCCTGCATCATCACGCTGCGGCGCTCCGCCAGCGAGGTCTCCTCGCCGTCCTGTGGATTGAGTTTCTTCAGTTCCTCGGACGCATGACGCAGATAGTCCGCCTCGCGCGCAGCGCGCTCCATGCCGGCACGGTGCTCGTCCAGCGCGTTGCGCGCGGTACGGCGCGCATCCCATAGCCCCTCGACGGCACTCACATCCTTCTCGAGCGCGGCGAAGGCATCGAGCAGCCGCCGGTGAGTCGCGGTATCCACCAGCGCGCGTTCGTCGTGCTGGCCGTGGATTTCCACCAAGGTGGTGCCCACCGCCTTCAGGGTTTGAATACTGATCGCCTGATCGTTGAGGAAGGCGCGGGTGCGCCCGTCGGCGAGTTGCACCCGCCGCAGGATCATCTCGCCGGAATCATCAAATCCGTTGTCACGGAGAATGGCATTGGCGGGATGTTTCTTCGGAACATCGAAGACCGCCGTCACCTGGCCCTGCTCCACGCCGTGACGGACCAGGCTGGCGTCGCCGCGTCCGCCCAGCGCCAGCGCGAACGCATCAAGCAGGATGGATTTGCCCGCGCCGGTTTCACCGGTGAGGACAGCAAGGCCTTTGATGAAGTCGATATCGAGCCGCTCGATCAGGACGATGTCACGGATCGAAAGCCGGGCCAGCATGCGGGGTTAGTCCTGACGCGCGAGTTAGCCGAGACCGACCTTCTTGAATGCCCGGCTGATCCAGGAACTCTTGTTTTCCGTCGGTTCGGTACCGCCCGACTTTACAAGATTGTACGCGTCTTTGTACCAGCGGCTGTCAGGAAAGTTGTGGCCAAGAACGGCTGCGGCAGTCTCGGCTTCCGGAACGATGCCGATCGCCATGTAGGCCTCGGTAAGACGCGCCAAGGCCTCTTCGACGTGCCGCGTGGTCTGGTACTGCGTCACCACCACCTTGAAGCGGTTGATCGCGGCCGTGTAGTCTTTCTTGTCCATGTAGTAACGGCCAACCGTCATTTCCTTGCCGGCGAGCTGGTCGCGCGCGGCTTCGATCTTCTTCTTGGCGCTAGTGGCGTATTCCGAGGTCGGATACTTGCGGATCACTTCCTCAAGCGCGGCAATGGCCTTTTCGGTGCGGCCCTGGTCGCGCGAGACGTCCGGAATCTGATCGAAGTTGGAAGCCGCGATCAGATACTGCGCATAGGCAGCATCCGGGCTGCCGGGATGCAGCGCGACGTAACGGTTGGCCGAGGAAATGCACTCGTCATAGTCGCCGTTCTCATAGGATGCGTAGGCTGACATCAGCAGCGATTTGCGCGCCCATTCGGAATACGGATGCTGGCGATCGACTTCCTCAAACTTCTTGTTGGCGCCCTTGCGGTCACCCTTCTTGTTCATCAGGTACAAGCCCTCGTTGTAGAGCTTGTCGGCCGGCTCATCGACGAAGGTTTCTTCCTTGGCGAAAAATTTGTCCCACAGCGCGCCGCCGCCGCATCCGCTCAGGGGCACAGTCAGCATCATCAGGCCGAAGGCTAGACGCGCGTGACGCGCGAACCCATTCAGGCGGGACGGATCGGGCAATTTGCGCAATTCGAGGGTCATACGTTTGGCCGACCTGAGTTTACATCCGACGCGCGAAACCGAGCCGATCGAGGATTTTGAGTTGCTTGAGCCCCATGCCGTCATCCCGGCACATACAGCCAACAGGCTTTCAAACCATGCCTATGTAACTGAAAAAGATACCTTAACCAACCGGATAGGGAGACATTTCGCCCGGATTAAGGCGAATTGACCGACTGGAACGGCGACTTGGTTAAACGGGGAACGCTGAGGCGTTCAGGACACATCCGGTCCATAGGCCACGGCGACCATGCCGCCAGCGACATCGGCGTGACCGCGGGCGCGGCGCACGGCAACCGGGCGCTCGAGCACCGGCTCGGTGGCTTCCACAACCCGCCAGGCATGGCGGTCGGCCATCAGGGCGGTGAGCACGGCGTGGTTGAGCTTGTGGCCGCCGCGCACCGAGCGATAAAGCCCGATCAGCGGCAAACCGGCCAGCGCCAGATCGCCCACCACATCGAGAACCTTGTGACGGACGCATTCGTCGGCGTAGCGCAGGCCTTCAGTGTTCAGGACGCGGATGTCGTCGAACACCACGGAATTCTCAAGCGACGCGCCGAGCGCGTAACCTGCGCTCCAGAGCTTGGTGACGTCGCCCATGCAGCCGAAGGTGCGGGCGCGGCAGATGTCGCGGCGGAAACTGTCGGCATCCAGATCGAAGGCGTAAGCCTGCCGCCCGATCGGTGAATTGGCAAAGTCGATTTCAAGTTCGGCGCGGAAACCGCCGGCATAGGGCCGCAGTTCGCCGAACGACTCGCCCTGCACGACCTGTATTGGCTTCAGGACTTCGATGAAGCGGCGGGCGGCGTTCTGCTGAACGATGCCGGCCTGGTCGATCGCTTCGACGAAGGGAGCCGCGCTGCCGTCCATGATCGGCACTTCGGGCCCATCGACTTCAATGGTGGCGTTGTCGACGCCCATGCCGCGCAGCGCGGCCAGAACATGCTCGGCGGTGGAAACAAGCGGACCCTGATGGTCACCCAGCACGGTCGCAAAATCGGTGGCGATGACGGAGGCTGCGATGGCTTGAACTTCGCGGTCGGCGCCGGCGCGGATGAAGACGAAACCTGAATTGATGTCGGCGGGCCCAATGGTCAGGCTAACCTGGGAACCGGAATGAACACCGATGCCCGTCACGGTGACGTGCGACCGGAGCGTTGTCTGCCGACTGGATTTCATTCCCACGTGCCCAAAGTTTTAGTCATCCTGAGTCGCCGCAACCGAACTGGTTTCGCCTTTTAGAGCGGCGGTGCAACCAAGGATCATCCCCAAGTGCGAAGACCTTAACCCCTGCGCGAAAGAGCGCCACTCACGCTTGTTTACAGATTGTTACCCCAAACTCGCCGCATTCGTGCCGCCGGTCCGCCCATTTACCCGGCCGCAGGTCTGGGCTCAAGCCGCTGCCAAAGCACAATATTTTACAAACAAAAACAAACAGTTAGATGGGGACCCAATCGCCCAAAAAGCGGATAAACAAATGCCCCGGCTTTTGGCCGGGGCATTTGCCGTGGTCACGAACTGTAACAATTGTCAGGTCGCCTGACGCCGCAGAAAGGCGGGGATATCCAGATGATCCTCCCCACCGCCCTGAGGCGCGGCCGGGGCCGGGCGGCCGTGCGAATCAAGTCCCTGAGGCGCCGGGCGGCGGCCGTACTCGGACACCGGTTCACCTGCGCCGCCATACTGGGCCGGAATCGGCCGCTGCGGCTTGCGCTCGGGGAGCGGCGGCATCGGCGACATCGCCGGGCCGGACGCGCGGGCCGCGATCGGCGGCTCGGTTTCCTCGTCACGCCGGCCGAGGCCGACATTCGCCAGACGCTGCAGCAGCGAAGCGCGCTTCTGCGGCGGATGTTCCTCAGCGGTCTCGCCGCGCGCCTGACGGATCTGGTTCTGGGCCGGGACCGGCAACTCCTCGAACTGCGGCATGCGCGGCGCGCGAAGCGGCATCCGCTCGGCGGGCTGCGGGATGAAGGACGACGGCGGAGCCGCTTCCTGCAGGTTCATCGGTTCTTCGTGATCCGGGAACAGCGAAGGCTTTGGCGGCACCGGACGCACGCTGACGTCGCCATAGGCGGCGGGCTGCATCGGGGCCGGAGCCGGACGATCGGTCGGCGACACCGCTTCGGCGATCGCCGCGAGCGCGGCGCGGTCGATCTGGTCGGCAGTGGCACGGGGCGCCGAAGCGGATGAAGTCGCAGCCTGCTTCTGCTGCTGCGCGCGCTCCTGCATGCGCTGATTGTCGGCGCGCAGACGCGCCGTCAGTTCGGCAAGGCGGCTTTCCGGAGCGCCGGTCGCCGGCGCATGAACCGGCGTGGTGGCACGGCTGGCGGCTACCGTGTCGATACCGGTGGCGACCACCGACACGCGGATAACGCCTTCAAGGGTTTCATCGAACGTCGCGCCGACGATGATGTTGGCGTCGTTGTCCACCTCTTCACGGATACGCGTGGCGGCTTCGTCGACTTCGAACAGCGTCAGGTCCTTGCCGCCGGTGATCGAGATCAGAAGACCCCGTGCGCCGCGCATCGACGAATCGTCGATCAGCGGGTTCGCGATCGCAGCTTCGGCTGCGGTCAGCGCGCGCTTCTCGCCGGTGGCTTCGCCGGTACCCATCATCGCCTTGCCCATTTCGCGCATCACGGCGCGAACGTCGGCGAAGTCGAGGTTGATGAGGCCTTCCTTGACCATCAGGTCGGTGATGCAGGCGACGCCCGAATAGAGCACCTGATCAGCCATCGCAAAGGCGTCGGCGAACGTCGTCTTCTCGTTGGCGACCCGGAATAGGTTCTGGTTCGGGATGATCAGCAGCGTATCGACCACCTTCTGAAGCTCGGTAATACCGGCCTCCGCGGTGCGCATGCGGCGCTGGCCTTCGAAGTGGAACGGCTTGGTGACGACGCCGACGGTGAGGATCCCCATCTCGCGCGCGGTCGCGGCAATCACGGGGCCTGCCCCAGTGCCGGTGCCGCCGCCCATGCCCGCGGTGACGAACACCATGTTCGCCCCCGAGAGATGATCCTTGATCTCATCGATGACTTCCTGAGCGGCGGCAGCGCCGACGTCCGGCTGCGAACCTGCGCCGAGACCCTGGGTGACCTGGGTGCCCATCTGCACGATGCGTTCGGCCTTCGACATGGTGAGGGCCTGCGCGTCGGTGTTGGCGACGACGAAGTCGACGCCCTGCAGGCCGGCGGAGATCATGTTGTTGACGGCATTGCCGCCCGCGCCGCCGACACCGAACACGGTGATGCGGGGCCTCAGCTCGCGAACATCCGGGGGGGTGAGATTGATGGTCATGGTTGCCTCTCGATTACGCGCGCGTGGGGCTTGGGCTGCACGCCAAAGCGGTTGATGGAATGGTCCGATCCGGTGTTGAGATCATCAGAAGCCCTCTCGAAGCCATCGTCCGACCTTTCCGAAGTAGCCGTTGGTCCCTGTCATGACTTGCCGCGTATGCCGCGGTTCAACGTGTTCAAGGTGTGCGAATTGCGGATAGACCAGCAGGCCGGCGGGCACTGCGAATGACGAACTCTTGGCTTCGTTAGGCAGGCGGCCAAAGCCGAGCGGGCGGCCGATACGCACCTCGCGGCCAAGAATACGGCTGGCAAGATCGGGGATGCCGGTGAGCTGCGAGGCTCCGCCGGTCAAAACAACTCGCGCCCGCGGCTCTGCCGCAAAGGGGGAATCCGCGAGTCGGTCCCTGACCATCTCAAAAATCTCCTCAACCCGCTGCCGGACGATGTTTGCAATCGTGGCCCGGGACACCATCTGCGACGCGTGGCCGTCGTGATCTCCCGCCGTTGGCACACTCATGACGTCACGCGCGTCGGATCCGCCGGTCAGCACGGTGCCATATAACGTCTTGATTCGCTCGGCATCCGCAATGCAGGCGCCGAGTCCTCGCGCCAAATCCATGGTGACGTGTTGCCCGCCGAGTGCAAAACCGGAGGCATGGACGCACTGCCCGCTGGAATAGGTCGCGATCGTCGTGGTGCCCGCCCCCATCTCGACCACGGCGGCGCCGAGATCTGCCTCGTCGTCCGTCAGCACCGACAATCCGGCGGCGTAAGGCGCACAGGTCATAGCCTCGACGTTGAGGTGGCAGCGCTCGACCACCAACATCAGATTCTTTGCTGCAGTTGCGTCAGCGGTGATGACGTTCATTTCCACGCCAAAATGGCGCGCCACCATACCGCTCGGGTCGCGGACGCCCTTAACGCCGTCGAGCGAGAAGCCGACCGGCAGGACGTGAAGGACAGTCCGGCCCTGCGGCGTGGCGTGGTGCATCCCGGCACTGATAACCCGGCTGAGGTCGGCGGGCGTCACCGCGCCAGCGCGCAATTCCGAGGAGGCCTCGACGAGGTTGCCCATCAGGCGGCCAGCCGACACCGACAACAAGACCGATTCGACACGAACCTTGGCCATGCGCTCGGCAAGCGCCACGGCCTGACGCACGGCCTGCTCGCATTCGTTGAGATCGACCACCGCACCGCCCTTGACGCCGCGCGACTGGATGTGGCTCAGCCCGATCAGCTCGACGGCATGGGTGCGGCCGCGCAGCGCATCGCTTGGCGGGCACGGCTTTAGCCGCGCGATCAGACAGGCGATCTTGCTGGTGCCGATATCGAGCGCCGCCACCAGCGCCGTCTTGTTCGGCGGCATCTGGCGAGTCTTCGGGGTCTGGGTGCGATCGAGACTGGTCATGCGGCACCAGCCTTCTTGGGCTTCTTGTCCTTGAACAATTCGTCACGCGCCTTGGCGGCGGCTTCCGACAGGCGCACGGTCAGGCGATCCGGCAACCGCATGTCGATGGCGGTGATATCGCGCGAGAACAGACCGCTTTCCTTGTCCATCTTGCTCAGTGTCGCCAGCGCCTTCTCGACCTCGAATTCCGGCAGCCGGACATCGACGCCGTCGGCAAGACGCAGATTCCAGCGCCGCTCGCCGACATAGACGATCGCCTTCACCTGGGTGCGCACCTGCGGATATTGCGCGAGCAAATTGAGGAAATCCTTGGCGCGGGTTTCCGCGCCCTTGCCCACCACCAGCGGCAGCGACACGAAACGCCGCGCGACGTAAGGCTCAAGCACGGTGCCGTCGTCAGAGATCACGGAGACGCGTCCGTTCTCCTGCCACAGCGCGAACGGCTTGCGTTCGGTGATGTCGATCTGCAACCGGCCCGGATAGAGCTTCTGCACGGTGGCGTCGGAGATCCACGGATCGGCCTTCAGCTTGTCGCGGGCCGAAGCCGCATCGAGAAACAGCAGCGACGAGCGGCCGTTGACGCCGCCGACGGCGAGAATTTCATCCTGCGTGAGCTGCTTGCGGCCGGTGATGGCGACGCTGGTGATCCGGAAACCGATCGCGTTGGCCGCAGCGTTGCGGGTATCGCTCAGCGCACCGAGCACGTCGTCGGTGTGATCGCCTTTGGTCACGCCGAGCACGACGGCGCCGATCAGAACGAAGCAGGTTGCAGCAAGCCCGGCGAAGCGCGGCAACCGGCGCTCCAGCATGGCGATCCAGGGATGAGGCGCTTCATAGCGCGTGGCGGCATGGGACGCAGAGCGGCGTGCAGACGCAGGCGCACGGCCGCGCGTGCGCGACGCTGCGGAAGCGGCTCTTGTCTGAGGATTAGATTGGGGCCTCTGCGATCCTAGCGATCGAGAGAGGCGTCCTCCACCATCCATTGCACCAACTCGTCAAATGTTACGCCTGCGTGAGCAGCAAGCTCTGGAACAAGTGACGTCTCGGTCATGCCGGGTTGGGTGTTCACCTCGAGGCAGGACAATCCCCCAAGTCCCTCGATGCGGTCGTCGTAACGGAAATCCGCACGGCTTACGCCCCGGCAGCCAAGCGCCACATGCGCCGCCAGCGTTAACCTTCGGACTTCCTGGTAAACAAAAGGTAAAATAGGTGCAGGCAGGATGTGTTTTGATGCGCCCGGAGAGTACTTTGCCTCGTAAT